>NZ_JBBKBH010000001.1:0-1127565 GCF_037890115.1 Dorea sp. ICN-14282 | reverse complement strand
CATCATTAAAGACAATCAGCATGAAGCTGGTTGTTTTTTTGTGTGCAAATATTGATTGACATCTGTTTTTCATAATGATATTATGTAATAACTTGGCCAAAAATATCTTTATTTTACATGGAATAATATAAAGTTGCATATGAAATAAAATGAGGAGGGGTACTATGAGTAATTCAATCAGTCAGGAATTTAGATTATTTTCGTTGTTAAGATTCGCATTGCCGTCTATGATTATGATGGTATTTATGTCATTATATACGATTATAGACGGTATCTTTGTGTCCAGATTGGTTGGCAGTGAAGCATTATCGGCAATCAATATTGTTTTTCCGGTTTTAAATGTACTAATTGCTGTTGGAATTATGTTAGCATCCGGGGGAAGCGCTGTAATTGCCAAGAAATTCGGAGAAGATAAATCAGAAGAAGCTAGAAGAAACTTTTCTATGCTTGTGATAATTGGCGTTTTGTTTGGAGTAGTAACGATGATCTTAGGAAATCTGGCAATTACACCTATTGTAAATATGCTTGGCTCTACTCCGTTAATTGAGGAAGAGTGTATCACATATCTCAGTATTTCTTTGTATTTTTCTCCGGCATGTATGATGCAAATGTTATTTCAGACTTTTTTTGTTACGGCAGGGAAACCGCAAATTGGTTTAGCAGTGACAATCTGCGGTGGAATTACGAATGCAGTGTTGGATTATATATTTATGGGACCTTTACATATGGGAATTTCAGGTGCAGCGCTGGCAACGGGATTGGGACAGCTGATACCCGCATTAATAGGTCTATTTTATTTCTTTTTTATGAAAAATGAGCTCCATTTTGTGAAGCCGATCTTTGATATAAAAGTATTAAAAGACAGTTGTCTGAACGGATCTTCTGAAATGGTAACTAATTTATCAAATGCGGTAATTACGTATTTATTTAATATTATTATGCTGGAGTTGATGGGAGAGAAGGGGGTTGCTGCGATCACGATCGTATTATACGGACAATTTCTATTTAATGCACTCTATATGGGATTCTCTATGGGAGTAGCTCCGGTGTTCAGCTTTAATTATGGAAGAAAGAATGAAGCTCTTTTAAGACGGATATACAAAATATGCGTGTTATTCATTGTTGTTTCCTCTGTAATTATTACGGTAATAGCGCTGGCAGGTTCCGATTTGATCGTGGCAATCTTTACGCCGCGGCACACGGAGACATTTGCCATAGCGGTGGGAGGTTTTTTCTTCTTTTCATTTAATTACCTTTTTGCAGGGATTAATATATTTGCGTCATCAATGTTTACTGCGTTTTCTGATGGAAAAGTTTCTGCGATCATTTCTTTTTTGCGGACCTTCGGTTTTCTGGTTGTGTGTATTTTATTGCTTCCAAAGGGTTTAGGTGACAGTGGTGTATGGTTGGCAGTGCCGGTTGCAGAATGTCTGACGGTATTTATATCTATTTGGTTTTTCTGGAAAAAAAGAAATGTATATCATTATATGGGAAAGTAAGGACAGATTTCGCGAGTATATTTTTTGAATTTATTTGGGATTTAAGAGAAAGGCTAAAAGAGGGTAGTATCACTTTAGGTAAGAGTTGATACTACCCTAAAATAATTTTGTTTTTTAATAATCTTTTCCGATATCTTCGGGTGTCAGTGTAACATATTCATGCTTACCATCTTTTGTTTTACGCCCAACTAATAGGAACATAATAAGACCAATTGCGCAGTAAGCAAATAAGGAAATGTAACCTCCTAAGTTTAGTTCCATACAAGATCCAATAATAATCCATACGGAAATGATCATACCAGCAATAAACAGGAGATTTCCACCAGGAGCCCTATAAGGACGCTTCCACTCTGGATGTTTCTTGCGTAAGACCATAGCATCTAGACAGCAAGCAAAGTATACTAGGCCCGCAGCAACACAAGATACAGCGTAGATGTACTGAACCCAGTTATCACCACTGAAAATGCAGAAGAAAATAGTAAAGATTAAAACAACGGTGTTAGCAGCTACAGGCTGACCTTTTGAATTTAATTTTGTAAATACTTTTGGTAATTGATTTAATTGGCCGGCACCATAAAGTACACGCGCAGATGAAGTCCAAAAGCCCATTAAAGTAGTCAGTGCGTGAAGAATACCAGATATAATTGCAATAATGGCAATAATCTGAGGTAGAGAATACATTTTTATAAATTCCGGCTCTGGCATGCCCATTTCTTGAACCATTGTCCATGGTCCCATACCTCCGATAGCCATGACAACGACGAAGTATAAGATTGCAGGAACAAAGAGTGCAGACAAAATAACTTTCCACATTTTGGAAACTGGGAAATTTGTTTCTTCAATCATAGTAGGAGTCATCTCAAATCCGATAAATTTCAGTGAAAATACAGCCATAGCAATGAAGACCCCATGGAAACCTTTCGGGAATAATCCGCCATCTGCTACAATATTTGATGCGGACCAATGACCACTAAAGAATAGAGAGCAGCTTACGATCAAAGATCCGATAATCATAGTAAAAAAGAAGATATTCGCAAGTTTTCCAGTAATTCCAATGTTAAAGTTTGAAATAATATACCAAAGAATAACAATGGCAATTGCAACGTATACAGAGCTTCCTTCTGGAATTGGAACGAAGTAACTAATTGCGGTAATAAAAATAAATGCCATCATTGGTGGTTCTACAACTTGAACGAGAAACATCATCCATTGAGCCGCCCAACCAGCTTTATGTCCGAAAGCATTTGTTGTCCAAATATCTACTGCTGAGGCAAATGGAAGCATTGCAGTCAATTCTGAGAATGTAAGACCAATTGGAATCAAAAGGATGGCAAGCAATGGGAAAATGATTGCTGCACCAGCTCCAGTTACTGAAAACCAATAAGGTGCCTCCGCAAGCCATCCACCGATGACAGCACCTGATGCAAGAGCAACCATGGAGACAAAACTTAGATTACGTTTTAATTTAGGTTCTGACATAGTATCCCTCCTTTTTATGAGTATATTATGATAATGCCTCAATTAATTCATCTGTGTTGATAACATGACAATAAATATTATTTAGGATCTCTAATTCATTGTCTTGAATTCTCTGCGTTGAAGCCATACAAGCATCTTCGATCAGCCATACCTTAAAACTTTCATCGGCAAGACTGCGTACAGTTCCAGATACACATTGATCAGTAAGAACACCTGTAACAACTACGGTGTCAATCCCCATGTTGTTAAGCCATAGTCTAAGACTGGTTCCAGCTAAAACACTATCGGTAGTTTTGGTAACGACAATCTCATCGTCCAGTGGCTTTAATTCCGGAACAATTTCAGCAGAAGGTGTTCCTGGAGGAAGAAGAAGCTCATTATAACCGGTTGCTTTCTGATCTAAAGAACGATCACTTCCATCTTTTTTCTGACATTGGATTTTTGCAAAGCATATATTCATATTCCGATCACGAAATGCCTGCAATAATCTTTGATTATTTGGAACAACGACGGAATCAATCTTAGAGAAGAACGGCTCCCATCTTTCCGCCTCGGCCAATTCTTCGGGGGTGGGGTTTTCTAAGGTTGGTCGTGTAATAAAAACATGCTGCATATCAATAACTAAAAGCGCTGTTTTCTTGGGATCAATCTTAATTTCTCCCATGTCGTTATCATTCTCATAGTAAAATGATACGTATCGGTTGTTTACTCTCATCGTATATACCTCCTTATATATGTGATAAATTATGAATTGTTTGTATTATAAATATCTTTATAGATAATGTCTATATAAAAGTGGATTGTTGATAAGCAAGGCGAAGAATATGATAAAAAAATATCAAAGTATGCTGATTTTATGAAATTATTTGTTAAAATTGTTTTTATTTTCTTTGGTTTATGACAAAGAATTGTGGTAATATTATAATAACGAGATAAGGTGGTGACTATATGTTCAAAGTGATCATTGCGGATGATGAGGTAATAGAGATTGAATATTTACATAAAATGTTTCGGAAGCACTCAGAAGAATTTCATGTTGTAGGGACCGCTTCCAATGGTGAAGAGGTCTTAAGGATAGTTGAGGAGACAAATCCCGACGTGATTATTCTAGATATTTGTATGCCCGGAAAAGATGGACTTGAGGTAGCAGAAGAGGTGAAAAGAAGGTTTCCAGATATCTGTGTTATTTTAAATACTGCATTTGCAGAATTTGAGTTTGCGAGAAAAGCGATTGAATGTCAAGTAGATGCCTACTTATTAAAGCCGGCTTCGGAAACATTTATTATAGAAACAATCAAAAAATGTTTGAAGAAAAAGAAAAGAGAGGAAATAGAGGAGAGAGAAGAGAAATTAGGAAATCAAAATTTAGATTGTGTTATTAATTATATTGAAAGACATTATAACGAATCTATTTCACTTAAAGAGTTAGCAAACATTGCTCATTTTAGTCCAACATATCTTTCGCGTATGTTCAACCAAGAAATGGGATGTACACTTTGCAATTATGTTAATAAAAAAAGAATTGATAATGCAAAAAGATTACTTATAAAAGCAGAACGGAGCATCCAGGAAATTGCAATGGAGTGTGGGTTTATTAATATTTCTCATTTTAATAGAGTGTTTAAGAACCTAGTTGGAAAATCACCGATGGAATACAAAAAGGAAAGTGAGAAATAACATGGACTTGAGAGATATTGTTACCGAAGAATTTCAACAGGAAATTCAGGAGTCGTTTGCGTATGCGACAGGTTTTGGTGTTGTTTTTATAGATAAGGAAGGAAAGCACATCGGAGAAGGAAGTAATTTTACCGATTTTTGTAAACAGATAAACGGTACAGAGGAGGGTGCAAGGTACTGTGCAAGATCTAATTGTCAAGCAGTGCATATTGCATTAAAGACACAAAAGCCAAGTATTTATATCTGTCATGCAGGGCTTGTAAATATTGAGATCCCTTTAATTTGTGATGGATGTTATGCAGGAGCAGTGACGGCTGGTCAAGTATTCTGTTCAGAAAAAGGATATTATCCACAGGATTTTCATTCCAATGTTTCAGGGTGGTTGTCGGATAAAAAATTATCAGAATATTATAAAAGGATTAAAACACTAACACCACAGCAGATTGAGGCGGTTGCCACTGCTCTAGCCAATATTTCTAATTATATTTTGCAGAATTTTGCATATCGTCAAGCACAGGAAAAATTTTTACTCTATGAGAAAAAGCAGGCAGAATTAGAAAATCAGTTGAAGGATGCACAATTAAATATGCTGCAGAAACAAGTGACACCACACTTCATTTTTAATGTAATTAATTCGGCATCTAGAATGGTAGCATTAGAACAATATGAAAAGGCAGAAAAAATGTTAAATTCTTTTGCAGGAATGATGCGTTACAATTTAAGAAATTTAAAAACTTATGTAACGATTGAAGAAGAGTTTGATTATATAGAAAAATATTTATTTATTCAAAAGATTCGTTTTGGGTCAAGGATAAAGTACGAAGTATCTTGCGAAAAGATGTTAAAAAATTTTTCAATACCTTTTTTTTCTGTTCAGCCACTGGTAGAAAATTCTATTGAGCATGGAATCTTACAGAGAGTACAAGGGGGAAGTATTTCGGTTGTTTGTAAAAAGCAAAAAAAATCGGTTATTATTAAGGTGGAGGATGACGGAGTAGGAATTCCTGAAGAGATACTTCAAAATATCAAAGAAAAATTATTTCTGAGTGAGCAGGAGGCCGTGGTAGATCATATAGGAATTTATAATTGTTGCCATCGGTTGAAGCTTTTCTTTGATGAGAAGATAAAGTTTGATATTTATAGTGAAAAAAACAAAGGGACGAAAGTAGAGATTGTCATTCGATGTAATTTGCGGCCTCCGACATTATAGAGCCTACAGGCTCATCTCTACAAGATGAGCTGCTGCTTCCATGTCATCTTCCATAAATCCCTGAGCGCAGGTCAGAATGGTTTCTATATAATCGAGAGAAAGTGACAGCTCCTCTGCAATCTGATTCATTGTCATCCCCGATTCGTTTCGGGTGATGACATTTTTAACGTCTTCTTTAATTTCTGAAAATGAAAGTTTTTCGTTCATATTAGAAAGCTCCTTATTTGTTTTATTAGAAAGTTTTTAATTCTAAAATCTTGTCAATCAATCGGAAAGCCACCTGATCTTTACCCATGATGGGGAGTTCTGTAACTGTGTCAGGGGTAATAAATGTAACAATATTGGTATCCGTTTCGAAACCAGCGCCTGCCATCTTTAAGTTATTGGCTACGATCATGTCGAGCTTTTTCTTCTGCAATTTTTTTTGCGAATTCTCTAACATGTTCTCGGTCTCCATGGAAAATCCGCACAAGAATTGACCTGGCCGCTTGTGCTCTCCCAGATATTTCAGAATATCGTCAGTGCGTTCCAGAGGAATTGCAAGCTCTGCGTCCGATTTTTTCACCTTTTCATCGGCGATATGGCTTGGCCGGTAATCGGCAACAGCTGCCGCTTTGATGATAAGATCCATTTCTGGAGCATGGGAGGTGACGGCGTCAAACATGTCTTTTGCAGAAGTGACAGGAATAGTACGGACGAACATTGGTGCAGCCAGTGCAGTTTTGCCGCTTACCAGTGTGACATCTGCCCCGCGAAGCATACAGATCTTTGCGATATTATATCCCATTTTTCCGGAAGAATGATTGGTTAAGTAGCGGACAGGATCCAAAGCTTCTTGAGTTGGGCCTGCTGTGACCAGAACTTTCATTCCGGTCATGTCCTTTTTGCAGGCACAGACTTTATAGATATATTCAATCAATGTCTCAGGTTCTGGCATTTTTCCGGCACCCACATCTCCGCAGGCAAGGCGTCCGCTTGCGGGAGTGACGACTTCCATGCCGTACTTTTGAAGCAGAGCAAGGTTGTCCTGGGTGACAGGATTTTCATACATACCTGTATTCATTGCCGGGGCAATGATCTTAGGAGCCTTGCTTGCAAGAACGGTTGTTGTCAGCATATCATCGGCCAGACCATGTGCGAGCTTAGCGATCACATTGGCGGTGGCGGGCGCAATCATAATGGCATCTGCCTTCTGTGCAAGAGATACATGTTCTACGCTAAATTCAAAATTTCGGTCGAAGGTATCAGTGATACATTTGTGTCCGGTTAAAGTTTCGAATGTAATTGGAGTAATGAAATTCTTGGCATTCTCCGTCATAATAACGCGGACTTCTGCTCCGGCTTTGACAAGGAGACTGGCAAGGGATGCGCTTTTATAAGCGGCAATGCCTCCGGTAACCCCAAGAAGAATGGTTTTTCCTGTTAACATAGCAACTTAATCCTTTCTTATATAATGTCAAATTCAAAAAAATCCTGCAAAAATTATTAGAATTGTTAGAATCATTAATTATCACTATATCCTGTTTTTCGTTATCTTTCAAGGACAGAATTGAAAAATAATACTTGTTGATAAGTAGGTATAGATGTTATACTAGCAAAGTAATTGTATTGTATCTCGCCTAGCGAGAATGATAACAAGGAGGAATTGAATAATGGAAACAAAGAAACACGACACTCGTTGGTTAGTCAGTGTTGCACTTATGGCAGCAATCATTATCGTGTTGGCAAATACGCCGCTTGGAATGATTCAGCTCCCTATTATTAAGGCGACAACTGTACACATTCCGGTAATTATCGGAGCGATCTTGTTAGGACCTTCTGCAGGAGCAATGTTGGGAGCGGTATTTGGAGTATGTTCGTTAATAAGTAATACGATGGCACCGACTCTTTTATCATTTGCATTCTCTCCTTTTATGAGTACGACAGGGATACCGGGAGCGCTGAAAGCGATCTGGATTTCAGTCGGATGTAGAGTGTTAATAGGAGTAGTGGCAGGATGGTTGTGGAATTTCTTACAAAAGATGCATGTAAACAACTGGATTGCACTTCCGGTAGTAGGATTTGTCGGTTCTATGGTAAATACGATTTCTGTTATGGGCAGTATTTATTTACTATTTGCACAGCAGTATGCAGAAGCCAAGGAGGTTGGTATTACAGCCGTATGGGGACTGATTATGGGAACGGTAACGGCGTCGGGAATTCCAGAGGCGGTTGCGGCGGCAGTGCTGGTGACGGCTCTTGGGAGAGCATTAGTACAGGCATTTCGGAAAATGAATATTGGAACAGGCTGTGCACAGACTGTTCGTTAAGAAAGATCAGATCTTCTTTCATCGGGAATTTTTGTTTTTGAAAATTTCCGATGTCAGAAGGTCTTTTTTGATGACTGGTTAAAGGAAAAATGATAAGATATGGATAATGAGCTAGGAGGTGGCACAAATGGAAACGGCAGTGGTAAAAGCATATCGAAATACAAACGCAGTCCGAAGATTTTTTAATGGAACGCTGGGAACGATATTCTGTATTTTACTTATAATGGTTCTGTTTTTCAGCGAAGGTGGAGCGATGGTGGTAAGGCTTATCGTTCTTGGAATTATTTTTCTGGGACTGCAATTGGGGAAAAAAGGAATCTTAAAATATTTGGATCGGCAGGAGTATCTGTTTTATGAAGATCGGATTGAAGTGGCCGGCTGGAAGAAAAAAGTGATTCCCTATGACGAGATCCTGATGACACTTCAAACAAGAAGGATACAGGTCAGAAAAGAGATGTTCTGTATTCCGATTGGGGAAAAGGGATTTTTAAAGCTTCAGTATGAGATTGGAGAGAAGAGACGGGAACGAAAACAGAGGGAATGTATTGCATTTTTAAATGAGAAACTTCCGGCTCCGCTGCCGGAAATGACGAACCGAATGAAGGATATCCTTGATAGGAATTATTATTTTTCGAAAATGCGTAAGACGAGTGGAAGATGGATTTTGGTTTGTGCGCTGATTCATGGCTTTTTGCTGGCGTCAATTGGTGGGTTGGAGATGATGATGATGACGGTTATGGCTCTTGTTTTACAGCTTACGTTTCTTTTTACGATGTTTCACAAGACAGAGTGGGGAAGGAAAGCAAGAGCCAGGCTTGATGAAGAACTGAAGGAATATCCGCATTTGGAAGTGAAGGTGAAGCAGGTTACCTATACCAGAGTTTGGATTGTGACAGCCGTTTACATTTTGTTGTATCTGTTTTGGTTTTGGGTTTATCTGGCGGTATAAGATGGAGGAGTTTCATGTTACGTGAAAAATATTATGAATGGAAAAACTGGAAAGAAATGGTACATACGACATGGAATCCAGATGGCCCGGGGGCAATTCGGATTCATTTGATTCCACCTAGATTTTCTTTGTGGAAATTCGTGCCGTCGGTGGTAATTCTGAATGGGAATCAGATCCTGCCGCTTAATGAGTCCTGGGCGATTTTGCTTACTGAGTTTATTCGGCATCTGAATGAACACGGGGAGAAAACCATGACGGAGGAGGAATTGGATGAGCTTTTAGACGAGACGTGCAGCGAGGTTCAGAAGGTATATCCGTCTGCTTCCAGAGAACGACTGATGGAAGATCTGGATCAGATGGCGGGAGTTTTTGAAGATATTGCAAGAGGAAGAGAGCCGAAACTTAAGATTGGGCAAATGAGTATTGGAGAATATGCGCCTTATATGAAGGCGCCTCATCGGATGGATTTGATGGTGAGTTCCATGGAAAAAGAGGGGAAATGGAACTGTAATCAGAAATGCCTGCATTGTTATGCAGCGGGACAGAAGTATGCAGAGACAAAAGAGCTGACGACACAGGAGTGGAAAAAGGTAATCCAAGCGTGCCGGAATGCAGGGATTGTACAGCTTACTTTCACGGGAGGAGAGCCGACCATGAGAGAGGATCTGCCAGAGCTAATTGGAGAAGCGAAATGGTTCATTACTCGTTTAAATACGAATGGAATAAGGTTGACGAAAGAGTATTGTAAGAAACTTCGGGAGGCAGAACTAGATAATGTCCAGATTACATTATATTCAAATAACCGTGATATCCATAATTGCCTGACAGGTTCTAAGCATTTTGATCAAACAGTAGAAGGAATTAAAAATGCGGTCAGCGCTGGGTTGTCTGTTAATGTGAATACACCATTGTGCACGCAAAATCAAGATTATGTAGAAACAGTAAAGTTTCTTAAGTCACTTGGCGTTGTCTACGTGACCTGTTCTGGGTTGATACCAACGGGAAATGCAAAGACAGAAGCATCGGCGTCTATGCGTTTGTCTAAAGAAGAGATTGCCAGGTGTGTAGGGGATGCCGCGGAATTTTGCTTTCAAAATCAGATGGAGATTACGTTTACATCTCCGGGATGGCTTTCAGAGTCCTTCTTTCAGGAAAGAGGAATGGAGACGCCATCCTGTGGAGCGGCACTTAGTAATATGGCAGTGACACCGGACGGAAAAGCGGTAGCATGTCAGAGTTGTCTGGATCGGGAGATTTTGGGTGATATGTTGCTGGATGACTGGAAAAAGATTTGGAAAAATCCAAAATGCAGGAGATATCGGGAATATGCGGCAAAGATGTTTAAGAAGTGCCCGCTTTGGGAGGAGGAAATACATGAGGACAGAGAATAGATGGATAAAAAGCTGTCTGAGAGTTCTCCTGTTATGTCTGTGTTTTTTTGTGTTTGGCCAAAATGCAAGAGCCAAAGAGCAGCCTCTTGACGAGATCGAGAGGGAATCTATTTGGCTGGAAACACGGGATGATGGGTCTCTTGACATTACATATGAAATTGATTGGAAGGTACTAGATGATACCAGTGAAGGGCCGCTTGAGTGGGTGAAGATCGGAATTCCGAATGAATATGTAGAAGAGATCACGCCGCTAAGCGGCAGTATCGATGAGATTTCCTATTATGTAGATGATGGAGAATATGTTCGGATTGATCTTGACCGGGAATACAGGGAGGGTGAGTCGGTTCGGATGAAATTTTCGATTCATCAGCATCAAATGTATCAAAATGATAAGGATGCCTACCGCTATACTTTTACGCCGGGGTGGTTTGATGAGATGGAAATTAAGGAGCTGGCAATTGCTTGGAAGGCAGAGGAAGGAACGCTTTCTTCTATGGAGGAAACCAGTTTAAATGGAGAAAAGTGGTATATAGAAAGGTTTTCCAACCTTAAACCGGGAGAAAAAATAAGTATAAAGATGGAGTATCCTAAAAATCAATATGCGTTTTGTGATGATTATAACAAGAGGGCCAGAGAGGGAAGCCAGGCGGATATGGTCATGACAATCGTTATGTTTGGGGGATGTATGGCAGTGCTGCCCTTAACAGTGGTTGTAATGTATGCATTTCGGAAAAAATGGTTTCAGAAAGATAATTACGAAAGACATTCTGGTCTTGGGACGGCTTACGTAAAAAGGAGCGGTACTTATTATGGACACGGACGCTCCGGAGGCGGAGGCTGCGCATGTGCATGTGCCTGTGCATGCGCTGGTGGAGGACGAGCCGGATGTTCCAGAAAGGATTTCTATTATCGGCGTATGATACAAATGGGTTTCGGGCAGTGTGATGCAAAAGGTCTCAAACAGAGATTTGACAATTTAGAAGAAAAATAGTACAATAATGCAGATATTCATAAGATGAGGTTGGAAATGCAACCATATTTTAAAACAGAAAAGGAAAGAACAGTATGAAGGGACACTTAAAACGGTTACAGAAGACGGTATTTGCCGGCACATGTGTACTTGCTTTACTTTGCCCGATGACAATTGTTCATGCGGATGAGTTGGACAATATGGAAACCCAGTCCTCTGATTTACAGAGTGAATTGGACAATGTAAATAATGAGCTTCTTGAAATCGGGGGCCAGATTGCAGACAATGAAGTACAGATGGAAGCAATTAATGGTGAGATTGAGAAGACTCAGGAGCAGTTGTTGATTGCGAAGAATAATGAAGAGCAGCAGTATGAAGATATGAAGCTGCGGATTCAGTATATTTATGAAAACAGCGGAGAATCCATGTTGGGAATGATTTTCTCAGCAGAGAGTATGGCAGATTTCATCAATAAGGTTGATTTCATTACTACGGTCAATGACTACGACAGAGATATGCTGACAGATTTGCAGACGCTTCGGAAAAATATTGAAAATGAAGAGAAGCATCTGAAGGAGCAGCAGCAGGCATATGTAGATTTGGAAAATGACCTGACCCAAAAAGAGGCAGAGTTAACAGCTAAGGCGTCGGAGGCATCCACTGATTTGGCATCTTTGTCTGCGAAGATTGAAGAACTGAAGGCTCAAAAAGCGGCAGAGGCGGCAAGAAAAGAGGCTGAGAAGCTTCAGGCCAATAATTCCGGGAACGCAGGATCTTCCGGAAATGGAGGCGGTTCAGGAAGCAGTGGTTCTTCCGGCAGCGGTAAATATAATTATCCATCTGGTCCGGGACAGCTGAATCCGTTTGTAGGAGTGGTTTATTTTAACGGACATAAAGAAACCTATTATTCACAAAGAGTATTGCCGGGGCATGGATTGAACATTCCAGGACGCCATGTGGCGGATGACGGAACCATTCGTGATATTAATAATTATCTGTGTCTGGCAAGCAGTGATCATCCAAAGGGAACGAAGGTGGAGACATCTTTGGGAACGGGAATTGTGTATGATTCCGGATGTGCC
The DNA here is from genome assembly GCF_037890115.1 of Dorea sp. ICN-14282. Taxonomy (NCBI): domain Bacteria; kingdom Bacillati; phylum Bacillota; class Clostridia; order Lachnospirales; family Lachnospiraceae; genus Dorea; species Dorea sp. ICN-14282. The sequence goes on along the minus strand of NZ_JBBKBH010000001.1, from coordinate 1,114,999 downwards.
AGTGGAGTGATTGATATTTATACAGACTGGTAGGGTTTCAGAGAAGAAAAGAAGATAAGAGAAGAAGCAGCTTTCTGTTTCCGGTGGAATGACCGGGAACAGGAAGCTGCTTTTATATGTTGTGCGCCTGGCGGCGCACGTTTCTAACGGGTTAAAGTCCCGAATTCGCCCGGTAGTGGGAAGGATATAGCCGAAGGCAAGGGTGTCCATCGTGAGATGGAATCTGAAGGAAGCTGGATGTGAGGAACATACTAACTCACGGGCAAATCTCTGGTCTGACGAACAGAAACCTCATATGAGGTCATGCATGAGGGTAAGACTGCAACTCAAGTTGAAGCCCAATAACTACACGGAAACATGTATGATAGATGAGGCAGATGGGTGGAGAGGAAGAAACGTGTGGTACCCAGGGAGACCTGTGTGGAACGCTTTGAAAGAGGCAACCACTGTACAAGAAAAAAGCAAGGCAGTGCTGAACGCACAGGAGTCAGCAGAAGTCATAGTAGCCGAGAGGTGAAGGACCGAATCAGTAGGAGTCTTGAGTATAACCGAGAAAGGAGGAGTGACTATTTATGACAGAAAACATTGAAAACAATGGCTGTTCGCAAAGAGATAGTGCGGAACACGAAGGGTATGCGAAAGCGTCTAGGTCGTTTAATCGGATATGGAAAGAAAGAGACAGTGCACAGCCGAAACTCTTGGAAGCGATACTGTACAAGGACAACTTTAACAGAGCGTATAAGAGAGTTAAGGCAAACAAGGGAGCGCCAGGAATTGATGGTATGACCATTGAGGAGGCTCTTCCGTATTTGAAGGAACATCAACGAGAGTTAACTAACTACATTTATCGTGGAAAGTACACTCCGTCTCCAGTGAGACGAGTTGAGATTCCAAAACCGAATGGTGGTATGCGAAAGCTTGGCATACCAACAGTGATAGACCGTACACTTCAACAGGCAATAACCCAACAGTTAGTGCCAATCTATGAACCACTGTTTGCAGATGGTAGCTATGGCTATCGTCCGAACAGAAGTGCCAAGGATGCTGTACTTAAGGTTAAGGAGTATGCAGAGCAAGGCTATACATTTGCTGTAGTCCTTGACTTGTCAAAGTACTTCGATACTCTTAATCACGAAATCCTCATCAATCTTCTCAGAAAGAATATAAAAGATGAACGTGTAGTACAGTTGATAAAGCGCTACCTGAAAAGCGGTGTAATGGAAAATGGAGTGGTCATCGACACAGAGGAAGGCTCACCACAAGGTGGAAATCTATCACCATTGCTTGCAAATGTCTATCTCAATGAATTCGATCAGGAACTCTTGAAGAGAGGTGTGCCATGTATAAGATATGCAGACGATATAGTGCTTCTTGCAAAGAGTAAGCGAGCATCTGAGAGGCTCTTGGAAAACAGTACGAAATACCTTGAGGAGAAACTGAAACTTACAGTGAATCGAGAGAAAAGCCGTACAGTCAGCGTGTTTGCAATCCGAAATTTTAAGTTTCTTGGCTTTGCATTGGGAAGGAACGGAAGTGGCATTTATGTCAGAGTTCATCCGAAGTCATGGAAGAAGTTTAAGTCGAGACTGAAAGAGTTATCTTCCCGTAGGTCATGTCAGTCAATCAAGCCGAGCCTTGAGAAAATCAAGGTGTATGTAAGAGGGTGGCTTAACTATTACGGTATTGCGAGCATGAAGAACAACATCGATGATATCAATAGTTGGCTCTATCACAGAATACGCATGTGTATATGGAAACAGTGGAAACTTCCTAAAACCAAGAAGAGAAATCTGATTAAGATGGGAGTACACGAATACTATGCGAATATGGCAGCAAACTGTCGAAGAGGACACTGGTACTGTGCAAATCTGACGACAGTCAAGAAAGCTATGACAAAAGAAAGACTGATAAACAGTGGCTTCTATGATTTAGCCACAGCTTATCAGTCTGTGCACGTCAACTATTGAAACCGCTGTGTACCGAACGGTACGCACGGTGGTGTGAGAGGACGGCGGTTAGTCACCGCCTCCTACTCGATTTATTTCATGGGGAATGAGATTGCACAATTTAGAGAATGGGATGAAAAGAGAGAACAGGATTGGGGTATTATTAAATATCCAGAACACGATTCTTTTGCACGATACATGAAAGACCTTAATTTTGCTTATCAGAATAATCCTACATTATATGAGCCGGATTACGAAAAAGATGGATTTATATGTGGAGACTATCATCAGGAAGAAACGTGTGTTTATGTTTATGAGAGAAGATGTAAAAAACAGCGATTCTTAGTATTACTTACTTTTTTCGATAAAAAGCAGGAATATGAGTTGAACAGAGGTGATATAAAGCGTTTGAAACTGATTTTGGCAAGCAATAACGAGATTTATGGTGGTGATAAAAAGTATAAGAGGGAGAAAGTTGTTAAGAGGATTAAAGGAATGTTAAATATTGAAATAGGTTCATTTACTGGCATAATATTTGAAATAGTAGAATGATTTTTGATATGAAAAGATGAAACGTCCAGCTTTCTGAAGAGATTGTAATAAAGAAAAATTAATATTGAAGTGTTAGGGCATGTAGAAATTAGTCTATGTGCTCGAATTGAAATCATATGAGGGAGTACTGTTTATTTTCTTACAAAAAAAGCCTTAAAACAGCGATTTTACGCAGTTCTTAAGGCTTTTTAAAGCAGGGGATGAGAGAATCGAACTCCCGCCAAAGGTTTTGGAGACCCCTATCATACCACTTGACCAATCCCCTGTATCAAGTGTGTGCTGTATCGCACTAGATATTTATACCATATAAACACAGAAAATGTCAAGGGGTTTATGAGTATTTTTTGTAGAAGTCTTAACTTGATTTTTATTTCAGAAATGTTTACTATGGAAACAGAAAGTAGAAAGAGAAACAGAAGGTGAAAAAAGTGATTATTGATATACCGGGATACCAAGTATTGGAATTAGATACGTTGTTAGTGGACTACAATGGAACGCTTGCTGTCGATGGAGAGATACGAACCGGGGTGAAGGAACGGATCAATCAATTAGCGAAGCGGTTATCCGTATATGTGCTGACGGCTGATACACATGGGACAGCCAGGCAGAAGTGTGAAGGGCTTAAAGCAGAGGTGTATACATTTCCAGAAGGGAGTGCGCTTGAGGCAAAGCATCAGATTTTGAAAAAGCTTGGAGAGCAGCATTGTGTCTGTATTGGAAATGGGAGGAATGATGTGAAAATGCTTCGAGATGCGATGCTTTCCATTGCAGTTATGGATCGGGAAGGCGTTTATGCCGGGCTTATGAGGGAGGCGGATCTCTGTGTGAATTCCATAGAGGATGGATTGGATCTTCTTCTTTATCCAAGGCGATTGATTGCCGGGTTAAGAGGATAGAAAACAATTGAAACGTTTAGAGAAGATGAATGGATAATACATAGTTAGCTATGAAATATATTACCGGATTTTAAGAAAAAGACTGTGGCAGAGAGGACGAGAGGATACAATAAACTCCCGATTCCTGCTACAGTCTTTTTATTTGTGATTAAGAAATAGTCTGGCCAGTGTATTTTTCCAGATCTTCTGTAAATTTCTGGATTTGGATATCCAAAGATTTTTGATCCGCATCCGTTAAAGAGGTCAGAAGATGGGATAAATCTGTCTGAATCTGAGCTGGGTTATAAGGAATCTCCAGCGCGAAATCACTGAACGCACGGATTTTTTGAAAATACATAGCGGTGTCCGGTTCTTCCTGTCCATTTCTGCACATGTGGTACATGGATACGCAGTCGGTAGCTTTGATCTCGGTACATTCTTTGCAAATCCATTTTCCAAGATAATAATAATGTCCGTTTACTTCATATAAGAAGCCGGGCAGTTTTAACAATGTTTTAAGTGTCATAATCCTACCTCCTTACGACGCTGCAAATGATGTATGCGCCTATCTGTTACCACAGTAGCAAAGAGGACGAAAAAATGCAAGCTATCCATAATGATTTTTCAACAGGAATGTTTAGTGTAAAAGTTTTAGTGGCATACACTTTAATGATGTGATATACTAACTAATTAAAGGAATAGACGAAAGAGGAGATGAATATGAAAAAGAAAAAATTAAGCATGCCTGTCAAGACGATGATAGGCCTTGCATTTGGTGTGGCAGCTGGACTTGCGCTGCAGAATCATGCAGAACTTGCAAAGGCGTATATTGGCCCCTTTGGAACACTGTTTTTAAATTGTATCAAAATGATTGTGGTACCGATGGTATTTTCATCGATCATTGTTGGTGTATGTGGGATTGGAGATGCGAAAAAGATTGGAAGAATCGGTGGAAAAACGATGCTTTATTTCTTGTGTACAACAGCCTGTGCGGCAACATTGGGAGTGCTGGCATCGAATATTCTGGATATTGGCAAAGGATTTGAGATTGCAGGAGATGTGGCGGAGGTGACGATTCCGGAGAATCCGGGGATCATCAATACGCTGATTAATATTATTCCTGCTAATCCGATTCAAGCATTGGCAAATGGTGAGATGCTTCAGATTATTGCATTTGCCATTATTATTGGCGGCGGTATTATGATGATCGGAGAAAAGGGGAAACCAATTTACCGTGCATTTGATTCATTGGCGGAAGCGATGTATGCGATTACAGGGGTGATTATGAAATTTACTCCGATAGCAGTGTTTGCGCTGATTGCGCCAATTGTTGCGGAAAACGGTTTGAAAGTATTGCTGCCTTTGATCAGCGTGGTGTTGGCAGTTTATGGAGTGTGTGTGCTTCATGCATTGATTGTATATTCCACATCCGTAAAAATATTTTCCGGAATCGGACCGAGAGAATTTTTCCGGAAATCTGCGGAGGCGATCGTGTTTGCATTTACGTCAGCAAGCAGTTCCGCAACCCTTCCATATTCGATGAAGTCGGCGGAAGATTTGGGCGTGTCCGAACCGGTGCGTTCCTTTGTACTGCCGCTTGGGTCTACAATTAATATGGATGGAACCGCAATTTATCAGGGAATCTGTGCGTTGTTCATTGCGAATGTGTATGGAATTGAATTGACATTGGTACAGCAAATCACAATTGTATTGACTTGTACTTTCGCATCTGTGGGCGCTGCGGGAATTCCGGGATCAGCCATGGTTATGCTGTCTATGGTATTGCAGTCGGTAGGAATACCGTTGGAAGGAATTGGACTGGTGGCAGGAATTGATAGGATTACGGATATGGCACCAACCGCAACGAATATTACCGGAGATATTGCATGTTCGGTTGTGGTAGGGGCGAGTGAAAAAGAGTCGGAATAGTTTTGAATTGTAGTCGGGGACGGAGTTTTTTGCAAAAGAACACGTCCCCGATGATCATTTACTTGGCCCATTTTTTCCACATCATGTGGAAAACCCCTGCGCCAACAGGGATAGAAAGTAGATAACTCCAAATGCCAATGGAATTTCCGAATTGTTTAGTGATTTCTGAAAATACGACCTGTGTCATTGGATAGTGTGGGCTGATGTAGAACATATTGAGATTTCCGTATTGGCATAGAGTGAGATTGAAAAGTGTAGCAGTCCCACATAGTCCCGCATAGAGAAGAGTGCCGCCTAAATAACCGGATAAAGAGTAATCAGCCTGGCGCGTCAGTCCGGCGGTGATACCGATCAGGATCATCAGGATATGCCACAGGAAAGAATGGAGGGTTAAAGGAGCATAGTCATAATGCATGCCACTGGTGTCAAAGAATGCAAATATTCCTGCCAGAAGACAGTAATCCATCAGAAAAGTGAGAAGTATCTGATGCAGGCGTGGATATTTTTTGTTTGAAATGACAGGCCAAATGAGGCAGATATACATAGGGATACTGCACAGCTGGAATGGGAAATACCACCAGTCGTAAGCTCCGTGGTTGATCAGGAAGGTGAGGGTTAATTGTTTCCAAATTTCACTTGCGGCCATTAGGATACCGCAGGTAAAAAAGAATGTCCGAAATTTTTTCATTTTTTAAATTCTCCTAGTATAAAGTGTATCTGATTTTGGATTTGTTATACACCGGGATGCATTCATATGCTATAATACGGATGTTGTCTGAATGTACGCAGATGAAAAGGGAATGTATTGATTTTACTGCGGCTATTTTGGCACGGTTTTCGGAATGAAGGCGATAAATATTTAAGGATAAAAAGAAAAAAGGAAGGGGGAATCAACAATGATTCGAGAGATCAAAAAAGAGGATCGACAGTTATATATGGAAATGTCGGAGGAATTTTATAATTCTGAAGCAGTGCTGCATTCGATTCCAGAATCATATCGGGAGGCAGCGTGGGAGGAAATGATGCGTTCCGAAGAATATGCAAAAGGATATATTTTGGAAAAAGATGGAGAGCCGGCGGGGTATGGATTAACCAGTTATACCTTTTCGCAAGAGGCTGGGGGAAAGGTCGTGTGGTTAGAGGAACTGTATATTCGACCACAGTTCCGTTGCCAGGGTCTGGGAAAAGAATTTTTCACCTATGTGGATGAAAAGATTGCGCCGACGGTAAAGCGGATTCGTTTGGAAATTGAGCCGGATAACTTAAGGGCAAAAAAGCTATATCTTGCAATGGGATATGAAGACCTTGCTTATGCACAGATGGTCAAAGAAGTACAGGAGGGAAAATAGATGCGTTTTGTGATTCAAAGAGTAAAGGAAAGTGAAGTTAGAGTTGATGGAGAAGTGCTTGGGAGTATTGGAAAAGGATTTATGGTGCTGATTGGAGTCAGCAATTCCGATACAAAAGAGATTGCTGATAAAATGATCAAAAAAATGCTGGGGCTGAGAATATTTGAAGATGAGCAGGGGAAGACCAATCTGTCTTTGGATACTGTGGGTGGAAGTCTGCTTTTGATTTCTCAGTTTACACTGTATGCAAACTGCAAAAAAGGAAATCGACCAAGCTTTATCGAGGCTGGGGCTCCGGGGATGGCAGAAGAGATGTATGAATACATTATTGAAAAATGTAAAGAGCAGGTAGAAATGGTAGAACGTGGACAATTCGGAGCAGATATGAAAGTAAGTCTGATAAATGACGGACCATTTACAATCATTTTAGATTCAGATAATTTATAAAGGGACAGGGTGAACCGCCATCGGGGACGGAGTTTTTTTAAAACGTACACGTCCCCCGATGGCGGTTATTACTTTCCTATCTAATTAATTTCTTGTAAAATATCCCAATTAATTCTTAAATAATCATAAATTCATTGACACATATTGTGATAATTACTAATATAATAGTTAGACTTCTAATTGATTTTAAAATTGAGTCTGATTTTGGAAATATTGACAGGAGGGATGATATGAACGGAATGCAGGATACGTCAGTTTTTTTGTTGCTCCATCAGATTTTACATTTGAGTAAATATCAGGCAATGAAGCGGATGGAAGCTTTGGATTTGAAGCCAAGCCAAGCGGGTATCTTATTTTTGCTGAATAAGCATGAAGGGATTTCGCAGCGGGAGCTGGCGGAAAAGATCGGAATTACACCGCCGTCGATGACGGTAGCGCTTAAGAAACTGGAGAGCCGGGAATACATCTTGCGAAAGCCGGATCAGGAGGATCAGCGGATTGTAAGGATTTATCTGAAAGAGAAAGGAATCCAGTGTGTAGAAGCCTTAGAAAATATATTAAAAGAGATGGAGGACCTTCTTCACCATGGAATGTCTGTAGAAGAGCGCCTGTTGTTTCGGCGGCTTACCATGCAGATGCGGGATAATCTGTTCGCATCAAAAGACTTAAAGGGCATGGATCTTTGTGCTTTGATGAAAGAGACCAGACATTCCGGCAGGCATGGATTTTAGAGAAAACTTAGGAAAGGAAGCAGAATATGAAGAAATTGTTTCGATTTTTAAAGCCGTATTCAGGTTCTGTACTTATGATTCTGATGGTGCTGATGGTGCAGGCATATTGTGATCTGTCTTTACCGACGTATACATCGGATATCGTAAATGTTGGAATCCAGCAGAGCGGAATTACGGAAAAAGTACCAGATGAAATTGCGAAGGAGGATTTGGAGCATCTGCTTTTGTTTGTGCCGTCTGCGCAGCAGAAGACGGTGCGGGAGGCGTTTGAAGAAAGTCAAAAATCATATGATTATGATGGAAAAGTTCTTGCGTTAAAAGAGTCGGTAAAAGAAGAGCAGGAAGAAGAGCTGGCGTCTGTTTTGGCTGTACCTATGATGATGGTATCAGGAATTGATTCTGGAAGCGATACAGCAGTGCAGATGGAAGAAGAAATGCGTCAGAAGATGAAGGAACAGATGCAGGCAGCAGCCCAGGGGCAGATGCAGGCAGTGCCACAGGCTCAGATGCAGGCGGAAGTTCAGTCTCAGACAGAGACGAAACTGCCGGATGTAGACAGCATGACCTTGTATGAAATGATCGGTATGATGGATCCAAAGCAGAGGGACCCTATGATTGATCAGATGGAAGAACAGATGGCTAAGCTGCCAGAGACGATGACAGAGCAGGCAGCTACTGTCTATGTAAAGGCAGCATACGAGAATATTGGTCTTGATACAGGGAAAATGAGTTCTTCCTATATTATGCAGACCGGAGCGAAGATGCTGGGGCTGGCAGCGCTTGGAATGTTGGCAAGTATTCTCGTGGGATTGATGGCATCCAAGGTTGCAGCGGGGATCGGTCAGGGGCTAAGACGCGATGTATTCCGGAAGGTGGTTGGATTTTCCAATGCGGAATTTGATAAGTTCTCAACGGCCTCTTTGATTACGAGAAGTACCAATGACATTCAGCAGATTCAGCTTTTGATGGTTATGCTGCTTCGGATGGTTCTGTATGCGCCGATTATGGCAGCAGGCGGAGTGTGGAAAGTCTTTAATACAAATGTGGATATGTGTTGGATTATCGGCCTTGGAATTTTGATGATCCTATTGGTTGTCATTGCACTCTTTGTTTTGGTAATGCCTAAATTTGAGATTGTACAGAAACAGATTGACCGCCTGAATTTGGTCAGCAGAGAGATTTTAACGGGACTTCCGGTAATCCGAGCATTTGGAACGCAGGAATATGAGGAAGAAAGATTTGACGGCGCAAATAAAGATCTGACGAAGACGAACTTATTTGTAAATCGTGCGATGACGTTTATGATGCCGATGATGATGTTAATTATGAATGCAGTGACGGTACTGATCGTTTGGGTTGGCGGACACAGCATCAATGATGGAGCAATGCAGGTGGGAGATATGATGGCATTTATTCAGTATACCATGCAGATTATTATGTCCTTCCTGATGATTTGTATGATCTCTGTAATGCTCCCAAGAGCGGCGGTGTCAGCAGAGCGTGTGGATGAAGTCTTAAAGAGTCAGACGCTGATTCACGATCCAAAGGAAGCAAAAACATTTTCGGAAGAGGGAAAAGGAGAGGTTTGCTTTGATCATGTATCCTTCCGTTATCCGGGAGCAGAAGAATATGTGTTGGAGGATATTTCCTTTACTGCGAAACCAGGTGAGACAACGGCATTTATAGGGAGTACGGGAAGCGGAAAGTCGACGCTTGTAAATCTAATTCCCCGGTTTTATGATGTGACAGAAGGTAAGATTATGATTGACGGAGAAGACATCCGGGAAGTAACGCAGCATGATCTGCGGGAGAAGATAGGGTATGTTCCGCAGAAAGGAGTGCTATTCTCAGGAAATGTTGCGTCCAATATTCTGTATGGAAATCCAGACGGAACTCAGGAAGAGATGGAAGAGGCAGCTAAAATCGCTCAGGCAACAGAATTTATCGAGCACAAGAAGAAGCGTTATCAGAGTCCGATTTCCCAGGGTGGAGCCAATGTGTCCGGTGGGCAGAAGCAGCGCCTTTCTATTGCAAGAGCGATCGCAAAACATCCGGAAATCTATATTTTTGATGACAGTTTTTCCGCTCTTGATTACAAGACGGATGTGACGCTTCGGAAAGCGTTAAAAGAAAAGACAGCAGACAGTACGGTTCTGATTGTTGCACAGCGAATCAGTACGATTCTTCAGGCGGAACAGATTATTGTTCTGGATAACGGAAAAGTCGTTGGAAAAGGAACGCATAAAGAACTTCTGAAGAATTGCGAAGCATATTACCAGATCGCATCCTCTCAGTTATCGGAGAAAGAACTGGCAGAAGACTTAAAGGAGGTGGAATGATATGGCACCACATGGACATGGGAACGGCGGTGTTGCCGGAGAGAAAGCAAGAGACTTTAAGGGAACAATGAAGAAATTAATGAGTTATCTTGCAAATTATAAAATTGCGATATTCTTTGTGGCCGTATTTGCAGTGGGCAGCACCATCTTTAATATTGTAGGACCTAAGATTTTAGGAAAAGCGACTACGGAGATCTTCAACGGTCTGGTGGGCAAGGTTTCAGGGGGAAATGGAATCAATTTTGGAAAGATAGGACAGATTCTTCTTGGGCTTCTTTTCCTGTATTTGTGCAGCGCCTTGTTTTCGTTTGTTCAAGGCTATATTATGACGGGGATTTCACAGAAGCTGACCTATCGGATGCGGAAAGAAATTTCGGAAAAGATTAACCGCCTTCCGGTGAAATACTTTGATCAGATGACACATGGAGAGATTCTTTCCAGAATTACCAATGATGTGGATACTTTAAGTCAGAGTTTAAATCAGAGTGCAACGCAGGTGATTACGTCTGTGACTACGATCATCGGTGTGTTGGTGATGATGATTAGTATCAGTCCGTTGATGACACTGGCAGCGCTTCTGATTCTTCCGATTTCTATGGGATTTATTTCCGTGATTGTAAAGCATTCGCAGCGGTATTTTAAGAGCCAGCAGAAGTATCTGGGGCATGTCAATGGTCAGGTGGAAGAAATCTACAGTGGTCATAATATTGTAAAGGCATTTAATAAGGAAGAGGACGTGATCGCAGCGTTTGAGAAGGACAATGATATCCTCTATCAGTCAGCATGGAAATCACAGTTCTTTTCCGGTATGATGATGCCAATTATGCAGTTTGTAGGAAATCTGGGCTATGTGGCCGTGGTAATTCTGGGTGGTTATTTGGCAGTGAAGCGAACGATCGAAGTGGGAGATATCCAGTCATTTATTCAGTATGTGCGTCAGTTTACCATGCCGATTCAGCAGGTTGCCCAGGTGGCAAATATGCTTCAGTCCACAGCTGCCGCGTCAGAGAGGGTCTTTGAATTCCTGGAAGAAGAGGAAGAGGCACAGACGGCAGAACATCCGGTATCACCGGAAGGGATCGAAGGAAGCGTGGAATTTGAACATGTACACTTTGGCTATAATCCAGAGCATACCATTATCAACGATTTCAGTGCGAAGGTGGAACCGGGGCAGAAGATTGCAATTGTAGGTCCGACGGGAGCAGGAAAAACGACGATGGTGAAGCTTCTGATGCGATTCTATGATGTGGGAAGCGGGGCAATTAAAGTGGACGGACACGATATCCGTGATTTTAACAGAAGTGAGTTGAGAAAGATGTTTGGTATGGTCCTGCAGGACACCTGGCTTTTTAAGGGAAGTATTGAAGAAAATATTCGATACGGTAAGTTGGGTGCCACCCATGAGGAGGTCGTAGAAGCGGCAAAAGCAGCTCACGTGCATCGTTTTGTACAGACCCTTCCGGGGGGATACGAAATGGAATTAAATGAAGAAGCAAGCAATGTGTCTCAGGGACAGAAACAGTTATTAACGATTGCAAGAGCGATTCTTGCGGATCCTAAAATTTTGATTTTGGATGAGGCGACCAGTTCTGTGGATACCCGTACGGAGATTCGGATTCAGAAGGCGATGGATAATCTGATGCGCGGAAGAACCAGTTTTATTATCGCACACCGTCTGTCTACCATTCGGGATGCAGATTTGATTCTGGTGATGAAAGACGGAGATATTATTGAGCAGGGAAATCACGAAACATTGATTGCTCAGAATGGCTTCTATGCGGAACTATACAATTCACAGTTTGAAAGGAGCGCATAGGATGGAGCGGTTAGAGCAGCAGTTTGCATTTTTAAGAGAGATTGACAAAGAGAAAATGATAGGGCGGCAGACGTATCTTACCGATGCCGTCCGCAAGGAAAATGATGCGGAACATGCCTGGCATATGGCGATTATGACGCTGCTCCTTTCGGAGTATGCCAATGAAGAAATTGATGTGCTTCGGACGATTTCTATGCTGCTGATCCATGATATTGTAGAGATCGATGCAGGTGATACCTATGCGTATGATATGGAGGCGAAGAAGACCCAGAGGCAGCGGGAGGAACGGGCAGCAGAGAGGATCTTTGGGATGCTTCCCTCGGATCAGAGAGAGAAAATGCGTACGCTTTGGGAAGAGTTTGAAGCCTGTGAGACAAAGGAAGCTAAATTTGCCCGGTCTATGGACAATATACAGCCGATGATGTTAAATGCAGCTACCGATGGAAAAGCGTGGGAAGAGCATGAGGTGCGTTTGAGTCAGATTTTGAAACGGAATCAGCGAACCAAAGAAGGATCGGAGACGCTTTGGAAGTACGCAAAGGAAAATTTTATTGATCCAAATATAGAAAAGAAACGAATTGTGGATGATAGAAATAAAAAGGAATAAAGAGATTTGGTAAGATATAAGAAATACAAACAGCAGAATCACTTTCATGCCTAAAAAGGCGAAGAAAAAGATTCTGCTGTTTTTCTTATCTAGTTATTTCATGGAAAGTCCGGTTAATACGGATTTTACATGACTGATTTCCTGTTCAGATGCTTTAGCGGCAGGAACATAGTAGCTTTTTTCACGGGCAATCTGATAGAGTTTTTCCTGCGACATTTCACATTCGTTGCGCAGCTGTTTCAGACACTGCTTTAATTCTTTGTTTTCCGTCTGAGGAATCATTTCTCCGAAGCGGACCAGTTCTCCGTTGACGCTTGCCAGGGTGTCGGATACCATTGTTTTTTCATCTAACATATCAAGTTTCCTCCTCTTATAAAAATTTCATTAGATTTTGCTTGTTTTTCATAGCAGAATCCGCTGCGTCCTGAAAAAGTTTCTTCACTTCAGGATCTGTGGCGCAGGAAGCATAATCCTGCATTTTGCAGTGTGTAGTGTCATAGCCGCCGATTAAGTGGCGGAGATTCTGTAAGTCAAGTACGGATATTTCAGACATGGTACATTCCTCCTTTATTTTCATTGATACATGTCAATACAAAAATATTATTTCGGAAATGAAGAAAAAATATACAGGAGTTTTTTGACATTTTCTTTTGTAAAATTTTTGAATAGATACAGAAAGATACAGATTCCCTCTTGTGAACTAGTGTAGTATACTGAATTTAGAGAATTCAGACGGTGTGATAGGTTTGGAAAAATGTAAATGATGTGATTAACGAAGATACGAAGGAGGAGCACGATGAAGCTGATTGATTTGCATTGTGACACGATTGGAAAATTGATGGATCAGAAAGATGCAGGAGATCTTATGACAAACCGGCATAGTATCAGTATTGAGCATATGGAAAAAGCCGGTACAAAAGCACAGTTTTTTGCATGTTTTACTTGTTTTGGAAATTATGAGAATGGAAATGGATATGAGGATGCGTATCAAAGAGCAGAGCAGATGATCGCTTATGCGAAAGAACAGTTTGAGATCTACCAGAGCAGGATACGCCTGGCTCATTCCTGGCAGGAGATTGCCGAAAATGCAGAAGATGGCAAGATTTCTGCTATTTTGACGATCGAAGAGGGAGGCGTTTTAAATGGCCGGATGGAACGGCTTACAAGCCTGTACCAGGAAGGGGTGCGGCTGATGACATTGATGTGGAACTATGAGAACTGCCTGGGACATCCAAACAGCCGGGATGCGGGAATGATGGAGAAGGGGCTGACGCCATTTGGAATCGAGACAGTAACAAGGATGGGAGAACTGGGAATGATTGCGGACGTTTCTCATGCTTCCGACGGAACTTTTTGGGACATTTTAAAATATGCAAAAGGGCCAGTAGTGGCCTCTCATTCTAATTGCCGCAATTTGTGTAACCATCCAAGGAATCTGACAGATGAAATGATCCGGGCTCTTGCAGAGCAGGGCGGTGTTGCCGGTCTTAACTTTTTTGGACCGTTTTTGGGAACTACAAAAGAATCTAAAATTGAGGAAATGACAGCCCATATTCTGCATATGATTCAAGTGGGTGGAAGTGAATTTCCGGCGATTGGAACAGATTTTGACGGGATTGACGGGCTGGAACGACTGGATATCCCGAATGCATCGGCGATGGAACTTTTGTGGGAGGCGCTGGAGAAGAAAGGATTATCCAAAGGACAGCTTGATAAGATCTGGGGAGAAAATGTAGAACGAGTGCTGCGCGAAGTCTTAGCATAGCGTATTTGAAAGAATGACAGATAAAGCAAGAAGGGGCTTACAGTTATGAGAAACGGTAAGCCCCTTCTTTAGAGAATTATTTATTGGGGTTTATACATTTTTATTTGCCTTCTACTTCTGCCATTTTCATTGCACGAACCTTTAATGGCAGACCAAACAGATTGATGAATCCGTCTGCATCGTGGTGATCATAGAGATCGCCAGTTGTAAAGCTTGCCAAAGACTCACTATACAGAGAATATGGAGATGTGGTTCCGGCTTTGATAATATTGCCTTTATAGAGTTTGAATTTTACTTCACCGGTCACGTATTCCTGTGTACTTTCGATAAATGCCTGTACAGCTTCACGAAGTGGAGTAAACCATTTTCCTTCGTATACGATCTGAGAAAGTTTATTGCCCATTTCTTCCTTTACTTCATAGGTTGCGCGATCCAATACCAGTTCTTCTAACTGCTGATGTGCCTCGTAGAGGATAGTTCCGCCAGGAGTCTCATATACGCCACGGGATTTCATACCAACTACACGGTTTTCGACGATATCACAGATACCAACACCGTGCTTTCCACCAAGTTCATTGAGCTTGCGGATGATATCGGAAACTTTCATTTCTTCACCATTGATACTCTTAGGAACACCTTTTTCAAAGGTCATCGTCACATATTCTCCTTCGTCCGGAGCTTTTTCCGGAGTTACCCCAAGAACCAAAAGATGATCATAGTTTGGTTCGTTTGCAGGATCCTCCAGTTCCAGTCCTTCGTGACTGATGTGCCACAAGTTACGGTCACGGCTGTAGCTGTGGCTTGCGTCGAATGGAAGATCGATTCCATGTGCTTTGCAGTACTCAATTTCTTCTTCACGGGAGTTCATGGTCCATACATCGGTCATACGCCATGGAGCGATGATTTTGATGTCCGGAGCCAGCGCTTTGATTCCCAGTTCAAAACGGATCTGGTCATTTCCTTTTCCGGTAGCGCCGTGGCAGATGGCAGTAGCGCCTTCTTTTCTTGCAATCTCAACGAGACGTTTTGCAATAGCCGGACGTGCCATGGAAGTTCCGAGTAAATATTTGTTTTCATAAACGGCGTGTGCCTGTACGCAAGGAACGACGTAATTATCACAGAAATCGTCAACGATGTCTTCGATATATAATTTGGAAGCGCCGGATAATTTTGCACGCTCTTCCAGTCCGTCTAATTCTTCCTCCTGACCGCAGTCTACGCAGCAGCAGATTACTTCGTAATCAAAATTTTCTTTGAGCCATGGAATAATGGCTGTGGTGTCCAGTCCTCCGGAATACGCTAATACAACTTTCTCTTTCATATGTTTATCCTCCTCAAATCTATCTTTGATTTTATTTTGTTTGTTTCAATGCAAGACATACTATACACCACAATTCATAAATATGCAAGATAAAATTGTAAAAAAGTTTAAAATATGCAAAATATACAAATGATGTGTATAAAAAAGAGGAGCTATGAGGGGATGTATAGTAGTTTATGGGCATGATTTGTAGGGATTTACTTTGTCAGTAGGCCATGATATAATTAAAAGTAATGCGCTAAGTAAAGGAGGGGCTTATGGAGGCTTTAATCATTATGTGTCTCGGTATTCTCGCTGGGCGTTTTCTGATACCAAAGCGTGCAAAAAAAGGGAATGAGTGGTTTTCTCTTGGCTGCACGTTCCTTCTGATTCTTTGTATGGGTGTAAAGCTAGGAAGAGATGACAATTTTATAAACGATTTATCTTCGTTGGGATTATCAAGCTTATTATTTTTTCTAATTCCAACTGTTTTATCAATTCTCATAGTTTTTGTTTTAACAAAAAAGTTTATGAAAAAGAGAAAAGGTGATCAAGAACAAGAGGTGGATAAATGATTATTGTATTTATGATTTTAGCATTAGGGATTGGTTTGGTTTATGGAATGTCTGGTATTGAATTAACTGCTTTAAATATGATAACGGAAAACACGGATATAGTATTATACATTTTGATGTTTTCTGTCGGCATCAGTATCGGAATGCAGAGAGGAATCTTTTCAAAAATAAAAGAGTATCATATGAAAATCTTTATCATTCCGATCGGAATTATTGTCGGATCTTTCGTGGGAGGAGTTATCTGTTCCTTGATTCTGGAAATACCGATTGGTTATGGGACGGCGATCACCAGTGGCTTGGGCTGGTATAGTTTGGCAGGTGTTACGATTAGTGGGTTAGCCAATGTGGAGATGGGTAGCATTGCTTTTATGAGTAATCTTATGCGAGAGATGTTTTCCTTTATTTTGATTCCATTTCTTGCAGTTCACTTTAATTACTATACATGTATTGCCCCGGCAGGAGCTACCAGTGAAGATACTACTTTGCCGGTTATGTTGAAATATACAAATGAAGAAACGGTTGTTTTGTCCGTTTTTAATGGCGTGATATGTTCATTTATGGTTCCTATTTTGATTTCTTTTTGCCTGAATATGGTTTAATTAAATCTTTTTCGATATATAAAGAGCGTATTTTTTACCTTGGTTCATTTTTTACATAACTTTGAATAAATACGCTCTACAAACCATGCTTCTGTGGATTTTTCGCTGATTTCATCTGCTTTGATCCATTCGATCTGGCTGTTTTCATCGGCTTTGATCCGAAGGGGTGCATCTGTACTGGCTTCTAATAAATATGTTATATTCAAATGTAAATGGGAGGGAATGTATATTCCCTTTTTTTCGTGTCCGGAAACCGGCAATATTTCAAGAGAAAATATATCTTCTGAGACGAAGCGAACATCTGTCAGTCCGCTTTCTTCCTCAATTTCTTTCAGAATCACCTGCTTTAAATCTGCATTCCCATCCGCATGCCCCCCAAGCCATGCGAAGGACTGATAAATATTGTGATAAGCCATTAAAACTTTTTGACGGTCTTCATTTACAATCCATGCAGATACTGTAAAATGAGCATTCTTATTTTCACGTGTCAAAATATGTTTCGATTCGTAAAGGTGCCGCAAAATTTCTTCTTTGTCTTTTTCTTCCTGTTCGTTATAAGGCTGGTATTTTTCAATCTGTTTTTTTAACTGCTCAAGGTCTTCCAAAGTTATTTCCTCCTGAAAATTTTAAATAAATGAAGCATAAATAATATAAATTTCCGTGACTGTAATAATCCCCAAAACTCCGTCTATCATAAGATTATATGAAACATCTGTTAAAAATGTTTTGGAGTGAGTCAGGAAATATTTGATTTTTTCTGTTCCACTTAGGATAGTAATGAAAAGTGATAGTGCTGGAAAAAGAAAAATTTCGAGTTTACTTCCAAAATCATCTGCGATTCCATTTGCAAAATGCACAGGGATTATTTGCGGCAGGAAGAACACGCTGATTACGGCCAATAAAATACCAATGCTGCAAATAGTCCATGTCAATTTTTGGCTTCCAATCCATTTCATAAAAATTCCTTCTTTCTTTTGTGACTTCCTGTTATATATGAAATTATATTCCTTCTTCCTAGGTTTGTATATAGAATTTTCTTGAATTGAGATCTGTGAAAAATGGGTTGACATATATAGACGATCTATGTATTATAAAAATATGATATATAGATCATCTATACAATATAAGAAAGAGGTGAAAGGGCATGGCAATTGATAGAAGCTTGTTGTCGGGAAGCAATGGAATGCTTCTTTTGAAACTTTTGGAGGAAAAAGACCTATATGGATATGAGATGATTGAGATGCTCCGGGAACGTTCTATGAATGTGTTTGAATTGAAAGCCGGAACACTCTATCCGATTCTTCACAAATTAGAGGAGCAAAGATGTGTGGAGACCTATGAGAAAGAAGTAGCGGGAAAGGTACGGAAGTATTACCGGATTACCAAAGAAGGAAAAAAGCAGCTGAAGGCAAAAACAGAAGAGTGGAATGAATACTCTAAGGCGGTAAGTCAGGTACTGGGAGGTGCATTTTGTGGATAGAAAAGGGTATCTGGAAGTATTAGAGGAGCAGATTCGCTGCAAAAAAGCGATTCCGTTCATCCAAAAAGAGTTAGAGGACCATATCGAGGATCAGAAGATGGCTTATCTAGCTAGTGGTATGACTGAATATGAGGCAGAAGAAGCTGCTGTAGAACAGATGGGAGATCCGGTTGCGGCGGGGATGGAACTGGATCAGGTTCACAGACCGAAGATGGCATGGGGGATGATTGGACTTGCAGGAGCTCTCTACTTTGCTGGTTTTCTTGTACGTTTTCTGGTAGAAGCTGCACTGGGAGTTGATTTTTTGTCAGCGAAAGTGGGGGCTTCCTATTTATTTAGTTTTATGATTATGATAGGTGTATGTTTTTGGGATTACAGCAGGATTGGAAAGTGGGCAAGAGAGTTGACCATTCTGGCATCAGTCGTGCTGGTTTTGGGAATTGGCTTTGGTGGAAATGTAATCAATGGAAGCAGCGGGTGGGTTTCGCTGGGAGGAATTGTGACTGTCAATGTGCGGATCTTAATTTTTCTGATGATACCCTTGTACGCAGCAGTGCTGTATCAGTACCGTGGACAGGGATATGGTTCGATTGGAAAAGGACTTTTGTGGACGGTTCCGCTCGTACTTCCGGCAATTGCCTGCGGAAGCTTTTACCTGGTTCTGTGGATGATGCTTTTGTGTCTTTTGATTTTGGTTTACGCAGTGAGCAGGGGATGGTACCAGATTAAGAAGAAAAGAACAATAGGAGGTCTGGCGCTTATGGGGTGCTTGTTACCGTCTCTTTCGGTAGGATATCTTTGGGTATTTGGTGCGACATATCAGAAAGAACGGGCATTGGCAATTTTGTCTCCATTTCATTCAGAGACGAATGAAACCGTACGCTTTTTTCGGACGGTGGTTTCCGACAGCCGATTTGTGGGAGGCAGCACAGAGGCAATCAACATGCTGGCTTCCGGGGAGAGAACGGAGGATCTTTTGACTTATCTGTTGTCTTTTTACGGTATTTTGGTTACCGTTCTTTTGGTTGGAATGATGGCGGTGCTTTTGGGGGTACTTTTTCATCATGCGGCAAGGCAGAAGAATCAGCTGGGAAGAATGATGGGATTTGCATGTATGGTGGTGCTGGCGCGGCAGATTCTTGTGTATACGGCAGGATGCTTGGGATTAACAGTGCCCCAAAATGTATACTGTCCATTCTTAGGAAGCGGTGGAAGTGGTGCGCTAATGACTGGGGTACTGCTTGGGATATTGCTTAGTATTTATCGGTATCAGAATGTGATTTCAGATGTGAAAATTCGGAAAAAGAGTCGGCAGCAGACAACAGAATAAAAGTAGAAACAAAAAACGAAAAATAATCTTAAGAAAAATACTTGCATATTATACATCGTTGGTGTATAATTATGCAAGTATTTTAGATTATGCACATGCATATAAGCATGAGAGCAGTAGAAAGTTTCAGAAAATTGGGTTATCTTAGGAGGTAATACAATGATAAAAGCAGGGATTATTGGTGCGACTGGCTATGCAGGAGCGGAGCTGGTAAGAATTTTGAACGGACATAAGGAGGTAGAGATTGTATGGTATGGTTCGAGAAGTTATGTGGACCAGAACTATGCAGATGTTTACCGGAATATGTTTCAGATTGTAGATGCAAAATGTATGGATGATAATATGGAAGCGCTTGCAGATCAGGTGGATGTTATTTTCACGGCGACGCCTCAGGGATTCTGTGCATCCATGATGAATGATGCCATTCTGTCAAAGGCGAAGATCATTGATTTAAGTGCTGATTACCGAATCAAAGATGTGGCGGTCTATGAGAAATGGTATGGGATTAAGCATGAGAGTCCTCAGTATATCGAGGAAGCGGTATATGGTCTTAGTGAGGTAAACCGGGAAATGATTAAACATGCAAGATTACTGGCAAATCCGGGGTGTTATACAACCTGTTCCATTCTAACTGCGTATCCGCTGGCAAAAGAAGGAGTAATCGATATGAGTACATTGATTATCGATGCAAAATCAGGCACTTCTGGAGCTGGAAGAGGCGCAAAGCTTCCGAATCTCTACTGTGAGGTTAACGAAAATATTAAGGCATATGGAGTGGCATCTCACAGACATACGCCGGAGATTGAAGAACAGCTTGGGATTGCAGCAGGGGAGCCGGTGACGTTAAACTTTACGCCTCACTTAATCCCGATGAACAGAGGGATTCTGGCAACGGAATATGCGACGTTAAAAAAACAGGTCACTTACGAGGAAGTCAAAGCCATTTATGACCAGTATTATCAGAAGGAAACGTTCGTCAGGGTACTGGAAAAGGGTGTTTTCCCGGAGACCAAATGGGTAGAAGGAAGCAACTATGTAGATATTAATTTCCAGATTGATCCAAGAACCAATCGGATTATTATGATGGGAGCCATTGATAATCTAGTAAAGGGGGCAGCAGGTCAGGCGGTTCAGAATATGAATCTGATGTTTGGATTTTCAGAGAATGAGGGATTGAATATGGTTCCTATGTTCCCATAAAAGGAGGGGAGGACGCAGATGGTAAGACAAATGAAAATCGAAGATTATGACCAGGTGTATGCATTATGGAGGAAAATTCGTGGATTTGGAATCCGGAGTGTGGATGATTCCAAAGAGGGCGTAGCAAGATTCTTAAGAAGAAATCCAGATACCAGTGTGGTAGCTGTGGAGGAGGATCAGATTGTAGGAGCAATTCTATGCGGGCACGATGGGCGAAGAGGCTGTCTTTACCATGTATGCGTGGATCCTGACTGGAGGATGCGCGGCATTGGAAAGGCGATGGTGGTTTATGCAATGGAAGCGCTGAAGAAGGAAGAGATCAATAAGGTGTCTCTCATTGCATTTACACAGAATGATATTGGAAATGCATTCTGGAAGGAAATCGGCTGGACGAAGCGCGAGGATTTGAATTATTATGATTTTACTTTAAATGAAGAAAATATTACGGCATTTATTCAATAATCAAAGATTAGAAAAAAGGATGGGATGAATATGAAACAGATCGCAGGTGGCGTAACAGCAGCAAAAGGATATGAAGCGGCAAGTACCGCAGCAGGAATCAAATACCAGAACCGTACCGACATGGCAATGATTTACAGTCAGGTTCCATGTGTGGCAGCGGGAACCTTTACGACCAATGTAGTAAAGGCTGCTCCGGTTAAGTGGGATCAGCAGGTAGTAAAGAGCGGGGCAAAAGTTCAAGCTGTCATTGTAAACTCAGGAATTGCCAATGCATGTACTGGATCAGAAGGCTTTGGGTATTGTAAGGATACAGCGGATGCGGCAGCTGCGGCGCTTGGTATCTCGGCGGCTGGAGTACTGGTTGGATCTACGGGAGTCATCGGAAAGCAGATTCCGATTGAAAAGCTGACAGCAGGTGTTGCAGAACTGGCAAAGAAAAAGCAGGCTACGTTAGAAAGTGGACAGGAAGCAGCAAAGGCCATTATGACAACGGATACGAAAGAAAAGGAATTGGCCGTAGAAATTGAGGTTGCAGGAAAGACAGTGACCATCGGAGGGATGGCAAAAGGATCTGGTATGATCCATCCGAATATGTGCACCATGCTTGCTTTTATTACAACGGATGCGGTGATTTCTAAAGAGACACTTCAGAAGGCATTGAGCGAAGATGTGGATGATACATATAACATGATTTCTGTGGATGGAGATACTTCTACGAATGATACCGTGCTTCTTTTGGCAAATGGGATGGCAGAAAATGAGGAAATCATTTATGGAAGTGAAGCGTACGAAACGTTCAAAGAGGCGCTTCATGTGATCAACGAGTATCTGGCGAAAAAAATTGCAGGAGACGGAGAAGGTGCAACTGCGTTGTTTGAAGTAAAAGCAGTGGGATGTGAGAGTAAGGAACAGGCAAAAATTCTGGCTAAATCTATCGTATGTTCCAATTTGACCAAGACGGCGATTGCCGGACATGATGCCAACTGGGGACGGATCTTGTGCGCGATGGGATATTCTGGAGCGCAGTTTGATCCGGAGCAGGTAGATCTTTTCTTTGAAAGTGCAGCCGGTAAGATCCAAATTATTGAAAACGGAACAGCAGTCAACTATAGTGAGGCGGAAGCAACGAAAATATTATCCGAGCCGGAAGTGACGGCCATTGCCGATGTGAAGATGGGAGAGGAGACGGCAACAGCATGGGGATGTGATCTGACCCATGGATATATCGAGATTAATGCAGATTACAGAAGCTAGGTGAGAAAAGTTCAGGAAAGAAGGAGTGACAGGAAGATGGATCAGAATATGCAGAAATATCTGGATAAGGCAGAAGTGCTGATTGAAGCACTTCCTTATATCCAAAGGTTTAACCGGAAGATTATTGTAGTAAAGTACGGCGGAAGCGCTATGGTAGATGAGAATCTAAAAGAGCAGGTAATCAAGGATGTAACCCTTCTAAAGCTAGTAGGATTTAAACCGATTATTGTCCATGGCGGAGGGAAAGAAATCAGTCGCTGGGTTAGCAAGGTGGGTATGGAGCCGAACTTTGTCAATGGACTTCGTGTTACCGATGCAGAGACTATGGAACTGGCAGAAATGGTGCTTGGAAAGGTCAATAAGGAATTGGTTCAGCTGGTGGAAAGTCTAGGCGTTCGAGCGATTGGAATCAGCGGAAAAGACGGAAAGCTTTTGACGGTGGATAAAAAATATGCAGACGGAGAAGATATTGGATTTGTAGGAGAGATTAAGAAAGTAAATATCCAGATTCTATATGATCTGCTGGAGAAGGACTTTCTTCCAATTATTTGTCCGGTGGGTCTTGATGACGATTACAATACGTATAATATTAATGCAGACGATGCAGCATGCGCTATCGCAAGGGCGATGAGGGCGGAAAAGCTTGCGTTTCTGACGGATATCGAAGGGGTGTATAAAGATCCAAAAGATCCGGCTACCTTGATTTCTGAACTGACGGTATCGGATGCAAGAAAACTGATGGATGAGGGCTATATTGGCGGTGGAATGCTTCCGAAGCTTCACAACTGTATCGATGCGATTGAAAACGGGGTGTCCAGAGTTCATATTTTGGACGGTCGGATTCCGCATTGTCTGCTTCTTGAGATTTTTACCAATAAAGGAATTGGAACGGCGATCTTAAATGACGGGGCACAGCAATTTTATTATGGAGAGTAAGAACATGAATCAATATATGGAAGAAACGAATGGTGGGCTGGTTCACACTTATAACCGGTTTCCGGTAGTACTGGATCATGGAGAGGGGGTATATCTCTATGACACAGATGGGAAAAAGTATCTGGATTTTGCGGCAGGAATTGCAGTGTCCGGTCTTGGGTACAGCAATGAAGAGTGGAAAGAAGCTCTGAAAGAGCAGATTGATCATCTGGTTCATACCTCGAATCTGTATTACAATACTACCTGTGGAAAAGCAGCCGGACTTTTAAAGAAGGCCAGCCGGATGGATCGGGTATTTTTTACCAACAGTGGGACAGAAGCCATAGAAGGAGCGCTGAAAGCGGCGAGAAAATATGCATGGGCAAAAGGGACGGGAAGATATGAATTTATTGCTATGACAAATTCTTTTCACGGACGAAGCATGGGAGCATTGTCGGTGACGGAACATGAAGCGTATCGGACCCCTTTTGAGCCATTGATTCCGGGTGTGAAATTTGCTGTGTTTAATGATCTTGACAGCGTAAAAAAACTGGTGACAGAGAAGACTTGTGCGATCATTCTGGAGCCAATACAGGGCGAGGGAGGAATCAATTTAGCCACGCCTGAATTTATGGAAGGAATCCGTGCATTGTGCGATGCGGAAGGAATCTTAATGATCTGTGACGAGATTCAGTGTGGGATGGCAAGAACCGGCGCCATGTTTGCATGGCAGAAATATGGTGTAAAGCCGGATATTCTGGCGATGGCAAAAGCGATTGGAAGTGGTGTTCCGGTAGGAGCCTTTGCTATGACGGAAGAAGTGGCGGAGTATTCGCTAAAGCCGGGAGATCATGGAACGACTTATGGGGGGAACCCTTTGGTGTGTGCGTCTGTTGCCAAGACACTGGAAATCTATGAACGGGAGCAGATGACGGAGCATGTGAAAGAGGTAGGTGCGTATTTAACAGAAAAATTAGATGCGCTGGTGCAGGAATCTGACAGGGTTTTGGAACGCCGGGGAACAGGCCTGATTCAGGGAATCCGGCTGAATGGACCGGTAGGAGATGTGATTCAGGAAGCATTAAAAGAAGGATTACTGATTATTAGCGCGAGAAGCGATGTGATTCGGATGGTTCCGCCGCTTGTGATTAAGAACAGGCATATCGATGAAATGATTCGGATTTTACAAAAGGTACTGTAGACATAAAAGTCCAATCATTGGATATACTATCTACAAGAATGTAGGAGGTATGATCTGATGATTGGATTTTTGATTGCTTTGCTTTCCGGAGCTTTGATGAGTGTACAGGGAGTGTTTAATACACAGGTGACGAAGACGACGGGAATGTGGGTCAGTAATGGATGGGTACAGTTTAGCGCGTTTCTTTTGTGTCTGGCGGCGTGGCTGGTTGCCGGAAGAGATTCGATATTGACGCTTACGAAGGTGGAACCGAAATACGTGCTGCTGGGAGGCGTCATTGGCGCAGGTATTACCTGGACTGTGATTAAGAGTATGGAGCAGTTAGGACCTGCAAAAGCGGCGCTTCTTATTGTGATTTCTCAATTGATAGTGGCTTATTTGATTGAACTATTTGGGCTGTTTGGTGTGGATAAAGAGCCTTTGGAATGGCGGAAGGTGATCGGTATGGTGATTGCCCTGATTGGAGTTGCAATTTTTCAATGGAAATAGTACAATACTTTTACTAGGCATAAACAGGGTGTTTGCAGTTCCGACAGACTGTAAAGGAGTAAGATTATGCGTAGGAAAAGTAAGAAATATTATATGATAATGTCCGTGGCAGTATTGACCGTTTGTGGAATGTTTTTCTTTGGTTGTGCCGGAGAATCCGACAAGAGAGAAAGCATAACGCCGATTGAGGTTTCGGAGGAACAGAAAGATACGGAAGAAAAGAAGGCAGAAAAAGAGAAGGCAGAAGAAGAGATCGAAAATCAGGGAAAAGAAAGCGTTGTCTATGTACATGTATGTGGACAGGTCAATGTCCCTGGAGTCTATGAGCTGCCGGAAGGAAGCCGGATTTATGAAGCGGTTGCGGCAGCAGGAGGCATGACAAATCAGGCGGCAGGGGAGCGTTTAAATCAGGCGGCGGCAGTCGAAGATGGGCAGCAGATCTATGTGCTGTCAAAGGAAGAGGCTGCCAAGGATGCAGAGTCTGCAGGGGGAGAAGCTGGTGTTTTGGATGCGTCTATACCGGGAATGCCTCAGGCAGAAGACGGTAAGGTGAACTTAAATACAGCGACGGCAGAGGAACTAATGACGCTAAGTGGAATCGGAGAGGCAAAAGCGGAAGCCATTCTTCGCTATCGGGAAGAACACGGAGGATTTCAGAAAGTAGAAGAACTGATGGAAGTAGAAGGCATCAAAGAGGGCGTATTTCATAAGATTAAAGAACAGGTAAAGATATGATTGGTAAGGGAGATAGAAAATGAGCAGACGAGTATTGGTGGTCGATGATGAAAAGCTGATTGTGAAAGGAATCCGGTACAGCTTAGAGCAGGACGGCATGGATGTGGACTGTGCTTATGACGGCGAGGAAGCGCTGAAGCTTGCGAAAGAAAATGCATACGATATCATTCTTCTTGACATTATGCTTCCGAAGCACGATGGATTTGAAGTGTGCCAGATGATCCGGGAGTTCTCGGATGTGCCGATCATTATGCTGACGGCAAAGGGCGATGATATGGACAAGATTCTTGGTCTGGAGTACGGAGCAGATGACTACATAACCAAACCGTTTAACATTCTGGAAGTGAAGGCGCGGATCAAAGCGATTATGCGTCGAGTGACCAAACAGGCGCAGGGACAGACGGAGGATAAGATTCTAAATAAGGGAGAGATGAAGATCGATTGTGAGAGCCGCAGAGTCTTTATTGCAGATCGGGAAATCAATCTGACGGCGAAGGAATTTGATCTTTTGGAACTTTTGGCCATGAATCCCAACAAGGTTTACAGTCGTGAGAATCTGCTGAATATCGTCTGGGGATATGAGTATCCGGGGGACGCCAGAACGGTAGACGTTCATATCCGGCGTCTGCGCGAAAAAGTAGAGACAAATCCGAGCGATCCAAAGTATGTATACACAAAGTGGGGAGTTGGTTATTATTTCAGGGGTTAGAAAGTATTTTAAGCGGAGCGAATTTAAGAGCCTCCGCTTTCGGATTATATTTCTGGTAATTCTTGCGGGGATTATTCCGGGAGTGATTCTAAAAGCGGTGGTATTGAAAAGTTATGAGAACAGGGCAGTGGATGTACGAACTGCCGATATACAGAATCAATGTACAATTCTTTGCAACCAGCTGAGTCATTCCGGTTACTTGGCGGGAACTGCATCCGAGATGATACGGGCAGAGCTTGTCCAGTTATCCAATATCTATAATGGCAGAGTGATGCTGATCGATCAGAATTATCAGGTGATAGAAGATACCTATGATATGGACCTTGGGAAAACCATCGTGTCTGGCGATGTCATCCGTTGTTTTCAGGGGAAAGGAACCAGTCGGTATGACCGGGAGAATCGCTATATTGAAGTGATGGCGCCGATTTTAAATCCAGTACAAGAAGAGCCGGCAGGTGTGATGCTGGTTAGTATTTCTACAGATATTATAGAAGACAGTCTTGCAGTATTGGAGGACAAGGCGGATACAGTGTTGATCCTGATGGGGATTATGGTGTTGATTCTGGCTTGTGTGTCAGGGTTGGTGATGGTGAAGCCGTTTAAGCGTATCACTAGTTCCATTGCAGCGGTGACGGAAGGGTATGACGATAATTATCTGCATGAAAACGCATATACGGAAACCGTACTCTTATCAGATGCATTCAATAAAATGTTGGAAAGAATGAAAGCATTGGATGACTCAAGAAACGAATTTGTGTCGAATGTATCACATGAGTTAAAAACGCCACTAACATCTATGAAGGTTTTATCAGATTCTCTTTTGACACAGCCAGATGCTCCGGCAGAGCTTTATAAAGAATTCATGGGAGATCTTTCAGAAGAAATCGAAAGAGAAAATAAGATAATCAACGATCTTTTGTCATTGGTGAAGATGGACAAAACTGCCAATACGCCTAATGTTGCGATGGAAAACATGAACGAACTGGTAGAAAAGATTTTAAAGCGTCTTCGTCCGATTGCGTCTATGCAAAATATTGAGGTGGTATTTGAGAGCTTTCGCCCTGTGAATGCAGAGGTGGATGAAGTGAAAATATCGCTGGCAATTACGAATCTGGTGGAAAATGCAATCAAATATAATAAAGAAGGCGGCTGGGTACATGTATCGCTTAATGCGGATCATAAATACTGTTATATTGAAGTGGCTGATTCCGGAATGGGAATTCCGGAGGAGTCGGTGGAACATATCTTTGAGAGATTTTACCGGGTGGACAAGTCTCATTCCAGGGAAATTGGCGGAACGGGGCTTGGACTTGCCATTGCAAGAGGCGCGGTGGTGATGCACAGGGGAGCGATTAAGGTTTATAGTCAGTTGGGAGAAGGAACCACATTTACGATCCGGATTCCACTAACCTATGTAAGATGACGGGAGGCGATAGCGTGAGCAGAAAGACAGGCAGGATGGTGTTTTGTACGGTATTTATTATGCTGATGCTGGCAGCCTGTGGAAGAGGCAAGGAGCCAGGCGGAAGCGGAACCTATCTCTATTATGTCAGTGCAGATGGGACAACGCTGGTAGAAAAGCCATATGAACTTCGAGGTGATACACCCGAAGAAGAGATGGAAAATTATTTGAAGAAGATGAAAAAAGAGCCGGAGTCTATCGATTATAAGAGTGCAGTTCCAGCCGATTTGAAGATTCAGAAAGCAGAGTTTCAAAATGGACGGATTACTATAGATTTTGATGCAGATTACACCAAACTTGATTCTTCTCAGGAGCTGCTTCTTCGTGCAGCGCTTGTGCGGGGACTTGGGCAGATTGCAGGAGTGACAGGAGTGGAAATTCTGGTGGCGGGAGAGCCGCTTAAAGATCGTGGAGGAGAGCCAGTTGGCGCCATGCGTCCGGAAGACTTTATTCAGAATATCGGAAGCTCCCTTCACTCCTATCAGATGGGTGATCTAACGCTTTATTTTGCAAATGAAAAGGGAGATAAGCTGGTGAGAGAAGAGGTCAGTGTCCGCTATAACAGTAATATGTCGATTGAGAAGGTGATTGTGGAGCAGTTGATCAAAGGACCGGCATCCGAAGGGGCTTATCCACTTCTTTCGGAGGAGACGAATGTACTGGGAGTCTCTGTTAAAGATCACATTTGCTATGTCAATCTGGATGAAGATTTTCTGAACAATACTTGTCCGGTAGATCCCAGACTTACCATTTATGCAATTGTAAATTCGATTGTAGGTGCAGGAAATGTAAGTGAAGTGCAGATCTCTGTGAAAGGGGAGACGGATCTGAAGTATATGAGCAGCATTGATTTAAGCAAGCCTCTTTCTGGTGATCTGACACTGGTGGAGGGCAATGAATGAAAAACAGACCTCTTTGCAGCGTGTGTCTGATTCTTCTTCTTGCAGCAGTGATCCGGGTAGTCGTCGGAGGGGAGCGCCTAGTTTTAGAGCTTCGCCCCTCCGCTTTAGAATGTCTGGTGAGGGACAAAGAAGCGATTACCGTGAGGGGGCGGCTTATCCGGATCGAAGAAAAAAGCAATGGTCAGATGCTGACGCTGATAGATAATTCTATAAAATCTAAAAAAGCCTCTTTTCAGGAGAAGGCGATTCTTATTTATCTTGATTCTAAAAATTCAGAAGAGATTTCAATCAAACATAATTCATCAGAGGAAATTCCATCGAAAGAATTACATCTTGGCAATCAGCTAGAGGTGAAAGGAGAAGTATCTTTCTATCAAAATGCAAGAAATCCGGGTAATTTTGATCAAAAGCGATATTATCAAACGCAGAATATTCATGGTATGGTCTGGGGGAAATCCTGTTCTATTGTCTCCGATGACAGATGGAGACTTAGAGATTCCCTTTTTCATTTCAGGACTCTGTGGAAAAAGAAGATGGAAGTTATGATGGGGGAAAAGGATGGAGCGACGCTTGCGGCGATGATATTGGGGGAGAAGAGTGGAATGGATCCGGAGCAAAAAGAACTGTACCAGATAAATGGAATCGGTCATATTCTCGCTGTTTCTGGTCTCCATCTGTCCTTGATCGGGATTGGGATGTACCGGATTCTTCGCAGTCTGACAGGTTCTTATCAGATAGGAGGGGTAGCGGGAATTCTATTTTTGTTCGGTTACATTTTGATGATAGGTCCGACGGTGTCGGCGGTTCGGGCGCTTGTGATGTTTTTGTTTCGGGTAGGAGCGGATATCACCGGAAGGCATTATGACTCGGTCACTGCATTGGTGGTGTCGGCGGTGTGTGTTCTCTACTGGCGTCCGCTGTATCTGTATGATGGAGGATTCTGGCTGTCCTTTGGAGCCGTCTTTGCTGTGGTATTTGTGCTCCCGGTTTTGGAGAAATTTTTTCTCACTGACAGGAGAGTGTTTGTGAAAGGTTTTTTAGCAAGTGCTGGAATTCAGATCGTCCTTCTTCCGATTCAGCTTTCCTGTTTCTTTGAGCTTCCTGTCTATGCGGTTTTGCTGAACCTGTATGTGATCCCTCTGATGTCGGTTCTTTTGGTAGTTGGGATTTTTGGAAGTGTGTTTGCATTTTTGGGAACGGTGGTATTTCCGGCTGCAAAGCTGTGCTTTGGAATCAGCAGTGGCATTTTGGAGCTTTATGAAGAAAGCTGCAGACTGGCGCTTGGGTTTCCTGGAGCACGGGTGATAGCCGGGCAGCCACCCGGATGGAAAATTATAGCATACTATGTAGTTTTGTTTGCTGCTTTAGGGTGGATGAAAAGAAAGAATCTGCAAAGCGATAAGAGAAAACCACGAAAAAAAGAACGGAAACAAGAAGACTTTAAAGCGAAGAGCATAGGGTGTGTACGGAGGATGATTGGCGGGCTGTCTTTGTTTCTATTAGCTGCATTTTTATTGTTCCCAGAAAAAACTCAGGGTTTCTGTGTTACTTTTTTGGATGTGGGTCAGGGAGACGGTATTTTCCTTCGAGGACCGGATGGGACTACCTATCTGGCAGACGGCGGAAGCAGTGACGTGAAGCAGGTAGGAAAATACCGGATTGAGCCATTTTTAAAGGCGCAGGGATGCGGCAAGCTTGATTATGTGTTTGTATCCCATGGAGATCAGGATCATTTGAATGGCATTTCAGAATTAATTGAGAGGAGGCGGATTGGCGTGAAGATTGGCACGCTGGTTCTTCCCGTGCGGGAAGTGTGGGACGAAGCGCTTCTGAATCTGGCATGGCAGGCGCAAAAGGCGGGAATTACAGTTGCAGAGATGAAACCGGGACAAAAAGTTACAGAAGGCGAGCTGGAAATTGTCTGCATTCAGCCGGAGAAAGAGAGACGTCTGGAGCAGGGGAATGCTGCGTCGATGGTTCTTGCAGTTACATACGGAGAATTTGACCTTCTGCTTACAGGAGATGTGGAGAAAGAAGGAGAGGAACTTCTGACGGAGCAGATGAAAAGATTCTATGGGAATAAGACGCTGGATGTGTTGAAGGCAGCGCACCATGGATCCGGAAATTCTTCGGCGAAAGAATTCCTGGAAACAGTATCGCCCAAATATGCAGTGATCTCTGCCGGAGTAAAAAACCGTTATGGACATCCGCATAAGGAGGCGCTTCGAAGATTAAAGGAAAGCGGCAGTATTATTTACAGTACACAGACGGGCGGCGCTATCAGCGTTTGGTCAGACGGGAAAAGAATGTGTTTTTATTATCCGGGCAAAGGTGTTGAATTTACGTGAATTTTTCCGTATACTTTTAAGAAGAATTAGGATGTGGTGAAAAGTTTGGAAGAAGGAAGGTTGAAAGGAATGACTTATGAAGAAATGTTGAAGAATGCAAAAACTTGTATGGGGCCGTACTGCAAAGCCTGTCCGGTATGCAATGGAAAAGCCTGTACAAATCAGATGCCGGGACCGGGAGCTAAGGGAACTGGTACAGTGGCGGTTCGCAATTACGATAAATGGCAGGAAATACGCGTGAATATGGATACAATCTGCGAGAATCGTCCGGTGGATACGACACTGGAATTGTTCGGAAGAAGCTTTCGGTATCCGATTTTTGCGGCTCCGATCGGGGCGTTAAAGCTTCATTATGGAGATAAATATGACGATCAGGCCTACAATGATATTCTGGTGTCCGCCTGTGCGGATGCAGGGATTGCAGCCTTTACGGGAGATGGAACGAATCCGGATGTAATGATGGCAGCTACCAATGCGATCAAAGTAAAGGATGGGCAGGGAATTCCAACGGTGAAACCGTGGGATATAAACACGCTGAAAGAAAAACTGGCGCTGATACAAGCTTCCGGCTCCTTTGCGGTAGCTATGGATATTGATGCAGCAGGCCTTCCGTTTTTGCAGAATTTAACGCCGCCGGCTGGAAGCAAATCGGTAGAAGAGCTAACAGAGATTGTAAAGGCAGCAGGAGTGCCGTTCATTGTGAAGGGGATTATGACGCCAGCGGGAGCAAGAAAAGCAAAGAGTGCGGGAGCTTCTGCGATTGTAGTGTCTAATCACGGCGGCCGCGTATTGGATCAATGTCCGGCGACGGCAGAAGTATTGGAGGAGATTGTAAAGGCAGCAGGCCATGAAATGAAGATTCTGGTGGATGGTGGAATCCGTTCCGGTGTGGATATCTTTAAGGCACTGGCGCTTGGTGCAGACGGTGTATTGATTGGAAGACCTTATGTGACGGCTGTATATGGCGGTGGAGCAGAAGGCGTGGAAGTTTATACCAGGAAGCTGGCAGCAGAGCTTCGGGATACGATGGCGATGTGCGGAGCGCATTCGCTGGCAGAGATTTCTCACGATATGGTCAGAGTTTAAGGAAAAGAAGAAAAAACGGTAGGGATGACACAGATATGAAAAGTTTAAATGAAGATATTAAGACCGGACAGTGGAAGCCGGTCTATCTTCTCTGCGGAGAGGAAGCTTATCTGAAAAAACAGTATAAAGATCGGATTACCAAGGCGATTCTTCCAGAAGGAGATACGGTGAATTATGCGTATTATGAAGGAAAAGGGATCAATCCGGGTGAACTGATTGACCTGGCAGAAACCATGCCGTTTTTTGCAGAGCGGCGTCTGATTGTGGTGGAAAATTCCGGATTTTTTAAAAATGCTTCTCCGGAGCTTGCGGAGTATATCAAAACCATGCCGGAAACTGCTTGCTTTCTCTTTGTTGAGCAGGAAGTAGACAAGCGGGGAAAGATGTATAAAGCGGTAAAAAGTAAAGGCCGGATTACGGAGATGGGGCGTCAGGATGAGAAGACGCTTCTTTACTGGCTTGCCTCCCAGGTAAAACGGGAAGGAAGGCAGATCAAGGAGTCTACAGCCAAGTATCTGCTGGCTAAGACAGGAACAGATATGGAGAATCTTGAGAAAGAATTGGAGAAGCTGTTTTCCTATACTATGGGACAGACGGAGATTACCGTAGAGGATGTAGAGGAGATCTGTACCAGCCAGGTGACAAATCAGATTTTTGTCATGGTGGAAGCGGTTGCAGAGAAGAAGCAGAAGAAGGCATTGGAACTTTACTATGATCTGTTGTCGTTAAAGGAGCCGCCTATGCGGATCCTCTATTTGTTGACAAGGCAGTTTCGGCTGCTTCTTCAGGTGAAAGATTTGTTGGAAAAAGGTCAGACGAAGGCTCAGATTGCAAGTACGGCAGGAATTCATCCTTTCGTGGCGGGAAAATATATGCAGCAATGCAAGAGCTTTTCTAAAAAGGAGCTAAGAAGCATTATGGAAGAGGCGGCAGAGACAGAGCATATGGTGAAAACAGGCCGCCTAAGCGACCGGATGAGTGTGGAACTTTTCATTGTAAAATATAGTTCTGTGTGATATATTGTACGAGTAAAAGATTAAAATTATTAGCTAAGGGGAAGAAGTAAGTGGCAGGAATAGATCAGAGTAAAATTCGTAATTTTTGTATTATTGCACATATTGACCACGGCAAATCCACACTGGCGGACCGGATTATTGAGATGACGGGATTGTTAACCAGTCGGGAAATGCAGTCGCAGGTATTGGATAATATGGAACTGGAACGGGAGCGGGGAATTACCATTAAAGCGCAAACCGTTCGTATTGTATATCGGGCAAAAGATGGAGAAGAGTATATCTTCAATCTGATTGATACGCCTGGACATGTGGATTTTAATTATGAAGTGTCTCGAAGTCTTGCGGCCTGTGACGGAGCCATCCTGGTGGTGGATGCGGCGCAGGGAGTGGAAGCACAGACGCTGGCAAATGTTTATTTGGCTCTGGATCACGATTTGGATGTGATGCCGGTGATTAATAAAGTAGATCTTCCAAGTGCAGATCCGGACCGTGTAATTGAAGAAATTGAAGATGTGATTGGAATTGAGGCGGTGGATGCACCGCAGATTTCCGCAAAGACAGGGTTAAATGTCGATCAGGTGCTGGAGCAGATCGTGGAGAAGATCCCAGCTCCGACAGGAGACAAAGAGGCTCCGTTGAAAGCGTTGATTTTTGATTCACTTTATGATTCTTATAAAGGTGTCATTGTGTTTTGCCGAATTAAGGAAGGAACGGTGAAAAAGGGTACGCCAATCCTGATGATGGCAACAGGAGCAAAGGCGGAAGTTGTAGAAGTTGGTTATTTTGGAGCCGGTCAGTTTATTCCTTGTGAGGAGTTATCTGCAGGTATGGTTGGTTATATTACAGCGAGCCTTAAGAATGTTAAGGATACGCGGGTGGGTGATACCATTACCAATGCACAGCAGCCTTGTAAAGAACCGCTTCCGGGATACAAGAAAGTTAATCCGATGGTGTACTGCGGAATGTATCCGGCAGACGGGGCAAAGTATCCGGACTTAAGAGATGCATTGGAAAAACTGCAGTTAAACGATGCGTCACTTCAGTTTGAGCCGGAGACCTCCATTGCACTGGGATTCGGATTTAGATGTGGGTTCCTGGGGCTTCTTCATCTGGAAATTATTCAGGAACGTCTGGAGAGAGAATACAATCTGGATTTGGTGACAACAGCGCCGGGAGTTATTTATAAGGTGCATAAGACCAATGGAGAGGTCATAGAGCTGACCAATCCATCTAATCTTCCAGATCCGTCTGAGATTGAATACATGGAAGAACCGATGGTAAAGGCGGAGATTATGGTAACATCAGAATTTATCGGCGCCATTATGGATCTTTGTCAGGAGCGAAGAGGTGTCTATGAAGGAATGGAATATATTGAGGAGACCCGTGCGGTGCTTCGCTATCATCTTCCACTGAATGAAATTATCTATGATTTCTTTGATGCACTGAAATCTCGGTCCAGAGGATACGCTTCCTTTGATTATGAGATGGACGGTTATGTACAGTCAGAATTGGTGAAGCTTGATATCCTGATCAATAAAGAAGAGGTGGATGCGCTGTCCTTTATTGTGCATGAGGGAACAGCATACGAGCGCGGACGTAAGATGTGTGAGAAACTGAAAGAAGAGATTCCAAGACAGCTCTTTGAGATTCCGATTCAGGCAGCAATCGGAAGTAAGATTATCGCCAGAGAGACGGTAAAGGCAATGAGAAAGGATGTCCTTGCCAAGTGTTACGGCGGTGATATCAGCCGTAAGAGAAAGCTTTTAGAGAAGCAGAAAGAAGGAAAGAAGCGGATGAGACAGGTCGGCAATGTCGAGATTCCGCAGAAGGCATTTATGAGCGTTTTGAAGCTGGATGATAAATAATGAAACCATTAGAATTGTATTTGCATATACCATTTTGTATACAAAAGTGTAATTATTGCGATTTCCTTTCGGCTCCCTCCTGTGCGGGGGAGCGAAAGGTCTATGTAGAAAGCCTTTGTCAGAAGATCCGTTCCTATAAAGATCTGGCAAAGGCTTATCATGTTGTCAGTATTTTTGTAGGAGGCGGGACGCCGTCACTGCTTCTTTCCAAACAGATAGAGCAGATTTTTGAAGCGGTAAGAGAGACTTTTGTTATTGATTCAGATGCGGAAATCAGCCTGGAGGCAAATCCGGGGACGGTAACAGAAGAGAAATTACAGGCCTATCGAAACTGCGGTATTAACCGTTTAAGTATTGGATTACAGTCGGCAAAAGATCGAGAATTAAAGCGACTGGGGAGAATTCATACATATGAAGAGTTCCTTTGGACTTACGAATTAGCCAGGAAGGCAGGCTTTTTGAATATCAATGTGGATTTGATGTCTGGAATCCCGCTGCAGACGCTGGCAGATTGGGAGGAGACGCTTCATGAAGTGGCGCGTCTTAAACCGGAGCATATCTCGGCCTACAGTCTGATTGTGGAAGAGGGAACGCCATTCTATGAACGGTATGGAAATGGAAAGCATCTGGAGGAACTCCCAGATGAGGAGATGGAACGAAAGATGTATTATCGGACGCGGGAAATCCTGGAATCTTATGGTTATCACCGCTATGAGATCTCTAATTATGCCCGTCTGGGGTATGAGTGCCGGCATAACCTAGGTTATTGGAATCGGACAGAGTATCTGGGAATAGGAACTGGAGCAGCCTCTCTGATACGAGAGGAGCGCTGGAATGAGGGAGAGATTCCGGAAAAATTAGATAGAAAAGCGCAGATGGAAGAGACCATGTTTTTGGGGCTTCGGACGATGAAGGGGGTTTCCAAGGCAGAGTTTGCAAAGACATATCAGCGGACTATGGAGTCTGTGTACGGGAAGGTGTTGGAAGAAATGCAGAAAAAAGGTCTCCTTTTGGTAGGGGAAGACCAGGTTTGCCTGACCGATGCGGGCATCGATGTCAGCAACTATGTGATGAGCGAATTTCTCCTGTAAGCGAATGATTTCTAGCGCTTTTTAGTATAGAAAAGATTCTTATAATTTGAGGAGGATTCCTGCGACAGCTCCGGCAAGGATCCACACGATAGGATGAAGTTTTTGCAGCCGTTTCCACTGCAGAAGCAGAACGAACAGAATACAGAGCATAATACTGGTCAGATCTGGAAGGGTCTGGCCATTTTCTGTGGTGGTGACCATGGTGATTTGAAGCAGCTCCCAGACGGCGTATCCTATCAGGGCGGCGACTGTTGGGCGGATTCCGTAAAAAACAGCCTGTACCGTTTGGTTTTCACTGAAATTTTCCAGGAATTTTGCGATTAGTATAATAATGATCAGCGCCGGAGCGGTAAGTGCAAGAGTAGCAATCAGTGCACCGGGAATTCCGGCGGCATGGTATCCGGCGAAGGTGGCCATATTGACACCTAGAGGACCGGGGGTACTTTCGCTGATGGCTGCCATATCAGCTACCTGAGCAATAGTAAACCAGTCGTGTTTTCCAGCTAAATCCATCAGAAAGGGCAGAGTTGCCATTCCGCCGCCGATAGAAAAGAGTCCGATTTTAAAGAATTCGTATGCCAATGTGAAATAAATCATGGGGTATGCCTCCTTTTGAAGTGTTGTCCGATGATACCGCATCCTCCGGCAAGAAGGATAATAATGGCTGTGGGAAGGGGCGTAAAGCAGGCAAGAAGGAAAGAGCTTAGAAAGAGCACGCCGCCTAACTTATCAACGATTCCTTTTTTGGCCAGACGAAAGACGGTATTTAACATCAACGCACAGACGACAATCCGAATCCCGGAAAGAGCGTGAATGACAAGGGGGAGTTGTAAAAAATTCTGAAGAACAGATGCGATTAAGCAGATAATCAGAATGGAAGGAGAGATAACTCCAAGGGTTCCGGCAATGCTGCCGCCAATTCCTGCCTGCCGATAACCGACATAGGTGGCAGTGTTGACGGCGATTACGCCTGGGGTACATTGTCCGATGGCATACATGTCCATAATTTCTTCTTCTGTACACCATTTTCTCTGTTCGACCACTTCCTTCTGTAAAAGAGGAAGCATGGCGAGGCCTCCGCCAAAGAGCAGACTTCCGATTTTAAAAAAGCTGACATAGAGTTCAGAAAATTTTCTAAATTTCATAAGAGTTCTCCTGTTTACAAGAGTGTAGACATGACCAGTGCGTAAATTTCCTGGTTTTTCATTGTCCAATTGTTTACAATGGTTTCTGCCTCTGCTTCTGTAGGTACGGTGACGGTCAGATCAATCAGCGAGCTGTCCTGTTCAATGACCTGGCAGCGTACGGCATATTCGGTGTTTGGCGTACGGTAGTAATCGGCTTTCACAGCAACCTCATTTTTTAATTCGTAGCGTTTTTCCTTCAGAAAGGTATCGATATCCTGCTGAATTGCCGGAGAGATATCATTTTTGAAGAAATGGATGGTCTCTGCGCCTTCCTCCGTCAGATGATAGAAGGTTCGGCTGTGAGTTGCTTCTTCCCGGATAAATCCAGATTCCAGAAGCTCAGAGATTGCTTGCTGAAGTTTAAAATAAGTAGTGTATCCTTCATCCAGTATAAACTCTGAAATCTGGGAATTTGTCAGAGGGAAGTCCACTTTACTCAGCATATAGAGTATGATTAATTTATAAAGTTTAAATGAATTGGCCATTCTTACAAATCCTTTCCTTGCCAGATGTCATGGCGTTTGAAATAAGCCTGCATCTGGTTGAGTACCTGACGTTTGTTCCCGGTCCAAAGGGGAGCAATCAGGAGTTGTTTGGGGCCGTCACCGGTTAATCGGTGGACGACGATGTCAGGACGCAGATGCGTCAGTTGCTCCGCCAGTATAGAAAAATAAGTTTCCATATCTGGAAGAGGAAACGGGTGTCTCTCATAATAGTCTGCAAGATCAGTATCTTTCAGTATATGGAGAAGCTGAAACTTGATGCCCTGGATATCCTGGGTATTTAAATAATTGACTGTTTGAAGCATTTGCTTTCGGCTTTCTCCCGGCAGTCCGAGAATGGTATGAACGATGACTGTAATTCCGGCATTTCTAAGATCGTGGATAGCGCGTTCAAAAACAGGCAGATCGTAGCCTCTTCGGATAAAACGAGCGGTATCTTCGTGGATGGTCTGCAGTCCTAATTCAACCCAGATGGGTTTGAGTGCCGCAAGCTCCTTTAAAAGACTGATAACGTCAGGACTTAGACAGTCCGGGCGGGTAGCAATGGACAGAATCCGAATATTCGGATTCTGGATTGCTTCGGTGAAAATTTGTCTCAGGTACGCAGCAGGGGCGTAAGTATTCGTATACGCCTGAAAATAGGCAATATAGGAGTTGCCGGTATATTTGCGGGCTGCCTGCTGCTTTCCGGTTTCAATCTGCTCTGTGATGGAAAGCGTTTTGGAGGCGGCGAAGTCGCCGGAACCGCCCTTACTGCAAAAGATGCAGCCACGGGTACCAAGCGTACCATCGCGGTTGGGGCAGGTCATGCCGCCATCCAAAGAGATCTTATACAGTTTCTCTCCATAGGTTTTTCTTAGATGGTAGTTAAGAGAATGATATCTTTTTTCGTCCCAATAGACTGCCATATTAGATACGTTCCTTTACTGCCTGACTGACTACGTCAGCAACACGAGGGTCAAAGGCTTCCGGAAGAATATGTTCTTCATTTAAGTCGTCTTCCGGTACAAGGTCTGCGATGGCCTGCGCTGTTGCAAGCTTCATCTCTTCTGTGATCTGGGAAGCTCGTCCTTCCAGTGCACCTTTGAAGATGCCAGGGAAGGCAACGACATTATTGACCTGATTTGGAAAGTCGGAGCGTCCGGTTCCGACAATTCTGGCGCCTGCGGCCTTGGCAAGATCCGGCATGATTTCCGGAACCGGGTTTGCCATAGCAAAGAGGATGGCATCCTGATTCATGGAAGCAACCATCTCTGAAGTGACGATGCCGGGGGCAGATACACCGACGAAGATGTCGGCGCCTACGAGTGCATCGGCGAGCGTTCCTGTTCGTCCTTCCAGATTGGTGACCTCAGCCATTTTCTGCTGCATCCAATTCAGGTTCGGAGAAGCCTTGCTGATGATGCCATTGATATCACACATGGTGATTTCTTTAAAGCCGTAGGTTAAGAGCAGTTTTGTAATGGCAATTCCGGCGCTTCCAGCTCCGTTGACTACAACTTTGGAAGTCTCTTTTGATTTGCCGGTGACCTTCAATGCATTGATAATACCGGCAAGAACGACGATGGCTGTTCCGTGTTGGTCATCATGGAAGACAGGGATATTAAGGAGTTCTTTTAAGCGTTCTTCAATCTCAAAGCAGCGGGGCGCGCTGATATCTTCCAAATTAATACCGCCAAATGCCGGGGCGATATTAACCACTGTTTGGATAATTTCTTCGGTATCCTGTGTGTCAAGACAGATAGGAACCGCGTTGACCCCGCCGAATTCTTTGAATAGAACGGCCTTTCCTTCCATGACAGGCATTGCGGCAAGGGCGCCGATATTGCCAAGACCAAGAACTGCGCTTCCATCGGATATGACGGCCACGGTATTGGCTTTCATAGTGTAAGTGTAGGCTGCTTCTTTGTCCTTTGCAATGACTTTACATGGCTCGGCAACGCCTGGTGTATAGGCGATTGCAAGATCCTCGCGGGAGTGGACGTGTGATTTGGCTGTTGTTTCAATCTTTCCATTCCACTCTTCATGCATCTTGAGTGCTTTTTCATTTGTTGTCATAGGAATACCACCTTCTTTTATCAAATTTTGAATTGTTACCTTATTAAATGTGAAACGAATCACTGTTTATAATCATACCATTCATAGAGATGCAAATCAATAAAGTTTCGATTAAAAAAAGGACTGTTGCAAAAGAACAGCCCTTTTTATGGAAAATTAAATAGCATGCAATGTTTAATTTTTGGTTCAATGCCGTTAGGCGTGCATTGTGCGAACAACTGCAAAATGCTCTTTTTCATGGCGGCTCTTTTCTGTGCTTTCATTGCAGATCAGAGCTGTTCTGATTTCATGAATTCTTTCTCCAATGATATATGCAAGAAACCCTGCGAATGCAATAGATACAATAACTAATACGCTTGACATTTGTATTCCCTCCAAAACATGTTAAACTTTTAACTTTTATTTTTACGTTAAATATTGTATCATTAGAAGAAATTTGTGTAAATTGACAATTTGACAAAAAAATAACAAGAATTTCATTGGTCTTTCAAAAGATTGCATAATGTGATAGAATGGTGAAAGATGGATCTTGATATAATAAGGAGTGCGGAAAATGGGAAAGTTATATGATGTTACCGCTATGGGCGAAATGCTGATTGATTTTACACAAAATGGACAAAGCGGGCAGGGGAATCAGCTGTTTGAAGCATGTCCGGGAGGAGCGCCATGTAATGTGCTTGCAATGCTGAATAAATTAGGAAGAAAGACCGCTTTTATCGGCAAGGTTGGAGATGACCAGTTTGGGCGCCTTTTGAAAAGAACCATTGAGGATTTAGGCGTGGAGAGCAGAGGACTTATACTGGATCAGGATATTCATACTACGCTGGCATTCGTACATACACTTTCGGATGGAGACCGGGAATTTTCTTTTTATAGGAAGCCGGGAGCAGATATGATGCTGATGAAAGAAGAGGTGGATTATGATTTGATCCGCCAGTCCAAAATCTTTCATTTTGGAACGCTTTCCATGACGGACGAGCCGGCAAGAACAGCGACAGAGAAGGCGCTTGAGACGGCAAGGGAGGAAGGGTGCCTGATTACCTTTGATCCCAATCTTCGGCCTCCGCTTTGGTCTTCCATGGAGGATGCGAAAAAGCAGATGGAATTTGGATTTGGATATTGTGATATATTAAAAATTTCGGATAATGAGATCCAGTTTGTGTCGGGGATGGAAGACTATGACGATGGAATCCGCTATCTGCAGAAGAAGTATCAGATTCCTTTGATCTTCCTGACGATGGGAAAGGAAGGAAGCCGTGCCTATTATCGGAATCTGCGGGTTGAAAGACCGGGATTTTCCGTAAAGACTGTTGAGACGACGGGAGCCGGCGATACGTTCTTTGGGTGTGCTATCCATGGAGTTTTAGAATATGGTCTTGATAAGCTTGATGAGCAGAAATTGGGACAGATTCTGACTTACGCAAATGGTGGAGCAGCATTGATTACCACGAAAAAAGGAGCTATTCGCTCCATGCCGGAACCGGAAGATATTATGAAATTATTAGGGGAACAGTAGGATTATGAGATTACGCAGAATGCTGGCCGTATGGGCGGCAAAACTTACAGAAAAAATAAGCGTCCACATTTTTCACCGACAGGGAGTAACGTGGGCAGGAAAGATTGCACTTCAGATCTGTCCGTCTATTTTGAAAGAGTTGGCGGGACAGGTAAAAAAAGATATTTATATTGTGTGTGGAACGAATGGAAAGACGACGACAAACAATATGCTTTGCGCGGCGCTTCAAAAAGAAGGGTATCGGGTTGTCTGCAATCACACGGGCTCTAATATGTTAAATGGAGTCGTGGCAGCGTTTGTTCTTAGCGCAGGAATTGGAGGAAATTTAAAGGCGGATTATGCTTGTATTGAGGTTGATGAGGCGTCTACAAGAAGGGTGTTTCCGCACTTTAAGCCGGATTATATGGTGCTGACCAATCTCTTCCGTGACCAGCTTGACCGGTATGGAGAGATTGATATTACCATGAATATTTTAAAAGAAGTGATGCAGTCAGCGCCGAAGATGAAAGTGATTGTCAATGGCGATGATGCTCTGTCGGCATATCTTGCTATGGAGAGCGGCAATGAATTTATCACTTATGGAATCAGTGAGAAGGTGATTGATGATAAGGATTCACGCGAGATTCGGGAAGGAAGATTCTGCAAACAATGTGGAGAGCCGCTTATGTATCACTTTTATCATTACAGCCAGCTGGGAGACTATGAATGTACAGGATGTGACTTTAAAAGACCAAAGATTCAGTACGATGCCTCCGAAATTGAGGTGGGGGATCATCTTTCTTTTACAGTGGAAGGCCGGAGAATCCGTGCAAATTACAGAGGATTCTATAATGTATATAATATTCTTGCGGCTTATGCGGCTGCCAGAACAGGAGGGCTTGAGCTGACAGGATTTAATGAGATGCTTGCAGCTTTTAATCCGGAGAACGGACGGATGGAACAGTTCCAGATTCAGGATACGAAAATCATGCTGAATCTTGCCAAGAATCCGGCGGGATTTAATCAGAATATTTCTGCGGTGATGCAGGACGAAAAAGAGAAGGATATTATAATTGTGATCAATGATAATGCGCAGGACGGAATTGATGTGTCCTGGCTGTGGGATGTGGATTTTGATCGTTTTAAGGATGCGAATATCCATTCTGTTACCGTCAGCGGAATCCGCTGCTATGATATGGGACTTCGCTTGAAATATGTGGAAATTCCATCTAAAGTGGAAACGGATGTGGAAACGGCGATTCGTGAATGTGTGAAGAATGGATGCGGCAATTTGTATTTGCTGGTTAACTATACGGCATTGTTTTCAACCAGAAATGTATTGAAGAAGATGGAGGCAGAGAAGTAATGGGACGGACAGATAGGAAAATTACGATTGGGCATCTCTATCCGGATCTTTTGAACCTGTATGGAGACAGGGGGAATATTGCCTGCATGGAACAGCGCTGCAGATGGCGTGGAATTGATGCAGAGACGATCGAATTTAATACCGGAGATGTCATTGATTTCTCCAAGCTTGATATTGTGCTGCTTGGAGGAGGTTCTGACCGGGAGCAGGCTATCGTATGTAAGAATCTTCTGGAGATTAGAGAGGATTTTCAGCAGTATGTGGAAGACGGAGGCGTCGTGATTGCTGTGTGCGGCGGATATCAGCTGCTGGGGAAATATTATAAGACAGAAGAGGGTATGATTGAAGGGCTGAACCTTGTTGATATTTATACAGAACAGGGGAACGGACGCTTGATTGACAACATTATTTTAAAGAGTGATTTGGCCAAGATGCCGGTAGTGGGATTTGAGAATCACGGAGGACGAACCTTCTTAAATGGAAATCAGCCGTTTGGCAAGGTCCTTTATGGACATGGAAACGATGGAAAGAGCGGATACGAGGGAGTGGTTTACAAGAATGTAATCGGGACTTATCTGCATGGACCGCTGCTTCCGAAAAATCCGCAGATTTGTGATTATCTGATTCAGAAAGCGCTAGAGAGAAAGTATGGTCCGGTAACGCTAGAAGAACTTGACGACAGTCAGGAACAGGCGGCAAATGAAAGTATCTGCCGAAGATATTTGAAAGAATAAACAGTTAGTGTTTTTCGTTGTCGCGAAGCTGTAAAAGGTAGAGATATTCCTTGAGATCTTTTCTGGAGCGGGCGGACAGTTTGTGATAACTGTCGAGAAGGTTCTGATCTTCAAAAGGAAGAATGCAGGAGGGATGGAGCGTAACGTTGATTTCTTCACCTTCGTCCAAAAGGTAATCTACGGAAACCTGAAACAAAGAGGCAAGCGTTGTCAGTTTTTCGTGAGAGGGCTGACGGTTCTTTGTTTCATAACCTGCAATGGTGGAGCGCGCCACATTCATATACTTAGCCACAGATTCCTGTGTCATATCGTGTTCAAGTCGTAATGATTTCAATTTCTGTGCAAAAGACATGAATGTTACCTCCCTGAATTAGTATTTTGGTATATTTTACCAACTTAGATGATAAAGAACATAAAAAGTGTCGAATATCAACAAAATGTTGCGACTAGGTTCCTTGCCGGAACAAAATGGAACATTGTCGTGAAAACAA
The DNA here is from genome assembly GCF_037890115.1 of Dorea sp. ICN-14282. Taxonomy (NCBI): domain Bacteria; kingdom Bacillati; phylum Bacillota; class Clostridia; order Lachnospirales; family Lachnospiraceae; genus Dorea; species Dorea sp. ICN-14282. The sequence goes on along the minus strand of NZ_JBBKBH010000001.1, from coordinate 1,070,790 downwards.
AAGGACTAGAAAAAGAAATGAGGGGGGGGAAAACAATGAGACAGGAACGGTTTAAGATGGAGAGGGAAGGGCTGGTCACAGAAGGGCAAGAAGTGGAAATCAGTGAGAGAAGTGCAGTGACCGGACAGTATACTTACCTGGTAGAACCATCTATTGCGATGTCTGGAATTTATCGGACCAGCGAGCGAATCAAGGCAAGAACGGGGATTATTCGTCGGATTGAAAAGACGGAGAAAGGGTTTTATCTGGTGGTTGAGGTGACGGAGTAAGAGACAGATAGTTTTTCGTTGACACTGTGTCAAAAAGCACCTATAATTTGGAATGAAACAAAACGAGCAGTTCAAGTATGAAGCGTTGAGAGGAATGACATAAATGATAGTAGCAAAAAATGATGAAGCAAAGAGAAGTAAGTTGTGGAGAATTACCTTTTTGGTATCTACAGCGTTGATTATTCTGATTGCTGTCTATATCCTGACTAAGATGTTTACCACGAACCCATTGGAGGGGAACTGGATCGGAGAAGACGGAAGATATAATCTGAAGGTAAAGAGTAAGGGGACTGTGGTGGTGACAATACCGGAGATCGCAGAGGAAACCAGTGTGGAGGTTGTACTTCCTTATTCTATCGATAAGGAAAACAAGACGGTGACGATCAAGATGGATGAGGAAGAACTTAATCGTCTGGCGGAAAAATCAGACGGTCAGTATACAACGGAAACACTTCAGAATGCACTTGCCCCGATTGTAACTTCTTTTGACTACAGTGTGGAGCAGGAACGGCTGACTCTGGTAGAACGAGAGTACGGGGAACAGTTGACATTTATACAAGAGTAATATAGGCAGACCCTCTATTGTCACACCAGGCTGTCCGGGCAGGGTGACGGATAGAGGGGCTTTTTTTAAGAGAAAGGATGTAAGGAAATGATGCGAAGAGACGAGACGAAACAGATACAGATTGGCAGTGTAACGATTGGTGGAGGAAATCCGGTGGCAATCCAGTCTATGACGAATACGAAGACGGAGGATGTGCAGGCGACAGTGGCGCAGATTTTGGCACTTGAAAAGGCTGGATGCGAGATCATCCGCTGTGCTGTCCCTACGATGGAGGCAGCGGAGGCGCTTCGTGAGATTAAGAAAGAAATTCATATTCCGCTGGTGGCCGATATTCATTTTGATTATCGGCTGGCAATTGCGGCGATTGAGAACGGGGCGGACAAGATTCGGATAAACCCCGGAAACATTGGAAGCAGAGACAGAATCCAGGCCGTAGTCGATAAGGCTAAGGAATATCAGGTTCCGATTCGTGTCGGTGTAAACAGTGGGTCTCTAGAGAAGGAATTAGTGGAAAAATATGGCAAAGTGACGGCGGAAGGGCTGGTAGAAAGTGCCCTTGATAAGGTACGCCTGATTGAAGAGATGGGCTATGATAAGCTGGTAGTCAGTATCAAGTCTTCCGATGTACTGATGTGTGTCAGGGCGCATGAGCTGATTGCAGATGTGTGTCCATATCCTCTGCATGTGGGAATCACCGAGTCCGGGACAGTGACGGCAGGAAATATTAAGTCTTCCATAGGTTTGGGGCTGATTTTGCATCAGGGAATCGGAGATACCATCCGGGTATCTTTAACGGGGGATCCGGTGGAGGAAATTCGTTCTGCGAAATTGATCTTAAAGACGCTGGGACTTCGGAAAGGTGGAATTGAAGTGGTATCCTGCCCGACTTGCGGACGAACGAAGATAGATCTTATCGGTTTGGCAAATCAGGTGGAACAGATGGTAGAGGATATTCCGCTGGATATTAAGGTGGCAGTAATGGGCTGTGTGGTGAACGGCCCGGGAGAGGCAAAGGAAGCCGATATTGGAATCGCCGGAGGAATCGGAGAAGGCCTTCTGATTAAGAAGGGTGAGATTGTGAAGAAGGTAAAAGAAGAAGAATTATTAGAAACACTTAGGCAGGAGTTGTTGCACTGGAATGAGTAAACCGTTTTTTGAAGTATTTCCAACATTAAAAATGAATGAAGAACTTAGGATGCTGTTGGAGAGCGTGGAGGTCTTAAAGGTTGCGACCAATTCATCCCGGGAGTTTATCCGGGTGCATTTGCGAAGCAGACACTTGATTCAGAAAAAAGAGATTTATGATCTAGAAAAAAGAATCAAGGATCAGATGTTTGCGAGAAGTCTGATTCGGATTGAAGTACAGGATCAGTATGAACTGTCGGAGCAGTATACGCCAGAGAACCTGATGGAACTTTATTGGGATAGTTTCCTTTTAGAGCTGGATGACCGCAGTGTCGTAGAGCGAAATATGCTGCAGAGCGGAACCTATGAGTTCGAGGAGGAAAATATTCTCTGCCTGACACTGACCGATACCATTGTGGCCAGAGGGAAGAAGGAGTCTTTGGTAGGGTATTTGACGGACGTGTTTCAAAACCGGTTCGGACGTCCTGTTGAAATTCGCGTCAAGTATCAGGAAGCGAAGGAGAGCAGTCTGAAGCATAATGAGGTAAGGCTTCAGCAAGAAATAGACGCTATTTGTGAACATGCAGCTTCTGTGCAGGAAGAAAAGGCTAGAAAGCAGGAAGAAAAAGAAGCAAAGCAGGAGAAAAAAGAGGCGGCAAAGGGAGGAGCGAAAGCGGCGGTATCCGGGGAAACAAACGGCAAAAAGGCATTTTATGGAAGAGGAAAACGAGACGGATATGGCTTTGGAAAACGAAGTTCTGATGATCCAAATCTGGTGTATGGACGAGACTTTGAAGAGGAAGCGATTGAACTTCGTCAGGTAGTGACAGAGATGGGCGAGATTACCATCCGTGGAAAGGTAATCAGTTTCGATACCCGTGAGATTCGAAATGAGAAGACAATCGTTATGTATGCAGTGACAGACTTTACGGATACCATCATGGTGAAAATGTTCGTGCGTAACGACCAGCTTGCGGATATCCTTGCGGATGTGAAGAAGGGGGCATTCCTTAAAATCAAAGGAGTGACTACCCTTGATAAATTTGACGGGGAGCTGACGATTGGTTCTGTCACGGGAATTAAAAAGATTAGTGATTTTACGGAATCCAGAAATGATACGTCGCCGGAGAAGAGAGTGGAGCTTCACTGTCATACAAAGATGAGTGATATGGACGGCGTTTCCGAGGTGCAGAATCTGGTGAGAAGAGCCCATGACTGGGGACATAAGGCGATTGCCATCACGGATCATGGAGTGGTTCAGTCCTTCCCGGATGCCAATCATTATATTGAAGGCCTTGATAAGGACGATCCGTTCAAGGTGATTTACGGAGTAGAAGGGTATCTGGTAGACGATCTGACTGACGTGGCAGTGAATGAGAAGGGGCAGATGCTGGATGATACCTATGTGGTTTTCGATTTAGAGACGACAGGTTTTAGTCCGATTAAAGATAAAATTATTGAAATCGGAGCGGTGAAAGTGGAGCGGGGCAAGATTACAGAGCGCTTTAGTACTTTTGTCAATCCGAAGGTTCCGATACCGTTCCAGATCACACAGCTGACCAGTATTACTGATCAGATGGTGATGGATGCGCCGGATATTGAGACGGTACTTCCTAAGTTTCTTGCCTTTGTAGGCGATGCGGTTTTGGTGGCTCATAATGCATCCTTCGATGTGGGATTTATTGAACAAAATTGTCGGTATCAGGATAGGATACCTGATTTCACATCGGTGGATACGGTTGCGATGGCACGGATTTTATTGCCGACACTTTCAAAGTTCAAACTGAACGTGGTGGCAAATGCGCTGCATATTTCTCTGGAGAATCATCATCGGGCGGTGGACGATGCAGGAGCAACAGCAGAGATTTTTGTGAAGTTTGTAGAGATGCTTCGTGATCGGAATGTGGACAGCCTGCGCAAGTTAAATCAGTTTGGAGCTCACAATGCAAATGCAGTGCGTAAGCTTCCGACTTATCATGTCATTATTCTTGCCTGCAATGAGGTAGGAAGGGTGAATCTCTATACGTTGATTTCCAAGTCCCATTTGGAATATTACGCGCGTCGTCCCAGGATTCCAAAGAGTGAATTGTCCAAATACCGGGAAGGGCTTTTAGTGGGAAGTGCCTGTGAGGCAGGAGAACTCTATCAGGCGCTGTTAAATGAAAAGTCGGATGAGCGGGTTGCCAAAATTGTAAACTTCTATGATTATCTGGAGATTCAGCCCGTGGGAAACAACCGGTTTATGATTGCCAGCGATCGTGTGGGAAATGTGAACAGTGAGGAAGATATTCGAAATCTGAATCGGAAGATTGTACAGCTGGGAGAAAAATTCGGAAAGCCGGTAGTGGGTACCTGTGACGTACATTTTATGGATCCGGAGGACGAAGTGTACCGTCGGATTATTATGGCAGGAAAAGGATTTGGAGACGCGGATGATCAGGCGCCTCTTTACTTCCGGACGACGGAGGAGATGCTGGAGGAATTTGAGTATTTGGGATCTGCAAAGGCGAGAGAGATTGTAATTGATAACCCCAATCGAATTGCAGATATGGTGGAAAAGATTACGCCGATTCGGCCGGATAAATGCCCGCCGGTGATTCCGGATTCGGACAAACAGTTAAGAGAGATCTGTTATAATAAGGCGCATTCCATGTATGGAGAGAATTTACCGGAGGTGGTAACAGAGCGGTTGGAGCGAGAGCTGAATTCGATTATTTCCAATGGGTTCGCCGTAATGTATATCATTGCCCAAAAGCTGGTGTGGAAGTCCAATGAGGATGGGTATCTGGTTGGTTCCCGAGGTTCTGTCGGATCTTCCTTTGTCGCGACTATGGCGGGAATTACAGAGGTAAATCCGCTGAGCCCGCATTATTATTGTAAAAAATGTCATTACAGTGATTTTGAATCGGATGAGGTAAGAGCTTATGCAGGCGGCTGCGGATGGGATATGCCGGATAAGGCATGTCCGGTCTGTGGGGAACCTTTGGTGAAAGACGGATTTGACATTCCGTTTGAGACATTCCTGGGATTTAAAGGAAATAAGGAGCCGGATATCGACTTGAATTTCTCTGGAGATTATCAGAGTAATGCACATAAATATACGGAGGTTATTTTTGGAGCCGGTCAGACTTACCGTGCCGGAACCATTGGAACACTGGCGGATAAGACGGCATTTGGATATGTAAAGAACTATTATGAGGAGCGCGGACAGGGAAAACGAAACTGTGAAATTGACCGGATTGTACAAGGATGTACTGGAATTAGAAGAAGTACCGGTCAGCATCCTGGAGGAATTATCGTACTTCCGCTGGGAGAAGAAATTAATTCGTTTACACCTGTGCAGCATCCGGCTAATGATACGCAGACGGACATTATTACAACTCACTTTGATTACCATTCCATTGATCATAACCTGCTGAAGCTGGATATTCTGGGGCATGATGATCCGACCATGATTAAGACGCTGGAAGAATACATTAGTTCTCCTGCTATGGATAATGAGTATAATGAGACGGATCATAAGTTCGTGGCAACGGATATTCCGCTGGATGATCAGGATGTAATGGCGTTGTTTCATGGGACGGAAGTCCTGGGAATCAAGCCGGACGATATTGGAGGATGTCCGGTAGGATGTCTGGGAATCCCGGAATTTGGTACGGATTTTGTTATTCAGATGGTTGTGGATACAAAACCGCAAACCTTGTCAGATCTAATACGTATTTCGGGTCTTTCTCATGGAACAGACGTATGGCTTAATAATGCCCAGGAACTGATCCGAAGCGGGAAGGCCACCATTTCTACAGCGATTTGTACGCGAGATGATATTATGACATATTTGATTAATAAAGGACTGGACAGTGAGGAATCCTTTACCATTATGGAGCGTGTCCGAAAGGGAACGGTGGCGAAGGGAAAATGTAAAGAGTGGCCGGAATTTAAGAAGGATATGGCAGAACATGATGTGCCGGACTGGTACATTTGGTCTTGCGAAAAGATCAAGTACATGTTCCCCAAAGCCCACGCAGCAGCTTATGTTATGATGGCGTATCGGATTGCTTACTGTAAAATTAATTATCCGCTTGCTTATTACGGAGCTTATTTTGGGATTCGTGCGGATGCATTTTCTTATGAAATTATGTGTCAGGGCAAGGAGAAGTTACAGTACTATATCGATGATTATAATCGAAGATCAGCGACCTTAAGTAAGAAGGAACAGGACACAATGAAGGATATGCATATTGTTCAGGAGATGTATGCCAGAGGATATGAATTCCTGCCGATTGATATCTACCGTGCAAAGGCAACCAAGTTCCAGATTATTGACGGAAAGTTGATGCCTCCTTTTTCCAGTATTGATGGTATGGGAGAAAAGGCGGCGGAAGCAGTGGAAGAGGCAGCCAAAGATGGTCCATATTTATCCCGAGATGATTTTAGGCAGCGAACGAAAGCAAGTAAGACGGTGATTGACTATATGGGGGATCTGGGACTTTTGGGAGATCTTCCGGAGTCCAATCAGTTATCGTTGTTTGATTTTTGATTATTACATATACGTTTGGCAGTTTGTGATACTGGATTATCCGCGTGATGCCGCTTTTCCTATCTTTTCAAAAAAGCATTTCAAAAAACTCAAGCATCTTTTTCAAAGCGGCTTGAGTTTTTTGAAATTTTATCTTATACTTAGCCTATCAAAGAATTCTATTTTGATGATTCTGATATCATTTATGACGATTCGGTCAGAGAATACCAAAGGATTAAAAGTTGTAAACAGAATATCGTGGGAAAGCAGTTGTATATTTGCAGGAGTATCCTTATAATAGGGGTATAAGTTTATCTTTGTGCAAGTAATTTATCTTTCCTACAAAGGAAGGAGTGCAAAGATGAAAAACAATGACAACACATTTATTATGTCACCTAAAGTGGATTTTTGTTTCAAGGAACTTCTAGCAGATGAAGATGTGAGACGAGGATTTGTAGCGGCGGTTTTGGATATAAAGCCGGATCGCATCAAGAGAACAGAGTTGTTGCCGACCTATTTACGAAAACAGCATAAGAAGGATAAGCTGGGGATCCTGGATGTAAGAGTCGTGCTAGAAGATGGTTCTCAGATAGATATCGAGATGCAGGTAATTGCCTATGATTATTGGGTAGAACGCTCTTTATTTTATCTCTGCAAGATGTTTGCTGATCAAATCCATGAGGGAGAAGATTATCATGAGTTGAAGAAGTGTATTCATATAGGGATATTAAATTTCACACTGTTTGATGACAGGGAATATTATTCTAGATTCCATATCTGGGAAGATAAGAGAAAAATATTGTATACCGATAAGATGGAAATTCATGTATTAGAGCTTCCAAAACTTAAAAAGTATCAATATTCGGAGACGGAACTTCTTAGATGGGCACGTTTCTTTAACGCAGAGAGCAGGGAGGAAATGAAAATGGCTGTTCAGGGAGATGAATATAGGGAAAAGGCATATAATCGATTGGTGAATTTAAGTGCAGATGAAGAAAAACGTCTGGAGTATGAGGAAAGACAGAAAGCGATTCGCGATTATAATCATATGATTAATAGCGGTTGGCGCATGGGACATGCAAAAGGGTTTGCGGAAGGACGAGAAGAAGGGCGAGAAAAAGGACGAGAGGAAGGACGAGAAGAAGGACGAGAAGAAGGACGAGAAGAAGGACGAGAAGAGGGAATTGCAGAGGGATGGAGAGAAGGTGGAATACAGGCATATATAGAAGCGTTGCAGGAAATAGAGATGATGAAAGAAGAGGTTCAAGATAAGGTTACACAGAAATTCAGGTTGTCTACAGAAGAGGTTCTGAGATATATGGATAAGTATTGGAAGGAATAGCTATGGGAAAAAAATCGCAGATTACATACTGGTGCCATGAGATTATCCGAGCGCAGGCGGCAAGAGGCGGTATTTATATTGATGCCACTATGGGCAAAGGAAATGATACGCTGCTGCTCTGTGAGCTTGCAGGAGATGCAGGGAAAGTCATAGCTTTTGATATACAAAAAATGGCACTGGAAGAAACAGAAAAATTACTAAAGAAAGAAAATAAAGTAGAACAGATGGGGGAGCGTGTTCGACTTATTCAAGCTAGCCATCAGTATATGGATCAGTATGTTAATCCGGAAAGTGTGGATGTGATTTGCTTTAATTTTGGTTATCTTCCGGGCGGCGATCATAGAATTTCCACAAAGGCAGATACCAGTATAGAGGCAATTGGAAAAGGTTTGGAACTTCTGAAGCCGGGAGGGATGATGAGCCTTTGTATTTACAGTGGAGGAGATACGGGGTTTGAGGAGAAGGAACGAATCCTTGCCTATTTGAAAACGCTTCATCCAAGGAAGTATACGGTGATTTGCAATTACTATTTCAACAGGGAGAATCATCCACCGATTCCGGTTTTTATTTTTAAGTCGTAGTTGACTTTTCTTAAAACTTTCGTTATACTCAATAAATCGTAACTTGTAGTCATTGATAATGGATGCAAAGGAGGTAAGACCATGGAAGGTAATTCGGCGCGAAGTTGGAATTACAAAGTGAGAAACGGATATGGTAACGACATGAGTCTGCCTTCGTTGGATCGATATGCAGGGAGTTTCTGCCCTGCTTAAGAAGTGACGCAAGAAGTGCAGAATATCAGCTGCCTGTCCGTGAGAGAAACAAGAGGATAGGCAGTATTTTTATGCCCTTTTTTAGATCTGAAAAGAGAATGGGAAGAGAAATGCTGCCGCCAAAAACAGGAGGGTATGCATATGAAAAGAAATTGTTTACTGAAATTATTGACGGAGAAAAGATATCTGGAACTGAAAGAATTGATGGCGGAATACAATTCTGTGGATTTGGCAGATTTATTAATGGAATTGGAAGATCAGGAACTCGCCATGGTATTTCGTATGATTGATAAGGATAAAGCGGCGGAAGTGTTTGCCTACATGGACGATGATCAGCAACAGGCTCTTCTTGGTTCCTTTACCAATCAGGAAGTAGGGCATATTCTAGATGCTATGTATACCGATGATGCCGTTGATCTTTTGGAAGATATGCCGGCCAATGTGGTGAATCGTCTCCTCGATCAGGTGAGTAAAGATACGCGCTCAGATATCAATCGGCTCTTAAAGTATCCAGAAGACAGTGCGGGAAGCATTATGACGGTGGAGTATATTGATGTTACACCACAAATGACGGTACAGCAAGTACTGGATAAGATTCGGCGGGTAGGGATTCACAGTGAGACCGTTTACACCTGCTATGTGGTGGAAAAAAGAAAATTAAAAGGAATCATTACTGCAGAAGCATTGATGACACATGATGGAGATTTGCTGGTAGAAGAGCTAATGGAAGAAAAATATGTCTTTATCCGGACAACAGACGATCGGGAAGAGGCAGCAAATCTGTTCCGCAAATATGGACTGATTGCAATTCCGGTTGTAGATCAGGAAGGATATATTGTTGGGATTGTAACCTTTGATGATGCGATGGATGTTTTGACGGAAGAGACGACGGAGGATATCCATAAGATGGCGGCGATTTCTTCCAGTGAAGACTCTTATTTGAAGACATCCGTTTTCGGCCATGCCAGACAGCGGATTATGTGGCTGTTGATTTTGATGTTCTCAGCAACGGTAACGGGAGCGATTATTACAAAGTATGAAAATGCATTTACGGCGATTCCGCTTTTGGTATCATTTATTCCAATGTTGATGGATACAGGAGGAAACTGTGGTTCCCAAAGTTCCACTCTGATTATCCGTGGTCTTGCGGTAGATGAACTTCATTTTTCGGATTTCTTTACTATTATATGGAAGGAATTCCGTGTGGCGCTTGTGGTAGGAGCAGCCCTTGCCATGGCAAATGGACTTAGAATTTATCTGGTTTATCGAAATTTCGCCATGGCAATGGTAATTGCTACGTCATTAGTTGTAACTATTGTGATTGCAAAACTGGTGGGCTGCATTCTGCCGATCCTAGCAAAGCAGTTGCACATGGATCCTGCAATTATGGCATCTCCGCTCATTACTACAATTGTAGATACTTGTTCCATTGTCATCTATTTTCAGATTGCAACGTTGGTATTTCATTTGTAGCAGGCACTGTTAAATAATTTTTAATGCCGGGAGACATACTTTGTCCGTTATCTATTTCGCCATTCGGTAGATGTTGGCAATATCTTCTGTGTCCAGTTTGCGGACGATACCGATGGTTCGAGTGCACCCGAAACTACATTTGTCGGCCAGTGTCATGATCTGCTCTTCGGAAAGATCAATTCCCAGATCATGGATGCTGGTCGGCATGCCGACACTGTGAAAATACGCTTCCATCGCTTCGATTCCGGCGAGGGCATTCTGCGTTGGATCATCAGTTGGAGTAAGCATCAGCACATTTGCGGCAAGTTTGGCGAAGCGGTCGATACGGTCGTGGAAGACGTATCTTGCCCAGCTTCCCCACACGGCCGCCAGTCCGGCTCCATGAGCGACGTCGAACATTCCGCCTAGTTCGTGCTCCAGCTGATGGGAAGCCCAGTCCCCTCCGTCAGTTCCGCAGCCGGTCAGTCCGTTGTGGGATAAACTTCCGGCCCACATTACTTCTGCGCGGGCTTCATAATTATTCGGATCTGTTTTTAAAATTTTTGCATTTTTCATAACGGTGCGAAGCAGCGTCTCGCTGATTCCATCCGTCATTTCCATATTTCCGCTTTGATTCAAATATCGTTCCAGTGTATGCATCATAATGTCGACACATCCACTTTGTGTCTGGTAGTCCGGCAGTGTATAAGTCAGTTCCGGATTCATAATGGCAAACTTGCAACGGGAAAGGTTGTTACTGTATCCGCGTTTCAGCCAGCCATTTTCATTTGTGATTACAGAGGAATTACTCATCTCACTTCCGGCAGCAGCAATTGTAAGGATGGCGCCGATCGGAAGACAGGCAGAAGCTGTTCTTTTTTTCTCATAAAAATCCCAGACGTCTCCATCGTTAGCAACTCCATAACCGATAGCCTTAGCGGAATCGATTACGCTGCCTCCGCCGACGGCCAGAATAAAGTCTGCCTGTTCCCGGCGGCAAAGGTTTATTCCTTCATGGACTTTGGAAAGACGGGGATTTGGAACGACGCCGCCAAGGGTGATGTAAGCAATTCCGGCTTCCGTAAGGGAAGCACATACCCGGTCAAGAAGTCCGCTTTTTGTGACACTTCCGCCGCCGTAGTGGATCAAAACCTTCTTTGCACCAAATGTTTTTATCAGTGTGCCGATCTCCTGCTCCGCATTTTTTCCAAAGATGACTTTGGTAGGAGTGAAATATTCAAAATTTTCAAAACTCTTCATATAAGAATCCTTCCTTTCTATCTGCAGTGTGTCAGTTCCTTCTGCTTGATAAGTGTATTTTAACCGATTTTGATTATTTTTTCAAATTAATGCTTTAAATCGCGAAAGTAATGTGCTATACTAGACGATAACAGAAAACGTCTCTGGAGTGAAGGAGGAAACGATATGATTTGGGCGAAGGAAGAAACCCTGTCAAGGGCTGAGATAGAAAGAATTCAGCTGGAACGATTGAAAGAAACGGTGCATTACATCTATGAGAGGGTGGAGCCTTATCGCCGAAAGATGGATGCGGTCGGGGTGACACCAGATGAAATTCAGAGTCTTGATGATTTGAAAAAACTTCCGTTTACATATAAAGCAGATTTTAGAGAGCATTATCCGATGGGATTATTTGCAGTAGATAAAAAAGAAATGGTTCGGTTTCATGCAAGTTCCGGAACGACAGGAAAGCCGACGGTGGTGGGATACACCAGGAAGGATTTGGATGTCTGGCTGAATAATGTGGCGAGAATTGCCTGCATGGGAGGAGCGACACCGGATGATGTGGCGCAGATTGCATTTGGATACGGAACATTTACCGGAGCGCTGGGACTCCACGGTGGACTGGAGAAACTGGGGGCAGCAGTCATCCCTATGTCATCAGGAAATACCAAAAAGCAGATTATGTTTATGCAAGATATGGAGACGACCCTTTTGGTGGCAACGCCGTCTTATGCGCTACATCTAGGAGAGGAGATTCGGGCCAGAGGACTTGACCCGGCGAAGGATCTACATGTACGTATCGGACTGTTTGGCGGAGAAGGGATGACAGAACCGATGCGAGAAGAGATGCATAAGGTATGGGGCGATGACTTTTTGTGTACGCAGAACTACGGAATGAGCGAGCTTTGCGGACCGGGAGTTGCCGGAGAGTGTGAAGAGTTATGTGGAATGCATATTAATGAAGACTGGTTTATACCAGAAGTTATTGATCCGAAGACGGGAGAAGTACTTCCGCCGGGAGAAAAAGGAGAGTTGGTTGTAACTTGTCTTGGGAAGGAAGCGCTTCCTTTGATCCGTTATCGGACGGGAGATTTGACGAGACTCTTTTATGAACCATGTAAGTGTGGAAGAACAACTGTACGGATGGAGAATCTTTCTGGCCGTGCAGACGATATGCTGGTCATCCGCGGGGTGAATGTATTCCCAACCCAGATTGAGGAAGTGCTGCTTCAGATTCCGGAGATTGGTCCGCATTATGAGATTTTAGTAGAACGCAAGAATCGGCTGGATGTGATGACAATCACTGTAGAGCTGGTAGACGACAGACTGCTGGACAGCTATGCGAAATTAAGTGAATTGGAACAGCGGATTAAGAAAGGATTGAAAGCACAGCTTGGACTTGCGACACAGCTGAAGCTGGTAGCGCCATATTCGCTGCAGCGTTTTGAAGGAAAAGCCAAAAGAGTGACAGATTTACGAAAGGATGGATTATAAAATGTCGGATGCAAAGAAAGTGATTATGCTGGGGAACGAAGCTATTGCCAGAGGAGCTTACGAAGCGGGGGTGAAAGTCTCTGCTGCTTATCCGGGAACCCCAAGTACAGAAATCAGTGAAAGTTTGGTGCAGTACAAAGAGGATGTGTACTGCGAGTGGTCGCCAAATGAAAAAGTCGCGACAGAAGTAGCCATTGGAGCATCTGTGGCAGGCGTACGTGCCATGTCTTGCATGAAGCACGTGGGATTTAATGTGGCGGCCGATCCGGCGTACACGGTATCTTACATGGGAGTAAATGGAGGGCTTGTCATTGTAGTGGCAGATGATCCGGGACTTTACAGCTCTCAGAATGAGCAGGATACCAGAATGGTGGCAAGGGCAGCGCAGCTGCCGGTGATCGAACCGTCAGACAGCGCAGAAGCAAAGGAATTTGTAAAAGCAGCATTTGAATTAAGCGAACAGTTTGACCGTCCTTTTGTATTTCGTACAACCACTCGTCTTTCCCATTCACAGGGATTGGTGGAATTGGGAGAACGGGTAAAAATAGAAGATAAACCTTATGAGAAAAATATACGCAAGACCGTGATGATGCCAGGCAATGCAAAGTTCCGCCATGTGGAAATTGAACAGAGAAACCTGGAACTTGCAGAGGCGGCAAATACCCTTCCAATCAATCGAGTGGAAATGAACGATACAAAAATTGGAGTTATTACGAGTGGAATTCCATACCAGTATGTGAAAGAAGCTCTTCCGAATGCATCTGTATTGAAGCTTGGATTGGTAAATCCGCTTCCGAGAAAACTGATCGAGGAATTTGCAGCAAAAGTAGAGAGCCTTTACATTGTAGAAGAACTGGATCCGGTGATTGAAGAACAGGTGAAATCCTGGGGAATTAAAGCGATTGGAAAAGAGATCTTTACCGTGCAGGGAGAGTACAGTGCGAACCTTCTTCGAGAAAGAATTCTAGGAGAAGAACTGGAAATTGACACGCCGGCACAGGTGTCTGTAAGACCGCCGATCTTATGTCCGGGATGTCCGCACAGAAGTGTATACCACGTAGTGAAAAAGTTGGGACTTCATGTGGCAGGAGATATCGGATGTTATACACTTGGTGCAGTAGCTCCGTTAAGTGTTGTGGATACGACTATTTGTATGGGGGCAAGTATTTCAAGCCTTCATGGAATGGAAAAGGCGAAGGGAAGAGATTATATCAAAAACTGGGTGGCAGCGATTGGTGATTCTACATTCCTGCATACTGGTGTGAATTCTCTGATGAATATGGTATACAATCATGCGACGGGAACGGTACTGATTTTGGATAACTCGACAACCGGAATGACCGGTCACCAGGATCATGCGGCAACCGGAAAGACCTTACAGGGCGATCCGACAAATGCAGTTGATATCCCGACGCTTTGTCGGGCAGTAGGCGTGAAGCATGTAGTAGAAGTCAATGCTTTTGATCTTGAAACATTGGAAAGAACGCTTCGGGAAGAGGTGGCAAGAGATGAGGTGTCCGTAATTATTACCAAGACACCATGTGTGCTTCTGACCAAAGGAAAGAAACCGCTCTACGTTGCGCATGAAGATAAATGTAAAAAATGCGGCATGTGTATGAAACCAGGATGTCCGGCTATGGCAAAAAATCCAGACGGAACCATTCGGATTGATGATACCATGTGTACAGGATGCGGCCTTTGTAAGGATTTGTGCAAATTTGATGCGATAGAATTGGTAAAGGAAGGTGACAGATAATGGCAGGGAAAAATATTATGATTGTAGGCGTAGGCGGCCAGGGAACTCTTCTGACCAGCAGAATCCTGGGCGGGCTTGCCATTGAAAATGGATACGATGTCAAACTTTCTGAAGTTCATGGAATGGCTCAGAGAGGTGGAAGTGTTGTCACTTTTGTCCGTTACGGTGAACATGTGGCGGAGCCGATTGTGGAAGAAGGTCAGGCGGATGTACTGATTGCATTTGAAAGACTAGAGGCTCTTCGGTATGCGCATTTCCTGAAAAAAGATGGCGCGCTTGTGATTAACGACTGGCGAATCGATCCGATGCCGGTAACCATTGGGGTTGCCGAGTATCCGGAGCAGATCATTGAGGAGCTGAGTAAAAATCACCAGGTTTATGCAATTAATGCAACGGAAGAGTCCAAGAAGCTTGGAAACCCGAAGGTATTTAACTTGATTGTGCTTGGAGTTGCAGCGCAGCATATGGACTTTACGAAGGAACAGTGGTATGAGGTGATTGAAAAAACGGTTCCGCCGAAGACGGTTGAGATCAATAAACGGGCATTTGACGCGGGATATCAGATGTTAGGAGGAGGAATATGATCAGGCAGTTATCTGTGTTTGTGGAAAATAAGCCGGGAAGCTTGATGGACGTAACATCCAGACTGACGGAAGCGCATGTAAATATTCGTGCAGTTGCATCATTTGATACACCGGAATTTGGCATTCTTCGTCTGGTGGTGGATCAGCCGGAGGTGGGGAAGGAGTATCTGACCCACCAGGGATTTGTGGTTCGGGTCCATGAAGTCATGGGCGTAGAGCTAGTGGATGAAAAAGGGAATCTGAATCATATGCTTCAGATTCTTGCAGAAGGCCAGGTAAACATTAATTATATTTATTCATTCGTAATCCGGGACGGAAGAGCACCGGTTATGGTGTTCAGTGCGGATGATTATGATAAAGCAGCAGATATACTGAATGCTGCCAGTGTAAAGATTGTAGAAGAAAAGGATTTGTAGAGGAGTTGAGTAGAGATGGCGAAAGTGGCGCGGGAAGACTGGAAGGAAAGAATTCGTGACCCGAAGATTGAATGTATGAGCAGAGATGAGATGAGTACGCTTCAGAGTGAGCGCCTTGTCAGACAGGTGAAAAATGTCTATGAGAATGTGGAGTTTTACCGAAAAAAAATGGACGTATTGGGGTTGGAACCAGGAGATATCAAAGGAATCGAGGATATCGGGAAACTTCCATTTACAACCAAAGAAGATTTAAGGGATCATTATCCGTTTGGACTGCTTGCAGTGCCGCAGGAAAAGATTGTGCGTGTTCAGGGAACGTCCGGAACGACAGGAAAACTGACCCTTGCATCCTATACACAAAAGGATGTAGATGTTTGGGGAGAATGTGTGGCAAGAGCATTGACCATGGCGGGGCTGACATCAGAAGATCGGATTCATGTGTGCTATGGTTACGGATTGTTTACCGGAGGAATGGGACTGGATCTTGGTGCCCGGGCATTGGGGGCTATGGCGATTCCAATGTCTGCCGGCAACACGAAGCGGCAGTTGATGTGTATGGAAGATTTTGGAGCAACCGCGTTTGCATGTACGCCGTCTTATGCGATGTATCTGGCAGAAGCTATCCAGGAGGAAGGAATTCTAGATCGCCTTCAAATTAAGGCAAGTATTAATGGGGCGGAACCGTGGACAGAAGAGATGCGTTTGAAACTGGAACGGATGTTGGATATTAATAGTTTTGATATCTATGGTCTCTGTGAGGTTACAGGTCCCGGCGTGGCAATGGATTGTATTCATCACAAGGGCTTGCACGTATATGAAGATTATTTCTATCCGGAGGTATTAAATCCGGCGGATCAATCTGCTTGCGCGGATGGTGAGACTGGAGAATTGGTATTTACGACGCTGGCGAAGGAAGGAATGCCGCTTCTTCGTTATAGAACCAAGGATTTGACCAGCATTGATCACAGCGTTTGTGAATGTGGAAGAACACTTCCAAGAATCCAGAAGTTTACGGGCCGCACGGATGATATGAAGGTGATTCGTGGTGTGAATGTATTCCCGACACAAGTAGAGTCTGCGCTTCTGTCTATGGGAGGAGGCGTGGCACCTCATTATCTGATGATCGTTGATCGTGAAAATAACCTGGACGTTCTGACTGTCATGGTGGAAGTAGATGAACGATATTTCTCTGATGAAATGCGTAAGCTGGATGAACTGAAGAACAGAGTCGGTGCCGTTCTTAAACAGGCGCTTGGTGTTGCTGTAAGAGTGAAACTGGTAGAGCCAAAGACGATTCAGAGAAGTGAAGGCAAAGCAAAACGTGTAATTGACAATCGGCAACTGTAGAAAAGGAGGAAGAAAGAATGGGTATGAGCAATACAATTTCACAGCTGTCTGTATTTCTGGAAAATCGAGAAGGGCGTTTAGATGAGGTGTTGAATGTTCTGGCAGAGAACGAGGTAAATATTGTAGCGCTGAGTCTTGCGGATACTTCGGATTACGGAATGCTCCGCATGATCGTATCAGAGCCGCATAAGGGGCGTGCAGCGCTGAAAGAGGCGGGAATTACTGCGATGTTGACCGATGTAGTTGCTCTTCGTGTTCCGCATGCGACGGGTTCGTTAAGCAAAGCGATGCACCTGATCGTGGAAGGAGAAGTGAATGTAGAATATATGTATGCATTTGCAAATGGAGCGGATGCTGCGGCGGTATTAAAGAGCGACGATCCGGCACGGGTGATCGATATTTTAAAGGGTAGCGGTTTTGACGTGTACAGTGCAGATGAAGCATATCGGGCAAACTGCTAAGTGAAAGCTACATAAGGAATATTTGGATATAAATACGAAAGCAGTATGGATGAAATGGATGTATGGCAGAGAAGCTGTGCATCCATTTTTCATAATGATTGAAATCTCTTTAGATTCCATGTAAAATAGAAACAGTTGTTTTTTAGGGGAAGAGCACGATGTGGAAAAAAGAATGCGGGCAGTTTTGCCGGGAAATACATTATAAACGAAAAGAAGAAGGAATCGAGATTACCGGATGTTTTGGTGAAGACGGTCAGATTGTGCTGCCAGATGAGATAGAGGGGCTTCCGGTAATTTCTATAGCACCCTATGCTTTTGCTGAGGCGAAGACAGATCAGGATGATTTGATTTGGAGAAATAAAGAGGTGCCGGACATTAAGGTGGACAGACATGCGCAAGAGAAGGCGGAAAGGATCTGTGCGGAACAGGTAGAATCTGTATGGCTTCCGAAAGGCGTGACGGAAATTGGCAGATATGCATTCTATCGATGCAGGAATTTAAAGACATTGATTCTTTCGGATAGCCTTTTGGAGATTGGCGGAGGAGCGTTTACCGGATGTCGTTTAGAAGCGGTGGAAATACACTTCTTTCAAGGGGAGAAAAGCTGTCTTCGATCGATTGTGGATGAGATTCGCTTTGCCGTCAGGGCGAGATTGTTCTATGAAGGTGAGGAAGCGCGTGTGTTGTTTCCGGAGCATTATGAAGAGGCAGTGGAAAATACGCCGGCAAGACTTCTGGTAACCCATCATCACGGTGCAGGTGGTTATTACCGCCAGTGTTTCTATGACCGGGAATTGGATTATAAAAAATACGATGAATTGCTGTATCGAACCAGAGCGGAAGAAGAACTTGAGACGGCGGTGGAACTGGTTATGAATCGGTTGTGCTATCCATATCGTTTGGAACCAGCCGCGAAAGACAGGTATAAGACCTTTTTGCAGGAGTGCCTAAAAGAGGCGGCCGGTATTTTGGCAGAGCAGGAAAATCAGGATGGGCTTATGTTTTTGGAGAGGGAGGGCCTGTGGACTTTAGAGGCGTTGGAGGTGGCGATGGAAAGAGCTGCGCAGTCAAAGAAGACGGAAGTCCTAAGTCTTCTGATGGATATGCGGTATCGCTGTTTCCCGAAAAAACAGAAAACATTTGAACTATAAATCTTGCGGAAACTTGGATGGAACCAGGAAAGAGACAGGAGTAAAGCCAGATGAATGAGGAACGAACGACTACAGAAAAATTGGATATGGTGAGCAGAAAGATTCTGTTATCTGCGAGAGGCGAGCTTTATATGAAGATGCGTTTCCTTGATGTAGCGTTATCCTCCCTTTGTCCTGTGCTGGATGAGGGAGCAGACGGGATGGGGACGGATGGAAGGTTTCTTTACTATCATCCGCAGTATTTGGGAGGACTGTATCGAGAAGACAGATATCTAGTGAATCGAATTTATCTGCATTTGGTACTGCATGGCATTTTTCGGCATATGGCGCGGCGAAATGGCAGAGATAAGAGGTTTTATGATCTTGCCTGTGATATGGCAGCAGAATCTATAGTAGACAGTATTCATCACCGCTGTGTGATGCGGGGATCTTCCCTTTTGCGGAGAGAGACCTATCGCAGACTTCGCAGAGAGATGAAGGTTTTAACTGCGGAAAAGATTTACGCGGTACTAAGCAGATGGGAGCTGTCCGAATCTCAGATTACTGCATTAGAGGCAGAATTTCGAGTGGATGACCACAATTATTGGCCGGAAGATGATGATCAGGAGAAGAAGCAGGAGATCGAAAATCAATGGCAGCATATCAGTGAGCAAATGGAAAGTGATATGGAAACATTTTCCAGCGAGATGTCTTCGGCATCGGGCGATCTGAAGGAACAGGTAAAGGTAGAAAACAGGGAGCGGTATGATTATCGGGAGTTTTTGAAGAAGTTTGCAGTGCTAAGAGAAGAGATGGAAGTGGATCCAGATTCGTTTGATTATACTTTTTATAGTTATGGGCTTTCTATTTACGGAAATATGCCGCTGATTGAGCCGCAGGAATGGAAGGAAGTCAAGAAGGTGGAAGAGTTTGTGATTGTGATTGACACCTCCATGTCCTGTTCGGGAATACTTGTAAAAAAGTTCCTGGAAGAAACTTATGGAATATTAAGTGAAACAAATAGTTTCTTCCGAAAGATTAATATTCATATTATTCAATGTGATGATCAAGTTCAGACGGATCAGAAGATTACCAGTGAAGAGGAATTGAGAACCTATATGGAACATTTGGAACTTAGGGGGGAGGGCGGAACCGATTTTCGGCCGGCGTTTGCATACGTGGAAGAATTGCGGATGCAGCACGCATTTGATAGCTTGCGGGGATTGATTTATTTTACGGATGGACGTGGAATTTATCCGGAGAAGATGCCGCCTTATGCGACAGCATTCGTATTTTTGGAAGAAGATTATGAAGATGTAGATGTTCCGGGATGGGCGATGAAGCTGATCCTGGAGAAGGAAACATTGGAAGAAGAGATTAAAGGAGAACATGCATGGATATAAAAAGAGCGAAACAGGAGATTCAAAATTCAATCGAAGCGTATCTTCAGAAGGATGAGACCGGAGAGTATCTGATTCCGGCAATCCGACAGAGGCCAATTCTATTAATGGGACCTCCGGGGATTGGAAAAACACAGATTATGGAACAGATTGCCAGAGAGTGCAAGATTGCACTGGTATCCTATACGATTACGCATCATACCAGACAGAGTGCGGTGGGACTTCCGTTCATCAAAGAGAAGGAATATGGAAATAAGACGTATTCGGTCACCGAATATACTATGAGTGAGATTATCTCATCGGTCTATGAGAAGATGGAACAGACAGGGCTGAAAGAAGGGGTTCTGTTTATTGATGAGATCAATTGTGTATCCGAAACATTGGCGCCAACCATGCTGCAGTTTTTGCAGTGTAAGACCTTTGGTAATCAGAAAGTGCCGGAAGGCTGGGTGATTGTGGCGGCTGGAAATCCGCCGGAGTACAATCGGTCGGTTCGGGAATTCGATGTGGTTACGCTGGATCGGATTAAAAAGATTGATGTGGAAGAGAATTATGAAGTTTGGAAAGAATATGCTAGGCAGGCCGAGATTTATCCGGCAATTCTTTCTTATCTGGAGATCAGAAGAGAACATTTCTATCGGATTGAGACAACCGTGGATGGGAAAGCATTCGTAACTGCCAGAGGCTGGGAGGATCTTTCAGAGCTTCTCTATGCCTATGAGCGCCTTGGCAAAAAGGCAGACCGGGAAGTGGTGCATCAGTATTTGCAGCACTGGAAGGTTGCAAAAGAATTTGCGAACTATCTGGAACTATATGCCAAGTATCAGAAAGATTATGGATTGGAAAAAATTGTTGCAGGTATCTATAGTAAGGAGACGTTGGAGCAGCTTCGTTATGCAGCATTTGATGAACGGTTGAGCGTAGTGAATATGCTGTTGGGAAGATTGATGAGCAGTTTTCGGGACTATGCATTGGAAGATCGGTATGTGACAATGGTATATGAACACCTCAAAGTTTATAAAGAAACAAAAGAGTTCGAATCAACGCTGCGTTCTGCTAGAGAGAATTATGAGAAGCTTCGACAGGCAGAGCAGCTGACACGGTTGGAGGATCGTCTTTACCGCCGGATGCTGGAGACGCTGGAAGGATATGGATTGAAAGTGGAGAAAGAGCATCTGGAAGGCGAGGAAGCATTTGACAGAGTGAAAGAATTGTTTGCAGAAGCAGTGGCTTGTCGGGAGCTTATTTACAACAGAACGAAAGAAGCGCTGGAACATGCCTTTGATTTTATGGAAGATGCATTTGGAGACAGCCAGGAGATGGTAGCTTTTGTGACAGAACTGAATACCAGTGTATACAGCGTTCGGTTCCTGAAAGATTACGATTGTGATAAATATTATAAATATAATAAAAGGCTTCTGTTTGATGAGCGTCAGCAGGAGATTTTAACGGAGCTTGATGAAGTGGAAGAAGACTTGAATACAGCTTTGAAATGTTAAGCTGACAGAGTGGAGAGACGAAGGAGGAAGGGACATGGGACTGATCGAATTGGTTTTGATTGCGGTGGGGCTTTCTATGGATGCTTTTGCAGTAGCTGTCTGTAAAGGTCTCTCCATGAAGCGCTGTACTTGGGGAAAGGCAGGGCTGGTGGGAGCTTATTTTGGAGGGTTTCAGGCGCTGATGCCGCTGATTGGCTATGTGTTGGGTGTTCAGTTTAAAGAAGTGATCACCTCTGTGGATCATTGGATTGCATTCATTTTGTTGGCCCTTATTGGAGGAAATATGATTCGGGAATCCGAAGGCGCCTGTGAAGATTACGAGGATGAGGATGAGTCGCTGGATGTGCGTACGATGTTGGGGTTGGCAGTGGCAACCAGTATCGATGCTCTTGCGGTAGGTGTTACCTTTGCGTTTCTTACCGTTGATATTGTACCGGCAGTGGTATTTATTGGGGGAATTACATTTACTTTATCTGTTGCAGGTGTTAAAATAGGCAATATATTCGGAGGGAAATATGAGAAAAAAGCGGAATTTGCCGGCGGTTTGATTTTAATTTTGATGGGCGGAAAAATTCTGCTGGAGCATTTGGGAATTCTCTGAAATGACAGAGGCAAAAAGGATACCGTGTTGAAAATAGTAAATAAAATAGAAACAGGAGGAAAGTCATATGAAATGGAATCAATATCGTCTGAAGACGACTACAGAGGCGGAGGATATCGTAAGCAGTATGTTGATGGATCTGGGCATTGAAGGGGTTCAGATTGAAGATAAGGTTCCGCTTACCAAGGAAGACAAGGAGCAGATGTTTGTGGATATTCTGCCGGAAATTGCAGAAGATGACGGAACTGCTTATCTGACTTTTTATCTGGAAGAGGAAGAAGATGCCGCGTCCATTTTGATGAATATAAGAAAAGAGCTGGAAGAAATGAGAAGCTATTTGGAGGTAGGTGAGTGTACCATCGAGGAATCCCAGACAGAAGATGTGGACTGGGTGAACAATTGGAAACAGTATTTCCACCAGTTCTATATCGATGACATTCTGGTAATTCCATCCTGGGAACAGGTAGAAGAAAAAGACAGCGATAAGCTGGTGATTCATATTGATCCGGGGACTGCGTTTGGAACGGGAATGCATGAGACGACGCAGCTCTGCATCCGACAGCTGAAGAAATATGTGAAACCGGATACGCAGATTTTGGATGTGGGATGCGGAAGTGGAATTTTGGGGATGCTGGCGCTTAAATTTGGTGCGGCTCATTCTGTAGGAACAGATCTTGATCCATGTGCGATCGATGCGACCCATGAGAATATGGAAGTCAATGGAATTGGCAGGGATCAGTATGAGGTGATGATTGGAAATATTATTGATGATCCGGCGGTGCAAGATGCGGTTGGATATGAGAAGTATGATATTGTAGCGGCGAATATTTTGGCGGATGTGCTGGTGCCTCTGACACCGGTGATTATCGGACAGCTGAAACACGGCGGAATCTATATCACCAGCGGAATTATTGATGATAAGGAACAGACGGTGGTTGATGCAGTAAAGGCGGCAGGGCTTGAAGTGTTAGAAGTCAACCATCAGGGAGAGTGGGTGTCGGTAACGGCAAGAAAAAATTAATGGAAAGATAAAGGAGCAGGCGAAGATGCAGCATTTTTTTGTGACACCGTCGCAGGTGGAAGGTGACTCTATTCGAATAGAGGGCGCTGATGTGAATCATATGAAGAATGTGCTTCGGATGAAGGTTGGAGAAGCTGTGATGATCAGTGATGGAAATAACCTGAAGTACCGTTGCAGGATTGCGGGTTATGAGGAAGAGTGTGCCGTTTTAAGGGTGGAAGAAGAGATGCTTGTTGATACGGAACTCCCTTCTAAAATTTACCTGTTTCAGGGACTTCCCAAGCAGGATAAGATGGAACTGATTGTGCAAAAAGCGGTGGAACTTGGTGTGTGTCAGGTGATTCCGGTTGCTATGAAGCGGTCAGTGGTAAAGCTGGACGAGAAAAAAGCTAAGAAAAAGGCGGAACGTTGGCAGCAGATTGCAGAAAGTGCGGCGAAGCAGGCTGGAAGAGGCTGTATTCCGGAAGTTCAGCCTGTAATCAGCTATCGGGAAGCTCTTTCTAAAGCGGCAGAACTTAATGTATTGCTTCTGCCTTATGAACTGGCGGAAGGAATGAAGACTACCAAAGAGGTGATTAGGAAGATCCTGCCAGGGCAGTCGATTGGGATTTTTATCGGTCCGGAGGGCGGATTTGAACGGGAAGAAGTGGAGCAGGCAATGGAGGCAGGCGCACAAGTAATTACCCTGGGCAAGAGGATTCTTCGGACGGAGACGGCAGGGCTTACTGTACTGTCGATCCTGATGTTCCATCTGGAAGCAGAGTAACATATTCTGATAATAAGAAGAAAATAAAACAGGAAGTGAAACGTATGAAAGAAGTATATCTGGATAACTCCGCTACTACACAGGCCTACGCCTGCGTAGGGGATATTGTACGAAAGGTTATGTGTGAAGACTACGGTAATCCGTCCTCTATGCACGCGAAGGGAGTAGCGGCAGAAAACTATGTAAAAGAAGCGAAGGAGACGTTGGCGAAGATTTGGAAGGTACAGGAAAAGGAGATCTTTTTCACCTCAGGAGGAACAGAAAGCGATAATTTGGCGTTGATTGGAGCGGCGAGAGCAAATCATCGTGCGGGAAAGCATCTGATTACTTCCTCTATTGAACATCCGGCTATTTTGAATACGATGCGATATCTGGAAGAAGAGGAAGGATTTCGGGTTACCTATTTGCCGGTAGATCCCTATGGACGGATTGAGCTGGAGGCTCTGAAAGAGGCGTTGTGTGAGGAAACGATCCTGGTTTCCATTATGTATGTAAACAACGAGGTGGGATCCGTGCAGCCAATCCAGGAAGCAGCCAGCATTGTAAAGGCTTATAATAAAAATATTCTGTTCCATGTGGATGCTGTGCAGGGATTTGGAAAATACCATATTTATCCAAAGCGGTTGAAGGTGGATATGTGTTCGATCAGTGGTCACAAGATTCATGGGCCGAAAGGAATTGGAGCGTTGTATATTGATGAACACGTGAAGATTAAGCCGATAGTCTTTGGTGGAGAGCAACAGAAGAATATTCGCTCCGGTACGGAGAATGTTCCCGGGATTGCCGGACTTGGGGTGGCGGCGAAGACGGTCTATGAAAATCTGGACGAAAAAGTAGCGCAGATGCGTCGGTTGAAAGAACGATTTATTGAAGGTATTACAAAGATTCCGGACACAGTGATCCATGGCCTTTTTGATGAGACGTCGGCACCGCACATCATCAGCGTGGGATTTGCAGACATAAGGAGTGAAGTGCTTCTGCATGCGCTGGAGGAAAAGGGAATCTATGTATCTTCCGGATCCGCATGTTCGTCCAATCATCCGCAGATCAGCGGGGTGCTGAAGGGGATCGGAGCGAAGCGGGAATTTTTGGATGCAACACTTCGATTCAGCATGTCGGAATTTACCACGCCGGAAGAGATTGACTATACCCTGGATACACTATATAATATAGTACCGATGCTACGGAAATATACCAGACATTAGGAGAAGATAGAGAATGAGATTTCATACATTTTTATTGAAGTACGGAGAGATAGGAATTAAGGGTAAAAATCGGTATCTGTTTGAAGATGCCCTCGTCAGACAGATCCGGTTTGCCCTTCGTGATGTGGATGGAGACTTCCATGTACACAAATCCCAGGCGAGAATCTATGTGGATTGTGAGGGAGAGTATGATTATGAGGATACCGTGGAACATTTGAAGCGAGTATTCGGAATTGTTGGTATCTGCCCGGTTGTCCGTATGGAAGATCGCGGGTTTGAAGAACTGAAAAAGGACGTAGTTGCTTATATGGATGAGATGTATCCAGATAAAAAATTGACCTTTAAAGTAGAAGCGAGACGAGCGAGAAAATCTTATCCAAAGACATCTATGGAGATTAATTGTGATTTGGGAGAGGTGATTTTAGAAGCGTTCCCTGAGACGAAGGTGGATGTACATCACCCGGAAGTTATGCTGAATGTGGAGATTCGTCACGAGATTTATGTATATTCGCAGATTATTCCAGGAGCGGGTGGAATGCCTGTAGGAACCAATGGATCTGCCATGCTTCTTTTGTCCGGCGGAATTGACAGCCCGGTGGCAGGATATATGATTTCTAAGCGTGGAGTTGGCCTGGAAGCTACCTATTTCCATGCTCCGCCGTATACCAGTGAACGAGCAAAGCAGAAAGTGGTAGATCTGGCGAAGCTGGTATCAAAGTATTCAGGTCCGATCAAACTGCATGTGGTGAACTTTACGGATATTCAGTTGTATATCTATGATCAGTGTCCGCATGATGAATTGACTATTATTATGCGGCGGTATATGATGCGGATTGCGGAGCATTTTGCTAAGAAAGACGGATGTCTGGGGCTGATTACAGGAGAGAGTATTGGACAGGTGGCAAGCCAGACCATGCAAAGCCTTGCGGCAACGAACGATGTGTGTACTATGCCGGTATATCGTCCGGTGATTGGATTTGACAAGCAGGACATTGTAGATATAGCGCAGAAGATCAATACCTTTGAGACGTCTATCCAGCCGTTTGAAGATTGTTGTACGATCTTTGTAGCCAAGCATCCGGTGACCAAACCAAATGTGGATGTGATCAGACGTTCAGAAGAAAAGTTGGAAGAAAAAATTGAGGAACTGATGAGAGAGGCAATTGATTCCGTTGAAATTATTGAAGTAAAATAAAAAGAGGGCTGTTGCAAAACATGACACGTTCCAGTGTTTTGTAACAGCCCTGATCGTTTTTATATGAGACAATCGATTTATTCACAGATATATGGTTTTAAAATCTCCAGAATGGAATCGATATCTGAATTGTCAACATGGATGTTCAGTTCAATCGGCTTAGAAAGATCCAGGCTGAAAATTCCCATAATGGATTTTGCGTCGATGACGTATCTTCCGGATACCAGATCAAAGTCATAGTCGAATTTGGTGATATCGTTTACAAAGGATTTTACCTTGTCGATAGAATTTAAAGAAATCTGTATTGTTTTCATTGGGTCGTACCTCCTTGATAATTCATGTGCTAACATTATCTTAAAAGTATGGCGGATAAAAGTCAAGGAATAAATTGTCAAAGAGGCATTAAGAAATACAAAAAAAGATGGAAAACTGTAGAGAAAGAAGAGGAATCAAGCGATGAAGAGAGCAGCGTTACATAATCTTGGATGTAAAGTAAATGCATATGAGACAGAGGCAATGCAGGAATTGCTGGAACAGGAGGGATATGAAATCGTTCCGTTTCACGAGGATGCAGATGTCTATATTATTAATACCTGTACAGTGACGAATATGGCGGATCGCAAATCCAGACAGATGCTGCACCGGGCAAAGAAGAAGAACCCAGATGCGGTAGTGGTTGCATGCGGTTGTTATGTCCAGGCAAAACAAGACGAGATAGATGAGAGCATTGATATTGTAGTTGGAAACAATCGGAAGAAGAATATCGTAGAGATCCTGGCAGAATATGAAGCTTCAAAAGAAAAACAGACGGTGCAGAAAGAAGTGATCGATATCAATCATACAGATGAGTATGAGGAACTCCATCTGACGAAGACCGCGGAACATACCAGGGCTTATATTAAAGTGCAGGATGGTTGTAATCAGTTTTGCTCTTATTGTATTATTCCGTTCGCAAGAGGACGCGTCAGAAGCAGAAGCTATGACAGTGTGATTGCGGAAGTGAAAAAACTTGCGGAAGGCGGATATAAGGAAGTGGTTTTGACTGGGATTCATTTAAGTTCCTACGGAGTGGACACCGGTGAAAACTTACTGTCTCTGATTCAGGGGGTTCACGAAGTGTCTGGTATTGAGAGAATCCGGCTGGGAAGTCTGGAGCCTCGAATTATCACGGAGGAATTTGTACAGGCGATTGCGAAGCTTCCGAAAATGTGCCCTCATTTTCATTTATCTTTGCAAAGTGGCTGCGATGAGACGCTAAGGAGGATGAACCGCCGCTATACAGCAGAGGAATACATGGATGGCTGCAAACTGCTTCGGAAATACTTTGACCATCCGGCATTGACGACGGATGTTATTGTGGGATTTCCTGGGGAAACGCAAGAAGAGTTTGCAGCGTCAAAGGCATTTGTAGATCAAGTGGATTTCTATGAGACGCATGTGTTTAAGTATTCCAGGCGGCAGGGGACGAAGGCGGCTGCGATGGAAAATCAGATACCGGAGACGGAGAAAACCAGAAGAAGCAACGAACTTCTTGAGCTTAACAAGAAGAAGCAGAAGGAATACGAGGAACGTCTGATTGGAACAACCCAGGAGGTGCTGATGGAAGAGGCTGTGCAGATTGACGGAGAAACCTGGCAGGTGGGACATACAAAGGAGTATGTCAAAATTGGACGAAAAACCGAAGAAAATCTCACGAATCAGTTGGTAAATGTAGAAATTGAGAGCCATTTGCAAATAATACATTGAATTTTGAATGCTAATCAGTTAAAATAGAAGAGAAATATGATTGGAGGACGTGAGTAAATGAAAGATTTAAGCAGCACTCAGTTTTTTCAGGTAGAAAGCGGTCCGCAGATTCAGGCAAAAGATATTCTGGAGATCGTGTACAAAGCGTTGAGTGAAAAGGGATACAATCCTGTAAATCAGATTGTCGGCTATATTATGTCGGGAGATCCGACGTATATTACAAGCCATAACGGAGCAAGAAGTCTGATTATGAAGATGGAGCGGGATGAATTGGTAGAAGAGATGCTCAAGACGTATATCGAGCATCATAACTGGGTATAATAATGATGAGGATTATGGGACTGGACTACGGTTCAAAGACGGTAGGCGTAGCAGTCAGTGATCCCCTCGGGATCACGGCTCAGGCAGTAGAGACCATCTGCAGGAAGGAAGAGAACAAGCTGCGCAAAACCTGTGCTCGGATCGAAGCGTTAATTGAAGAGTACCAGGTGGAGCGAATTGTCCTCGGCCTTCCCAAACATATGAATAATGATATTGGAAATCGGGCGGAACAATCTATAGAATTCGGGAAGATGCTTACCAGACGGACCGGCCTTGAGGTCGTGATGTGGGATGAGCGTCTGACTACGGTGGAAGCGGAACGGACGTTAATCGAGAATAAAGTAAGACGTGAGGATCGCAAAAAATATATAGATAAAATTGCGGCTGTTTTTATATTACAGGGATATCTGGATTCGATTTCGAGGTGATAAGTATGGAAAAAATTAAGTTTATGTCTGAGGAACTTCAGGAGGAAGTGGAGTTCTTTGTGCTGGAGCAGACGAGAGTAAGTGGAGTGTCTTACATTCTGGTAACAGATTCGGAAGACGATGACGCAGAATGTCTGATTCTGAAAGATACGTCCGGAGAAGGAGAGGCGGACAGCCTTTATGAGATTGTGGGAGATGATGTGGAGCTTGCAGCAGTCTCAAAAGTGTTTGAAGAACTTCTGGAAGATGTTGAGATTGAAAGGTAGAGTGGGATGTCTATCAGTAAAGAAGAATTTAAAGAGATGCTGAAAGAAAAAGGCTTAAAAGTGACCAACCAGCGGTTACTGGTATTAGAAGTACTCGCAGATCAGCGCGATAGGCACATGACTGCAGAGGATATCTATGAATTAGTGAAGGAAGACTACCCGGAAATCGGGCTGGCTACCATATATCGGACATTGCAGTTGTTGTTAGAAATGCAATTGGTGGATCGGATTAATCTGGATGATGGATGTATTCGTTATGAGATTGGGGAATTCTGTGACGGAGAGAATAAGCATCATCATCACCACTTAATATGCAGAACCTGTGGAAAGGTGCTTCCTTTCAAGGATGACCTTTTGGACGAGTTGGAGGCGCATATCGAGGAGGCAATGGGATTTCATGTGTTAGACCACGAATTAAAATTTTATGGACAATGCAAAGAATGCCGTGAAAAGAAAAAGTAGTACGGAAAAGAGACACATGGAGGTGTTAATTTGAAAAGAGAAAACAATGGAAAATTGCGTATCATTCCACTTGGAGGTTTGGAAAAGATTGGAATGAACATTACTGCCTTTGAATACGAAGACAGTATTATTGTGGTGGACTGTGGTCTGGCGTTCCCGGAAGATGATATGCTGGGAATTGACCTTGTGATTCCGGATGTTACCTATTTGAAGGATAATATTCAGAAAGTAAAGGGATTTGTCATTACCCACGGGCATGAGGATCACATCGGAGCGTTGTCTTATGTGTTGCGGGAGATGAATCTTCCGATTTATGCGACAAAGCTTACTATGGGAATTATTGAGCGAAAGCTGTCTGAGCATAATTTGCTTCGCAGCACCAGAAGAAAAGTAGTAAAGCACGGACAGTCTATCAATTTGGGACAGTTTAGAATCGAGTTTATTAAGACGAACCATAGTATCCAGGATGCGGCAGCGCTGGCAATCTATTCCCCGGCCGGTATTGTTGTTCATACGGGAGACTTTAAGGTCGATTATACGCCGGTGTTCGGTGATGCTATCGATCTGCAGAGATTTGCGGAGATCGGAAAGAAAGGGGTACTGGCGCTGATGTCTGACAGTACCAATGCAGAGCGCAAAGGATTTACACAATCGGAGCGTACGGTAGGAATTACCTTTGATCATATTTTTGCAGAGCATCAGAATACAAGAATTATTATTGCTACATTTGCGTCGAACGTAGACCGTGTGCAGCAGATTATCAACTCTGCATGCAAGTATGGCCGAAAGGTTGTGGTAGAAGGCCGCAGCATGGTAAATATTATTCAGGTTGCGCAGGAGTTGGGTTATCTGAATGTGCCGGATAAGACCTTGATTGAACTGGATCAGATGAAGAATTATCCGCCGGAGAAGATGGTTCTGATTACGACAGGAAGCCAGGGAGA
The DNA here is from genome assembly GCF_037890115.1 of Dorea sp. ICN-14282. Taxonomy (NCBI): domain Bacteria; kingdom Bacillati; phylum Bacillota; class Clostridia; order Lachnospirales; family Lachnospiraceae; genus Dorea; species Dorea sp. ICN-14282. The sequence goes on along the minus strand of NZ_JBBKBH010000001.1, from coordinate 1,040,464 downwards.
ATCCATGGCGGCATTGTCGAGAATGGCGGCGGACGTGCATAAGAAGATTACGATTATGCCGGGAGATACTGTTATTTTCAGTTCTAACCCGATTCCGGGAAATGAAAAATCGGTTTCCCGTGTGATTAATGAACTCTCATCTAAGGGAGCAAATGTGATCTTCCAGGATGCTCATGTCTCAGGACATGCCTGTCAGGAAGAGTTAAAACTGATCTATTCTCTTGTGAAACCGAAATATGCTGTTCCGGTGCACGGAGAATACCGTCACTTAAAGGCGAATGCAGGAATTGCAACCAGTCTTGGAATACCGAAGGATAATGTGTTCATCCTTCAGTCGGGAGACGTACTTGAGTTAAGTAATGAAGAGGCAAAGGTGGTAGACAAAGTACACACCGGAGCGATTTTGGTAGATGGACTTGGTGTTGGAGATGTTGGAAACATTGTGTTAAGAGATCGTCAGCATCTGGCAGAGGATGGAATTTTGATCGTGGTGCTTACCCTAGAAAAGGGAAGCAACCAGCTTTTGGCAGGACCAGACATTGTATCTCGTGGATTCGTGTATGTGCGGGAGTCTGAAGGTCTGATGGAAGAGGCGAGAAAGATCGTGACTGATGCAGTAGAGGATTGCCTGATGCACCAGAGAAATGCGGACTGGAGCAAGATTAAAATGGTCATCCGTGACACGATGAATGAATTTATTTGGAAACGGACGAAAAGACGTCCGATGATTTTACCGATTATTATGGATGTATAAGATGGGGACGTAACCCTTTCCTTAGGGGTTACGTCCTAACTTATTCATTGGTGGATGAAAAGAAAAAGGAAGTTGCTCAAATGATAGTTGATGAGAGAATGATCACCTATATCCATTCGTTGGAGACGGCGGAACGTTCGGTGATTGAGGAGATTGAACAGGAGGCACTTGAGACCTTTGTGCCGATTATCCGGAAAGAGACTCAGAGTTTTCTAAAGGTGCTTCTTGCAATGAAGCAGCCTATGCAGGTATTGGAAGTCGGAACAGCAATTGGCTTTTCGGCGATTCTGATGAGTGAATACCTGCCGCAGGGAAGTCATATTACGACAATTGAAAAATATGAAAAACGGATTCCTATTGCCCGGGAGAACTTTAAACGGGCAGGAAGGGAAGATCAGATCACCCTGGTGGAAGGAGATGCGTTGGAGGTAATGCGCTCCCTTACTGGTCCGTATGACTTTATTTTTATGGATGCAGCAAAAGGCCAGTATATCCATTATATGCCGGAAGCTATTCGGCTTCTTGCTCCGGGCGGAGTGCTGATGTCGGATAATGTGCTGCAGGATGGAGATATTATTGAGTCTCGATTTGCCGTAGAGCGGAGAAATCGGACGATTCACAGCCGTATGCGGGAGTATTTATACGAATTAAAGCATGATGAACGTCTGCAGACATCAATTCTTCCACTGGGAGACGGTGTGGCGCTAAGTGTCAGAAAATAGAAGAGAAAGAATACAGGAATCAAAAGAAGGAGAAAAAGAGATGGAACAGAAACGTCCGGAATTGCTGATCCCGGCAAGCAGCCTGGAAGTGTTGAAGACAGCAGTTGTTTTCGGTGCAGATGCCGTATATATTGGAGGCGAATCATTTGGGCTGCGCGCGAAGGCAAAGAATTTTTCGATGGAAGATATGAAGGAGGGAATCCGGTTCGCCCATGAGCATGGGGCGAAGGTTCATGTGACGGTCAATATTCTGGCTCATAACGAGGATCTTGATGGTGTGGAAACCTACTTAAAAGAATTAAAGGAAATTGGTCCGGATGCATTGATTATCGCAGATCCAGCCATCTTCCAGATGGCGAAGGAGATTTGTCCGGAGATTGAGAGACATGTGAGTACACAGGCCAATAACACAAACTACGGAACCTTCAATTTCTGGTGGAATCAAGGGGCAAAAAGAGTGGTGACAGCCAGAGAGCTGTCTTTAAAAGAGATTAAAGAAATTCGGGAGCGTATTCCGGCAGAGATGGAGATCGAAAGCTTTATTCATGGCGCTATGTGTATTTCCTACTCCGGAAGATGCCTGTTAAGTAACTTTTTCACGGGAAGAGATGCGAATCAGGGAGCCTGTACGCATCCTTGTCGCTGGAAATATGCGGTTGTTGAGGAGACGAGACCTGGCGAGTATATGCCGGTTTATGAAAATGAGCGCGGAACCTATATTTTCAATTCCAAGGATCTGTGTATGATTGAGCATATTCCAGAAATGATCGAGGCCGGAATTGATAGCTTTAAGATCGAAGGGCGAATGAAGACAGCGCTTTATGTAGCGACAGTAGCAAGAACCTATCGGAAAGCCATTGACGATTATCTGGAGGATCCGAAGAAGTATGAGGCAAATATGCCTTGGTATTTGGATCAGATTTCCAACTGTACTTATCGGCAGTTTACAACCGGATTCTACTTTGGAAAGCCGGGAGATGAAAGTCAGATCTATGACAGTAATACTTATGTCAAAGAGTACACATATTTGGGAATTGTCGGAGAGAAGAAGGACGGAATGTGCCGAATCGAGCAGAGAAATAAATTTTCTGTCGGAGAAGAAATTGAGATTATGAAGCCAGATGGAGGAAACGAAAAGACGATAGTCAGACGGATCGTAGACGAAGATGGCTGTGAGCAGGAAAGCGCTCCGCACCCCAAACAAGTTCTGTATGTAGAGCTTGATAAGGAGGCTGATGTTTACGATATTCTGCGTCGGGAAGAGAAGATGCCAGAATCTTAAGCTTTTGAGAAACTGGTTCCGAATCAGCTTTGATTTGCAAGAAAATTGTTTGGAAAAGCACACATATCGCAGCGGGAACATAGACTATACCAAATGCGATATGAGGTGCTTTTTTTGAAATCATTTCCCCAACCCCTCACTGCATCGGAAGAAAGAGCATATCTGCAAAAATATACGGAGGGTGATCTGGAAGCAAAACACATTCTGATTGAACGCAATCTGCGCCTTGTGGCTCATATCGTAAAGAAATACCAGTCTTGCGAGGAAGACAGTGAAGATCTGCTGTCTATAGGAACCATCGGGCTTATGAAGGCGGTGGTAACCTTTAATCCGGAGAAATGTGTTCGTCTTGGAACTTATGCTGCAAGGTGCATAGAGAATGAACTTTTGATGTATTTTCGGGCCAAAAAGAAGACATCGAAGGAAGTATCCCTATATGAACCTATCGGAACGGATCGGGAAGGGAACGAAATTCAGCTTTTCGATATTATTGAGGCGAAGGAGGACGATGTCTGTCGAAAGGTGGAGTTCAAAGATCAGGTAAAAATGCTGTATGAGAAGGTGGAGACAGAGCTGTCAGGAAGAGAACGACTGGTATTGAAAATGCGGTATGGACTGTATCATGGGGAAGAGTACACACAGCGGGAGATCGCCCGGCAGTTAGGGATCTCCCGCTCTTATGTGTCGAGAATTGAGAAGAGCGCAGTGGAGAAGCTGCGTAGATATTTCTAAGCCCTGTGCGGGTTTGCGCAATTTGGGACGGAGGTTTTTTCAAAAAACCTCCGTCCCAAATTGATTCTGGAAGTTTCGTTTGGTCTAAAAACTGTTGACAGGAAGATAAGATTGAGCTACGATAAAATTATCATTTTAAGAAATAGCCCGATCGGGTTCTTTTTAAATCAATTCTTATTTATTTTGGCTGATTCAGCCGATTATCACATTGGAAATGTAAGCGAAAAATGAACAGAGAAAGAGGTGTGTGTATGGCATTTGGTATGGTAATGTCTGCAGCTGTTCAGGGACTTCATGTTGAGATGATTCATGTGGAGGCGGATGTAAGCAATGGACTGCCGATGTTTCATATGGTGGGGTATCTGTCTTCGGAAGTGAAGGAAGCATCTGAACGAGTTCGGACGGCGATCCGTAATACAGGGATACAGATTCCAGCCAGAAAGGTGGTAGTGAATCTGGCTCCGGCTACGATGCGAAAGAAAGGATCTTCTTTTGATCTGCCCATTGCATTGGCGGTATTGGCAGCGCTTGATTTGATTCCTGGACAGGCATTGGAAGGAACAGCGGTTGTAGGAGAATTGGGTTTGGACGGACGTGTTCAGAAAGTTTCCGGAGTGCTGCCTGTTGCGGCTGCTGTAAAAGAGGCGGGGATCAGACGGTTGATTCTTCCGGTGGAAAATATGGCGGAGGGTGCGTTGACAGAAGGAATTGAGGTGTTGGGGGCAGAGACTCTAGAGCAGATTTGCGGCTATCTAAATGGGAAAGAACAGTTGTTTTTTTCGAGAAAAGAGGGAAAGCCAGAAGAAAAAGAACGGTTTCCTATTGATTTTCAGGAGATTCGAGGTCAAGAGATGGTTCGAAGGGCGGCGGAAGTAGCAGTGGCAGGAGGTCACAATCTTTTGATGGTGGGGCCGCCCGGGAGTGGAAAGTCTATGATTGCCAGACGAATTCCTACTATTTTGCCTCCGCTTAGCAGGGGAGAAAGTATGGAGATTACCAAGATTTACAGCGTTCTTGGGCTTGTGGATCAAGAGCATCCGCTGAAAACAGAGAGACCGTTTCGGGAAGTGCATCATACGGTGTCAAGAGCGGCATTAATTGGAGGCGGTATGATACCGGTACCAGGAGAAATCAGTTTGGCACACGGTGGGGTATTGTTCCTGGACGAATTGGCAGAATTCCCAAAACCAGTATTAGAGTCGCTTAGACAGCCGTTGGAAGAGAAAAGAATCCGCCTGTCACGAAGACATGGAAATTATGAGTTTCCAGCAGATTTTATGCTGGTTGCAGCCATGAATCCATGTGCCTGCGGGAACTACCCGGATCCGGAGAGATGCCGCTGTCTTCCGCATCAGATTCAGCAGTATCTAGGGAAGGTCAGTCAGCCATTTTTAGACCGGATGGATCTCTGCGTAGAGGTTTCCAGAGTTTCCTATGATTCACTGTGTATGAAGTCGGAATCATTTCAAATTCCAGAAAACTCAGAGACTATTCGAGAGCGGATCTGCAGAGCCAGGGAGATTCAAAGTTCCAGATATCAGGGCGAAACAGGAATTGGATCGGGAAATGGATTCCATCTTACGAATGCATCGATGGGGATTCGGCAGTTGGAGCATTTTTGCAGGCTTGGAAAGGAGGAAGAACGCCTGATGCAGCAGGCATATGCAACATTACACTTGACGGCCCGTACTTATCACAAGGTTTTGAAGGTTGCCAGGACCATTGCGGATCTAGAGGAAAGTGAGGTGGTGCGGGAACCACATCTAATGGAAGCGATTGGCTATCGCGGATTGGATAAGAAGTATTGGAGTCGATGATAGAAAGAGATAGAAAAGTTGTGAGGATGGAAAATGGATGAGAAAACAAGAATATATGAATATTGGCTGGCAGGGATTTCTTCGTTGTCGGATCGGAAAAAGATATGGCTTCAGACAGAATACAAGAGTGCAGAAGCGGTATATTATATAGAAGAAACAGAGCTGTGTCGTTTGGACATACTGACGGAAAAAGATAGGAAGGTACTTCGGGACAGGAGAAGAGAAACCAGGAAGAATATGAAAGAAACTGGGGAAAAGCTTGTACAAGAAGGAATTTGGTTTCTTACTTGTTTTGACGAAAGATACCCTAAAAGGCTGAAGAAGATAGAAGACCCTCCGTATGCGTTATATGGAAAGGGAAGGCTTCCTGATGAAGAAAGCTTATCGGCAGCGATTGTAGGTGCGAGAGGATGTACAGTGTACGGGGAGCGGTTGGCGCTGGAGTATGGGAAAATCCTGGCGCAAAATGGCGTGGCAGTGATCAGCGGGCTGGCACGGGGAATTGACGGAGCTGGTCAGAGAGGGGCCTTAAATGGCGGCGGATATACCTGTGGAGTATTAGGATGTGGCGTAGATATCTGTTATCCAAGGGAGCATATTGGACTGTATATGGATATTCAGAAAGCAGGAGGGCTTGTATCAGAATTTCCACCTGGGAGGAAGCCTTTTTCGTCAAATTTTCCAAGAAGAAATCGAATTATCAGTGGACTGGCAGATGTGGTGCTGGTGATGGAGGCTCGAAAAAAGAGCGGATCGCTGATTACTGCAGATCTTGCTTTGGAACAGGGAAAGGATGTGTATGCACTTCCGGGTCCAGTGAACAGTCCGTTAAGTGAGGGGTGTAATCTGTTGATTCGGCAGGGAGCAGGGATTCTTTTGAGTCCGGAAGACCTGCTGAAAGAACTGGGGATTCAAAATAAACGATTGGGAAAAAAATCTGACAAAAATGAAATAATGCTTGAAAGTCCCGAAAATATAGTGTATAGTTGTCTCGGCTTGTATCCAGAAGGAATGGATCAGCTGGCAGCAGAAACGGGTCTTGCGATCCCGGAGCTGTTAAGGACACTGGTATCACTTCAGATGAAGGGTCTTGTGACGGAAGTGTCCCGGAATTATTATGTGAAAACTTGCTGTGACTGATGGCGGTATTCACAAAAGAGTTACAGGTATTGGAGGAAATAATTATATGGCACGCTATCTCGTCATAGTGGAGTCACCTGCAAAGGTGAAGACAATTAAGAAATTCCTCGGAAGCAGCTATGTGGTGACTGCATCCAACGGTCACGTCAGGGATCTTCCGAAGAGTCAGCTTGGAATTGATGTAGAACATGATTTTGAACCGAAATATATTACCATTCGAGGAAAGGGAGAACTGCTTGCGGGACTTCGGAAAGAAGTAAAGAAGGCAGACAAGATCTATCTTGCAACTGACCCGGACCGAGAAGGAGAGGCGATTTCCTGGCATTTGTGTAAAGCGTTGAAACTGGAGGATAAAAAAGTTTATCGGATCAGTTTTAATGAGATTACTAAGAATGCAGTGAAGGCGTCTTTGAAGAATCCGCGTGAAATTGATATGGATCTGGTAGATGCGCAGCAGGCAAGACGTGTGCTGGATAGGATTGTGGGTTACAAGATTAGTCCTCTTCTGTGGGCAAAAGTAAAGAGAGGATTAAGTGCCGGTCGTGTGCAGTCGGTGGCACTTCGGATTATTGCAGACAGAGAAGAAGAAATCAATGCATTTATACCAGAAGAATATTGGTCTTTGGATGTGAATCTGAAAGTAGAAGGGGAGCGTAAGCTTTTAAATGCCAAATTTTATGGAACTGAAAAAGAAAAGGTGGTTATTAGTTCTAAAGAGCAGCTGGATCAGATTTTGAAGGAAGTAGAAAATGCAGAGTATTCAGTGGCAGACATCAAAAAAGGAGAGCGCGTGAAAAAGGCGCCACTTCCATTTACCACCAGTACTTTGCAGCAGGAGGCGTCTAAGGCGCTGAACTTTGCGACGGCAAAGACGATGCGGATTGCGCAACAGTTATATGAGGGTGTGGATATCAAAGGAAGCGGAACCGTCGGTTTGATCACGTATCTGCGTACCGATTCTACCCGTGTTTCTGATGAGGCAGAGATAAGTGTACGTGATTATATTGGAAAAGCATATGGAGAAGAATTTGTAGCGGCGGGCGAGAGTAGAAGTGGAAGCGGCAAGAAGATTATTCAAGATGCTCACGAGGCGATCCGTCCGACAGATGTGACGCGAACACCGGCATCGGTAAAGGATTCCCTTTCCAGAGATCAGTTCCGCCTGTATCAGCTGGTATGGAAGCGTTTTTTGGCAAGCCGGATGCAGCCGGCCAGATATGAGACGACATCCGTAAAGATTGCGGCTGGTTCCTACCGGTTTACAGTAGCAGCTTCCAAGATTATATTTGAAGGCTTCCGAACGGTTTATGTGGAGGCGGGAGAAGAGAAGGAATCTGGAAATGTTCTGTTAAAGGGATTGGATATGGATTCCAAACTCACCAAAGAAAGTTTTGATTCCAAGCAGCATTTTACACAACCGCCGGCGCATTATACGGAGGCGGCACTTGTCAAGACTTTGGAGGAACTGGGGATTGGACGTCCAAGTACGTATGCTCCGACGATTTCCACCATTATCGCAAGACGATATGTGGCAAAAGAAAATAAAAACCTTTATTTGACGGAAATCGGCGAAGTGGTAAACAATATTATGAAACAGTCCTTCCCGAGTATTGTAGATGTGAATTTTACCGCAAATATGGAAAGCCTTTTGGATGGTGTGGCCGAGGGTCAGGTAAAGTGGAAGACGATTATTGAGAACTTTTATCCAGATTTGATGCAGGCAGTAGAGATGGCGGAAAAAGAGCTGGAAGAAGTTAAGATTGAAGACGAGGTGACTGATGTCATCTGTGATCAATGTGGACGCAATATGGTGATCAAGTACGGACCCCATGGAAAGTTCCTGGCCTGTCCGGGATTTCCGGAGTGCAGAAATACCAAGCCATATCTGGAGAAGATCGGAGTGGCTTGTCCGGTATGTGGCAAAGACGTGGTGGTTCGCAAGACGAAGAAGGGTAGAAAGTACTATGGATGCGAAGATAATCCGGAATGTGAATTTATGTCCTGGCAGAAGCCATCTGTTAAGAAGTGTCCAAAATGTGGAAGTTACATGGTAGAAAAAGGAAATAAGCTGCTGTGTTCAGATGAACAGTGCGGTTATGTAGAAAATAAATAAAAGAGAAAGAATATTTTGAAAATTCATTGAATGTTGATGAATTATATGTTAATATAACATTCAAGAATGGAGGAATTTCAATGAGCGTGCAATTATTAGACAAAACAAGAAAAATCAACAAATTACTGCACAATAACAATTCCAGCAAGGTTGTGTTCAATGATATCTGCGAGGTGCTGACAGAGATTTTGAACTCTAATGTGCTGGTGGTTAGTAAGAAAGGAAAAGTGCTTGGCGGCAGCAAGTGCAGCGATGTGCCGTACATTACAGAGTTAATTGAGCGGGAAGTGGGAAAACATATTGATGAGATGCTGAATGAGCGTCTTCTTAGTATTCTCTCCACAAAAGAAAATGTCAATCTTGAAACACTCGGATTTTCAGCGGATGCAGTGCGGGGATATCAGGCCATTATTACGCCGATTGATATTGCGGGAGAACGTCTTGGAACCCTGTTCCTTTATAAATCCGGAGAGATGTATGAGATTGATGATATTATCTTAAGCGAGTACGGAACGACGGTTGTCGGTTTGGAAATGCTTCGCTCCGTTAATGAAGAAAGTGCAGAGGAGACAAGAAAAGAGCATATTGTTCAGTCTGCAATTAGTACTTTGTCCTATTCGGAATTGGAAGCAATCATCCATATTTTTGATGAGTTGGATGGAACAGAGGGAATTCTGGTGGCAAGTAAGATCGCAGACAGGGTAGGAATTACAAGGTCTGTGATTGTAAATGCACTGCGTAAATTTGAAAGTGCTGGCGTAATTGAGTCCCGTTCTTCTGGTATGAAGGGAACTTATATTAAGGTCGTAAACGATTACGTGTTTACCGAACTGGAGCATATTAAGGCAGAACGCATAAAGTAAAGAGCGCAGAGAAGGAAAGATGGCTATGTATGAAGAGTGCCAGGCAGAAGTCCGGATGCAGCGGATGATTCTGAAAGATGGCTATTATGATGAAACGACCTATTATTGTAGTGTAATCACGTATAATCCAGAGGAAGAAGACATATATTTATTGTCAGGGGAGGCAAAGCTTCCGGTATTTTCTCTGGACGGGATCTATGAATGCAGGATTCATACACAGGAAGGAGAGGTTTCCTGTGTGGGAGTTATTGAAGAACGGTATTGGAACAAATTGGGCAATGTCATAAGAGTTCATGTCAAAAATGGATTTTATAAAAATCTTGTAAACTAAATAGAAAGTCTGTTGACAAAATACAGAGAGAGTGCTATTTTATATCTAGAATCTTTTAGCACTCTCTTTTTGTGAGTGCTAATAATCCAGAGGTTATTATTTAAGGAGGAATAAATATGAAATTAGTACCATTGGGAGACAGAGTCGTATTGAAACAGTTAGTAGCAGAAGAGACTACAAAATCCGGAATTGTAATTCCTGGACAGTCCAAAGAAAAACCGCAGCAGGCAGAAGTAGTAGCTGTTGGCCCAGGTGGAACAGTTGATGGCAAAGAAGTAAAGATGAACGTGACAGAAGGCCAGACCGTTATTTATTCTAAATATGCAGGAACGACCGTTGAAATTGAAGACGAAGAATACATTATCGTAAAACAGGATGATATCTTGGCAGTATGCGAATAGAAGAAAGATTTCGGGAAAAGAGTAGCAGATTGGATAGAATATAGTTAGGAGGCAGATTATCATGGCAAAAGAAATTAAATATGGGGCAGAGGCAAGAAGTGCGTTGGAAGCTGGAGTCAATCAGCTTGCAGATACAGTAAGAGTAACGCTTGGACCAAAGGGACGTAATGTGGTTCTTGATAAATCTTTCGGAGCTCCTTTGATCACCAATGATGGTGTGACAATTGCAAAAGAAATTGAGTTGGAAGATGCATTTGAAAATATGGGTGCTCAGCTGATCAAAGAAGTGGCATCTAAGACCAACGATGTGGCAGGTGACGGAACAACAACCGCAACAGTTTTGGCACAGTCTATGGTACATGAAGGAATGAAGAACCTAGCAGCAGGAGCGAATCCGATCATTCTTCGCAAGGGTATGAGAAAGGCAACAGAAAAAGCAGTAGAGGCAATTGCGGGAATGTCCAGTAAAGTAAATGGAAAAGATCAGATCGCAAAGGTTGCTGCAATTTCAGCAGGAGACGTAGAAGTTGGAGAAATGGTTGCAGATGCAATGGAAAAAGTATCTAACGACGGTGTTATTACAATTGAAGAGTCCAAGACGATGAAGACGGAACTGGATCTGGTAGAAGGTATGCAGTTTGACCGCGGATATGTATCTGCATATATGGCTACTGACATGGATAAGATGGAAGCGGTTTTGGATGATCCATACATTTTGATTACAGATAAGAAAATTTCCAATATTCAGGAAATTCTGCCTCTGTTAGAGCAGGTAGTACAGTCAGGTGCAAAACTTCTGATCATTGCAGAGGATGTCGAGGGAGAGGCGCTGACTACTCTGATCGTGAATAAACTGCGCGGAACATTTAATGTAGTGGCTGTAAAAGCTCCTGGATACGGTGACAGAAGAAAAGAAATGCTGAAAGATATCGCAATTTTAACAGGTGGTCAGGTAGTATCTGATGAATTGGGAATGGATTTAAAAGAGACAACACTGGATCAGCTTGGACGTGCAAAATCTGTGAAGGTTCAGAAAGAAAATACGGTCATTGTAGACGGTATGGGAGACAAGAAAGAGATTTCTGACCGTGTAGCTCAGATTAAAGCACAGATTGAGGAGACAACATCTGATTTTGACAGAGAAAAATTACAGGAAAGACTTGCAAAATTAGCAGGTGGTGTTGCTGTGATTCGTGTAGGAGCAGCTACAGAGACTGAGATGAAAGAAGCAAAACTTCGTATGGAAGATGCGCTGAATGCGACAAGAGCAGCAGTAGAGGAAGGAATCATCGCCGGAGGCGGATCTGCTTATATTCATGTTGCAAAAGAGGTTGCAAAACTGGCAGAGACACTGGATGGAGATGAGAAGACAGGTGCGAAGGTTGTATTAAAAGCACTGGAAGCTCCGCTGTTCCACATTGCTGCAAATGCAGGACTGGAAGGCTCCGTTATTATTAACAAAGTAAAAGAATCTCCAGTGGGAACCGGATTTGATGCCTTGACGGAGAACTATGTAGACATGGTAGAATATGGTATCCTGGATCCTGCAAAGGTAACAAGAAGTGCATTGCAGAACGCAACAAGTGTAGCATCTACACTGTTGACAACAGAGTCTGTTGTTGCAAACATTAAAGAAGATGCACCGGCTATGCCGGCAGGTGGAGCAGGAATGGGAATGATGTAATAGAGCATTTGAGTTGATCCTGCAGATACAATTCTAAAGAATTTGAAAACTCCTCGAAAGAGGAGTTTTCTTTTAGTTGAAATGTGGTATAATGAGAATCACATTGGTATGAAAGAATTGCGGAGGAAAAGGAAATGAGCGACTATTATACAGAACAATTGGTGAAAAAGAAAGCAGATGCAAAGGATCGGATGATAAAGATCGGACTGATTCTTCTGACGCTTCTTTCAATTGTGATCGTATTCTTCTTCCCATTGGGGATTATTCTGCCGGTTCTGGTGATTATTTTGGATGTTTTTTTGTTCCGAAGAATGAATGTAGAATATGAATATCTCTATGTAAATGGAGAGTTGGATATCGATATTATTCTGAATAAAGCGAAAAGAAAGCGCAAGTTTTCGGCGGCCATCAATGATGTGGAATTGCTGGCGCCTGCAGGGGCATCGGAGCTTGGACAGTACCAGAATGTAAAGGTCAAAGACTTTAGCTCTGGAAATAAGCAGGCGAGACGCTATGTATTGGTGGTGACGAATAAAGGAGAAATGACGAAAGTAATTTTTGAACCGAATGATACCATTATAGAAGGATATTCTATGATGGCGCCGAGAAAGGTGATTCGTCGGTAAGAATGCAGATTTTGGAAAAGAGATTTTAGAAAAATCAATAAATTGGTTGACAAAACGTAGAGAGATTGGTTATTATAGCTCTTAAATCATTAACTAAAGAAACGAAAGAGAGGATTAGAATCATGGGAAAGATCATTGGAGAAGGAATTACATTTGATGATGTGCTGCTGATACCGGCATATTCAGAAGTGATCCCAAACCAAGTGGATTTATCAACACATTTGACGAAGAAGATTAGACTGAACATACCGATGATGAGTGCTGGTATGGATACGGTAACCGAGCATCGCATGGCGATTGCAATGGCACGCCAGGGAGGAATCGGTATCATTCATAAGAATATGTCGATTGAGCAGCAGGCAGAAGAGGTAGATAAGGTAAAGCGTTCGGAAAATGGTGTAATTACCGATCCATTTTATCTGTCACCGGAACATACACTGGCAGATGCCAATGACTTGATGGCAAAATACCGTATTTCAGGAGTCCCGATCACAGAGGGAAGAAAGTTAGTCGGTATTATTACCAACCGTGATTTGAAGTTTGAAGAAGATTTCTCTAAGAAGATAAAAGAATCCATGACGTCTGAAGGGCTGATTACGGCTCCGGAGGGAATTACACTGGAGGAAGCAAAGAAAATTCTTGCAAAGGCTAGAAAGGAAAAGCTTCCGATCGTAGATAAGGACTTTAATTTAACGGGTCTGATTACCATTAAAGATATTGAGAAACAGATCAAGTATCCACTGTCTGCCAAGGATAGTCAGGGTCGTCTTCTTTGTGGAGCTGCAATTGGAATTACAGCAAATTGCCTGGAAAGAGCACAGGAACTTGTGAATGCAAAGGTTGACGTTGTGGTTATGGATTCTGCACATGGACATTCTGCCAACGTTTTGAGAACCGTAGAGATGGTGAAGAATAAATTCCCGGATCTTCAGGTCATTGCAGGAAATGTGGCAACTGGAGAGGCGGCAGAGGCATTGATTAAAGCCGGTGTTGACGCTGTGAAAGTAGGTATCGGCCCAGGATCTATCTGTACGACCCGTGTAGTTGCAGGAATCGGTGTTCCACAGGTTACGGCTGTTATGAACTGTTATGAAGTAGCTGACAAGTATGGAATTCCGATTATTGCAGATGGAGGAATCAAATACTCAGGAGATATGACGAAGGCAATTGCAGCCGGTGCTAACGTATGTATGATGGGAAGCATTTTTGCTGGCTGTGATGAGAGCCCGGGAACTTTTGAACTGTACCAGGGAAGAAAGTATAAAGTTTACCGTGGTATGGGATCTATTGCAGCAATGGAGAACGGAAGCAAAGACCGTTACTTCCAGTCCGATGCGAAGAAACTGGTTCCGGAAGGTGTAGAAGGACGTGTTGCATATAAAGGAACGGTAGAGGATACGGTATTCCAGCTGATGGGAGGACTTCGTTCCGGTATGGGTTACTGTGGTACTCCAACCATCGAGGATCTGAAGAAGAGTGGACAGTTTGTGAAGATCTCGGCAGCATCTTTGAAGGAGAGTCATCCGCATGATATTCATATTACCAAAGAGGCTCCGAACTATAGTGTAGACGAATAAGAGATTTGTGATATGTCATCTGTTTGGCGGCAGTTTGTGCCGCTGAGCCGATGGCATATTTTTCCCCTTCTTTTTCTATGGACATTCAGAGAAAAGAACGGTATCATAAGGGAAGATATGAGGAAACTGGTGAGAGGAGAAAAGGGAAATGCAGAAATTTGGAATTTTAAAAAATGGGGAAGAGGCACATCTTTATTCCTTAAAAAATCAGAATGGGATGGAAATCAAAGTGTCGGATTTCGGAGCGACTTTGGTGCAAGTGTTGATTCCTGCGAGTGGCGGTCGGATGATAGACGTAGTGGCAGGGTATGATGATGTAACCGGATATGAGAAGGGGGAAGCATCGATCGGAGCGACTGTAGGCCGCGTGGCCAATCGGATTGGCGGCGCCTCCTTTGATATTGAGGGAAAGACATATTTACTGACAGCAAATGACGGAAAGAATACTCTGCATGGGGGCAGAGATTTCTATCCGAAGCGGTTGTGGAAAATGGTGGAGGCAGATGAAAGTCATGTGACATTTGAGCTGTTCAGTCCCGACGGAGATCAGGGATTCCCTGGCAACTTTACCGTGTCAGTGACCTATACCTTGACAGAGGAAAATGGTGTGAAGATTCATTACCATGGAGTCTCAGATCAGGATACTTTGGTGAATATGATTAATCATAGTTACTTTAACCTGGCAGGACATGAATCAGGAAGCGTTCTGTCTCAGGAAGCTTGGGTGGATGCAAAGACTTATACTAGAGCGGATGAAGAGTCAATTCCTACGGGTGAGTTTGTATCCGTAGAAGGGACTCCGATGGATTTCAGAACCCGCAAAGTTATTGGACGGGATATTGAAGCGGATTATGAAGCTTTGATTCTGGGAAAAGGATATGATCATAACTATGTATTGAATGGAAGCGGTTTTCGTAAAGTGGCAGGAATGTACGCGAAAGAGACAGGGATCGGAATGGAGGTTTATACAGATCTTCCGGGCGTTCATCTGTATACAGCAAATTATTTGGAAAATGAGCCGGGAAAAGGAGGAGTAGTGTATCAGATCCGGGATTTCCTATGCTTTGAGACGCAGTATTTCCCGGATGCTGTTCATAAAGAGCAGTTTGAAGGGCCGATTGTGAAAGCAAATGAGGCATACGATACAACGACCGAATATCGTTTCTATACAGAGTAGATTACTTAGGAAAAATTTGTAAGATAACATACAGAATTTAGAAAATCATAAGGAACTATTCATAAAAACCTTCGTCCGGCATGCTAAGATAGAAAGGAAGAAATGCCGAAGGGCTGTGGATAGGAGATAAGTACGAATGAAAAAGAAATACAGGCGGAAGCTAAGCACAGCGCAGAAGAAGAGAAAGATGCAGCGGAATATCCGAATGGGAATGCTTCTTCTCCTGTTGATATTGGTTGTTTTGGGAGTGGGAAAACTGGCGAAGAAGATCTGGTTTTCAGATCAGTATCAAGAGCGAAGCGGAGATGCGGTGGATGCGGTACGTCCGGATATTGATGTAGAGCTTTTGACGGTGAATCCCTATTCCAGACCTGGGACGAAGGTAAATAAGATTACAGGAATTGTTGTGCATTATACTGCGAATCCAGGAGCTACAGCTATGGATAACCGTAATTATTTTGAAGGGCTCAAAGACAGTCATACGACGAGTGTAAGCAGCAATTTTATTGTTGGATTGGAAGGGGAAATTATTCAATGCGTACCTACCTGGGAGATGGCATATGCGTCCAACAGCCGGAACATGGATACGGTATCCATTGAGTGCTGTCATCCGGATGAGGCTGGGAAATTTAATGAAGAGACCTATGAATCTGTGGTAGATCTATGTGCATGGCTCTGCCTGAAGTTTGACTTAGATCAGGAGGATGTAATTCGTCATTATGATGTAACAGGAAAGAATTGTCCGAAGTATTTTGTAGAGGACGAAGAGGCATGGAAGACGTTTAAAGAAAAGATAGGGGCGCGGCTGGAAGAGTACCGAAGGAAGATGTAGGCTTCTGGAATAAAGAGTAAAATAAGAGCCACAGTTCTTGTGTTTACAAGTACTGTGGCTCTTTAAGATATATTTTACAGATATCCCAAACGCTCCAAAGTATTCAATACCAAATGGCGTCCGGCATCTGTGCCGTCGATGATGCGTCTTGCACGAACAGAGTCGCCGATGTTGATCACTTCGGTGTTCTCGCCTTCAAATCCTTGTTCGATGGCTTCCCAAATAGGTGTGTGTGCTTTCATGCCCAGGCATACAAAACCATAATCAAATGGAAGTTCCTCTTCCTTTCCATCGTATTTAACTAGGAAGGAATGTGGATTTACTTTCATAAGAGCTGTATTTACCATCTGGGTTACGTGATGCTTGCTCATACATTCTTTCATGCTGGCGGTAGATGAAGCATCCAGTCCGTTTCCGATGATTGGCATCATTTCAATGATGGTAGTTTCAGCTCCGCGTGGTGCAAAGAATTCGACTACGTCAAGACCTACGGCACCTCCGCCGACAACAACAACCTTTTTACCGGTGAGATCTTCCGGATAGTTATCAAGATTGTCAATCATATCCATAATGGAGTATACAGATGCATCTGCGCTAGCAAGATTCTCGTGAAGTCCTTCAATTGGAGGAAGGAGAGGAACGGAACCTGTGGCATTGACAACGAGATCCGGCTGGTAAGCCTTAATGTCTTCTACTGTTGCGTCTACACCTGTTTTAATCGTCAAGTTAGAAAGCTTAGATGCACGATGTTTTAAGTAGGTAGGAAAGTCTGCCAGTCTCTTCTTTGCAGGAATCTTGGAAATCTCAACGGAAAGTCCGCCGATTTCGTCTTTTTTCTCCAAAAGGGTTACCTGACATCCAACTTCAGCAGCAGTACATGCAGCTTCAAGACCGGCAGTTCCGGCTCCGACGACAACCACGCTGCAAGGGTTTGCAACCTGCTTCTTCTTGTAAGATTCGCCTTCTGTCAGATCCGGGTTGATGGTACAGCGAAGCGGTTTGTTTCCGCCGATTCGGTTGCCGACACATCCTATGTTGCAGGAGATACATTTGCGGATATCGCAGACGTCTCCGTATTTTGCTTTGTTGCACCAGTCAGGATCTGCGATAAGACCACGTCCAAGACCGATAAGATCGGCATCTCCCCGTGCAATAATATCGTCGGCAATCTTTGGATCACGGATGTTTCCGATTGCAATGGTTGGTTTATTGAATTTGTCACGAACTGCTTTTGCCATATAGGATCTCCAGCCGTCTTCCAGGTAGTTGGCGTCAATCTGATACTGAATGGTTGGATTTAATCCGGCAGAGGTATCGAATAAATCAACTTCATCATTTAAATATTCCAAATATTCCAGACAGTCCTCTACGGTATTTCCGCCTTCTACCAGTTCGTCAACGCTAAGACGCAGAGAAATAGGAACTCTTGGACCAATTGCTTTTCTTACTTCATCAATGATCATGCGGCAGAATCGTGCACGGTTTTTAGCACATCCGCCAAATTCGTCGGTGCGGTCGTTCATGGTTGGGGACAGGAACTGGCTGATCAGATAAGAGTGTCCGGCATGAATTTCGATTAAATCAAATCCGGCATTTACAGCACGTCTGGCAGCGGCAGCATAGTCCTTTGCAATGCTTTCCAGTTCTTCTTTAGAAAGAGGGCGAGGAGTCTCTCCGCCTGGCTTGGATGGAAGGGTAGAAGCAGATACCGGCTGCATTCCGATTCTGGAACTCATGGCAGAGGCTCCGGCGTGGTTGATCTGTACACCGATGCATGCGCCCTGTCTGTGACAGGCTTCTGTCAGGTTGAACATGCGCGGAATGTAGCAGTCTTTGTCCAGACGAAGCTGCGTTGTTCCATTGGAACCCTCTGGATATTTTACACAGATATTTTCAACAATGATTAATCCTGTGCCGCCGCGTGCACGCAGTTCATAATACTTAATATGTTCGTCACTTAATTCTCCGTTATGTCCTGCAAAATCGCTTCCCATAGGCATCATTGCCACACGGTTTCTCATGGTCATTCCTCTCAGCGTCAGTGGCTGAAAGATATGTGGATAATTGTTTTTCATTTTGATTTCCTCCATACGATTTCCTAATGGTTACTTGAAGTATACGTTTATTATAAAATATTGTTAAATATAAAACAAATGCATGTTTTTGGTCGAGACAATAGAATTTGTCTATGGATTGTGGTATACTTGGTAAAAATATACAAGGAGGATGAAACATGAACCTGAATCAGCTGCAATACTTTGTAACACTTGCACATATTGAACATTACACCAGGGCGGCGGAAAAACTGACGATTACACAGCCAAGCTTAAGTCATGCAATTTCATCACTGGAGCAGGAGTTGGGAACCCGGCTTTTTGAACGGCAGGGACGCAATGTTGTACTGACTAAGTATGGCAGAATGTTTATGCAGTATGCAGAAGAAGCTCTTGCTATTCTGGATACTGGCGTGCGGAAGACGAAGGCCATGACGAGTCTGAGCGGGGGAAGGATTGATATCGGTTATATTTATACTCAAGGAGCAGAATTTGTGCCGGGGTTGGTTGCGAATTTTTTGAAGGATTATCCACAGATGGAGGTGGAATTCGGTTTTTACAATGGCGTGACCCAGGAGGTAATAAAGGGACTTCGGGAAGAAAAATACGATTTGGTATTCTGTTCTATGGTGGAAGGGCAGAAAGATCTTGATTTTCTTCCGGTATCGAAGGAAACTTTGGTAGCGATTACTCCGTTAGATCATCCTCTGGCTCAAAAGGATTCCGTAACGATTGCGGAACTGGCAGAGTATCCGCAGATCTTTTTCAACAAGGGAAGCGGGTTAAGATCTATGGTGGATCGACTTTTTAAGGTGGCTAGGAAGAAACCGCGGATCAGCTATATGGTAGATGAAGACAGTGCGCTTGCCGGAATGGTGGCGCAGGGTCTGGGAGTCGGGATTGTGCCGGATGTGCCGGCAATACGTAGTATGCCGGTGGTGCGTCTTACGCTTAAGGATCTTCAGTTTAGCAGGCTGGTTTACATGGTAACGCAGAAGGATAAGTATCTTTCGCCGGTTGCCAGAACCTTCATTGATTATGTGAAAGAGCGATATGAAATTCTTGCGGAGGACCTGGAATCTTGATATAATAATCAGTAATTGTAAATTGACATAACAAGGCAGACAGGAGAGACAAGGATGAATGATCTAGAGATGTACAGGGAGCAGCTTGCATTGTGTGATGATAAGATTATCGATGCGCTGGTGGAAAGAAACGCGATTGTAGAGAAGATTATGGCGTATAAGGAAGAATATGGTATGCCGATTCTCCAGCCGCAGCAGGAAGCCAAGCAGAAGATGAGACTGGAAGAGAAGCTTGAAGACAACAAGTATAAAGAAGAGATTTACGATGTGTTCCGCAGAATCCTTCGTAACAGTAAAAAAATCCAGGCGAGAAAGCTGTTTGATTATAATATTGTGCTGATTGGTTTTATGGGAGCCGGAAAAACGACAATTTCCGATTACTTAAGCACCATGTTTGCCATGAAGGTGGTTGAGATGGATCAGTTGATTGCAGAACGGGAAGAAATGAGTATCCCGGATATTTTTGCAACCTACGGAGAAGAATATTTTCGTGATCTGGAGACCGGACTTCTGGTGGAAATGCAGTCTAACAAGAATACGGTGATCTCCTGTGGCGGAGGAGCGGCCCTTCGCGAGCGAAACGTAGAAGAAATGAAGAAAAACGGACGAGTTGTTCTGCTGACGGCGAGTCCTCAGACAATCTACGAGCGAGTGAAAGACAGTGATGACAGACCGGTTTTGAATGGGCGCAAGAATGTAAAAGGCATTTCTGAACTGATGGAGCAGCGCAGGGAGAAATACGAAGCTGCCGCAGATATTGTCATCAATACAGATAACAAGACGGTGCTGCAGATATGTGAGGAACTGGTGCAGCGGATTATAGAGATGGAAGAGTAGAGAGATGTTTGATAAGTTTTTTCCTGATAAATATGTAGCATCTACATATGTGATTGATTTTGAAGAGTTATATAAGAAAGGATACCGAGGGGTGATTTTTGATATCGACAACACTTTGGTGCCCCATGGCGCTCCGGCGGACGAGCGTGCAAAGAAGCTGTTTGCAAAGCTTAAGAGTCTGGGATTTCACTGTTGCTTGATTTCCAACAATCAAGAACCGAGAGTGAAAATGTTCAATCAGGACATTCAGGTGGATTATGTGTACAATGCCCATAAGCCGTCTACAAAGAATTATAAGAAAGCAATGGAAATGATGGGAACAAACCAGAAGAATACATTGTTTATCGGAGATCAGCTGTTCACGGATGTATGGGGAGCAAAACGAACCGGAATTGCCAATATTCTGGTAAAGCCGATTCATCCTAAGGAAGAGATCCAGATTGTACTGAAACGGTATCTGGAAAAAATTGTGCTATACTTTTATAAGAGAAGCCTGAAACAGTAAAAAAGGGTTGAAAAAAGGCATAATTTATTATAAAATGATAAAAGCGAACGTAAACGTAGAAGTGTCCTGTGGGGCATGATTAAGGAGGATAATAGAATGGCAACAAAATCAGCAGGTGAATTTAGAAATGGCATGACGCTTGAGATTGATGGCAAAGTATGCCAGGTTATGGAATTCATGCATGTAAAACCGGGAAAAGGAGCAGCTTTTGTCCGCGTGAAATTAAAAGATATCATCAACGGTGGTGTGGTAGAGACAACCTTCCGTCCGACAGAGTCTTTCCAGGAAGCGTTTATTGAGAGAAAGAAGATGCAGTATCTTTACAACGATGGAGATCTGTTCTACTTCATGGACAACGAGACTTTTGATCAGATCGCTGTCAGCAAGGAAGATGTGGGCGATTCCCTGAAGTTTGTAAAAGAGAATCAGGAAGTCAGCGTAAGCTTGTATCAGGAGAAACCATTTGCGATTGAGCCACCGCTTACTGTAGAGCTTCTCGTTACAGAAACAGAGCCTGGATTTAAGGGCAATACCGCTCAGGGAGCAACAAAGCCGGCAATCGTAGAGACTGGCGCTCAGGTAGCAGTTCCTCTGTTCGTTGAGCAGGATGAGATGATCAAGATCGATACTCGTACAGGAGAGTATTTATCCAGAGTATAGGATGCTAATTTTAAGAAAAAGGCCTTGCAATTTCTGCAGGGCTTTTTTATAATTGAAATACCATAATTCATTGTTCATATCAATTGATTCAATGGCAGTTTCTGCCGCTATTTTCAGAAGTGTAACAAGGACATATTTTCCACGATGCTGCTTTGGGGAAAGGAGTATTATGACATATTACCAGTTTATCCGTGCAGTAGAGGGAAAAGTAAAGGAAGGAGTGAAGGAGAACATTACCGTACAGTTGTATACGGCGGTGAAAAATAATGGGATTAAGAAGTATGGTCTTACCATTATGGAGAAGGGGATCAATATTTCCCCGACCATCTATCTAGAGGAGTATTATCAGCAGTTTTGTGATGGGGACAGTGTAGAGGAGATCACAGAGGAAATTCTGAGTCTGTATCAAAGGATTCGTTTTCGTCATTCCTGGGATGGGAGTTTAGTTGAAGAGTATGCAAAAGTAAAAGAAAAGATAGTTTATCGTTTGATTAACCGACAGGCGAACCGGGAGCTTTTGGAGGGAGTGCCGCATCAGAATTTTTTAGATTTGGCAGTGATTTATCAGGTTCTGTTAGAAGTCAGTTTTTATGGAACGGCATCTATGCTGATCAGCGATGAGCATTTGAAGATGTGGAACGTGAAGGAAGCTGAGATTTTTGCACGGGCTACTTGGAACACCAGGAGAATTCTGCCGGAAGATTGTCAGCCATTAAGTGAGATGGCAGGCGGATGGGGGATGGAGATTCCAAGAGGGGAGGATATCTTCTATGTACTGACGAATCGGTATCGGAATTTCGGAGCAGCTTGCCTTTTATACGAGGGCTGCCTGGAAAGAATCGGGGAAAAGCTGGGAGAGAATTATTATGTACTCCCAAGCAGTGTGCATGAAGTGATTATTCTGCCGGAGAGTAAGTCGGTTTCAAAAAGGGATTTAACAGCGCTTGTTCGGGAAGTGAATGATACGCAGCTGGAGGAAGAGGAAATTCTATCGGATCGTGTTTATTATTATGATCGGGAGTATAAGCTGCTGCGGATTTAGAGAGTCCTTATAGAATCCGTTTTGAGTATTTTTCAGGTATGATGGTATAAAAAGTAAGGGAAATGATGAAATGTGAAAAAATGTCGAAATCATTTCCTTTACTTTATGAGAAAAATGTGTTAGTATAACAAAGGTAATTTCATATTGTTATTGATTATGCACCCGTAGCTCAGGGGATAGAGCACCGCCCTCCGGAGGCGGGAGCGGCGGTTCGAATCCGCCCGGGTGTGTACTTTTTTAACTTTTTTTCGTTGCAGAAGGGAGTCTTTATGGAAGGAGAACGTAAGGACTGCATATCTCCCGTAAAGAAGTATCTGTTTATAAAAGTGGTCGTGATAGCGCTGCTTTTGGTACTGACGGCGGAGATGGGCAGACAAGCTCTGACCAAAGAAGAGACGAAAAAGGTACAGAAGACGAATTCTCAACAGATGAAGGTGGAGAATCTGGGATATCAGACGATGGAGGAGAATCCCCTTTCCATGGGAAAATATCCGGAGGTTTCCGGCGCAGTAGAAGAATATTTTGAAAAAGCAGCCGGAGAAAGCAAGTTTGTGGAGGCTTATGAAGGAATAGAAAGCCATATCAAGCTTGGAAGATACAAGGATACGTATGTCGTGTTTGTGAGATACGATATGAAGATTAAAGATATATATACAAAGGTTCCGGGACTTGGTACACTGTATGTGGACAAGAAAAAAGACGGCAGTTACCGGGTCGGCACAGAGGTAAAGGAAGCAGAGATTAGAACCTGTATTGAGGAACTTGCACAGCACACGGATGTGCAGCAGCTCTTTGCCGATACACAAAGTGCTTATCATGCGGCGGTGCAGTCGGATGCGCTGCTACAGGAAGCTCTTGTGGATTTGAAAAATGCTTATGAAGATTCAACTGGAAGCTAGGTAGCGGTTTCCCGGAAAAAACAGACCTTGTATATGAGGTCTGTTCTTTTTTAGCCTGGCAACTTAGCTGGGTAACGTAATAAAGTAAAGGAGGAGAGAAGGATGGCAGGGTATAAACAGGCCTTTCGAAAGGCGTTCCCTTATACCATTCCGGTATTGACCGGATATTTATTTATTGGAATTGCATTTGGAGTTATGTTTGCGGAAAAAGGATATTCATTTTTGTGGGCAATGCTGATGAGCCTGATGGTTTATGCAGGGTCAGGGCAGTATTTGGCAGTGAATTTTTTTGTGCCGGGAGTTTCTTTTCTAAATGTGATTGCTATGACACTGATGGTGAATATCCGACATATTTTTTATGGGATTTCTCTGTTGGAGCGGTTCCATCAGATGGGAAAAAAGCGTTGGTATATGATCTTTGGGCTGACAGATGAGACGTATTCCTTGCTATGTACAACGAAGGTTCCAAAAGGAGTAGAGGAAGAAAAGTTTTTGTTCGCGATCTCACTTATGAATCAGTCCTACTGGATTATAGGTTCTGCCATCGGTGGGATTGCAGGGGCACTTATTCCGTTTAATTCGGAAGGAATTGAATTTGCGATGACTGCGCTGTTCGTCGTTATTTTTGTGGAACAGTGGATGGAGGAAAAGAATCGGATTCCAGAACTTCTTGGAGTGGCTGCAGCGTTTGTATGCCTGCAAATTTTCGGAGTAGATGGATTTGTGCTGCCGTCTATGATTTTAATTACCTTGGTATTGCTTCTTGGAAGAAAGAAATTAGAGACAGGAATGGAGGGAGAGTTATGCCGTTAAGTGCAGGAATATCGTTTTTCATTATTCTGCTGGTTGCCCTTGCAACTTTTGGAACTCGCGTGATTCCATTTCTGGTTTTCCCACGAGGGAAAGAAATTCCGCCGGTAGTTCAGTATCTGGGAAAAGTACTGACACCTGCGGTGATCGGAATGCTGGTGGTCTATTGCCTAAAGGAGACACCCGTGCTTTCTGGCTCCCATGGGCTTCCGGAGCTGATTGCTGTGGTGGTTACGGCAGGGCTTCATGTATGGAAGCGGAATAATCTCCTTAGTATCGGAGTGGGAACGGTGCTGTATATGGTGTTGGTGCAGACCATTTTTTGAAAAAGAAGAAAAAGAAAAATACCGTCGGCCGGTATGGTTTACCAGTTTGGTTTACCTCGGCAGACGGTATTTTTAGATGTTGAGAATATGCGGATATCGTTTTAAGCAAGGTCAATTTTTTTGTTCATCAGAACATAGGTCAGAATATATAGAATGATTCCGACGATCAGTGCAAGCAGTGTAGAAAGACCTAGTACGCCAGCCATGTAAGCTACAAAGTTGAAAGGTTCCCCTGCGGCCGATCTCATGTAAATGAGATCTTTAGAAGTGGACAGGCCGAGCACTGCCAGACTGATAAAGCTTAAAATAGATACGATGGTCGAGATCGCAAAATAGGATACAACAGCTCCCAGTATCCGATGCCCGCTAAATAACTGTCCCAGTACAACAGAAGCATAGATGGTAATACAGCTGCTGAAGGCGCATATGATGCTAAATATAAGAAGAAACAACAGAATCTTCGGAAATGTTAAATCGGCATAGCGTCCGATAAATCCAAATTCTGTGAGAATCTCGGCTCTATGTGCATGATAGACATCCATGACAAATGGCGTAGCCACTACGATATAGATGGACAGCCCCATCAGAATCATATCGAGTGTGCCCCAGATGGTTCCAGAAATCGTCTTGGACAACAGGTGTGCACCTTTTGTTGCCGGAAGGGTATGGGTTAAATATCCTTCGTCCGAATACAGGTTTTTGTAGAAACGAACAGCAATGACGATAAAGGTTCCAAAGTTTGCAGCTGTAATAACCAGAATGTAAAGCAGAAAAGAGAGTCCCAAAATAGTTCCTTCTGCTGTATTGTCTGCAAAGATTCTTCCGGTCAGGAAGATGCGGATTCCAAGTGCTGATAACAGCAGAAATGTGTGCAGCACAATCAGGAATCGGTTCAATGATTTCATGTCGTATTTCAATAATTTGCCTAACATCTGAACACCTCCCGGAATAAACTATCTACAGATTTACCATGCTGGGTACGGATTTCATCCACAGTCTGGTTGAGAACGACCTGCCCCTGACGGATGAATACGACTCGGTCCAGAATATTCTCAATATCCTGAATCAGGTGGGTGGACAGCAGGATAGTTGCTTCTTCATTATAATTATTCAAAATGGTATGAAGGATGTAGTCGCGTGCTGCCGGATCAACTCCGCCGATTGGTTCGTCTAAGATATAAAGTTTTGCATCTCGGCTCATAATCAGGATGAGCTGAACCTTTTCTTTGGTTCCTTTGGATAAGGATTTCAGCCTCGCATTGGGATTGATTTCCAAATCCTGAAGCATCTGGTATGCCCGTTCTGTTACAAAGTTTTCATAGAAATCTGCATAGTATGCAATGACATCCTTTACCTTCATAGAGAGATCCAGACAAGTGCGCTCGGGCAGATAGGAAATCAGTTTTTTGGTTGCTACGCCTGGCTCCATGCCATCGATCAGGATGGTTCCCTGGGTTGGGTGGAGGCAGTCGTTAATCAGTTTAATCAGAGTTGTCTTTCCGCTTCCGTTTGGTCCAAGAAGACCGACAATCTGTCCTTTTTCCAATGCAAGGTTCAGATTATTCAGGGCATAAAAACTGGAAGAATAGCGTTTGGAAAGCCCCTGACACTCTAAAATCGGCTTCATGTTAGTGTTCCCCCTTTATTGCATTTTGGATCAGTTCTAAGGTCTCTTCTTCAGGGAAGCCCAGCTGTTTCATCTTTTCAATAAATTCCCGTATGTGACTGGCTGCGAGATCACTTTTTAGCTGTTTCAGCATTTCTTTGTCCTCCGTAATATAACGCCCGCTGGTTCGCTGTGAATGAAGAAGGCCGTTTCGCTCCAGCTCAGAGAGCGCTTTTTGCATCGTGTTGGGATTTACAGCAGCTTCCATTGCAAGGTCTCTGACGGATGGAAGTTTATCACCGGCCTGGTAGACGCCAGCTACGATATCCTGCTGGATCCGCTCCATCAGTTGAAGATAGATTGGGCGGTCATTATCAAGATCCCATGGCATACGATCACCTCGTTTCCTGACTAAATTTGTATTATTTATATAGTACAATAAAACATGAGGGGGGGATTGTCAAGAGGAATTAGAAAAAAAGAACATCCACTGTAAAAAATATACAGTGGATGCAAAAGTCAGGCACTTATTGCTTCACAAATTTGGATTTTGGCTGTTTGCAGATTGGGCAGGTATAACTGTCAGGAAGCTCTTCGAAAGGCGCCTCTTCATCGTATACGTAGCCGCAGATGCTGCACACCCAGGAGGTTTTAGAAGGGATAGTATTTTCTGATTCTTCTTCCGGCAGATAGGTCGGTGCATTTTTCGGACTCTTTCCTTTGATGACCCTGTGGTAGTAAGCGTAGGTCATGGAAGGAGAGGCACTTTGGATATCTCCGTCTATGACTTCTCCTAAGAATACCGTGTGTGTAGAGGTTTCCATTTTGTCGATGACTTTACAGATGATATAGCCGCAGGAGTCTGTAAGGACAGGAAGTCCTTCTTTCGTCTCAAAAAGAATGTTCTCAAATTTATTTACGTCTCTTCCGGACTGGAAACCGAATTGTCCAATCAGAGAAGGATCTGACGTCTCAGACAGAATGGAAATGGCAAATTTCCCGGTTTTTTCAATGCAGGAATTGGTAAAGTTGTCGTGGTTCATGCTAAGCGCAAGAGTTGCCGGAGAGGAAGTGATCTGCATCACACTGTTGGCTGTGCAGCCGGTAGGGCGTTCCCCGTCGAGGGAAGAGATAATGTAGACGCCGTAGGATAAATTGTGAAAAACTTTTGTGTTCATAGGAGCCCTCCTTACTTTATTTTCGTAAATTTTTCAAAAGCCTTTATCGTCACGGTACCATGAACCGGAAAAAATTGCAAGGAGAGTTTGAATATTAGGTTGTTGCGTACAAGGCATTATGGTAAAATACTTAATTAAGGATTCTGAACTTAAAGTAAGGAACTGGAGTGCAAGGAGGATATAAAAGATGAAAAAAATAATAGATTTCATTACAGAGGAGTTAAGAAATGCCTTTGAAGAAGCGGGATATGATCCGGCTTATGCAAAGGTGACCTTATCGAATCGTCCTGATTTGTGTGAGTATCAGTGTAATGGAGCAATGGCAGGGGCAAAGGTTTATAAGAAGGCTCCGATTATGATCGCGAATGATGTGGTGGAGAAGCTTCAGAACTCAGAGCGTTTGGACGAGGTGACGGCTGTCAATCCTGGATTTATCAACATTCGGGTGAAGAAAACATTTGCAGCCGACTATTTGAATCAGATGGGGGCAGATGGAGAACTTGGAGTAACCAAAACAGAAGATCCGAAGATGATCGTTGTTGATTATGGCGGACCAAATGTGGCAAAGCCGCTTCATGTTGGTCATTTGCGTTCTGCAATTATTGGAGAGAGTATTAAGAGAATTGCCAGAAAAATGGGACATACTGTTCTGGGAGATATTCATTTGGGAGACTGGGGATATCAGATGGGACTGATCATTACCGAACTTGGAAAGCGCAAACCAGAACTGCCTTATTATGACGAAACGTTTGAAGGAGAATATCCAAAGGAGGCTCCATTTACCATTGGAGAATTAGAGGAAATTTATCCAACTGCCAGCGGTAAGGCCAAGGAGGATGAAGCTTACCGTGAGGAAGCACTTCATGCTACCTATCTGCTGCAGAATGGTCATCGCGGATATACGGCAATTTGGAATCACATTATGAATGTTTCTGTAGCCGACTTAAAGAAGAATTATCAGAATTTGAATGTGGAATTCGATCTGTGGAAGGGAGAAGCAGATGCGCAGGCCTACATTCCGGATATGATTGAGCGTCTGAAAAAAGAGGGGTATGCGCATGTGGATGACGGTGCGCTTGTGATTGATGTGCAGGAGGAGACGGACACGAAAGAGATTCCGCCGTGCATGATTCAGAAGTCTGACGGAGCTTCCCTCTATGGAACTACCGATTTGGCGACTCTGGTACAGCGAGTAGGAGATTATCATCCGGATCAGGTGATCTATGTGGTAGACAAAAGACAGGAACTTCATTTTGTTCAGGTATTCCGTGCGGCGAAGAAGACGAAGATTGTGCCGGAGGATACAGAGCTTAAGTTTTTGGGCTTTGGAACGATGAACGGAAAGGATGGAAAGCCGTTTAAGACCAGAGAGGGCGGCGTGATGCGTCTGGAGAATCTGATCGCAGAGATTGTGGAAGAGATGAAGAAGAAAATTTCTGAAAACCGTACAGTAGAGGAATCAGAAGCGCAGCAGACGGCGAAGATTGTGGGAATGTCTGCGATCAAGTACGGAGATCTTTCCAACCAGGCGTCTAAGGATTATATCTTTGACGTGGATCGTTTCACCTCCTTTGAGGGAAATACAGGTCCGTATATTCTGTATACGATCGTGCGGATCAAGTCTATCTTAAATAAATATATGGCAGAAGGTCAGAAGACGGACGGTCTTGTGATCAGAGAGGCCGCAGGAGACAGCGAGAAGGCGTTAATGCTGGAGGCGGCAAAATATAACGAAGTGATTGAAAATGCATATGCAGAGCTGGCGCCGCATAAAATTTGTGCATACATCTATGATTTGGCAAATGCATTCAATCGTTTTTATCATGAGACGAAGATTTTGTCAGAAGAGGATGAAAACAGAAAGAAGAGTTATATTGCGCTGCTGGTGCTGACACGTAAGATTCTGGAATCCTGTATTGATATGTTGGGATTTGAAGCTCCGGAGAGGATGTAGGAATGACGGAAAAAGTATTTTATCAGGATAGTCATAAGGTTTCCTGTGAGGCGGAGGTTTTAGCCTGTGAACCCAAAGGAACACAGTATTTGATTGCTCTTGACCGGACGGTGTTCTTCCCGGAAGGCGGCGGCCAGTATGCAGATACCGGCTGGATCGGAGAGGTGAGAGTCACGGATGCCCATGAGAAGGAGGGCGTGATTTGGCATACGGCAGAGGCGGCTGTTCCGGTAGGAACAAAGGTGACAGCAAGAATTGACTGGGAAGAGCGGTTCGAGAAAATGCAGCAGCATACAGGAGAACATATTGTATCCGGTCTGGTACATGAAAGATTTGGATATCATAATGTGGGATTCCATCTAGGAAGCGATTACTGTACCATGGATTTTGACGGTCCGATCTCAAGGGAAGCATTAAAAGAGATTGAGTGGGAGGCTAACTGTGCAGTGTGGCAGAACATTCCGGTGGAGACGTCCTACCCGTCGAAAGAAGAACTGGAGACACTTCATTATCGCAGCAAGATTGAGATTGAAGGTCAGGTACGAATTATTACGGTGCCGGGATATGATGTATGTGCGTGCTGTGCGCCTCACGTAAATACTACCGGAGAGATCGGAATGGTGAAGCTGGTTCAGATGATTCATTATAAGGGCGGAGAGCGGATTACGATGCTCTGCGGCGCCAGAGCACTTCGGGACTACGACCGTAAAGATGAGAATATTAAGAAGATTTCCTCTCTTTTGTGCGTCAAGGAGTACGAGGTGGCAGAAGGAACGAAGAAGCTGAAAGAAGAGCAGACACAGTGGAAAGGGAAAGTGTCACAGCTGAGCCAGAAATTAGTGGCATATCAGGCGCAGGAGATTCCGGTAGAAGAGGGAATTACTGCCGTATTTGATTCAGAGCTTACGGGAAACTCACCGCGGGAACTGATGAACGTTCTGCTTCAGAAAGGCGCGGAGGCGGCGGCTGTATTTGCAGGAAACGATGTGGACGGTTACCGATATGTGATCGGAAGTAAGACGAAGGATGTACGCGCGCTGTGCAGACGTCTGAATGAAGTGTTTTCCGGAAGAGGCGGAGGAAAGCCAGAGATGGTGCAGGGCTCCCTTTTGGGAACACAAGAGAAGATACGGATAGAACTGGAAAAAGGAATTTAAGAGAAATTTAGGAAAAGATTTAAGGAGAGACTTTGTGTCTGTGATTTCTTGAAATAGACAATATTTCATCACACTTTTAACACATTTTCAGGGTAGACTACCATACATAGAGTGAAGAAAAAGAAGGAGACGCAGAGAAAGGAGTCTTTCATATGGAAAATCAATATACCTACTATGAATATCAACAGAATCAAAATGGGGAGCAGCCAGGCGGAGAGAATTTACATACACCTCCGAAGAAGCCTAAGAAAACTACGCCGAAATGGATGAAGACGGTGGGGCTTGCAGTAGTATTTGGTGTGGTTGCAAGCTTTGTGTTCCAGGCGGGAAATATACTTGGAGATCATTTCCTTGGGGATCTGACAGGAAGGAATCAGACGGCAAAAGCAACGGCAACGGTGAACGAAGCACAGCTGACTAAATCTTCCGACAGCACGGTGACATCAGATGTGGCGGAGATTACGAAAAATGTAATGCCGTCCGTTGTGTCCATTACCAATATGAGTGTGCAGCAGGTGCAGAACTTCTTTGGAGGCGTGCAGGAGCAGCAAAGTGAAAGTGCTGGATCTGGAATTATTATCGGACAGAATGATAAGGAGCTTTTGATTGCGACGAACAATCATGTGGTGGAAGGAAATGATACGCTGACGGTTTCTTTTATTGATGAAAAAAGTGTGGAGGCCAATATTAAAGGAACGGATGCAAACCGGGATCTGGCAGTGGTTGCTGTATCACTTGATCATATCAGCAAGGCAACTATGGATGAGATCGCGGTAGCGACGCTGGGGGACTCCAGTCAGCTTCAGGTAGGAGAACCGGCCATTGCAATCGGCAATGCACTGGGATATGGACAGTCTGTGACAACGGGAATCATTTCTGCAACTAACCGGACACTGGATGGGATTGACGGAAAGTTGATTCAGACGGATGCAGCCATTAATCCGGGAAACAGCGGCGGAGCGCTTTTAAATGCCAAAGGAGAAGTGATCGGAATCAATACCGCTAAAGTGGCAACAGATGCGGTAGAGGGAATGGGATATGCGATCCCGATTTCTGACGCAGGAGATATTATCAACAATCTGATGAACCAGGAGACAAAGACGAAAGTAGCCGAAAAAGATCGAGGATACATCGGAATTTCCGGTGTAGATGTGACGCCAGACAGTGCGAAAATGTACAATATGCCGACAGGTGTTTATATTTCAGAGGTTCAGAAGAATGGAGGGGCTGATGAAGCAGGATTGACCAAGGGAATGGTGATTACTGGAATTAACGGTTCTTCTGTGGATGGAATGACTGCACTTCAGGAACAGCTACAGTACTATGAAAAGGGAGAAACGGTGACACTGACAGTTCAGACTCCGACCAAAGAGGGTGAATATGAGGAAAGTCAGGTAGAAGTCACACTTGGAAGCAGAGCTAAGTAGTGCTATAATACAAGTTAAGAGGGAACCATGAAAAACAGACCATCCGGGGATGCCGTCAGATATGCAGTACCCAGAAGGTCTGTTTTTGGATTTATGGAAGATTAACGGAGGTGGTAAGAATGTTTTCATTTGAAGAATTGATGAAAGAAGATCCTCAGATTGCAGAAGCGATTGAGGCGGAGGTGAAGCGGCAGAATTCCCATATTGAGCTGATTGCGTCTGAGAACTGGGTAAGTCATGCGGTTATGGCTGCTATGGGAAGCCCACTGACGAACAAGTATGCGGAAGGATACCCGGGAAAACGATATTACGGTGGATGTCAGTGTGTAGATGTGGTGGAAGATCTGGCAAGAGAGCGGGCAAAAAAGCTGTTTGGCTGTGATTACGTCAATGTTCAGCCGCATTCTGGAGCACAGGCAAATATGGCTGCATTTTTCGCAATGCTTCAGCCGGGGGATAAGATATTGGGAATGAATCTGGATCATGGCGGTCATTTGACCCATGGATCTCCGGTCAATTTGTCCGGAACGTATTTCCGTACTTCGTTCTATGGAGTGAATGAGGCCGGTGTGATTGATTATGATCATGTCAGGGAGATTGCGATTCAGGAGAAACCTAAGCTGATTATTGCGGGAGCAAGCGCATATGCTAGAACCATTGACTTTTCAAAATTCAGGGAGATTGCCGATGAGGTGGGCGCTTACCTGATGGTTGATATGGCGCATATTGCAGGTCTGGTGGCGGCTGGACTTCATCCAAGTCCGATTCCGTATGCAGATGTTACAACGACCACGACGCACA
Organism: Dorea sp. ICN-14282; assembly: GCF_037890115.1. Taxonomy (NCBI): domain Bacteria; kingdom Bacillati; phylum Bacillota; class Clostridia; order Lachnospirales; family Lachnospiraceae; genus Dorea; species Dorea sp. ICN-14282. The sequence continues at coordinate 1,008,072 of NZ_JBBKBH010000001.1, read as the reverse complement.
AGACATTGCGTGGTCCAAGAGGAGGCATGATTTTGTGGAATCAGGCGGCTGCGGAGAAATTTAATTTTGATAAAGCGATTTTCCCGGGAACGCAAGGTGGACCTCTAGAGCACGTGATTGCGGCGAAAGCGGTCTGCTTTGGAGAGGCGTTAAAACCAGAGTTCAAGGAATATCAGCAGAAGATTCTAGATAATGCACAGGCTCTGTGTAAGGGACTTTTAAATCGTGGAGTAAAGATTGTCTCCGGAGGAACGGATAACCATCTGATGCTGGTAGATTTAAGCGGAGAAGCCGTGACGGGAAAAGAGCTGGAGAAGCGGCTGGACGAAGCGCATATTACCTGCAATAAGAATACGATTCCAAATGATCCGAGATCTCCATTTGTCACCAGCGGCGTGCGTCTGGGAACCCCGGCAGTAACGACCAGGGGGATGAATGAAGCGGACATGGATCAGATTGCAGAGGCAATTGCGCTTGCAATTCAAGGGGAAGAGAATGTACCAAAGGTAAGGCAGATGGTAGAAGCTTTGACATCGAGGTATCCGCTTTCATAGCATTTATTTTATTTGAAGAAGAAAAAGATGACATCAAAATGTGGTGTCATCTTTTTTGTGGTATTGACAGGCGATAAAACTATTGATACTATATACCCATAAGGGGTATATTGGTGGAAGGAGGACAAGAATGGTTACAAGACAATATCAGATATCGGGTATGAGTTGTGCAGCCTGCTCCAGTGCGGTGGAACGAGTGACGCGGAAGCTGGAAAGTGTGACGCAGAGCAGTGTCAATCTGACAACCGGGCTTTTAACGATTACCTTTGACGAAAAGATTCTAACAGACGAAGCGATTATCAAAAAGGTGGAACGAGCCGGATTCGGGGCGGAACTCCATGTGGATAAGACGAAGCAGGAACAAAAAGAGGAGCAGGAACTGTTAGATCAGGAGGTGCAAAAAACCAAGCACCATATGATTGCCAACGTTATTCTGGCGATTCCACTTCTCTATATTTCCATGGGGCATATGGTCCCGTGGCCGATGCCTCTGCCGAGGTTTTTGGATATGCACTACAATCCGCTTCATTTTGCATTGGCCCAGATGGTGTTGACGCTGGTGATTCTGATCAATGGAAGAAAGTTCTATCTGGTAGGGTTTAAGAGTCTGCTGAAGGGACATCCCAATATGGATTCTCTGGTGGCAGTGGGAACGGGAAGTGCACTGATCTACAGTTTGGTTATGACCGTTGGAATTCCGAATCATCCAGATCATGTACATCAGCTCTATTATGAGTCGGCTGCCATTGTGGTAACTCTGGTTATGGTGGGAAAATATCTAGAGGGACGCAGTAAAAACAAGACTTCTGAGGCGATTAGAAAGCTGATGGAACTGGCGCCGGACACGGCAGTTCTTTTGGTTGACGGAGAACAAAGAGAGGTGCCGGTTGGAAGCGTCAAAATCGGAGATTGGCTGCTGGTGAAACCGGGTAGCAAGGTACCTTTAGACGGTGTCGTTGTGGAAGGGCACACCAGTGTAGATGAGTCTATGCTGACAGGTGAGAGTATTCCGGTGGAAAAAGAGCCTGGAGCACAGGTGATTGGAGGAAGTGTCAATTATCAGGGAGCGGTTACAGTTCAGGTGAGTCATGTAGGTTCTGATACAACTCTTGCAAAGATCGTAAAGATGATGGAGGACGCGCAAGGGAAGAAAGCGCCAATCTCCAAATTGGCAGATACGGTGGCGGGGTACTTTGTGCCGGCGGTGATGTGCATTGCCGTAGCGGCAGCAATTATATGGGCGCTTTTGGGACATGATTTGGCCTTTGTATTGACGATTTTTGTATCGGTATTGGTGATTGCGTGTCCTTGTGCCCTAGGGCTTGCTACACCGACAGCGATTATGGTAGGAACCGGACTGGGTGCAGGCAACGGAATTCTGATTAAGAGTGGGGAAGCGCTGGAAATTGCCCATAAAGTGGATGCGGTTGTGCTGGATAAGACGGGGACGATTACGACAGGAAAACCAGCGGTGATGGAGCGGATTTCCCATATAATGGATGTGGATGAAATGCTTCAAATTGCAGCATCCTGTGAACAAGTGTCGGAGCATCCGCTGGGACAGGCCATTGTGGAAGCAGCAAAAGAAAAGGGAATGGAACTTTATAAAGTTGAAGATTTCCAGAGCCTGACCGGAAAAGGAATTCGGGCGAAGATTGCCGGGAAGCAGTATGATATCGGCAATCGACGTCTGCTTGAGGAAATGGGGATTGTGCTTGGCGAATACGAAGAAGAAGCCAAAGCGATTGCCGGGAAAGGACAGACGCCGATGTATCTGGCGGAAGAGCAGAAGATACTGGGAATCATTAGTGTGGCAGATCCGATTAAAGATACAAGCAAAGAAGCAGTTCAGAAGATCCGAGATCTTGGGATTCAGGTATATATGCTCACAGGAGATAACCGTCTGACAGCAGAATATATTGGAGGCCAGGTGGGAGTAGATAAAGTGATTTCGGAAGTCCTTCCAAAGGATAAGGCATCTGTTGTGGAATGCTTGCAAAAGGAAGGTCGAAGGGTTATGATGGTAGGCGATGGCATCAATGATGCCCCGGCATTGGTTCAGGCAGATGTGGGAGCTGCCATTGGAAGCGGCAGTGATATTGCAATTGATTCCGGAGATCTGGTACTGATGAAATCCGATCTGAATGATGTTTATAAAGCGATTGCATTAAGCCATGCGACCATACGGAATATCAAACAAAATTTATTCTGGGCATTTTTCTATAACAGCCTTGGGATTCCATTGGCAGCAGGCGCATTGTATGCGATAAACGGAACACTTCTAAATCCAATCTTTGCGGGGCTTGCTATGTCTCTTAGCTCTGTGACGGTAGTTGGCAATGCACTTCGGCTTCGGAAGCTTAAGCTATAGAGAAATGATTTTGGTTTTCAGGATAGGAAAATGCCGGGAAAGAAGGAGGTCTCTTGATGGAAGAGCAGAAATGTCATGCCGATGAAGCAGGCACAAAGGGGTGTTGTACTGACAGGATCAAACATCGGGACGGCAAAGAGTATAAGGATCTGATCAATCGTCTGAACCGGATTGAGGGTCAGGTTCGCGGGGTGAAGAAGATGGTGGAAGAAGAACGTTACTGTGTGGATATCTTAACGCAGGTGACGGCAGTACAGGCGGCGCTTAATGCATTTAATAAAAAACTTCTTGCCAATCATATTCATACCTGTGTTGTGGATGATATCAAAGAAGGAAATCTTCAGGCAGTAGAGGAACTGTGTGACACGATTCAAAAATTAATGAAATAGGAGGAAATGAAAATGACAGTAATTAAAGTACCTGATATGCATTGTGAGAAATGTGTGGAAAGAATTCAGAATCTTTTACAGGAAGAAGGATTGAATTTTCAGGTGAGCCTGGAACAGAAAACGGTTACAATTGACGGCTGTGAAACCTGCGTTAAAACGGCGTTGGAAGCACTGGATGATCTTGGGTTTACACCAGAAATCGGCTAGGCGGAAGATGGAGAGAAATGACGGGTGCCCGAAGGTCTATCAGAAGGCACGAAAGACGAGAAAGAAGATCGGGGCAGCGCTGGTAGAGATGCTGGAATACAAACCGCTGGATAAGATTACCGTACAGGAACTTTGTGATCAGGCAGAAATTCACAGGAGTACGTTTTATAAACATTTCAGCAGTATTTTCGATGTGGTGGCATACATTACAAAGGAAATTACAGAAGCATTGATGTACCAGGCGGAGTCGGCTGCAGATGGAGATATCTACTTTGACTTTATTACGGACTTCTATCTGCGGTACCGGAAAGCGCTTCGCAATCTTTACCGAACACGTTACAGAGAAATGATGGTCAGCCAGATGAGTGAGATTATGGAGAGGTATTATCAGAAGCTTCTAAAAGAGTTAAGACGAGAGATAGAAGAAGATGTTCCGCTGGAATGGCTGGCAAAATATCATGCCGGAGGGATGATTACTGTGGGAAGCATTCTGTTGGATGAGAAGTACGATGATGAGGAATGCCGAAAGAAGTTAGCTGCTTTTTACCGCTATATTCTGATAAGAAAATAAAAATAGACAATTATACAATAAATGCATAAAAATACCCATATATTATATGTTTGTTGATTTCAATCTGATTACAACCTGATTTAAAATAGATGAAATAGAGATGAGGGAGAGGCAGATCTTAAGAAGAAATAACAAAGAACAAAAAGAGGTAGCGGTATGGGGAAAATCAGAATTATTACAGACACAGCGTCAGATATGACGACGGTACAGGCAGAGGAACTTGGAGTTATCAGAGTTCCGTTGTCAATCCGGTTTGGAGACGATGAGATGCCGATGGATACAGAGGAAGATTTCTCGGAATTTTTCCAGAGGATGGAAGAAGAGAAGGAACTGCCAACAACTGGACAGCCGTCGCCAGAGCTGTATATAGAAGAGTATGAAAAAGCGAAGGAAGCACAGGAAGATGTTTTGGTGCTTGCGTTGTCCGGCGGTTTAAGCGGTACGGTAAATGCAGCACGTCTTGCAAAAGATATTTGTGGTTATGAGAACGTATGGGTGGTGGATACCAGACAGGCGATTATTACACAGAGGATGCTGGTGGAGCATGCAGTTTCCTTACGAAAGAAAGGAATGTCTGCAGCAGAGATTGCGGCAGATATCGAATCGGTGAAAGATCGGCTGGTAGTCTGTGGAGTATTGGATACACTGACCAATTTAAGAAAAGGAGGACGGATTCCGCCAACCTTTGATGTGATTGGAAATGCCCTGAAGATTAAGCCGGTGATTGAGCTAAAAGACGGTGAGCTGGTGAAGATTGGAATCGCACGGGGAGCGCGTAAGGCGAAGGAGTTCCTGTGGAAAGAGTATGATGCCTGCGAGATCGATACGGATTGGCCGGTTTATACCGGATATACGTATGATAAAGAGAATGGAGAGATGTTCCGAAAAGAGACGCAGGAGAGGTATCATCTAAAAGAGTGTAAGATGGTAGCCGTAGGCGGGGTTATCGGGACCCATGTGGGAAAGAACTGTCTGGCGCTTGCATTTGTAAGAAAATAAGAAATAGCAAAGACCATGGAGAAAGGATTTTCCGAAACTCCATGGTCTTTTTCTGCTTGATAGACAGGAACGAAATAGTGTAAGATGGTGTCAGACATCATGTAACATGGACTGACGAAGGAAGGATCTGTATAGTATTATGAAATTTTTTCATTTGTCTGATTTGCATATCGGCAAGCAGCTTCATCATTACAATTTAAAAGAGGATCAAGAAGCAATTCTGCGTGAGGTGGTCTCATACGCGGAAAAAGAGCGTCCGGACGCCATTCTGATTGCCGGGGACATTTATGATAAGCCTGTGCCTTCTGCAGAGGCGGTAGCAGTCTTTGATGCATTTTTAACTCAGCTGTCAGAACTTCGTCCGGTGATCCCGGTACTTTTGATCAGCGGAAACCACGATTCTGCGCAGCGTCTTGACTATGCGTCTGGAATTTTAAGCCGTTATCAGATTCATGTGGCGGGGACGCTTCCGAAAAGAGAAGAAGAAATGTTGAAAAAGGTTACATTTTCGGACTCATATGGAGAGGTGGATGTCTATCTGCTTCCATTTTTGAAACCGTCTTATGTGCGGCAGCTGTTTTTGGAGAATCCCCCGGAATCTTACAAAGAGGCAGTAGAAAGAATGCTAAAGAGAGAGAAGATTTATGATCAGAATCGAAGAAATGTATTGGTTTCCCATCAATTTTACACGGGTGCAGGAGCATCCCCGGAAGGCTGTGACTCCGAAACGGTTACGGTAGGGGGCCTTGACAATGTGGATACTCGTGTGGTGGAGCAGTTTGACTATGTGGCTCTTGGACATCTTCACAGTCCGCAAAATGTAGGTAACGAAAGGATTCGTTACTGTGGAACCTTGTTGAAGTATTCGGTCAGTGAGGCGGAACACCAAAAGAGTATCACCGTTGTGACTTTGGGAGAGAAGGGAACGCTTCCGCAGGTGGAGTATCTTCCCCTTCATCCCCTCCGGGATGTGAAGAAGAAGCGCGGGACGCTGGAGGAAATTTTAAGAGAAGCAAAAGAGGAAGAACGAGGGGACTATATCAGTATCACATTAACCGATGAACAGGAACCTTATCAGCCAAAGGAACAGCTGCGGCAGGCATATGAGCGGATTTTGGAAGTGAAGATCGATAATACCCGGACTAGAAACCAGTTGTCCGAGGAGGAAGAGCTTCCCATTCAGACAGATCCGTTGTCGGTGTTTGCTGATTTTTATCAGGAGATGCAGGGACGTCCAATGAACGAAGAGGAATGGGAGATTATGAAGGGGATCTATGACCTGGCATCAGGAGAAGATGAGACGAAGGAGAGTGGAAGATGAGACCGGTAAGGCTTGAAATGTCGGCATTTGGATCTTATGCCGGGAAAGTGGAAATTGATTTTACACAGGTGAAGCAAGGTCTCTTTTTAGTGACAGGAGATACTGGCGCCGGAAAGACGACGATCTTTGATGCCATTACCTATGCGCTTTATGATCAGACCAGTGGCGGACGGCGGGATGGTAATATGATGCGAAGCCAATATGCACAAAAGGAGACGGACACATACGTGAAATATACCTTTTCCAGCAGCGGAAAATGCTATACCATACGCAGGAATCCGGAATATTTACGCCTGGGAAAACGGCGCGGTAAAGACGGATCCTTGCGTTATGTAAAGGAGGCGCCAGGGGTAGAGCTGATGCTTCCGGACGGCAGTGTTTATCAGGGAAAGAAGCGGGAGACAGATGCCAAAATTGCAGAGATTATGGGAATGGATGTGGATCAGTTTACACAGATTGCCATGATTGCCCAGGGAGATTTCCTGAAGCTTCTGCATGCGGAATCAAAAGAACGAAAAGCTATTTTTTCCAGAATTTTTCAGACCCGCCTGTATGCGGATGTGCAGGAGAATCTGAAGCGTTCGGCATCGGAGCTTTACAGCAGACTGGAGAACAACTTAAAAAGTGCGGGCGCACAGCTAAACCGTGTGGAGTATCTTGAATTATTGGAAGAAGAGGAAGAAAAGCGAAAGCGGTGGGAGGAATTACGAGAGTTGGAGGTGCTTCCCTATGAAGAGGTGCTGGAGAACTTAGAGTGGATGATTCAGCGCGGCAGACAGTGGGAGCTGAAGAAAGAGGAAGAGCAAAAAAGCCTGCAGGAGCAGTTGTATACATTGAATGGAACCAAAAAGGAGGCAGAGTCGATTCAGAAGCTTTGGGATTCTCTGAACAAGGTAAGAGAAAAACAGCAGGCGTTGGAAGAAGAAAGAGAAGCGGTTCAAAAAATAGAGAAGCGGTTATTGCTTGGAAAACAGGCGGAGCCGGTTCAAAGGCAAGAACTTTTGTATCGGCAGACAGAGAAAAGAGTGAAGGAACAAGAACAGCTGATTCGGAAGACAAAAGAGCAGTTAGAAGAAGAACGGCGGCTTCTTAAGGAGCGGATGCTTCAAAAAGAACAGGCTCGCATTTTCCGGGAAGAGGCGGAAGAAAGATGGATAGCTAACGGACCGAAACTTATGGATGCGATGGAGCGATATAGCCATATCGAAGAACTGGAAGCGGAGCTTAAGAAGAGGAAAAGCCAGAAAGAAACGCTTTGGAATCGACAGCGAGGATGGAAAGAAGAGGTACAAAGGGACAGAAAAGTGCAGCAGGAATGCCGGGAGAAGATGGATCTTTGTGCAGGCAGTAAGGAACGGCTTTTCAGTCTAAAGACACAGAAGAAAACGCTGGAAGAAGAGGAACGAAAGCTGGCAGAGCTGACAGAAAGAAAGAGCCAATTGGAGCGTCAGGAAGGAGAGATTCGTAAGGTTCAGGAGAAGGCGGTACATGACCGTCAGGCATACTTAAGTGCGCATGAGCGGTATGAGTTTTTTGCGCAGAATTTTTTGAAAGCGCAGGCAGGAATTCTTGCAAGGCAATTGGTGGAAGGAGAGGCTTGCCCTGTCTGTGGATCCAAAGTGCATCCGAACCCGTGTCAGATGGAAGGAGATACCCTTTCGCAGGAAGAAGTAAATCAGGCACGGAAGAGGAGGGATGAACTGGAACAGTTAAGAGACCAGTCGGAAGAGGCGTTTCGGACGAAAGCGGCGGATTACCGGGCAAGGTGGGAGGCGTTTGCGAAGGAGTGCGGGAAGCTTGGAATTGTCTGGGAGGAAGAAAAACGCACGGCAGAAAATAGCTGGGAACGGATCGGGCAGGCAGTTTTTCTAGCAGTGGATGGATGTGAACAGAGACTGAAGAAGTGTCAGCTGGAAATTGGACAGGCAGAAGAACAGCAAAGGCAGTATGAGAAAGCAAAAATGGCGGAACAGGAGCTTTCTGAGAGAATTCAAAAACTGGAACAGCATCTTTTGGAGGAAGAAGAGCCTTACCGGGAAGCAGAACGTAAGGTACAGATCTTAGAGGGAACGCTGCAGGCGGGAAGAGAAGCCCTTCCTTATGCGGCGAAGCAGGAGGCAGCCCGGCGTCTTCAGGAATTGAAGACTGAAAAAGCAGATGCCAGGCGTCGAATGCAGGAAGCGGAGGAACAGGAGCAGAAAAAAGCGTCTTTGGTACAGGAGCTGGAAGGTCGGATACAGGAGGCGGATCGGATGATAAAGAAGTGGTCTGCTGAGTGGGAGGAAGAGAAGAGAGCTTATGTCTTAAGTCTTGCCAGTCAGGGATTTGCGACGGAGGAAGCATACCAGAAAGCGCTTCTCTCAGAAGCAAAACAAGGAGAATTAGAAGAAAAGATAAAGGCCTATCGGGCAAGGGTTCATGAAGCTTCCGGGATGGAGCAGACACTCACCGCTGAGCTTGCCGGGCGGGCTCCTATGGATTTAAATGCCCTGGAGGTGCGTATATCTGAGACGGCTCAAAATCTTGAAACGGTACGAGAGCATCAGATGAAACTCCATGGAATGAATGCGAAGAATCAGGAAGTCTTGACCTATCTGATGGAGGCGTCGCAGAAGCAGGGGCAGCTTGAAAAACAGTATGCCGTAATCGGTAATCTGAGCCGGACGGCAAATGGTACTTTAAGCGGCAGTGTGAAGCTGGATCTGGAGACTTATGTACAGCGGCAGCATTTTCGGCAGATTATTCATGCAGCCAATCGGCGTCTGACAGAGATGAACGGCGGCGAATTCCTGCTGCGGTGCAGAAGTGTGGAGGATCTTAGCGGCAGAGGACAGACGGGACTTGATCTGGATATCTACCATGTGGCAAGTGACACGACCAGAGATGTCAAGACCCTGTCAGGAGGCGAGTCCTTTATGGCGTCCTTGTCTATGGCACTTGGATTGGCGGATATTGTACAGCGGACGGCGGGAGCTATTCATTTGGAAACCATGTTCGTGGACGAAGGCTTTGGATCGCTGGATGATCAGGCAAGAGAACAAGCCATTCGCGTGTTAAACAACCTTGCCGGTGGAAATCGATTGGTGGGGATTATTTCTCATGTCAATGAATTGAAGGAGCAGATTGACTGTAAGTTAGTTGTAACCAGGTCGGATCAGGGAAGTTTGGTTCACTGGGAAGAAGTGTAGAATGAATAGAGTAGTAGAAAGGAAACGATTATGAAATATGATTATCTGATCGTTGGTGCAGGGCTGTTTGGAGCGGTGTTCGCCCAACAGGCAAAACAGGCGGGAAAAACAGTTCTTGTGATCGATAAACGAAGCCACCTTGGCGGAAATGTGTATACAGAAGAGGTAGAAGGAATTCAGGTGCACCGATATGGCGCGCACATTTTCCATACCTCCGACCGGAAGATCTGGGAATATGTGCAGCAGTTTGCAGTGTTTAACCGCTACACCAACAGTCCGGTGGCAAGATACAAGGATGAGGTTTATAACCTTCCATTTAACATGAATACTTTTTATCAGATGTGGGGGGTTAAGACCCCTGAGGAAGCCAAAGAGAAGCTTAAGAGTCAGATCCGGGAAGCAGCCGTGTGCGAGCCTAAGAACCTGGAGGAGCAGGCTCTTTCACTGGTGGGAAAAGATATTTATGAAAAGTTGATTCGGGGATATACAGAGAAGCAGTGGGGGAAACGGGCGAAGGAACTTCCAAGCTTTATTATTCGGAGGCTTCCGGTTCGATACACCTATGATAATAATTATTTTAATGACAGCTATCAGGGAATCCCGGTGGGGGGATATACCCGGATGGTGGAACGGATGCTAGACGGAGTGGAGATCCGGTTGAATACGGATTATTTTCAGGCGAGAGAAGAGCTTGACAGACTGGCAGACCGGGTGGTATTTACCGGAATGATTGATGCATATTACGGAGAGTGTTATGGGAAGTTGGACTATAGAAGTCTTCGCTTTGAGACAGAAGTGATGGATACCCCTAACTATCAGGGAAATGCAGTGGTGAATTATACGGAGTATGAGGTTCCCTATACGCGGATCATTGAGCATAAGCATTTTGAATTTGGAACACAGCCAAAGACGGTGATCACCAGAGAGTATCCGGCGGACTGGACGGGGAAAGAGGAACCTTATTATCCGATCAATGACGAGAGGAATAATCGCTTATATGAGAAATATAAAGCACTTGCAGATCAGGAAGATCGGGTGATTTTTGGCGGGCGTCTGGGAATGTATCGTTATTATGATATGCACCAGGTGATTGCGGAAGCGCTGGAAAGTGCCAGAAAGGAGTTTTCCTGATTTCTAATATAGTTTCTAATATACAAGAGAAAAAAGACAGCAGGGGGATGAAGACGAAAATGAAGGAAGAAAAAAAGGAAGAACAACAGATACGAAAAGAGCAGCCAGGTAGAAGGATAAAGGGGCAGAGAATCCGGGATCGTCTGGCGATCCCGGTTCACGAAACGTTCCGTGTGGCGGCGCTTCTTGCTTTGGTGGGCGGATTCTTAGATGCCTATACATATTTGATGCGAGGAGGGGTATTTGCAAATGCCCAGACGGGAAATATGGTACTGCTTGGTCTGAAAATTGCAGAGGGGAATATAGAGAAGGCGGTCTATTATCTGATCCCGATTGCAGCATTTGCGCTGGGCGTATTTGTGACAGAGGTGATAAAAAAGTATGGAGCTATGCGGGAAATGGGGAGGCTGGAGCACTGGATTATCGCGATTGAGATGATTTTGATTCTGATTGTTGGATTCGTTCCACAAAGTGTACCTGACGCAGCGGTAAACATTACCATTTCATTTGTGTGCTCACTGCAGGTGAACAGTTTCCGAACGATGAAAAGTCTGCCCTATGCAACAACCATGTGCACAGGAAACTTGCGTTCCGGAACGGAAAAATTATTCCGTTTTTTGATTAATAAAGAAGACAAAGCAGGGATCCAAGCGGCTCACTACTTTGGAATCATAGGGATTTTTATCGTAGGAGCTATTCTTGGAGCCCTGCTTTGTGGAATCTTTGGAGTATATAGTGTCTGGATTTGCTGCCTGTTACTGCTGATCGTCTTTCTGACAATACGAAAGGCATAAAGCAGTATTAAAGGGCAGCATCCTTCTCATATTTGGCTTCAAAGGTTGCCTGTATGGATAACTTTTTGAATTGTTTCATATCTACGGATCCGACCATCACGGAGGTGTGTGCCTGACAGCCCTTCAGCTTTGGCAGCTGATTCAGCGCAAGCTGAGCGGTTTCATTAGTAGCGGCGCTGACAGAGAGGGCAATCAAGACCTCATCGGTGTGAAGGCGCGGGTTCTTGCTTCCCAGATACTGGGTCTTTAATTTCTGAATTGGCTCGATTGCTTCCGGGGAGATGACATGGCATTCGTGCGGGATTTCTGCCAGTTCCTTCAATGCGTTCAGAAGGAGAGCGGCAGATGCGCCCAGCAGATTGCTGGTCTTTCCGGTGACAATCCGACCATCGTGAAGCTGAAGTGCAGCGGCTGGCGCTCCAGTTTCTTTTTCTCTGTTTAATGCGGCGTCTACAACCGGGCGGTCGTGAACGGTAACGCCAACTTGATTCATCAGCATCTCAATCTTATCCACTTCAGCATCCGAACATGCGCCGATTAAGAGTCTGCGAAGAGAATCGTAATAGCGGCGGATAATCTCTTGACAGGATGCTTCTATACATGCATCATTGTCGCAGATGCAGTTGCCGGCCATATTTACCCCCATATCTGTTGGTGACTTGTAGGGACTCTCACCGTAAATGCGCTGGAACATTGCGTTTAATACAGGGAAGATTTCTACGTCGCGGTTATAGTTGACGGTTGTCTTTCCGTAAGCTTCCAAGTGGAACGGATCGATCATGTTGACGTCGTTTAAGTCGGCAGTTGCCGCTTCATAAGCTAAGTTGACCGGGTGCTTCAATGGGATATTCCAGATTGGGAAAGTCTCGAATTTGGCATATCCAGCGCTGATTCCGCGCTTGTGCTCATGGTAGAGCTGGGAAAGGCATACGGCCATTTTTCCGCTTCCCGGACCAGGTGCGGTTATTACAACCAGAGGGCGGGAGGTTTCGATATAGTCATTTTTTCCATAACCGTCTTCGCTGACAATCAGCGGAACATTGGATGGATATCCAGGGATCACATAGTGGCGGTATACCCGGATTCCGAGTTTTTCCAGACGGTTTTTAAACAGTGTTGCGGACTCCTGTCCGCTGTATTTGGTAATTACGACACTGCCTACATACAGGCCGTGTTCGCGGTAAACATCCATCAGGCGGAGGACATCAGAATCATACGTGATGCCAAGGTCGCCGCGGATCTTATTCTTTTCAATATCTTCGGCGCTGATTACAATGATAATCTCAGCTTGGTCTGCCAGTTGCTTAAGCATCCGAAGCTTGCTGTCCGGCTGGAATCCAGGAAGGACACGGGATGCATGATAGTCGTCAAATAGCTTTCCGCCAAATTCCAGGTACAGTTTGTTATCAAACTGATTGATACGCTCCCGGATGTGGGAAGATTGCATTTGAAGATATTTTTCGTTGTCAAATCCTTTTTTCATATGTACTCCTCTTGTTTGAATTAGGTTAATCGTCTTTATGGTAGTATAAACACTATCCTCTCAAGTATACTACAGGATATAGGTTGTTTACAATCTTTTCATAATGTTTTTATTGATTTCCAGAAAAGGGGTTCGTATAATGATAAGGTATCCTCTATATATAAGAAGATATAAGAGGAGGTACAGGAGGAGTAAGATGGACAATCAAAATAATAAGAACAAGCCGAATCCAAATAATAAAAATAATAAGCAGGGCTTTTCATTTGTGATTCTGGTTGCTGTAATTACCAGTATTCTGGTGTTAGCACTGTATCAATTCCAGGGCAGCGGAGCAGAAAAGGAAATCAGTTATGATAAATTCCTGCGTTTGGTAAAGACAGGACATGTAGAAGAAGTTGAAATTGAAAATGATAAAATCCTGATTAAGACAAAAGAAATGAAGGATAAAGATGGAAAGGAACAGCCATCCAGGAAATATTATACCGGTGTAGTGAATGATGAGAAGCTGCCGGAGACTCTGAACAGAGCTGGAGTAAAATACAGCCAGGAGATTCCTGATACAACATCGGCTGTGATCTGGCAGTTAGTTGCCACCTTCCTTCCGATTGCGCTTTTGGTGGGAATGATCGTATGGATGACGAGAAAGATGTCCAAAGGCGGAGGCATGATGGGCGTTGGAAAGAGTAATGCCAAGATGTATGTGGAAAAATCGACAGGCGTAACATTTAAGGACGTAGCAGGTCAGGACGAGGCAAAAGAATCGCTGCAGGAAGTAGTGGATTTCCTGCATAATCCGGGCAAATATACGAGCGTTGGAGCGAAACTTCCAAAAGGTGCGCTTTTGGTGGGGCCTCCGGGAACTGGTAAGACGCTTCTTGCCAAGGCGGTTGCAGGAGAGGCGAAGGTGCCGTTCTTCTCTTTAAGTGGTTCGGCATTCGTAGAGATGTATGTTGGAGTCGGAGCATCCAGAGTGCGTGATCTGTTCAAGCAGGCACAGCAGATGGCTCCATGTATTATCTTTATTGACGAGATCGATGCCATTGGAAAAAGCAGGGACAATCAGATGGGAAGCAATGATGAGAGGGAACAGACTTTGAATCAGCTTCTGGCAGAGATGGATGGATTTGAAAGCAATAAGGGACTGGTTCTTCTGGCAGCGACCAACCGTCCGGAAATTCTGGATCCTGCGCTTTTGCGTCCGGGACGATTTGACCGAAGAATTGTAGTGGAAAAGCCGGATCTGAAGGGAAGAGTTGATGTCTTAAAGGTGCACTCAAAAGACGTGCGTATGGATGAGACGGTTGATCTGGAGGCGATCGCACTGGCAACTTCCGGAGCGGTAGGATCTGATCTTGCCAATATGATCAATGAAGCTGCTATTAATGCGGTAAAACACGGAAGAAAGGCAGTTTCACAGGCCGATCTTTTTGAAGCCGTGGAAGTGGTTCTGGTTGGAAAAGAGAAGAAGGACCGTATTATGAGTCAGGAGGAGAGAAGAATCGTCTCCTACCATGAAGTGGGACATGCGCTGGTGAGCGCTCTTCAGAAGGATGCAGAGCCGGTACAGAAGATTACGATTGTTCCAAGAACCATGGGGGCTCTTGGTTATGTAATGCAGACACCGGAGGAAGAAAAGTTCCTGAATACCAAGAAGGAGCTGCAGGCAATGCTGGTTGGTATGCTGGCAGGACGTGCGGCAGAAGAAGTTGTATTTGATACGGTGACGACCGGGGCGGCCAATGACATTGAGAAGGCGACCAGTGTTGCCCGTGCAATGATTACACAGTACGGTATGAGTGAGAAGTTTGGCTTGATTGGCCTGGAATCAATTCAGAACCGATACCTGGACGGAAGACCGGTCAGCAACTGTGGACAGGAGACTGCTTCAGAGATCGATCAGGAAGTTATGGTAATGCTAAAAGCCGCATATGAAGAAGCAAAACGGATGTTGAGGGAACACCGGACATCATTGGATAAAATTGCGGCATTTCTGATTGAGAAAGAAACCATTACCGGAAAGGAATTTATGGAAATCTTCCATGAGGTGGAAGGAATTACACCAGATACGGAAGCAAAGCAGGAAGAGCGGATTGCGATGAATCCAGTAGAGCCAGAAGAGCTGGAGGGATAATAAGAAAGAGAGACACAAGGAGAGAAGATCGGAATGATTGGAAATCCAGTTGTCTCTCTTTTTATTGTTTTGTATCTGGACTTTCTTCTTTTCATTTTTTCTAAGTATGTGGTAAAATAATCGAACAAGATGCGACAGGGGAAAACCAGTCTGCTGTGAACATAAGAAGGAGAGCGTATGTTTGATATACAGGAGGAATTAAAAAAACTTCCGGGAAAACCGGGAGTCTATCTGATGCATGGTGAGAAGGATGAAATTATTTACGTTGGGAAAGCCATCAGTCTGAAAAACCGGGTAAGGCAGTACTTTCAGAGCAGCCGAAATAAAGGGGTTAAGATTGAACAGATGGTGACACATATCACGCGGTTTGAGTATATTGTGACGGACTCAGAACTGGAAGCTCTGGTATTGGAATGTAATCTGATTAAAGAACACCGGCCCAAATACAATACGATGTTGATGGATGACAAATCCTATCCATTTATCAAGGTGACGGTGGATGAACCTTATCCACGGGTATTGATGGCAAGGAAAATGGTGAAGGACAAAGCAAAGTACTTCGGGCCTTATACCAGTGCAGGAGCAGTGAAGGATACCATCGATCTGATTCACAAGCTGTATCATATTAGAACCTGCAGCCGCAGGCTTCCACGGGATATTGGGAAAGAGAGGCCTTGCCTGAATTATCATATTCACCAGTGTGAGGCTCCGTGTCAGGGATATGTTTCAGAGGAAGCATATCGAGAATCCGTCCGGGAAGTGCTTAGTTTCCTGGGGGGGAATTATGATGGAATCCTGAAAAGTTTAGAGGAGAAGATGCAGGCGGCATCCGAGGCGTTAGAATTTGAGAAAGCAATTGAATATCGGGAGTTGTTGTCCAGTGTTCAAAAGATTGCACAGAAGCAGAAGATTACCGATACGGCAGGAGAAGACAGGGATATACTGGCGGTTGCAACAGAAGAGGAAGATGCTGTGGTACAGGTATTCTTTATCCGCGGGGGAAGACTGATCGGACGAGATCATTTTTATTTAAAAATAGCAAAGGGAGATCTTCCGGGAGAGATTCTTTCCAGCTTTATTAAACAGTTCTATGCGGGTACCCCGTACATTCCTTCCGAACTGATGCTGCCGGAGAAGGTAGAAGATCAGGAAGTGCTGGAAGCCTGGCTCTCAGAACGCAGAGGTCATAAGGTTCACTTTCGGATTCCCCAAAAAGGAAGCAAGGAAAAATTGGTAGAATTGGCGGCGAAGAATGCGGCACTTGTGCTTAGTACAGACAAAGAGCGCCTGAAACGAGAAGAAGGTAGAACCATTGGTGCAGTAAAAGAACTGGAGAAGCTTTTGGGGCTTTCGGGACTGGTACGGATGGAAGCGTTTGATATTTCCAACACCAGCGGATTTGCATCAGTCGGTTCTATGGTGGTCTACGAGAAAGGAAAACCGAAACGCAACGATTACCGGAAATTTAAGATTAAAAGTGTGCAGGGACCGGATGACTATGCAAGTATGAATGAAGTCCTGACCAGGAGGTTTGAACATGGCCTTAGGGAAAGGGAGGAAGGAAAAGAGAAGGATGGATTTACCGCCTTCCCGGATTTGATCCTGATGGATGGAGGAAAAGGACAGGTTAACATTGCACTGTCAGTGCTGGAAAGGCTTCGCCTTCCGATTCCGGTCTGCGGAATGGTAAAGGATGATAATCATCGTACAAGGGGGCTGTATTTCCAAAATCAGGAAATTCCCATCCGAAGGGATTCCGAAGCATTTAAGCTGATTACCAGGATTCAGGATGAGGCGCACAGATTTGCGATTACTTTCCATAGGAATTTAAGAAGTCAGGTACAGGTTCATTCGATATTGGATGATATTCCGGGTGTCGGTCCGGCCAGACGAAAAGACCTGATGCGCCACTTTGAAAACCTGGATCAGATTCGCAGTGCGACGGTAGAAGAGCTGAAAAAGCTGCCATCCATGAATGAAAAATCAGCGAGGGATGTCTATAACTTTTTTCACTGATGTGGTATAATGATTGCATTATATGCAATCCACGGCTTGAAAAGTAAATACCTTTGCGGGTGCTTCCTTTTCTGCGCTCGTGGTATAATGAAAAACAGTGATCAGAAACAGGGAAAAAGCGGCTTAGAGGAGAGGAAATGATATGGCAAATGATGTAAAATTAAAAGAAATGGTAGAGAGAATGAACTTGAAGAACCTTACGCCGGACGTGGATATGGCAAAGAAACGAATTGAGGTACCGGATGTCAATCGTCCGGCTTTGCAGCTGTCGGGTTATTTTGAGCATTTTGACTGCGAACGGGTTCAGATTATTGGATATGTAGAGTATACCTTTTTAGAGAAGATGGCAGACGATAAGAAAGAGGAGATTTACAGTACGCTTTTGTCTTATCAGATCCCATGTATTATTTTCTGCCGGAATCTTCCGCCGGAGGAGTTGTTCTTAAAGATGGCGGAAAAAGCAGGAGTTCCGGTGTTTATTACAGAGAAAAAGACGTCAGAATTTACATCTGAATTAATCCGCTGGTTGAATGTCCAGCTTGCACCGTGCATTTCCATTCACGGTGTGTTGGTAGATGTATATGGTGTCGGCGTGCTGATCATGGGAGAGAGTGGCATCGGAAAGAGCGAGGCTGCGTTGGAGCTGATCAAAAGAGGTCACCGTCTTGTCAGCGACGATGTGGTGGAAATCCGCAAAGTCAGCGATGAGACACTGGTGGGAACAGCGCCGGATATTACTCGTCACTTCATTGAACTTCGAGGCATTGGAATTGTGGATGTAAAGACTCTGTTCGGTGTGCAGAGTGTGCGGGAAACGCAGAATATTGATCTGGTAATCACACTGGAAGACTGGAACAAAGAGAAAGAATATGACCGGTTGGGACTGGAAGAAGAGTATACGGAATTTTTGGGAAATAAGGTGGTATGCCATCAGCTCCCGATTCGTCCGGGACGAAATCTTGCAATTATTGTAGAGACGGCTGCGATCAATCACAGACAGAAGAAGATGGGATATAATGCGGCACAGGAATTATACAAACGTGTACAGCAGAATCTGGCAAGAAAATAAAAGGAGAAGAAAAAGATGAAATATTGTTTTGGTGTTGATATTGGAGGAACAACGGTAAAGATGGGGCTGTTTACAACAGAAGGGGATCTGTTGGATAAATGGGAAATAAAAACCCGTACCGAAAATGGCGGCGAGGCAATTCTGCCTGACATTGCCAGATCTTTGCAGGAGAAGATGGAAGAAAAGAAGATCAAGGAGCTGCAGATGTCCGGAATCGGAGTGGGGGTGCCGGCACCGGTAGGAAGTGACGGAATTGTAAAAAACACAGCAAATCTTGGCTGGGGATATAAAGAAGTGAAAAAAGAACTGGAAGAACTGACCGGCCAAAGGGTGAAGGTTGGCAATGATGCCAATGTAGCTGCGCTTGGTGAGATGTGGCTGGGAGCTGGAAAGGGTCAGAAGAATATGGTGATGGTAACGCTGGGAACCGGTGTTGGCGGCGGCGTTATCATTAATGGCAAACCAGTTGTAGGAGCACATGGTGCAGGAGGCGAGATCGGTCATATCTGTGTAAATGAGAAGGAGACGATTTCCTGCGGCTGTGGGAAAAAGGGCTGTCTGGAGCAGTATGCATCAGCTACGGGTATCGTAAGACTTGCCAAGGAACGTCTTGCAAAAGATGAAGCGCCGTCTTTTTTAAGAGAAGGTGAAGTAAGCGCCAAAGCGGTTTTTGATGCGTTGAAAGAAGGAGACGTTGTTGCAGAAGAGATCGTGAAAGAATTCGGACAGTACTTAGGTCACGCGATGGCTAATGTGGCCGTGATTGTAGATCCGTCTGTGATTGTAATTGGCGGCGGCGTATCAAAAGCGGGAGAGATTCTTCTGAAATATGTAGAAAAAGCTTTTAAAGAAAGAGAATTTTTCGCCAATGCAGGAACGAAATTCGTATTAGCTACGCTGGGAAATGATGCGGGAATCTGTGGGGCTGCAAAGCTGATTTTATAAAAAGCAGAAAGGTTCTCATCATAAAAAATACTTTCAAAATTGGAAGGACTATAGTATAATATAGAATAATATAGTTCAATTCAGGCTGAATCAGGCTGAAATTCCCGTTAATGATGATAATATAATATGAAAGGTCACAAAAATATGATGAGAGAAAAGTATGAATCCCTTCCTTTGGCAACCTTAAAAGAGTTGGGGAAGGCAAGAGGTTTGAAAGGAATATCCACCATGAAAAAGGCGGAGTTGGTTGAACTTATGCTTGCAGAAGACGAGAAGGAAAAGCAGTCGGCAAGGGACAAGGTAAAAGAATTATCAGCCAATACCGGTGACAAAGAACTTCACGATATTGATAAATTGGACAGCGGAATTGTAGTAGAAGGAATTCTGGAGGTTCTGCCGGATGGATATGGATTTATCCGAAGCGCGAACTATCTTCCGGGAGATAATGATGTCTATGTATCACCGTCGCAGATTCGCAAATTCAATCTGAAGACTGGAGATATTCTGAAAGGAAATACCAGAATCAAGACACAGCAGGAGAAGTTCAGCGCATTGTTATACCTGACAAAGATCAACGATGAAGATCCGATGAAAGTGATGCATCGGAAGAACTTTGAAGATATGACACCAATTTTCCCGGATGAGAGACTTCGGATGGAATGCGGCAGGACAAGTACCGCTATGCGGATTGTAGATCTGCTGTCTCCGATAGGAAAGGGACAGAGAGGTATGATCGTATCTCCGCCGAAGGCAGGTAAGACGACGCTGTTAAAACAGATTGCACTGTCGGTAAGAAAGAACAATCCGGAGATTCACCTGTTGATTCTGCTGATTGATGAGCGACCGGAAGAGGTGACAGATATAAAAGAGACCATTGAAGGAGAGAATGTAGAAGTAATCTATTCTACCTTTGATGAATTGCCGGAACATCATAAAAGAGTATCGGAGATGGTGATTGAGCGTGCAAAACGCCTAGTGGAACATAAGAAAGATGTAATGATTCTGCTCGATAGCATTACCAGACTGGCAAGAGCTTATAACCTGACCGTTCCGCCGTCAGGAAGAACGCTCTCCGGTGGTCTTGATCCGGCAGCGCTTCATATGCCGAAGCGATTCTTTGGTGCAGCGAGAAATATGCGCGGAGGCGGAAGCCTGACCATCCTTGCATCTGCGTTGGTAGATACCGGAAGCAAGATGGATGATGTGATTTATGAGGAGTTTAAGGGAACCGGTAATATGGAGCTTGTACTGGATCGGAAGCTGTCAGAGAAACGGGTATTTCCGGCTATTGATATTCCGAAGTCAGGAACAAGAAGAGAAGATCTTCTGCTTACAAAAGATGAGCAGGAGGCCGTGGATCATATGCGGCGTGCACTCAATGGAATGCGTTCGGAAGAAGCGGTGGACAACATTCTGAATATGTTCAGCAGAACCAAGAACAATACAGAACTGATTCAGTTAGTAAAAAAGACAAAATGCATCTAGACAAGGTACGTTTTTTGTGTTACAATAACAAAGCTGTTTAGAAAACGAAAAATTTATTGCGCTCCATGCGTGCGACTAAATAAAGAAGAGGTGAAAATCATGAAAGAAGGAATACATCCAAATTACTATCAGGCAACTGTAACATGCAACTGTGGGAACACATTCGTAACAGGTTCTACAAACGAGGATATCCACGTGGAAATCTGTTCTAAGTGTCATCCATTCTACACAGGACAGCAGAAAGCAGCTCAGGCTCGTGGTCGTGTTGATAAGTTCAATAAGAAATACGGAATGGGTAAATAAGTTTTGCAAGTACCGGGGGTTGAGGTTGTATAATCTCAACCCTCTTTGTATTCACAAGGAGTAGGATATGAAATCATCAAATATAGGCGGTCAGGCGGTACTGGAAGGAATTATGATGAAGCATGGAAATGAATATTCCGTGGCAGTCAGAAAACCGGACGGAGAGATCTGTGTAACGAAGAATACTTATCGAAGTATTACCGGGAAACTGGAGGGGCTTACCAAAATTCCTTTTGTCCGGGGAATGTTTAATTTTGTGGATTCGATGGTGCTCGGAATTAAGACGCTGACGTACTCTGCCAGTTTCTATGATGAGGAAGAAGAGGAAAAGGAACTGACAGAAGAAGAGACGGCAAAAAAGGAAAAGAAGGAAAAATGGATGATGGGAGGTGCTGTGGCATTTTCCATTGTGGCTGCTGTGGCGATTTTTATGGTTTTGCCTTACATTTTGTCATCCCTGCTGAAGCCACTGATCCCATCTTATCAGACAAGAACAGTGATAGAAGGGTTTGTTCGGATTACAATTTTTATTTTGTATGTATTGTTGATTTCCAGAATGGAAGATATTCAGCGGACATTTATGTATCACGGAGCCGAGCATAAATGTATCAATTGTATTGAGCATGGCCTCTCGCTTACGGTAGAAAATGTCCGGATCAGTTCCAGACAGCACAAGCGCTGCGGAACGAGCTTCCTGTTTTTCGTATTGGCGATCAGTATCCTTTTGTTGATGATCGTTCAGGTGGAATCCCCTCTTATGAGGGTTGTTGTAAGGATTGCGCTTCTCCCGGTGATTGCGGGAATTTCTTATGAAGTTCTGAAGCTGGCAGGCAGAAGTGATAATGCAGTGATTAATTTTTTTAGCAAACCAGGTCTTGCGATCCAGAAGATAACGACCAAAGAACCGGATGATAGTATGATTGAGGTTGCGATTCAGGCAGTAGAAGCAGTATTTGATTGGAGAACTTATGAGGCAGAAAATTTTCACGTTGGAGAAGAGCTATAGAGAAGGTGCCAGGAAGCTTCAGGAAGCAGGAGTTCCAGACGCGAAGCTGGATGCATGGTACCTGTTGGAACATGTGACTGGTGTAAGCAGAGCTTATTATCTGGGACATCCGGATCAGGAAATGGATGAAGATCAGGAAGAAAAGTATCAGGAGTTGATTGCCCGCAGGCAGCAGAGAATTCCGCTTCAACATTTGACTGGGGAACAGTACTTTATGGGATATCCCTTTTTCGTCAACGAGCATGTGCTGATCCCAAGGCAGGATACGGAAATTCTAGTAGAAGAAGCATCCAAATATCTGAAGCCGGGGATGAGACTTCTCGATGTATGTACCGGATCTGGCTGCATCCTTTTAAGCCTTCTAAAGTTGTTCCCGGAAGTGGCGGGGACAGGGTGTGATATTTCGGATCAGGCGTTAAAAGTGGCAAAGGAGAATGCAAAGCGCTTGGATGTACCGGGGGTATGCCTTGTACACAGTGATTTGTTTTCCGAGATTACGGGGAATTATGATATGATTGTTTCCAATCCCCCGTATATTCCAACGGAGGAAATTGAGAAGCTGCAGGCGGAAGTGCGTCTTTTCGATCCTATGATTGCGCTGGATGGAAAGGCGGACGGTCTTTACTTTTATCGAAAAATAATCAAGGAAAGTACCAGATATTTAAGGCTGGGAGGAAGACTGCTGTTCGAGATCGGACATGATCAGGGCAAAGCAGTGGCAGGACTTATGGAAGAGGCCGGATATAGCCAGATAATGGTAAAAAAGGATCTGGCAGGACTTGACCGAGTGGTCATGGGCATGTACAATAAAGAATAGTGCTTGAAAGAGTATATGATTGAGGAGGAAATAAGATGTTTGACAAATTAGAGGATCTGCTCGTTCGACTGGAAGAAATCTTAAGTGAGCTGCAGGAACCGGACGTTGCAAATGACCAGAACCGGTTTCGCAAACTGATGAAAGAGCAGAATGAACTGACCCCTATTGTAGAAGCATATAAAGAATACAAAGAATGTAAGCAGGCAATCGAGGACAGCCTTCAGATGCTGGACGAAGAGTCAGATGAAGAGATGCGGGAGCTTGCAAAGGAAGAATTGAATACATCCAAAGCAAGAGTAGAAGAATTAGAACATGAACTGAAGATTCTGCTTCTTCCAAAGGATCCGAACGATGATAAGAACGTCGTGGTTGAGATCCGTGCCGGAGCCGGCGGGGATGAGGCGGCTTTGTTTGCAGCAGAAATATACAGAATGTATCTGCACTACGCAGAAAGCAGACGCTGGAAGGTAGAGTTGGTAGAGTGTGAAGAGATCGGAATCGGCGGAATGAAAAACGTGACGTTTATGATCAATGGTCAGGGGGCATACTCTGTAATGAAATATGAGTCTGGTGTTCATCGTGTGCAGCGTGTGCCTGAGACAGAATCTGGAGGACGAATTCATACGTCTACGATTACGGTTGCAGTAATGCCGGAAGCAGAGGATGTGGATGTTCAGATTGATGAAAAAGACATTCGTATCGATGTCATGCGTGCGTCCGGTAACGGAGGACAGTGCGTCAATACAACAGATTCTGCAGTGCGTCTGACACACTATCCGACGGGCATTGTCATTTACAGCCAGACAGAGAAGTCACAGCTTCAGAATAAAGAAAAAGCATTTGCGCTTTTGCGGGCAAAACTGTATGACCTAGAGTGTCAGAAGCGCCATGATGCAGAAGCAGAGGCCAGAAAGAGTCAGATCGGTACAGGAGACCGTTCTGAAAAAATCCGTACCTACAATTTCCCGCAGGGACGTGTAACGGATCACCGGATTGGACTGACCTTATACAAATTAGATAAGATTATGAATGGCGATATTCAGGAGATCATTGACGCTTGTATCGCTGCCGACCAGGCAGCCAAGCTGGCAAATATGAACGAATAGCACGAACGCGCCAGTGTAAACAGTGTCAGGACGAGGCAAATTCATTTGCAATCGTCCTGACACTGTTTACACTGGCATGTGAGTCAAACGAACATCACATCAGATGGCTCTTTTGAGCCATCTGATGTGATGGCGTTCGTGCTATAGCTTTCGAGCCATCTGATGTGATGGCGTTCGTGCTATAGTTTCAGAGTCATCTGATGTGATGGCGTTCGTGAAAAATGGGGAGAACAACGATGAATTTTAGAAAAAGAATGATGGCCGCCATGCTGGTTGTTATGATGCAGTGTTCCTTGTGCGTAGCATCTGCAGTGGCGGACGAAGGAAGTAAGGGAAAACAGGAAGAAGGAAAAGAAGTGCAGATTCTGTTTACACATGATATGCATTCCCATTTGGATGCATATAAGGCAAAAAAAGAGGAACAGACTGTTCGAATCGGTGGATTTGCAAAATTAAAAACCATGCTTGATAAGAAGCGTGCAGAGCATCCGGCTACTTTTCTGGTGGATGGAGGGGATTTCGCTATGGGAACACTCTACCAGACCATCTATGAGACGGAAGCCCCGGAATTAACCATGATGGGGAGACTGGGGTACGATGCCGTAACCTTGGGAAATCATGAATTTGATTACCGCAGTGAAGGTGTGGCAAATATGCTGCATTCAGCAGTAGAAAATGCATCGGAAGATGAGAAGCTTCATCTTCCAGCGCTGGTCAGTGCAAATATTGATTGGGAAAAAAACAATTCAGAAGATAACAAGAAAGTTAAAGCTGCATTGGATGAGTACGGAAGCACACCTTATACTGTAATTGAGCGGGATGGAATTCGAGTGGGTGTCTATGGAATTCTGGGTCAGGATGCAGAAGAATGTGCGCCGGAAAGCGGTTTAGAATTTGAAGATATTGTAGAGATATCAAAGGAGATGACAGAGAAGCTAAGGAAAGAAAAGGCAGATCTGATCGTTTGTTTATCTCACAGTGGAACCAGTGAAAAGAAAGAAAAATCAGAAGATGAGATTCTTGCCAAAGAGGTTCCTGAGATTGACGTGATTATCAGCGGACATACCCATACAAAGCTTGATGAGGTGATACGTCATGGAGATACTTATATTGTATCAGCAGGGTCTTACTGCGAGAACTTAGGAGAGCTTCAACTGACGCAGAAAGAAGATGGCAGATGGGAGCTTGAGAAGTACCACTTGAATCCATTAGATGAAAAAGTGGAAGAAGATACGGAAGTAACTGCTCAGCTTGAGAAGTATAAGCAGGAGGTGAATGAAGAGTATCTGAAACAGTTTGGGTATACCTTTGATCAGGTGCTGGCAGAAAATCCGGTGTCCTTTACGCAGATGGATGAATTTGCACTGGAACATGAAGAAGATCCGCTGGGAAGTCTGATTGCAGATTCGTATGTTTATGCAGTGCAGCAGGCAGAGGGAGAGGATTACGAGAAGGTGGATGTTACCGTATCGCCTTCCGGTGTGATCAGAGATACCTTCCAGAAAGGGGAGGTGACGGTGGCAGATGCATTCAACGTCAGTTCTCTGGGAATCGGAGCAGACCGGATCCCAGGATATCCTCTGGTAAGCGTATATCTGACAGGAGAAGAACTGAAGACGGCCGCTGAGATTGACGTGTCCATCTCGCCGATTATGACGACGGCTCAGCTGTATCCAAGTGGACTGCGCTGGACTTATAATCCGAATCGGATGCTGTTAAACCGCGTAACGGATGTAGAATTGGTGACGAATGTACCATATACGGAAGAAAAGAAAACGGAAGAGGTCAAAGATGATCAGCTATACCGTGTAGTGGCAGGCCTTTACTCTGCACAGATGCTGGGGGCAGTAGAGGATAGTTCCATGGGACTTCTTAAGATTACGCCAAAGGATAAAAATGGAGAAGTGATTACTGATTTTGAGGATCACATTATCCATGATCAGAATGGGGCAGAAGTCAAGGAATGGTATGCACTGGCGTCTTACCTGGAATCCTTCCAGCCAAATGAAGAAGGAATTTCAGAAGTTCCTTCTTATTATGAGAAAGCAGAAGGAAGAAAAGAAATGGATGACAGCCGCAATATTATAGATCTTTTGAAGCATCCAAATAAATTTGCATGGATCCTTTATGGAGTGATCCTGGCGCTGATTCTCCTGGTTGTGGGAATTGTGCGCCTGGTGATGAGAAGAAGAAAACGAAAACACGGAAATCAAAAATCAAAGAAGGGATAATATGGAAAAAATACAGTTTAAACGCGCAGAATTAGAAGATAAAGAAATGATATCAGAATATCTGAATCATCATACCAGTCGAAGCTGTGAGCGGACGTTCGTTAATGTTTATCTCTGGTCCAGACAGTACCCGGTGAAATGGGCAGTGATCGAAGACGTTCTGGTTTTTAAAAGCGAGAATGAAGAACATCTTTCATTTGCTTATCCGGCAGGAGAACCGGATAAGGTTAAAAAAGTTCTGGAAATACTGATGGAATACAGCAAAGAGCATGGGTGTCCATTTTCTATGTACAATGTAACGCCGGATCAGTTTGCGCAGTTGGAAGAATGGTATCCGGGGCGCTTCCAGATTGAATATAACAGAGATCTGGCAGATTACGTCTATGAAGCCGAGAAGCTTGCTACGTTGTCTGGGAAAAAGCTTCATGGAAAGCGAAATCATATCAACAAGTTCAAGGCTAATTATGAGGGGCGTTGGGTTTATGAAAGCATGACAAAGGATAATCTGGAAGACTGTTTCCAAATGGCACTTCGCTGGAGAAATGAGAATGGATGTGAAGAGGATCCGGAAAAACGTGGTGAAATCTGTGTAACCTTAAATGCTCTGCGCTTATTTGAAGAGCTGGAGCTAAAAGGCGGAGTTCTTAGAGTAGACGGAGAAGTCGTGGCCTTTACGCTGGGAGAACCGGTCTGCTCTGATACCTTTGTAGTTCATATTGAGAAGGCATATGCAGATATTCAGGGGGCCTACCCAATGATCAATCAGCAGTTCGTGGAACATGAGTGCCAGAATTACCAGTACGTGAACCGGGAGGAGGATACCGGGGCAGAAGGACTTCGGAAGGCAAAGCTTTCCTATCGTCCGGTATTCTTAGTGGAAAAAGGCGCTGTTACAGAGCGTAAGTAGAACATAAAGAAGCATTTTGATAATCGATACAGAGAAAAAGAAGGAGGAAATACGCATATGATAGCAAAGAAAATGAAACATATGGTAGCAAATAGTTCTGCAATCCGAGCGATGTTTGAAGAAGGAAACCGTCTTGCGGGAATTTACGGGGCAGAAAATGTTTTTGATTTCAGCCTGGGGAATCCGAATGTACCGGCGCCGGAGGCAGTAAAAAAAGCAATCTTTGAATTACTGGAGGGAAGCGATCCGGTTGTGCTTCATGGATATACCAATAGTAACAGTGGATATGCAGATGTCAGAGAAGCCGTTGCAACGTCCTTAAATGATCGTTTTGGGACATCATTTGAAGGGAAGAATATTGTAATGACGGTAGGTGCGGCAGGCGGCTTAAATGTGATTTTAAAGAGTCTGATCAATCCGGGTGATGAAGTCATTGTATTTGCTCCTTATTTCGGCGAATACCGCTCTTACACCAGCAACTACGATGGTGTGCTGGTGGAGATTTCACCGGATACAGATACTTTCCAGCCGAAGCTTAATGAATTTGAGCAGAAGATTACGCCAAAGACCAAGGCGGTGATCGTAAATACACCAAATAATCCAACAGGCGTAGTGTATTCAGAAGAGACCATTCAGAAGATGGCGGCAATTATGGAAGCAAAGCAGAAGGAATATGGAACAGAAATCTATCTGATTTCTGATGAGCCGTATCGGGAGCTGGTATATGATGGTGTGGAAGTTCCGTATCTGACTAAGTATTATGCGAACACAGTCGTAGGATATTCTTACAGTAAATCATTGTCCCTTCCGGGAGAACGAATCGGCTATCTGGTAATTCCAGATGAGGTGGCAGACAGTGAAGACCTTCGGTCGGCGGCAAATGTGGCAACTAGGATCTTAGGCTTTGTCAATGCGCCAACGCTGCAGCAGAAGGTGGTTGCAAAATGTCTGAATGAAAAGACAGATATTTCTTATTATGACCGTAACAGAGAGACTCTTTACGCTGGACTTCGGGACTGCGGATTTGAATGTATCAAACCAGAAGGTGCATTCTACCTGTTTGTAAAATCCCCGGTAGAAGATGAAAAGGCATTCTGTGAGGCAGGCAAAAAGTACAATATTTTGATGGTACCAGGAAGCTCTTTTGCGTGTCCGGGATATGTAAGACTTGCATACTGTGTATCCTATGAGACGATTGTCAATGCCCTTCCAAAGTTTAAGGAATTGGCGAAAGAGTATTTCTAACATACATAGAAGAGGATGGATTATGAAAGCATTTGAAAAAAATATTCGGAAAGTAGAACCTTATGTGCCAGGGGAGCAGCCGCAGCGCAAAGTAATGAAGCTGAATACGAATGAGAATCCCTATCCTCCGGCGCCTAATGTTGCCAAAGTACTGCGTGGGATGGATACTGACGCATTCCGCAGATATCCGGATCCTGCTTGTTCAGGACTGGTCAAAGAATTGGCAGAGTTTTATGGTGTGGCGGAGGATCAGGTATTTGTAGGGGTTGGTTCGGATGATGTTCTGGCTATGTGCTTTCTGACATTTTTTAATTCAGAAAAGCCGATTTTGTTCCCGGACATTACCTATTCCTTTTATAAGGTGTGGGCGGATTTGTATCGGATTCCTTATAGTTGTCCTGAACTTGATGAAAATTTCCGACTGGTGAAGGAAGACTATTTTCAGGAAAATGGCGGTATTATTTTCCCGAATCCTAATGCGCCGACGGCCATTTATGAAAGCTTGGACACGGTGGAGGAGATTATCCGCCGTAATCAGGATGTCATTGTTATTGTGGATGAGGCATATGTGGATTTCGCAGGGCGTTCTGCGCTGGAATTGATTGACAGATATGATAATTTGATTGTAGTTCAGACCTTCTCCAAAGCGCGTTCTATGGCAGGAATGCGGATTGGATATGCGATTAGTAATCCTTTGTTGATCCGGTATCTGAATGATGCTAAGTATTCTTTTAATTCCTACACGATGAATCAGACGTCTTTGATCTGCGGTGTGGAGGCGTTGAAAGACCGGGCATATTTTGAGGAATGCATTCGCAAATTAATAGAAACCCGGACATGGACGGCAGGGGAATTAAGAAAGCTGGGATTTCAGATGACCGATTCTGGCGCGAATTTCCTATTTATCACCCACCAGGAATACGATGCCCAGGAGTTGTTTGAGGCGTTGAAAGCACATGACATCTATGTGCGGCATTGGAATAGTAAGAGGATTGAACAATACCTACGAGTTACGATTGGAACGAGAGAAGAGATGGAAGCGTTCGTTGCATTTTTGAAAGATTATATGAAGAAATAAAGGAGAGATTTATGTTAAAGAAGTTTTTGCAGGGAATTGTCATTGGCGTGGCAAATATTATTCCCGGAGTCAGCGGCGGCACGATGATGGTTGCCATGGGAATCTATGATAAGCTGATTCATTCCATTACCCATTTAAGGAAAGAATTTAAGGAAAGCCTTCGTTTCCTGATTCCGATTTTTGTCGGTGTTGGGGCAGCGCTGGTGATAGTGGCAAGGATTTTGGAATTCTGTTTTGAAATGTTTCCGATTCAGACCAATCTCTTGTTCTGCGGGCTGATCGTTGGAAGTCTTCCGTTCATATGCACACATGTGAAGGGAAAGAAAGTAAAGCCGGGAATGATTGTTGCGTTCCTCGTATTTTTTGCCATCGTTGTTGCAATGGCACTTATGGGAGAGACAGAAGGCGTAGCAGCGGACGTAAGTTTCAGCCTGATCAATGTCATTAAATTGTTCGGGGTTGGCGTGATTGCGGCAGCAACTATGGTGGTTCCGGGTGTCAGCGGTTCTATGATGCTGATGATTCTTGGATATTACAATACGATTTTAGAGTGTATCAATGATACGGTGGATGCTCTTACAGCGTTTGATATGGGAAGAATTATGGACAATATGCTAGTGTTGATTCCTTTTGGAATTGGCGTGGTAATTGGAATCTTCCTGATCGCCAAGATTATTGAGTTTATCTTTGAACGTGCAGAAACTCATGCATATTGGGCGATTGTCGGACTGATTGTAGCATCACCGATTGCGATCCTTTGGAAGACAGACTGGTCCGGATTTTCCATCGTGGCAATTCTGACAGGAGCGGTTACATTTGCAATTGGATGGATTGTGGCAGGAAAGCTTGGAAAAGAGTAGGTTAAAGATCTAGAAACTTAGAATAAACTGGTTTGATAGGCCATTTCCTGATGAGTGAATTTAATGCTCAGACGGAAATGGCCTTCTTTTTTTGTAAATGTTTGGAGATAGAGTACGACAATTATTAAACGAGTCCTTCCTCGTACAAACCGCGGCAGAGATGCCCTTTTTTTGCACCTCGTCCATACCGTCTAGCGGCGTAAATATATGCTTCCAGATTTTCGCGTGGAGTTCCAATAGGTACCTGACATCCAATGGCTAGGCTAAAGCCCATGGGATTATCACTGCCTTTTTTTAGACAGTCAATTACGGAGGCAATTACGTCGTCGATGGTTCCGTTTTTCAGTACAGAGACCGGAGGAACATTACCGGAAATTTTCATGTAATTTCCAACAGTTTCTTTCAGCTCAGAGAGGTCTTCGCAGTTATCTACACTGAAGGATGGAAAACCAAGGTCGATTAGATCGGGCCAAAGTCTTTTGGAACGACCGCAGATATGAATTCCTGGGATGGAACCGGTAATTTCCTTGATCCCCTGCAGTAGTTTATGGGTGGCAGGCTTAGAAAATTTCTGATAGAGTTTGGGGCTTAACAGATTCGTGCTTGTTGCAGGATCTGCGAGAGAAACCGCAATGGAATCAAATTGTTCTTTATTATAGCGAATCCATTTTAAGGTACAGTCTACAGAAAAATCTAACAGTCGCTTTGCATTTTCGGGATCTTTTACCAAGTCGCGCATAAAATCGTTAGCATCACGAATAGAGATTGCTGTTGTCATAGGACCGGCGCCTCCGGTAATGACCATGCCTTTTCCGCCTTGGCGGTTTAGTATTTCTTTGGCCGTTCTGATTTTTTTCTGCAGAAATGGATTGGTTTCTGGATCGAATACGAGCTGATCTAACTGGGAATAATCTTTTAAAATAAAGTCTGTCAGGTGATCAAAGTCGTTATCTGGATAGACAGCCTTTGATCCTAAAGCTTCGCCGACACCGCGTAAGTTTAGCGAAGTGGAAGCAAACATTCCGCTTCCGCAGAAGTCTTCTTTTGCACGGTTTGCCACATCAAATTGAAGATCCAGAGATTCTCGATATTCTTTTTGGGTATAGCCATAGACGCTGGCATAGCTGTCGTTTCCGGCGAGGGAAAAAGGAATACGGTCAACTTCCATGCCCGCAGCGTAAAGTTTCATCCGTTCCATGTTATTCATGGTGTCTGGATATTTTTCCATTTCTTTTTTCAGTTCTTCGTAAGTCATAGTTTCTCCTTATAGATCGTAGATATTAATAAAATAAGTATATAGCGGGAAAGATAGGAAAGTCTAATTGCTTTTTTGAATAATCGAAAGGATATATAGATAGAACGAATAAATGGAAACGTATTGATTTTTAGGATTTTCTATTGATTTTGTGGAGAATTAGGAATAAAATCGGTTGTAAAAGTGAGACAAAGAAAGGTGATGATTATGCATCAGCAGGAGGTGGAATATTTTGCGTTTTTGCTTTTTTGTGGAAAAAAGGACCGGGAACTTCTGATGGGGCAGCGCAGGATGACGTTTGGGGAGTTCGAGCGACTGGTTTATCTCACGGAGTTTTTGGGATTTGATGCGTATAGTTTCAAACTGTGGAACCAATATGCGCAGGAGTTTGAAAGAGAATTGCAAGAAGTTCAAAGTAGGGAGATGGATGGAGAGGAAAACGGCGTTTTGGTTTCGGAGTTTTTCAGGGAAAGGGAAGAAGATCGACAACAAAAATGGATAGAAGAGTTTTTCGGAAATGTACCAGACAAAAGAGGAAGGCAGCAGTTAGGGGAAATATTGGAAGAACTGCATCCGGGGATTGCCTTATAAAAATACACCCTTCCAGGCAGAAAATTATCTGTTTGGATAGGGTGTATTTTTATTGCTCAGTAAAAACTAATGATATTCGTCAGGCGCCTGGCTGTGGTTCCGGCTGAGGCTCCGGCTCCGGTTCTGGTTGAGGCTCTGTCGGAGGTGTTGGATTTGGATCTGTCGGTGGTGTAGTAGCATCACCGGTGTTCGGATCCGTAAGTGTTGTATCCTCATCGTCTGTATCGCTGTCGGTATCTTCATCCGTCTCTGTCGGATGGTTGTAACTGTAACCAGCGTGACCTGTGCAGGCTTTGTTTGTTGGAGAATCTGTTGCAAATAGTTCTGTTTTTGTCGGACATTTAGAGGTGGCCAGCATACCGGTAAGTGCACATACAGATTCTTGTTTGATCGTAGAAGGAATGGTGAAATCCTTCGGTTCCAGTCCGGCATGGATACGGCTCATAATACTTTGCCATAATCGGAAACGGAAGTTGGTATCGTAACCACATTCCTTGTTATCATCATATCCGCCCCAGACAGCACAGGTATAATATGGTGTGTAACCACAGAACCAGAGGTCAATATTGCTCGTTGTAGTACCTGTTTTTCCGGCAACGGGCATATTTGGAATTCTGCAGGCTGTACCGGTACCGGAGTTTACAACGTCCTCCATTGCGCTTGTCAGTAAATAAGCGGTACTTGCTTTGAGAGCCTGACGGGATTCTCCTGTGCCTTCCAAAAGAACATTTCCGTCGTGATCCAGGATCTTGGTATATAAAGTTGGTGTATTGTAGACTCCGCCGTTTGCAATTGCTGCAAAGGCTGCACACATTTCATAGTTATAGACACCATCTGTCAGACCACCAAGTGCAAGCGTCTGGGTCAGGTCGCTGAAGATCTGTCCATTGATGTTTTTCTCTTTTACCAAAGTGCTAATTCCCAGATTTTCGCAGTATTCCATTCCCACTTCCTGCGTAATCTCATCACTGAGTTTTACGGCGCAGGTGTTGATGGACCAGGTGATTGCTTCGCGGATAGTTCGGTTTCCCGTAAACCGTCCATTCGCGTTACGAAGCTGCTGGCCATTTTTCAAGGTGTAAGGCTCGTCCTTTATAATGGTTGCAAGTCCTTTTCCACAAGAATCAAGAGCAGGAGCATAGGATGCTAAAATCTTGAAACAGGATCCGGGCTGCCTTGGTGAACCTTTGTAAGCTCGGTTCAGACCAAGACTTGTAGACTTAACGCCTCGTCCGCCGACCATGGCTTTGATCTGGCCGGTAGCCTGATCAATAACAGTTACAGAGGCCTGTGGCTGCGGAGTAACGTTGATAACTTCATCGTAGGTATCTCCCTCCTGGGCGATGGTGCTTTTCCATTCTTCCACCATGGCACGCGCTTCTTCTTCGCTGGAGTAGAGAAGACCCTGTTCTTTTCCGTAAGCATTTTTTACATATTGTTTAATATGACCGGAGCTGTAGTTTTCTACTGTTCCATCAGCTCGACGAACGGTAATGGCACAGTCTAAGCCATATTCTTTTAATCCTGGGTAGTTTGCATCATTGTTCATTTCTTCGTCGCAGATCTGCTGCATGGAAAGATTCTGCGTAGAAATAATACTTAAACCGCCGCTGTAAACTGCATTGTATGCCTGGGTTTCTGTGTATCCAAGCTGTGTCTCAAGATCCGTAATTACCTGGTCGGATAATGCATCAACAAAATAACTATATGGAGAGTTATCTGTGGTTGCACTGTTGACAGTCTGAATTCTGGCATAGACATCATCGGCAATAGCCTCGTCATAGGCAGCCTGATCAATATATTTTTGATCCAGCATATTCCGCAGCACCTTTTCACGCCGTTTTTTGTTGGATTCCGGATTGGTAATCGGATTGTATTCGGTCGGATTCTGCGTAATTCCGGCAATGACTGCGCATTCTGAAAGGGTCAGCTCGCTGACATCTTTACCAAAGTAACGTTTTGCGGCAGCCTGACAGCCTAAGGAATTCTGTCCAAGGTTGATGGTATTCAGATAGCTTTCCAGGATTTCATCCTTGCTCATCTGTTTTTCGATTTCAAGTGCGATAAACTGTTCCTGAAGTTTTCGCTCCAGCCGATCGTAAAATGTCTTTTCTTTCGTAAAGTTCGGGAAGACATTATTCTTGATCAGCTGCTGGGTTAATGTACTGGCACCTTCGGAGAAATTACCGGAAGTAATGCCGACAATTGCAGCACGGGCGATACCTTGTAGATCAATACCGTTGTGTTTGTAAAAACGTTCGTCCTCAATGGCTACAAATGCGTGCTGCAGATCCTTTGGGATTTGGTCGATTGGTTTGTATACACGATTGGAACCAGAAGCAACGAAACGTTCAATTTCTGTGGCTCCGTCGTCTGCATAGACAAAGGTTGTAAATTCTTTTGGTTTTACATCTTCCGGGGAAACCTCGGGAGTGTTGTCCAGGATCTTTTTTGCAAAGACGCCGGCACCAACCATTCCAACAACACCAAGTACAAGGACGCAAAGTATCAGCGCTTTGAAGAGTCGGACACCGACACGTTTTCCCTGCATGGATTTTTTGGATGTTATTTTTTTCTGCTTCTGAGAAGCTTTTTTCTTACCATAATTCATGAGTTCTGGCCTCCTTCATACTAGGTTATTATAACAAAGAAACATTGTTTAATAAAGAAGAAAATGAAAACTTCATATTTCAGTATGAAATTCTTAAGAAATAGATTATAATGATCATAAAAAGCAGAGAAAAGGTGAAAGGACGATCGTATGTCAGAGGAATATAAGGCAGTATATGAAGGCGGAGAGGGAGAACTGATAGAAAAAAAGTCCCGTTTTATTGCAACGGTGATTCCAGCGGAGAGTGAAGAGGAAGCGTTGGCCTTTATTGAGGCGATGAAGAAGAAATATTGGAACGCAACCCATAACTGTTCCGCTTATGTGATTGGCGAGAAGGGACAATTGAAGCGCTGCAGTGATGATGGGGAACCAAGCGGAACGGCAGGCCGCCCGATGCTGGAAGTATTGGAAGGCGAAGGAATTCGTAATGTGGCAGTGGTGGTAACCCGGTATTTTGGAGGGACTCTTCTGGGCACTGGCGGATTGGTGCGTGCATATTCAGCGTCTGTTAAGGCAGGACTTGCTTCTTCTGTGATTATAACCAAAATTCCAGGGGTTAAACTGAAGATAGAAACGGATTATACCGGACTTGGAAAGATTCAATATCTGTTGGGTGAAATGGGAATCCGAACGTTGGACTCCCAATATACAGATCATGTAGAACTGGACGTATTGGTTCCGGAGACGATGCTTGAGCGTATGAAGGCAGAGCTGATCGAAGGGACAAATGGGCAGGCGAAGCTGGAAGAAGGGGCAAATTGTTGGTTTGCAGACGTAAATGGAGAGATGGTAATTTTATAGAATGGATGTGGGAAAGACAATGTCAGAAGAAAAGAAAGAAATTCAGATTTTTTAGAAAGCATTTTACATTAATTATAAAGATAGTCATCATTCTTTCCGTCCTTGGAGTGGTGGCACTCGGATTCGGAAAAGTGATTGATTCAGGAAGCAAGACGACGAAAATAGGTTTTGAAGATATCGGAGAACTGGCAACACAGTCCGCATACTGTACAGAGGTCAATGTTACAGAGGATGCAAGGACGATATTTGGAGCAAAGATTCCGTTTACCCAGAGCAAATATGTATATAGTTATGATATCGTTATCAAAGCAGGATACAATTTCAATGAGATCGAATGGGAATTAAAAGGCAAGAACATAGAAGTGAAACTTCCGGAAGCAAAGGTGCTAAGTACAGAGTTGGATTTGGATTCTTTCAAAGTATACCATGAAAAAGAGAGTATTTTTAGTCCGATTAAGCTGGATGAGAATAATGATGCTATTAAGAAAATGAAAGAGAATGCAAAAACGGATGCCGTTGCAAACGGACTATTGGAGAATGCCCGGAGCAATGCAGAAGAAATGCTGAAAGGTTTTTTTGGAAGCCAGTATGATCTGGACGAATATAAGATTGTTTTTAAAGATAAATAGCAATAAGCAGATTTTTGAATTTTTGATATTGGAACAAGGATAAAGGAGACGTTATGATTCGCAGATTAGAAAATAAAGATTTGGAACAGACGGCCAAAATCTGGTTGGATACCAACAGAGAAGCGCATGACTTCATTCCGGGAAGCTATTGGGAGAAGCATTATCTCATGGTAAAGGAAATGCTTTTGCAGGCGGAAGTCTACGTTTATGAGACGGAACAGGAGATCAGAGGATTTGTGGGATTGGATGATACCTACATTGCCGGGATTTTTGTAAGAAGCAAGGACCAGTCTTTGGGGATTGGAACACAGCTGCTTGATTTTGTCAAAAAGAGAAAAGAAGAATTAAGTCTTCGCGTGTACCAGAAAAATGAGAATGCAATCCGTTTTTATCAGAGGGAAGCGTTTCAGGCACAGGAAGAAGGCATAGACGAAGATACGAAAGAAAAAGAATATCTGATGATATGGAAAAAACAAAACGGATAGGATTCAAGAAAAAGAAGTACAGAACAAACATTCGGTTGGTTCTGTACTTTTATTTTATATTCTGATATAATAGCCAGAGAGAATGAAGACAATAGATTCATAGGAGGAATTTCATGGATCATTTTGAATTAGTATCAGAATATGCCCCAACCGGCGATCAGCCTCAAGCCATCGAACAGCTTGTAAAAGGCTTTCAGGAAGGCAATCAATGCCAGACTCTTCTTGGTGTCACCGGCTCGGGAAAGACATTTACGATGGCGAACGTCATCGCACAATTAAATAAACCAACATTGATTATAGCCCACAACAAAACTCTGGCAGCCCAGCTATATGGAGAGTTCAAAGAATTCTTCCCGAATAATGCGGTAGAATATTTCGTCTCCTATTACGACTACTACCAGCCGGAGGCTTACGTTCCATCCTCTGACACGTACATCGCGAAGGATTCGTCTATTAATGATGAGATTGACAAGCTGCGCCTATCAGCAACCGCGTCTCTTATTGAGCGGCGTGATGTTATTATCATCGCCAGTGTATCTTGCATTTATGGGTTGGGTGAGCCGGAAAACTTTGAGAAGATGATGGTTTCTCTTCGTCCGGGGATGTCAAAAGACAGAGATGAAGTTCTGCGCCAGCTCATAGATATTCAGTACGACAGGAATGAGATGGATTTCAAGCGAGGTACCTTCCGGGTGCGGGGAGATGTTGTGGAAGTTATACCGGCCAATGAGGCGGATATGGCAGTTCGGATTGAATTTTTCGGAGATGAGATCGACCGCATTACGAAGGTAGATGTGCTGACGGGGGAGATTAAAAGCGAACTAAGCCATGTGGCAATTTTTCCGGCATCACATTACGTGGTTTCAAAAGAAGATTTGGAACGCGCAGTTAAAGGGATTGAAGAGGAACTTGAAGAACAGGTGAAATACTTCAAAAGTGAAGGAAAATTACTGGAGGCGCAGCGGATTTCTGAACGAACCAACTTCGATATTGAAATGATGAGAGAGACGGGTTTCTGTTCAGGAATTGAGAACTATTCCAGACATTTGACGGGGTCAGAAGCAGGACAGCCGCCGTTGACTCTTTTGGATTATTTTCCAGATGATTTTATTATTATGATTGATGAGTCTCATAAGACGGTGCCGCAGGTGGGAGGAATGTATCATGGAGATCAGTCGCGGAAGCGGACACTGGTAGACTATGGATTCCGACTTCCGTCAGCCCTTGATAACCGTCCGCTAAGCTTTGATGAATTTGAAAGTAAGATTGATCAGGTATTATTTGTATCAGCCACACCAGGACCATACGAAGCGGATCATGAGCTTCTTCGGGCGGAGCAGGTAATCCGTCCGACAGGACTTTTGGATCCGGAAGTGGAAGTGCGTCCGGTGGAAGGCCAGATTGACGACCTGATTGGTGAAGTGAATAAAGAGATTGCGAAGAAAAACAAGATTTTGATTACCACACTGACGAAGAGGATGGCAGAAGATTTGACGGATTACATGCGCGAATTAGGAATTCGTGTTCGTTATCTTCATTCGGATATTGATACGTTGGAACGGACAGAGATTGTCCGTGATATGCGTCTGGATGTATTTGACGTATTGGTAGGAATCAATCTTCTGCGAGAGGGGCTCGATATTCCGGAAATTACTTTAGTAGCGATTCTGGATGCAGATAAGGAAGGATTCCTGCGTTCCGAGACATCTCTTATTCAGACGATCGGACGGGCTGCGCGTAATGCGGAAGGTCATGTGATCATGTATGCAGATGTAATGACGGATTCTATGAAGCAGGCCATTGAAGAGACCGAGCGAAGACGGAAGGTGCAGATGAAGTATAACGAAGAACATGGAATTACGCCGCAGACGATTAAGAAGAGCGTGAGGGATCTGATTGCAGTTTCGAAGAAGGTGGCAGCAGAAGAGCTTAGAATGGAGAAAGATCCGGAATCCATGAGTGTTCAGGAACTGGAGAAATTAATCAAAGAACTGACGAAGCAAATGAAAAAGGCGGCAGCAGAGTTAAACTTTGAGGCGGCGGCAGAGCTTCGTGATAAATTGGTAGAATTAAAGCGGATGCTGAATGAATAGCAGGCAATCCTATAAAGTAAAAGTGATAGGTACGAAAGGACAAGTATGGCAGATAAGAATAAAAGCAGACATTATATTAAGATTCGAGGGGCGAATGAGAATAATTTAAAAAATATAGATCTTGATATTCCGCGGGATGAACTGGTGGTGTTGACAGGGCTTAGCGGATCCGGAAAATCATCGCTGGCATTCGATACCATTTATGCGGAAGGACAACGCCGTTACATGGAATCTCTGTCTTCTTATGCAAGACAGTTTTTGGGGCAGATGGAAAAGCCGGATGTGGAAAGTATTGAAGGCTTATCGCCGGCAATTTCCATCGATCAGAAGTCAACGAACCGAAATCCACGTTCCACGGTGGGAACGGTGACGGAGATCTATGACTATTTTCGTCTTTTGTATGCACGAATTGGAATTCCGCATTGTCCGAAGTGTGGGAAAGAGATTAAAAAGCAGACAGTAGATCAGATGGTGGATCAGATTATGGAACTGCCGGAGAGAACGAAGATTCAGCTTTTGGCTCCGGTGGTACGGGGGAGAAAGGGAACCCATGCAAAACTTTTGGAACAGGCGAAGAAAAGCGGCTATGTCAGGGTACGTGTAGATGGCAGCCTGTATGAACTTTCGGAAGAGATCGTGTTGGATAAAAATATTAAACACAATATTGAGATTATTGTGGATCGTCTGGTTGTGAAAGAAGGAATTGAAAAGCGTCTGACAGATTCCATTGAAAATGTCCTGCATTTGGCGGAAGGTCTGATGATTGTGGATGTGATTGATGGAGAGCCGATCAATTTCAGTCAAAGTTTTTCCTGCCCGGATTGTGGAATCAGTATTGAAGAAATCGAGCCGAGAAGCTTTTCTTTTAACAATCCATTTGGTGCGTGTCCGGAATGTTTTGGACTTGGTTATAAGATGGAATTTGATGAAGACTTGATGATTCCAGATAAAAATCTAAGTATCAGCGAAGGAGCGATTGCGGTGATGGGATGGCAGTCTTGCACAGATAAGAAAAGCTTCACATATGCGATCTTAGATGCATTAAGTAAAGAATATAAATTTTCTCTGGATACTCCATTTCACAAATACCCCAAGAAAATTCATGATGTTTTGCTTCATGGAACGAATGGGAAAGAAGTGAAGGTTCATTATCAGGGTCAGAGGGGCGAAGGAATTTATGATGTGGCATTTGAGGGGTTAATTCGTAATGTGGAACGCCGATATCGGGAGACCGGATCGGAGACTATGAAGGCGGAGTATGAAGAATTTATGCGGATTACGCCGTGCCATGAATGTGGAGGCCAAAGATTGAAGTCGGCAGCCTTGGCTGTGACGGTAGGTGGAAAAAATATTGCGGAGCTAACGGCAATGTCAATTGAAAAATTACAGAAATTTTTAGATCAGCTGCAGCTGAATCAGCAACAGCAGATGATCGGAGGACAGATTTTAAAAGAGATCAATGCCAGAATTCGTTTTTTGATTGACGTGGGTTTGAACTATCTGACACTTGGACGGGCAACAGGGAGTTTGTCCGGAGGAGAGGCTCAGCGAATCCGTCTTGCGACACAGATTGGATCCGGATTGGTAGGAGTGGCCTACATTTTAGATGAGCCAAGTATTGGACTTCATCAGCGGGATAATGATAAGCTCCTTGGTACTCTGAAGCATTTAAGAGATCTTGGAAATACAGTGATTGTAGTGGAGCATGATGAAGATACCATGCGGGAAGCGGATCACATTGTAGATATTGGACCGGGGGCTGGAGAGCATGGAGGCGAAGTAGTAGCAGAAGGTACAGCAAAGGAAATTATGGCGAATAAAAATTCGGTAACCGGTGCATACCTAAGTGGAAGAATTAAGATTCCTGTGCCCGAGTACCGAGCAGAGCCTACCGGATGGCTAAAAGTTATCGGAGCCAGCGAAAATAACCTCAAAAATATCGATGTGGAATTCCCATTGGGAGTGATGACCTGTGTTACGGGAGTCTCCGGTTCAGGAAAAAGTTCTTTGGTAAATGAGATCCTTTACAAGCGTCTTGCGAAGGAATTGAATCGTGCGAGAACGATTCCGGGAAAGCATAGAGAGATTCAGGGAATCGAGATGCTGGACAAAGTAATCAATATTGACCAGTCACCGATTGGAAGGACGCCGCGGTCTAATCCGGCGACTTATACCGGAGTATTTGATTTGATCCGGGATTTGTTTGCTGCAACGCCGGATGCGAAGGCCAAAGGCTATAAGAAAGGCCGGTTCAGTTTCAATGTGAAAGGCGGACGGTGTGAGGCGTGCAGCGGAGATGGAATTTTGAAGATTGAGATGCATTTTTTGCCGGATGTCTATGTTCCGTGTGAAGTTTGTAAAGGAAAACGTTATAATCGCGAGACATTGGAAGTAAAATATAAAGGAAAGAGTATTTACGACGTACTAAACATGACGGTGGAAGAGGCACTTCATTTCTTTGAAAATGTGCCGAGTATCCGTAGGAAGATGGAAA
This sequence comes from Dorea sp. ICN-14282, assembly GCF_037890115.1. NCBI lineage: Bacteria > Bacillati > Bacillota > Clostridia > Lachnospirales > Lachnospiraceae > Dorea > Dorea sp. ICN-14282. The sequence continues at coordinate 966,906 of NZ_JBBKBH010000001.1, read as the reverse complement.
CATTGTACGATGTGGGACTTTCCTATATTCGTTTGGGACAGCCTTCTACAACCTTGTCCGGAGGAGAGGCTCAGAGAATTAAACTGGCAACAGAATTGAGTAAGCGAAGTACCGGAAGAACGATTTATATTTTGGATGAGCCTACAACGGGACTTCATTTTGCGGATGTCCATAAGTTGACAGAGATTTTAAGACGTCTGTCTTCGGATGGAAATACGGTCATTGTAATTGAACATAATCTGGATGTGATCAAGACGGCAGATTATATCATTGATATTGGTCCGGAAGGTGGAGATAAAGGCGGTACTGTAATCGCAAAGGGAACACCGGAAGAAGTGGCGGCAAGTCCGGTTTCTTATACAGGGAAATATATCAGGTCAATGCTGGAGCGATAAATAGGTCTTTCCATTTTCGGGAAATTTGATTATAATGGTACGTACACGCAAGAAGAAAACAACAAATGAACGAAGGATGATCATATAGACAGTATCATGAAAGGGGAACTAGAATGTCAGTAGATATTGGAATCGATCTGGGTACGGCAAGCGTCCTGGTGTACGTGAAAGGAAAAGGGGTTATTCTGAAAGAACCGTCGGTAGTTGCATTTGACCGGGACAGTAACACTATCAAGGCAATCGGCGAAGAAGCCAGGTTGATGCTGGGGCGCACGCCGGGAAACATTATTGCGGTTAGACCACTGCGTCAGGGTGTCATCTCAGATTATACTGTAACAGAAAAAATGATTAAATATTTTGTTCAGAAGTCTCTTGGAAAGCGGATGTTTAAAAAGCCAAGAATTAGTATTTGTGTTCCGAGTGGAGTGACCGAAGTGGAAAAGAAGGCGGTTCAGGAAGCAACTTATGCGGCAGGAGCGCGGGAGGTTCATCTGATTGAAGAGCCAGTGGCGGCTGCAATCGGAGCAGGAATTGATATTTCAAAGGCTTGTGGCAATATGATTGTTGATATCGGCGGAGGAACCGCGGATATTGCGGTGATTTCTCTTGGAGGAACGGTTGTAAATACCTCTATCAAAATAGCAGGCGACGATTTTGATGAGGCAATTGTCCGGTTTATGCGTAAAAAACATAATCTGCTGATCGGAGAGCGGACGGCAGAGGATATTAAGATTAAGATCGGGACCACTTACCCATTGATAGAGGAAGAAGTAATGGAAGTGCGCGGTCGTAATCTAGTTACAGGTCTTCCAAAGACGGTGACAGTGACTTCTTCGGAGACGGAAGAGGCCCTTCGGGAGACGACGGGACAGATTGTGGAGGCGGTGATCAGCGTATTGGAGCGTACACCGCCAGAATTATCAGCGGATATTCTGGATCGAGGAATCGTTCTGACAGGGGGCGGAGCCATGCTTCGGGGACTGGAAGAATTGATTGAGGAGCGAACCGGGATCAATACCATGACGGCGGAAGAACCGATGAAGGTCGTTGCAATTGGAACGGGACAATTCGTGGAGTTCATGGGTGGACGCAAGGAACGGTAAAACGATAAGATAAAGAGTAAATTAGAGTGGAATGGAAAGTATAAAGGGATATGTAGAACACATTGTATACCGGAATGAAGAGAATGGGTATACCGTATTTAATTTGAATAATGACGAAGGAGAAATCACCTGTGTCGGTAATTTTCATTATATTGAAGAAGGAGAACTTCTACATTTGGAAGGGAGTTACACTACACATAAACTGTATGGAACACAGTTTAAGGTGGAAGAGTCCACTGTGTGCGAGCCAGAGGATTTGGTGTCTATCGAACGGTACTTAGGATCCGGAGCGGTCAAGGGAGTAGGCGCTGCGCTGGCAGGGCGGATTGTCAAGAAGTTTCGTGAAGATACGTTTCGGATCATTGAAGAAGAGCCGGAAAGATTGGCGGAAATTAAAGGGATCAGTGAGCGGAAAGCGCGGGAAATTGCAGTACAGGTGGAAGAGAAGAAGGATATGCGTCAGGCGATGCTATACTTGCAGAAGTACGGGATTTCTACAACCTTAGCAGCCAGAATTTATCAGCATTATGGGAGAACTGTATATCGTGTGATTGAAGAAAATCCCTATCAGATTGCGGATCATGTGCCGGGAGTTGGATTTAAGACAGCAGATGAGATTGCGTCAAAAGTTGGGATTCACACAGATTCCGATTTCCGAATTCGAAGCGGAATCTTTTATACGCTGCTTCAAAGCGTAGGAGAGGGGCACGTTTATCTTAGGCAGGAAGCGCTTCTTTACCGAACCGGACAGCTGCTTCAGGTGGAGATTCAGAATATTGAAAAGTATCTGATGGATCTGGCAATGGAGAAGAAGGTTGTGCTGAAAGAAGCAGAAGATGGAATGAGAGTATATTCTGCTCATTATTATTACATGGAGATGAATACGGCGAAAATGCTTCATGATCTGAATGTAGATTGTGAAGTGGATGAGGCTTTGCTGGAACGCAGGCTTCACTCCATTGAGGACAATACGGGAATGGTGTTGGACGACATGCAGAGAACGGCGGTTCTGGAAGCTGTGCGCCGTGGACTTATGGTGCTGACTGGAGGACCGGGAACGGGAAAAACAACGACGATCAATGCTATGATTCATTTGTTTGAAAGCGAAGGGCTGAATATTGCGCTGGCGGCGCCTACAGGGCGGGCGGCTAAGCGAATGACGGAGGCTACCGGATATGAGGCTTCGACCATTCATCGGCTGTTGGAGGTAGATGGAAATCCGGAGGGAGACAGTCCTACTGGATTTCAGCGAAATGAGGAAAATCCTTTGGAAGATGATGTGATCATTATCGATGAGGTGTCTATGGTGGATCTTCCGTTAATATATGCACTTTTAAAGGCAATTGTTCCGGGAACCCGCCTGATTTTAGTGGGAGATAGGAACCAGCTTCCAAGTGTGGGACCGGGAAGTGTTCTGAAAGATATGATTGCATCTGAGTGTTTTACAGTTGTAATGCTGACTCGGATTTTTCGTCAGGCAGGGGAAAGTGATATTGTGATGAATGCACATAAGATTAACCGGGGAGAGGCGATAGAGCTTAATAATAAAAGCAGGGATTTCTTTTTCCTGAAAAGACAGGATCCCAATGTCATTATCAGTGTGCTGATCACATTGATTCAGAAAAAGCTTCCTAAGTATGTTCATGCAAAGCCATATGATATTCAGGTGCTGACACCTATGAGAAAAGGGCTTTTGGGAGTAGAACGTCTGAATAAGATTCTTCAGGAGTATTTGAATCCTCCGGAAAAGGGAAAGAAAGAGAAGGAATACGGAGATCGTCTGTTCCGGGAAGGCGATAAGGTAATGCAGATAAAAAACAACTATCAGCTGGAATGGGAAGTTTCCACCCGTTATGGGATGACGATAGACAAAGGGGTTGGAGTCTTTAACGGTGATATGGGAATTGTGAAAGAAATCAATTCCTATGAGGAGACGGTGACTGTAGAATACGACGAGCAGAGGATGGTGAAGTATCCGTATAATTTGCTGGAAGAATTGGAACTGGCTTATGCGATTACCATACATAAATCACAGGGGAGTGAATATCCTGCAGTTGTGATTCCGCTTCTGCAGGGACCGAGGCAGCTGTATCACAGAAATCTTCTGTATACAGCGGTTACCAGGGCGAAGCATTGCGTGACGCTGGTCGGAAGCGATATGGTTTTTCAGGAAATGATCCGTAATGCGAATGAGCAGGACCGCAATACCAGCCTTCATGAACGAATCCGGGAATTACAATGATAGATTGGAAGAACGTGAAGGGGGCTGTTTTAAAAATAGTGGAAGCAGTCGGGAAGTGGTTGTGGCCGGAAGTATGTCCATTTTGCGGGAAGGTAAATCGATCGGGGATTTGCACTTCTTGCCGCAAAGAAGTGGATCAATTGCGCATTGTGCATCCACGATGCATGAAGTGTGGCAAGCCGGTCAGTCAGCCAGAACAGGAATATTGCTACGATTGTATGCATGCACATCATTGGTACGACAGAGGCGTGAGCGTTTGGGTTCACAGACCTCCTGTCAGTACATCTATTTATCAGTTCAAGTATCATAATCAAAGAAGATACGGTGCTCTGCTTGCGAAAGAAATGGTGTCTGTCTATGAACAGACCATCCGAAAGTGGGCGCCGGATCTGATCATGCCAATTCCAGTACATAGAAAAAGAATGAAAAAAAGAGGTTATAATCAGGCACAGATTCTTGCGGAGGAAATAGGAAAAACCTTGGGGATTCTGGTAGACACAGAAAATCTGGCCAGATGGAAGGATACGGATCCGCAGAAGATGTTGGGGACTCAGGCGCGAAAAAGGAATCTGATGGGAGCATTTGCCGTCAGAAAAAGCTTCCTCCCGGTACCTTGTGTTTTACTGGTGGACGATATCTATACAACGGGGAATACAATAGATGCCGCAGCTCGAATTTTGAAGAAATGCGGGGTGGAAAAAGTTTACTTTTTAACTATAAGTATTGGACAAGGATACTGATCTTTGTTATACTAAAAATGATGTTTAAATCACTGTAGAACATTTTGAGGTGGATTATGTTAGATGAAAAAAAAGTAAAACTCATGACCCGTCTTGCTTTTTATGAACAGACACAGGGAAAGGAAGATTTTAAGGTCAGTGCTTATTATCGAAAGGATTATGCAAGTTTGCATACGATTTGTTCGATTATATGGGTAACCGTCGGATATATCTGTGCAGTGGGACTTATTTTTCTGGCAGGAATGGACAATTTTCTGAGCAGTATGAGTTTTGGAATGATGTTTTTGATGCTGGGAATTTTGGTGCTTGTATATCTGTTTCTATTGATTCTGTACGGAGTGATTGCAAGTCATATTTTCAATAAAAAACATCGAGAGTCCAGGCAGAGAGTGAAGAAATATAATCATGATCTGACTAGACTTTTGAAGCTATATGAAAGGGAGAAGAGATAGATGGATAATGTATATGTACTTCGGGAACGGCTGCAGGCGATTTATGGACGGCATTCCAAAATATTTGATAAAGGACTTCAGTTTTTGTTGGCGCTGGTAGCATTTCTTTTGATTAATCAGAACGTGGGATTTATGAAGGCTGCATCTTCGCCGGTGATTACGGTGGCTTTGGCAGTGATTTGTACTTTTCTGCCTCTGATGGCGACGGTTGTAATGGCAACTGCGCTGCTTCTTGCGCATATGTTTTCACTGTCGTTAGGAGTGTTTGCAGTAACAGCGGTTGTATTTTTGGTGATGTATTGCTTTTTCTTTCGATTGGCTCCAAAGATGGCGTTTTTAGTATTGCTGACGCCGATTGCCTTCGCGCTGAAGATCCCGTATCTTCTTCCGATTGTCTGCGGGCTGGCATTTGCGCCGTCAAGCCTGGTGGCAACTTCTTGCGGAACGATCGTATATTATATGATGGAATATGTAAAAAAGACGTCTACTGCATTGGAAGGCAGCGGGGCAAAAGGACTGATGACACAGATTACCAAATATGCAAAGCAGGTGTTCCAAAGTAAGGAAATGTGGATTGTAATCATTGCTTTCGCGATTTCCTGTTTTGTGGTATACAGCCTTCGCAGACAGGCGGTAGATCACGCTTGGAAGATTGCGATTATTGCAGGTGCAGTTGTAAATGTGATCGTAATTGCAGTGGGTGATATTGCACTTGGAGTACATACTTCATACGGCGCACTGATTGGTGGAAGCCTGGTGGCGATCGTTGTTGGATTGATTTTAGAATTGTTTTTCTTTACGGTGGACTATGCAAGAAGTGAAAGCCTTCAGTTTGAAGATGATGAATATTATTACTATGTAAAAGCGATACCGAAAGTGTCTGTAAGCACACCGGAAAAAACGGTAAAACGGATCAATGAACGTCAGGAGACAGAGATCATTGATACCGAAGCAGTGAGAAAGAATGCAGAAAGAAAGCGGGAAAAACCGGTGTCCAAACGTACACCGAAGAAGGGACCGGGTGTGAAGGTTCAGGATATGAGAGAAGTAGATAAGATGCTTCTGACACAGAGTCTTAGAAAAGATCTGAATCTGGACGATTAAAGTAGCACTTGGGAGATTTCCGAATTATCAAAGAAGGAGGTGACAGAATGGAGCAATGGCTGGGACGGTTTGTAGAAAAGTATGCCGGAGATCTTTATTTTCCGGATGTACAGATTACCGATATCGTAGAGGTGATGATTCTTACATTTCTGATCTATCAGGTGATGGTTTGGATTAAGAATACAAAAGCCTGGATGTTAATGAAGGGAATTATCGTGCTGGCAGTGTTCATTCTGTTAGCGGCCATCTTTAAAATGCATACGATTTTATATATTGCGAAAAATGCAGCGACAGTTATGGCGACAGCAGCTATCGTTGTGTTTCAGCCGGAACTTCGAAGAGCGTTGGAAAAATTGGGAGAGAAGAAATTTCTCACCTCGGTTGTTCCTTTTGAATCCAATCGTGAAAAGAGTCGTTTCAGTGAGGAGACGAGAGAGAGCATCATCGAAGCTGCGTATGCAATGGGAAAGGTAAAGACGGGAGCGTTGATCGTTGTAGAGCAGGCGATTCGTCTTACAGAATATGAAAGCACAGGAATTAAAATGGATTGCCTGATGTCCAGTCAGGTTCTGATCAATATTTTTGAGCATAATACGCCGCTTCATGACGGTGCAATTATCGTGCGCGGAGACCGTATTGTATCGGCAACCTGTTATCTTCCGTTGACAGATAACATGGGAATCAGCAAGGAGCTGGGAACCAGACATCGGGCAGCGGTTGGAATGAGCGAGGTCAGCGATGCGTTGATCGTTGTAGTCTCTGAAGAGACGGGAGCAGTATCTGTGGCTCAGGGAGGACAGATTTTTCGGAATATTTCTGAAGAAGAACTGCGGCAGAAGCTGATCGAGATTCAGGACAAAAAGACAGAATACAACCGAATAGCAGCATGGTGGAAAGGAAGGCGCAAAGATGAGAGAAAAACTAACGCGTAATCTGGGTCTGAAAGTGGTAGCCTTCCTGATTGCTTCTTTTACGTGGCTTTTGGTGGTTAATACAGATGATCCGGAAACGGATAAAACGTATACGAATATTCCGGTAAAAGTGGTGAATACAGAAGTTATTACGAATAATAACAGCACCTATCAGATTCTGGACGGTACGTCGGAAGTGGATGTGACGGTGACAGCAAAACGATCGGAATTGAGTAAGATTGATGCGGAAGATATTGTGGCAACTGCAGATTTTAAAGAACTGACGTTGGGAACCCAGATTCCAATTTCAGTATCTATTAAGGGGGAGAATGGAAGGGATGCAAAAGCGATAGCATCGCCGAGAAATCTCCAGGTTAAGATTGATGCTGAGACCAAGAATAATTTCCCGATTACGGCAACCAGTGTTGGAACACCGAGGGATGGATATATTATTGGTGACCTAAGTGCAAATCCGGAGAAAATTACGATTTCAGGTCCGAAGACTGTGATTGACAGTATCAACAAAGTTATGGCAGAAGTGAATGTATCCGGTCTTTCTGAGAATGCAACTTTGGAAGCAGGACTGGTATTGTATGATGTGAATAATAACGTAATTGATCAGGCACAGTTGTCCAACAATTTGGGCGAAGATGGTCTGACTGTCGATGTAGAATTATATCAGATTAAAAGCATACCAATCAATTTAGACACTTCTGGAATTACGGCTGCGGAAGGCTATAAGATTGGAGAGATTAAAGCCGAACCAAAAGAGGTTCAGGTAACGGGAGATGAGAAGAAGATCAAGGATTTGACGGCAATTGATATTCCGGCAAGCGCCCTGTCGGCCACGGATCTAACAGAGCGGACAGAAAGAGTGATTGATATTTCAGATTATCTTCCGGAGGGAGTCCAGCTTGTGGATGATACAACGGACAGTATCGTAGTCTCCATTACGATTGAGCAGCCAGGGGCAAGAACCTTTGAAGTGCCGACGAACGCCATCATGGTGAAAAACCTGGCGGATGATCTCGATATGAGTTATAAAGACGCTGTCGATGTTGTGATTCAGATCAGAGGTTCAAGTGAAGTCCTGGATGTATATTCTATTGCGAAGAAAGTCAGTATTGATTTAAAAGATTATAAAGATCCAGGAACTTATACAGTGCCTGTAGATGTCGAACTTCCAGAAGGATGCACAAGAGTGGATGAGGCAAGCATCAGCATTGTACTGGAAAGTAAGAAAAAAGAATAGGCGGAAAGATTATGATTAAAAAGAAAGTTACAATTATGAATCCGACAGGTCTTCATTTAAGACCGGCAGGAATCTTCTGCAATATGGCAAGTAGATACCAGTGTAAGGTGACATTTGAGTATGACAATATCAGTGCAAATGCGAAAAGTGTCTTGAGTGTTCTCGGAGCTTGTATCAAAAAAGGTGATGAGATCGAGCTGACTTGCGAAGGAGAAGACGAGGAAGAGGCCATGCGGGCAATGGTAGAGGCTATTGAAGGCGGACTTGGAGAGTAATAGGTACAAAAAGAAAAAAGACTAAAAGACAAAAGATAAGCAGAGGAATTGCTGGATTACATAATGATCAGCGGTTCCTCTGTAATTTTTTTAAAAAATTAAGATTTTTTAAAGATTTTTAAGATTTAATTACATGAATAGACAGATTTATGCGCATGCGATACACTAAAGTATACATGTGGGTAGAATTCATAAGGGGGGAGAAATGGTTCGAAATATTTTAGACTATTTGGAAAGTTCAGAAAAGCTTGTTCCGGATCAGATTGCTTTTGCTGATGAAAAGGTTTCCTGTACTTATCGGGAATTGAAGCAGACTGCGAAAGCGATAGGAACTTATTTGGCTGATCGGGTGTCTCCGGGAAGTCCGGTTCCTGTATTTATGGAAAAGGGGGTATCGGCAATCTGTGCATTTATGGGGGCGGTGTATGCGGGATGCTTTTATGTGATGTTAGATCCCAAGCTTCCGGCAGAACGCCTTCGGAAGATTCTTTATACATTAGATGCAGACGTTGTTATTACGGAAGAAAATTACAAGAAACAATATCAGGCGCCGGCGTTTGGAGCAAAGCAGATCGATATAGGAGAAGCGGCACAGTCGGCCGTTAATGAGGAGAAGCTTGCAGAGATCCGGCAAAGGAGTCAGGATACCGATCCTCTCTATACGATGTTTACTTCAGGTTCCACAGGGGTTCCCAAGGGAGTCGTGGTCAGTCATCGCTCAGTCATTGATTTCATAGAAGAATTTACAGAATTATTTGGAATTGAGCCTAAAGACGTAATTGGCAATCAGGCTCCGTTTGATTTTGATGTGTCGGTGAAGGATATTTATTCTACGTTGAGAACAGGAGCGACGATGCAGATTATTCCAAAGAAATTGTTTTCTTTTCCGGTGAAATTGCTGGATTATCTGGAAGAACGGCAGGTTACAACACTAATTTGGGCGGTATCAGCGTTGTGTATTATCACAACGTTGAAGGGATTTGAGTATAAAGTACCCCGTCAGATCAGGAAAGTGATTTTCAGTGGAGAAGTGATGCCGGTTCGTCATTTGAACGAATGGCGAAGCTATCTTCCGGATGCACTGTATGTCAATGTCTATGGCCCGACGGAAATCACCTGCAATTGTACGTATTATATTGTTGATCGGGAATTTGAACTGGGAGAACAGATTCCGATTGGACAGGCATTCCCGAATGAGAAGGTGTTTTTGTTAGATGAACAGGATCATCTGGTGGAAGAAACTGGGAAGAAAGGAGAACTTTGTGTGGCTGGAACAGCGCTGTCGCTAGGGTATTATCGAAATCCGGAGCAGACGAAGAAGGTTTTTGTACAGAATCCATTGAACGACAGATATATGGAAACCATTTATCGGACGGGAGATTTGGCCTATTACGGGGAAGACGGACAACTCTATTTTGCAACTAGAAAAGACTTTCAGATTAAGCATATGGGGCATCGGATTGAGTTGGGGGAAATCGAGGCTGCAATGGAGAGAGTAGAGAGTTTAAAGCGGAGTGTATGTCTCTATGAAGAAAGAAAGCAGAAGATCCTGGCTTTTTATGCTGGAGAAGCAGAGAAACGACAGCTGCATCGGATTTTGGGAGAAGTTCTTCCGAGTTTTATGATCCCGAATGTATTTGTAAAAGTTTTGGAATTCCCGGTAACAAAAAATGGAAAGATTGACCGAAAACGTTTGATGGAATTGTATGAGGAGGGACAGTATGAACGAGGGTAAGGAGGAGAGAAGCACAGACTGGCTGGAAGGCTGGAAGGATTCTATTGCTACGCCGGCATATGTGTTTGATCTGGATGAACTAAAGGATCGTCTGCAGATGATCCGGAGGTGTCTGGGAAATAGGATCCGGCTGTGTTATGCAATGAAGGCCAATCCCTTTCTTGTCGCGCCGCTCCAGAATTTCGTGGATAAATATGAGGTGTGTTCGCCGGGGGAATTTCGTATCTGTGAACGGCATCAGATTCCGATGGAACAGATTGTCCTGTCAGGAGTGTACAAAGAAGATCGGGAGATTTGCCATGCTGTGGAAACGTATGGAGGGAAAGGAACATTCACGATAGAATCGAAACAGCAGTTGGAGATTTTAGAGAGCTGTGCCGCAGATGCGGGAAAGAATATCCGGGCGCTGCTTCGGGTTTCAAGTGGAAATCAATTTGGAATGGACGAAGAATCCATTGCAAAAGTATTGGAGCATAGATGGGAGTATCCCCATGTTAACATTTCTGGTTTTCAGTATTATTCCGGAACGCAGAAAAAGAAGTTGAAAAAGATGGAGCAGGAACTGGAATATCTGGATCAAATGATGGAAGAGATGGAAACACGGTATGGATACCGGGCAGAGGAATTGGAATATGGTCCGGGATTTTATGTACCGTATTTTCAGTCGGATGAAGAAGTGGATGATGAGGCGCTTTTGGATGCGCTTAGCAGAATGTTAGATGGGCTTCGCTTTCAGGGGACTGTTACGCTGGAAGTGGGGCGGTATCTGGCAGCCTATTGTGGTTATTATCTGACTCGAATTGTAGATCAGAAAATCAATAAAGGACAGAGGTATGGAATTGTGGATGGGGGAATCCATCATTTATCGTATTTTGGGCAGATGATGGCAATGAAGATTCCGCACTTTGTGCATCTATCACAAAAAGAGAAAGAAGAAAAGGAACGGTGGAATATCTGTGGCTCTCTGTGTACAGTGAATGATGTGCTGGTAAAGAATCTTCCGCTTTCCAATGCTGCAATTGGGGATTTGTTGGTGTTTGAGCGGGTCGGAGCGTATTCCGTGACGGAAGGAATTTACTTGTTTTTAAGCAGAGATCTTCCACGAATTTTCTTTTATTCAAGAGAATGTGGGATGCAGCTTATGAGAGACCGAAAAAGAACAGATGAATGGAATCAGGAGGAATAATTATGGAACAATTATTAGAAATTTTAAGTGAGATTCAGCCGGATGTGGATTATGAAACTTGTACGACCTTGATTGACGATGAATGGCTGGATTCTTTTGCAATTTTATCAATTGTTAGTGAACTGGAAGAGGCATTTGATATTGGGATTACGCCGGCAGATATTGTGCCGGAGAATTTCAATTCTGCACAGGCACTGTACCAGATGGTGAAGCGCCTTCAGGAGGAAGGATAAGCATGTCGTTAATTTCCATGGAATTTCTGCTGTTTGTGCTAGTGGCAGCGGTGGGATATTATCTGATTCCAAAGAAATATCAGTGGCTGTGGCTGTTGGTGTTCAGTTATATTTATTATGCATCATCGGGAGTGAAGCTTCTCCTCTTTTTGGTGTATACGACAGGTACAACCTATGCGGCGGGGAGACTTCTGGAAAAAGTAGAGCAGAAGGAACTTTCGAAGAAGGAGGCTAAGGTGGCGAAGAGAAGGATTCTGACGCTTGGTCTTTTACTGAATTTTGGAATGCTGGCGGTTTTAAAGTATGCTAATTTTGCAGTGGAAAATGTAAATGCCATATTTCATACCGATTTTTCTTTTCAGAAGTGGATGCTTCCTCTTGGAATTTCATTCTATACATTTCAGTCAATGGGCTATTTATTGGATGTTTACTGGGGAAAATGTAAGGCTGAGAAAAATCTGCTTCGGTTTGCCTTGTTCGTATCCTTCTTTCCGCAGATTCTGCAAGGACCCATTGGAAGGTTTGACCGACTGGCTGTGCAGCTGTATCAGGAACATCGATTTGATCTGCAGAGAATGCAATATGCGCTGCAGCTGATCCTGTGGGGATTCTTTAAGAAATTGGTATTGGCTGATCGGGCGGCAGTTGTGGTTAATCAGGTGTTTTTGAACTATACTCAGTATTCCGGGGTTCTCAATCTTGTGGCGGTGTTGATGTATTCGGTTCAATTGTATATGGATTTTTCCGGTGGAATGGACGTGGTTATGGGCGTGGCGTCTTTGTTTGGAATAGAGCTGGATCAAAATTTCAAACGACCGTATTTTGCAGTCTCCATTACGGATTTCTGGCATCGGTGGCACATTACGCTTGGAACATGGATGAAGGATTATGTGTTCTATCCGGTGTCTCTTTCCAAGTGGATGGGGCGTATCGGAAAATGGTCTAAAAAAGTGTTTGGTAAGAAGACCGGGCGTGTGATTCCCATTTGTATTGCAAATCTGATTGTGTTTTTGCTTGTGGGAGTCTGGCATGGTGCTGCATGGAAATTTATTGCATACGGCTTGTATCACGGATTGATTATCTCTGTAAGCAGCCTTCTGGCGCCGGTTTATCGTAAGGGTTTGGAAATTTTTTCGATTAATCAGAAATCGGGAGGTTGGAAAGTGGTACAGATTCTGCGGACGTTTGTTCTGATCAATATCAGCTGGTATTTCGATATGGCAGTTAGCTTGTCAGCTGCATTTACCATGATGAAGACGACCGTTACCGGATTTTCTCTTTCTGCTTTTCAGGATGGATCACTGCTTACACTGGGATTGGATTGGCTGGATTATCTGATTTTGCTTGTGGGATGCCTGGTGGTGTTTTTCATTAGTTTCCGTCAGGAACGTGGAGTTAAGATTCGGGAAAGTCTGGCGGAAAAGCCGCTTTTGTTTCGATGGGCAGTCTACGGAATGCTGTTGTTTGGAATTCCGATGTTTGGGTATGTGATGACGACAAACGGAGGGTTTATTTATGCACAGTTTTAAATGGAAAGCAGTAAGGGCGGCAGGGTTTGTAGTCATTTGCTGTCTGCTGACAGGACTGTTGAATTTTGCGCTTCAGCAATATAACATTGCGCGGGTCAATGTTCATCGGATTGGGACGACTCAGTATGATGATATATTTATCGGAACCTCTCATGGATTGAGTGCGATTAATCCTGAGATTATTGATCAGATTACAGGAAGAAAGAGTACCAATATCTGTATGCCGGATGAACATTTGATAGATTCTTACTTTTTGGTAAAGGAAGCCTGCCGGAAGAAAAAGCCAAAGCGAATTATTTATGAGCTGGATCCGTCCTATTGGTCTACCGTGCAGAATCATGGGTCCAATTCTGTCTATATATATAAAGAGTTTCCGATGTCGCTGGTAAAGCTTGAATATTTTTGGGCTAAAGTGAAAGAGATGGACATCCGAGTGACGTTGGCGCCATGGTTCTATTATCGGAATCAGGCGGGAAATATCAAAGAGACAGTTCGGATGAAATTAAGCAGCGCTTATCAAAATTATGAAGTAGGCCCGCTGAACAATGGGCTGCAGGATTATACAGAAGAAGGATATATGTATCAGATTACGGATCCAAATGGGGACAAAGGCTCACAGAATATTGTCCTTTGGAATCAGCAGCAGATCCAGGATGTGGAAAAAGAATATTTTAGAAAACTGACAGAGCTTTGCCGGGAAGAGGAAATAGAGCTTGTGGTTATTACCACTCCGGTTCCGCAGGAAACGTTGGATCTGTACAGAGATGTGTTTGAAGAGGCACATAGGTATTACACAGAACTTATGGAGGCATATGACGTTCCTTATTATGATTTTAATTACCTGCCCCTTGATGATTTTGATAGAGGGATTCGAAACTATCTTGATTACGAGGGACATATGTATGGAGAATCCGGAAATCAGTTTAGCAGGGTACTGGGAACCTATTTGAAGGAGATGTACGAAAAGAAACGCTGATCAAGCAAATGACTGGTTATTTTATTCATAATTTGTTATAATCTAAGCAATGGAAATTCAGAAATATAAAGTAGAAAGGAACTCCATGGCTTCATACACTGTGGAATAAGGGACGAATTATGAGTAAAGCGGCATTAGTAGTTATGGCGGCAGGGATTGGCAGCAGGTTCGGCGGCGGGATTAAGCAGCTGGAGCCAGTTGGGCCAAATGGCGAGATTATTATGGACTATTCGGTGAAGGATGCATTGGCAGCAGGCTTTGATAAAGTAGTATTTGTGATCAGAAAAGATATCGAGAAGGATTTTAAGGAGATTATCGGAAGGCGGATAGAGCAGCAGGTAGAAGTGGCGTATGTATTTCAGGAACTTTCCGATATTCCACGACAGTATCAGGAGAAGTTAGAGGGAAGAACCAAGCCTTGGGGAACCGGTCAAGCAATTCTGTGCTGTAAAGAGGTAGTAAAGGAGCCGTTTCTGGTGATTAATGCAGATGATTATTATGGGAAAACGGCATACCAGACGGCTTATGATTATCTGACTAAGGAGCCTGAGAAAAAAGACAGGCTTCCACTTTGCATGGTTGGTTTTGTACTGAAGAATACACTAAGTGCCTATGGCGGGGTTACCAGAGGTGTATGTAAGGTGGATGAGAATGGGATGCTTACCGATATTGTAGAAACCCATAATATTGTACAGACGGAAGAAGGAGCACAGATTGAGGCGGAGGACGGTACAACGCCGATAGATGTAGAATCTGAAGTGTCTATGAATATGTGGGGGCTGATGCCGGAAGTATTTGACGATTTGGAGAAGGGTTTCCATATCTTTCTTGAAGACTTACCGGAAGGAGAGGTAAAGGCAGAATATCTGCTTCCGACGATTATTGGAGAATGGCTGAAAGAGGATCGGGTGACAGTGCGGGTGCTGCAGTCGAAAGATAAATGGTTTGGAGTAACTTATAAAGAAGATAAGGAAGAGGTTGTAAATTCGATTAAGGCTTTGATCGAGGCAGGAGAATATTAGGATATATAGAAGAAGATCAGATACAATGGATAAAAAAGGAAGGACTTATTTAAAACAAACAGGAAAAATTATTGGGACGGCAATGACTATTTTGCTGGCTGTGATTGCTGCGCTGCTTTGTTTTAGCATTCGCTGGATGTTTGATACATGGAGTAATCTTACAATGGATGAGCTGGTATATCACATAACGGCGCCGCTGGAAGGTACGAATGAAGGAATGATATTAGAATACTTGAATGTATGTGTAGTACCGACCATATTAGTATTGCTGTTTCTTGTGATCCTTTTGGCTGCGTGGCGAAAGAAGCGGCGTTATTATGCGTTGATGAGTATCGGAATTGTCGGTTCATTGATATTGTCCGGAACGGTTGTTCGCGGCGCATGGAATGAGCTGGACGTAGGAAATTATGTAAAGTCGCAGGGATCCTATTCCACCTTCATTGATGATTATTATGTGGATCCAGAAGAAGTAGAGATTTCATTTCCGGATCAGAAGCGAAATTTGATTTATATTTTTCTAGAGTCTATGGAGACGACTTACGCAGACCAGAAAAATGGAGGAGCATTTGAGAAAAATGTGATTCCGGAGCTTACAAAGCTGGCACAACAAAGTGAAGATTTTTCGGGGGAAACGGATCAGCTCAATGGCGGATATGCGATGCCGGGAGCGACCTGGACAATGGGAGCGATGTTTGCGCAGACGTCGGGGCTTCCTTTGAATATATCCATTAGTTCCAATTACATGGATACACAGGATCATTTTTTTGCAAGCACGACTACCCTGGGAGACATTCTAGAGAAGGAAGGATATTCTCAGACATTGTTGATCGGTTCGGAAGCAAAGTTTGGCGGGAGAGAATTGTATTTTACAGAACATGGCAACTATGACATGGTGGATTATACATATGCAAGCCAAACGGGAATGATTCCGGCAGGATATCGGGTGTTCTGGGGCTATGAGGATCAAAAGCTTTTTGGGTTTGCGAAAGAAAAGCTTCTGGAATTAGCAGGTCAGGATACACCGTTTAATTTAACGATGTTAACGGTAGATACGCATTTTGAAGATGGATATCCTTGTGAGAGCTGTCCGGATATGTATGAGGATCAATATTCCAATGTAATGGCATGTTCCAGCCGACAGGTAGAGGAGTTTATAGAGTGGATCAGGCAGCAGGACTTTTACGAGAATACAACGATTGTATTGGCAGGAGATCATCCTACGATGGACAGTGATTTCTGCGAAAATATTGAAAGTGATTATGAAAGAAAAGTGTATACCGCATATATGAATTCGCCAGTAAAGGTGGAGACGGCTTCAAAGAGGGAGTACACCACTTTTGATATGTTTCCGACTACCGTTGCGTCACTGGGAGCAGTGATTGAAGGAGACCAGCTTGGATTGGGGACGAATCTGTTCTCTTCCAAGCAGACGCTGATTGAACGATTTGGTATTCCAACTATGAAGAATGAGATTGGAAGAAAGTCGAAGCTGATGGAAGAACTGGCAGATATTGATGAGAATAAAGAGGAAATATTGGCAAGAGACGGAAAGCTTCCGGCGGCGGATATTGCGGTAGACAGTTATCAATTTCAGTCGGGAGCGCTTCCGGTTACGGTGTCAAATATCAGGAATGTAAAGGGAGAGATTCAGTCTCTTCAGCTGGCGGTATGGACAGCAGAAGATCAAAGCGATCTTCAGTGGATTCTGATGGAGCAGGGAGAAGATGGGAACTACCATGTGAATATTAATATCCCTAATTTTAATTATCAAACAGGGGAGTACCAGATTCATGCATATGCAGTGGATTCTGATGGAGAAGAGACAGCGCTTGGAAACGCTGTCGGAATGGTAGAGTGATAAATGCCTTTAAAAATCATAGAGGGTATGGTATAATTTCTAATAACAATAAATTTAGAACGTGGGAGGTTAATATGAAGATACAATTGAGAAAACGAATCCTGGCTGCCGGATTAACGGTAATGATGAGTGGTTCTGTAATTGCAATGGATGCGATGCCGGTATTTGCAGAAGAACAGACAAATGCAGTTTTGGCAGAAGAGGCAAATTTAGATGGAGTGATAGAACAGTCTGCTGTAAGTGAGGAGAGAGCGAATCCGTCTGAAGAAATACCTCAGATTTTAAATGGCTGGGTGAAGAAGGAAGAAGGCTGGTACTATTACAAGAATGGTGTGATGCTGACTGGCTGGCAGGTTGTTAATGGTACATGGTATTATATGGAAGAGAATGGACTGATGGCTTCTGATACCTGGATTGGTGACTATTATGTAGATGCCAGTGGGGCATGGATTACACACTACAGACCGGCACAGTGGATAAACACAGGAGGACGCTGGTGGTATCGCAATGTAGATGGAAGTTATCCAGTACGTACATGGAAGTTGATCGAAGAAAAATGGTATTACTTTGATGCGGCAGGCTATATGGTAACGGGCTGGCAGAATATCGGAGGCGCTTGGTACTATCTGGACGGAAGCGGAGCGATGGCAACGGGCTGGCAGGTAATTGGCGGTGCTTGGTATTACCTGACGGAAAGCGGAGCGATGGCAACGGGCTGGCAGAATATTGACGGAGCCTGGTATTATTTAAACGGAAGCGGAGCGATGGTAACCGGCTGGATGAAAGATGGAGCTGCCTGGTACTATCTGGAGCCAAACGGAATGATGGTAACCGGGAAAAAGACGATTGGCGGACAGATTTACAGCTTCAAGGATAATGGAATGATGGTAGCCGGCTGGGCTGAGGAGGAAGATGGCTGGCATTATTATGATACGTCAGGAGCTATGAAAAAAGGCTGGATCCAAGTTGGAAGTGTTAAATATTATTGTGATCCTGAGACCGGACGCATGTATGAATCACAGTGGATTGAAGATAAATACTATGTTCGAGCAGACGGAGCTATGCAGGTGGGCTGGTTTATTGCTGGAGAACACTGGTATTACAGTGACAGTAAGGGCGTGAAACAGACATCCAAGTGGATCGGAGAGTATTATGTACAGGCAGATGGAACCATGGCAGTGAACAAATGGATTGGCGGACATTACGTGGGATCAGACGGCAAATGGGTTCCGTTAAGCGGCAACGAAAAAGTCTATGAAGTAGAGTTGGTAAATGGAAAGAAAGCAACGGTAGTTGGTTACTTTGATACGCAGATGGCGGATGATATCTTTAAGCAGTTGAACGAATACCGGGTGCAGAAAGGCTTGGAAGTTCTCCAGCCTGCAAACTTCGCGCTTCAGGCAGCTGTAGATACCAGAGGGTATGAGATTGCCTATAATTTTGAGCACACCAGACCAAATGGAACGGACTGTCTCAGCGTATACGACCGGGCAGTGGCAGAGAACATTGCGGCAGGATCCTCTTATATGACGGCAAAAGACTTTATGGCAGGTTGGAAAGCATCTGTAGGACATAACTTGAATATGCTTTCTCCAAATGCAAATTCCGTAGGAATTTCTGTATTTAAACTGAAAGTGGGAAATACATACCAGACCTATTGTGTTCAGTTGTTTGCATTGTAAAATTGAAAGAATAGAAAAAGGATCTCTTCGTGAGATCCTTTTTTTATGCCAAAGTATGATTTGCCAGCAAAAATGTAAAAAAGTATTGCAATACCAGGAAGACAGGTATATACTTTAGATGTTCATAAAAATTAAAGGAGATAAGTACATGAACAAACAAGCATATGATATTGTGAACAAATTAGAGGAAAATCGAGAATATAATCAGAGAGAACTTGCGGAACTTACCGGATATGCAGTGGGATCGGTAAATGCATCTTTGAAGCAGGCAAAAGAAGAAGGATATATAGATGAGAACAAATGTCTGACAGATAAAGCAAAAAAGGAATTGGAGACCAAAAAGCCAAAGAATGCGGTAATATTAGCGGCCGGATACGGAATGCGTATGGTTCCAATTAATGTAGAAGTACCGAAGGGACTTCTGGAAGTAAAAGGAGAACCACTGATTGAACGCATGATCTGTCAGCTTCATCAGGCTGGGATCAGGGAAATCTATGTGGTTGTCGGATTTATGAAGGAGCAGTATGAATACTTGATTGATAAATATGGTGTAGAGCTGGTGTTTAACAAGGATTATGCAGCGAAGAATAATTTGCACTCTTTAAATTGTGTGGCGAACAGATTGGGAAATACTTACATTGTTCCGTGCGACATCTGGTGCAAAGAGAATCCGTTTTCGGGGCATGAATGGTATTCCTGGTATATGGTGACAGAGCAGAAGGATGAGAGAAGTTCTGTGCGGGTGAATCGAAAAAAAGAACTGGTGTCCGTGAAAGGAGAAGAAGAAGGAAATTGCATGATTGGAATTGCTTACCTTCTCCAAAATGAAGCTAAGAGAGTACAGGAAGCATTAAAAGTGATGGCAGGGCAGAAGGAATATGATCATGCATTTTGGGAACAGGCGCTTTGGGATGGCAAGAGAATGATGACAGAACCTAGAGAAGTAAAGAGCGAAATGGTCTGTGAAATCAATACGTATGAAGAACTTCGTGAATTGGACAGTGATTCTAATCAGCTGCAATCAGGCGTCATCCAGTTGATTCGTCAGGTGCTTGCCTGCGAAGAAAAAGAGATTACCGAAATTCGGGCATTGAAGAAAGGAATGACGAACCGGTCATTTCAGTTTTCCTGCCGAGGGAAAAAGTATATTATGAGAATTCCGGGGGAAGGCACCGATAAGATGATCAACAGGAAGCAGGAATACGATGTGTATACGCAGCTTGCTGGCCGGGATATTACAGATCCTGTGATCTATATGTCACCGGAAAATGGTTATAAGATCACTGAGTACATGGATGGAGTGAGAAACTGTAATAGTGAAGAACCGGAAGATGTAAAGCGGTGTATGCAGTATTTAAAGAAATTCCATGAGTTAAATCTAAAGGTTGCTCATGCCTTTGATCTGTATGATCAAATCGAATATTATGAGAGTCTGTGGGGAGAAGAGACATCTGCTTACAGAGACTATCAAGATACCAAGAAGAGAGTCTATGAATTGCGGCAGTATATTGATGCACAGCCAAAACAGGTGGCATTAACACATATTGATGCAGTGTGTGATAACTTCCTGATCCGAGGGGATGAAACCTATTTGATTGACTGGGAGTATGCGGGCATGCAGGATGTCCATGTGGATATTGCGATGTTTGCAATCTATGCCATGTATGACAGAGAACAGATTGATCAATTGATTGATTTTTATTTTGATGGCGATACAGACAGAAGCGTCCGGATAAAAATCTACTGTTATATCGCAACATGTGGTCTCCTTTGGAGCAATTGGTGTGAATACAAACGGATCTGCGGTGTGGAATTTGGAGAATATTCTCTCAAACAATATCGCTATGCAAAAGAATATTACCGGATTGTAAAGAAAGAACTGGAAAAGGATGCAAAAAGATATGAATAGAGTAGAAAGAGCAATTATTATGGCGGCAGGATTTGGCAAGCGTATGCAGCCGATTACCCTGCACACGCCAAAGCCGTTGGTAAAAGTGAATGGCGTTAGAATGATCGATACCGTAATTCGGGGACTTCAGGAAAATGGGATTACAGAGATCTATGTTGTGGTAGGTCATTTGAAAGAAAAATTTTCCATTTTGGAACAGGAGTATCCAGGCTTGAAGCTGATTGAAAATCCGTATTATGACACCTGCAATAATATTTCATCTTTGTATGTGGCAAGAGAACATCTTGAAAATGCAATGATTTTAGACGGGGATCAGTTGGTTTATAACCCGGAAATTCTTGCGGTTGAATTTGAACGATCTGGATACAATTGCATCTGGACAGAAGAGAAGACAGACGAATGGCTTCTGACGGAAACGCAAGGTGTTGTGACTTCTTGCAGCAGAACCGGCGGAGAAAAAGGCTGGCAGTTATACAGCGTATCAAGGTGGTCCAAAGAAGACGGGCAGAAACTGAAGCAGCATCTGGAAAGAGAGTTTGAAGAGAAGAAGAATACGCAGATATATTGGGACGATGTGGCGTTGTTCTGTTATCCGCAGGAGTATCAGCTGGGGATTCGTCAAATGCACAGAGGCGATATTGTTGAAATTGATAGTCTGGAAGAATTAGCTGAGCTGGATGAAAGTTACCGAAAGTATGTAGAAGGAGGAAGAGAAAATGAAGGCAAATAATCAGTCGGAGAAAGAATATAAGAAAATAGATTGGATGATCACGCTGCTGCCGTTGGGAATTATTGTTGCGCTGTGTGTTCTCTTTTTCTGCATGCCGGAACAGTCCAATGCGGTATTAAGTCAGATCCGGTTTGTATTAGGAGACACATTTGGTACGTATTACTTGATTATTGGACTGGGAGTATTCTTGATTTCCTTCTATGTGGCGGGATCTAAGTACGGCAATATTGTCCTTGGAGGGCAGGATGAGAAACCGAAATTTTCATTCTTTGCATGGGGATCCATGATGTTTACGGCAGGTCTGGCGGCAGACATTTTGTTCTACTCCTTTTCCGAATGGATTCTGTATGCAACGGATCCGCATATTGCAGAGCTTGGAAGTATCCAGGACTGGGCAAGCGTGTATCCGATCTTTCACTGGAGTCTGATTCCGTGGGGATTCTATCTGGTACTTGCGGTTGCATTTGGATTTATGCTTCACGTGCGAAAGAGAGAGAGACAGAAGTATTCAGAAGCATGCCGCCCGATTCTTGGAAAACATACCGATGGCTGGGGAGGAAGAATCATTGACCTTTTGGCCGTATTTGCACTAATCGCAGGAACTGCTACCACATTCAGTCTGGCAACACCGCTTATGGCAAGTGTGATCAATGAGTTGTTCCATGTAGAATTAAGTCGGACAGCGGTGACGATCGTGATTCTGATTGTTACCTGTATCATTTATACGTATTCTCTTTTGCACGGATTTAAGGGAATCAGCTTTTTGGCGAAATCCTGTATTTATTTGTTCTTTGGACTTTTGGCATTTGTACTTTTGTTTGGCGGTGAGGCGAGATATATTGTGGAGACCGGATTTTCAGCGTTGGGAAGAATGGTACAGAATTTCTTTGAACTGGCAACCTTTACGGATCCGGAACGGACTACATCGTTCCCTCAGAACTGGACCATCTTCTATTGGGCATACTGGATGGTATGGTGTGTAGCGGCTCCATTCTTTATCGGAAGCATTTCCAGGGGAAGAACCGTGCGTCAGACGATTGTGGGCGGTTATGTATTTGGCGTTGGTTCCACGATTATCAGTTTCATTATCCTGGGAAATTACTCCCTGGGTGCTCAAGTGATGGGAAAGGCCGATTTTCTTGCGATTTATGAGAAATCGGGGGATCTCTATGAGGTCATTATCTCAATTATTCGGACGCTTCCGTGCGCTCCGCTGGTGCTGGTACTTCTTCTGCTTACGATGATTGCCTTTTATGCGACATCGTTTGATTCCATTGCACTGATTGCCTCCTGTTACAGCTATCACAGACTGAAAGAAGATGAGACGCCGCACAAGGTGGTAGAATTAATGTGGTGCGTACTGTTGATTTTACTTCCGATTGCACTGGTATTTTCCGACAGTTCCATGAGTAATCTCCAGTCCGTGAGCATTATAGCAGCATTTCCGGTTGGAGCGGTGATTGTGCTGATTGTAGCAAGTTTCCTAAAAGATGCGAAGAAGTATATGGAAGAGATAAAAAAATAGATGAAGAGGAGAAAACATTGAAAAAAAGCAGAAATTATGGAATTGATTTATTAAGAATCTTTTCGATGTTTTTAATTGTTATATTACATACGTTAGGGCATGGAGGAATTCTTGGAAGTGTAGAAATACATAGTGGAAAATATTGGGGATTATGGTTGACAGAAATATCGGCATATTGTGCAGTAGATTGTTTTGCTCTGATCAGTGGATATGTAATGTGGAAATCCTCTTTTAAGTTAGAAAAAATTAGTGAATTGTGGATGCAGGTTTTGTTTTATTCGGTAGTATTAACAGGATTTGTATTTTATATTAATCCGGCTGTAAGGAGTACAGATAATGTATTGACAGCGATATTTCCGATTACAAGAGGGCAGTGGTGGTATTTATCCTCTTACTTCGGTATGTATTTATTGGGGCCTGTTATGAATTCGGCAATTTGCAATCTGTCGCGGAGTAGTCTGAAAAAGGTGTTGTTAGGAGCATTTGTAATGATGAGCGTTCTGCCAACCGTACTTACGCCTTATGATCCGTATACGTTAGGGGCAGGGTTGAGTACGATTTGGCTGTGTATCCTATACCTTTTTGGAGCCTATATCGGGAAATACCAAATTGGTTTGAAGCTAAGCTGTGTAAAGTTGGGAGCATTTTCCATATCTATGATTTTATTTACGTTTGGCTTTAAGATGATAGTAGAGATGAAGCTGGGAGGAAATTTTGCAAATATAGGAGATGGCAATATGCTTGTTAACTATACTTCTCCTACGATATTATTAACAGCGATTTCATTGGTGATTTTGAGCAGTAAACTGAAATTGGGCGATCATGCGGTTAGGTTCATAAAATTGGTTTCTCCGTTGACGTTGGGGGTTTATATGATACATGATCATCCACTGATGCGAAATGAATTTATGGCAGGATCTTCAGTACGGTTTTTGGAATCGAATGCATTTGTCATGGAGTTTAAAGTCTTGGTATTTGCAGGGGCTGTATTTGTTCTATGTTTGGTTATAGAATTTGGCAGAAGTAAGTTGTTTCGTATATTGAGAGTTCGGGGATTATGCAGACGTGCAGTGAATTGTATAGAAAGAAAGTTTTAAAAAGTTAACAGGAGCTAAAAAGGGTATGATTCATTCATATCCTTTTTCGTTGTATTGAAACTTGGGTAGGAATTGTGGTATGATAATGAAGATTATACTTACTAGTTAGATTTTCAAAAAGAATAGATAAGAAAAGGAAAGAACAATGAAGAGAAATTTAGTGATTGCCTTGATACTGTCACTGGGAATTTCTGGCTTATCGGGATTTGCGGTTCGAGCAGAAGAAAATGAAGTACCAGTAATGCAGCAGGAGGCGGAAAGTCCATTTACGGAGGTACAGCCTGAGAACTTAGAGGTATCTGAGCAGGAAATTCAAGAAAGTGGAAGAGAAGGAGAAAAGACGGGACATTGGGTGCTGAATGCATCGGGATGGTGGTATGCGTATGAGGATGGAACCTGGCCGTCCGATGGAATGGTAACCATTGATGGAACGGATTATGCCTTTGATTCAGCCGGGTACATGGTTACAGGCTGGTATTTGAGTGCAGAAGGCTGGTATTATATGACTGGAAGCGGAGCGAAGGCAGTCGGATGGCAGAATATTGGCGGAGTTTGGTATTATTTGGATGGAGAGAATACAGAGCATCCTGGGCTGATGGTGGGAACAGGCTGGCATTCGATCCAGGGTCAATGGTATTACGTGACAGAAAGTGGAGCGATGGCAGCGGATTGGCTGCTTAGCTCGGAAGGCTGGTATTATCTTGGCAGAGACGGAGCTATGAAGACCGGGTGGCAGCTTGTCGGCGGAGTTTGGTATTATCTGAATGGAACAGAGGAAGAGCATCCGGGAGTAATGGCGTCTGACTGCAAAAAAGTGATCGGGAAGGATACGTATTTTTTTGCTGTGTCCGGAGCGATGCATACGGGCTGGGTTCTTAGACCAGAAGGCTGGTATTACCTTGGCGGAGACGGAGTTATGAAGACCGGGTGGCAGCTTGTCGGCGGGGCTTGGTATTATTTGGATGGAGAAAATTCGGAATATCCAGGTTTGATGACAGGGGCAGGATGGCATTTGATTCAAGGACAAAAGTACTATATGACTGGAAGCGGAGCGATGGCAACGGATTGGCTGCTTGGCTCGGAAGGCTGGTATTATCTTGGCGGAGATGGAGCTATGAAAACTGGCTGGCAGTGGATTGATAACCATTGGTATTATTTTTATACCGAAAATGATCCTCTTGGTGGAACAACAGGAGTTATGGCAGTTAACACAATGGTAGATGGCTGGACGATTACATCCAACGGAATTGCAGTCAATGGCTTGGAGGGGAAATTTGAAGAAATAAAGAAGTATGTTTATGTACCGTATCGTTACGGTGGGACAACTCCAAGTGGATGGGACTGCAGTGGATTTACACAATGGGCATTGCATTATATCGGAGGTATTACGATTCCAAGGACTACTTATCTTCAGGCAGCCGGCGGAGTGAATATTGATAAGAATAATAGAAACTTATGGAAGCCGGGAGATATATTGGTATATCAGTCAGGGTCAGGTTTCTCTCATGTGGCGTTGTATTTAGGAGATGGAATGTTGATGCATGCGTTAAATACAAAGTATGGAACCCTGATCCAGGGAGTGGACTATTATGAACAGTGGGATCGAGGGAATCATCTTGCACTGGTAAGAAGATACCTATAGTTTTTATGAGGATTTGATGAAAATGAAATAAGAAAAGGAGGGTATTATGAGGAAAAGAAAGATGATACAGAAAATGTGTGTCCTTGCACTAACCTTTGCAATGCTGACTGCACCGATCTCTTATGCAGAGGGGGAAACGTTCGATGAGAGAATAGAGCAGGAAGATGTTGAAGAGGTGCCGGGACAGGAGGAACAAGGAGAAATTCAGAAGCCGGAGCTGCCGGGAGACACCGGGACACCGGGATGGCTTTTGCAGGGGAAGGATTGGTATTACTATGATGTGTCTGGCGAAAAAGCTGTTGGCTGGAGAGTGATTAACGGAGCTTGGTACTATTTTGATGGAAGTAATACGCAGAAGCCGGGGGTTATGCTGGCAGATACGAAACGTCAGATTGAAGGGCAGACGTATTTCTTTGCAGCATCTGGAGCGATGCAGTCTGGATGGATTCTAAGACCGGAAGGCTGGTATTATACAAATGGAAGCGGAGCAATGCTGACGGGATGGCAGAGTATTGGCGGAGCCTGGTATTATATGGACGGAACGAATGAAACATATCCAGGACGTATGGCAGAGAATGAGAAGAAAATCATTGGCGATGCGACTTATTTCTTTGCTGTTGGCGGACTGATGCGTACCGGATGGGTTCAGGAGCCGGAAGGCTGGTATTATGCGGCAGAAAGTGGAAACCAGATTGCGGGCTGGGCACAGGTAGGTGGAGCTTGGTATTATCTGGATCCTGAGAATGAAGATTATCCGGGATTAATGCTTGCTGATGAGAAAAAGGTAATTGGAAATGCTACCTACTTCTTTGATGGAAGTGGAGCTATGCGGATGGATTGGATCTCTCAGCCAGAGGGCTGGTATTATGCAGATTCAATAAGCGCTGTAGGATGGAAATGGATTCGTGGAGCCTGGTACTATTTGGACGGTTTTGATACAGAATATCCGGGGAAAATGTTGGCAAACGAGCAGAAGGTTATTGGTGGAAGTACCTATTTCTTTGGAGACTCCGGAAAAATGTTAACAGGGTGGATCTTAAAACCAGAAGGTTGGTATTATGCATCCGCTGACGGAACGATGTTGACAGGCTGGGTGAAGGTAGGAAACTTTTGGTATTATCTGAATGGCTCAGATGAAGAGTACCCAGGAAGAATGGTACAGAATTGTAAATTAAAAATAGGAGATCAGGAGTATACCTTCATGGAAAATGGAGCTATGCGGGCAGGCTGGGTGAAGGATGAAGAGGAACATTGGTATTACTATCATCCGGAATCGGGACAGATGATGTCTGGCTGGCAGCGTGTTGGCGGAGCTTGGTATTATCTGGATCCGATGAACAATAATCAGATGATGGAAGGCGGCTGGCATGTCATTGGCGGAGCATGGTATTATATGCATGATAATGGCGTGATGGCAACAAGATGGCTGAATCTTGGCGGAGAATGGTATTTCCTGGCAGGCGATGGAGCGATGCGTACCGGATGGCAGTGGGTTGACAATAACTGGTATTATTTCTATACAGAAAATGATCCACATGGCGGCACTCATGGTATGATGGCGAGAAATACAACGATTGATGGATATCGTTTGCAAGGAAATGGCGTAATGCTTACAGCTGAACAGTCCGGTATGGCATTAAGAGCGCAGGCATACAGCAGTAACACGAATTATCTTCTTATGGTTGACAGAGCAGCATGCCGTGTGGGTGTGTTTACAGGGCATACTGGAGCTTGGAATTTGAACTATTTCTGGAGTTGTTCTCCTGGAGCGCCGTCTACACCAACGGTTGGCGGTGTGTTCAAGGTACAGTCCAAGGGATATTACTTTGATTCGGGATCATCCAGATGTTACTGGTATACACAGTTCTATGGTAATTATTTGTTCCACAGTGTTCTTTATAATAAATATACAGGAG
This sequence comes from Dorea sp. ICN-14282, assembly GCF_037890115.1. Taxonomy (NCBI): domain Bacteria; kingdom Bacillati; phylum Bacillota; class Clostridia; order Lachnospirales; family Lachnospiraceae; genus Dorea; species Dorea sp. ICN-14282. The sequence goes on along the minus strand of NZ_JBBKBH010000001.1, from coordinate 939,392 downwards.
GACTGGCAGATGGAAGACTTGGAATGCATTTGTCTCACGGATGTGTCAGACTGGAGATCGGGAATGCGAAGTGGATCTATGATACCGTGCCGAGTGGTACGACGGTCGTAGTTTACTAAAGAATATATATACTAAAGGAAAGGGAGAAGCACATGAGGAAAAAGACATTAGTGCAGAAAATCTGTGCACTTGCATTGACTTTTGCGATGGTGACAGGGCCGGTTTCTTATGCGAGGGCAGAAGAGCCGTCCCCGCAGAATGTGAAGGAGACAGTGGTACCGGAAGCATCTGAAATGGATGGTGTGATACCGGAAGGCACAGAAGGATTAGGCGCTGCGGCGCCGACAGATGGTGGGGAACAGCCTGAGCAGGCGGGAACCCCAGCAGGTGGAGAACTGGCAGTGCAGCCAGAAAAAACGGAAGAAACACAGAAACCAGAAGAATTGGAAAAGCCGATGGCGCCGGGGCAGACGGGAACGCCGGGTTGGCTTTTACAGGGAAGTGACTGGTATTATTATGATGCATCTGGTGAAAAGGCAGCTGGCTGGAGAGTGATTGGCGGAGCATGGTACTACTTTGATGGTGAGAATGCTGAGAAGCCGGGAATTATGTTGGCAGATGGGAAATATCCGATTGGAGATCACAACTATTTCTTTGATGTATCAGGAAAGATGAAGTCTGGCTGGATTCTAAGACCTGAGGGCTGGTATTATACTGCTGGAAGCGGAGCTATGCTGACGGGCTGGCAGGTAATCGGAGGAAATTGGTACTATTTGGATGGTACCGATCCGGAATATCTGGGGCGTATGGCAGAGAATTGCAAAAAGGTGATTGGCGATTCCACTTATTTCTTTGCCCTTGGCGGAGCTATGCGGACTGGATGGATCAAACAGGAAGAAGGCTGGTATTATACAGATGCATCAGGCTCTGTTGGCTGGAAAAATATTGGCGGAGCATGGTACTATCTGGATAATGCAAATGCAGAATATCCAGGTTTGATGGCTGCTGATGGTAAAAAGGTAATTGGTAATCAGACGTACTTTTTTGGAGAAACCGGACGAATGCTGACTGGATGGGTATTAAGACCGGAAGGCTGGTATTATGCGAATGGCAGTGGAGCGCAGGTAAATGGTTGGATACAGGTAGGAGCAAACTGGTATTATTTGGATCCGGCGCATGAGGAATATCCTGGGTTGATGATTTCGGATTCTAAAAAAGTTCTGGGAAATGCAACTTATTTTTTTGATATCAGCGGAGTGATGAAGACTGGATGGATCAAACAGGAAGAAGGCTGGTATTATACAGATGCAACAGGCTCTGTTGGTTGGAAAAATATTGGCGGAGTATGGTACTATTTAGATGATGCCAATACGAAATACCCAGGATTGATGGTTGCGGATGATAAAAAGAATATTGGTGGTCACACCTACTTTTTCAGAGAATCGGGAGCAATGCTTGTAGGGTGGATAACAAGACCGGAAGGAAGGTATTATGCAGCATCTACAGGAGCTCTTTTGACTGGTTGGTTAAAGGATGGAGGCCTTTGGTATTATCTGGATGGATCGAATGCGGAACATCCTGGGCTGATGCTCCAAAATTGCGAAAAAGAAATCAATGGTCAAATGTATACGTTTACTGCAAATGGTTCCATGAGAGCAGGCTGGGTACAGGATGAAGAAGGTCATTGGTATTACTATCATCCGGATTCAGGACAGATTATGTCTGGCTGGCAGGCAATTGGTGGCGCATGGTATTATTTTGATCCAAAGAATCAGAATCAGATGCTGGCTGATGGCTGGCATGTAATTGGTGGAAATTGGTATTACATGCATGTGAATGGAGCAATGGCTACTAATTGGTTGAATCTTAATAACGAATGGTACTTTTTGGCTGGTGATGGAGCAATGCGTACCGGCTGGCAAGCAATTGGTGGAACCTGGTATTATTTCTATCAAGATGGAGATGGTTATGGAAAGCCTCATGGTATGATGGCAAAGAATACGTTTGTTGGCGGTTGGTATGTGCAGGGAAATGGCGCAATGCTGACAGCAGAACAATATAATATGTTCTTGAGAGCACAGACACAGAGCAGTACGACAGGATACCTGTTATTGGTGGATTGCTGGGCATGTAATGTAGGTGTGTTTACGGGAAGCACAGGAGATTGGAATTTACTCTATTTTTGGAAATGTTCACCGGGTGCACCGGGTACGCCAACGCCAAAAGGAGTATATCAGGTGTATACGAAAGGTCAATATTTTGATTCGGGATCTGCCAGATGTTATTGGTATACGGCATTCTATAGAGATTATTATTTCCACAGTGTTCTGTACAGCAAATATACAGGTGGATTGTCTGATGGACGATTAGGAATGCAATTGTCTCATGGATGTGTCAGACTGAATATCAATTGCGCAAAATGGCTTTATGATTATATTCCAATTGGTACGACAGTTTTAACTTATTAGGGGATAGTTGGATAGAAAAGGAAGGAATAGTTTTTGAGCTATTCCTTCCTTTTTTTTGGAAAATCATATATAATTAGACCGTATTGAGTAAAAAAGTGCTTAGAAGAGACGAATGAAAATAGAGGAAGAGGCCTGTAGAAGGCAAGGAGTCAGGAGTACAGAGGAGGAAAAATAAGATGAAGAGATATAGTGGAATAATATTAGCCGGAATGGTGATGACGGGAATATTAGCTCTTCCAGGCGAAGTTGCCGCGTCAGATCAGGAGACAAAGATACATTTTATATCACTGGCAAGTACGACAGATGCGGTCTTGCTTGAGAGTAATGGGCATTATGGACTGGTGGATTCCGGAGAAGACTGGGAGTACCCGGATGGAACGGATGCAAGATATCCTCTTCGGGAAGGAATTACCAGTGGAATCGGATATGAACAGCAGGTAATTCACTATTTAAAAAGTCAGGGAGTAGAGAAATTAGATTTTTATATTGCTACGCATTCTCACAGTGATCACATTGGTAGTGGGGATGAGATTTTGGATACATTTCCAACGGATCGGCTTTATATTAACCGTTATGATGACGCTTATATTTTGGAGGAAAATGGATCTCATTTATGGGATAACCAGTATGTATATGATGACATTATTGATGCGGCGAATCGAAACGGAGTCCAGATTATTACAGACCTGGATCAGGAAGAAAATGCGCAGTATCGTTCCTTTTTGTTGGGAGAAATGACGATTGATCTGATGAATCTGGAACGGCGTAAAGATGAAGGCGGAAATGTGCTTCCAGTTGCGGGTGAAAATGAGAATTGTATTGTTACTAAAGTTACTGCACGAGGGAAAACAGCTCTTTTAACGGCGGATCTGGATCCGACAGAGGGAGACACCAAAAAGATTGCAGACAAGTTGATTGAAGAATTGGGAGAGTTGGAAGAAAATCAGAATGAAAATCAAGGAATTGAGATTGAGTTAGAAGATAGTTATCCAAAAGAAAATTATGCAGAAAAAAGCAGTGTGGACCTGGATTTGCCAGAAACACGTGTGGTGCCGGACACAGACGGGGAACCGATATTTGATGAATCCAAGAAGAATATGGAAAAAACCATTAGCCTGGATTTGATGAAGATGAATCATCATTCTTTGGATTATAATAATACAACCTATTTTCTGACTTCTCTGAATCCCAAAGATGTGGTGGTAACGGGGTACAAATCATGGTTCAATGCCAGAGAAAGAGACTGTCTGCCGAAGGCAGAGGTGTATGCAACCGCAACGGATTCTGCGGCAGTAGTTGCAGAATTTATGGAATCCGGAATCGAGACAGATTATGTGAAATTATCTTCGGAATGGATGGAAATAGACGGAACGTGGTACTATTTTGATGAGAATGGGCGAACCTTTACTGATCAAGGAGCACATGAAATAGATGGTGTTCCGTATTGCTTTGACTATCGAGGAGCGCTTGAAACCCAGGAACGTTGGGCATGGGTTAACGGAAATTGGAAATGGTGGCTGCCAACCGGCGAGTATTATAGAGAAGCCTGGCTAAATCAAGGAGAAAAAAATTACTATTTGGATGAACAGGGAAATGCAGTGAAAGGCTGGCGGCAGATTGACGGGAACTGGTACTATTTTGATGAAAACTGTGCGCTGATGAAAGATACCTGGATTGGGAATGATTATGTGGATGAATCCGGTATCTGGATACAGGAAGCAGGAAAAGGTCAATGGATTTCATCTGGAAGCCGCTGGTGGTTTTGCCACCCGGATGGAAGCTATACCAAGTCTGATTGGGAAGTGATTGCTGGGAAGACGTATTATTTTGATGAGGCAGGCTGGATGGTAATCGGCTGGCAGTGGATTGACGGAAAGTGTTATTATTTTGAACCTGGCGGAACGATGGCGACAGATACCTGGATTGGCAACGATTATGTCGATGAATCAGGAGTGTGGGTGCCGGGTGCAATGAAAGATCAGTGGATCTTATCTGGAAATCGTTGGTGGTATCGTCATGCAGATGGAAGTTGCACGAAGTCTGATTGGGAAAGAATAGATGGGAACTGGTATTATTTTGATGAGGCAGGCTGGATAGTGACAGGCTGGCAGCAAATAGGATCAGAGTGGTACTATTTCAATGACAGTGGAGCAATGGTGACAAATTCATGGGTTGGCAATTATTATCTGAGTTCTACTGGAGTTATGGCGACAGACACCTGGATTGGCGTGTATTATGTGGACGAGTCTGGCGTATGGATTCCGGGGAAACCGAGAAATCAGTGGGTTTTATCCGGGAACCGCTGGTGGTATTGCCACGAGGATGGAAGTTACACGAAATCTGATTGGGAAAAGATTGACGGTAAAAAGTATTATTTTGATGAGGCAGGCTGGATGGTAACCGGCTGGCAGCTGATAGAGAAACATTGGTACTATTTTTATGATCAAGGAGAAATGGCGGCAAATACTTGGGTTGGCAATTATTACATGAAGTCTGATGGTAAGATGGCTGTGTCAGAATGGGTTCAGGATGGAAGATTTTATGTAGACGAAAATGGACTTTGGGTGCAGAAGTAGAGCCCGATTGACATTATCACTCATTTATTTTAAAATAGATAAGATAAAGTAAAAATCTTACACATTAAGAGGTTATGATGAAAAAGGTAAATGAGCGACCCAGTGAGCGGTCAATATATATATGGAATATCACAGGAAGTATTGCGAATGCATTACTTTCTGTTGTTGCGCTTATGATTGTGACGCGCATTTTGGATGACAGACAGGCAGATATTTTTAGTATAGCCTGGACAATCAGCCAGTTGATGGCAACGGTTGGGACATTCCAGATACGAATGTATCAGGCTACGGATGTTACAGGAGTATTTCGGTTTCGGCAATATTTGATTTATAGAATGATTACAATTGGAATAATGATGATCAGCAGTTACGCCTATGTAATGATTCGCGGATACAGTGGCGAGAAGGCAGTTGTGGTACTGTTGATGTGTATATTCCGGGCTGTGGATTCGTTAGCTGATGTTTATGAAGGATGGTTTCAGCAGAAAGAACGTTTGGATCTTTCGGGAAAAGCACTTACTTATCGAATTGTTGTGGCAGTTTTGGGGTTTGGAGTCGTATTGTTTACAACCAGAAACTTGATTTTGTCCGGAGCAGTTTTGGTTGTTGTATATGTGGTTTGTTTCTTTGTCTATGATATCAGATATCATTACGGTGTAGAGGCCTTTCGGGAGACTGCCAAAAAGGACAAGGCAGGTTTATCCTGGGTTGTGAAAATGACGATAGAAGGGTTCCCGCTGTTCATCAATGCATTTTTAATGATGTCTATTATGAATGCTCCCAAAATGGTGCTGGATGTTGCGATTGAGCAAGGAAGCCTTGCGCAGGGCTTGCAGACGGTATTTAACATTATATTTATGCCGGCGTCTTTTTTGAACTTGGCTTATATTGTATTCCGCCCGTTAATTACAAAGATGGCAATTGTGTGGAATATAGGAAAAGCGAAGGAATTTTTGAAAATATTGATGAAAATTATGATCAGCCTATTTGGAATTGGAATTTTGCTTCTGATCGGAAGTGTGTTGCTTGGAATTCCTATTCTTTCCATTGTATATGCAGTGGATTTGAAAGATTATAAAATGGAATTATTGATTATTATTGTGGGTGGATGTATGTATACATTTGCGGCGGTTTTAGATAATGCATTGGTTGTGATTCGAAAGCAATACATTTTGATTTTGGCATATGTATTTACATATATTTATATCAAATTTGCAGCAGAAATGATGACAGGGCGCTGGGGCATTTTAGGAGCGTCGTTATCGTATGCAAGTGCAATGGCGGTATTTTTGATTATTACAGCAGTGATGTTTGCATTTCATTTTTATAAAGCAAGTAAAAAGTTGAAGGTGTTAGGAGAAGAAGAAAGTGGCAAAGCGTTATAAAGAGGCAAGAGGGTATGACGATGCGGTTCTGGAGAAACTACATCGTGTTCAATTGGAAATTTTATCGGATTTCATTGGCGTATGCAAAAAATATAATTTAACATATTTTGTAGTATATGGTACAGCAATTGGGGCAGTACGTCACAGCGGATTTATTCCGTGGGATGACGATATTGATGTAGGAATGCTGCGGGAAGATTACAATAAGTTTTTTGAAGTTTTTCAGGACGAGCTGGGAGAAAAATATAATCTTCTGACACCAGAGATCGATGGAAGATATGCATGTACAGTTACCCATATTCAGAGAAAGGGGACGAAATTTGTATCTGAGGCATCCCAGGATTTGAAATGTGAACAGTGTATTTTTATGGATATTTTTCCATTTGATTATGTGGCGGCAGATCAGAAGGCAGCTGTCAGACAGGGAAGGAAAGCAAATATTTTAGGAAAGCTTTTGTTCCTTTCTGGAAGTGCTTATCCGCTGATTCCTTTTGGCGGATTCAAAGGGGAAATTGCTGCTTTAGGGTGTAAGCTCATCTATATTCTGTTAAAGCTTATTCGGATCACGCCGCAAAAGCTCTACAAGAGATTTGTAGAAGTGTCTACAGCTTACAATAACAGCGACGGTAGAAGTGAATACGTAACCTCTTTTGAATATGCAGGGTGTTTAAAGGATCGAATAAAGAAGAATGGATTATTTCCAATGAAAGAAGTACAATTTGAAAACTTGAGAGTGAATATTCCTGCAAACAACCATGAATTTTTGAGTAAAGTTTATGGTGATTACATGCAGATACCACCGGAAAATGAAAGGGTAAATCATATGCCGTTAATAATTCAGTTTGAAGGAGAGGATCCAATTTATGAAGGATAAGAAGAGATATTGTATCTTTGCAGCACAGTATTTTCCACATTTGGGAGGTGTTGAAAGATATACATTTAATTTATCAAAAAAGCTGATTGAAGATGGAAATGAAGTAGTGATTGTGACTTCAAATGTATATCGATTAGCAGAATATGAAAGGGTAGATGGCATTCCGGTGTACCGTGTGCCATGTTGGAATTTGCTGGATGGCAGATATCCGGTCTTAAAAATGAATAAAACATTTCGGAAAATCCACCGGATGTTGAAAAATCACAGATTTGATATGGTGATTGTGAATACAAGATTTTATCCTCATTCTCTGTATGGAATGATGCTGGCAAAACAAAAGAAGATCAAATGTATTACATTGGATCATGGAACGAGTCATCTTTCAGTGCATAATAAGTTTTGGGACACAATAGGTGCGGTGTTTGAACATTGTCTTACGAAGGTTGACGGTATCTTCTGTAAAGATTATTATGGTGTATCACAAGCTTGCAATGAATGGCTGTCACACTTTCATATCAAAGCCAAGGGGGTTTTATATAATTCTATTGATTTGGAGGAAGTGCAGGAATTGCAGAAAAAAAATACAATCTCTTATCGAGAAGAGTATCATGTCCCAGAGGATTCTACAGTAATTACTTTTACAGGAAGACTTTTAAAGGAAAAAGGTCTGCCGGAACTTTTGAATGTGATGGATAAGATCAACCAGAAGCGAAGCGATGTCTATCTTTTTATTGCTGGAGATGGTGATATGGAAGAGGAGATCAATCAAAGAAAGAATTCACATATTATTCCAGTGGGAAGAATTGATTTTGAACACATTGTTGCTTTGTTGTCTGAGTCAGATATTTTTTGTCTGCCTTCTTTTTCAGAGGGATTTTCCACATCGATTCTTGAGGCGGCAGCGTGTGGGTGCTATATTTTGACTACGGCGCGAGGTGGAGCAAGAGAACTGTTGATTAATGATGAATATGGATGCGTGATACCAAATAATAACGAAGAGATTCTTTTGGAAGCATTAGAACATGTTATCGAAGATAAAGCAAAACGGGAAAGAGGAATCGAGTTAACCTATAATAGGATAAAGGATCATTTCACTTGGGGCATTGTTGCAAACCAAGTGGAAAAAATATGCGAGGAGAATTAAAAGTGAAAAAACTAATTATTATACCAGCGTTTAATGAAGAGGAGAATATAGAAAAAACAGTTACTTCTATTGAGAAAGATGCAAAAGAGTTTGATTATGTAATCATTAATGATTGTTCTACGGACAGAACAAAACAGATCTGTGAACAGAAAGGGTATAATATTGTAAATCTGCCTATTAACCTTGGAATTGGTGGAGCAGTACAGACTGGATATAAGTATGCATATGTTAATGGATATGATGTTGCAGTTCAGGTTGATGGAGATGGACAGCATGATCCGGAGTTCTTGAATGAAATGGCAGAATATATTGAAAAAAACAAAGTGGATATGGTGATAGGATCCCGGTTTATTGAAAAGAAAGGGTTTCAATCATCAGCAGCCAGAAGAATGGGAATTAAGTTTTTTTCAACTTTAATCAAAGTGTTGACAGGAGCGGTTATTACAGATCCAACATCTGGACTTAGAATGGTGGGAAGAAATGTAATAGAGATATTCGCAAAAGATTACCCTAGAGATTATCCGGAGCCGGAAAGTGTTGTGGCGGTATTGAGGAAGAAGTTGATTGTGAAAGAAATACCGGTTATTATGCATGAAAGGGAAGGCGGCGTGTCTTCCATTTCTCCGAAGAAGTCAATTTACTATATGATTAAAGTAACGTTGGCCATGTTGATAGAAAGAATTAGAAAATATTAGGAGGAAGAGTTGATGAACATAAGAATTCAGATAATAGTTGGGATTATCGTTCTGCTGGCATTAGGCGTAATTATTAATATGATTCGGCAGAAGAAATTAGAACTTCGATATGCTCTTTCATGGTTGGGAGTTGGTGTGGCGATTCTGATTTTAGATTGTTTTCCGCAGTTGATTACATGGCTGTCTAGAAAAGTGGGAATTGCAAGCCCGGTTAATATGTTATTTTTCTTTGGATTTTGTTTTTCTTTGATGATTATTTTTGTTTTAACAGTAGCAATTTCCAGAATGTCTATTCGGATTAAGGAGTTGACGCAGGAGTTGGCATTGTTCGAAAAACGTATTAGAGAAGAGAAAGAATGTTAAAAAGAGTAAATATTTTGCAGGGAAGAAGGTAGTGAAGTGGGTGGAAAATCTAAACGAAAGTTTGACATAAAGTTTTTTCAGTTTCTTAAAAATAATAAAATTGTAATAGCAGGAAGTCTATTATGGTTGTTGTTTTCGATGTCCATGCTGGTGGCCTATAAAAATGAATGGCAGGTTGCAATGGTTCAGCCGCAAGTTGTTTATACAGAAGGAAAGACAAGCGAATTAACAGGGACAGAAGGCGTTCTGCTAGAGGATGGAAAAAATGTATCTCAGAAAATACGTGTGAAAAGTACTGAGATGCAGGGGATTTCTCTGTATTTAGATACGACTGCCGTGGAGCATGAAGAACTGTTAAAGGTTGAATTGCAAAAAGGAGAAAATGGAGATAAAATTCACGCGTGGACGTATGATTTGAATCAGGAAAACAGGAGCGGATTTTTTGACTTTGGACTGGAAAAGCCAATGAAGGTTGAAGAAGGGGAAGAATTAATCATTAATTTTTCTGTCGAATCTGAAGGCGAAGTGCAAAGCCGATTTATCAAAGTTGAAAAGGATTCTGATACGGAAACAGCCCTTGCAGTGGATGGAACCCAAGAGGACGAAATTGTTCCATATCGGGTTACAAATGGGAACTATGCGAATCTAAAATTTTTCGCTTTTGCCTTTTATATTGGCGGAAGTCTTGCGATTTTGGGTATTTGCGTACTTCTGGTTAAAAAGAAACCGTTGGAGTGGATGTTTGTTGGATGTGCACTCGTATTGGGAATCTTGTACTTGTTTGTAATTCCTCCGTTTGTTGTTCCCGATGAACCTGCGCACTTTGTGACGGTTTATGAAGAGAGCAGTCAGATTTTAGGAGAGCCTACCAGTGATGCTGAAGATAACATATTGGTAGAAAAAGAGGCCTGGGGAAATAGGACGACGGTTAGCAGAGAAGCATATATGCATTTTATGCAGGGAACATTGGGAAAGATTGATAGTTCAGATGAAATGGTAAGTACTAGAACATCTTTATCTAAGCTTCATCCGGGATATATACCACAGGTACTGGGAGTTACCTTGGCGCGTATGCTGGATATGAACGGAGCGCAGCTTGTGCTGCTGGGAAGAGTATTCGCTTTGCTTTGGTACTGTTTTATCATGTTTTGGGCATTGCGGTTTATTCCAATTGGAAAGGTGACTCTATTTATTATTGGTATATTCCCAATGACGATGCAGCAGGTTGTCTCTTACAATTATGATTCTGTATTATTTGGCATTTGCTTTTTCCTGTTTGCATATCTGTTTAGATTGATTTATAAAGACGAAAAAATTAAATGGACCAATATTTTAATCATTGCATGTATTGTAGTGGCGATTGCATCCATTAAATTTGTGTATTTACCAATTTTAATATTGGCGTTATTTATCCCTTGTGCAAAATTTGGAGGAAAAAAGAAAAAGACTATGGTAGCATGCGGTACGATTTTGCTTGGCGGGGTCGTAAGTATGGCGGTGAAGTTGTCTGCCGTTCAGGGTGCCTTGTCAAGTGGAAGTGCGCCTGGGGGAACAAAAGTATCTTTGGATTATTGTCTTAATAATTTGGGGGCTGTGATTCAGATTTTTTATCGGACTTTAGAAAGAAGAGTGTCTGAATATTTCTCTCAGATGATTGCATCTCCATTGGGATGGCTTGAAATTGGAGTGCCAAGTATCATTATAATCGCGTTAACTGTAATACTTTTGTTGAGTCTGATTCAGAGAAAAGAAGAGAATTATACAGTATCTGCAGGGATGCGCTGGACTTCGATTATTACTTTTGCTGGAGTTTCCGCAGTGATTATCATGGTGCTGTTTTTGGATCATACAAGCGTGCATGATACCTTAATTCAAGGTGTGCAGGGAAGGTATTTCTTGCCGATCCTGCCGATGATTATTGTCATGCTGCAAAATAATAATATTACGATCAAGAAAAGAATTGATCACTATTTGATACTATTTTCGGTTTATTTGAATTGTATGACACTTTACTTTGTAACGTTGGTCGGAATCGGACGATAATAATAAGAGTTTCGAGGTGTGAATATGGGAAAAGAAATGAATCATTCAGAAAAGGGAAAAATGTTTTTAAAGCATTGCAGAAAACATCCCAAGGACGTACTGCGCTTAAGTAAAGCGGCGGTTTTATATGGAACCACCGGTGTAAAGGCGCGTGCAGGCGAATTGGCAAGGAAAGAATGGGAAAAGCAGGAGAAATGGGCGAATAGAGATAAGATCGATATTCAGGGAGATAAGATTCTCTTCTCCGTTGTGATGCCGGTATATAATGTAGATATAAAGTGGCTGGATAAAGCGTTGCAGTCCGTAATGGATCAGACATACCCTTATTGGGAAGTGTGTATTGCAGATGATGCATCTACAGATGGATCCGTTCGGGAGTATCTAAGTACAATTAAGGATTCCAGAATCAAAGTTCACTTCTCCGAGGAGAATCAAGGGATCTCCGGAGCGTCTAATCAGGCTGCGAAGATGGCAGAAGGGGACTATATTATCCTGATGGATAATGACGATGAAATTGCCAAGAATGCATTGATGACATTATATAAAAAGCTGAAAAAGACAAAGGCGGATGTCATTTACAGTGATATGGATATGATTGACGCGGAGGGGGTTCATTCTTCACCGTTATATAAACCAGACTGGTCGCCGGAACTGATGCTCTCTCAGATGTATCTGGGACACTTGATTGCATTTAAAAGAGGATTATTTGAACAATGTGGTGGATTTAACAGTGAGTATGACGGCGCGCAGGATTATGATTTGCTCCTTCGGATGTCTGAATTGACGAATCATATAGTCCATGTGCCGGAAGTGTTATATTCGTGGAGAATGCTGCCGACTTCGACCGCAGCAAATGCAGATGCCAAGCCGTATGCACAGATAGCTGGAAAGCGTGCGATACAGGCGCATCTGGATCGAGTGCTTGGAAATGGCAAGGCAGAAGTATATGAGACAGAAAATCTGTTTGTCTATGACGTGAGATATTCCTTAGACCAGATGCCGTTGGCTTCTATTATTATTCCAACGAAGGATCATGTGGATGACCTGGCAGTTGCACTGGACAGTGTGTTTGAAAAAACGACCTATCCAAATTATGAGATTATTATTTTAGACAATAATTCTGAACAAGAGGAGACCAGACAGTTTTTCAAAGAAATTCAGCAGGAGAAGATCAATGTCAAAGTGGTGGAAGCCTACTATGAATTCAATTGGTCGAAGCTGAATAACCACGGAATGCGCGAAGCAAATGGAGACGTATTTGTATTTTTAAATAATGATGTGAAGGTAATAGAGCCAAGCTGGCTGGATCGTCTTGTGGAACAGGCCATGCAGCCAAATGCTGGAGTTGTCGGAGGACAGCTTTTATATGAAGATGGAACGATTCAGCATGCAGGTGTAGTGATTGGAATGGGAGGCTGGGCAGATCATGTCTTTAAGGGCATGCAGCCAATTCATCAGGGAACGCCTTTTGTTTCTCCAATGGTAACACGTAATGTCACTGCATGTACGGGCGCATGTATGGCAATTTCCAAGGAAGTGATAGACAAGATCGGCGGCTTTGAAGAAAGATTTATTATCTGTGGAAGTGATGTGGAGATTTGTATCCGGGCTATTCAAGAAGGATATCGCAATGTGTATATTCCGCAGGTACAGCTGTATCACTATGAGTCTAAGAGCCGTGATTCTTATATTCCAGAGATTGATTTTGAATTGTCAGATATTATGTATATGGGATACCGCAAAGGTGGAGATCCGTATTATAATAAAAATTTGGATATCAATAGCTGCGTTCCAGTTGTAAAAAAAGTGCAGGAGATTCCGAAGGCAGACGCAAAGCGCATCAGCATAGAGACGATTCGAGAGCTGCATTTTAGAGAGGAAACCAGAGAAAAATATCGATTGAATCTTGTTTTGCCGTCTTTGAATACAGAACATGTCTTTGGTGGAATTGCGACGGCATTGAAATGCTTTGAAGCAATTGGGGAATGTTTAGATTGCGATACCAGAGTGATCTTGATTGATGCTCAGATGGATGAAGAAGCAATTGCCAAATATGGAAAGCAGTATCAGATCGTCGATGCGAAGGAGAATAGCAGTGCGAAACATCAGATTGTTTCCATGGTGGACAGAAAGTACCAGACACTGCCGGTCTCTGAAAAAGATCAGTTTATGTTTACCTCCTGGTGGTCGGCATATGTGATTCAAAATGAATATTATGAGTGGGTACAAAGAGGACATAAGAATCCCAATCCATTCTTATATTTGATTCAAGACTATGAGCCTGGATTCTATGCATGGTCATCAGGATATCTTTTGGCGGAGTCTACTTACAAGTGTGAATTCCCACAGATTGCTATATTTAATTCTCACGAGTTGGAAGAATACGTTATGGCAAAGGGGTATCATTTCCTTAAAACTTACTGTTTCGATCCAGTGTTAAACCGTGTATTGGGTGAAGAGGTACAAAAGTTGGATCAGACAGTATTTAAGCGGAAACAGATTCTGGTATATGGAAGACCTTCTGTGGAGAGAAATGCTTTCAAAGTATTGGTTGAGTCGCTGAAAAAATGGGTATCTATGCAGGAAGATGCAAGTAGCTGGACCATATTATCTGCGGGTGAGATGCATCCGCCGGTTTATCTTGGAGAAGGAATGTATTTGGAGTCCGTTGGAAAACTGACCATTGAAGAATACGCCAAAGTATTAAGAGAAAGTTATGCCGGTGTGTCATTAATGGTTTCACCGCATCCAAGTTATCCGCCGCTTGAAATGTCCGTTTTTGATGTGAAGGTGGTTACGAATGGATACCGGAATAAAGATATTTCTTCGTTTAATGAAAACATTGTTTCTGTTGACAATGTAAGTCCGATGAAGATTGCGCAAGAATTAAAGGAGATATGTAACAATTATCATACGCTTGTGCCGCATAAATCGGTAAATAAAGAATATGTAAATGGAATTGATCCGTTTCCGTTTATTGAAGAATTGAAGAAAGACATTTTAAACGATATAATATAAGGAGGCCTATAGTGTCAACGTATATAAAAAATTTCTTGAAATTCAGACCATTATTAAATGAGTTGGTGGCAAGGGATATTAAAATTAAATATAGAAGATCCGTATTAGGAGTTCTTTGGACTTTACTGAATCCACTGTTGATGATGGTTGTTTTGTCGGTTGTATTTTCAAATCTGTTTAAGTTCGATGTTGAGAACTTTCCGATTTACTTATTGAGCGGACAGGTTATGTTTACCTTTTATTCTGATTCAACAACGAGTGCTATGTCCTCTATTTTGGGCAGTGCATCTCTGATCAAAAAGGTATATGTTCCTAAGTATTTGTTTGTGTTGTCCAGAGTGTGCTCAAGCGTCATCAACTTACTAGCCTCTTTTTCAGCATTGATTTTAGTGATGCTTGCAATGAGAACGGAATTACATTATACAATTTTCCTGGCATTTATACCGATTTTGCTGCTGGTAATATTTTCACTTGGAGTAGGTCTTTTATTGTCTGCCATCACAGTGAAGTTCCGGGATATTATGCATTTGTATTCTGTGTTTGTAACAGCACTTATGTACTTGACTCCAGTTATTTATCCAATGTCTATTTTACCGGATTGGATGGTGGCTGTAGTAAGTGCGAATCCATTAACCAATTATCTGACAATGTTCAGAGATGTTATGTTGAATAATACTGTTTTCGGGATGGGAAGCCTGGTTATAGGTATTATTGAAGCCGTAGGTGCGCTGGCAATAGGATTATATGTATTCTATAAGAGTCAGGATAGCTTTATTCTTAATTTATAGGAGATATTATGGAAAGACGGGAAGTTATAAAAGTAGATCATGTATCGATGAAATTTAATCTTTCTTCCGAAAAGTTTGATAGTTTTAAAGAATATGTGATCAAAAGTATAAAAGGACAGGTATCAGTAGAAGCTTTTTGGGCATTAAAAGATGTATCATTTCAAGTGTATAAAGGGGATTCCGTGGGCTTGATTGGATTAAACGGCAGTGGAAAGAGTACCATGTTAAAAACCATTGCGGGCGTTTTAAAGCCTACCAAAGGGACTGTGACTGTCAGTGGAAGCGTGGCTCCGCTCATAGAGTTAGGGGCAGGGTTTGATATGGATCTGACGGCGAGAGAAAATGTCTTTTTGAATGGAGCTCTCCTTGGATATACCAGAGAAGAAATGACACGTCATTATGACGATATCGTAAAATTTTCGGAACTAGAGAACTTTATGAATGTTCCGGTTAAAAACTTTTCTTCCGGTATGGTATCAAGACTGGCTTTTGCGATTGCGACGATTGGAGTCCCGGATATTCTGATTGTAGATGAAGTCCTTTCGGTAGGCGATTTCCGATTTCAGGAGAAGTGTGAGAAACGTATTCAGGCAATGATGAAGGAAGGAACTACAATATTATTCGTATCCCACAGTATTGATCAGGTACAAAAAATCTGTAATAAGATTGTTTGGCTGGATCATGGAGTTGTGAAACGTTTCGGGGATGCTGAAGAGATTTGTAATGAATATAGAGGATCATAAGGAGTGGCGTCGTGAACAGAAAAGTAAAATATGGTATAGGAATTATAGTGGTAGTGATCTTTTGTCTCATCTATTCAAACGTGGATAAAATGTCTGATATGTATGAGAATGAACTGGATAATAGTCAGTATATTACAGTTCAGGCAGATGAGGATCATGCTATTAAGCAGGAGTTTCATGCGGCAGAAGAAAAATTGAGTGGTATTGCGTTAAAGGTTATGCTTCAGAATGCTCCAACAAAGGGAGAATTGGTATATTCACTGAAGAATGATCAGGGAAAAGAGTTGACACAAGGATCTCTCGATGTGAATGAAATTAAAAGTGGACGTGTTTGTAAAATCCGCTTTGAAAAAGAAGTACAGGTAGCAGAGGGAGAAAAGCTGTCATTAAATCTTACGACTTCCAAAGTAGAGGAAGGAAAGGCAATCTGTCTGTATTATGAACCAATGCAGAAGAACGGAACGGATTTAGTGATTAGTGATGAACCGGTAGAGGGAAGCCTGATTTTAAGAACGTTTACACACCGATTCGACGTGGAAACATGTGTTGTGGTACTGGGCTTTGTCATTTACATTGGTGTATTTATGAAAGTGTTGTATAAATTGTTTTCATAGGAGTAGGTATGTTTAATAAGATCAGAAAAAAATTACATCGTATGAAAGAATATTATCGCGAAAATGGTATGGGGAGATTTCTCCGCCATACCATTGCGAAATTATTTGGAATGGAAGAAGCTAGTTATAAACGATGGAGAAAAAAGAATCAATTAAGTGCAGCAGAGTTAGAACGGCAAAAGAAGGATGAATTACTTCTTAAGCCGTTATTTAGTATAGTGATTCCGTTGTATTGTACGCCGATTGATTATTTAAAAGAGTTGGTTGAATCAATAAAAGGGCAGACTTATGAGAACTGGGAACTTTGTCTTGCTGATGGAAGCGGGAAGGGAAAGATGGACGAAGCTTCTTTGAAAATGATTGTAGAGCAGGACGAACGAATTAAACTAATTTCTTCTGAGACACCGCTTCAGATATCTGAAAATACGAATCAAGCTTTGGAAATGGTTTCTGGAGATTATATTGTTTTTGCAGACCATGATGATTTATTGGCACCCAATGCGCTATATGAGTGTGCAAAAACAATAAATGAAAACCCGGAAATAGAGATTTTGTATTCGGATGAAGATAAGGTGACAATGGATGGAAAAACATTTTTCCAGCCGCATTTCAAATCAGATTTTAACATCGATTTGCTTCGCAGTATGAATTATATTTGCCATTTATTTGTCGTAAAAAGAACCATTCAAGAACAGGTGGGAATGCTGCGTTCAGAATATAATGGCGCGCAGGACTATGATTTTGTTTTAAGATGTATAGAAGTAAGCCGTCATATTACACACATTCCAAAGATTTTATACCATTGGCGTGCACACAAAGATTCCACAGCGGAAAATCCAGAGAGTAAGCTGTATGCATACGAAGCCGGAAAACGTGCGGTGCAGGCACATCTCGAGCGCTGTCATATATCTGCAACGGCAGAAATGGGAGAATATCTGGGGATGTATCGGGTGAAATATCATCTGACAGAAGAGCCGCGAGTGTCTGTTTTGATTCCTAATAAAGACCATGTGGAAGATCTGAAGCGATGTGTCAAATCTCTGTATGAGATCTCAACCTACAAAAATATTGAAGTGATTATCATTGAAAACGGCAGTGAAGAAGCCACGTTCAAAGCATATCAGGAACTTCAGGAGAAATATTCTTCCATAAAGGTTGTAACCTGGGATGCGGCAAAAGAATTTAACTATTCTGCACTGAACAATTATGGAGCAAAGTTTGCAGAAGGCGAATATCTTCTCTTTTTGAATAATGATACGGAAATCATTCAGCCAGACAGTATTCGGGAGATGGTCAGCTATGCAGTTCGCGAGGATGTTGGAGCTGTTGGTGCAAGATTGTACTATGAGGATGGAACGATTCAGCATGCAGGAGTTATCGTTGGGCTTGGCGGCATTGCAGGTCATGCATTCTGCGGCGCAGGACACAATGATAATGGATATTTTTCCAGAATCTTATGTGCACAGGATTACAGCGCGGTTACGGCTGCGTGTATGATGATGCCGAAAAAACTTTTTGATGATCTGGGGGGATTTGACGAAGGACTAAAGGTGGCGTTTAATGATATTGATCTTTGCATGAGAATCCGAAAAGCTGAACAATTAATCGTGTATACTCCATTTGCAGAGCTGTACCATTATGAATCAAAATCCAGAGGATTGGAAGATACAAAGGAAAAAGTAGAAAGATTTAATGGGGAAGTCAGATACTTTGCAGAGAAGTGGAAAGTGGAGTTGGAGAAAGGTGATCCATACTATAATCCAAATCTTACTTTGGAGAAGCATGATTTTTCATTAAAGATTGTATAAGAATCAAAAGGGATCAGAGAGAATTAAAGTGTTAGAATGCGAAAGATGAGGGCGATGAGATGGCAAAGGTAAGTGTGTGGTTAACATCCTATAATCATGGTGAATTGTTGCGTGAGTCGATTGAAAGTGTTTTGAATCAGACTTATCAGGATTTTGAATTTATTATTGTAGATGATTGTTCGACGGATCACAGTCAGGAAATCATCAAGGAATATGTGGAAAAATATCCGAGAATCAAGGCAATATTGCACGAAAAGAATATTGGCAGAGGTGGATTGGCAGAGGCTCTGGAGGACCTGGAAGGGGATTACGTGGCCATTCTCCATGGTGATGATAAATGGAATGAGAAGAAATTAGAAGCACAAGTAGCAGTGTTGGATTCCAGACCGGAGGTTGCTGCATGCTTTACTGGGGTTACCGTGATAGATGATGATGGAAACGCATATGTGGGGAATCATGCATATGCAAATGTCTTTTCTATGGAAAACAAAAGCAGGTATGAGTGGTTGAGATATTTCTTCGACCGAGGAAATTGTTTGTGTCATCCTAGTTTGCTGATCAGGAAAGAGGTTTATACGAAATATCAATTGTTTGCATCGGGACTTAACAGCCTGCCTGATTTGAGCCAATGGATTAAAGTATGTTTCCATGCAGAAATCTATATTGTTCCGGAAAAGTTAACCTACTTTAGAGTTCATCAAGATGAATCAAATGAAAGCGGGGAGACAGCTGGAAAGCAAAAGAGGCTGTTTTTGGAAGAATATTTCCTGTATAAGGAGTATTTAAAAATCAAGGATGTAGATACACTACTTAAGATCTTCCCGGAAGGGGCTCAATATGTCATAAATGGCCAGTGTACGATAGAATATGCATTGGCACAGCTTTTTATGAAGGGTTCTCGAGATGTTCATAAATTAATTGGTCTGGAACTTATATATGAGATGTTCCAAAGCAAAGAAAAGAAAGCGGAAATAGAAGAACTGTATGGATATGGCAGTAAAGCGTTTGATTTGGACAAGCGAAAGTTTGATATATTTGGACTGATACCGAGAGAAAAATTTTTGACGACAACATTATACTGGGATACAGGAAAAGGCTACAATGAAGAGGAAGCAATCAAAGAAAAAGTGTATGTTCCCAGTACAAGAATGGCACGGATCATTTATCAGACTGAAGGAATTGCAGTGGATATGGGAGGAAAAGAACTTAGGTTTGATCTTGACGAAGGTACCTATCGAAGATGTAAAGTGATATCGGCGAATTGGAGCGATGGATCGGAGGCCCAGATAGAACCAGTTAATGGTATTCGGCAAGATGGCATGGATGTTTTTTATACATTAGATCCACAGTATATGATAAAAATGCCAAGAGAACAGAAAGAATTAAAAATCGTGTTAAATGTGGAAGAAATCCCACTGCTTGAGGTAGAAGAACATTTTAAAAATCTTGAGAGTCAAAAGCAAGAAATGGAAAGATTATTAACAGAGTATCGCTCCTCTTTCATTATTCGAGCAGTTTATCGATTGTTAAACAAAAAAGGAAGAGAAAGAAATGATGATAAATAATAAGCAAGAGATAGAGAAGGAGAAATTTTTTGATTTTATAAAAAAGATCAATTATGATTTCCCGATTCCGGTAAGCGAAAAAGTAGACTTAAATGAATACTGTGAGAAGTTGTGGGAGAAAGCAGAACTAGTTGCAGAGGTTCAGGATGAAGAAATACGGGGGCTTGTCGCAGGATACATGAATGACTTGGAAAATGGCAGCGCATATATTTCTCTGGTAGGCGTTTCTAGGGATTTTAGAAATCAGGGACTGGGAAAGAAGTTAGTTCATCAGTTTGTTTTGCTCTGCAGAGAAAAGCAAATTCGCAGTGTGAATTTATATACGCATAAAACAAATCAGGCGGCCATTAAGATGTATGAAGGTTTGGGATTTGAAATTGACAGTGAAGGAAATCAAAATAGAATGGATGACATTCATTTTATAAAACAGTTATAACGAAAAGAGGAAATAAGTTATGAAAACGGTTTTAGTAACCGCGATTGGCTCATTTGCAGCAGATATCGTCATTAAAAAGATGCAGGAAGAAGAGTATACAGTTATTGGCTGTGATATTTACCAGAAGGAATGGCTGGCAGATGCCTATCATGTTGATTTTTTCTATCAGGCGCCATTGGTAAGTGAGGCAGAAGCGTATCAGAATTTCATTCTGAATCTGTGTCAGGAGCATCGCGTAGAATACATTTTTCCATTGACGGATATCGAAGTGGATTTTTATAACAAAAATCGGGAAGTGTTTGAAAAATCTGGAATAACGGTCTGCATTTCATCGACAGAAGCAATTGATATCTGCAGAAATAAAATGAGATTAAATCAGTACTTGCAGAAGAACAATATCTGCAGTGTGATACCTACCGTTATGCTGCAGGAGGCAAAAATCCAGGAACTAGACTATCCGGCTGTTGTAAAACCAACGAATGGAAGAAGCAGTCAGGGGTTGTTTTATATAGAGTCTGCAGAACAGATGGAGAACTTTGTGAGAAATCAGGATATATCGAATTACATTGTTCAGCCTAAGATCAGCGGTGGTATTATAACGGTGGACGTAGTAAGAAATCAGGAAACTCAAACGACGCAGTGTGTTGCAAGAAAAGAGCTGCTTCGGACATTGAATGGAGCGGGAACGACGGTATATGTTTTCCATGACAGCGTTTTAGAAAAACAGTGTCGGGAGCTTGCGGCAGTATTAGGTGTAAATGGATGTGTGAATTTTGAATTTATTGAGACAGACAGCGGGGAGCATTTCTTTATGGAATGTAATCCAAGATTTTCAGGTGGAGTAGAGTTCTCTTGTATTGCCGGATATGATTGTGTCCGTAATCATCTCAGATGTTTTACAGGAGAAGAGATTGAAGGAAAAGAAGATCTGAAAAATCAATATATTGCTCGGAAATATGAAGAATACGTAACGAAGATAGAATAAAACGAAATAAAACAGAAGGAAAAGAAGCAGGAAAGAAAGTAGGAATGAGAGATGGGGGAAATATTTGTTACACGGTCGTCCATGCCTCCGCTAGAGGAATACATCGATGAGATTAGAGAGTTATGGGAATCTCATTGGCTGACGAATATGGGAGCAAAACATAAGGAACTGGAAAAACAGCTGAGACAATATTTGGAAGTAGAAGGTGTTTCCCTGTTTTCCAATGGTCATATGGCATTGGAAATGGTGATTCAGGCGATGGGATTATCCGGGGAAGTGATTACAACACCGTTCACCTTTGCGTCTACCACACATGCAATTGTCCGAAATGGATTAACACCTGTTTTTTGCGATATTAATCCGGAGAATTTCACAATGGATGTGTCTAAAATGGAAGCGTTGATTACGGAAAAAACGTCCGCCATCGTACCGGTACATGTGTATGGACAAGTGTGTCAGGTGGAGGAGATAGAAGAAATTGCAAAACACCATGACTTGAAAGTTATCTACGACGCAGCCCATGCATTCGGAGTAACCTACAAAAACAGAGGGATTGGTTCTTTTGGGGATGCCTCAATGTTCAGTTTTCACGCAACGAAAGTGTATAATTCTATTGAAGGCGGCTGCGTATGTTTCCAAGATCAGGAGCTGGGACTTGATTTATATCGGCTTAAAAATTTCGGAATCCGAAATGAAGAGGTGGTTGACAGCGTCGGGGCAAACGCAAAAATGAATGAATTTCAGGCGGCAATGGGAATCTGTAATCTTCGGCATGTTGAGGAAGAAATCGAAAAGCGTAAGCGTATTGTTTCCTGCTATCGAGAATGTTTAAAAGATACCCGGGGAATTCGTTTTATGAAAGAACAGGAGAATGTAAAGTCAAATTATGCATATTTTCCGATATTGATCGAAGGGTCAGAATTTGGCATTTCAAGAGACTGTGTCTATGATTTATTGAAGGAGAAAGGGATTTATACGAGAAAATATTTTTATCCGCTAACCAATTCTTTTGCATGTTATAAAGATCAATATGATGTAAAAGAGACGCCGGTTGCATTGGATGTTTCTAAAAAAGTGCTGACGTTACCGTTATATGCAGATCTTGCATTAGAGGATGTATACCGAATCTGTGATAATATAAAAGCATTGGGCGGCAAGTAAAAAGGAGAAAGCGTTATGTATGATTGGACAATAGATGGAATGTTAAGAGCTGGATTCAGCAAGAAAATGGCGGATTATCTGCACGGATTGTGGAAGCAGGAAAAGGAAAGCGGTCTGTGGGCGGAAGAAGATTTGGAATGGGCGCATGCAAGAGGATTTTTGGCAGAGAGCGCTGTAGCATATAACTTAAAAGAGGCAGAGCATATAGAAGATTATTTATCGGATTATGAATATTATCGGATTTGGCCCTTGAACAGCTGGGAGAGAATTTGGATCAATGATAAATTAACATTGAAGTATATGCTGGCAGGGACAAAATATGACAGATATATGCCAAAATATTTCTACTATAAGACAGAGGACAGGTTGATGCCGTTGATGGATTGTCCGGAAGACTGCAGACATTCTTCGGCAGATGCGGTGGCACTATTGGTGGAACGGGAAAAGAAGGTTGCATGTAAACCCTGCAATGGAGCTTTGTCAGTCGGCTTTTTTGAATTATCATACGAAAATGAAACATTTTATATCAACGGGGAAGTGTGTGGGAAAGAGGAGTTGAGAAGCTTCGTTGAGAAACATCCCAATTACATATATACAGAATACTTTGTCCCATCCACGCAGTTAGGGGAGATCTTCCCTTTGATTCATACCATTCGTGTTTTGGCAATCAAAGATGGGGAGGAGAAATCCAAAATTGCAGGTGGATATTTAAGATTTGGCACCAAAGATTCTGGTCATGCCAACTATATGAACAGCAACTCGGCGACGGTATTTGCCTATGATGTGAAGATTGATACAGAAAGCGGCAGATTCAGTGAAGGAAAAGCAGTGTATATTGACAGAATAGAAGACATGCCATACCATCCAGATACAAACGTGCTGGTGGAAGGAACCATTGACCTGTGGGAGGAAGCAAGGGATATGGTGATCGGAATTACGGAATATCTGGGGCTTTGTGAGTATATGGGCTTTGATATTTGCTTTACCAATAAAGGGGTTAAAATTATGGAGATTAATTCACACAGCGGAATTAAACACTTGCAGATGCGAAAGCCTCTGTTGGAAGAAGAATGGTGCAGAACATATTTTGCGAAAAAGATAGAGGCGTTGGATCGTCTGACATCGGAAGAAATCACAAAAAGAAATCAGCTGATGCGTTAATGATATCCTTGATTAGGAAAAAGAGGAAAAATAAGGAATTCCTTGTTTGAAAAATAGAATTATGCTATAGTTAACTTGATTTAGGGTAAGCAACAAGAAAACAGTTAGTTTTAAGGGGCGTAGAATATGCAGAAATTCAAAAGAAAAGCAGTATCGATTGCACTTAGTCTGGCAATGTTATTCAGTATTCTGCCGGCAAGCGGAGCTTTGGCGGCTGATGAGAACCAGGTGCAGGAAAGTGTATCACAGACAGAGGCTGCTTCGGCAGAACAGCTGGAGGTACAGTCAGAGGCAGAAGGAGGAGAAGTACAGACACAGGAGATGTCCGTACCACAGTTACAGTATCTGTACATAGATACTCCATATCTGATGACACCAGATACACAAAAAATCATGGTGTCTTTCCAGGATGAAGTAGAACTGGAGTCTGTTTCCATGGTATATGAAAATGTGGAGACAGCAGAGCAGTATGAGGTTTGGGCTGGAGAGATTCAGGATGCTACAGCAGTATTTTCTATTGATTATCTGGAAAACAGCACGGCAGGTAGCTATCATTTGTTAAAAGTACGGACGGTAAGCGACGGCGTCACAAATGAAATCGATCTAGGAGAAGCTGGAATTGATTCACGATTTGGTGTAAATCAGGAATGTGATACACAGCCAGATGCGGTCGTAGAAGAAGAGAGTACGTCTTCGAGTGCAAGAACGGTCAATGAACCGGGAAATCCGGTGAACTTCCTTACTTATGATGAAGAAGGAGAATTAGTAGAGAGTGAGTCAGTGGAAGAAGCTGTCGAAGAAGCGAAGACGGATGTCCCGGCAGTGGCTTCAAGAGTGGCCGAGACGTCTGAAAAAGCAGGAAATCTGATTGTCGTAATTGATCCGGGACATGGAGGATATGATCCGGGTGCGGTCGGAGTGAATGGCGCGAAGGAAAAAGACTTGACATTGAAGATCGCAAAGTATTGCAAGGAAGAGTTGGAGAAGTATGGCGGCGTAACGGTATATATGACCAGAACAACAGATACAGGTCTTTCCCCGTCCAATAATTTGTCCGATGATTTGAAAAAGCGTGTAGAATACGCCAAAGGGAAAAAGGCGGACGTACTGGTAAGTATGCATTTGAATTCTACGGGGCTTGGAAAGGCTCATGGAGCGGAAGTTTATTATCCGAATGCCAATTATAATCCAGGAGTTGGAAACGAAGGAAAGAATCTGGCTTCTAAAATTCAAAAGGAACTGGTTGGTCTGGGTCTGACAGACCGTGGAATTAAGATTCGAAACAGTGGAACGAATACCCTTTATCCGGATGGATCCTTGCAGGATTACTATGCGTTGATCTGGCAGAGTAAGCGGGCTGGCTTTCCGGCGATCATTGTAGAGCATGCGTTTATCGATAATATAGATGATTATAATAAGTATCTAAGCTCCGATGCAAAGCTGAAGGCACTTGGAATTGCAGATGCCAAAGGAATTGCGCAAGCGTACGGACTTGGCAAGGGACAGTGGATTCAGAATGATAAGGGCTGGTGGTACCAGTACGCGGACGGAAGCTATGCGAAGAATACCTGGGAGGCAATCAACGGAGCTTGGTATCATTTTGATTCCAATGGGTATATGCAGACC
Source organism: Dorea sp. ICN-14282 (assembly GCF_037890115.1). Taxonomy (NCBI): domain Bacteria; kingdom Bacillati; phylum Bacillota; class Clostridia; order Lachnospirales; family Lachnospiraceae; genus Dorea; species Dorea sp. ICN-14282. The sequence goes on along the minus strand of NZ_JBBKBH010000001.1, from coordinate 913,939 downwards.
GGATGGTTTACAGAAGGAACCGCGAAGTATTATCTGGATCCGGCAAGCGGAGTTATGTTAACAGGCTGGCAGCAGATCAATAATAAATGGTACTATTTTAACGGCAGTGGAATCATGTTGACTGGCTGGCAGTGGATTGGTACTACCTGTTATTATTTCGATGGTACGGGGGTAATGGCAGCAGATACCTGGATTGGAAATGATTATGTGAATTCCAATGGCGCATGGGTTCCGGGAATGATAAAACCTGGCTGGGTTCAGGATGAAGGTGGCTGGTGGTATCGCCACAAAGATGGGAGTTATACCAGATCTAATTGGGAAAAGATTGAAGGTCAGTGGTATTATTTTAATGCAGCGGGCTATATGGTAACGGGCTGGCAGAATATTGGTGGCAGCTGGTATTATATGGACACATCTGGAAAGATGTTGACAGGCTGGCAGACCATCGGCAGCAGCAAGTATTATCTCAATGGTAGTGGAGTTATGTTAACAGGCTGGCAGTGGATCAACAGTAAATGTTACTATTTTACCGCTTCTGGAGCAATGGCATCCAATACCTGGATTGGGAACGATTATGTGGATGCAAGCGGCGCATGGGTTCCGGGAAAGGTGAAAGAGGAAGCTAAATGGATTTTGGATGGACGCGGCTGGTGGTATCGTCACAGCGATGGAAGTTATACCAAGTCCAACTGGGAAGTAATTGGAGGCCAGTGGTACTACTTTGATGCAGCGGGCTATATGGTGACAGGCTGGCATTGGATAGGTGGAAAATGCTATTACTTTGCATCTTCCGGAGCAATGGCATCCAACACCTGGATCGGAAACGATTATGTGGATGCAAGTGGAGCATGGGTTCCGGGAAAGGTGAAAGAAGAAGCTAAATGGATTTTGGATAGACGCGGCTGGTGGTATCGTCACAGCGATGGAAGTTATACCAAGTCCAACTGGGAAGTAATTGGAGGCCAGCGGTACTACTTTGATGCAGCAGGCTATATGGTGACAGGCTGGCAGAATGTTGGCGGCAGCTGGTATTATATGGATGGCTCAGGGAAAATGGTGACGGGCTGGATCGCGCTTGGGGGTACGCATTACTATCTGAACACCTCCGGTGCAATGCACAAAGGCTGGTTAAAGGATGGTGGTACCTGGTACTACTTAAATCCAACAGCAAATAACTTTGGCGCGGAAGGCGCAATGACTAGAGGGTATCGCCAGATAGATGGAGTCTGGTATTATTTCAATAAAGAAGTTTCACCGGAAGGAGCAATGACTTATGAGGGAGTGACTCCGATTATGGGAGCAACAGCACTTGGAAATAAGACAACTGCAGTGAATAAGATGGTGAAAATGTACATGAATTCTAAGAGAACTTATCCAAGTGGAGCATTATCTAAAGGCGGAGCTTCTAATATTACACAGTTTTGTGAGATTCTGTACGATGAGGCAGTTGTGGAGAATGTGAAGCCGGAAGTTGTATTCGGACAGGCAATGAAAGAGACCGGATACCTTCAGTTTGGTGGAGATGTGAAGGTGGAACAGTTTAATTTTGCCGGCTTAGGTGCAACAGGCGGCGTACCGGGAGAGTCGTTTAAAGACGTTCGTACCGGCATCCGTGCACAGGTTCAGCATCTGAAAGCATATGCATCAAAAGACAGTCCGAAGAATGAAATAGTGGACACCAGATTTGCCTATGTGACGAGAAATTGTGCACCATATGTGGAATGGCTGGGAATCAAAGAAAATCCGGACGGAAAAGGGTGGGCAGCAGCTAGGAAATATGGTATGAGCCTTATGGAATCTTATATCAAGCCGATTTATGGAATGTAGAATTAGATAAAAAAGCTTCAATTTACGACGGAGTGGATGATATCCACTCCGTTTTTTGGTCTAGCCCGTATGCAGAAAATAATATTTTGATTTTAAGAGAGTAGTATTTCTTGCTCCTATGTGTTATCATTCTCTCATAGAATTCCTCTGTGGATATGGAGGAAGAATGAGTAGGAATAAACGATTACAAGACTTAACTATCAAGGACAACTTTATGTTCTGTGCAGTGATGAGCGAGGAAGAGAACTGTACCAGGTTTCTAGAGATGGTGCTGGGATTTCCAATTTCCAGGATTGATGTAAGTTATGAGAGGAACATGGTATACCACCCGGAGTATAAGGGGATTCGGCTGGATGTGTATGCCAAAGACCAGAATAACAAGCGTTATAACGTGGAGATGCAGGTTAAGAGGGATGTGGCGCTGGTAAAGCGCTCAAGATATTATCACAGTCAGATGGATATGGAGCTTCTTGCAGCGGGAACAGGCTATGAAGAGCTTCCGGATACTTTTGTTATCTTTTTGTGTGATTATGATCCCTTTGGCAGAGGATTGTATTGTTATACATGTGGTATGCAGTGTAAAGAAGATTCTTCTGTGGAATGTGATGACGGATGTCAGACCATATATCTAAGTACCAAGGGGAAAAATGCAGAAAAGCTTCCGGAAAGTCTTGTGAGATTCTTGAAATTTGTAGCGGCGGATGTTGAGCAGAGTGAATCAGATTTTGAAGATGAGTTTGTAGGACAATTACAGAAATCTATTCATAATGTGAAGGAAAGCCGTGAGATGGGAGAACGCTATATGATTTTCGAAGAAATGATGAGGGATGAACGAAAGGCTGGACGCGAAGAGGGACGTGCAGAAGGACGCAAAGAAGGACGTGAAGAAGGTGCCTTGTTGACCAGGAGAGCGTCTATTTTTGAACTTTTAGAAGAGATGGGAAGGATTTCAGAAGAGCTGGAAGTACGGATTCATGAACTGAGTGATGAAGAACAACTGAAAGTGCTTCATAAGCTGGCGGCCAAGGCGGAGTCCATGGAAGATTTTGAAGAAGAAGCAAAGAAAGTGTTAGCGTAGTTTTCGACAGCTGTCAGCTGTCGGTAGCAAATCAATCGTCAGATACCGCGGTATTGCGGTATCTGATTCTAATAGTATCTTTTCGAGAAGATACTTCAATACCGAATCGGTAATTTATCAATTGTGTTTCGAACAGAGGAATTCTATATCAAAATAAAGGGAGATTCTATTTTGGAAGGAAGTGTGTGGCAAAATTTGTAGTAAAGTGGCTTGACATCAAAAAGTCATAGCCTCCGTAGAAGCTATGACTGATCTGTTTCTTTTCCATCAATAAGATAATCGTAAGAGACGTTGAAAATCTCAGTGAAGGCTTTTAATTCCAGATCTGTAACGTATCGTTTGTTCGTTTCAATTCTGGTAATGACATTCTTATCCATATCATATCCCTTCAATTGCAGTTGGTAGGCTAGAAGTCGCTGGGACATATTATGCTGTTGTCGCAGTTCGATGAGTCGTTTGCTGATTAGATTTTTTTCTCCGGTTTTTGTTTTTGGCTTTGGCATAATTCTCCCCCTCTTGTAAATAGTGTGATCAGAATTGTCTCGTTTTTTGCACCTTTTGGATCATTTTAACTTGAGGAGGAAATATGATCGGTTGCAAAAATGAGACAAACAAGGAGGGGAAAAGAAGTGCTTCGGATTCATCTTTCATTGCCACCTAACGCAATTTATGTTAATATGGAACAAACAAAGAATCTTCTGATGAGAGTGTGAGCATACTAGAATCAGGAGAAGGAAATGTGAGGTGGAGTATATGAAAAAGAAGATATCAAAAGTTCTGATTCTGAGCCTGTGCGTACTTCTTCTCGCCGGATGTCAGAAGAATGCTGAGACGGACAAGGATAACGAAGAGGACAAGAAGACGGAATCTCTGGAGGTCGAAGATACAGAGAAGGAAGATACAGACGAAGAGGATCCGGTAGAAGATCAGAACGGGGACGAACAAGGCTTAGCGGATTCATCGGATGACGAGCAGGGTCCGAAGACAGTTACCGTATTTGCACCAAATGAAAATGCGGACGGTTTCGTAACGGTGAATCTGGAAGCTTCCGCTGTAACGGAAGGATGGGTGACAGAACAGCTGATTGCGAACGGAACACTTCCGGCAGATGTGCAGGCACTTTCCTGTAAGAAGACGGAAGTAGATGGAGTGACTTCTTTGGATCTGGATATGAATCAGGCATTTCAGAAGTTTCTGCAGTCCATGGGGACGGCGGGAGAGTATGTGGTGATGGGAAGTGTGACCAATACCTTTTTAAACGCTTATGACTGCGAGCAGGTAAAGATTACGGTAGAAGGTCAGACACTGGCAACCGGACACGCAGAGTATCCGGGGTATATGACGAAATTTGAGTAAAATGAAAAAATCAGGTTATTATTCTTCCGGTGAATTTGCCCGCATGGCCCACGTGACCTTGCGGACAATTCGCTATTATGACAAACAAAATATATTAAAACCCTCTTTTGTGACAGAAGCCGGTGCAAGATTTTATACAGATGAAGATTTTGCCAGACTTCAGCAGATTCTGCTTCTGAAATATCTTGGGTTTTCCCTGGATGATATTCGGGAAATGACGATCGCGGATTCGGATTATCATTTTATGGTGGGTTCACTAAAGCTTCAGCTAAAACTGGTGCAGGATAAGATTGAGCAGATGCAGCTGGTAGAAAAGGCAATCCGTGATACGACGGAAGTGATTCAGGAGGAGCATACAGTGGACTGGAGCCGAATGCTGAACCTGATCCATCTGACGGGAATGGAAAAAAGTCTGAAAAATCAGTATCAGGATGCGTCGAATATTTCTGCCAGGATCAATCTTCACAGCCTGTATGCAAAGAATCAAAAAGGATGGTTTCCTTGGATTTTTGAACAACTTCCGTTTGGAGACAACAGTCGTATTCTGGAGGTTGGATGCGGGGATGGAGCTTTATGGAGAGAGAATGAGAAGGAGCTTCCTGGGAAGATAGAAGTCATTCTTTCGGATGTTTCGGCAGGAATGCTGCGGGACGCAAGGCGTACAATGGGAAGTAAGGACAAGCGGTTTTCTTATCAGAGCTTTGATTGTCATAAAATTCCATACCCAGATCAGAGTTTTGATTTGGTTATTGCAAATCACGTGTTGTTTTATTGTGAAGATATCGAAAAGGTATGCCAAGAGATTTATCGGGTATTGAAGCCCGGCGGTGTGTTTGTGTGCAGTACCTATGGCAGCAGACATATGAAAGAGGTCAGTGATCTGGTACAGGGATTTGACGAACGGATTGTACTATCGGCAGACAAGCTTTATGAACGGTTTGGAAAAGAAAATGGGGCAGATATTCTGGAAAAGTATTTTCAAAGTGTAGAATGGAGAGAATATGAAGACAGTTTGGTGGTACCTGATCCGGAACCGCTTATTTCTTATGTGCTTTCCTGCCATGGGAACCAGGCGCAGTATTTGGTAGAGCGGTACAATGAGTTTCGTGGATATGTGAGAAAAAAGACGGTTGGAGGGTTTCAAATTACGAAAGAAGCCGGCATTTTTCTTTGTGCAAAATAGACAAATTTAATAAATTTGTAACAAAATGTAAAAAAAGACTTGAAGGTGACCTAGCGTCACCTTTTATAATGTGAATAACATAACCGAGAAACGATGAACAAACCTATCAATATGATAGACATGAAAGGGAGGTTCCAAATGAAAGGAATTATATTAGCAGGAGGATCTGGCACGCGTCTGTATCCATTGACAATGGTAACATCCAAACAGCTGTTGCCAATTTATGACAAACCGATGATTTATTATCCGATGTCTGTATTGATGAATGCAGGGATCCGTGATATTTTGATTATTTCGACTCCGCAGGATACACCAAGATTCCAGGAGCTCTTAGGAGACGGCCATCAGTTTGGCGTGCAGTTATCTTACGCTGTTCAGCCAAGTCCGGACGGACTGGCTCAGGCATTTATTATCGGAGAGGAATTCATTGGCGACGATACAGTGGCAATGGTTCTGGGCGATAATATTTTTGCGGGTCATGGATTGAAGAAGAGATTAAGAGCGGCAGTTGAAAATGCAGAATCAGGAAAAGGCGCTACTGTGTTCGGCTATTATGTGGATGATCCGGAACGCTTTGGAATCGTGGAATTTGACCGTGAAGGAAAAGCAGTTTCTATTGAAGAGAAACCAGAGCAGCCAAAGAGTAATTACTGTGTAACCGGTCTTTACTTCTACGATAACAAGGTAGTAGAGTATGCGAAAGGGCTGAAACCAGGAAAGCGCGGCGAATTAGAGATTACAGATTTGAATCGTATTTACTTGGAAGATAACCAGTTGAACGTAGAACTTTTAGGACAAGGATTCACCTGGCTGGATACCGGAACCCATGAAAGTCTGGTAGATGCGACGAATTTTGTGAAGACGATGGAAACACATCAGCACCGTAAGATTGCATGCCTTGAAGAAATCGCTTACTTAAATGGCTGGATCAGCAAAGAGGAAGTGATGAAGGTATACGAAGTTCTGAAGAAAAATCAGTACGGACAGTATCTGAAAGATGTATTGGACGGCAAATATCAGGAAAACCTGTATTAAAAGGCCGATCAAAAGTATTAATAAATCAAAGATATTTACAAATCAAAGAGAGATGGAGAGAAAAAACATGATGACAATTATTGTAACCGGAGGCGCCGGATTTATTGGAAGTAACTTTGTATTTCATATGTTGAACAAATACCCAGATTATCGGATCGTATGTCTGGACTGCTTAACTTATGCAGGAAATCTGTCTACACTGGCACCGGTAATGGACAACCCGAATTTCCGTTTTGTAAAGGAAAGCATTACAGATCGTGAAGCAGTGTACAAATTATTTGAGGAAGAAAAACCGGATATGGTGGTAAACTTTGCAGCAGAAAGCCACGTGGACCGTTCCATCGAGAATCCGGAAGTGTTCCTGGATACGAATATCAAGGGAACAGCCGTATTGATGGATGCCTGCAGAAAATATGGAATCAAACGTTATCATCAGGTGTCTACCGATGAAGTATACGGAGATCTGCCATTAGACAGACCGGATCTGTTCTTCACCGAGGAAACACCGATTCATACAAGCAGCCCTTACAGTTCTTCTAAAGCGGCAGCAGACCTTTTGGTACAGGCATATCACAGAACCTATGGATTGCCAGTAACCATCAGCAGATGTTCCAATAACTACGGACCATATCACTTCCCAGAGAAGCTGATTCCGCTGATGATTGCAAATGCACTGAATGATAAGCCGCTGCCAGTATATGGAAAGGGTGAAAACGTTCGTGACTGGCTCTATGTGGAAGATCACTGTAAAGCAATTGATCTGATCATCCATAACGGCCGTGTGGGAGAAGTTTATAATATCGGCGGTCACAATGAGATGACCAACATTGATATTGTGAAGATCATCTGTAAAGAATTAGGAAAACCGGAAAGTCTGATTACGTATGTGGCAGACCGTAAGGGTCACGATATGCGTTATGCAATTGATCCGACAAAGATTCACAATGAACTGGGATGGCTTCCAGAGACAAAGTTTGCAGATGGAATTAAAAAGACTATCAAATGGTATTTAGAGAACAAGGAGTGGTGGGAGACCATTATTTCCGGAGAATACCAGAATTATTATGAGAAAATGTATGCAAATCGCTAATCGTTAGACGTAAGGAGTGTAGATCGTATGAAAATATTAGTGACAGGTGTGGCTGGACAGCTTGGACACGATGTGATGAATGAGCTGGCAAAGCGCGGATATGAAGGAATTGGTTCTGATATTAAAGAAGAATACAGTGGAATTCAGGATGAAACGGCAGTTTGTACGATGCCTTACGTTCAGATGGATATTACGGACGAGGCTTCAGTACGAAGAGTGCTGACGGAGACAGCGCCGGATGTCGTGGTACACTGTGCGGCCTGGACGGCTGTGGATTTGGCAGAAGATGATGACAAGAAAGAACTGGTTCGTGCAATCAATGCGACAGGAACCAGATACATTGCAGAAGAATGTAAAAAACTTGATTGCAAATTGGTTTATATCAGTACGGATTACGTGTTTGACGGTCAGGGAAGCAAGCCATGGGATCCGGACTGCAAGGATTATAAGCCGTTGAATGTCTATGGAGAGACGAAGCTGGAAGGAGAACTGGCAGTGTCTGATCTTCTGGAAAAATATTTTATTGTTCGTATTGCATGGGTATTTGGAAAAAATGGTAAGAACTTTATCAAAACCATGCTGAACGTAGGAAAGACACACGATAAGCTGACCGTAGTAAACGATCAGATTGGAACACCAACCTATACGTACGATCTGGCAAGACTTCTGGTAGATATGCTGGAGACGGATAAGTATGGATATTACCATGCAACCAATGAAGGCGGATATATCAGCTGGTATGATTTTACGAAAGAAATTTTCCGTCAGGCAGTGGAGTTAGGCCATACAGAGTATTCAGAAGAACGGCTAAGCGTAGCGCCGGTAACGACGGCGGAGTACGGAATTTCTAAAGCGGCAAGACCATTTAACAGCCGTCTGGACAGAAGAAAGCTGGTGGAAAATGGATTTACACCACTTCCAACCTGGCAGGATGCTCTGAACCGTTATCTTAGAGAAATTGAATTTTAAATTAAGACAGAAGAAGGAGATAAGATGGGACAGATTAAAGTTGAGAAAAATGTAGGCGGCATTGAAGGATTGTGTGTGATTGAGCCGGCAGTACATGGTGATGCAAGAGGTTACTTTATGGAGACTTACAGCCAGAGAGATATGGAAGAGGCTGGCCTTACCATGAATTTTGTACAGGATAACCAGTCATGCTCTACGAAAGGTGTATTAAGAGGACTTCATTTTCAGAAGGAATTTCCACAGGGGAAATTAGTCAGAGTCATCAAAGGATCTGTATTTGATGTTGCAGTAGATTTGAGAAGCGACAGCAACACCTATGGGAAATGGTTTGGAATTGAATTGACAGAAGAGAATAAGAAACAGTTCTACATTCCAGAAGGATTTGCACATGGATTTCTGGTATTGAGTGATGTGGCGGAATTTTGTTACAAATGTACGGACTTCTATCATCCAGGAGATGAAGGCGGACTTGCATGGAATGATCCGGAGATTGGAATTGAGTGGCCTCAGTTAGTTGGAGAATATAAGGGAAGCGCGTCAGCAGAAGGATATCATTTAGAAGATGGTGCGGCGCTTAACTTAAGCGACAAGGATCAGAAGTGGGCTGTTCTTAAGGATACGTTCCATTTCTAAAGAAATAAAAAGGGGGATTTTACACCTGCGATTTAAAAATCATGGATGTAAAATCTCCCTTGTTTTTCTTTATTTTTGAAAAAGCTTTCGGCTGAACCAGTCTCTTGCATATCCAAAGGTGTGAAGCAAAAGTTCGACCTCTATTACGATATAGTTTGTAAGGTGCTTAAACTGAAACGGAACTTTCTTCTGTGCTTTCATTGTGGCAAGCCCTTCTTTGACTCCGTCTTTATAATCCTTTCCCCAGCCTTTTTTGAGAAAGAATAAATATTTGACCACATAACCAAGAAACAGCGGCAGGAAGTTTAAGATCAGCTGCAGAAGCGGCATATTCTTATAATTCAGATAGACGCTGTTTCTGGCGGAAAGTTTTACCTTAAAAGAGTTGTATTTGGAACCGCTGGTTCCGCTTCCGACATGATAGACGAGCGCTGTCGGACAGTACATATTTTTGTAACCATAGATTTTGGCCCGGTATCCCACGTCGATATCTTCTAAATAAGCAAAATGATTTTCGTCGAAATATCCGATTTTTTCAAAGGCGGATCTGCGATAGATAGCAGCTCCGGCGCAAGCGGTGAAGATCTCATCCGATTCGTTATAATTGGAGATTGGACGCCCGGTTCCGCGGCAAACACCCCAGCCCATCAGCGTGTACAGATCACCGGCGCTGTCAATCAGTTCCGGATGATACATTTGGATCATTTTGCTGCTGACAGAGAAAATGCACGGAGATTTTTCAATGGCTTTTACCATTTCTTCTACATAGTGAGGATCCACAGTGGTATCATTGTTCAACAAAATGACGTAAGGTGTTGTACTGTGCTCTATCCCTACGTTTACCGCTTTGCTGAATCCATAATTCTGATCGAGGGCAATCACCTCAATGTCAGGGTATTCAGTTTTCATATATGCGACACTTCCATCAGAAGAAGCATTGTCTACAACGAGAATCTTAAAATCACGGAAAGTCTGTTCCTTTAGAGAAGCAAGACAGGGTTCCATGAAGTGTTTTCCATTATAATTTGGAATAATGATCGTGACTTTCATATAATTGACTCCATTTTTACTAGTAATTTCTGAATTATTATAACAAATTATGGGACTATATGCTATATAAACTTCTGATCTTCTGGTAAATGTTGCGAAAATATTAAGAAATGTTAAGAAAAACTACATGTAATGGGTTGTCGTTTCTGGTAAATTATTGTATTATAAAAGATAATGTAGTGATGGCAATGGCTTTTTTGCGCCTTGACTACAATATCTAGTGAAAAATGGGTGGGAAAATTGATTAAAGATAATCAAAAATTATTGAATAGACTTCATGTTGTAATCGATGCGGCTGTAATGATATTTTCGTATGTGGCTGCATGGTATCTTAGATTTAAAAGTGGGATTTTTGAATTGGATCCATGGTTTCTGTCACTTCAGGAGTATATGAAGATTCTGATCGTGATTGTGCCGATGTATCTGATTCTGTATTATATTTTTCAGATGTATACGCCGAAGCGTGTCCAGGGAAGACGGCTGGAAGCATGGCATATTATTCAGGCGAACGCGATCGGTGTTATGGCGTTTATTTTGTTGTTATATTTGATGAAACAGCCTGACTTTTCCAGAAAGATGATTTTTATTTTCTTCTGTACCAACGTGTTTACGGAAGTGACGGTTCGCAATATTATCCGTGAGGCGCTTCGAAATCTTCGGAAGAACGGATATAACCAGAAGCATATTCTGTTGATTGGCTATAGTCGTGCGGCAGAGCAGTATATCGACCGGATCAAAGCGAATCCGGAATGGGGGTACACGATCCGGGGGATTCTGGCAGATAATGTTCCGCGGGGAACAGAGTATAAGGGAGTGAAGGTGATTGGAAGAACAGAGAATCTTACGATTATCCTTCCGGAGAATTGTCTGGATGAGATTGCGATTACGCTGGGACTTTCGGAGTATCATAAGTTGGAGCATATTGTAAGTATGTGCGAAAAGTCCGGGGTACACACCAAGTTTATTCCGGATTACAACAATATTATTCCGACGAAGCCGTACACAGAAGATCTGCTTGGTCTTCCCGTTGTCAATATCCGTCACGTACCACTTAGCAATGCGTTAAATGCGTTTTCTAAGCGATGTATAGACATTTTTGGCGCCGTGGTGGCGTTGGTGCTGTTTTCACCGGTAATGGCAGTCGTGGCAATGATTATTAAGTTCACTTCACCAGGACCGCTGATTTTTAAACAGGAACGGATTGGATACCAGAATCGACCATTTTATATGTATAAATTCCGCTCTATGGTAGTGCAGGAAGAAGCAAAAGAAAAGAAGGGATGGACAACGAAGAACGATCCGCGGGTAACGCCGATTGGAAAGTTCATCCGAAAGACGAGTATTGATGAACTCCCACAGCTTATCAATGTGTTGAAGGGAGATATGAGTCTGGTAGGGCCGCGTCCAGAGCGTCCGCAGTTTGTGGAGAAGTTCCAGGAAGAGATTCCCCGTTATATGGTGAAGCATCAGGTGCGTCCGGGATTAACCGGATGGGCACAGGTGAATGGATATCGGGGAGATACTTCGATTCGAGGAAGAATTGACCATGATCTTTACTATATTGAGAACTGGACGCTGGGCCTTGACTTTAAAATCTTGTTTTTGACATTTTTTAAAGGATTTATTAATAAGAATGCATACTAGTCTTCGTTAGGAGAGAATGAATGAGCAAGAAGAAAAAGCAACGAATGAAAAGAAGAATGACGCCGGAAGAACGCAGAAAACTTCGCAGAAAGAGAAGAAGGAAAAGAATTGCGCTTCTGACGGTGGAGGTCATTATCCTGCTGGTGCTCTGCGCTACAGCTTATGGAATTTTTAAGCTGGATAAGCTGGATATTAATATCTTAGATAAGGACAAATTGGAGGCTTACCGGGATACCGGACCGTATACGAATATTGCGCTCTTTGGATTGGATTCCAGAGAGGGTGAATTGGACGGCGGTGTGCAGAGTGACTGTATTATGATTGCCAGCATCAATAATGAGACGAATGATGTCAAGCTGGTGTCTGTATATCGAGATACTCTGCTGCAGCAGGCAGACGGAACCTATGAAAAGGCCAATTCGGCTTATAACCGGGGAGGTCCGGAAGAGGCGATCAGCCTTCTGAACCGAAATTTTGATCTGGATATCCAGAACTATGTCAGTGTCAATTTTAATGCATTGGTGGATGTGATTGATTCGCTGGGAGGAATTGAACTTGATATGACCCAGGAAGAGGCTTTTTACAGCAATGGATATGCTTTTGAAACCGCACAGGTGGTTGGTCAAGAGATGAAGCCGATCAAGGAAGAAGCCGGGACTCAGCTGTTGGACGGGGTTCATGCGGTGGGGTATGCCAGAATTCGATATACGGATGGAAATGATTTTAAACGAACCGAGCGTCAGAGAGTCGTTCTGCAGAAGGTGGCAGAAAAAGCGAAGAAAGCAAATCTTTTGACATTGAATGAAATTGTAGATAAGGTGTTCCCGCAGATTTCTACCAATCTGACTCTGAAAGATATGATGGGATTTGCAGCGAACATTATGGATTATAATATTGTACAGACGGGAGGATTCCCATATCAGGTAACGACGGATGAGAGTGTGAGAGAACACGACGGATCTTATGTCGTTCCGATCGGTCTTCGCTCCAATGTAGAACAGCTTCATCGGGAATTATTTGGAGAAGAGGCTTATGTTCCGTCGGAGAAGGTACAGCAAATCAATGATGAGATTATTTACCTGACGGATATTACAGAAGAGACAGAGGCTTTGAACACAACATTTGAAGGAGATGTGCATGATGAGGGAACGCAATAAAATTATAATGGAATATGGTACTTATATGCTGGCATACTTTGCCAGTTATATTGCTTCCCTTGCGGGACTGCATCTGTTGTCAGGAGCGCTTTTAATTATAGAAGCGCTCTATCTCTATGTACACTGGGTACGGGAAAGTGGAAGCGTGGTAGAGATGCGGGCGCTGTTTACACTGTCCTGGGTCGGCGGGCAGGGAATTGCCTGTTTAAAGCTTAGTGAACTGCAGACGGACTGGCATTATATTACCTGGCTTTGTTTTGGGCTTATTTATCTGGTGTTTGGAATCGGATATGAGTGGGGTCAGAAGTACGTCAAAGTCAGAGAATTTGAACTGGAAAAAAATGAGACACAAAAGAAGAGGCTGTTTCTTTGTATTATGGGGCTGGCAGTGGTGTCTATCCTGTGCTTTGCATTCGAGGCGGTAAAGGTGGGATTTATTCCGGTATTTTCCGATAAACCACATGCGTACTCCTATTTTCATGTGTCGGGAGTTCATTACTTTACCATTAGCTGTATTCTGATTCCAGCGATTACGGTGCTGTATCGGAAGGTCAGCGGACGGCTTGCAAAAGGAGAATTTTTTGCAATTGCATTTGCAAATGTGACGGCGCTTGCAATTCCTTTTTTATGCGTATCCAGATTCCAGCTTTTATTTGCGGTAGGATTTGCAGTGGTGACATATATTATGGTAAACAAAAGAATCCGCCTTCGTACCATGGTGATTCTGCTGGCGGCGATGATCCCGATCTATGTGATTCTGACCATATTTCGGAACCATGATGTGGCATATTTGAACAGCATCTTCGAGATGAAGTGGGATAAGATGCCAATCTTTATCACTCAGCCATATATTTACGTGGCAAATAATTTTGAGAATTTTAACTGTATGGTTGTGGGTCTGACGGAACACACCTGGGGAATCCGGATGCTGTTTCCGTTGTTTGCACTGACGGGATTAAAGTTTGTATTTCCACAGCTGATATCGTCTCCGCTGTTTTTGACGAAACCGGAGTTGACTACGCTGACCATGTTTTATGATGCGTACTATGATTTCGGAATCATAGGGGTCTGCTTGTTTGCAGCGCTCTTAGGTGGAGTTGCAAAAGTATTGGCAAGTATTGTGAAGAAGAGCCGCAATCCGATTGCATATTTGTTCTATGGGCAGATTGCTATTTATCTTGGACTTTCCTTCTTTACCACCTGGTTTAGTAATCCGACTACCTGGTTCTGGCTGATTCTGACAGGCATGATGTATCTGTTTGTGGGATACGATAAGAATAGAAAAGAAAAAAGTGAGGAAAAAGAAGATGGAAATTAATGTGGATGTTGTGATTCCCACTTATCGACCGGATGAGAAGTTTAATCAGTTGTTAAAGCGTCTGGGAAGGCAGACACGGCGAATTCGTCACATCCATGTGATTAATACAAAGTCGGATCATTTCCCGGAGGAAGTAGAACGGATGCCGGGAGTGATTGTGACACACATTGAACCGGAGGAGTTTGACCATGGAGCAACTCGTGATCTGGGGATGCGCCTTACGGATGCCCCGGTAGTCGTCTACATGACGCAGGATGCAGTTCCGGCAGATGAAGAGCTGATCGAGGAATTGGTTCGTCCGCTTTTACTGGATGAGAAAACAGGTGCAGCCTATGCAAGACAGCTTCCAAATAAGGACTGCGATGTAATTGAGCGTTATACCCGTGCCTTTAATTATCCGGACAGAAGCCGGATAAAAAGGAAAGAGGATTTGGAAGAACTCGGAATCAAAACTTTTTTCTGCTCGGATGTCTGCGCGGCATATCGAAGAGATATCTATGAGAAGATGGGGGGCTTCACCAAGAAAACGATTTTCAATGAGGACATGATTCTGGCGGGGCAGATGATTCTGGCGGGCTATCAGGTGGCGTATGCGGCAGAAGCGAGGGTGATTCATTCGCATACTTATTCCGGAAGGCAGCAGTTTCATCGTAACTTTGATTTGGCGGTATCTCAGACAGACCACCCGGAAGTGTTTGAAGGAATCCGTTCAGAGAGTGAGGGAATCCGGCTGGTGAAAAAGACGGCATCTTATCTGATGAAAATTCGGAAACCGTGGCTGATACCGGTACTGATATACAAAAGTGGTTGTAAGTATTTGGGGTATAAATTAGGGCAGAATTACAGAAAATTACCACTGTGGATAGTAAAGCTCTGTTCAATGAGCACGACATATTGGGGGGAATAGCCGAAAAATCTCTATTTTTAATTGAAGTTTGTCGGAAAATGGGGTAATATAGGGAGAGGTGTTACCAGAAGTACGGTGTGAAGAAAGGATATAAGATAATGGCAAAGAAAAGAAGGCACTATCGGCGGGGGCGCAGATCAAGGAGAAGAGGATTTGCTTCCTGGTCATTAGGAAAGAAGATTGGAGCCATTCTTGGAGGAACGGTTGCGCTGGTGGCGACAGCGGGCGCAGTGATTCTGGCAAGTAAATTATCAAAGATAGAGACAGTAAAGCTGGATCCCGAGGAGCTAAGTGTGTCGGAAGAGGCGAGAGAGCGCGGGACAGGTTATTTGAACGTCGCATTGTTTGGCGTGGATTCCAGGGAAGGCGATATGGAGGAAGATACCAGAAGCGATACCATTATGATCGCAAGTCTGAATCGGGAGACTTTGGAGGTTAAGATTTCCTCTGTTTACCGTGATACGATGCTGGAACAGAAAGACGGAACCTTGAATAAAGCGAATGCAGCCTATGCATTTGGCGGTCCGGAAGATGCGATTGCTATGCTGAACCGGAATCTGGATATGGATATCGAGCATTATGTGACGGTGAATTTTGATGCCCTGATCGATGTGATTGATGCGGTCGGCGGTGTAGAAATTGATGTACAGGAAGAAGAAATTTCCTATATCTGCGGATATGCAATGGAGATTATGGATGTAACCGGCAGAGTATCGCCTGGAGTGACAGAGCCGGGACTGCAGACGTTAAACGGTGTGCAGGCAACTGCTTATTCAAGAATTCGTTATACAGCAGGTGACGATTTTAAGCGTGCGGAGCGGCAAAGAGACGTGCTTACCAAGATTGTCGGGAAACTGCAGAATGCAAGCCTTTCTCAGATTAATAAGATCATTGACAAGGTATTTCCGGAAGTATCTACCAACTTTACATTGGCAGAGATTTTGGAGTATGCCAAGGATGCATTTGATTATCAATTAGGGGAAACCGTAGGATTCCCGTTTGATAAGTCCACAGATACGTTGTCTAATATCGGAAGCGTGGTAATACCGGTGACTTTGGAAGATAACGTAAAGAAGCTTCACGAATTCTTCTATGGGGATACAGAAGGATATACACCGTCCTCTACGGTGACGTCAATCAGCAGTAAGATTGTGTCGAAAGCCGGAGACAGGGAAGCGGATGTTGACGAGAAAACGCAGGGCGTTATGCAGCAGCCACAGGACAGCGAGAGAGGAACTGGCGGTACTGGAAATTCCGGCGGTGGCCAAACAGGAAACACAACGACGGGAAATAACGGTGGAAATACAGGTGGAACCACTGGCGGCACTGGTGGAAATACCGGAGGAACCGGCGGAGGACCAAGCGGCCCAGGAGGCAACACAGGAGGTTCAGGCGGTACTGGCGGTGATACAGGAGGCCCCGGCGGAAATACGGGCGGCACTGGTGGTGATACGGGAACCGGCGGCGGTACGGGCGGAACCGATGGAGGCAGCACGGGCGGCACTGGCAGTGGCACCGTTTAGTAAAAAAGACAGAGACAAGAAGAGTTTCGGAGTATAGAAAAAGAGGTAAGATACATGAAGAGAATGAAGAAAGTATTGGCAGCATTGGTCATGGCGTGTATGTTATGTCCGGCGCTTTCTATGGTGGCATATGCCGCACCGGCAGAGCTTCGGTTTACAGATCCTTCCACTACGGTTGGAGCGGAAATTGAAGTGACTGCAAAACTGTCGGCGCAGGCGAATGTACAGTCATTTGAAGCAACGTTGACCTATGATTCCAGTATGCTGAAGTTTCAGAGTGGAGATCAAGCAACTGGCGGAGATGGAACGATTACATTAACTGGAAACGGCAGTGGAAGTTCTATGGAGTTTGTATTGAAATTCCAGGCTTTGGCAGAAGGAACAACCAAGATTGAGGTTTCTAATGTGAAAGGTACGGATACTTCCCCGACTGCAATGCAGATTACCAAGGGAAGTTCAGCAGTTACTATTGGCCCTGGGGATCCGTCTTTGATTGCAGAGGAACCGGCAGAGGGCGAGACACCGGCAGCTTCAGGAGAAGGTCCGCAGGTGGAGGTAGACGGAGTTTCTTATACCATTTCAGGTGGTTTTTCCGATGCATTGATTCCGGAAGGATTTGTGAGAGGTGAGGTTACTTTTGAAGGAACGACCTGTGAAGTGATTACGCAGGAAGCCAGCGGAGAGTCTGCGATGTATCTTGCACCGGCAGCAGGCGGAGATGCGGATTTCTTCATGTATAATAGTGACAAGGGTACATTTGCACCATTTGAAGAGGTGGAGATTGCTCAAGGGCGTTACCTGATTATGCTGCGGGATGACGGCAGTGTGAAGGTGCCAAAAGAGTATCAGGAGACAACGCTGACGCTGAATGGAAAAGAATTTACTGCATGGCAGAATACAGAAAATGCAGATTACTATATGGTCTACGCATTGAATGCAGATGGTAAAAAAGCATTGTATCAGTATGATACGGTAGATAAAACCTATCAGAGATACAATAAGGCTGCAGCATCGGCAAAAACTGCGGAGGAAGACACATCATCTCCGAAGGGAATTTGGGGAAAGGTTCTTGGATTTGTTGAGGACTTTTTGGATATTGTAGTCATTCTGGCTGGAATCGTCCTTCTGGTACTGGTTATTGTTCTGATTGTGGTTGCAGTGAAGCTTCGTCATCGGAACTTGGAACTGGATGATCTGTATGATGAGTATGGAATTGATCTGGAAGAAGAGGAAACACAGGCTCCAAATCAGGGACGTGCAGACAAGAAAGCTGGCGGCGCAAAGGATAAACCGGCGGTTCGTACACCGGTGGAGACGACGAGCATTTCTTTGGACGGTGAAGATGACTTTGAAGCTTTCGACGACTATGATGAAGAGTTTGACGATTACGAAGATGATTTTGATGACTATGATGATTATGAGGCGGAAGGATATGATTATGACGATGAGCCGGAAGATCTGATTGATGATCTGGATGATTTGCTCAGCAGTCAGCCGAACAAGAAACGTGGTCATATGGAAGAGGATGATACCTTTAAGGTGGATTTCATCGATATCGATTAAGCGATAAGACATAGGGAGGGTGCAAAAGTGTACCCTTCTTTTTTTGTGAGTTTTTGCTTTGAAAAGGCAGTGCTTTTTAAAATCTTACTTTACAGATAGAATGAGATTTGCTACAATAAACCGCATAGTGCAAAAAAAATAGCTTTTTGTACAAATAAGAAACTCAAAAACAAGCAAAAGCAAGAAGGAGCAGACTTATGTGTGGAATTGTGGGATATATTGGAAATCAACAGGCGGCGCCGATCCTTTTGGATGGATTATCAAAATTGGAGTATCGAGGATATGATTCAGCAGGTATGGCGATATACAATGGTGAGACGATAGAGATGGTCAAATCAAGAGGACGACTGAAAGTGTTAAATGAGTTGACACATGCTGGTGAGACGCTTCCGGGAATGCTGGGAATCGGTCATACCAGATGGGCG
This sequence comes from Dorea sp. ICN-14282, assembly GCF_037890115.1. Classification (NCBI taxonomy): domain Bacteria; kingdom Bacillati; phylum Bacillota; class Clostridia; order Lachnospirales; family Lachnospiraceae; genus Dorea; species Dorea sp. ICN-14282. Next base: position 895,181 of record NZ_JBBKBH010000001.1, on the reverse strand, counting down.
ACCCATGGATCACCTTCTGATATCAATGCACATCCTCATTTTAATAAAGCGAAGAATATTGCGGTTGTGCATAATGGAATCATTGAGAATTACTTGAAGTTAAAGAAGAAGCTGGAAAAGAAGGGCTATGAGTTCGTGTCTGAGACGGATACGGAAGTGATAGCTCACCTGTTGGATTATTATTACGATGGGAATCCATTGCAGGCAGTGACGAAGATTATGCATCGGATGGAAGGGTCTTATGCATTAGGAATTATCTTTCAGGATCATCCGGAGGAGCTTTATGCGGTACGAAAAGACAGTCCGCTGATCGTAGGGCATACGGACGGAGGAAGTATTCTGGCATCTGATGTTCCGGCTGTACTGAAATATACCAGGAATGTATACTTTATTGAGAATGAAGAAATTGTACGGATGACGGCTGACTCTATGGAATTCTTTACGGTAGATGAAGAACCGGTGGAAAAGGAGTCTACCTGGATTGAGTGGGATGTAAATGCAGCAGAGAAAGGCGGATATGAGCATTTCATGCTGAAAGAGATGTATGAACAGCCAAAAGCAATTGCGGATACATTTTCACCACGGATTAAGGATGGCAGGATTGTGATCGAAGAACTGGGAATGTCAGAAGAAGAGATTCGAGATATTCAGAAGATTATGATTGTAGCATGCGGATCTGCATCGCATGTAGGATATAGCGGCAAGTATATTCTGGAGGGACTGGCACGGATTCCGGTAGAAGTGGATATGGCATCGGAATTCCGGTACCGTAATCCGATTCTGGATGAGCATACGCTGGTGATTGTTGTCAGTCAGTCCGGAGAGACGGCGGATACCCTGGCGGCTTTAAGAGAGTCGAAAAAGAGAGGGGCAAGGGTGCTGGGAATTGTTAATGTTGTAGGAAGCTCGATCGCAAGAGAAGCGGATAATGTAATGTACACTTGGGCAGGACCGGAGATTGCCGTTGCAACGACGAAGGCCTATTCTGCGCAGCTGATTTCTATGTATCTTCTTGCTATGAAATTTGCGCAGGTAAAAGGACGATTGAGTGAGGAAGAGACAGCGTCTATGCTGGAGGACTTGAAAGCCCTTCCGGCACAGGTGGAAATGCTTTTAAATAACAAGGAAAATATTCAGAAATTTGCCAACCGATATCTGGCAGCGAAAGATGTGTTCTTTATTGGACGCGGTATTGACCATGCGATTTCTATGGAAGGCTCCCTGAAATTAAAGGAGATTTCTTATATTCATTCCGAAGCATATGCGGCAGGAGAATTAAAGCATGGTACGATTTCACTGGTGGAAGAAGGAACACTTGTGGCGGCAGTTCTGACGCAGAAGGAACTTTATAAGAAAATGATCAGCAATATGGAAGAGGTGCGGACCCGTGGGGCATTTGTGATGGCGGTGACCTGCGAGGGGAATACGGAAGTAGAACGTGCGGCAGATTATGTGATCTATATTCCGGAAACCAATCATTACTTTGCCAACTCCCTGGCTATTATTCCGCTTCAGCTGTTTGCCTACTATATCGCTGTTGGACGCGGATGTGATGTGGATAAACCAAGGAATCTGGCAAAGTCTGTGACGGTAGAATAAAAGTTCTGTTATTCTTTGATCAGATCTTCAAGGGAGCGGAAAGAATATCCCATATCTTCCCATTTGCCAAGTAGTTCATCGAGAATTTCCGCATTGGTGTCAGACGTGTTGTGAAGCAGCACGACAGCACCTGGATGGACGCGGGGTAAGAGCTTGGCGAAGGCTTCCTCTTTCGTTGGCTGATTGTCTTCGTACCAGTCCACATAGGCAAGGCTCCAGAAGAAGGTGCGATAGCCAAGCTCCTTTGCCATTTGAAGATTCCCAGGACTATAGATTCCCTGGGGCGGACGGTAAAAGCGGGTCATCTCTTCCCCGGTGATTTCTTGATAGAGCTTTTCTACATCAGAGAGCTCTTTGGCAAATGCTTCTTTGGTGGAAATTTTTGACATATCCGGGTGATGGAAGGTATGGTTGCCAACGATATGACCGTCTTTTCGCATCTGTCGGATGAGATCGGGGCTGGTTTCTAGAAAGTTTCCGACGACGAAAAAGGTGGCTGGAGCGTGGTGCTTTTTTAACGCTTTGAGGATGGCAGGTGTATTGCCGTTTTCAAATCCACAGTCGAAAGTAAGGTAGAGGACCTTTTCTTTCGGATTCCCAATGTAATAGGCCCAGGAAGCAGAAAGCTCTTCGGGGGTGGCATTTGCCTGAGGAGACGCTCCTTCCTTAGGAAAGCTTAAGCCCCAGTTTTCGGAAGCAGGGGCAGTCCCAGAGCCGGAAAAGGCGGAAGAAGTAGTTTCTTCCGCCTTTTCTTTTGTATATTTGCCCGCATACTGCCCTGCAAGGAAACAGCAGGTGAACAAGAGAAGAACAGAACCAAGTTTACAGAAGAGTCGAAAGGATAGTTTTTCACGCAGCATAAGAACTCCTGAAAGGATGATTGCTTTATTCTATGTACAGCACCTTGAAATTATGAGAATGAATCTTGAATTCGAAGAGAAGTGAGGGTATAATGGGAAAACGTAGATAAATGGAGGAGCATTTGAATGGAGATTAGTAAGATAGAAGAAAAAATTAGGATAGAAACGTTTGAAGAGATGGAAGAATTGACGCAGACGCTTAGGAAAATTCAGAAAGAATATCCGCAGGAAGAGTACGCACTGGAGCATCTGTATAAAAAGTATCAGACTTTTGTAAAGCCGGGAATGGAACAGAAAGAGAGATTTTCCATGTTGATCCGGGCAGCGGTGGAGCTGACGACGCAGGAGGCGCCCAAATGGGAAATGATTGCAGCCAGGCTTCTGATGCTGGAATTTAATCGGGAGCTTGAAGAAAACAGGAAGAAGTGTCAGATTCACAGCTTTTATGAGAACCTTAAGTATCTGACAGAGCAGGGGCTTTATGGGGCGTATATTCTTGAAGCCTACAGCGAGGAAGAAGTGAAACGGTTGTCGGAATTTTTGGATGAGAGTCGGAATGATCTGTTTAACTATTCTGGACTCTCCCTTTTACTTGGAAGATATGTGATTCGTACCGGAAAAGGAGTGCCGATGGAATCACCCCAGGAAATGTTTTTGGGCATTGCCATGCATCTTGCTATGAAGGAGAAGGTTGAACGAGAACGGTGGGTTCGGCGTTTCTATGATATGTTAAGCGAACTGAAGGTGACGATGGCAACCCCGACTTTATCCAATGCAAGAAAACCTTACCATCAGCTTTCATCTTGTTTTATTGACACGGTGCCGGACAGCCTGGATGGGATTTACCGGAGTATCGATAATTTTGCCAAAGTAAGTAAATTTGGTGGCGGCATGGGAATGTATTTTGGAAAAGTGCGGGCAAGCGGCAGTGCGATTCGGGGATTTGAAGGCGCCGCAGGCGGTGTGATCAGGTGGATCAGACTGGCGAACGATACCGCAGTGGCAGTGGATCAGCTGGGGGTGCGCCAGGGAGCAGTTGCTGTTTATCTGGATGTCTGGCATCGGGATCTTCCGGAATTCTTGAATCTGCGTACCAATAATGGAGATGAGCGTATGAAAGCTCACGATGTATTTCCGGCCGTCTGTTATCCTGATTACTTCTGGCAGCAGGCCAGGGATCATATTGAAGGGGAATGGTATCTGATGTGTCCACATGAGATCCTGACGGTAAAAGGATATGCATTAGAAGACTGCTTTGGAGAAGAATGGACGGAGAAATACTTAGACTGCGTGCAGGATAAACGGATTCAGAAGCGGGTGATTCCGATCAAGGATGTGATTCGTATGATTATTCGAAGCGCAGTGGAGACAGGAACCCCGTTTACATTTAATCGGGATCTAGTCAATCGAGCAAATCCAAATCGACATAAGGGAATGATTTACTGTAGTAATCTCTGTACAGAAATTGCACAGAACATGAGTGCCATTGATCAGGTGGAGCAGCGGATCGAAACGGTGGACGGCGAGACGGTTGTGGTAACGGTTACAAAGCCGGGAGAGTTCGTGGTCTGCAATCTTGCAAGTCTGTCTTTGGGAAGGCTTAATCTGGAAGATGATGCAGAAGTTCTAGAAGTGACGGAAAGTGTGGTGCGTGCGCTTGATAATGTCATTGATCTGAACTTTTTCCCGGTTCCATATGCGAAGATCAACAATGAAAAGTACCGGCCGGTGGGACTTGGAGTCAGCGGATATCATCATATGCTGGCCAAAAGGGGAATCGCTTGGGAAAGTGAAGAGCATCTTGCATTCGCAGAACGTGTTTTTTCGAAGATTCATTATGCTGCGGTAAAGGCAAGCTGCAAGATCGCGAAGGAAAAAGGAAGCTATGCGTATTTCGAGGGAAGTACCTGGCAGACAGGGGATTATTTTAGAGAACGGGGGTTAACGGACGATGCATGGAGAAAGCTTCAGGAGGAAGTGGCAGAATATGGGCTTCGGAATGGCTATCTTATGGCAGTAGCGCCGACCAGCAGTACCAGTATTATTGCAGGAACGACCGCTGGACTGGATCCGGTGATGAACCGTTATTTCCTGGAGGAAAAAAAGAATGGCCTGATGCCGCGAGTGGCACCGGATCTGTCTATGGATACCTATTGGTATTATAAAAATGCGCATCATATTGATCAGACCTGGTCGGTGCGCGCCTGTGGAGTAAGACAGCGTCATATCGATCAGGCACAGAGTATGAATCTTTATATTACCAATGAGTACACGTTCCGTAAGGTGTTGAATCTTTATCTTCTCGCATGGGAAGAAGGTGTGAAGACGATTTATTATATCAGATCCAGAAGTCTGGAGGTTGAAGAATGTGAAGTGTGTTCATCCTAATGAACTTAGCAAACAGGAGGAAGAGAATGTCCAAGTTAACGAAGAAACCATTGTTTAATCCACTGGGAGATACAGAGGTACATAAGCGCCGGATGATCGGCGGAAATTCTACAAATTTGAATGATTTTAACCATATGAAATATGAATGGGTCAGCGATTGGTACCGGCAGGCGATGAATAATTTTTGGGTACCGGAAGAAATCAATCTGGGAGTGGATGTGAAGGATTACCGGAAACTTCCAAAAGCGGAACGAAGAGCCTACGATAAGATATTATCGTTTTTAATTTTCCTGGACAGTATCCAGACGGCGAATCTTCCGAATATCGGGGCATATGTGACAGCCAATGAAATTAATTTGTGCCTGTCTATTCAGGCGTTTCAGGAAGCGGTGCACAGTCAGAGCTACAGTTACATGTTAGATACGATTTGTGAGCCGCAGGAGCGTAACACGGTGTTGTACCAATGGAAGGAAGATGAACATCTGCTTGCCAGAAATGAATTTATCGGTAATCTTTATAATGAGTTTCAAGAGGAGCAAAGTGGGGAAGCGCTGGTGCGCACCCTGATTGCCAACTATATTCTGGAAGGCATTTATTTTTACAGCGGATTTATGTTTTTTTATAACCTGGGACGAAATCATCAGATGCCCGGCTCAGTGCAGGAGATTCGCTATATTAACCGGGATGAGAATACACATCTGTGGCTGTTTCGGAATATTCTGATGGAATTAAAAAAGGAGGAGCCGGAACTTTTCACAGAGGAAAAGGTGGAAGTTTATCGCTCTATGATCCGGGAGGGCTGCGAGCAGGAAATCCGATGGGGACATTATGTGATTGGAGATGAGATTAAGGGGCTGAATCAGGAGATGGTGACAGATTATATTCAGTACTTGGGAAATCTGCGCTGTATGGGACTTGGATTTGCTCCAATCTATGAAGGACATGAAAAAGAGCCGGACAGTATGGCATGGGTGAGTCAGTTTTCCAATGCCAATATGATTAAGACGGATTTCTTTGAGGCGAAAAGCACGGCTTATGCAAAGAGCAGTGCCCTGATAGATGACTTGTAATTTACAGGTGGATTGTGGTATGCTAGTAAGAAGCATACGAGGCTTTTTTTTCGATAGAGAAAAAGAGCCGGAAAAGAGGACAAGATGAGTGAGAGAGAAGTAACAAAGCAGGAATTTTTGAGACAGCTGATGATGTTAAAGGATGCGCCAGAGCTGTATGCGCTGATGTCTATGTATACCAAGATGCCGCAGGTATTCTGCGATCCGGAAACCTATGATGATGAAGTGCTGCTGTTTTTTTCCGAGGAGGATGCCAGACGGGAAGCAGAAAAACTTATGAAAGAGCATTATGCGGTTCAGATTGTAAAGATTGAAAAAGAGCATCGCCTGAACTTTTATACCAGTTTGTACCCAATTGGCGTAAACTGCCTTCTGGCAGGCCGTGGGACAGAACAGGAGTTTTCCGTACAGCTTAGTGATCTGATTAAGAGAACATCAAATCAGGAATTAGAAGAGGGAAAAGAACGGGTAGAAAATCCCCAGATGCACCTGACTGCGCTTTATCTTATGCAGGAGCTTCGTAGGAATCCATCTGCAGGCATGACAGATGAGATGAAGGAATGGAATGAAGAGATGATGGCCGCATTCCAAAAAGGAAGATTTTTGGTAGCTGTAGATCAGGAGAAGGGACTTGGCGCTGTAAAGAATAAGGAAGGGAAGTTATTCCTTCCGGTATTTACGGATATCGAAGAATTCCATAAATTCAACCGAGAAGGAAAGTTCCGCCCATTTGCAGTGGACAGCATTAAAATTCCGGAGATGCTGACGGATGAGATGAACGGTACGGCGGTGAATCCACTCGGTGTCAACGTGGTTTTGAATATTACGAAAAAGCGGGTACAGGATTCGGAAGCCTAAATAAAAGCAAAGGATAAAGGTCAAGATCATAAAAAGTATTGATCGGGAAATGAAAAGACCAGGAAGCAAAATAGCTGCCTGGTCTTTTCATAATCTCATTTCGTGTATTACTTTTAAATATCAAAATCAAACTTCAGTTTATAATATATAAAAGGTACATCTAAATTCCGATTAGTGCTGGGATTAAAGTTTTGTTACGTTGACTGCCTGAGGTCCCTTAGCGCCTTCAGTTACATCGTATTCTACTTCCTGCCCTTCTTCCAGAGACTTGAAGCCTTCCATGTTCAGACCAGAGTAGTGTACGAATACATCGTTGCCTGCTTCATCAGAGATGAAACCGTAGCCTTTTTGGTTGTTAAACCATTTTACTGTACCTTTCATTATGATACCTCCATAAAAATTAGATAATATAAGTGAGACAATCTATAAAATAAATTTATAGATTATACTTCGTCAGATTAGCACATGTTAATAAAAAAGTCAATGCATTCGACATTCTTTTTTCTATATTTCACAAAGATTTTATTAGTACATTTTTACGTATAATAAAGAAAAATATTTAAAAAACGGATTAGGAATTTGCGGACATATATTGAAAACATGGGGAATCGTAATATAATAAAAACACGAGGGGAAAAGTCGATGAAAGGATTCATCCATGATTGAAGGAGCAATGCAGCAAAACGAGCAGGAAAATAGAAACAGGAGGAAACAAAGATGGGAAATATTTATCACAGTGTAGAGGAATTGATTGGAAAGACACCACTTATGGAGGTGGAAGGAATTGAGAAGGAACTGGGACTTGCTGCCAGAATTTATGTGAAACTGGAATTATTCAATCCGGCGGGAAGTGTCAAAGACAGAGTGGCATTATCTATGATTCGGGACGCGGAAGAAAAAGGACTTCTGGCGCCGGGGGCAACGATTATTGAGCCGACCAGTGGAAATACCGGAATCGGGCTTGCTTCTATTGCGGCCGCCAGAGGATACCGGGCAATTTTTACCATGCCGGAGACTATGAGTATAGAAAGAAGAAAGCTGCTGCAAGGATATGGAGCAGAGATTGTTTTGACGGATGGCAAGGCAGGTATGGACGGCGCCATTCGGAAAGCGGAAGAACTGGCGCGTGAGATGGAAAATGCAATGGTGCTGGGTCAATTCGTAAATCCGGCTAATCCAAAGGCACATTACGAGACGACAGGACCGGAAATCTGGGAAGACCTAGAGGGAGCGGTGGATATCTTTGTGGCAGGAGCAGGAACGGGAGGAACCGTGACGGGAACGGGACGCTTCTTAAAAGAGAAGAATCCGAAGGTTCAGGTGGTGGCTGTGGAGCCGGAAGGTTCTCCGGTTCTCTCAGGCGGAGAGAAAGGGCCTCATGGACTTCAGGGAATCGGGGCAGGTTTTGTTCCGGAAATTTTAGATACACAAATCTATGATGAGGTCTTCAAGGTAAAAGAGGAAGAAGCATATGAGGCTGCCCGACTGCTGGCAAGAAAGCAGGGGGTACTGACAGGCATTACTTCAGGAGCAGCGCTTCATGCGGCAATCGCACTTGCAAAGCGTCCGGAAAATGCCGGAAAACACATTGTTGTTATCTTACCGGATACCGGAGAAAGGTACCTGTCAACTCCTCTGTTTGCGTAATCATTTTCCTTGACGAACGAATAGGGAGCGTGTAAAGTATAGTTGTTTAAATGACTTTAAATTTGGAGAAAAATAGAGTAAAGGATAAGTTTGTATGATTACATTAACAGGGAAAAAGGTGTCCGAAGGGATTGCCATTGGAAAGCTGAATTTTTATAAGCGGGATACCAAGGAAGTCCGCCGTATTTATGTAAAGGATGTAGAGAAGGAAGTTATGCGGTTTCAGAAGGCAAGACAAAAGGCTTTGCTGGAGCTTAAGATTCTCTACGACACTGCCGCAAAAGAGGTAGGAGATGCCAATGCGGCAATCTTTGAGATGCAGCAGATGATTCTGGAGGATACAGACTATATTGACCAGATTACCGGTATTATCGTGGAACATAAATTAAATGCCGAGTATGCGATGCAGAAGGCAACAGAAGAGTTCATTGCCACTGCAGCCGAGAAGGAAAAAAATTATGTGCAGGGGCGGGATGTGGACGTCAAAGACGTAGCAACCCGTGTGCTTCGGATTCTTTCCAGAACCTGGAAGGATAAGATGCTGACCGATGAACCCTTCATATTAGCAGCGGGAGAACTATATCCAAGTGAGGCGGTTCAGCTTGACAAGACGCAGGTGTTGGGATTTGTGACTCGTTACGGAACGATCAATTCCCATACAGCAATTCTGGCGCGTACGAAAGGCATTCCATCGGTGATCGGTCTTGGAGAGGCGTTAAAGAAAGATTACGATGGAAAGACAATTATTGTCGATGGATTTGAAGGAAAGGTTTATATTGAACCGGATTATACCACCATCAGTAAGATGAAGCAAAGACAGGAGATCGATCATACCCAGACGGTAAATCTGGAGCGTCTGAAGGGAAAAGAAAATATCACTCAGAGCGGACAGAAAATTGACGTCTGCGCCAATATCGGTACCAGAGAGGATATTGAAAATGTGATCCGAAGTGACGCCGGAGGAATCGGACTGTTCCGAAGTGAATTCCTGTATATGGAGAGCGGAACAAAGCCGCCTACAGAAGAACAGCAGTTCCAGGTGTTCCGATTGGCGGCAGAGGCCATGGGGGAGAAACGGGTTGTAATCCGAACAGCAGATTTAGGAGGAGACAAGCAGGTGAATTGCCTAGATCTTAATGGAGATCCCAATCCGGCTTTGGGATATCGGGGAATCCGTGTCATGCTGGAGAAGGATGAAATTTTCCGCACTCACTTGCGGGCGATTCTGCGGGCATCCATGTATGGCAATATTGCAGTGATGTTCCCGATGATTTCTTCGATTGAGGAACTGCGTCAGGCAAAGCGACAGCTGGAGAAAGCAAAAAAGGAATTAAAAGAGAAGAAGATCTCTTACAATGAAAATATTCAAGTTGGTGTGATGATTGAGACGCCGGCAGCGGTTATGATCAGTGGCGAACTGGCAAGAGAGGCAGATTTTTTCAGCATCGGAACGAATGATTTAAGCCAGTTTACTTTAGGAATGGATCGCTTAAATGAAAGACTGGAGGGACATTACGATGCCCATCATCCGGCACTTTTGAAGATGATCCGTATCATTACAAACAACGTACATTTGGAGGATAAGCGGATTAGTATCTGCGGAGATCTGGCGGCAGACCTGGAGATGACAGAGTACTTTATTTCTTTGGGTATTGACGAACTGTCTGTAGCGCCGGGACAGGTACTGGGACTTCGCAAGAAGATCCGAGAGATTCAGTAAAATTTCATAATATTTAACCATATTCATTGAGAATAAAAACCATCATGGAGTCGAAAGATAAGCATGATGGTTTTTTTATGCATTATGCATAAAAGATAGTGAAATATTTTGGAAGGTATTTTGACTGAAAGTAGTTGACTATGACTGAAAATGATTGTATTATGGATTTGAAGATGAATGATATTGAAAGAAAATGACTGAAAATAAAAAGAGAACAGGGAGAAAAAGGAGGGAGAATATGCTGGCGGAAGAGAGATTTCGGGAAATATTAAAAATTGTAAATGAAAAGAAGACCGTTACCGTTCAGGAACTGACTGCTTTGTTAGAGACTTCTGAATCCACGATCCGCCGAGATCTTACGACATTGCATCAAAGAGGTGCATTGATCAAGGTTCACGGCGGCGCTGCGGCAGCAGAGTCAGAAACAATGACAAGAGATGCAGATCTTTCTTTGAGAAGTACTCTGAATAAAGAAGAAAAGGCTGTGATTGGGAAATACGCAGCAGGTCTGATCCGGGAGGAAGATTTTATATATCTGGATGCAGGAAGCAGTGTGGATGTAATGATTGATTATATTACAGAGACGGGTGCGCTATATGTGACCAACGCTGTAAGCCATGCGCAGAAGCTGCTGAAGAAAGGAATGCGGGTCTTTTTGATCGGCGGAGAGCTGAAGGCGGTTACAGAAGCGATTGTCGGAGCTGAGGCGGTAGAAGGGCTGAAAAAATATCATTTTACAAAGGGCTTCTTTGGAACGAACGGAGCAGACGCAGTTTCCGGATATACAACGCCGGATATTACGGAAGCTCTTGTAAAAGAAAAGGCAATGCAGCAATGCAGGAAGTGCTATGTATTGGCAGATGCATCCAAGATCAGCCAGATATCATCGGTAACTTTTGCTGATTTCCAGTCAGCACAGCTGATCACTACAAAGCTTCAGGATGTTACTTATAGAAAATATGCAAATATAATGGAGGTCTAATCAATGATTTACACAGTTACGTTTAATCCGTCACTGGATTACATTGTCTCTGTGGCAGACTTTAAACTTGGCCTTACCAATCGCACAAGCTCGGAGCTTCTTCTTCCGGGAGGAAAAGGAATCAATGTTTCCATTGTGCTTAAGAATCTGGGCATTGATAACACAGCGCTTGGTTTTGTGGCAGGGTTTACCGGAGAAGAAGTCATAAAACGGTTGGAGAGCCTGGGCGTAAAGAGTGGCTTTCTTGAGATTCCGGAAGGGTTTACACGGATCAATGTGAAGCTAAAATCCATAGACGGAACAGAGATCAACGGTCAGGGACCGTCTATCAGTGAAGATAAGATGGCAAAACTTATGGAAAAACTGGAGGAACTGGGAGAAGGAGATGTGCTCTTCTTGTCTGGAAGTATTCCGGCTTCTATGCCCAGTGATACGTATCAGAGAATTATGGAGCATCTGAAGGATAAGGGAGTTTTGATATCGGTGGATGCCACACGGGATCTGCTTCTTAAGGTGCTTCCGTATCACCCATTTCTGATCAAGCCTAACAACCATGAATTAGGCGAGATCTTTGGTGTGGAATTAAAGACGAGAGAATCGGTTGTTCCATACGGGAAGAAGCTTCAGAAAATGGGTGCAGAGAATGTGCTGATCTCGATGGCAGGAGAAGGGGCAGTTCTGATTGCCGCAGATGGACAGATTTATGACGCACCGGCTCCAAAAGGAGTTTTAAAAAATGGAGTAGGCGCCGGAGATTCTATGGTCGCCGGGTTTATGGCAGGCTGGATGGAAAGAAAGGAATACCGGCATGCGTTCTGCATGGGTGTTGCAGCCGGAAGTGCAAGTGCATTTTCCGAGCAGCTGGCAGTAAAGGAAGAGATTGATCAAGTATATGAACAGGTAATAAAAATTGCAGGAGGGAAAGAAGCATGAGAATTACAGATTTATTGGATGAAAGAAGTATCTCACTGGATACAGCGCCTAAGAGCAAGCAGGAAGCCATTGATGCGGCAGTTGCTCTTATGGTAAAAAGTGGAAAGATTAAGGATGAGGAGGCTTATAAAAAACAAGTTTATGCAAGAGAGGAAGAAAGTACCACCGGAATTGGAGAAGGAATTGCGATTCCACATGGCAAATGTGACGCGGTAGAACGTCCGGGACTTGCCGCAATGGTGATCCGTGAGGGTGTAGATTTCGATTCCTTAGACGGAGCTTTGGTAACATTGTTGTTCTTGATCGCAGCACCAAATACAGAGGATAATGTACATCTGGATGTGCTAAGTAAGTTATCCATGATGTTGATGGATGAGACATTTACGGAAAATCTTCGAAAGGCAGAGTCACCGGAACAATTTCTTGCCATCATTGATCAGGCAGATGAAGAGAAGAAGAGTGTGGACGAACGACTGGCCGATGTGGAAGAGGCAAAAGAAGATCAGGTAAAAATTCTGGCGGTTACGTCCTGCCCGACCGGAATTGCGCATACGTATATGGCGGCAGAAGGAATTGAAAAAGCGGCGAAAGCCAAAAACTGCTTTATAAAAGTAGAGACAAGAGGTTCCGGCGGAGCAAAAAATGTACTGACAGAAGAAGAAATTAAAGCGGCGGACTGCATTATTGTTGCAGCGGATGCGCAGGTTCCTATGGATCGCTTTGATGGAAAAAAAGTGATCGAACGTCAGGTGTCTGACGGAATCAATAAGGCAGATGAATTAGTAGAGCTTGCCATTTCCGGTAATATTCCGGTATACAAAAGCAGCGCCGGCGGAGAGAAGAAACAGGCCGCAAAGAGCGGTGGCAGCGTAGGTCATAAGATTTATACACAGCTGATGAACGGTGTATCGCATATGCTTCCTTTCGTAGTAGGCGGCGGTATTTTGATCGCAATTGCCTTCCTTCTTGACGGTATGTTGGTGGATATCAATTCCTTATCTGTTGCAGAACGTGCAAATTTTGGTACAATCACACCAGTGGCTGCAATGTTCAAAAACATTGGCGGCGTAGCATTTGGTTTTATGCTTCCGGTACTTGCAGGCTTTATTGCAATGGCGATTGGTGACAGACCGGCGTTGGCAGTGGGCTTCGTCGGAGGTATGATGGCTGCAAGTGGAACCTCCGGTTTCTTAGGAGCCCTGGTAGCTGGTTTTGCAGCAGGATATGTAATTCTCGCACTTCGGAAAGTATGCGATAAGCTTCCGCAGGCAATTGAGAAAATCGCTCCGGTACTTATTTACCCGGTTGTCGGTATTCTGATCATGGGACTTGGCATGACCTTTATCGTAGAGCCGGTCATGGGAGGAATTAACACAGCGCTGAACAATGGTTTGACAAGTATGGGAGGTTCCAGTAAGCTGATCTTAGGACTGATCCTTGGCGGTATGATGGCAATTGATATGGGCGGCCCGTTCAACAAAGCTGCCTATGTATTTGGTACAGCAGCGATCGCATCTGGTAATTATGATATCATGGCAGCTGTTATGATCGGCGGTATGGTTCCGCCATGTGCCATTGCGCTGGCAACGCTTCTGTTTAAGAATAAGTTTACAAAAGAAGAAAGAGAGTCAGGACCGATGAACTTCATTATGGGACTTGCATTTATTACAGAAGGAGCAATCCCATATGCGGCGGCGGATCCGCTTCATGTACTTCCATCATGTATTATCGGTTCAGGACTTGCAGGAGCCCTGTCCATGGCATTCGGATGTACGCTGATGGCTCCGCACGGAGGAATCTTCGTCGTACCGGTGATGGGAAATGCAATGATGTATCTGCTTGCCCTTGTGATCGGAACAGTCGTTTCCACAGTTCTGTTAGGTGTTTTAAAGAAAAAAGTTGCAGAATAAATCAGTTGATAACAAGAAGAAAGATAAAATTAAGAAAGAAAATGGAGGAATCAATCATGAAAGAATTTCAGTATGTAATCACAGATCCAGAAGGAATCCACGCAAGACCGGCAGGTCTTCTTGTAAAGAAAGCCAATGAGTTCGCATCAAATGTTACGATTAAAAAGGGTGACAAGAGCGCAGATGCTAAGAGAATTTTTGCAGTTATGGGTCTGGGTGTAAAGAAGGCAGATGAGATTACCGTTTGTGTAGAAGGAGAAGATGAGGCAAAAGCTTCAGAGGCAATGGAGCAGTTCTTCAAAGGAAACCTGTAAGAAGGGAAGAGAGCAATGATTACATTATCAGGGAAAAGTGTATTTGGCGGAATCGCAATTGGAAAGATTTCATTCTATAAGAGAAATGAAATTACGATCAAGAGAAGTCATGTAGAAGATACAGAGGCAGAAATAAAGCGTTTTGAAAAAGCGAAAGAACAGGCGTCAGCAGAGCTTCAGCAATTACATGACAAGGCAATGGATGATGTGGGTGAGACAAATGCCATGATCTTCGAAATCCATCAGATGATGCTGGAGGATCTGGATTATGTGGAGTCTATTGTGAATATGATCACCACGCAAGAAGTCAATGCAGAGTATGCAGTGGGAACGACAGCAGATAATTTTGCTGCGATGTTCGCGGCGATGGATGATGCTTATATGCAGGGAAGAACTGCAGATGTGAAGGATGTGTCTGAACGCCTGATCAAAGTGTTATCTAACAGTGATCACGGAGCAATAGAGATGAAAGAGCCCGTGATCGTTGCAGCAGATGATCTGGTGCCAAGTGAAACGGTACAGCTTGATAAAGAAAAGGTTCTTGCCTTTGTTACGATGTATGGTTCTTCAAACTCTCACACTGCAATTCTTGCGCGGACGATGAACATCCCGGCTGTGATCGGCCTTGGTGAAGATCTGAAGCAGGAATATGACGGAAAGCTTGCAGTTGTAGATGGCATGGACGGAGTGATCTATATTGATCCGGATGCAAGAACGATGGAAGCTATGCAGAAAAAGCAAAGAGAAGATCTGGAGAAAAAGGAACTTCTAGAGCAGTTAAAGGGCAAAGAGAATGTGACAAAGAGTGGTCAGAAAGTGAATGTGTATGCCAATATCGGGAATTTGTCCGATGTAGGAGCTGTTCTGAAAAATGATGCTGGAGGAATCGGCCTGTTCCGGAGTGAATTCCTTTATCTGGAGAGTGAGTCCTTCCCAACAGAAGAGCAGCAGTTCAAGGTGTATAAGCAGGTGGCGGAGAATATGGCAGGGAAACGTGTGATCATCCGCACGCTGGATATCGGAGCCGATAAGCAGGCAGAATATTTTGGTTTGGACAAGGAAGAAAACCCGGCTCTTGGATATCGTGCAATCCGTATCTGCCTTACTAGGCCGGAGATATTTAAGACACAGCTTCGCGCGCTTTATCGTGCCTCTGCTTATGGGCAGATTGCTATTATGTTTCCAATGATCATTTCCGTGGATGAAGTGAAGAAGATCAAGGAAATGATTCAGGTGGTTCAGGAAGAACTGACAGAAGAGGGCGTAGATTTCCGTAAGGATGTGGAGATCGGCGTGATGATTGAGACACCGGCAGCTGTTATGGTGAGCCATGAGCTTGCGAAAGAGGTGGATTTCTTCAGTGTGGGAACCAATGATCTGACGCAGTACACGCTTGCCATTGACAGACAGAACCAGAAGCTGGAACCTTTTTACGACGCTCATCATCCGGCAGTACTGTCCATGATCCGCATAGCGGCAGAAAATGCACACCGGGAAGGAAAATGGATTGGTATCTGCGGAGAACTTGCAGCAGACCTGTCCCTTACCGGAACATTCCTTGAGATGGGAATCGATGAGCTGTCTGTAGCGCCGGGAATGATCCTGCCACTTAGAAAAACAGTTCGTGAATGCGAGTAATACAAAATAGTGATAAATACTCATAATGAGAAGTAATAGATGGAGCCATTTACTTTATGGCTCCATTTTGCTAGAATAGGAATATGTTATCTAAAAATGAGATACGTGAAGGAGGAAATCAAATGTTAGAGAAGTTTTTCAAACTTAAGGAAAACGGTACAGATACTAAGACAGAGATCCTTGCCGGAATCACAACTTTTATGACTATGGCCTATATTCTGGCTGTAAATCCGAGTATTTTATCGGCAGCTGGAATGGATCAGGGTGCTGTGTTCACTGCGACTGCACTGGCTGCACTATTGGGAACGTTGCTTATGGCGCTTTTTGCCAATTATCCGTTTGCGCTTGCGCCGGGAATGGGACTGAATGCGTACTTTGCTTACACCGTGGTTCTTGGTATGGGATATAGCTGGGAACTGGCGCTTACGGCAGTATTTGTAGAAGGTATTATTTTTATCGTATTATCTCTGACCAATGTGCGAGAGGCGATTTTCAACGCAATTCCGACGAATTTAAAGGCTGCAGTCAGCGTGGGAATTGGTCTGTTTATTGCATTTATCGGTCTGCAGAACGCGAAGATCGTAATTGGAGGGTCAACACTTCTCCAGATCTTTTCATTAAAAGAGTACAATACCGTAAATGGCGTATCAGCATCGTTTAATGATGTGGGAATTACAGTATTGCTTGCGATTATCGGTATCATCATTACCGGACTTTTGGTAATTAAGAATGTAAAAGGAAATATTTTGTGGGGAATTCTGATTACATGGGGACTGGGAATTGCCTGTCAGCTTACCGGAATTTACGTACCGAACCCGGAAGTGGGCTTTTTCTCATTGCTGCCGGATTTCAGCAATGGTCTTTCTATTCCAAGCCTTGCACCGGTATTTGGGAAATTGGATTTTTCCGGAATTCTTTCGCTTGATTTTGTAGTTATTGTATTTGCATTTTTATTTGTGGACATGTTCGATACGATCGGAACGCTGATCGGAGTATCTTCTAAAGCAAATATGCTGGATGAAAATGGCAAGCTTCCACGGATTAAAGGAGCATTGATGGCAGATGCAGTAGCAACAACGGCAGGAGCAGTTCTTGGAACCTCTACAACAACAACGTTCGTAGAGAGTGCATCCGGTGTTACAGAAGGGGGAAGAACGGGGCTTACTGCAGTAACGACTGCGGTTCTGTTTGGTCTTGCATTGTTCCTGTCTCCAATCTTCCTTGCGATTCCGTCTTTTGCGACGGCTCCGGCATTAGTAGTTGTTGGATTCTATATGTTGACAAATGTTGTAAATATTGATTTCAATGATGTTTCCGAAGCGCTGCCATGTTATATTTGTATTTTGGCAATGCCATTCTTCTATAGCATTTCTGAAGGTATTTCTATGGGAGTGATTGCTTATGTAGCAATGAATCTTCTGACTGGAAAGGCAAAGGAAAAGAAGATTAGTGTATTGATGTATATATTGGCGGTACTGTTTATTCTGAAGTATATTTTCCTGTAGGAAGAAAAGCAGTATTAAAAAAAGTAAAAGGATTAGAAACGGTATTCCAAAATGATGATATCATGGTTTGGAATGCCGTTTTTTCGTAATGAGGTACGCAATTTTCTGTCAAAGTCCAGATTGCCAGGGGAGTGGAAGAAATGCTATAATCAGCATAGATAGAAAATAGGGTTTTTCGTAAGGAGGAAAGACGATGGAAAGAGAGTATATGAACCTTCCTGTTGTGAGGGAGCTTGCGGAAAAGGAACAGGTAGGATGGAGAAATCCAAAGAAACTTTCCTGGGAGGAAAGTAAGGGAATCCTTCCGGTTACGGCAAGCGAGGTTGAGGATGCTAAGGCCAGACTTGCGAGGTTTGCACCGTTTATTCAGAAATGTTTTCCGGAGACGAAAGAAAGTGGAGGCGTGATTGAATCAGAGCTGGTACCGATTGAAAAGATGAAAGAACTTTTGAATCAGGAGTTTGGCGGAACAATCGAGGGAACGCTGCTTCTTAAGAAGGATAGTCATCTAGCAGTGGCAGGATCAGTAAAGGCGCGTGGAGGAATCTATGAGGTTCTGAAACACACGGAGGATCTTGCACTGGAGGCTGGATTGATTACGGTGGAAGATGATTATTCCAAGCTTGCATCGGACGAGTGCCGTAAATACTTCAGTCAGTATACGATTCAGGTGGGGTCAACGGGAAACTTAGGACTTAGTATCGGAATTGCCAGTGCGGCAGTGGGATA
Organism: Dorea sp. ICN-14282; assembly: GCF_037890115.1. Taxonomy (NCBI): domain Bacteria; kingdom Bacillati; phylum Bacillota; class Clostridia; order Lachnospirales; family Lachnospiraceae; genus Dorea; species Dorea sp. ICN-14282. The sequence goes on along the minus strand of NZ_JBBKBH010000001.1, from coordinate 877,028 downwards.
CCGGGTGGTTGTACATATGTCTGCAGATGCAAGACAGTGGAAGAAGGATTTGCTTAGAAGTCACGGAGTCACTGTTATAGAGTATGAATCGGATTACAGTGAGGCGGTTAAGCAGGGGCGAAAAGAGTCAGATGCAGATCCGAAGAGTTATTTTGTAGATGATGAAAATTCTAAAAACCTATTTCTGGGATATGCGGTGGCAGCAGGGCGTCTGAAGGATCAGCTTACCGAGCAGGGAATCTGTATTGATGAAGAGCATCCATTGTTTGTGTATATTCCATGTGGCGTTGGTGGAGCGCCAGGCGGGGTTACGTATGGAGCGAAGGAGATTTGGGGAGACAATGTGCATGTATTTTTCGTGGAGCCTGTGGAAGCGCCGTGTATGATTTTGGGAATGGAAACCGGGCTGCATCACGAGATCAGTGTGCAGGAGATCGGCCTTACGGGACAGACGCATGCGGATGGCCTTGCAGTAGGACGCCCGTCAGGGTTTGTGGGGAAAGTGATGGATCCTATTCTTAGCGGAGAGTTTACGGTTCATGACAAATGGCTGTATGAATATATGCGGGCGTTGATAAAGAGTGAGAATATTTTTATCGAACCGAGTTCCTGCGCAGCATTTGAAGGGCCGCTGAAATTGAATCAGTATGAGGAGACTAGGGGGTATCTTCAGGAGCATGGGCTTCTTGAGAAGCTTCCAAATGCTGTGCATATCGCGTGGGCAACCGGTGGAAGACTGGTTCCGGAAGAGATTCGCAGAGAATACCAGAATACTTATCTTGAAGAGTAGGAAAAGGAGAAAAATTATGGCGTATTTTTATGAAGAACCATCTCGTACGTTTAGTGAATATTTATTGATTCCGGGATATTCCTCTGCAGAGTGTATTCCGTCCCGCGTGAGTTTAAAGACACCGCTTGTGAAGTATAGAAAAGGGGAGGAGCCGGCGCTTTCTATTAATATTCCGATGGTTTCTGCAATTATGCAGTCGGTATCAGATGATCGTCTCGCAGTGGCGCTTGCACAAGAAGGAGGTCTCTCCTTTATTTATGGCTCTCAGACGGTGGAGAATCAGACGGAAATGATTCGAAAAGTTAAACGTTACCGGGCGGGGTTTGTAGTCAGTGATTCCAATGTGTCGCCGGATATGACGCTGAAAGATGTGCTGGATATTACAGAGAAGACCGGACATTCCACAGTAGCCGTTACAGAGAATGGGCAGTCCGGCGGGAAGCTTCTTGGCATTGTCACGAACAAGGATTATCGTGTCAGCCGGATGAGTATGGATACAAAGGTGAAAGATTTCATGACAACGCTGGATCATCTGGTCTATGCGGATGAGTCTACGACTTTGAAAGAGGCCAATGACATTATCTGGGAGCACAAGATCAATTGTCTCCCACTGGTAAATAAGAATCAGGAACTGGTGTATCTGGTGTTCCGGAAGGACTACGATACGCATAAAAAGAATGAGAATGAATTGATTGATCAATCCAAACGTTATATGGTTGGTGCAGGGATCAATACCAGAGATTATAAGGAACGGGTTCCGGCTCTTTTGGAAGCTGGAGCAGATGCCCTTTGCATTGACAGCTCTGAAGGATTTTCTGAATGGCAGAAGCTGACGATCGACTATATCCGTGAAAATTACGGGGATCGTGTAAAGGTTGGCGCGGGAAATGTAGTGGATGCAGATGGATTCCGTTTCCTTGCAGAGGCAGGGGCGGATTTTGTTAAGGTAGGCATCGGCGGAGGCGCGATCTGTATTACCAGAGAGCAGAAAGGAATTGGCCGGGGACAGGCAACTGCCTTGATCGAAGTTGCGAAAGCAAGAGATGAATATTATAAAGAGACGGGAATTTATGTCCCGATTTGTTCCGATGGTGGAATTGTACACGATTATCATATTACGCTGGCGCTGGCTATGGGAGCAGATTTTGTGATGCTGGGACGGTATTTCGCAAGATTTGATGAAAGTCCGACTAAGCGAGTGAACGTAGGCGGCAGCTATATGAAAGAATACTGGGGAGAAGGAAGCGCAAGAGCCAGAAACTGGCAGCGCTATGATATGGGAGGAGATAAGAAGCTTTCTTTTGAAGAGGGTGTAGACTCCCTGGTTCCTTATGCGGGAAGCTTGAAAGATAATGTGAATCTGACATTAAGCAAGGTACGCGGAGCCATGTGTAACTGCGGTGCGCTGACGATCCCGGAATTGCAGGAAAAGGCGAAGATTACGTTAGTGTCGGCAACCAGTATTGTGGAAGGCGGCGCCCATGATGTTACGCTTAGAAATAAATAATCCGTAAAAATATTTCAGTATATACACCAGAAGAACAAAGACTGTTGCAGAACCATTTGGGGTTGCAGCAGTCTTGTTTTGCGGGGAAAAGAGAACAGGAAAGAAAAGCAGGAGAGATGAAATGAATACACAGGATTTTGTAACGAAGCCGGTGAGGGGAATCTTTTTTCGGTATTTGATTCCATCCATTTGTGGTACGATGGTAACGTCCATCTACGTATTGGCAGATACCATTATGATTGGAAAAGGGTTGGGAGCTACGGCTATGGCGGCACTCAATATTGCACTGCCGATTTATAATATTTTTTTTGGAATTGGTCTGTTGTTCGGAGTGGGCGGTTCGGTACTGATGTCAGTCTGCCGGGGAAGAGGGGACAAGAAGAAGGCAGATGCCTTCTTTACCCTGTCTTTCATTCTAAATATTGTGATATGGCTTCTTTCTCAGATTGTCTGTGTGGTATGGATGGAAGAGATTGCGTGGGCTTTGGGAGCGACAAAGGAAACGTTCCCCTATGTGATGGACTACATGCGCTGTATTATCTGGGGAATGGGGGCATATTATTTATCTTCCTATCTGCAGACGTTCGTGCGCAATGACGGTGCGCCCAAACTTGCGATGAATGCAGTTATTGCCGGCGGTGTGACCAATATTGTGCTGGATTATCTCTTTGTATTCCCGATGCAGATGGGGATGGCAGGAGCAGCGCTGGCAACGGTACTTGGGTCTACATTGACGGTTGTAATTCTGGTTCTTCATTTCTTCTCTCCAAAGAATCAGTTACGATTTCAAATCCATGGGATGTCCATTTCAGCCGTCCGGGAGATTCTGGTCAATGGAGCCGCCAGCTTTGTGATTGAGATTTCTTCCGGAATTACGATTTATATTTTTAATCTTCAGCTTTTGAAATACGTAGGTAATACGGCGGTAGCAGTATTTGGAATCATCTGCAATGTATCCATTGTAATTATGAGCTTGTGTAAAGGAGTCAATCAGGCGGCACAGCCGATTATCTCCACGAATTTTGGAGCGGGAAAAGGAGAGAGGATTCACCAGGTATTCTGGAGTGCAGTCTGGACATCGTTGGTCATTTGTGCAGTTCCGGTAGTGGTGGGAATCGCGTTCCCGGATCTTTATACTTATATTTTCTTAAATCCGGATCCGCAGATTCTGGCGTTGTCAGCATCGGCAATTCGTATCTATTTTGTCGGCTTTATAGCAATGGCCGTCAATATGGTATTTATCAGTTATTTTCAGGCGGTGGTAAAGCCGGTAGAGTCCCTGATTATCTGTATGCTCAGGGGATGCGTGCTTTTGATTGCGCTGGTTTATCTGCTTCCTTTGTTCCTTGGAGTTATCGGGATTTGGCTGGCATTTCCGGCAGCTGAAGTTCTGACGATGCTGATGGGAATTGGAATGTTCCGAAGGCAGAAGACGAGAAAAGCTATTTGACGCAGCCACAAGGTTATGCGTATAATAAGTACATTATAGACAGCAGAATTAGAAGCAAGATAAGGAAATGAAACATATGAATTTATTGACGATGGAGCATCTGACAAAGTCTTATACGGATCGGATTTTGCTGGATGATGTAGGATTTAGTATTAATGAAAATGAGAAAATCGGTGTCATTGGAGTCAATGGAATGGGGAAATCTACCCTTCTTAAGATTGCAGCGGGAATCGAAGATTATGATGATGGAAAGATCAGTATGGGAAGCCAGGTCAAGATCTGTTACTTGCCTCAGACCCCGGTGTTTGAAGAGGCGGAGACCATTCTTCAGGCAGCGGTAAAGGGCAATCAGGATGAGCTGAATCAGTGGACCATTGAAGCAGATGCAAAGGCAATGTTAAATCAGCTTGGATTTACTGATTTTGATAGCAAGGCATCCCTTTTATCGGGAGGACAGAAGAAACGTGTGGCTCTTGTGAATGCCCTTTTGACGCCGGCAGATATTCTCGTACTGGATGAGCCGACGAACCACTTGGACAATGCCATGTCAGAGTGGCTGGAGGAATATTTGATCCGATTTAAGGGAGCGGTTTTGATGGTGACACATGATCGTTACTTTTTGGATCGCGTAGTCAATCGGATTGTGGAAGTAGACCAGGGAAAACTTTATTCTTATCCGGGGAATTATTCGGAGTTCGTGCGGCTAAAGGAGGCGAGGCAGAATATGGAGCTTGCCACAGAGCGTAAGCGTAAGAGTTTGCTTCGAACAGAGCTTCAGTGGTTAAGCCGCGGCGCGCGTGCCAGAAGCACCAAGCAGAAGGCGCATATTGATCGAATCAAAGCGATGCAGGAGATGCAGGATATCCAGGCGGAAAAGAGAGTGATTATGGATTCTGTAGCATCCCGTATGGGAAATAAGACAATTGAACTTTCCCATTTATCGAAATCTTATGGGGACAAGAAGCTGATAGAGGATTACTCCTACTTATTTTTAAAAAATGACCGAATCGGGATCATTGGTCCAAATGGATGTGGAAAATCAACGCTTCTTAAGATGGTGAACGGACTTGTGACGCCGGATGCGGGGAACATAGAAATTGGACAGACGATTCGAATTGGCTATTTCTCTCAGGAAAATGAAGCGATGGATGACACGATGAAAGTGATTGATTATGTGAAAGAAGTGGGAGAATATATTACTACTTCCGATGGTCGGATCACAGCATCCCAGATGCTGGAGAACTTTCTGTTTGACGGAGCGCTTCAATGGTCAAGGATTGAGAAACTCTCTGGTGGCGAAAAGCGCCGGCTATATCTGATGCGGATTCTGATGAGCGCTCCAAACGTATTGATTTTAGATGAGCCGACGAACGATTTGGACATCCAGACGCTGACCATTTTGGAAGATTATCTGGATCGGTTTGATGGAATTATTATTATCGTATCCCATGACCGCTATTTTCTGGATCGAATGGTAACCCGGATCTTTTCCTTTGAAGGAGAAGGAAGAATCCGGCAGTATGAAGGCGGTTATTCAGATTATCTGATCCGAAAAGAGCTGGAAGGATTGGAGAGCTTAGAAGACAGGAAATTACCGGACAAAGGGAAGGATGAAGAGAAAAAATCCGATTCAAAGGCCACCTGGAAGCGCCGGGAGCAGAAGCTTAAATTTTCTTATAAAGAACAGCGCGAATACGAGACCATTGACGGAGAAATTGCAGATTTGGAAGAACAGGTGGAAAGGCTGGAGGAAGAAATTGCAGCCAATGCCACCAATTCAGCAAAGTTAAATGAACTTTTGACTCAAAAAGAAGAGGTGGAGCAAAAGTTGGAAGAAAAGATGGAGCGCTGGGTCTATCTAAATGATCTGGCGGAGCAGATTGGGAATCAGGAATAGGTGAAGTAAGGAGTAAAGCATGGCGATTAACAAATCCATGAGAAAGGTATTAAAAGCATTATCCTTTGATGGAATCGAGGTGGAGGCGTCCAGGCATCTGGCGAATTTAAAAGCCATTGATCCGATGAAAATTTTTCATCGAACCATTGATGGGAAGATTTATAATGAGGGGTATGAGGTGCCGGTTCGGGTTTATCTGCCCAGAGAGAAAGAGACGGATGGGCTTCCGGTCATGCTGTTCTTTCATGGAGGAGGATGGGTGACAGAGAGTATCGATAATTATGAACGAATCTGTGCCCGAATGGCAGTGGCAACCAATCATATTGTGGTTTCCGTGGGATATCGGCTGGCTCCGGAATATAAATTTCCGGTAGGGCTGGAAGATTGTTATGCGGTGGCGAAGGAACTGTACACAGGGAAGATCGCTGGAATTGATCCGGAACAGATTACGGTGATCGGTGACAGTGCCGGTGGAAATTTAGCGGCAGCTCTGTCCCTTTTGGCAAGGGATCGAGGGGAATTTCTCCCCAAGCGGCAGGTTCTGATTTATCCGGCTCTCTACGGGGATTACAGTGATGCATCTCCGTATCCATCGGTGCGGGAGAATGGCAGTGATTATCTACTAACAGCTGGCAAAATGAGGGATTATATTGAGTTGTATGCATCCAGTGAGAAGGATAAGAAGAATCCATATTTTGCACCGCTTTTGGCGGAAGATTATAAGAATCAGCCGAAAACTTTGATTCTAACGGCAGAATTTGATCCACTTAGGGATGAAGGGGAAGATTATGGACGGAAGCTTTCCGAGGCCGGAAATGAGGTGGAAATTCACCGAATTTCGGATGCTCTTCACGGATATTTTGCATTGGGAATTAAGTATTACCATGTAAAGGAAAGCTTTGAATTGATTAATGAATTTTTAAGGAGGAAATAGCAGTGTTTCAGCAAAAGCGGGCGTATTGGCGAAATCTTGATAATGCGGCAAAAATGTTTTCTGCGACCAGCAGTGCAAAAGATACCCGTGTGTTTCGGTTTTATTGTGAACTTAAGGAAGCAATTCAGCCGGAAGTGCTGCAGAAAGCATTGAATCAGACCATTGAGAAATATCCGGTGTTTTTGTCGGTGATGCGAAAAGGGCTCTTCTGGCATTATCTGGAAAAAAGTGAGCTTCGCCCGGTGGTGAGAGAGGAATACAAGGAACCTTGCAGCTGTCTCTATGTTCGAGATAAGAAGGCTTTATTATTTGAAGTGACGTATTATCGGAATCGGATTAACTTTGAAGTATTTCATGCGTTGACAGACGGAACCGGAGCTACGGAATTCATTCGGGAGCTGGTGAAAAATTATCTGTGTCTTTCCCATAAAGAGGACGGACTGGAGAATGTGGAACTGACGAACGCCCGGGTGACGGTACGAGACCAGGAAGACGACAGCTTCAGTAAATACTATAATCCGGATCTTCCCAAGCGTAAGAAGAAAAAAGTGCATGCTTATCAGATTCATAAGTTCCGCAAGGAGTATGAGGAACTTAAGGTGATGGAAAGCACGGCCTCTGTACAGGAACTTCTGGGAGTGTCAAGAAAATATGGGGTATCGATGTCTGTGCTTTTGACTGCAGCGCTGATCTATGCCATCCATGAGGAAATGACCCGGATGCAGGAGAAGAAGCCGGTTATTCTGATGGTGCCGGTTAACTTAAGGAAATTGTTTCCATCTGATTCCATGCTGAATTTCTTTGGTTATATTGAGCCGGGATATCAGTTTGGACGTTCGGGCAGAGAAGATACCTTTAAGGAAGTTCTAAAAGAAGTAAAAGGATATTTTGAAGAGAATCTTTCAAAAGAAAAAGTAGCTCAGCGAATGAATGAATTGATTGCTTTTGAAAAGAATAAGATTTTAAGATGGGCGCCATTAGAATTAAAAAATCCCTGTATCAAAGCGGGGGCGAAGATGGCAGAGCGGGAAGTAACGGCGGTATTTTCTAATATGAGTGCGGTGCGAATGCCAGAGGAATATGCACCTTATATTGAACGTTTTGGTGTCTATACCAGTACGCCGAGGACAGAACTTTGTGCCTGTTCTTACGGAGATACCATGTCTTTTGCATTTACGTCTAGGTATGACAGTTCGAATATACAGCGCAATTTTTATCAGATACTGGAAGGACTGGGTGTGAAAGTAGAGTTAAAGAAGCCTGATTTTCCGGAACAGGTGAAGCCGAACTATGAAGGGAAAAAGTTTTTTCGAGGATTTTCGTTTGGTTGTATTGCAGCTGCGGTACTTAGTGTTATGTGCAATGCAGTGCTGACGCCGAATCTTCACTGGGCTGTGTGGGCTGTGGCAGGAGCTTTATCCATGTGGCTTGCGTTGGCAGTGGGCTATTTTAAACGGCATAACCTGATGAAAAATGCCATGTGGCAGCTTTTGGTCGTGAAGATTGGAGCTGTTGTATGGGATCTGTGTGTAGGCTGGCGAGGCTGGTCGGTGAACTTTGTATTGCCGGCAGTCTGCATTTTAATTCAGATTTCTATGATGGTGATCTCTAAGATACAATCGCATTCGCCGCGAGAATATATGATCTATTTTGTGATGGCAGCAGGGTACAGTGTGGTTCTTCCGCTTCTTCTTTTGGCGTGTCATGTGATTACTGTTTCCGCTCCGGCGGTTCTGTGTGCCGGACTTAGCTTTTTATTCCTGCTTGCTTTGATACTTTTTAAAGGGAAAGAATTTAAAGAGGAGATGTATAAGAAGTTTCATGTTTAGAAAAAAATATATCTTTTTTCTGCTTTTCTATCTTGCACTAATTCTTTTTGTGGCAACGGATGCCTGGCTTTATCAGATACCGGTTGCAAGAATTCAGAAGGTGAGAACGGAAGAAAGTGGTGTTAAGAGTGGTGCAAGAGGGGAAAAAGAACAGTATTACGAACAGACGATGGAGGCAAAACTCTTAAACGGCGACCAAAAAGGCGATAAGATTCTGCTGAAAAATGAATATTCTGCGTCACAGGTGATCAATCAAAAGTACCATAAATGGGATCAGGTGCTGGTCAGTCTGAATGGAGAAGGAAAAACGGCGACGATTAAAACGTTGAAAAGAGATGTGTATCTGGCAGCTTTGTTTGGCCTGATGGTGATTTTGCTTCTTCTGATTACGAAAAAGCAGGGCGTTCTGACGATTGCTACGCTTGTAGTCAATCTAGGGATTTATGGAGCAGGATTTACGTTGTATCTGCAAGGGAAGGATATCTTAAAGATCTGTAATCTGATGGCAATTCTGTTTATGGTAACGACATTGTTGTTCTTAAATGGTTTCAGCAGGAAAACATTTGCTGCTGTGCTGTCATCTTTCTGTGTGCTGGCGTTGATTATGGCGATTTTCTTTGCGGTGATGAACCGGGTGGCGGAGCCGGATTATTCAGCAATGGAATATCTGGGGACGATTGAGAATCCAGAAGATATCTTTGCTGCGGAAGTTATGCTGGCAGGGCTTGGAGCAATTATGGATGTGGCAGTTACGATTTCCGCAGCCTTAAGTGAGCTGTTGGAAAAGAAGCCGGATCTTACGTTTCGTAGTTTGTTTCGTTCCGGACGGGAGATTGGCTACGATATTATGGGAACGATGATCAGTGTATTGTTGTTTACTTTTGGAAGTAGTCTGATACCGTCTTTTTTGATTCGTATGAACAATGAAGTGTCATTTCTTACCATGGTGAGGCTTCATATCCCATTGGAGATTGTGGAATTTTTAATTGAAAGTATAGGGATTGTGGCGGCAATTCCCATTTCTATTCTGATATCATCGTGTCTGCTTAGACGGCGTGGAAGGAGGTCAGAAGCGATATGATCTGGTTTCTTGCATTGATTTTGTTCGTTTTGCTGATTACGGTGGGAGGAGAGCGCGGTGCATCAGCAGTATTGGCATTGTGTGGAAATATCGGTGTGCTTGCATTGACAGTTCTCTTGCTTGCGTCTGGAAAGCCTCCGCTTTTGATCATTCCGGTGGCGGCTGTTTTGATTAGTTATCTGACATTGATGAAGCAGAATGGAAGTAATTTAAAGACGAAAACAGCGTTTTTGACGGTAGCTGTTGTGATGGCTGTATTGTCAGTGGGAATCTGTGTGGGTGTTTGGAAAACAGGAAGTGCAGGGCTTAATGAGATTCAGGCGGTGCAGGAAGACGTACAGTTTTACTATACCACTGATTTGGTTATTTCCATGCAGCAGGTAGCTGTGGGGGTTGTTCTTCTAAGTGCGCTTGGTGCGGTGATGGACACGGCTCTTTCTGTGACGTCGGCAGTTTACGAAGTGGCAGTACACAGAAAAGACCTGGATAGAAGTGCCTATTTCCGGTCTGGAATTGAAGTGGGAAAGGAGATTATCGGAACGACGGTAAATACGCTTGTATTTGCCTATCTGGGCGAGTCTCTGATGTTGTTCGCCTATCTGGAGAAGAATGGGTATTCGCCGGAAATGATGCTGAATTCCAAGGTGTTGTTTCAGAATATTGCTGTGATGCTACTTGGAATTACTGCCTGTCTTTTGAGCGTTCCGGTGGCTGCTTATTTGGTAGCGTGGAAAGTGGGGCAAAAGGGAGAAGAAGATAAGTGATTGACAATAAAATAGATCAATGTTATAATTTCATCAATGTAATACGATAAAGGCTATGACGAAGACGGATTTAACCAGGATTTTTCAGAGAGCCGGGAGATGGTGGAACCCCGGTAAGTTCTTGTTATTGTATCCCATCCCTTCCGAGCCGAGATCCCCAAAGCATTGCAAGTAGGGGTTTCCGTGCAGGCTGCGTTAATGCATAGGGCTTGTTGGAGTCTGAAGAGGTATGGCAAAGAAGAAAACCGTACAATTTGAGTGGTACCGCGGGTATTGTATTTACAAGGCTCGTCTCAGAGTAATTTGAGACGGGTCTTTTTTATGTGGAGTGGAAAAATTTGTTTGACTCCACGGTCAGGAGTAGGGAATTCCTTACTTCATTCTATTTTACAGAAGAGGAGAAATGATTATGAAACTGGAAAAAAAGAAAATGCTGTTGGTAAGCTTTATGCTGTTTTCGCTGTTCTTTGGGGCAGGAAATTTGATTTTCCCGCCATTTTTGGGACAAAATGCAGGAAGTCACACCATTTCAGCTATCATTGGATTTTTGGCAACAGCGGTTGTTCTGCCGGTACTAGGAGTCATTGTAGTTGCCAGATTTGACGGACTGGATCGACTGGCCAACCATGTAGGCGTTAAGTTTTCCGCAGTGTTTACTGTGTTGATTTATTTGTCTATCGGTCCAGGACTTGGAATTCCAAGGGCTGCTTCCGTTCCGTTTGAAATGGCAGTAGCGCCGTATCTTCCGGAAGGGACGAATATGACGGTATGGATGGTAGCATATTCCCTGGTGTTCTTCCTGATTGCTTTGTGGCTTTGTTTTACTCCGGGAAAATTGGTAAAAAGAATTGGAACATTCTTGACACCAAGCCTTCTTATTTTACTGGTCTTTCTGTTTATTAGCTTTCTGATGAAGGGGCAGGTAGATGTTGCAGCTCCGCAGGAAGCCTACAAGGCGGCACCGTTTCTGCAAGGATTTTCTGAAGGATACCAGACGATGGATACGATTGCGGCGTTAAACTTTGGATTGGTGATTGCAACAACACTAAGTTCTTTTGGATTAAAAGAAAAGAAGAGAACCATGCACTATACGGTACTGGCTGGTGTGTTTGCGGGAAGTATTTTAGCTGTAGTATATATGATGCTGACTTATATGGGAATGTGTAGTTCCAATGTTTATCCAATTCAGGAAAATGGAGCGTGGACGCTTCGTTGTATTGTGTCTCAATTGTTTGGACAGCCGGGAGCAATCCTTTTGGCAGCCATTTTTACCTTGGCATGTTTAACCACTTGTGTGGGACTGATTAACTCTATTTCTCAGTTCTTTTCTACACAATTTGGTAAGTTTTCTTACCGTCAGTGGGTACTGATCATTGTTGCATTTTCTTTCCTGGTATGTAATTTGGGATTGAATGCAATTCTTAGCATCTCCATTCCGGTGCTGAATGCGATTTATCCAGTTTCGATTGTGTTAATTGTTCTGGGACTTTCACATCGGCTCTGGGAGAAGAATCGTTACGTGTATCCAATGGTAATTGCCGGTACAGGATGCGTCAGCGTGATTTATGCACTGGATGCTGCTGGATTACCGCTGGGTGTGCTGAGTGATCTTTGCCACAAGTTACCATTGTATTCTATGGGATTTTGCTGGGTTAGTGTAACAGTGGTGATGTTGGTCGTAAGTTTAATTGTAAATAAGGTTGTGAAACCAAAGGAAGCATAGGATAAAAGTGAATTTCTAAACATTACGATATAATAAGAGGAAGGATATCTATGAAAAATGATTCCAAAGAAACCGGATTACGCCTTTTAAAGAAGGGAAAACAAGGGATTTTCTGAATGATTTTCAGTCGATCAGGGCTGATTCTTGTATTGCTTGCCGTACAGGTTTTGTTTCTGTTTAGTATCTTTCATTGGTTTTAAGCTTTTCTGCCGCATATTTATGGTGGAGTTGTAATCTTTACTGTTTTTATGGTGTTATATTGGCTGAACAGTCCGATGAATCCTACGGTTAAAATCACATGGCTGGTAGTGATTATGCTGCTTCCAGTGTTTGGAGCTTTATTATTTCTTTATACACAGGAGAACGTTGGTCACCGTGTCTTGCAAAGAAATTATGCCAGATTAAATGAAGAAACAGAGAAATTCTTAAAGCAAGATCCAGAAACCGAAAAAAAGCTGAAGCAGCCTGATCCTGGGGCGGCGGCATTGACTCGTTATGTGCAAAGAAGTGGATGCTATCCGGTATATGAGAAGATTTCTGTTACTTATTTTCCGCTGGGAGAAGATAAGTTTAAAGAAATGTTGATCCAATTAGAAAAGGCAGAGCATTTTATCTTTTTGGAATACTTTATTGTAGACGAAGGGGAAATGTGGGGACAGATTCTGGAAATCTTGGCACGAAAGGCAAAAGAGGGAGTCGAGGTACGAATGCTTTATGACGGTACTTGTGAATTGTCTACCCTTCCTCACGATTACCCGAAGCGGATTAGGAAACTTGGTATTAAATGTAAAATGTTTGCTCCGATTAAGCCGTTTGTATCTACCCATTACAATTACCGGGATCATTGAAAAATTCTCGTGATTGATGGAAGAGTAGCCTTTAATGGAGGCGTGAACCTGGCAGACGAATATATCAATACTTATGAAAAGTATGGTCACTGGAAAGATACTGCTGTAATGCTGCAGGGCGAAGCGGTTCTTAGGTTTACGAGGATGTTTCTGCATATGTGGTCTTTGGATGAAAAGGAAATGGATTTCGATCGATTCTTGAATGTACCAATTACACCGCAAGCTGAAAATGGATTTGTGCTGCCTTACGGCGACTGTCCTCTTGACAGAGATAAGGTGGGGGAACAGGTCTATATCGATATGTTGAACCGGGCACAGAAGTATGTTCATATTATGACGTCTTATTTAATCCTGGACGGAGAGATGGAGAATGCATTAAAATATGCGGCAGAACGAGGTGTCGATGTGAAAATTATGCTTCCTGGAATTCCGGATAAGTATATTCCATTCGCACTTGCATTGACGCACTATCGATCCCTGATGGAATCGGGGGTAGAAATTTACGAATATACGCCAGGTTTTGTCCATGCAAAAGTTTTTGTATGTGATGGCAGGGAGGCTGTTGTAGGCACAATCAATCTGGATTACCGAAGCCTTTATCATCATTTTGAATGTGCTACTTATATGTGGGGAACAGATTGTATTCCTCAGATCGAAGAAGATTTTGAACTTACACAGGAAAAATGCCGGAAGGTTACTGTTGACATGATTCGAACAGAGCCGTTTAAGCGTCGAGTGCTTGGTTTTGTTGCCAAAACCGTTGCACCGCTGTTGTAACCGACATAGGAGACAGGGAGGTTAGACGATGCTGAAAGTGATTCTATTGATTCTGTATATTGCTACTATTTTGACGGTTATTTTTGTAGAACGAAAGAACCCGACAGAAGCAATGCTCTGGGTGCTTGTCATGGTGTGTCTTCCGTATGCAGGAATGCTGCTTTATCTGGTTTTTGGCAGTACGACTGCGATTAAGCTTACTTCTGTCTTGCGCCGCAAGAGGCTTTCCAAACGATTAGCTGTTGCAGAAGCGCCAAAGAATTTATTAGCCGTCCAGACGCTTTCCGAGGAAGATCTTCAGGTTATGCAGTTTAATGCGAATTATAATAACAGTCCGGTGACCTGCTACGATGATTATCAATTGTTCATTACGGGAGAAGCGCATTACCGTGCGCTGTTTCAGGACATTAAGGAAGCCAAAGAAAGTATTTATGTACTGTTTTATACGATTCACCATGATGTGATGGGAGAAGCACTGGTTAAAGCATTGACAAAGAAGGCAAAAGAAGGCGTTACAGTTCTGGTGATGTGTGACTTTATTGCCAATTTGTCTACACCGGGCAAAATGTTCAAGCCACTGATAAGCGCCGGGGGAAAAGTGATCCGGGTTAAGCCTTATCTGACCCATTACAGAAGCCACCGAAAGATCGTTGCTATCGATCACAAAATCGGGTATATCGGAGGCATGAATATGGGGAAACAGTATGCAAATCTTGCAGAAAAGAAAAATCCTTGGCGCGATACGCAAATTCGGTTGACAGGTGCCTGTGTCGCGACGTTGGATGCATATTTTATGACGGATTTCTTATGTGCGGTTCGACAGAGAGATTGGGAGTATATGGTCGAATATATGAAATCACTCAAACTTCCTCCTCAGCAAACGTCACAGAACCTGTGTCAGTTTGTTGTCAGCGGGGTGGATAATGACAAAGAAGCTGCCAAGATGAATTATCTAAGCATGATTCGCAGTGCCAAAAAGAAGATCCGAATCCAGTCGCCTTATTTTATACCAGATGCTTCAGTTCTTGATGCTCTTAAAACAGCGGCTGCATCCGGTGTGGAAATTGAGCTGATGATCCCGGGGATTAAAGCAAGCTTTTTCCTTGATCCTGTGACAACTTATTATGCAGGACAAATCATGGAATTTGGTGCAAAGATTTATAAATATCATGGATACATTCATGCTAAAACAATGACCATTGACGATGAGATATGCTGTATAGGATCGGTTAATATGGATATGCGGTCTCTGATGGTTGATGACGAAATCTGTGGTATCTTTTATGCCAATGATCTGGCGCAGGAATATATCAGAATTTTTGAGAAGGATATTTCAAACTGCGATCCTTATCTTTATGAGCAGTTCCTGAATCGAGGACAGAAAGAAAAGTTTGCAGAGTGTGTTTTCCTTCCGTTTGCCTCTTTGATGTGATGACTAAGGAGGGCAGAGAACAAAAAAGTGTGCTTGGCACACTTTTTTGTTGTTTTGGATTCTGGATAAAAAGGCAGGAACTATGTGCTGAAATAAAGGGGGAAAAGAGTTATAATATAAAGAATGAGAGATTTGGAGGGATTGTATGTATACATATGACGAGTTAAAGGAGTTTGCGGATCATTGTACAAGATGTGAACTATGCAAGACCAGAAATCATCCGGTTATGGGGAAGGGAAATTTAAGTTCTCCTGTCCTTTTTATTGCAGAAGCTCCGGGAAAGAACGAAGATCGAGATGGCATGGATAATGGAACAATAGGAGACAACATGAAAGCAATTAGAGTAGTAGCAGCGATTATTATTGACGGTGGCAAAGTGTTTGCAACTCAGCGTGGATATGGTGAATTCAAAGATGGTTGGGAATTTCCAGGTGGAAAAATTGATGCTGGAGAGACACCGGAAGAGGCACTTGTTAGAGAAATAAAAGAGGAACTGGATACAGAAGTTGAAGTGAAAGAATTGCTGGATACCGTAGAATATGATTATCCGAAGTTTCATTTATCAATGGATTGCTTTATTTGCAAGATTAAAGCAGGTGAGTTAGTGTTAAAAGAGCATGAAGCATCGAAGTGGTTGACGAAAGAGACATTAGATAGTGTAGAATGGTTGCCGGCGGATCAAGGATTGATTGAAAAAATTGAAAATTATTTAAGGGAAGGTTAAAATGTTTAGAATTACAGAAGGTGACTTTAAAAATCAAAAATATGGGGATGAAAGTTATCTATCCAATTGGCCAATGTTGTACATTTTGGAAAATGGAAAGCAAGCTTATATTGGTGAGTCGAATCATGTGAAAAATCGTATGTCTCAACATCATAGTTCGGTGGACAAACGAATTTTTGATAAAGTACATTTCATTTATTCTTCTAAATTTAATCAGTCAGTTACTTTTGATTATGAATCAAAATTGATTCAGTATATTGTGGCTGATGAATTATATGAAGTCCGTAATAAAAATGCGGGTATGGCTGATAAGGAATATTACGGAAAGAAAGAATATGATGAAAAATTTCAGGTTCTATGGCGTAGTTTACAGCGTGAAAAGATAGTGAAGCATTCTTTGGAAGAACTTGAAAATTCCGATTTATTCAAGTATTCGCCATTTAAAGAATTAAATAATGACCAAAGAGTGGCAGTAGAAGAAATTGTTGAGTCTTTAAAACAAGAAGAAAATCAAACGGTTGTTGTGAATGGGATGCCAGGTAGTGGTAAAACAATTGTAGCAATTTTTTTGTTAAAATATTTAAGAGATAGTGAAGAGTTTAAAAATAAAAAAATAGGTTTTGTAGTTCCACAAACGTCCCTGAGAAAAACATTAAAAGGAATTTTTAAAAGTATTTATGGATTAAAAGCATCAGATGTATTAGCTCCTTCTGACGTGACAAAACAGTATTATGATATTTTACTTGTGGATGAAGCGCATAGATTACATCAGTACAAAAATATTTCATATATGGGTGCATTTAAGGCTAGTTGTGAGCGAATTGGTTTGACAACTGATAGCGATGAGTTAGACTGGATACTTCATCAATGTAAGTGTCCTGTGCTTTTTTATGATGAGATGCAGGTTGTTGGTCCGTCCGGAATTGATGTCAAAAGATTTCGGAGTAAAATGAAAATAGAACAAACTAGACGATTGATGACTTATTATAATTTATTAACGCAGATGCGAGTAAAAGGTGGGAACGATTATATTTCCTATGTAAAAGAACTTCTGTCTGGAGAAGTTAAAGAAAAGAAAGAATTCAAGAATTATGATTTAATACTAATGACCGACTTCGCGAAGTTCAATGATTTAATGTATCAGAAAGAACAAGAAATTGGTTTGGTGAGAATGGCAGCAGGATACGCATGGGATTGGATTAGTAAAAAAGATAAAACTCTTTATGACATTGACATTCAGGGGATAAAGAAACAATGGAATCATTGTACAGAAGGATGGGTTCATTCAGAAAATGCAATTAATGAGGTTGGATGCATTCACTCTACACAGGGATATGATTTGAATTACGCTTTCATTATTATGGGGAATGAAATAGGATATGATCTGGATAAGAAGAAAATTGTGGTTTGTGCAGAAAATTACTATGATCAAAATGGGAAAAAGACGACAGGATATGAAGAACTTTTAGAGTATATACAGCATATTTATTATGTTCTTATGACGAGAGGTATTCGAGGAACATATTTATATGTATGTGATCAGAATTTAAGAGAGTATATTTCACAATATGTTGATACTGAATAATGAGAAAAGAGGTATATCTAAATGACACAAGAAACGATAAATGAAGTATTAAAGTTTCGAGACGATAGAAACTGGAAGCAGTTTCATAATCCAAAAGATTTGGCAATTTCTATCAGTTTAGAAGCTTCGGAGTTATTGGAAGTGTTCCAATGGAGTGCTGCAGATGTTGTTTGCGAAAATAAACTGGAGAAGATAAAAGAAGAACTGGCAGATGTTATAAATTATTGTATTTTGATGGCTGATACTTGTGGATTGGATTTGGATGAAATTGTTTCTGAAAAAGTAAAAAGAAACAATGAGAAATATCCGGTTGAGAAAGCCTTTGGAAGTAAAGAAAAGTATACAGAACTAAAGTGATAATATAAAAAACCTTGATTGTAAGACTGTGACGTCAGGAACCAAAGATAGAACAGCTGGCAAGTGATAATGTAAGAATAATGATAAAATCATTTTCATTAAACATGGTGGAATGTGCTCGGAAGTTATTTAAAACAGAATATTTATTAGTTAAGCAGAAATGTCTTGATTAGATGATGGAAACGTTGACTAATCAGGACATTTTTATTTTGTGTATTTTTAACAAGAAAATAAAAAATTAGTGGAAATCATACCGGTGATATATAATAAATTTCATAAGCAAGTATTATGAGGTGTTTTATATCTTATTTCACACGGGACTTCGAATTTCGGGATTTTGCGAACTTACTATTAAGGATATTGATTTAAAGAACTGTATCATTAACATCGACCATCAGCTTCAGCGAATCAGCAGCATGGAGTATCACATTGAATTTACGAAGACAAATGCCGGAACGATAAAGATTCCGATGACAGAGGATGTGTTTCGAATGTTTTAGGCGATTTTTGAAGACTGACCAACCGACCTTCTAGAGGTTATGGGGGATGGTTATGTTGGCTTCCCTTTTAGGGATAAGAGTGGGATGCCGGAAGTTGCAATGCATTGGGAACATCGATTTAAGCATACGGTGAATCGATACAATAGTATCTTTAAAGTGTAGATGCCAAAGGTTATGCCTCACGTCAGTAGACATACATATTGTGGAGATCAAGCGAAGGCAGATATGAATCCAAAGCCCCTGCAATATCTCACGGGTCATTCGGATATATCGCTAACCTTTCATGTGTACACTCACCTCAATTTTGATAATGCTGAAGAAGAACTGAAACGTATGGAAGAGTTCAGAAAGGCGCAGGCAGAGGCGGAAAAGAAAAATGATGCAAAAGCGGTATTACAGAAAATGTTTAAAGTTGTGTAGTATTGCTACGCAGCAGAGACGCTTTGGGTTTCCTGGGGCGTTTTTTATGGAAAAACAACGGATGTGACGATATAATGTATTGGAGTGAATTTAAAATGGAGATGAGATTATGACGGGCTCTGAATTACAGTGTAATAATATTTTGATTGATTATTTCTTTAAAGAATTTGTTTATCGAGATTTATATTTTTATAAGGGAAAGCAAAAACAGGAACTATGTGATGGTTTGGTGGAATTTCAAGATGCATATGTAGTTTTTCAAATCAAAGAAAAGAGGAAAAGTACAGCACAGGATTGGCTACAAAAGAAGGTATATAAAAAGGCGGTACACCAAATAAAAGAAACAATTGCAATGTTACAAGATGGAAATGTAATAGTTGTGAAGGAGGACACTATGAGCAGAGATGAACTATGCTCTATTGGAGTAACGTTTGTAGAAGATGAAAAATATACACTAAGTAGGTATGACGTGTCAGAGCAAGAACTGTTTTTTAAGGCATGGAATGAAACTTTTGAGGATACGCCACTTATAAATGATGAACAATTCAAGAAAAAATCGTGGACGGATATGTTATCAGATGCAAGCAAATTGCAACTTAAGATAATAGACAAATTGACGCAAGAATATGTAGGCGAAGTAGTTCTTATGAAATTTGATACAGAAATGCCAGAGATAGGAATACAATTACTTAAGAAATATCACAGTCAGGGAATTGGCACTCGAGTAGTGAATCTATTTGTTAATCGGTTGAAGTCTATTATGCAAGTGAAATTTTTCACAGTTAGAATTCGCTCAGATAATTATATCAGCCAAAGAATGTTTGAAAAGATGGGAGCAATTAAAGTCGGTGAAGAAGGTAAAGAATATGCAGAATTGATGCTTGAATTGATGCGGAATATGGGTAAAGAAAAGTTTGAAAAAGCAATTGAGAAAGAGTTTGAAAGTACACAAACATATACACTATGTTATAAACTACCAGTGGTATAAAATTCTATTAGCCTTGAAGCGAAAACGTGACGTAACTAATGGTTGCATAAATGCAAGAGTTAGTTGATAGAAATTAAATAGTCAATTTGATATGATTTACTAAAAACGAAAGAGGTGCATATATGATGTTGGCTGAGAATTTACAATTATTAAGAAAAGAGAATGGGTGGTCGCAAGAGGAACTTGCAGAAAAATGTCAAGTATCTCGCCAGGCTATTGCAAAATGGGAAAGTGGAGAAAGTGTACCGGTACTTGAAAAATTGATTTTTTAGCTGGGTTATATGAAGTATCTTTGGATGAATTGGTTGGAAGAATTGTAGTAGATAAGTATGCAAAAGTGAAACAGTACATAAAAGAATTTGCCGCAAAAGATATTCCGGTTGATGAGGATGATGACATATCTGCTATTGTTGTAAGGTATTTACTATTTGCTGAAAGAGAGGGATTGACAGCGGAACAACGAATGGTCGGGTTGGAAGAAATATTTTTATGTGATGCAGAGAAAGACAGAAGGGAAACACCTTAGTAGTAACCGTTCCCTTTTTACTATTATTTCTACTACTAACAGGTAGCCACAACTTGCAATAATATGCTATAATTTGCCTAGTTACCACTGATTAGGCAACAAAACACAAATCCCCGGAAACCTCGCAAAATACGGTATTTCCGGGCAAAAAGGAGCAAAAAATTACTATGATAAAAGTATTATTTATTTGCCACGGCACTCTTTGAAGAACTCCTTAAAAAGTCAGTAAAATCACTACTTGGAAGGTATTTGTGTGGAAGAAATAACCCGAAAATAACCCATAGATTTTTGTGTGAGTGTTACAAGATAAATAATTATAATTTAGGGATGTGACATGATGAGAATGAAAGCTGTAAGAATTCTAATAGTGGAATCTTATAGCTTTTTTTATAAATAAATTTGAAAGTAAAATCTTTATAATTTGGTATAGCGTGTTTTAAATGTAAAAAAGCAGATAGTTCTTTACATATGGATGTAACAAAAGAGGCGTTTTTGTGAAGGTGTTTATGAGGTGAGGTAAGAGTCTTTAGTGGGGGTAAAATCTTTACATGTAATATCCTGTGTTCAAAAGGTAGGATTTAAGCGAAAAAAGCATCGTGACCATGAGGAAATATAAAAGTAAAAAGTATTCTATGATAAAGTATAAAGGCTTAGAGGAGAATGTCTCTTCTAAGTTTTTTTAATAAGAAAGCAGTTTGGGCGTTTGCTTTTGAAGTTATAATAAGTGTAGTAAAACTTACACCAGATGGAACAGGATACCGTACTAAGATGATATTTGTTAAAGAGAAACTATTGATGGATAGAATGTCGGATATTCAGTTACGATTTTTCAATATAGGGTGAGAAAGTTTTTTTGATGAAGTGTAATAATATGTGGTTATATGCTTTGTAGAAAAATCCGTAGGAATTAAAATTTTTTGTTTTGTGGAAAGATTATAATTATGATATACTGAAAGAAAATGATAAATAGGAAGTTGTAGAGGTGGTTAAGAATATGAAAAGATATATCGCCTTATTGCGAGGTATCAATATAAGCGGAAAAAACAAAGTGCCAATGGACGAATTAAAGCAAGGTTTTGAAAAACTTAATTATACAGAGATCAAGACCTATTTAAATAGCGGTAATGTGATTTTTTCAAGTGATGAATCTGACACAATCAAGCTTACAAGCCAGATTGAAGAAATGATTAAAAATCATTTTAGTTTAAATATTCCGGTCTTTGTCATATCAAAAGAAGAACTTGAGGACATTTTACATCATGCGCCCGACTGGTGGGGAGATGAAAGTAAGGAGATTTATGACAATCTAATCTTTATCATGCCACCCGCTACATTCAAAGATGTATATAACGAAATCGGAGAGCCTAAAGAGGGATTAGAAAAGATAGAGGAATATAAAGAAACGGTATTTTGGTCTTTCAGCCGTAAAGATTACCAAAAAACAAACTGGTGGTCTAAAACAGCAAGTGCAAATATTAGCTCAAACCTAACGATAAGAACAGCGAATACGGTTAGAAAAATAATTAGTATGTAATAGCTTTTTAAATTCCAGTTTGTTTGTGCATTGATGATTATCTTGAACTTAGGAGGTGTTTAATGAAAACGGTTCTTTTACATGGGTTGGGACAAACTGCACAGGACTGGAAAGAAGTAGTCCAACAACTATCAATTTCCGATGTCGATTGCCCAGAACTTTTTTCTTCAGCAGAAGATGAAATATCATATTCGCAGATTTTAGGCGATTTAGAACAGCGGTATTCAGAAGTAAAAGAGCCGCTTCGTATCTGCGGTCTTTCGTTAGGTGCGCTTCTTGCGATTGATTTTGCTATTCGGCATGAAGAAAAAGTGGCTTCGCTGGTTTTGATTGGCGCACAATATAAAGTTCCAAGTTTACTGATAGATTTTCAAAATCTTATCTTCCGTTGTATGCCAAACAAGGCTTTTGAAAGTATGGGACTATCAAAAAGCAGCACCATAAAATTGGCTCACTCTATGCGGTCATTGGATTTTACTGTGCAATTAAACAATATTCGTTGTCCAGTGACAATTTTGTGTGGCAAAAAGGATACTGCCAATCTGAAGGCTTCTAAGCAGCTAAAAGAATTACTACCACAAGCTACTTTGCACATCGTTCCAAATGTAGGACATGAACTCAATAAATATGCACCAAACACGATTGTAGAGATATTAAACAACTAAACACTCAAAACCTTACTCCTAAACTGGGGTTGTATCCAGATGTTGACCAGTAATTTATCGTGCAAAAATATAGTGAGAGAAATTGTCTGACGGATAAGCGATTTCTCTCACTTTCATCACAATATCCCACTATACTTAGAGAGATGGATGAAGTATAATGTAAGCAACAAATTTGAATTTTAAAAAGGAGTGTGATGACCATGATTTTTGATTTTGAGCCTTGGCAATTAGATATTGATATTGACTTAACTAAACAATTATATAGAAGTTGTAAAGGAGACTTTGTATGGGTAGAAAAGAAATAACAACAAAAGAAGATTTAATGAAAGTAATAGAATTATTCGAAAATACTGGAATTACATACTGGTTGGATGGCGGATGGGGTGTAGATATTTTAGCTGGTAAACAAACAAGAATTCATAGAGATATAGATATAAATTTTGATGCTCAACATACGGAAAAATTGTTAAATGTGCTTTTGAATCTGGGCTATAAAATTGATACAGACTGGAAACCGGTTAGAATAGAGTTATATAGTGATGAACTTGGTTACTTAGACATTCACCCGTTCGTTTTAAATGAGGACGGAACTTCAAAACAAGCTGATTTAGAGGGTGGATGGTATGAGTTTGAAAAAGATTACTTTGGTAGTGTTTTTTTTGAAGGCAAAACAATTCCTTGTATATCTTTAAAAGGCCAAAAAGTTTTCCATTCAGGTTATGAATTAAGAGATAAAGATAAGCATGATATTTCAATTCTTGAAAGTTTATCAAAATAACATTGCTGTAATTTCTAAGATAAATTTCAGCTTGTCGAACTGAAAAACACTGTAATAACATGTGTAAAACAAAATGTAAAACACCCCATTGAGTAGGTAGGACTAAATACTCCTATGATTTCGATTTTGAAGTCATAGGGGTATTTTTTTGTGCAGAAAAATAAAAAATTTCCTTTTCCACCCTGTATTTTCCCCTCTGAGCCTTTCGTTATATGAGGACAAAAAAATAAAATTCCTTTTTTATTTGTAAAAAGCCCTATCTACGTTCTGATATATGAGGAACAAATTATAGTTGCCTTAAAAGAATCGGGCCTGATTCAAGAACAAAGAAAAAAACGAAAAGAGAAAGGAGAAATTACATGAACAAAACAATCTTAATGGGAAGACTGACAAAAGATCCGGAGGTGAAATATCTCCAGGATGAAAATAGTACTGCTATGGCACGATACACGCTGGCAGTAGACAGACGATATCGAAAGGATGGAAAGGCAGAAACAGATTTTATTTCCTGTGTTACCTTTGGGAAGAATGCTGAGTTTGCAGAACAATATCTGAAAAAAGGTTTGAAGATTTTAGTAAGCGGACGGATCCAGACAGGAAGCTATGTGAATCAGGAGGGGAATAAAGTTTATGCCACCAACGTGATTGTAGAAGAACATTATTTCGCAGAAGGGAAGAAACTGTCAGGATCAGAAAAGAAAGAAGATACCGATCCAGATGGATTTATGCATCTTCCAGACGGAGAAGAACTTCCGTTTGAGTAAGAAAAACTCGGATGCTGAAAGCAGAAGAGCGCACTTATATACCTTAAAAGGTATGTGCGTCCTACGGAAGTAGCATCTTTCTGAAGGGGAATTCCGAAAGTGTTGGCGGATGATCCATCCGAAGAAGGGTTCCCCTTCCGGCAGAAATGCCTATCCCGTAACAGAGAAAATGGAAGAGTTGAAAAAGGAGGAAAAGAACGATATGGCGAAGAAGAAAACATTTCAGGAATATACCCAGGAAGCACTTTATGAGATTGAAAAAACAGAAGCTGCATTGAAACAGGCAAAGCTTGAGAAGGAACAGGCAGAACACAGGATCCAGAGATCCTTGAATTATCTGGATACACAGAAAAAGAAAAAGCGAAAGGCACGAACCCATCTGTTGATCCAGAAGGGAGCAGCCATAGAAGCAATCTGTAAAGATACCAAATATCTGACAGAGGCAGAATTTTATCAGCTGATGGATGAACTTCTTCATAATCCCGCTTGTAAGTTTTGTGATGTCGTTCATGAAATGGTTCGTGGACGGGCGGAAGCGGCAGAAGCAAAGGAACGAGAATTCGCAGAAGAGGAAGCACTATTAAAGGCGATGCAGCGAGGTGAACTGCCACAGGGAGATGCGTAAGATGGGATGTTATCACTTTCATCTAAATCAATTATCCAGAGGAAAAGGGCAGTCTGCCATTGCTAGTGCTGCTTACCGAGCCGGTACAAAACTGGAATGTACGTATTATGGAGAAGTGAGTGATTATACGAGAAAAGGCGGTGTGGTATTAGCGGAGATCCATCTTCCCCAACAGGCTCCGGAGAGATTCAAAGACAGAGAGACCCTTTGGAATGAGGTGGAATGGATCGAAGGGAATAAGAAAGCACAGCTGGCACACAGCTTTGATATTGCCTTGATGAATGAGTTTTCTATGGAAGAAAATATTGAGCTTGCAAGAAGATTTGTAGAAGAACAGTTAGTCGCAAGAGGGATGATCGCAGATCTAGCGATCCATGATCCGAAGAAGGCAAAGGATAAAATACCCAATCCCCATATGCACATCATGGTTCCCATCCGCCCTTTACAGGAAGATGGTACCTGGGGACAAAAACAAAAAAAGATTCCAGTATTAACACCGGATGGACAGCCGGTTCTGAATCAGAAAGGACAACCGGTATTTCGGGCGGTACATACAACGGATTGGAGCAGGAAAGAAACCTTGGAAGAATGGAGAAGTGCCTGGGCGAGGATGTGCAACGAACTGTATGAAGAAAAAGGACTTACAGAAAGAGTCGATGCCAGATCTTATGAGGAACGGGGGATTGATAAGATCCCGATGGTGCATGAAGGACCGAACGTACAGGCGATGGAAGCAAGAGGAATTTCAACCGCACTGGGAAGTTTAAACCGACTTATCCGTGCCTTGAATGATATGAAAGAACGGGCAAAGAATCTTCTTCAATGGTCTTTGCTTCGACAAAGCCAGTTGATGGAACGGATGGCATCCTTACATCAGCCAACTTTAGCGGATTATCTAAGAAACTATTATGACAAGAGAAATGCAGTCGCAGAATCTTACGCTTATGGAACGAAAAAGGCAAAGAATACAAATCTGAAACAATTTGCAGAGACGATCCGCTTTCTGGAAGAGCAGGATGTGAGAAACCCAGAACAGCTGACAGAGAAAATCCAGGAATTAGATATACAGCTGAATGAGATGAGTCAGCGGTTGAATCAACAACTGTCTGCTTTGCGAAGTGTCAACAGCAATCTTTATGCAATGAAAGAGTATTTTGAAACAAGACCTGTTTATCTGGAATTAAAGAACAAATATTTTGGCAGGGAAAAATTCAAAGAGGAACATAAGAAGGAACTTAGCAGATATTATCGTTCGGAAAGAATCTTAAAAGAAAATCTAGACCCAAGTGGGAAGATTCCGGAAGGACAATGGAAACGAGAAGCCGCTCGTTTATCAGAAGAGATAGCTGCTTTACGAAAAGAAGATAAACGGATCCATGCCATGTTACGAAAGTATGAGGGAATCAAAAATCATGTGGAAGCTTTGATGGCAGAGGAAGGAGAAGGTGTCTCTCTTCCAGAAACAAACAAGCGGGAGCAATCCACAGAAACAAAAGAAGCAGTGAGAACCATGAAACGAAAGAAGAAACATCATGGAATGGAATTATAGGAGGGATTTTAGAAGATGGAAGAATATACAAGAGAACAGATCCAAAGAGCAGATGATACCGATTTATATGTTTTTCTTTCTGGGAGAGGAGAATCGTTCAAACGATGTGGGAAGGAATACCGATGGTTGCGACATGACAGTGTGATGATCAACAAGAACGAATGGTATCGTTTTAGTCAGAATAAAGGCGGCCATGCCATCGATTTTATGAAAGAATTCTACGGTCTTTCTTTTGCAGAGGCAGTCAAAGAATTATTAGGAGAAGAGGGAGCTGGAGAAACCAACAGAAGAACGGCGAAGGAAGATGCAGGCAGACAGAAGGTCTGCCCCATCCCCTTGCCTGGATTGGAACTGCCAGAAAGAAATGAAAGCTGTGAGATTGCAAGGAAGTATCTCATTGAACAGAGAAAACTATCGGAACATTTGGTGGATCAGATGATCGAAAAGGGAGATATTTATGAAAGCAAAGCATATCACAATGTGGTGTTCGTTGGAAGAGACAAAGAACAGAATCCCAGATATGCAGCTATGCGTGGAACTGATGAGAACCGATATCGTGGGGAAGCAAGAGGTTCAGAAAAAGCCTATGGATTTGGCCATATAGGAACGGATGAAAAACTGTTTGTGTTTGAATCCCCCATTGATCTTTTGTCTTATATCACTGCAGTTTCAGAAGAATGGGAAAAGCATAGTTATATTTCCCTGGGAGGATTGAGTGAAAAAGCAATGAAACGGATGTATACAGAATATCCTTATATCCATTCCATCTACTTGTGTCTGGATAATGATGAGCCTGGAAATGAGAGATGCAGGCAGTTTGTTTCTCTTATTCCGGAGGAACTGAGTGTGTACCGATTAGAACCGGTGAAGAAAGACTGGAATGAATGTCTGGTAGCAGAAGTTCCGGTAGAAAATATGGCAAAGCAGATGTGTTGGAGAGATGCCAGGGAAAAACCAGTTCCAGTCATGAAGATGTCGGAGGTTGAGGAAACGGTGGTCCAGTGGTTATGGTATCCGTTCATTCCCTTTGGAAAGGTTACTTTGATCCAGGGGAATCCGGGAAAAGGAAAAACGTGGCTTGCAATGGCAATCGCCGCATACTGTACAAATGGAAAAGAACTTCCCAATGCACTTCCCATAGAACCCTTTAATGTGTTGTATCAAACAGCAGAGGATGGGATAGCAGATACCATTAAGCCTAGATTAGCAAAATGTGGTGCAGATATGACAAGAGTACGCTTCATCAATGAAGATGAAAAACAGCTTTCTATGACGGACGATCGGATTGAAAAAGCCATCCGACAGAATAATGTACGCCTCATGATCATGGATCCCATACAGGCTTATCTGGGAGCCAATGTGGATATGAACCGGGCGAATGAGATCCGTCCCTTATTTCGACATCTCAGTACGATTGCAGAGAGAACTGGATGTGCCATTGTTCTCATTGGACATTTGAATAAGTCATCGGGAAGTCAGAGCGATTACCGTTCCTTGGGATCCATTGATATCGCAGCGGCAGTACGAAGCATCTTATTTGTAGAAAAGGTGGAAAAAGAGAAGGAACAGGATATCCGAGTGGTATATCAGCAAAAGGATTCTCTTGCTAAGAAGGAAAATCCGGTAGCGTTTTCTTTAGGAGAAGAAGGCTTAAAATGGTTAGGGGAATATGATATATCCATTGAAGATCTGCTGATGGGGAAAGCAGGAACGAAAAAGGAAACGAAACTGGAAAAGGCACAGAAGTTGATCCTGGAGTTATTAACCAAACGAAAAGTAATGTGTTTAGAAGAATTAGAGGCAGAACTACTAGCCTATGGGATTTCTTCCAGAACAGGAAGAGATGCAAGAAAGCAGCTGGAAAACAGAATGAGCTACGACTGGTGTCAGGGAAGAAAAACAGTTGCGTTGACAACAGAATAAAGGATGACATTGGCAAAAAACTACTTTGGCATTGGCAGTCTTTATAGATACCTTTGCCAGCCGCCAATGTCAAAAACAAAGATAATAGAAGGAGGCATACAAATGACAAGTTATGATATACCTTATTGGAAGAAGTATACATTATCCATTGAAGAGGCAGCATCCTATTTTCGTATTGGAGAAGGAAAGCTTCGTAAGTTAGTCAATGACAATCCAAATGCAGAGTATTTGCTTTGGAATGGGAATCGTGTACAGATAAAACGAACAAGATTTGAAAAATTTATTGATACACTCAGTGCGATATAAAATGAAATTTAAAAGAAGGAGGTGTTCGAATTAGGGGTTACATGATATACTAACAATATCATGTTGCGTCCCCTTGGAGGTAGGATATGATTTCAAAGAGACGTGATGATAAAGGCAGAGTTCTCCAGCAAGGAGAATGGCAGGAACCAAGTGGACGTTACCGCTATAAATATACAGATTCACTTGGTAAGCGTAAAATATTATATAGTTGGAGATTGACAGAAGCAGATAAGATGCCGGAAGGTAAACGGGCAGATCTTTCTCTCAGGGAAAAAGAAAGAAAAGTTCAGTCCTTACAGATGCAAGGGATTACAGGAAGTAACATTACAGTGCTTGAACTTGTGGAACGATATCTTTCCCTGAAAACAGGAGTAAAGCATAATACTTTAGCGAATTACAAATTTGTGGTGAATGTATTGAAAAAGGAAGAATTCGCTTATAAGAAAGTGGATGATGTGAAACTTTCTGACGCAAAGATTTTTCTGATAAAACTACAAAGAGATGGTAGAGGATATAGTTCCATTCATTCCATCAGAGGTGTTTTAAGACCTGCTTTTCAAATGGCTGTGGATGATGACTTGATTCTAAAAAATCCATTTGGATTTGAATTAGGTACAGTACTTGTTAATGACAGTCAGAAAAGACAAGCTGTTTCTCCGGAAGATGAAGCAAAATTTCTCGAGTTTGTAAAGAATGATCCACATTATAATCAGTATTATGATGCATTTTATATCTTATTCAAGACAGGTCTTAGAATATCTGAATTTTGTGGGCTTACTGTAAAAGATTTGGACTTTAAAGAAGATATTATCAATGTGAATCATCAGTTGCAAAGAACTCGAGAAATGAAGTATATCATCGTATCTACAAAGACAACAAGTGGTACGCGGTTACTTCCAATGGAAGCGGATGTAAAAGAGGCATTTCTTCGAATCTTGAAGAATAGAAGGAAACCAAAACGTGAGCCGATGGTGGATGGATATGGAGGATTTCTGTTTCTGGATAAGAATGGAAGACCAATGGTTGCACTTCACTGGGAAAAGTACATGCAGCATGCAAGAGAAAAATATAATCGTGAACATTTGTTGCAGTTGCCGCCAGTTACTCCACATATATGCAGGCATACTTATTGTACAAATATGGCCAATTCAGGGATGAACCCAAAGACACTGCAATATCTGATGGGGCATTCAGATGTATCTGTAACACTTAATATTTATACGCATACCGGCTATGATGATGCAAAGAAAGAACTTGCCAGATTAAAAGAAGCAAGGGATGAACTGGAAAAGAAAAAGTTTATAACCCAAAAACATGCACAAACAACTCATGTAAGCCTTATCTCATAAGGAATTTGGGACTTTAAAAATAACCCATTTGTACCACAAATGCCCGAAAAAACATGAGAAAATACAAGAATTTATAAGAAAAAGAACCTTTCAAGTAAAAAATGCACAAAGGCTGAAAAGCCAGTATTTATAAGGCTTTGAGAGGATATGAGGAGATAAAATGGAGAAAATAAAGGTACTATTTATTTGCCACGGCAATATCTGCCGTTCCACCATGGCTCAATTCGTTTTTCAGCACATGGTGAATACACGCGGCCTTGCCGCACAATTTCACATCGACTCTGCTGCTACCAGCCGTGAGGAAATCGGCAATGATCCGCATTATGGAACTGTCAACAAGATGCGTGAGGTTGGGATTCCGGTCTTGCCGCACCGTGCGCGTCAAATGACAAAAAAGGATTATCAGGAATATGATTATCTCATCGGTATGGATGAGTGGAATATCCGCAATATGAATCGGATCACCGGTGGAGATCCGGATGGAAAGATTCATATGCTTTTGGAGTTTTCCAAGCATCCAAGGGCTATTGCGGATCCCTGGTATACAGGCAACTTTGACGCCACCTATGCGGATGTTACAGAAGGGTGTGAAGCGCTTCTAGAATTACTTACATCGGGAACCGTTCTTTCTAAGTCTTGAAGCTTCTGACAGTGTCTTGTTATCGAGCACTTTTCATTCATAAAAATTCGCCCTTCTCTTCACAAACAGGATGTGCAGGGAGGGCGAATTTTTAAATAGTGTAGGCGATTATTTCTTTGCCTTTTCGGCAAATTTCGTTGTTACCAGTTCCTCATAAGGTGCTCGCTTAGTCAGTTCACCAGAAGTTTCCAAGATATCCTGTAAGAGATCAAAACTGTCTTTTTCAAATACAAGGTTCTCCTTCCAAGTATCCTGATCATAGTAGCGGGTGACAATGGTGGTAATGGTATCGAGATCGGTCTCCTTAAATTGTGGAGCAATTATTTTTGCAATTTCTGCTGGTGTATGGGATTGTACATAGTCTATACCTTTTTGAAGTGCATTAGTAAAACCTTGAATGACTTCAGGATTATCATCGATGTAACTTTGTTTCGCAGAAAATGCAGTGTAAGGAACATAACCGCTGTCTGTACCAAGAGAAGCAACGACATAGCCTTTGCCCTCTTTTTCTAAATTTGTGGCGCCTGGTTCGAATTCAACCGTAAAGTCACCCTGACCTTCTGAGAACGCAGCAGCGGTAGAACCGAAATCAATATTCTGATTGATCGTTACATCGGAGGCAGGATTGATATCGTTTTCTTTTAAGATGTATTCAAACACCATTTCCGGCATGCCACCTTTTCTTCCACCAAGTACAGTCTTTCCTTTTAATGCATTCCAGGTAAAGCCGGGCATTTCTTCGCGGGCAACCAGGAAGTTTCCGGCACGCTGAGTAAGCTGTGCAAAGTTGACGACATAATCATTTGCACCTTCATTATAAGTGTAAATGGATGCTTCTGATCCCATAAAGCCGATATCGGCGCTTCCGGAGAGTACGGCGGTCATAGTTTTATCAGCCCCAAACCCAGTCACCAGAGTAAGGTCAATTCCTTCCTCTTCAAAATACCCTTCCTCAATAGCAACATACATAGGAGCGTAGAAGATAGAGTGTGCCACTTCGTTTAAGGTGACCTTTACTGGTTTGGAAGCTGTTTCTTCTTTTTTTGTATCTGTTGTGGAAGTTGTTTCCTTTGATTCTTCTTTGGAAGTGCAGGCAAGCAGAGAGGCTGCTGCCATGGCGAGAATGAGAGTGATAGAAATGATACGCTTTTTCATAGAATCCTCCTTCAATTTTACTGCTATCAGTATATGTAGAAGGAGGATTCTGGTGCGTGATTAAAAAGTCAGGAGAGATTTATGGACGGCACCGATCGCAGGGATCCATGTCCTGATTTATCAATTCGTCTCTGGAGCCGGTAAATTCTTTTTTGTTTTTGGGCTTCATGTCTTTTACACTGGAACAATCCGGCTTGTGGAATTTATGAGTGTTTTTATTAATGATATAGGTGTCTTTCGTGGTTTCTTTTGGCGTCTCAGATTTATTGGTTTCCTTTGATTCGGCAGCAGTGTCTGTCTTATGGCTTTCTCCTGTTGCATAGTCAATTTCAATTCCGGGCTGTGCATTGTAGCAATACACGTTGAAAGTAACGCCTTTTCCATTATCTTCCAGGGATTTGGCTTCCATTTGCACACCACTGGCAACCAGGTTTTCACTTTCGTAAATAGGTGTGACGCGGTATAAGACATGGTTGTCAGTTTCGGAGACGTAATCGGCAATTTCATTTTCAAATGGAAGCATACCTTCCACATTCAGATACCTTGTACCGGTAATTAGATTCTCCTCGTTTGCATTTTCACCGGTCAGCTGATAACCGATTAGATGGCAGCGGTTGTAGAGATAGTTCCCATCCACCAGTCCGTTGTACTTAACGGTATGCCAGCCGGAGGGCTTAACCTGACCGATGGAACCACGCTCCTCGGTAGGCATTAAATCGGTTCCGACGCAGGCAGTGGCGGTACCGCAGCGTCCAAGTGTATCCAGTTCGCTGTAAGATTCATAGGAGTTAGTGTCTAACTCTTCTTCAGTAAATTCCGGTTCATTGTCGTTGATTTCTATGTAAGGTTCTCCGGAATATTCTGGAACTTCTTCTACAGAGGCTGCGGAAATGTCGGAAGCAGGGGTATCGGAATCTGTGGAAACGCCAGAAGTAGCGGTCGTGTCAGATTTATCTGTGGTATTGCCGCATGCCGTGGTGAAAGTAGCAGCAACAAGAAGAAGCAGGATATAGAAGTGTTGTTTTATTCGTTTCATAAATACCTCCAATGTGTTTTTGTTATTTTGATATCGCTTTATTGTTTCTAGTGTCATAATCATTTATATTATAGCGAATTCCATCAAATTGTCTATTAAAAAAAATGGAGATAAAGGCAGAAAAATGCCGGAGTTCCAGCAAGGAAAACTCCGGCAGTATGTGTGATTAACACATCACAATAATCTTTCGTGGTGTTGTCTGGGGCGGGATACTTCTGGTTGTGGCAGTGTAGTAAACCAGGAGATTGTGCCCGCCTGGATTGCAGGTGAAACGCTGACCGTTGGCAGTAACGATTTCTGTGCCCATTCCGATATTCAGCTGAAGAGAACCGTCGGATGCTTCCAGATCATTCCCAAAGAAGCCGGCATAGATAGTTTCATTTTGATTCCTCCGGCTGATAATCTCCGCTTGATATCTAGGAGGATAGATCAGGGGGATTGGGAGAGAGGCGTCATAGAATGCCGTGATTGGCATACCGTTTTGCAGACGGATTTGACCGGGGATATAGGTGCCGGCACCTATAATAAAGTTGTGAATACCATCGGAGTTACGGATGGTAACCTGTTGTTCGCAGCAATCTTCGCTGAATCCCTGGATATTTTGGATGATACCGCTTATAGGAACCAGATTTTGAGTAGGCATAGGAACACACTCCGTTTTTGATTAGTATATGCGGAATTATTTGGTGTGTTCTTCCGGTTTGATGTTAGCAGCTTTTGCGCAGGGCGGAAGAAAATGATAGAGCTCTTCGTAAGATTCTAATTCTGCTGTAGATATAGGCTCTGATGGAATCAGGCCGGTACAGTCCTGAGAGGAAGCAGCGTTAGAGAGATAGTCATATGCGTCTATGATTTTCTGATTTTCTTTGTCTTTCATGGATGAGTACCTCCGTAATTGTCAAAAATATATTTGAAAGTATGATTTGGTTATTGATTATGAAAATAGAATGTGTAGAAAAAGAAGCGGGTATACTGTATAATATTTCCAGAAAGGAATGTGTTTTGAAAATACCAAATCTACAAAAGGAAAAGAGAAAGAAGGAATTTGTTATGAAGATAGAGATTGACACTCATTCCCATACGCTGGCCAGCGGTCACGCTTACAATACCATTCGGGAGATGGCGCAGGCAGCATCTGAAAAAGGGTTGAAAGCGCTGGCGATTACCGAGCATGCACCGAAGATGCCGGGAAGCAGCCATCTGTATTATTTTCAAAATTTAAAGGTAGTTCCTAG
This sequence comes from Dorea sp. ICN-14282, assembly GCF_037890115.1. Classification (NCBI taxonomy): domain Bacteria; kingdom Bacillati; phylum Bacillota; class Clostridia; order Lachnospirales; family Lachnospiraceae; genus Dorea; species Dorea sp. ICN-14282. The sequence continues at coordinate 843,337 of NZ_JBBKBH010000001.1, read as the reverse complement.
ACGGATGTATGGGATTGATCTGCTGCTGGGTTCAGAGCTGAATATCTTAAATGAGAAAGGAGAAGTAGATCTGCCTCAGGACGTACTGTCAACGCTTGATCTTACGATTGCCAGCATGCACATGCCTTGTTATGAAGGTTCAAGAGATAAGGAGAGAGTGACAGAGGCCTATCTGACAGTGATGGAGAATCCATATGTGGATATTATCGGACATCCGGATGACGGGCGGTTTCCAGTGGATTTTGAGGCATTGGCAAAACAGGCGAAGCGGACGGGAACACTCTTGGAAGTAAATAATGCGTCTTTGAATCCAACAGGATTTCGGAAGAATACGAAACAAAACTGTCTGGAAATGTTAAGAATCTGCAAAAAGTGCGGTGTCATGGTAGTGTTGGGCTCAGACTCTCATGTGGATGCAGACATTGCAAGGTATCCTTATGTGGAGGAAGTACTCAGAGAAACAGATTTTCCGGAAGAACTGATTGCCAATACTTCTTTTGATAAATTTCAAAGGATTTTGAAGCGAAACTTGAACGGAGCGTCAAAAGGAGAGAAAAAACTATAGACTTTATGAATTTAGTGTGTTAAAATACTAATAGTGATTTTGTTACGGAGGAGATAATAATATGAGTAAAAAAATAAGAACGGAATCCGTAGACTATCTTTTTAGTGCTATATTAAGTCTGAAAGATAAAGAAGAATGCTATACATTTTTCGAGGATATTTGTACGATCAATGAGTTGTTGTCACTTTCGCAGAGATTTGAGGTTGCCAAGATGCTGAGAGAGCACAGAACCTATTTGGAGATTGCGGAGAAAACGGGGGCGTCTACCGCGACAATCAGCAGGGTGAATCGGTCGCTGAATTATGGAAATGACGGTTATGATATGGTATTTGAGAGAATTAATGATAACATAGAGTAATCATAGAACAAAATGTTGAGAGGACAGGCTGTCTGGAATATATTCCAGACGGTCTTTTTCTTTATCCTATTTTAACAGGATTAGCATTGTTATTATCCCTATATTTATCTGTTTGAGTTTATGCTTGAGATAGGGAGGAAGAGAAGATGATGCATATGATGGGCAGGATTCATAAGATAGAAAGAAAATTTAATGCAAAAGCAGAGAGGCTGGCATATCGCCATCCAGTTTGGTCCTTTTTAATGGTGTTTGTAGGAATGCCGATATTTGTGCTGGCGGCTGTTTGCATCGGAACGGTGTTGATTGTATTTCCAACGGCATTTCTATTCGGATAGAATGATGATTAATATATCCACATTAACAGAATCTTTATGCAGTCTTAATATTGTCATAGACTTACTTATACGTTCTTTATTTTCTTTATAGCATAATTAAGAAGCTATAAAGAGATGTTAAGGAAGGATGTATTATGAATTTTCGGAATGGGAAAAAGCTGACATCATTTCAGGTAATTGTATACGGCTTTGCGCTGGTAATATTAACGGGAAGTCTGTTTCTGATGCTTCCGATGGCGACAAGAGACGGGCAGGGGGCCTCGTTTTTGGATGCAATCTTTACATCAACATCGGCGGTGTGTGTAACCGGGTTGGTAGTACATGATACAGCGACATACTGGAGCGCATTTGGACAGACGGTTATTATTCTGCTGATTCAGATTGGCGGAATGGGTGTGGTGACAGTGGCAGCTGCAGTGACAATGGTATCAGGGCGGAAGATCGGACTGATGCAGAGAAGCACTATGCAGGAGGCGATTGCAGCGCCAAAGATGGGAGGAATTGTCCGGCTGACGGGGTTTGTGCTAAAGGCGACGCTGGTGATTGAGTTAATAGGAGCAGCAGCCATGTCTCAGGTGTTCGTTAAGGAATACGGGCTGGTGAAAGGAATCGGATATTCCTTGTTCCATTCGATTTCGGCATTCTGTAATGCAGGATTTGATTTGATGGGAGAGAAAGAAGCCTTCTCTTCACTGATTTCTTATCAAAACAATCCAGTTATTAATATTACGATTATGCTTCTGATTATTATTGGTGGAATTGGTTTCCTGACATGGGATGATATTCGTACGAATCGATTCCATTTTCATAAATACCGGATGCAGAGTAAGGTAATTCTTACAATGACGAGTATATTGCTCCTGCTTCCGGCACTGTACTTTTTCTTTTTTGAATTTGCAGATATTCCGGCGGGCGAGAGAGTATGGGTGTCATTATTTCAGTCGGTGACACCAAGAACAGCAGGTTTTAATACGGCTGATCTGACACTGTTAAGTGAGGTCGGTCAGATGATTATGATTCTTTTGATGCTGACCGGTGGCGCGCCGGGATCTACGGCCGGCGGTATGAAGGTAACTACGGCAGCGGTACTGTTGAAGTCGGCACAGGCGGTGTTCTGCAGAAGTCAGGATACTCATTTTTTTCGGCGAAGAATTCCATCTGAAGTGGTTCGACATGCGGCAACGGTATTTTTAATGTATCAGATGCTGTTTTTGGCAGGAGGGCTGGTGATCAGTAAACTGGAAGGCCTTCCAGTGATTACATGTCTGTTTGAGACGGCGTCGGCAATCGGTACGGTAGGTTTATCCCTTGGTGTGACGCCGGGACTTGGTATGATCTCAAGATTTATTTTAATAACGCTGATGTTCTTCGGAAGAGTAGGCGGTCTGACATTGGTATTTGCAACCTTATCTGGTACGCATCCACAGATATCAAAACTTCCGGAGGAAAAAATTACGGTGGGATAGAGGAGAAAGAAATTATGAAGTCAATACTGTTAATAGGAGTAGGAAGATTTGGAAAACATATTGCATTAAAATTAGGGGAACTGAATCATCAGGTCATGGTAGTGGACAAACAAGAGGAGCGGATTAACGCTATTCTTCCATTTGTGACAAACGCGCAGATTGGGGATAGTACCAATGAGGAGTTTCTGCAGTCTCTTGGAATACGTAATTATGATGTCTGTATTGTGGCAATAGGAAATGATTTCCAAAGTTCCCTGGAAACCACCTCTTTGTTAAAAGAAATGGGAGCGAAAATGGTGGTTTCCAGGGCAGCAAGGGATGTACAGGCAAAGTTTCTATTAAGGAACGGGGCCGATGACATTGTGTATCCAGAAAAACAAGTGGCGAACTGGACGGCAATCCGTTACAGCGCCGATCATATTCTAGACTACATTGAACTAAGCAGCAATTATGCCATTTTTGAAGTTACCATTCCGAAGAATTGGATCGGGAAGACAGTAGGGGAAATTGATATTCGTAATAAGTACAGTATTACGATTATGGCGGTAAAGAAAGAAGGAAAAATGGATCTTACCGTTTCTTCTTCAACAGAGTTTGAGACGGACGAAACAATGCTGGTACTGGGACGATATCAGGATGTTAAAAAATGTTTCCACATATAGAAAAAGAGGTGTTAGGCATGCAGGAACTCTTATTAATTCTGTCATTAATCGGTTTCGCGGTATATGGCTATCGTTTGATGGGAAAGGTTGACTGTTTTGTGGAGGAGAATCAAGAAAGAACACAGGATGACAATCGGAAGGAAGATGTGTTATAATTTTCCAAAATAAAAGCGGCATCTGTAGGGGGAAGAACCATGGAAAGAACGGGAGCTCTAAAAATATATTTTGGCTATGCAGAGGGCGTTGGAAAGACCCAGGCTATGCTGCAGGAAGCGCGGGATGCAAAGACACGCGGTAAAGATGTAGCGGCAGGCTGTATTGAGATTAGGAGACATGAGGGAACCCAGGAATTACTCCAGGGACTGGAAGTGATTGGTTCTATGAAAATGGCGGGACAAGAACCGGATGGCGGAGATCTCGATTTGGATCAGATTCTGGAGCGAAGACCACAGATTTTTCTGGTGGATGATCTTGCTCATGTCAATGCAGAAGGGAGCAGGCATGCCAGGCGCTATCAGGACGTGAAGGAACTTTTGGCCGCAGGAATAGAAGTTTGGACAACGCTTAATGTTCAAGAATTGGAAAGCCTGAACGATGTGGTAGTATCTATTGCGGGGCGTGAAACGCCGGAGCGGATTCCAGATGAGATCTTTGAACTGGCACAGGAGGTTGTGCTGGTAGATTGTGAGCCAAGCCGGTTGATGAAGCGTGTCAGCGATAATGATATCTGTGGAGTAGGACAAAGGAGATATGGAGGAGCAGATTTTTATACGATTGAGAAATTGACTTCCTTTCGGGAAATTGCCATGCTTCGGTGCGCGGACCGTTTGGATAAGAGGCGTAGACAGGAAGAACTGGATAGAGGGAAAAACACGATAGGGAAAGATCATATTTTGGTGTGTCTATCTTCATCACCTTCCAATGCAAGAATTATCCGTATAGCTTCGAGGATGGCAGAGGCCTATCATGCATCGTTAACTGCGCTGTTTGTGGAGACGACAGATTATCCTGCATGGCCGGAAAAGGATAAGGAACGGCTGAGGTTTAATATCCATCTTGCAGAACAACTGGGAGCAACGGTTGAGACGGTTCATGGAGAGGATGTCCCTTATCAGATTATTGAATTTGCACGGATGTCAGGAGTGTCTAAGGTAGTAGTCGGAAGAAGCAGAAAGGGGAAAAGGACGCTGTTTCGTCAACCTCTTTTGACGGAGGAATTGATTCAGAAGGCGCCAAATCTGGGCGTTTATATTATTCCGGATTATGTTCAGGAATCTTACCATGAGAAACGGAGCCTGCAGCGAACGAACCTGATCGTTTCTTTGAGAGACATAGGAATCAGTGTGCTGGTATTGCTCTTGACAACGCTTTTGGGATTTGGATTTGCTGGATGGGGGTTCAGTGAGGCAAATATTATTACCATTTATATCCTAGGAGTACTGGTGATTTCGGTAATCACGTCAGGAAGAGCGTACAGTATTGTGGCATCGGCAGTAAGCGTACTGGTATTTAATTTCTTTTTTACCGATCCAAAGCTTACCTTCCGGGCATACGATAAGAGTTATCCAGTGACATTTTTAGTAATGTTTTTGGCGTCTTTTATTACAGGATCGCTGGCTACGAAGATGAAGAATCATGCAAAGCAGGCGGCACAGGCAGCATTTCGTACGCAGACGTTATTTGACACGAATCAGCTTCTACAGCAGGCAGAAGGGAAAGAAGAGATCATAGAAGCTGCCGCAGGACAGATTAAGAAACTACTTGGGATGGATGTGATCGTATATCCGGCAGAGAATGGAGAATTGCAAAATCCTCAAATCTTTCCGGTGGCAGAGCGGTTAAAGGATCCGGCTTGTGTTTCAAAAGAAGAAGCAGAGGTGGCTGAATGGGTGTATCGGAATAACAGGCATGCAGGAGCCACAACGGACACCTGGTCTCATGCGAAATGTCTCTATCTCGCGATCCGTGTCAATGCGCATGTATATGGCGTAGTAGGAATTACAGTCGGCGAGGAAGAGCTGGATTCGTTTGAACACAGTGTTCTGCTTTCTAATTTGGGGGAGTGTGCACTTGCTCTTGAAAATGATCAGAATGCCAGGGAGAAGGAAGAAGCTGCAGTCATGGCAAAAAATGAGCAGCTTAGAGCCAACATTCTGCGGGCGATTTCGCACGATCTGCGAACGCCGCTTACATCGATTTCTGGAAATGCAAGTAATTTAGTGTCTAACAGTGAAAGTTTCACCGAAGAAATGAAGCAGGCGATTTATAAGGATATTTATGAAGATTCCATGTGGCTGATTGATTTGGTGGAAAATCTGCTTGCTATCAGTAAAATTGATGAAGGGCGCTTAAATATCCAAAAGTCTTCAGAATTGATGGATGAGGTTATTTCCGAGGCGCTTCGGTATTTGGAACGCAGGAAACGGGGACATATTATAGAAGTACATAGTACAGAAGAATTTTTGCTTGCAAAGATTGATGCAAGATTGATTGTGCAGGTGATTATTAATTTGGTAGATAATGCCATTAAATATACTCCGGAAGGGTCTGTGATCCGAATTTTGACAAAGAAGCAGGGAAAAGAAGTGATTGTCCGGATAGAAGACGACGGACCGGGTATTTCTGATGAGGCCAAGAACCATATTTTTGAAATGTTTTATACAGGCGGCAATCAGGCAGTAGACGGCAGGAGAAGTTTGGGATTGGGGCTTGCGCTGTGCCAGTCTATTATCAATGCCCATGGAGGAGAGATCAGTGTGTCGGATGTCAAACCGCATGGAACCGCATTTACATTTACATTACCGGCAGGGGAGGTAGAATTACATGAATAAAGCATCAATACTGGTTGTAGAGGATGACGCGCCAGTTAGAAATTTGATTACGACAACATTGAAAACCCATGAATATCGTTATCTTACGGCAACTACAGGAGAAACGGCAATTATGGAAGCATCCTGCCATAATCCGGATATCATTCTTTTGGATTTGGGGCTTCCGGATATGGACGGCGTTGAGGTGATTCAAAGGATCAGAACTTGGTCTAACTTGCCGATTATTGTGATCAGCGCCAGAAGTGAGGACTCGGATAAGATTGCAGCGTTGGATGCCGGAGCAGATGATTATCTAACAAAACCATTTTCAGTGGAAGAACTGCTGGCAAGGCTTCGGGCTACACAGAGGAGGCTGTCGGTGGTTCAGAATGAATATTTGACGGTAGATTCTGTTTTTACCAATGGAGAATTGCGGGTGGACTATGCGGCAGGCTGTGCATATCTGGGAGAAGAAGAACTGCATCTGACTCCAATCGAGTATAAATTATTATGTCTGCTTTCCAAAAATGTAGGAAAGGTATTGACTCATACCTTTATTACACAGAAAATTTGGGGCAGCAGTTGGGACAATGATATTGCATCTCTCCGGGTATTTATGGCGACGCTTCGTAAAAAGTTGGAGAATAGGCCAGATTCTCCGCAGTATATTCAAACCCATATTGGCGTAGGATATCGAATGGTTAAGATTGGGTAAGAGATTTTAAATTTTGATAATGAAAACACTATGTATGAAACATCAGGTTTGTCGCGTACAAGAAATATGCGCGGCAGACCGGGTGTTTTTTTATTCTGATAGTATCGTAGGTTAAGTCGCTTTATTAGCTTCGTTTATGCAATTTTAATGTACCCTTTGTTTTTCATAACACTACTTTTATTTCAAAGATGATAAAGTGTGGTATGCAATGAAGAAAGGAGATGGATAACAATGATGGATATCCTTATGATTTTGATACTGGTTCTTTGTTTTGGCAGTATCAAGATACTAACTGACTGGTGCAACAGGCAGATTCGAACGCCGGGCAGACCGGAAAGAGAGAATGAGAACAAGGTGGAGGGAAGATAAATGGCACAGATCATAGTAACACTTGCTCTGTATCTGGTATTAGTAATTCCAATGGGAACCTATTTATATCATATAGCGGCAGGAGAAAAAACCTTTGCAGACCCAGTATTTAACCGTGTGGATAATGCCATCTATAAGGTTTGTCGAATTACGCGGGAGGGAATGAACTGGAAACAATATACATTACATCTTTTGATGACCAATGCGGTAATGGTGGGAGTAGGATATCTGGTACTTCGACTCCAAAGTGTATTGCTGGCGAATCCGAATCAGATTGAGGGAATGGAACCAACCCTTTCTTTTAATACGATCATCAGCTTTATGACCAATACCAATCTGCAGCATTACTCCGGTGAGTCAGGACTTTCTTATCTAAGCCAGATGCTGGTTATCATTTTTATGATGTTTACATCAGCAGCAACCGGATATGCAGCCTGCATGGCATTCTGTAGAGGATTGGCAGGAAAGAGAAAGGATGTCGGGAACTTTTACGAAGATGTGGTACGAATTGTAACCAGAGTACTGGTTCCAATTTCAATTATCGGAGGACTGCTTTTGATCTGGCAGGGAGTTCCAGAGACCTTTCAGGCAAATCAGACAATTGAAACGATAGAAGGGAAATTGCAGGATTTGGCTATGGGACCGGTAGCGGCGCTTGAGATTATCAAACATTTGGGAACTAACGGAGGCGGATTCTTCGGAGCTAACTCGACAACCCCGTTTGAAAATCCAACGATTATTACGAATTTGATTGAACTGTATTCCATGATGATTCTTCCGGGCGCATGCGTAATTGTATTTGGAAAAATGACGAGAAAGCGGAAGAAAGAAGAAGGTCGGCAGAAACGCCGCATCTTTGGAAATCAGGGACGAACTATTTTTGCAGCCATGTCCATTTTATTCCTGGTGGGCTTAACTTTATGTTTCTTCTCAGAAAGTGCAGGCAATCCTGTGATGGAAGCTGCAGGCGTCAGCCAGAGTATGGGAAGCATGGAAGGAAAGGAAGTCCGGTTTGGCGTTGCCCAGTCGGCGCTCTTTACTACGACTACTACATCCTTTACAACAGGAACCGTTAATAATATGCACGATACGTTGACGCCTCTTGGAGGAATGGTTCCTCTTCTGCACATGATGCTTAACTGTGTATTCGGCGGAAAGGGCGTAGGATTAATGAATATGATTATGTATGTGATTCTTGCAGTCTTCCTTTGCGGGCTTATGATCGGCCGGACACCGGAGTATCTAGGGAAGAAAATTGAAGGAAAAGAAATGAAGCTGGTAGCGTTGGTACTGATCATTCATCCGCTTCTAATCCTTGGTTTCTCCGCATTGGCAGTAGCGACAAGCGGTGGCTTGGCTGGGATTACCAACGAGGGATTCCATGGACTGACACAGGTATTGTATGAATTTGCATCATCCGCAGCGAATAATGGTTCTGGCTTTGAGGGACTGGCAGATAATACATATTTCTGGAATATTACGACGGGGCTTGCCATGTTCTTTGGCCGTTATGTGGCGATCGTTGCACAATTGGCAATTGCAGGAAGTCTGCTTGCGAAGAAGCGGGTCAATGAGACGGTAGGTACACTTCGAACGGATAATACAATATTCGTAATTATACTGGTTGCAGTGGTATATATTTTCGCAGCGCTGACGTTCTTCCCAGCGCTTGCATTAGGACCAATTGCAGAACACTTGACGCTATGGATGTCATAGAGAAAGGTCCAATTAAATGGGAAGATTGTTTCGTGAAGAAAGGATATAGATAGAGATGGCAAGACAAGAAAAAAGGACAAAATTTATTACACAGGACATTCTGAAAAGCTCACTGATCGGAGCTTTTCAGAAGCTGGATCCGCGATATATGGTGAAAAATCCAGTAATGTTCGTGGTGGAGGTTGGATTCGCAGTTGCGTTGCTGTTAACTATCGCACCGACTCTGTTTGGAGATGAAAGCTCACTTCGTATTTATAATGGAATTGTGGCGTTTATTCTATTTGTGACAGTGTTGTTTGCGAATTTTGCAGAGTCGGTGGCCGAAGGAAGAGGAAAGGCACAGGCAGAGACGTTAAAGAAGACAAAAAAGGATACTATGGCGACATTGCTTGCAAAGGATGGAACAGAAAAAGTAATTCACGCATCTGAATTAAAAAAGGGAGATGTCGTAATCGTACGAACCGGAGAAATGATTCCAAATGACGGCGAGGTCATCGAGGGAATTGCATCTGTAGACGAATCGGCCATTACCGGGGAGTCAGCGCCGGTGACGAGAGAGGCAGGAGGCGACTTTTCTTCCGTAACAGGTGGAACAACGGTGGTTAGCGACTGGCTGAAAGTTCGAATTACTTCTGAGCCGGGACAATCCTTCCTGGACCGAATGATTTCTCTGGTTGAAGGGGCGTCTAGACAGAAGACGCCAAATGAGATTGCGCTTGGAATTCTTCTAATCAGTCTGACTATAATCTTTATGATTGTGGTGGTAACCCTTTATTTTTTTGCCGGATATTCAGGGGCCAAGATTCCGATTGCAACGATGATTGCGCTTTTGGTCTGCCTGATTCCTACTACGATTGGAGGATTGCTGTCTGCGATTGGAATTGCAGGAATGGATCGAGTGACAAGATTTAATGTTATCGCCATGTCAGGGAAAGCAGTAGAGGCCTGCGGCGATGTAGATACCATGATTTTAGATAAGACGGGAACTATTACTTACGGAAACCGGCTGGCGGCAGATTTCCGTCCAGTAGAAGGAAAATCAAAAGAAGATCTGATAGATTACAGTGTAATGACTTCTCTGTGTGATACAACGCCAGAGGGAAAATCGGTGGTAGAACTTGGCAGAACTTTGGGAACCCGAATCGGAGATGAAGCGAAGGATCAGATGGAATTCGTAGAATTTACAGCGCAGACCAAGATGAGCGGAGTGAATCTTGCAGATGGAACACAGGTGAGAAAAGGAGCCAGTGAGGCAATTCAAGAGTATGTGAGGGCAAAAGGCGGTCAGATCCCGAAAGATTTAAACGGAATCGTATCAGAGATTTCTACGTTAGGGGGAACTCCTTTGGTCGTATGCGTCGAGGGGAAAATTTACGGTGTAATCTACCTGAAGGATACGGTGAAACCAGGACTAAGAGAACGATTTGAAAGGCTGCGGGAAATCGGAATTAAGACGATTATGTGTACAGGAGATAATCCGCTGACGGCAGCAACCATTGCAAAAGAAGCCGGTGTGGATGGGTTCATTGCAGAATGTAAGCCAGAAGATAAGATTACTGAGATTCAGAAAGAGCAGGCAGAAGGTAAGATTGTTGCCATGACGGGCGATGGAACCAACGATGCGCCAGCGCTGGCACAGGCAGATGTAGGTTTGGCAATGAATAGTGGGACGACGGCAGCCAAAGAGGCGGCAAATATGGTCGATCTGGATTCTGATCCGACAAAGATTCTTGAAGTGGTAGAGATAGGAAAGCAGCTGTTGATTACCAGAGGCTCATTGACAACCTTTAGTATTGCCAATGATGTGGCTAAATATTTTGCTATTATTCCGGCTATGTTTACAATGGTGATTCCGCAGATGGAGATTTTGAACATTATGCATCTGTCTACGCCGTTCAGCGCTATTTTATCGGCTTTGATCTTTAACGCAGTGATTATTCCGTGCCTGATACCGATTGCGATGCGCGGTGTGAAGTATAAACCGATGCGTTCGGAGAAGATGCTGATAAAAAATATCGGAATCTATGGACTTGGCGGTATCATCGTTCCGTTTATTGGAATTAAACTGATTGATCTGATTGTGACGCCGTTTTTGGCAATGATTGGATTATAAGATAGGAGAAGAGAATCATGAAGAATATGAAGGTTTATTTAAAACGTGCGCTGGTGATTACCCTGGCATTGCTGTTGATTTGTGGAATTGTATATCCGCTGGCTTTAACGGCTCTTGGAAAGATCTTTTTTCCGGGTCAGGCAGAAGGAAGCCTTGTCAAAGTGGGGGACAAGGTGGTTGGATCTGAACTGATCGGACAGCAGTTTGAAGGGGAACAGTATTTTCAGGGACGCCTTTCTGCGGTTAATTACAATACCTATACAGAGAAAGAAAAGGAAGAGGGCGACTATGGAGGTGTAGCTTCCGGTTCTTACAATCAGGCGCCAACAAGTGAAGAATTAAAGGAGAGAACCAGTCAGGCTGCCGCCGATTTTAAAAAGCGTTACAAGGATGCGACCGGAGAAGAATTCACAGGAGAGATTCCGGCTGATCTTGTGACAGCATCAGGTTCTGGATTGGATCCGGATATCAGTCCAGAATCAGCAAAGATACAGATCCCGATTGTAGCGGCAAATTCCGGACTGTCCGAGGAAGAAGTAGCACAGATTGTAGAAGATCACACTAGTCGGAAAGTGCTTGGAATCTTTGGAGAAGAACGGGTGAATGTACTGAAATGTAATTTGGACATTGCGGAACTTACCGAAGAAGCGCTGCCGTAAGTAATTCTGAAGGAGGACAAGGATGAGTCGGAAGGACAAAGGAAAGCTGTCAATCTTTTTGGGATATGCAGCAGGCGTCGGGAAGACTTATGAAATGCTGGAAACCGCCCATTCTCTGAAAAAAGAGGGGGTGGATGTTGTGGCCGGTTATATTGAGCCCCATGATCGTCCACAGACCAGCGCCAAGATGGAAGGGCTGGAGATTCTTCCTTATCAAAAGGTGGAGTACAAGGGAATTAAACTCAGGGAAATGGACTTGGACGCTGTGTTAATCCGCCATCCACAGGTAGTGCTGGTAGACGAATTGGCGCATACCAATACGCCGGGAATGCGTCATCAGAAGAGATATGAAGATATTGAAGAAATACTGAATGCAGGGATAGATGTATATACTACTGTTAATATTCAGCATTTGGAGAGTTTAAACGATGTAGTAGGGAAAGTTTCTGGAATTCATGTCAGGGAAACAATTCCTGATGAAATCTTTGATCTGGCAGATCAGGTGAAGCTGATTGATATTGAGCCGGATGAACTGATTGGACGGATGAAAGAGGGCAAAATTTATAAAGCTGCACAGGCAGAACGGGCTCTTCAGAATTTTTTCGCCAGAAATAAGCTGATTCTTTTGAGGGAGATTGCTCTTCGGAGAATGGTAGACCGGGTAAACCGATTGGCAGTACGGGAGCAGGAGAAGGATCGAAGTCGGATAAGAAAAGAACAGTATCAGGGAGAACACATTCTGACTTGTATTTCTCCTTCTCCGAGCTGTAGTAGAGTCATTCGAAGTGCGTCTAGGCTGGCATACGCCTTTCAGGCAAACTTGACAGCTATTTATGTTGAAACGCCTCAGCTGCAAAGTGGGGATGAGTCAGTGAGACGTTGGAGAGATGAGAATATTCGGCTTGCAAAGGCATTGGGAGCAAAGATCATTACGGTCTTCGGCGAAGATGTGGCATATCAGATTGCAGAATATGCAAGGGTCAGCGGCGTATCGAAGATTGTGCTTGGCCGAACCAATCACAGAATTTGGCTTGGACAGAAGAAGGGCACGCTGACAGATCAGATCAGCGAGCATATTCCCGATATGGATATCTATATTATTCCTGATGGCGGACGGCAAAAAGAATCCCACGGCAAATGTAAGGATCGGTTTGGAAGAGGAGTCGGAAGTTCTTTAGTACGGACGTCAGGTGCGCCAACAGAAAGTCTAGGGTGGGAACTCATTAAAGAAGTAGGAGTTTTGGCAGGAGCAACACTTATTGGGATGGGGATGAGGCAATATGGATTTTTGGATGCAGACATTATTATGATCTATCTGCTGGGAATTCTTATACTATCGCTGTGGACGTCCAGACGGTTTGTCTCAGTGTCAGCTGCGCTGGCAAGCGTATTGTTGTTTGATCTTCTGTTTGTTGATCCGTTGTATAGTTTTGCAATTCATTTAAAAGGCTATACGGCTACATTTTTAATTATGCTGTTGTTTTCGTTGATCATTTCGACGATTATTTCTACGGGAAGAAAGCAGGCAAGAGAAAGCACTAAACAGATGTACCGCACACAGCTTCTGCTGGATAACAGCCGTCGGATGCGAAGAGTAGACACAGTGAAAGGATTGCTTTTGGAATTAAGTGGGCAAATATTGAAACTTATGGATCTTCCGGTTGTCTTTTTTACCATTCAGGAAGAAAAAATGGCAGGACCGTGGCTGTTCCCGCGAACTGGAATGACTAAGGAAGAACTGCGTAAGATGGTGGATGACCAGGAACGGGCTGTGGCAGAATGGGTGGCGGCAAACGGGAAGAGAGCCGGCTGCTGTACACATACGCTTCCAGGTGCAAAGGCCATGTATTTGCCAATTAAGACCAGTGACAAAACTTACGCTGTTATGGGAATTGTATTAGAAGAAAGAAGAGAGATTCCAGCGTTTGAATATGGGCTTTTAACAGCGATGGTTAATGAAGCGGCGCTGGTATTTGCAAGAATTTTGAAAGAGAAAGAAAAATAGGGTGTCGCAAAACCATCAAATTGGAGGGTTGAGAGGCACCCTCACTCTTTTTTCTTGACATCAAAATACCCCCAAGCAAGTTTTATATTTTAATGTCCTGCTTGGGGGAGGCATATCATTTTGCAACAGTCCCTTTTTTCTTCTTATTCTCATGCTCCGGTTCGGGAAGCTCGTCGATTAATTTTTCGATGATCTGCTTTTTGACGTAGACATCAAAGCTTAAGTTGCAGATAAAGGCAAAGAGCTGAAGGTATTCTCGATCCTCTTCCGGGATATCAGCGAAGGCTTCCATGGCAGACTGATAGGAGCCGGAAATATCTTTCTGAAGTGATTCGATCCGGGAGTTTTCCAACTGGCAGATCTCTTCATAAATCTGGGGTAACTGAAGGTCTTCATCTGTATCAAAATATTTTTCAGTTATGGGCGCCAGCACCGTCTCAATGTCCTTGATAGATAAAAAGTTTTTAAAATAATAGATAAAGATCATGATCAGTACATGTTCTTTGGAATATTTTTTCTTAACCGGCGGTGGGAGAAGATGGTTCTTGGCGTAATTGTTGATCATGGTTTTGGTCAGAATCTTATCTTCTTCGTGGCGTCTGGTGGAACGGAACTGTTCTTCCATAAATGTAGTAACTTGATCCATATAAAGCCCGATATTCGGGATGTTTTTTGGTCTCACATAGTCAATTCGTGATAAACTAGCTAAAATGCTGTTTAGCATGTCATTTGTGTCAATTTTCATAATAGTTCACCTCAATATAACCATTATATAGTTTTTAAAACTATATGACAAGGATTTTTTCCTGGAATTTGTTTGGGGAAGGGTTCTCTTCCTTGGCGGATGGAAATTATGCGGTTGCACATCTGTTCGAAAGCCATTATAATAAAAACAGATTTTTGAAGGGGAGTAGGAGAAAAGATGAAAGCTTCTGTATTATGTTACAATCTGAAAAGTACCAAAAAAGGAAAGCAGATCGCGATGATCTTTGGGTTTCTTGGATATAAGATTCGGCACGTAGAGAAGGAGGAATATGGACTTCCATTGAAGGTTCTTGCCGGAATGGGGGAAGTTCAAGAACAAGCAAGTGGTTCTGTTGACGGATTTTCGGAAGAGATGCTGGTGATGAATCCGGCTGGGGAGACTATGCTTGATAAGGCATTATTTCTGATGCGAAAAGAAAAAGTTCAGATAGGATTAAAAGCTGTGCTTACGGAGACGAATCAGGAGTGGAATTCCCTGGAACTTTACGAAGAGATTAAGAAGGAACATGAGTATATGCAGAAAAATGCAGCAGAAAGGAAAGAATAAATTTGAGTATATATGATACGTTAAATGAACAACAAAGCGAGGCGGTGCTTCATACAGAAGGGCCGCTTTTGATTCTAGCGGGAGCAGGATCAGGAAAGACTAGGGTGTTGACCCATAGGATTGCCTATTTGATCGAGGAAAAGGGCGTAAATCCTTGGAATATTCTGGCTATTACTTTTACCAATAAGGCAGCTGGAGAGATGAGGGAACGAGTAGATCAGTTGGTAGGATTTGGATCAGAAAGTATCTGGGTCAGTACCTTCCATTCTACTTGTGTCCGAATTTTAAGAAGACATATTGATCTTCTAGGGTATGATACGAATTTTACAATCTATGACGCAGATGATCAGAAGACGCTGATGAAGGATGTATGTAAGCTTTTGAATATTGATACGAAGGTATACAAAGAACGTTCTTTGTTAAATGCCATTTCCCATGCGAAGGATGAGCTGGTAACACCGGAAGAGTTCCTTTTGCAGGTGGGAGGAGATTTTAGCCAGAAGAAGATTGCGGAAGTTTATGTAGAATATGAAAAGCAGTTAAGAGCCAACAATGCGCTTGACTTTGACGATCTGCTGGTGAAAACGGTACAGCTGTTCCAGACGCAAAAAGATGTGTTGGAATATTATCAGGAACGGTTTCGCTATATTATGGTGGATGAGTACCAGGATACCAATACGGTTCAATTTGAACTGATCCGTCTGCTTGCGTCCAAATATCGGAATCTCTGTGTAGTAGGTGATGACGATCAGTCCATCTATAAGTTCCGCGGAGCGAATATTAAGAATATCCTGAATTTTGAACAGGTTTTCGAGGATGCCAAAGTGATTAAGCTGGAACAGAATTATCGTTCTACCGGCAATATTTTAAATGCGGCGAATACGGTGATCCGCAACAACATGGGAAGAAAGGACAAGACACTTTGGACGGATAAAGGGGAAGGAGAGAAGATTTCCCTTCGTCAGTTTGATTCTGCCTATGATGAGGCAGAGTACATAGTAGATGAGATTCGGAAAAATGTGGCAAAAGGCGATGTGACCTACCACGATCATGCCATCCTTTATCGGACGAACGCACAGTCCCGTATGTTTGAAGAAAAATTTGTGACGGCGAATATCCCTTATAAGATTGTTGGCGGTGTCAACTTCTATGCAAGGCGAGAAATCAAAGATTTACTGGCTTATTTAAAAACCGTGGATAATGGAAAAGATGATCTGGCCGTACGGAGAATTATCAATGTTCCAAAGCGTGGAATTGGTCTTACCAGCACGAACCGGGTACAGGAATACGCATCCAGGCATGAGATTGGATTCTATGATGCGCTGTGCGGCGTGGACTTGATTCCGGATATCGGAAGGGGAGCTTCAAAGCTAGAATCTTTTGTAGCATTGATTGAACATTTTAAAACAGATGCGAAGGACTTAAGCTTGTCTGATCTGATGCAGGAAATTATCGAGGAGACTGGTTATGTAGAGAGCCTTCGTGCAGATGAGGGGGAAGAGGCTGATGCCAGAATTGAAAATATCGATGAGTTATTAAGTAAGATCGCAGCTTATGAGGAAACCTGTGAGGAACAGAATGAACCGGCGACATTAAGCGGATTTTTGGAAGAGGTAGCATTGGTAGCGGATATTGACAGTTTGGATGAGGACAGTGATTATGTGATACTGATGACGCTTCACAGTGCGAAGGGACTGGAGTTCCCTCATGTCTATTTGGCTGGTATGGAAGATGGTATTTTTCCAAGTTATATGACGGTGACGGCAGACGATCCGGAGGAAATGGAAGAGGAGCGACGCCTCTGCTATGTCGGAATTACCAGAGCAGAAGAAGAGTTAACATTAACCTGTGCAAGGAGAAGAATGATCCGGGGAGAGACCCAGTATAATAAAATGTCCCGGTTTATCAAAGAGATTCCAAGAGAACTGTTATCCACAGGAGCCGTCTTTGAGAAGGAAAAGGAAGAGCCGGTAAAACAGGCAGCATATCTGCAGGCGAGACAGGCTTTCCGGAAGCAGGCGTTTACCGCGCCGAAGCCGGTGCGCCAATTTGGAAATCCAGGCGGCGACGGACCGGGATACGGAGTCGGAGACCGGGTGCGCCATATGAAATTCGGAGAAGGAACGGTTACGGCGCTTACAGAAGGTGGAAGAGATTACGAGGTTACGGTGGACTTTGATACCGCAGGGACGAAGAAGATGTTCGCTGCTTTTGCAAAATTAAAGAAGCTTTAAAAAGTGTTTTGGAAAATATTTTTACATAAAAATATAGTAATATGAAAAAGATAGTGTTATAATAACAGCAGAATTGAACTTGCTATCAAGCATAAGAAAGGACGTGGGAGCATGAGTAAGGTAGAAGATTTTATCGCAGCAACAAAATTAAGTGAGCTGGTGAATAAAAAGGAAGAAGATAAGCACTGTAAGACGGTTCTTTGGATTTTGGCGATCGTAGGAGCAGTTGCAGCAATCGCAGCTATTGCTTATGCAGTGTATTGTTTCTTTACCCCAGATTATCTGGAAGATTTTGAAGAAGATTTCGAGGATGATTTTGACGACGATTTCTTCAATGACGATGATCAGGTATAGAGGTTGAGATTAGCAGCGTAAGTTTGGCTGCATAAATCTGGAACCGTAGGTAAGTGCAGCAAAGGCAGTAAAAGAAATGATAAAAAGCAGGTTGAGAGCCTATCTGAGGTGAGAAAGGCATCTTGCCTGCTTTTTTGGTGTAAAGTAAAATCCTTTTGGAGGAGTAAACAGGATCCTTCTATGCTATAGTAAGTGGAAGAAGAAATGATCCGGTGATGGAGGGAAAGAGATGGATGAGCGGTGTTATGCCCTGTTAATTGATGCGGACAATGTGTCTGCAAAATATATTAAGCCGATTTTGACGGAGTTGTCAAAATATGGGATTATTACTTATAAGAGAATCTACGGAGATTGGACCAGTACGCAGCATGCCAGCTGGAAGGATGAGCTGCTTCGTAATTCGATTACGCCGATCCAGCAGTTCAGCTATACGCAGGGGAAGAATGCCACAGATTCAGCTATGATTATCGATGCTATGGATATTTTGTATACCAATGATGTGGATGGATTCTGTATCGTCTCAAGTGATAGTGATTTTACAAGGTTGGTCAGTCGGTTGAGAGAAAGCGGGAAAATGGTAATCGGTATGGGAGAAAATAAGACGCCGGAACCATTTCGAAAAGCCTGTGATAAATTTACGATTCTTGAAAACCTGTTAAGTGACCAGGAACCGGCGGCGGAAAAGGAAGTCCATGATCAGATCAGCAAAGAAAAGATCGAGGATGCCATTATCAAGATGGTGATTGAAAATCAGAACAGCAATAAGGAATCGGGGCTTGGAGAGATTGGAAGCCGTTTAGTTAGCTTGTACCCAGATTTTGACGTACGAAGCTATGGATATAATATGCTGTCTAAATTCCTGGAAGAGTTTTCCGGAATTCAGTTGGTGAAACATGGAAATTATGTGTCGGTGGCATTGAAAGAAGACAGAGGCATGAAAGAGGATATCGACGCCTATGTAGTAAATCTAGTGCAGAAAGCCGGAAAAGACGGGATGGAGCTTAGTACGCTGGGAAACCGGGTTTATGAAAAGTATAAGGACTTTAAAATCCGCGATTATGGGTATGCTCAGTTCAATAAATATGTAAAAAGTGTTGACCATATCGAAGTGAAGCAGGATGGTACTATTTTGAAAGCACGCTATGTAAAATAGTGAGGAAAATCAAGATATAAAAGATGAATAAAAGCAAAGAAAATGACAGATAAATTGGCAGGAGAGAGGAACGGATAGGATGAAAAAAGGGCAGGTATATGAAGGGATTATAGAGAAAGTAGAATTTCCGAACAAGGGAATTGTTCCGGTGCCGGAAGAGGGTAGAAACGTAATTGTGAAAAATGGAATTCCGAGACAGAAAATTCGATTTTGTGTAAATAAATTCCGGAAAGGTCAGGCAGAGGGGCGACTTCTGGAGGTACTGGAAAAGTCTCCGTTGGAAACCAGGGAGCCGGTATGTGGTCTTTTTCCGGCCTGCGGCGGATGCATGTATCAGACGATGGCCTATGAGGAGCAGATCCTTATGAAAACCCGGCAGGTGAAGGAGATCATGGATGCGGCAGTAGAAGGAGACTATGTGTTTGAAGGGGTCAGGAAAAGTCCGAAAGAGTTCGCTTACCGCAACAAAATGGAATTTTCTTTTGGAGATGAGTATAAAGATGGACCGCTTTCCCTGGGACTTCATAAGAAGGGAAGTACGTATGATGTGCTGACAGCATCCGATTGCAAATTGGTACATGAGGATCTGACAAAGATTCTGATGTGCGTTCTTAATCATTTTAAAGATCTGGGAGCCGGCTATTACAAAAAAATGCAGCACGTAGGTTATTTGCGCCATCTGCTTTTGAGACGCGGAGATGTTACGGGAGAAATCCTGGTCAATCTGGTAACAACCACGCAGGAAGAGCATGAAATGCAGCCGCTGGTAGAAAAGCTTTTGTCCCTTTCCTTAGAAGGAATGATCGTGGGAATCCTGCACATTCTGAATGATTCTTGGTCGGATGTGGTACAAAGTGATGAGACAAGAGTTTTGTATGGACAGGACTATTATTATGAAAAGCTTCTGGGAATGGATTTTAAGATTACGCCGTTTTCTTTCTTTCAGCCGAATACGAAAGGTGCAGAAGTGCTGTATCAGATTGTAAGAGATTATATTGGTGATATTCGGGATCTTACGGTATTCGATTTGTTCAGCGGAACCGGAACCATTGGTCAGGTTCTTGCGCCGGTAGCGAAAAAAGTAATTGGTGTGGAGATCGTGGAAGAAGCGGTAGATGCGGCGAAAGAAAATGCCGTACACAATGGTCTTTCCAACTGTGAATTCATAGCAGGCGATGTATTTAAGGTGTTGGATGAGATCGAGGAAAAGCCGGATGTAATCGTGCTGGATCCGCCGCGTGATGGCATTCACCCGAAGGCGCTTCCAAAGATTCTGGATTATGGAGTGGATCGGATCGTCTATATCTCCTGTAAGGTGACGAGTCTGGCAAGGGATTTGGAGATGATGCAGGCGAGAGGGTATAAGGTGGAAAAATGTGTGGCGGTTGACCAGTTCGCGGGCACGGTGCACGTGGAGACGGTTGTACTGCTTTCCCACAAAAACCTGATAGCGTAATCAACGTAAAAGTGGATTTTGGCGAGGGTGAGGACAAAGTACTGCTGATAATATTGCTAAAAGAGCCGAAGTGTACAAGCCGAAAGAGCGTGTGACCTACAAGATGATTAAGAAGTACCTAGAAGCGAAATATGGCTTCAAGGTACATACTGCTTATATAGCAGAGGTAAAGAGGGAATTAGGATTGCCGATGTATGATGCACCTAATGCGGTGGAGAAATTGAAACAGCCGAAGAAACATCCGACGGTGGAAAAGGTAGAAGCAATTAAAGATGCTTTGAAACATTTTGAGGTGATTTAATGACAAAGCCGCTTGCTTATTGAATGAGTAAGCGGCTGCTTTATTATAATTAGTGTAATATAATAAAGCTTGTTCGAGAGTAAAGGAAGGGGATACGTATGAGAAGAACGTTATTCCGGTACAGGGCATTTAATACGGAAAAACTGAATGATTATAGCTATATTCATCAGAGGATAATTAACATTGAAAAATGGAAGTTTGAAGCTTTTGAAGGATTAGTATATCCATCATCACCACTTTATTTCAATGACCCATATGATTGTGAATTTTGCTTTCAAGCCGATGCGTTAGAAGGCATTCTTGATAGAGAAACATATCTACATCTTTTAGAAAACAGATTTTCGTTGAAAAAGGAAGAAAAAAATAGAATTCTTTATTCTGATAATATTGAAAAGGCAATGCAGACAGTCTTACAAGCACATGGTGGGAAACTTTCGAATTCTTGGATGAATATTTTGGAAAGTGGATTAAGTGGTTGTTTGGATAAAATTAAAGATGCAGTAAGGGTTGTTTGCTTGTCAGAGGTGTATGATTCTATGCTAATGTGGAGTCATTATGCCAAAGATCATACAGGATATTGTATAGAATATGAATTTGATGAAAAGGATATGTTTTATAATCATTTGCATCAGGTTGTATATACAAAGGATAGGTATGCTGTTTCTAAAACTGATGTATTAGAAGGAAATAAAGACTTTCTATACAAAACGACTTGTAGAAAATCAGATGTATGGTCATATGAAAAAGAATGGAGAATTATAACGGCCAATTTCAACAAAGTGATGCCACAAAAATTGAAATATCCTAATGGAAAATATGTTCTAGATTTAAAAGATAATATAAAGGCATTTTATTTAGGAGCAAAGATTTCAGATGATTTTAAATATGAGATGATTCAATTTGGAGAGAGGAATGGTATTAGCGTTTATCAGATGATGTTATCTTCCAAAACGTATGAATTACAAGCTAAGAAAATAGTATAGAATTTTTTGAGTTGAAAATATTATCTATATTAAGTTAAATCCATAGAAATAGAAGAAGATTTTATTGAATGGAGAAGTATCTTCGTAATTGGGAGAGGAAAATTAGTGGGTGTTAAAATATTAGATGATTAATAAGGACATAGCCAATTGAGGAATTACAAAACGACATTTTCCGCATTATGTGATAAAATTAAACTGAGATGTAATTTTATAAATAAATATAGGTGAAGGGGGACACTGACAAACAATACAGAAGAAGATTGGACGGACATAGACTTGATTTTTCAGTTGGTAGACTCCGGACAAGAGCCGGTAGAAGTCGCTGGTATGGTGCCTGATCTGCGGGCTGATCTATCAGAACTTTCTGCTGGAGAGACAAAAGAATTTGTTACAGCATGGTTTCCGGCTGTATTGGAATCCGATTTTGATAAAGTGAAGGGATATCATATAGAAAAATTCGAGTATAGTAGCGAGGAAAAATAAAAAAGTTATAAAATGACGATAAAAGAGATATTCAGTTGAGGGGGCGCCTCAACAGGATATCTCTTTTCTGTTACGTGTGTCCAGCGAAGCTGGGCCACACTTGCCGGTGCCAGTCCGGTCGCGGTAATTGCCAGTGAGCCGCGTAGCTAAACCCGGTGCGTTGCAGTAATGCAGGGTGCTAAGCGGGTGGATAAAGTAACCTTGATAAAAGGAGCGAGCAAACATGCAGACCGTAACATAAAGTGAATTCTGCCGTATCGTTAAAAAGGTCTCGAAAGAGGGTAAAGAGAAGTTGAGCCTTGCTTACATAGGCGAAAACCATGGAACGTGTGAAGAAACTGGAAAAGCAGCACGGAAGAATCTCTAGGTATATAGGAAACGGTATGTATGGAAAGTGTGGTTCGGAACTGGAGAGACCCTACCCATCACCGAAAGGTAAAGAGAAAGCGTATAAGCTTGGCGAAATCGCATTTCTGATGGGAGGGAGTCGGAGAGGAACATAGTACCGATAATGATTGTGCAAGAAAACACAGTTTATGGGAAGGTTCCTTACTTCATTCATGTTTGTAGAGAGGGTAAGAGTGAGAGAATGTCATGCAGACTAACAACTCCAAAGAAAAAGTTCGACAACTTCAAAACAAACTATATCTGACAGCCAAGAAATGTAACAGCAGAAGATTCCATCTGCACCTTTACAAGGTGGTACAACAAGAAACACCAAAGGCGAAACAGAATGTCAAAGGTGGGATTCGTTAGAAATAGCATTTACGAAAAAGGGTTAAAGAAAATGGCTGAAGCATGACGTAATGCTGTAGAAAGAAGAATGTCGGAAAGCCGTGTGAGGGAGAACCTCATGCACGGTTTGATGAGGGGAAAGAGGGCAAATGCCCTCTAACCTACTCTACAAACCACTTATAAAATTTTCCTCTTGACAATCCTTTTAAATAGTTTATAATGTGAACTGTTTACAAAGTGAACTAAATGAATTAACAGGGAGAAAATTATGAACAAAAGAATAAAACGGATTTTAAAAATTACGGGAATTACCATTTTGTCGGTGATTTTGATTTTCGCAGGTGTATTCACCGGAATGTTTCACAGGGAGGTTCGTACATTGAATTCCATCGAAAAACTTGATGAACATCCATTGTATACTATGGAATATAAGGGCGACTACGGAATGGATGAATTCTTGGAAGTGGGCGCTTGCAATGATCAGGAACTGGTGAAATTTGTAGTTGACAGATTGCTGAAAGGTCTGCCGTTAGAAATCAATATTCCGAGTCTGGGATGTTCTACATTTCTGGCGAAAAATGAAGAGTCGGATGGTTATCTGTTCGGACGAAACTTTGACTTAAATGCATCACCGGGAATGTTTGTACGAACCCAGCCGGAAGATGGGTATGCATCGATCTCTATGGTGAACCTTGGATTCATTGGCTATGGTGAAGAGAAGCTTCCGGACAATATGAAGGATGCACTTCTGACATTGGCGGCTCCGTATGCACCGTTAGATGGAATGAATGAGAAAGGTCTTTGTGTAGGTGTGCTTTTGATCGACACAGAGCCTACCAATCAGCAGACAGAGAAGGTAGACATTACCACAACAACAGCGATTCGAATGCTCTTAGACCAGGCGGCGACGGTGGAGGAAGCGGTAGAACTTTTGAAGCAGTATGACATGCATTCCAGTGCCAACAGCTGCTATCATTTCCAGATTGCGGATGCATCCGGGAATTCTGTAGTGGTTGAGTATATTGATAACGAGATGAAGGTGGTAAGACCAGAGGAATCCTATCAGGCAGCAACCAACTTTTTGCTGACGCCAGGGGATTATGATTTTGGAAAAGGGCAGGATCGCTACGCCATTTTAATGGATACATTGGAAGAACAGAACGGTATCGTAAATTCCGAGGAGGCAATGGATCTTCTTCAGGCAGCTTCGCAGGATCCGCACAGAACGGACGATGGTGATATCAGTGCAACACAGTGGTCTGTGGTCTATGATATGGAGACATTATCTGCTACAATATGTATGGGACAGGATTATGAGAATACATACATATACTCTGTCGAAGAACCAGAAAAATAAATGTTTTTGAGGGATGATATATGAACGAATTGAATGAGCAGATTTTAGACGCATGGATCCAGTTGACAACCGCAATTAATAATGAACGTATTGTATCAGAGATGCCGTTAAACGAGGCGCTGATCTGCCGGATGCTCTATCATAATAAGGAGAGAAATATTACAGCAACGGATTTGTGTGGATGGACGAAGATGCAGAAATCACAGATGAACCGCACGCTAATCAGTATGGAGCAAAAGGGCTGGATTCACAGACAGCGTTCAGAAAAGGACAAGAGACAGATTTTTATCGCGCTGAATGAGGATAAGATGATTTTATACCGGGAACAGCACGAGCATATTTTGAGTATTGTAAATAAGCTGGTAGATCGAATTGGAGAGGAAAATGCCAATCAGGCGTTAAAGCTTTTCAATTTGATTGCACAGATTGCAGGAGAGGAGATCGTATGATTCGAGTATTGGTAGATTCGGCAGCAGATTTTTCCCAGGAGGAAATTAAGGAGAGAAGATTATATCTGGTGCCATTACAGGTAAACTTTGAGGAAGAGCAGTATTTGGATGGAGTGAATCTAAAACGGGATAAATTTTATCAGAAATTAACGTCCGGGAAAGTATTTCCTAAGACATCCCAGCCATCCCCGCAGGAGTTTTTAAATGTTTTTGAGGAAGTTAAGAAAAATGGGGATGAACTGATCTGTATCCTGTTGTCCTCTGCATTAAGCGGCACATATCAGAGTGCACTTTTGGCACGTAATATGGTGGAATATGAAAAGATTTATTTGGTGGATTCCTTAAGTGCGGTTGTGGCGGTTCAGATGCTGTGTGACACAGCGCTTAAGCGGATCGCACAGGGGAAGACGGCAGAAGAGATTGTAGAGGAGCTGGAAGAAGTAAAGGGAAGAACCAGGATTTTTGCGGCTCTGGATACACTGGAGTATCTGGCTATGGGCGGAAGAATCAGTAAGGCCGCCGCGGCGATCGGAGAGATGGCGAATATTAAGCCTGTCATTACGGTAAACAAAGAAGGAAAGGTTGATGTGATCGGCAAAGGGCTTGGCATAAATCGAACGCTGGGATTTTTGCAGAAAAAGGTGGAAGAAGCACAGATTGATGAGCAGTACCCAATCTATTCTCTGTTTTCTTACGGAGAAGAAAACTGTGGGAAGCTGGAACAGCGGCTGGAGAAGAAAGGATATCAGATTCAGGCACGGCGTCAGATCGGTCCTGCAATCGGAACGCATATTGGTCCGGAAGCATTTGGAATATGCTTCTGTGAAAAATAGAAAGAATGAAAATAGACAAAAGGATCCTTCCGGGAGCATCTCAATTGACTCCCTGGAGGGTTCTTTTCTCTTTTAAATGACTTGAATTGAAAAAACAGCCGCTGTATAATACCCTATATAGTATTTTGAGAAAGAAAGCAGTCTATATAGTGAGGATAAGGTATGTTTTGTAGACAGTGTGGAACGGAAAATAAGGATGATGTAAAATTTTGCAAAAAATGCGGGGCGGAATTTTTGCAGGATCCTGTGAGCAAAGGCGGATTCTGGGAAGCAGAAGGAAACGAAGATAGAAGGAATGAGAAAGCTGTTGGAAAGAAGAATAAGGGCAGCTGGAGCGGCCGTAGATGGGTTGTGATCACGGCGGCTTTTCTTATTATGGGACTTTGTGCGGCGTCTTCTTTTACCTTGATGGCACACAAGGAGAAGAGAGATTATAAGAAATATATTGCGCAGGCTGAGAAGTATCTGGAAGATCTGGATTATGAAAATGCGGAAGCGGCGTATTTAAGGGCTGTGAAAGTGGCGCCGAAAGAACAGGAGCCTTATGAGAAGCTGGCATGGATTTATGAAGAGCAGGAAGAGTATGAGAAGGCGGAGGAAATCCTGGCAGAAGGAGAAAGTCAAAAAGATCCTTCCAAGCAAAGAGAAGAGGTTGGAGAAGAGAGTCAGACCGCAGATCAAAATGCAGAAGAAAACGATAAGAAGCCGGAAAAAGATCCGGATAAAAACGGACAGAAAGATCCGGAGAAGCAAGAAGGCGAGGATGGGAAAACCAATAGTAAAAAAGCTTATACCTGGGCAGTAGAGCCCAAAATAGAGGCGGATGATATTTATTATCTGAAAGATGAAAATATGAAAGATTACTCCTGGAATGCGTTAAACAGGCAGATGAATACGTCCTATGCAGTCCTAAAGAGAAAGGATGCTTATGGAATTATCGGAATGGATGGAAAGCTGGCGGCGGAAGTAAAGTACCAAGGCGTGGGCTGTATTTGGAAATATTATGAATTAGAGACGAAGGAGCCGGTGTATGAGCCAGAGTATGATACTGAGATGTCGGATTATTATTTTGTGGAAGAGGACAAGAAGGTAAAGCCGGCAGTTGCAGTCTTTGGAGATGCCCAGCTTTATCGGGGGGGATTTTATTACTGTGACGGACTTCATAATGTAGCCGAAGCAGCAGAAGCCATCTCAATGGGGATGGAGTATCAGAAGAAGCCGGAAGCGGTGATTCCTGTGAAGCGTTCGGAGGAATTGTATAATGGGGATCAGAATGATCGCCAGTGGTACGAGGAACTGAAAAGTAAATATGCGCTCTGTGATCCGGAAGGGGAGCTGCTGACAGATTTTATTTATGAAGAATGTGGAGTGGCTTCCGAAGGAGTGGCTGCGGCAAAGAAGGATGGAAAATGGGGCTATATTGACGAGAAAGGAAAGACGGTGATTCCGTTTGAATACGATGCTTCCTGTACTTACGAATCTTACGTGTTCAGTTATGACACCGTAAGTAAGCCGGAAGAAGAGGAGTTCTGTTACGCGGCTTCGGATGGATATGTGCCACTTTGCAAAAAGGGAAAATGGGAACTTCGGGACACTTCCGGAAAAGTCGTGATTTCGGCAGGCGTATTCGAAGAGATTCGTCCGGTGCACGACGGAAAATGCTGGGTAAAGAAGGATGGAAAATGGGGAGTGATCCGTCTAAAGGAGAAAGAGGACAATGAGAGAACAGATTCTGACAATCATAGATACAAACGGTAAATTAAGTGAGATCTCACTTGGACAATATCAAAAGCAGAAGCTGGTATTGGGAAGAGATGAATCCATCTGCGACGTTGTGATGACGGACGCGATTGTTTCCAAGATTCAGGGGACAATGCTGTTAGAGAATGGACGGCTGATGTATCAGGATGAAGACAGCAGGAACGGAACCTTTCTAGGATTGGGAAGCGGAAGACGACTTCTAGCGAAACAAGATGGTATGGTGGAAGTATATGATAAGGATATTCTCTGTATCGGTAATTTACAACAGTCGCGGAACCGGGTTTTGCTTCTGTATTCGGTTAGTGAAAAGCGGGAAGTGTGGAAATGGAAGCCTTTGAGCAGAGAAGTTATAACGATTGGAAGGGATTCTTCTAATGATATCTGTCTTCCGGGACCGGGAATTTCCCGTGTGCATTGCAGAATCGGCAGGATACAGGGCACTTGTGTACTGGAAGATTCCGGCAGTGTGAATGGAGTATTAGTAAACGGAGAGCGGGTAACGGGAAGAAGAAAACTTCAGGATAAGGATGTAATTCAGATTCTAGGCTTCCAGCTTCTGTTCTGTCAAAATGGAATCTATTATAAAACAGCGCCCGAAGGAATCTCTCTTCAGGTACGTGATGTCACGAAGGAAGTCGGAAAGGGATCAAAGAAAAAGCGCATCTTAAATCATGTAAGCTGTGAGATTGAGGGAAATGAATTTGTGGCAATCATTGGAGGATCCGGTGCGGGAAAGACGACGCTGATGAATGCGATCAGCGGATTTGAACCGGATTTTGCGGGCAAGGTATATTGTAATGGTACAGATCTGGTGGAACACTTTCAGATGTTAAAGAATATGATCGGATTTGTACCGCAGCAGGATATTATTTATGAAAATCTGACGCTTAAGAAGATGCTATATTACGCAGCCAAAATCCGAATGCCGAAGGATACCAGGGCGTCGGAGATTGAGAAACGGATTTTGGAGGTTCTTCAGATGGTAGATCTGGTGGAGCATCAGAAGACTTATATCCGTAAGCTGTCGGGAGGGCAGAAGAAGCGTGCCAGTATTGCAGTGGAACTTTTAGCCGATCCGAAGTTATTCTTCTTGGATGAACCTACATCCGGTCTGGATCCGGGAACGGAGAAAAACCTGATGATCAGTTTGAAAAAGCTTGCAAGGCAGCAGAATAAGACGATTATCATGGTTACCCATACAACGGCAAATCTTCATTTGTGTGATAAGATCATCTTCATGGGACCAGGAGGAAGGCTTTGTTTTTGCGGAAATGTGGAGGAAGCAAAGGCTTTTTATCAGACGGATGATCTGGTGAATATTTATAATATGATTGCGGAGGATCCGGAAGCCTGCGAGAGAAAGTATCGAAATGCCAGACAGCGGGAAAAGAATTCAGGTACGGCAGGAGAGAGAAAGCCAATTCCGGTGAAACGATCCAAAAACGCGAGATTTCAGCAGTTCCTTGTGCTGGCACAGCGTTACGGGGAGCTGATGTTCCACGATACGCAGCGGTTACTGGTGTTATTACTGCAGCCATGTTTGATTGCAGCCCTTTTGTATGTAGTGGCAGATAAGGATATCTTTAAGATCTATGAAAGTACCAAGTCGATGTTGTTTGCTCTTAGCTGTTCGGGAATCTGGATTGGTCTGTTTAATTCGATTCAGGAGATCTGTAAGGAGCGGACGATTGTAAAAAGGGAGTACATGGCAAACCTGCGGCTTCCGGGGTATGTTATGTCTAAGTTTGTATTTCAGTTCGCACTTGGCGGAATTCAGGCGGCGGCGCTTACGATGATTTTCTTAGGCTTGATTGGTAAGAAACGGGCGGGAATTTTCTTCAACAATTTTACAATGGAGATGTTCCTTACGGTATGGCTGACCGTTTTGGCGGCGATTGCACTTGGTTTTGTACTGTCGGCGATGGTGCGAAGCGGGGATAAGGCAATGGCGGCAGCCCCCTTTGTGCTGATTATTCAGCTTTTGTTCTCTGGAATTCTCTTCCAGTTAAAAGGAGCAGGGAAACTGATTTCTTATTTTACAGTTAGCAGATGGTCTGTGGAAGCGCTTGGAAGTATTGCTAAGCTGAATCGGCTGGATTTGAAACTTCAAAAAGATTATCCGATGCTGGAACATGAGGCGGAAGCTTTCTTTAAGGCGGCGAAGGGTCACGTAGTGCAGTGCTGGGGAATCTTACTTCTGATGACGGTGGTATGTCTGGTGGTGAGTATGATTTCCCTGCGGAGAATTGCAAAGGACAGGCGATAGGAGGAAGAAGATATGCGCGATTATTTGAACGGCTGGACGGCGGAAACGGCGAAGATGATTCCGCCGATAGAAAGAACAAAAGGACAGAAGCCTGCGGTTAAGATTCGGGAATATATTCCACCCATTGCGAAGCAGGAAGAGGCGGCGTATGAAGAGGAAGCAACCGTATTTTTAAGCCGTTCGCCGAAAGTATCGCTTCGGCTTAGACGGGAAAAGACGGGGGAAGAGATAGAAGTAGGAACGGACTCCTTTCTTCTGGGAAAAGGAACGGACTGTAATTATGTGATTCAGGGAAATGTTTCTGTCAGCAGACATCATGCAAAGATCTGGAAGGAAGAAGATTTCTATGTTTTACAAGATCTCAATTCTTTAAATCATACATTCGTAAATGGGAATGAGATTTCGGAAGCGGTAAAGCTGGAGAATGGAACAAGAATTCTGCTTGCAGATGAAGCGTTTGAAGCATTATTGGAAGTAGAATAACAAAGATAAGGGAACAGAAGATGAGAAGTGGAAATGAGTTATCGGATACATATCAAATCATAAGAAAGCTAGGAGAAGGCGGTGGAGGCATCGTCTATCTGGCTTATCATAAAAGGCTTCGCAAGGAAGTGGTCTTAAAGCAGATCAAGGGGAAACGGTTTTCTGTGGCGGATAAGCGTCAGGAAGTGGATATTTTGAAAAACCTGAATCATTCTTACCTTCCCCAGGTTTTAGATTTCCTGACGATTGACCATGAAGTCTATACAGTGATGAGCTACATTCCGGGAAAATCCTTCCGTCAGCTTCTGAAAGAGAAGAGACGATTTTCACAAGGCGAGCTGATCCGATATGGAATGCAGATCTGCAGCGCGCTCAATTATCTGCATAGTCAGAATCCTCCGGTTATTCACGGAGATATTAAACCGGCCAATATTATGTTGACTCCACAGGGGAATATCTGTCTGATTGATTTTAATATTTCTTTCTTTTTAGATGAAAATGCAGTGTTGGGATACACAGATGGTTATACCTCTCCGGAGCAATATATTATTGCGCTGGATAAGGAGTCGGAGCGTTCCATTGGAAAGTATGCAAAGATTGATGAGAAAGCAGATCTTTACAGTGTGGGCGCTACGCTTTATCATTTGGCGACTGGAAAGAAGCTTAGCGGATACAAGGATCGTTTGGATCGGGAATATCTGGCGGAGAGAACCAGCGAGGCATTTGCCCAGGTTATTGCGAAATCAGTGGAGATTGATCCAAAGAAACGATTCCAGAACGCATTTGAGATGTTCCTTGCATTTCAGAATGTAGCGAAGAAGGATTGGAGATATCAGGCGCTCCTTCGCAGACAGAAGGCAGTCCGTTTTGGACTGCTGATAGGAATGGCAGGATGTCTTGCTATTGGCGGTTATGGTATTTATCGAATCCGGGCGGAACGGGTGACAGAATATAACAGACTGGTGGCACAGCAGGAAGAATATCGGGAAAACAAGGAGTATGACAGGCAGGAGGAAGTCTTTGAAGAGGCAGTTCGGATTTTGCCGACTTCCTTGGAAAGCTATTATCAGAATGCCTGTGCGCTGTTTGAGCAGGAAGCCTACGAAGATTGTATTTCCTTTGTGGAGTATGATGTGGAAGAGAACGAAAAACTGAATCTGATGCAGGAGCGAATGGCAGATCTTTATTATCTTGCAGCAGAAAGCCATATGGAGCTTGAAGAATATGAAGAAGCTGTAGAAGCCTTTGAAAAATTGTTCCAGCGGGGCGGATTCCATCAGGTATATTACCGGGATTATGCTGTGGCGCTGGCTTATAATGGAGAAGAAAATGATGCTGAGAAGGCTCTTAATGAGGCGATAGACTTAGGACTTGGGGAAGATTCTGTATATTATACCCGCGGAGAAATTAAGAAGTCTCTTGGAAAACCAGAGGAGGCGGTACAAGATTTTAGAAACTGTATTGAAATTTCCGAAGATGCAAAATTAAAAGCAAGAGCATATGTCCTGATTCAGGATCTTTATGAAGAACAGGGAAGAGACCTGGATCAGCGGGAGATTCTAAACGAAGCAAGGAACGCGCTGCCGATGGAAAATCAAATGTTGATTTTGCAGCGTTTGGTAGAAGTGGATCTTAAGCTTGCGGGAAAAAGTGGAGAAAACAGCTATCTTAAGGAAGCGTCTGATGCCCTTCTAACTGTGATCGATCAGGGATGGGACAGTTACGATACCTATAATAATCTGGTGATTTTGATGCAGAAGCAGGGGAATCTTTCAGATGCAGAAACCTATGCCAAAGAAATGCTGGAAAAATATGGTGAAGATTACAATATCTATAAACGGCTGGCATTTCTGGAAATTGATAAGCAGGAGCAGAAGCAGAACAGGCAGAGGGATTACCGTTCGTTTGAAGAATACTATGAGAAGGCAAAAAAATGGTATCAGGAAGAGCAAAAAGAGAACGATACAGACAGTGAGATGGAGCTGTTGAATCAGGTATATCAGCAGGTAGTATCAGGAGGTTGGTTGTCAGAATGATGATAGGATGGATTCTTACAGGAATTGGATTGACGGGAGCAATTGCCTGTTTGGCGGCATTGATTGCAACGGGCAAAAGCTTTGCAAGACAGAGGGAGCGCCTTCTGGAGAATATAGAAGAGGAGCAGGAGGACAAAAGATGAGGAAGACATGGAGACATATCGCGGCGGCATTGTTTGTGGTGTCGGGGTGTATGATATTTTTACCGTTGATTGAGGTGTCGGGAATTTCTATTTCCTTGCTAGATGTGATGAAGATGGGAATCGGAAGTGGAGCGGATGCATGGGGAGAACTTGGAGAGATTGCAAAAAACTACATGAAACCATTTTTCTTCCTGATTCTTGCTCTGATTGTATTGATTCTTGCAAGTGCGGTGCTTTGTGAGGCGGCAGGCTGGAGAAGGTTTTATATTCCGGCATTTGGGGGAGCGTTGATCATAAATGTGTTGGTTGTAATCTGCAGTGTTTCTGTATATCAGAAAATGAAAGCACTTCGGAGTGGACTGGATTTCTTTGGAATGGGGGATGTACTTCGGATCCGAAGTCTCCCGATTGTATTATGGTGCCTGATCTATGCCGGAATCTTTACACTGTGCGTTTTAGGACTGTTAAAGGCCAGACAGATTCCGCAGACTGGCGCATATGATATTTTGCCGGAGGGATTTCATCAGAAAAAAAATCCCTGGGAAACGCAAGGGAGACAGTCGCATCCGGTGACGGAGCAGGACTATTTGAACCAGATTCAGAGTTTGGAGAAAGAAAAGCAAAAGCAGCAAAAGCAGCAGGCGTGGGAGCAGAATCTACTGAGCGATTATCAGGGAGCGTTGCGCGGAAAGAGTGGAATATTTACCGGAAAGGTTTTCCTTATGGAAGAGAGAGTTCCTGTCTACTTTGTGTGGGATGGGCAGCAGGTGTCAGTCGCAGGACAGCAGAGTGAGGAAGTGCTGGCGGAGGTATTCTATCTTCCTGTATATGGCGAGTATTGCGTTACCCCAAAGGAGAGGTGCTGCTGCTTTTTAGAGAGTGGACAGCCGCTTGGAAAGGAGCGCCATTACTACTTGTCCAGAGGAACGATTCTTTATCTGAAGGATCCAAGAATGAAATTTGAGCTGGCCTAGCAGAAGAAATGCAAAAGAAGCTTTAGGTTAGAAATACATAGAAAGAGAGAGACGGATATGGGAAGCAAAGATGAGACAGTATTTGTAAATTATGAAAAATTGAATCCGAAGAATCAGATGGGAAATGGACAATTGGATGAATTAAGCCAGACGTATCTGGAACTTGGAAAGGCGTACTATGAGGGGGGATTTGAGGATCCCCTTCCGGAGCTGATTGCTTTCTTTGATAAAATTACGCAGTTAAAACAGAAAAAGACAGAACGCTTCTGTCCAAATTGTGGAGAGAAAGTTGCAGAATCCGCGGCGTTTTGCAGGAAATGTGGACATAAGCTGAAATAATTTCAGGAGAGGACGAAAAAGGTATGAAATGGGATAAACGTGAATATTTTTCAATTCCGAATTTGATGGGATATTTTCGGATTTTGCTGATTCCGATCTATCTGATCGTATATATTCGAGCAGACAGCGTTAGGGACTACCAGATTGCGGCTGGAATTATGGTGCTTTCGTTTTTGTCGGATTTCCTGGACGGAAAGATTGCACGAAGGTTTAACATGGTGACGGAGTTTGGGAAAATTCTGGATCCCATTGCGGATAAAATGACCCAGGGGACGCTGGCGCTTAGTTTTACATTCCGGTATCCGGCAATGGGCGTGCTTTTACTTTTGTTTTTATTGAAGGAAACCATTATGGGAATCCTGGGCGCGTATATGATGCATAAGGGATATCGTATGGGCGGCGCAAAGATGCATGGAAAAATCTGCACAGCAGTATTAGATCTGGTGATGTTTCTTGTATTACTGCTTCCTAACCTGCCTTACCTGGCGGTGAATCTGATGGTAGCAGTTAGTGTTTGCGTGATGGCAGTTTCCCTTTGTCTGTACTTAAGAATGTACTGGAATGCTTGGAAACAGCAGAAAGGCAGCCAGGAAGAAATAGGGGCAGAAAAGAGGCGTAGTCGAAAGATGGTCATTGTGATAATCGCAGCAGTGTTAGTGTTGTTTGCTTTGGGGGCAATCCTTCCATTTGCAAGGCAGCCTAAGGTGACGGAAAAGACAAAGAAAGAGCTTGAAGTGGAGCGTTTTTATTCGGATCAGCCATCAGGAGAACGGGCAAAGGTGATTTCTGATAACGGAGAAGCGTTAGAGGAGAGACTTCGCTTGATTTCTCAGGCAGAGGAAGAGATCATTTTGTCTACTTTTGAGTTTGACTCTGACACCAGCGGGACGCAGATGATTGCCGCATTGGCAGATGCTGCCGCTCGTGGAGTGAAGGTTCGGGTTTTGGTGGATGGTTTTCCATATCTTACAACGATGTGGGGGAATCCGAAGTTTCTTGCGCTGGCACAGACAGAGAATGTGGAGATTCGGGTGTATAACCCGGTTCGGCCGTGGAAACCATGGGGCATTATGGGGCGGCTTCACGATAAGTATCTGATTGCAGATCGTACGGCGTATATTCTAGGCGGACGAAACACGTTTGATTTTTTCCTAGGCGACCAGAAAGGATATAAGAATTACGACTGGGATATGCTGGTTTATACAAAAGAGGCATCAGGGGACAGTTCTTTGGAACAGGTGCGTTCTTATTTTGAATCTGTATGGAAAATGCCGGAATGCAAGACATTTGGGAAGAGCCGTTTTTGGAAACAGAATCCATCTGTTAAGAAGGCAGAGGGAGAGATTGCAGACGCAGTAAAAACTTTGAAAGAGGCGTATGGAGATGAGCTTGGAAAGATCGATTACGAATCGATAACCCTTCCGGTCAACCAGATTCAGTTGATTTCCAATCCGACCCATATTCTGGCGAAAGAGCCGGTGGTATTTTATACCATTACGGAATTGATGAAGCAGGCGAAGGAGGAAGTGGTATTCCATACTCCATATGTCATCTGCGACGACTGGATGCTGGAAAGGCTTAAGGAGGTCTGCGAAGGTGATAAGGATGTAAAAATGATGACCAACTCCGTTGCCAACAATGGAAATCCATTTGGTGCGATGGATTATCAAAAGAACAAGGAGAAGATTTGTGATACTGGAGTGGAAATCCTGGAATATGACAAAGGAGTTTCCTACCACGGGAAGTGTTTTACGATTGATGATCGTCTGGCGGCGATTGGTTCTTTTAACTGGGATATGCGAAGTGCTTATCTTGATACGGAGCTGATGCTTGTGGTGGACAGCCGCGAAGTGAATGAACAGCTTCGTGATGAAATGAAAAAATATGAACAACATGCTCTGAAGGTGACGGGGAAAGATACTTATGAAGTACCGGAAGGAGTAGAAAGGCAAGAACTTAGCGCAAAGAAGAAATTTCGGATAGCAGTTCTTAAGACGGTAGCTGGATGGGCGAGATTTTTAATGTAGGATAGAAGCAGTGCTTCAGAAAATATAAGGAGAAAGCGATAGATTATGGAGAAGACAACAGCAGAAAACCTGGTGATAGGAACTCATATGTCGATTGCCGCAGGGCTTGAGAAGACAGCGAAAAATGTGGTGAAGATGGAAGCGAATACCATGCAGATCTTCAGCAGAAATCCGAGAGGATCTACTTATAAAACATACAGTGACGAGGAAGTGCAAAAGTTTCAGGAGATTCGAAGGGGGAACGGGTTTGGTCCCATCCTTGCACATGCTCCGTATACTATGAATCTTGCCAGTGAGAAAGAGTCCGTCTATGAATTTGCATGTACGGTGATCCGGGAGGATATCCGCCGGATGGATGCGTTGGAAATTGAGAATCTGGTATTTCATCCGGGGAGCCATACCGGAATCGGGGTGGAGGCAGGAATCCAAAACATTATCGCCGGGCTTAATCAGGCGATAACCGGTCAGGAGAAGATCTGTGTACTGTTAGAGACCATGAGCGGAAAAGGAACAGAGATTGGAGCAAAGTTTGAGGAGTTGAAAGCAATTCGTGACGGAGTCTTACATCCCGAACGGATTGGAATCTGTCTGGATACCTGCCATGTGTATGCGGCGGGATATGATATTGTAGAGAATCTGGATGGAGTATTGGAAGAGTTCGATCGGATATTGGGGCTCGATCTTCTGCGTGCCATTCATCTAAATGACAGTATGATGCCGTTTGACTCTCATAAGGACCGGCATGCGGTGATCGGAGGCGGAGAGATTGGTATGGATGCGCTTCTTCGTGTGATCCGTCATCCAAGGCTTAGAGGAATTCCATTTTATCTGGAGACGCCTTTGGATGATAGAGGGCATAAAGAAGAAATTGCCAAGATTAAAAGCTTACTAAAGTAGGAGATGAGTTATGAACGAAATGAAGGTAATTGCCCATATTCATACGGATTTTCCGTCAAAATTTGGGATTCCGCGTCAAAGCGGGCTGGCGGATACGAAAGCCGAGATTGTGTTTGTACCGAAATACCGAAATCCGGATGCATTGCGAGGATTGGATGCATATTCTCATCTCTGGTTGATCTGGTGTTTTTCAGAAGCGGTACAAGAGACCTTTCGTCCGATGGTGCGTCCCCCAAGACTTGGCGGGAATACCAGAGTAGGGGTGTTCGCGACCAGATCTCCGTATCGGCCAAATCCGTTGGGGTTATCAAGTGTCAAGCTGGAAGAAATTGTATGGGAGGGACCCCATGGGCCAATCCTTCGAGTGACCGGGGCTGATCTTTTGGATGGAACGCCCATCTATGATATTAAGCCCTATCTTCCTTATGTAGACTGTCATCAAGATGCAGTGGGAGGCTTTACAGACGAGGCGCAAAAATATCATCTTAAGGTAGAGTGGGAGAGAAGCGTTCTTGAAAATCTTCCTAGAGAAAAACAGTTGGAGTTGGAACAGATTTTATCTCAGGATCCAAGGCCATCATACCAGGAAGATAAAGAAAGAGTTTATGGAATGGAATATTCCGGAATGGAAGTGAAGTTTCGGGTGGAAGAAAAAGATTTAAAGGTGTTGGAGATTAAAAAGATCGGGAGTGAATGATAGAAGATGGAATTTGTAGTGGCAAAAGAAAAAGATCTGGAGCGAATGTGTGAAATTACGAAGATGGCAAAGAATCAGCTGAAAAAGATGGGGCTTGACCAGTGGCAGAAAGGATATCCGTCCAGAGAAGTATGGATTCAGGATATTGAAGACGGGTGCGCTTATTTGGCAGTGGAAGACGGGCAGATCTTAGGTGTATTTGCATTTCAGACAACGCCGGATGTGTCCTATGGAGAAATTAATGGAAAATGGCTGACTGATGGGGCATATGCATCCATGCACCGAGTTTGTGTGGCAGATGAAAGTAAGGGACGCGGTGTGGCTGGGAAGATGTTCGCTCAGGGATTTTTGATGGCAGGAGAACTTGGGTTCCCAGCGGTTAGAATTGATACGCATCCCGGTAATATTCCGATGCAGAGGGCGCTTGAGAAAGCTGGTTTTTTGGCCTGCGGAGAGATTCATCTCAAGGGTGGATGCGAAGACGGAGATCTTCGGATTGGTTTTGAAAAAATTTTATAAGGCATAGAAAAACGGTGCAAATTCACTCTTGAATTTGCACCGTTTTTAGATCAATTACAGACGATTGTAAATGCCGGAAAGAAGATCGAGAAGCTCTTCTTGTGGGAATGCATGGGTGTCTAGGCACAAATCATAGTTTTCAATGTCTTCCCAATACTGATCTGTGTAATAATTATAATAATAGCTTCGATCTTTATCCACTTTACGAATCAGCTTTTCCGCTTTTTTCTCGTCTGTGGAGTAACGCTCCATCACTGTTTGAATTCTTACCTCATAAGGAGCATAGAGGAAGATGTGCTTGCTGGTTGGTACATCCTTTAATACGTAATCAGCACAACGCCCGACGATAATGCAGTCTTCTGTCTCAGAAAGTTTGCGGATGACTTCCGACTGTGCGCTAAATAGTTTCTCGTCAATGTGTTCATAGCGGTAACGGCGGTCCAGGGAGGTATCAAGATCCGTCTGATACGCCCAGGGCTTTTCGCGTTTTTCATCCACTCGTTTTAGCTGATCATAAGGGATATCCATCTGTTCGGCAGCCAGCTGGATGAGGTCTTTGTCATAACAGTGGATGCCAAGTTTGTCTGCCAGTGCAATTCCGATACGATGTCCATTGCTTCCGAATTGCCGTCCAATTGTGATAATTCGTTTGCTCATATCCGTTCCCCCTTCGTAAAAGGTAAGTATTATTTTGTTAATTATAGTGTAGCACTGTCTGCGGGTGGTGTAAAGAAGGAGAAGAGGCGGCAGAACAATTCTATTTGCCGTTCGTTTTAAAAATGTGTATAATTGTTGCTGTATAAAAAGTAGATTGAAGATCCAAAGAAGCAGGAGGAGACCGATGGCGTTAGCAGAGTATGTGAAAGCGTATAAATTAGGGAAAAAAGAGTACCAGGCGCGGATACTTCAAGAGCAGAATCCTACCCTTCCGGTGTTGGATGAGATTCTTCCAACCAGGGGGACATTTTCGGAGGTGCCGCTTGGACTTGTGCAGATTCCTATGGATCAGATTGTAGGAACGAAGACGGAAGGAAGAAGCAACGCATTTGCAGCAAACTTCATGCCGATTTTAAAGGAAAATACGGAGTTTGCCCATAAGTGGGCGGCTCTTTCTACCAGCCATGAAAATGAAGGAATCCGTGAGCCGATTAAAGCCTATGAATATATGAACCGTTTCTATATAGAAGAAGGCAATAAACGAGTCAGCGTTATGAAATACTATGGAGTAGTGTCAGTGCCTGGGAATGTGACAAGAATCATTCCCAAGCGCACGGAAGAAAAAGAGAACAAAATTTATTATGAATTTTTGGATTTTTATGAGCTGACGAAAATCAATGCTATCTGGTTTTCGGAAGAGGGACGCTTTGCCGAACTTCAGGCGGCAGTGGGGAAGAAGCCTGGAGAATACTGGAGCGACGATGAAAAGATGAATTTTAAATCGATCTATACGCGGTTTTCAGCGGAATTTCAGGCGCGTCATGGCGATCGACTGGCGATTACATCCGGGGATGCATTTTTAGCGTTTATCGCGATCTATGGATATGAGCCGGTCTGCGAGATGACGACGAGCGAACTGAAAAGGCTGATTGGGAAGAGCTGGGAAGAGTTTCGGCTTCTGGAGACCGAGAATGATATTGATTTGAAGATGAACCCAGGGCGGGAGAAGAAATCTATTTTGGGAAGGCTTTTTCCGTTTAGCACCACCAGGCAGAAGATTGCATTTATCTATGAAAAGACTCCGGAATCTTCCGCGTGGACGTATGCTCACGAGCTGGGAAGGCTTCATTTGGAGCAGACGTTCCCGGATGAGGTTGAAACCAGATATTATGAGAATGTTACAGTGGAAACGATTGAGAAGACGATCCGAAATGCGATAGAAGAAGGGTGCAATTTGATTTTTACTACGACGCCTGCCTTTGTCCAAGCCAGTGTCAAGGTTGCGATTGAATATCCGGAACTTCGGATCGTCAACTGTTCGCTGCACACGTCGCATCGCTATATCCGTACTTACTATGCAAGAATGCATGAGGCGAAATTTTTGATGGGTGCCATTGCCGGAGCCATGGCAGAAAATGACAGGATTGCTTACATTGCAGATTATCCGATTTACGGCTGCATTGCTAATATCAATGCGTTTGCGCTGGGAGCACAGTTCGTGAATCCGCGAGCGAAGGTGTATCTGGAATGGTCTACAAAAAAGGACTGTGATCTTATGGAAAACATCAGAAAAACGAAGGCAACTTGCATTTCGGGAAAGGACATGGTGATTCCTGCGGAAGCGTCCCGGTATTTTGGGTTGTACCAAATGGAAGACGGACAGCCCAAAAATCTGGCAATGCCGCTGTGGGACTGGGGAAAATTCTATGAGCAGATGACGCGGACGATTATGAATGGAACATGGAAATACGATGATGATCCGGCTGCAAATAAGGCGATTAATTACTGGTGGGGAATGTCGTCAGGAGTGATTGATGTGATTTGTTCTCAGAATCTTCCGGAAGGAACCAAAAGGCTGGTAGACTTTTTGAGAAAAACTATCAGCAGCGGAGAGCTGAACCCGTTTTTGGGAGTTTTGCATTCTCAGGATGGCGTTGTGCAGTCAGATCCGGGCAGGAGCTTAACGCCGGAAGAAATCATAACGATGGACTGGCTGGCACAGAATGTGATTGGTTCGATTCCGGAAGAGGAAGAACTGACCGAACAATCTTGGCCGGTGATTTCCCAGCAGGGAGTGAAGAAAAAGGAAGGATAACAAAGATTTATGAGAATACTTGCTATTGCAGATCAAGAGTCCTCTTATCTATGGGATCATTTTGAAAAAAGTAAGCTGGAAGGGATTGATCTGATCATTTCCTGTGGAGATCTAAATCCTAATTATCTATCTTTCATTGCAACGTTTACATCGGCTCCGGTATTGTACGTGCATGGGAACCATGATGAGAGGTATAACCAGACGCCGCCAGAAGGATGCATTTGCATTGAGGATAAGATTTATGTACATCAGGGAATACGAATCCTGGGGCTTGGCGGCTCCATGCGCTATAAGCCGGGGGAGTGTCAGTATACGGAACGGCAGATGAAGGCACGGGTTAATAAACTGAAGCTTCAGCTGTTGAGGCGGCGCGGATTTGACATTTTGGTCACCCATGCGCCGGCATATCAGCTGAATGACGGGATGGATCTTCCCCACCAGGGATTTCGGGCCTTTCTTACGCTTCTAGATCGATACCGGCAGAAGTTTTTCCTGCACGGCCATGTCCATATGTCTTATGGAAGACGGCATAAGCGCTATGATAAATATCAGGATACGCATGTCATCAATGTATATGAAAGATGCATATTTGATTATGAGGATGAGGAGCCGGGTAAGCATATCCGGTAAGAAATGAAAATATCAGCAGATCAGAATGAAGAGCCCGGAAGGACATTTTAGAATAAAAGTCTGAGGTTTGGCCAATGATAAATAGAGACGGCAGTTTCGCCGATAGAAATGGATGAATCGAGGACGGAATATGAAAACACTGCAAGAATTATATGAGGATATTCTTGAACAGAAAGTGAAGGCAAAAGAGCCGCTTCCGGCGCAGTATGATCCAAGACATCTTGATTGTCTCCTTAATCCAAGACAATATGCTCCGGTGGTTCCTTCTGCGGAATGCGAACAATGCAGTTACGACCGGGCGTGTAGAAGAAGCTGCCTGTTTGATGCGATTGAGGAACAAAGGGATGGAAGACTGTGGATCAATCCAGAGCGGTGCGTTGGCTGTGGGGATTGTATAGAAGCCTGTAAGGAAGGGCATCTTATGATGTCGAAAGACGGGCTTGCTGCGATGCGGGCGGTTCGCCGCTCTCCCGGAAAAGCATATCTGATGGTGGCGCCTGCTTTTGTAGGGCAGTTTGGAGAAGGGGTGACTCCCGGAAAATTGCGAAGCGCATGCAAGGCGCTTGGATTTGCCGGAATGGTAGAAGTTGCACTCTTTGCAGACATTCTGACATTGAAGGAGGCACTGGAGTTTCAAAAACATGTGCGGGAAACTGGGGATTATCAGCTTACTAGCTGCTGCTGTCCCGTATGGATTCGTATGATACGTGGGAAATATCACGAGCTGCTTCCCCATGTTCCTGGGGCAGTGTCCCCTATGGTTGCATGCGGGCGAATGCTCAAGAAGATGAAGAAAGAAGCAGTGACCGTTTTTGTGGGGCCTTGTCTTGCGAAAAAAGCGGAAGCCCGTGAGGCAGATATTGCGGATGCTGTGGATTATGTGCTGACATTTGAAGAGTGGAAAGAGTTGTTGGATGTAGCTGGAATCCGTCCAGAAGATCTGCCGGAAGATGAGAAAAATCATGCATCGTCGGCAGGGCGTTTGTACGCGCGTGCAGGCGGTGTCAGCAAGGCGGTGTCGGAGATGGTTATGCAGCTTGGCGACAGCGCGAAGGAAGAAGCATTGAATATAAAGAGTGAAAAAGCAAGCGGAACGAAAGCGTGTATGGAGCTGATACGCCGGATTCAGGCAGGAGAGACGGATGCTAATTTTTTTGAAGGAATGGGCTGTGAAGGCGGCTGCGTGGGGGGACCCAAACGGTTGGTGCCTGTGGATGACGGAAAGAAGTGGGTTGATCAGTATGCTGCTGATGCGAAGTTTCATACGCCACTTGAAAATCCGTACGTGCTGAGACTGCTGCAAGACTTAGGATTTGATACGGTGGAGCAGCTTTTGGAAGATGAGAGTT
Organism: Dorea sp. ICN-14282; assembly: GCF_037890115.1. Classification (NCBI taxonomy): domain Bacteria; kingdom Bacillati; phylum Bacillota; class Clostridia; order Lachnospirales; family Lachnospiraceae; genus Dorea; species Dorea sp. ICN-14282. The sequence goes on along the minus strand of NZ_JBBKBH010000001.1, from coordinate 801,041 downwards.
TGTTTACTCGCGTATTTTAGGGAGAAACAAACGGATAAAATACAGAAGAAAAGGAAGGACAGATAACGACATGAAGTATTATCTTGCCCCGCTTGAGGGCATTACGACGGATGTATACCGGAGAGCGTATCATGCACATTTCCGGCCGATGGATAAATATTTTACCCCCTTTTTGGTGCCGCACACCAAGAAAGGGCTAAGCGCCAAAGAAATCCGGGAAATTTCTCCGGAGAATAATAAGGGGATGTATCTTGTGCCGCAGATTATGGCGAATGATGCGCAAGGGTTCCTTGATACAGTAGAGAAGCTGAAATATTATGGTTACAAAGAAGTAAATCTGAATCTGGGATGCCCGTCCAAAATCGTAGTGTCAAAAGGGCGGGGATCTGGATTTCTGGCGAAGCCGGAGGAATTGGATCGCTTTTTGGATGCTATTTATCGGGGAACAGATGTGAAAATTTCAATCAAAACAAGAATTGGGAAAAATGAGCCGGAAGAATTTGAGCATCTGCTTGCAATTTATAACCAGTATCCACTGGAAGAATTAATCGTACATCCACGGGTACAGCAGGATTTCTATAAGAATCGTCCCCGAATGGAAATGTTTACAAAGGCAGAACAGGAAAGTCGATGTCCAGTCTGTTATAATGGGGATATTTTTTGCGCGGAGGATGGAAAAAAGTTTGCAGAACAATATCCGGCTGTGAATCGTATGATGCTGGGGAGGGGCATTCTTAAGAATCCGTCTCTGACAGAAGAAATGGAAGGGAAGCAAAGAGCTGATATGGCTAGAATCCGCGCATTCCATGACCAGATCTTTGCAGAATATCAGGAACGCAGTATGGGAGAGAAGAATGTTCTATTTAAGATGAAGGAGATCTGGAGCTATCTTGGAAGCGGTTTTCAGGAAGGAGAAAAACTTTTGAAAAAAATTCGGAAAGCGGAACATTTTGATCGATATGAGGAGGCAGTATCGCAGCTTTTAGACGGCGAATAGAAAAGAAATGGGATTGCAACGGTGAGAGGATTCCGATATAATAAGAAACGATAGAATAACGATGGAGAAATGCCGGTGGGAAAAGCCGGGAAAGGAGATAGGGATGGAAGATCAGAAGAAGCGGGTATACGATGCGTTGGATCGTTTGAAAATTAAATATGAAGTGGTGGAACATGAGCCGGTACATACGATGGAAGACATGGATCGTTTGGGCCTTCCGGAAAAAGGAACCCTTTGTAAGAATCTGTTTCTGAGAGATTCGAAAGGAAAGCGTCACTTTCTCGTGACCTGCGATGAGAAGAAGCAGGTGGATTTAAAAAGTCTGGGAAAACAGCTGGGTGGAGGTAATTTAAGCTTTGCATCCGAAGAAAGACTGGAGAAATATCTTGGACTTAAGCAGGGAAGCGTCTCACCTTTTGGATTGATGAATGACGCAGATCACGCAGTGGAATTCTTTATCGATAAGGACTTAAGCCGCTGTAAAAGCCTTGGAATTCATCCATTAGAGAATACGGCAACCGTATTTTTATCCTTTAAAGATTTGGATAAATTCCTGTGGGATTTGGATGTAGATGTAATTAAGGTGAAATTATAATGCCATAAAAGAATAATGTTTTAAGGATATTTTGACGATAGAAATTGTCAGAATGTCCTTTTTTATTACAGCAAAATAGAAACTTCTTTTGCAGGTATTTCAGAACAGGCTTTGATAAATAAGCGGCAAAAAATTGGAATTAAGGCCATTAAGCCAGAAGTATGCAGGAAACAAATACATTTTTTATTTGTGAAGAATTCGCAAACCCACACGATGAAGCCGGAGATCTGTATGGACAGATTCATTATCTACCGGAGAAGATTTTATTAAACGCAGACGCAAAGGAAGAATAGAAGAAAGCGACTCTTCTTCATGAGTTGATTCATGCTATGGATGAAATCTATAGCATTGGGCTGGAAGAAAAACAAGTTGAAAACCTTGGCAATGTATGGAAGTAATTATGGATTGGTTATAGAAAATTTTAGCAAATAAAATTTTGAAGAAAAAGGCTTCGTTTACAATTAAAATACTCGCAAATCTCGAAAAATCGTTGTGAAATTTTAATAGTTTTTTAATTGCATGTTCTGGGAATGGGAAGTAGAATAGAGAAAGTGATGTCAGAAGGACAAAACGGAAAGTGAGGCACTCAGCATATGGAACAACAGCAGAATAGTCAGGTTCCGCCGATGCAGCAGGAAAGTTACGGGAAACGCCTGTGGAATCTGTGGGGACCAGTTGTAATAAAATGGGCGGTAAGTTTTGGTGTGACGATGGTCGCAATGGGAATTATTAGTTTTATGTATATGTATTCTCATTATGATGTGGCTATGAGCGCACTGTCGGATGAAAGTGTGATGATGGCACTATATGAGAAAATCTTGAAGATTTATGCAAAGTACACCACCTGGGTTGAGGGAGCGGCAGCGCTGGCAACGATTCCTGTGATGCTTCTTTGGTTTCACAAGGATCGAGTGAGGGAGAAAATGATGGGGATTGTTCCGAATAAAAAAGCGCCGCTGTGGAAATATATTCCGCAGCTTCTGATGGCGTTGACATTTTGTGTGGCGGCGAATAATCTGATATTAATTGGAAATCTTTCTTCCGTTAGCGCGGGATATGAAGAGACGATGGATGCTCTTTATACAGCTCCGCTTGGTGTTCAGATTCTGTCTTTGGCTATCTTGATTCCGATTTGTGAAGAACTTGTTTTTCGAGGTCTCCTGTTCAAGCGGCTGCGTATGCAGGGGGGATTTATGCAGGCGGCTATGTATTCGGCAGTAGTGTTCGGATTTTTGCACATGAATCTGGTTCAGATGATTTACGGATTCCTGCTGGGACTGATGTTTGCTTATATTTATGAAAAATATGGTTCTGTGAAAGCGCCAATTCTTGCGCATGTTTCTATGAATCTATTGTCGGTGCTGGCGACGGAGTATCGACTGTACGAATGGCTTGCCGAGGATATGATGCGCCTTGGGGTTGTCACAGTAGTATGTGCAACTGTGGCTGCTGCAATGTTTACATTTGTGCAAAGGATTGAAGAAAAGCCAGAACCAGTTTTAACTGTTCCTGATCAGGAATAAAAGAAACGGGGAGTCTTTGGGGAGAACGAAAATGTTACAAAAATATTAAAAAATATTGCAATTTGCGGTGTAGTAGGCTATAATCGTTTCTAGGTATAGTTTTACTATATCGTTTTTGCGTTAGGAAAAAAGAGGAATAATTGATAAAGGATGGTTGAAAATATGAAGAAATTTGGAGGCAGACTGATTACTGCAGTGGTTGCAAGTTCATTGATCGTGACACCGGTTATTGCAGCTCCTTCTGTGGATGAGCTGGAGCAGAATAAAAAAGAAGCCCAGAGTGAAGTGAATTCTCTTCAGTCAGAATTGACGTCCGTAATGAATGAGCTAAGTCAGATTGAGAGTGATCTGATTAGCGTTGGGGAGGAAATTACGAAAAAAGAAGGGGAACTTGTCGTAGCGGAAGAAGAAGAGCAGCAGCAGTATGAAGATATGAAACTCCGTATCAAATATATGTATGAAGCCGGCGGAACCAGTGCTTTTGAAAGTCTGGTGGCATCAGAAGATTTTTCGGATTTTGTAAATAATGCCGAATATGTTCAGAATGTACACAGTTATGACAGACAGAAGTTGGCGGAGTACGTAGAGACGAAAGAGAAAATCGAAACCCTTAAGAGTGATCTGGAAAAGGATCAGAAAGAGATAGAAAGCAAACAGGCAGAGTATGAAGAAAAAGGAAATAACCTGGATGCAATGATTACATCTAAGTCCGCTGAAGTAGCAGATCTGGATGCGCAGATTCAGCAGGCGGCAGCAGAGGCTGAGGCAGAACGTCAGAGACGGGAGGCGGAAGCAGCAGCTGCGGCAGCACAGAATAATCCGCAGCGGCCGACAACTCCGAATCCTTCTAACCCGAATCCGGGAAATGGAGGTGGCGGTGGAAATACAGCGCCATCTGTTGATCCGGGATCTGTAGTAGGTCGTGCACAGAGTCAGCTTGGCAAACCATATCAGTGGGGGGCGTGCGGACCGAATAGTTTTGACTGCTCTGGTTTTGTAAGTTATTGCCTGACAGGAAGATTTGCGCGTTTGGGAACGACATTGACATTCATGGGATGGCCAAGAGTCAGCAATCCACAGCCGGGAGATGTGTGTACAACAACCACGCATTGCGGAATTTATATTGGAAATGGGCAGATGATTCATGCGCCTCAGACAGGTGATGTGGTAAAAGTTTCTCCGGTACGATCCAACATGATCTATGTTCGTTACTAATTGTCAGTGATGTCCGGTCATTCAAACTGGAGAATGAAAAAGAAAGAAGAAAGTACAGATAAAAAGCCTTGCATATGCAAGGCTTTTGTGCTATCATATTAAAGTCGCAAAAATCACGCATTTGTTTGTCCGAGATGGTGCCAAAGCTTAGAAATAAGCCGGTTTCGCGGACTTACAACATATGCGGAAGTAAAAAACCAAATGGAGGAAAGAAACATGAGCGTTATTTCAATGAAGCAACTTTTAGAAGCAGGTGTTCACTTTGGACATCAGACAAGAAGATGGAACCCTAAGATGGCTCCGTACATCTACACAGAGAGAAATGGTATCTACATCATCGACTTACAGAAATCTGTAGGAAAAGTAGATGAAGCTTATCAGGCAGTATCTGATATTGCAGCAGATGGCGGAACAATCCTGTTCGTAGGAACTAAGAAACAGGCTCAGGATGCTATCAAGACAGAAGCTGAACGTTGTGGAATGTATTTTGTAAATGAGAGATGGCTTGGAGGAATGCTTACAAACTTCAAGACAATCAAGAGCAGAATTGCACGTCTGAAAGATATCGAAAGAATGTCTGAAGATGGAACATTCGATGTACTTCCAAAGAAAGAAGTTATCCAGATCAAAAAAGAGTGGGAGAAGCTTGAGAAGAACCTTGGCGGAATCAAAGATATGAAGAATCTGCCAGATGCAATCTTTGTAGTAGATCCTAAGAAAGAGAAGATCTGTGTACAGGAAGCTCATACATTGGGAATTCCGCTTATCGGTATCGCTGATACAAACTGTGATCCAGAAGAACTGGACTACGTAATCCCAGGTAACGATGATGCAATCCGTGCAGTAAAATTAATCGTTTCCAAGATGGCAGATGCTGTTATCGAAGCAAACCAGGGAATGACTGGAGAAGAGGGATACGAAGAAGCTGCTGAGGAAGCTTACGCAGAGGAAACAGTAGAAGAGTAAGATTAGCATTTCAATTTCACGATGTATGGAGGAAAAGAAGATGGCAGTTACAGCTAGTATGGTAAAAGAGTTAAGAGAGATGACCGGAGCAGGAATGATGGACTGCAAGAAAGCTCTTAATGAGACAAATGGTGATATGGACGCAGCAATCGAGTTCTTAAGAAAGAACGGACAGGCTAAGGCTGAGAAGAAAGCTGGAAGAATTGCAGCAGAGGGTATCGTTATGGCTGGTGTGAAGGAAGATAAGACAGCAGCTATCGTAGAAGTAAACTCTGAGACAGACTTCGTAGCTAAGAATGCTGATTTCCAGGCATATGTTCAGGCAGTTGTAAATCAGGCGCTTGCAACAAATGCAGCAGATATGGATGCATTTATGGCAGAGGCATGGAATGAAGATGCTTCTAAGACTGTAAAAGATGTTCTGACAGAGAAGATCGCAGTGATCGGTGAGAACTTAAATATCAGAAGATTTGAGAAAATCGAAGCTGAGGGATGCGTTGTATCTTACATCCACGGTGGCGGACGTATCGGTGTTCTTGTTGAGGCTGATACAGATGTTGTTAACGATGAGATCAAGACATGCTTAAAGAATGTAGCTATGCAGGTAGCAGCAATGTCTCCGAAGTATGTATCTCGTGATGAAGTAGAGCAGGATTTCTTAGAGCATGAGAAAGAGATTCTTCTTGCACAGGCTAAGAAAGAGAATCCAAACAAGCCAGACAATATCATTGAGAAGATGATCATCGGACGTCTGAACAAAGAGATGAAAGAGATCTGTCTGTTAGACCAGACATACGTACAGGACAGCGACCTTACAGTTGCTAAATACGTAGAGAAAGTTGCAAAAGAGAACGGTGCTAACGTAACAGTTAAGAAATTCGTTCGTTTTGAGACTGGTGAAGGACTTGAGAAGAAGAACGAGGACTTCGCAGCAGAAGTTGCAGCTCAGATGGGTAAATAATCCCTGTTTTGAATAACTTTTAAGAGAATTTGATAGACCCTTGAAAACCTAGTGTTTTCAAGGGTTTTCTCATTTATAGTCCCATCCTTATAATTTCCTTATATTTCTCCTTTATCTTATATAACAGAGCAGGAAAGGAGAAATGACAATGAAAGAAAAAAACAGTGCCGGATATAATGAGAATCTGGTGGAAATGAATCACATAACAAAAGTATTTCACAAGCAAAGGGCGATAGATCAAGTGTCTCTTTGTATCCCAAAGAATTGTGTATACGGTCTTCTCGGACCCAATGGGGCGGGGAAATCGACGTTACTAAAATGTCTGACAGGAATGCTTAGACCTACAAAAGGGGAGATATTGTTTGACGGTTATCTGTGGACAAGGGAAGATTTAAATCATATCGGAGCGTTGGTTGAGACACCGCCTATTTACGAAAATTTAAGTGCGTGGGAGAATCTAAAAGTACGTACGCTTCTTTTGGGACTTCCGGACAGCAGGATTGAGGAAGTGTTGAAAGTGGTTCGCCTCACGAACACAGGGAAGAAAAAGGCAGGTGCATTTTCGCTTGGAATGAAACAGCGTCTTGGAATTGCTATTGCGCTTTTGAACCATCCGAAACTGCTTGTGTTGGATGAACCGGTCAATGGGCTTGATCCGGTTGGTATACAGGAGCTTCGAGAACTCATTTGTCAGTTTCCCGAAGAAGGGATTACAGTACTTGTGTCCAGCCATATATTAAGTGAGATTGAGCAAATAGCAGACAAAATCGCAATCATCGTAGATGGCAGGGTTCACTATGAGGGAAATATTTCTGATGGCGATAATCTGGAAGCCTTGTTTATGGATATCGTAAGAAAAGCAACAAGGGAGGAAATGTAAGGATGATCGGACAATATTTAAAGGCGGAAGCTTTGAAACATAAGCACACATCCATGTTAAAACTTTTGATTTTGATGCCGGTTGTCTGTGCTATGCTGGCGGCAGTTCTTACCCATGTGTTTTTCGCGGTGGATGGTTATAATTGGTGGTATATGGGGATGTATCCGGGATTGATAGCGCTGAGCTGCGGAATGCTTGTCGGGAAAGAGAAGAAGATGAAAAATCGGGCGATCTTAGCGTTACCCTGTGATATGGGAAGGATTTGGGATGCAAAAGTATTGTATGGAATCTTGGTCTCCGGAGCAGCGATGGTTCTTCTTATGATTCTTGTGATTGGAATCGCATTTTTATTGGAACATGTCCTAAATGTTACCTTTATTATTCGACCGTCTCTTTTTTCGCAATTGGAGGCAGGAGTGCTTCTTTGGCTGTCTTTTGGCTGGCAGATTCCGTGGTGCCTGCTATTGGCGCAGAGGTTTGGAAGAACCGTTATGTTGTTGCTTCATGTGATACTATGTAATGTGATGGCAATCTTTTTGTCATTATCACCAATTTATATGTTGTTCCCGGGGGCGATTGGAGCCAGAATGATGTGTCCGGTGCTAAGCATTCTTCCCAATGGACTTCCGGCACAGTCGGGTGAAATGACGTTTGCGCCGAGGCTTATGGATAGCTCCAGTATTCCCATCGGAATGGTGGCGTCTGTGATATGGTTTCTTTTGTTGTGGGGGGTTGGCAGAATCGATTATGAAAGAAGGATGAAAAGGGTATGAGACAGTTTGTAAGGTTATGTATTGGGGAGTGTTATAAGACGAAGCACACCATCATTCCAGCGCTTCATATAGGGATTCCACTGGTGGGCAGCGTGGCACTGCTGCTTTATCACCACTTTTCCAAGGTGGAGACGATGGTACAGTTATCAACCTTTTCGCAGTTGATCGGACTTGCCTTTCCTTTCATTGTCAGTCTTGTCTGCGCCTGTCAAATAGCGCTGGAAGAAGGTAATCACTTCCAGACCTTTTTAGGAGGAAGTGGAGGCTGGCTTCATTCCTTTTGGGCAAAGTGTCTGGTGCTTCAAATCGCAGGGGGAGCATCGGTGGTGATCGGTATGGGTTCCTTTGCGTTGGGAGAAAGCTATCTTCTTGGGAATGTAGATCTTCCCAGTATATTATATATGGAGATAGCGGCAGGACTATGGCTTGGAAGTCTGATACAATATCCGATTCATCTATTTTTGAATCTGCGGTTTTCGCAGTCGGTGTCTATGGGAATTGGCGTGATCCAGTCTGTATTGGCAGCCCTTCTTATCACTGGGCTTGGAGAAGGAATCTGGCAGTTTCTTCCCTGCTCTTGGAGCATTCGGTTCTCAGCGGAGATTCTAAAAAGATTTCTCGGTTTGGGAACAGACTTCGGACGGGGAATCTTTGGATTGATAAGTATCAGTGTTTGTGCCATAATTTCTCTATGGTTTCAATATAGGGGAGAACTGGCAGCAGCTTCCGCACATGCAGAATAGGAGAGAGGATGTGAGATGGTGGAAAATATAAGGATTCATATATTGGTTGTGGATGATGACAGAGGAATCTTGGAATTAGTCCGAAGGAGTCTGGAACATGAAGGATATCAGGTGGACACCATCGAAGATCCTAACGTGGTGCTTAAAATAAATCTTGAGTGGTACCAGTTGATTATTTTAGATGTGATGATGCCTAAGATGGATGGGTTTTCGCTTTGCGCAGAGCTTAGAAATCGAGTGGACTGTCCGATTTTATTTTTGACTGCGAAAAGCGAAGAAGGTGATCTCATAAAGGGACTTGGAGCTGGCGGAGACGATTATATTACGAAACCTTTTGGAATCGGTGAACTTCGGGCGCGGGTTGCGGCACATCTTCGAAGAGAAAAAAGAGAGCGCAAACATTTATTGGAAGCAGGCGGCGTACAGTTTCAAATTCAGGCAAAGAAAATGTCATATCAAGGAAGAGAGATTCCCATGACGAAAAGCGAGTATGCAATTTGTGAATATCTGGCAGTAAACTTAGGGCAGGTCTTTTCAAAAGAGCGCATTTATGAGGCGGTGTACGGGTATGATGGGGAGAGTGATGCTTCTGCTATCACAGAACATGTGAAAAATATCCGTGCAAAATGCAAACAATATGGACTGGAACCGATTGAGACAGTGTGGGGGATTGGATATCGATGGAAGGCAGAGTAAAAGAAAGAACACTGACAGGGATGTTTTTAAAATATATGGTGATCTTTTGTGTTAATACGGTGTTGATCGTCGTCGGCGCGTACATGGTCCTTGTCCTTCTGGCAGCGACAGGACAGGTGCTTCCGGCAAATTATTCTGAGCAATGGCTCAATGACCATACAGAAGATATCCGTATGGCAGAAGATGTGGGAGAGATTCCATTTCCGGCAGGCTGTGAGTATGGTGTATATACAGAAGAAGGTAAATGGTTATACGGAACGCTGGATCAAAAGAGTCGTTCCCAAGTGTGGAAATGTTATCAGAAGAAAGATATGTCCTCTCAAGAAGGATACTACCGATTTATTCTGCGCTCAGAGCAGGAAGTCTGCATTGTGAAGTATCATTTGCGGATGCGATATACAATAGAACCGCTGAATCACATGTTACCGAATATGGAACTTTTGCTTCCGCTTGTCATGCTTTTGGCCTTTGTTCTTCAGTCGGTGCTTCTGGCAAGGAGATTTGCAAGAACGATGAGGGTGCGCTTGGAGCAGTTAAATGAAGTGACTCGGAAGATTTCAGAAAATGATCTGGAATTTGAAGTTGGCGTCTCAGATGTAAAGGAAATGAATAACGTACTCTGTTCGCTTGGGCATATGAAAGAAGCACTTCAAGTGTCTTTAAAGAGACAGTGGGATCTGGAAAGTGAACACAAAAGAAAAATGCAGGCGCTGGTACACGATATTAAGACGCCGCTTACCATTATCAAAGGAAATGCAGAGCTTGCAGAAGAGGATCTGGAAGCATTAAGAGAAGAAGCGTATCATTTGGAGCATGGACAGGTGCTGCAAAGTGTGGGAGAGAGTCAAAGACAGATTGTGGAGTACACAAAAGAGGTGGAAAAGTATCTGGATAAGATGCGTCTTCTTTTGAACGATCAGGAATCTGCGGAACAGGAAATCTGTATCAGCAGTGAGAAGCTTCAAGGACAATTAAAAATACTGGCAGAGCAGATGGCATCAGCAAAACATATGCCTTTGATGGTTTGGTGTTGCAAATCAGATACCGTGATACAGGTGAATTTGGAGCAGCTAAAGAGGGCATGGAGAAATGTGCTTTCGAATGCTTTGGAATATACGGACATAGAGCAGGGAATAGATATCAAAATGACAGAGAGCATGAAAGAGGGCATTCCATATCTCTGTGCGAAAGTGCGTGATTATGGACATGGATTTACAAAAGAAGATTTGGAATTTGCTACGGAAGAATTTTATCGCGGAGATAAAAGCAGACATGACAGGAATCATCAGGGACTGGGGCTTGCGATCGTAAAGCGTTTTATAGAGGCACAGGGAGGATTTCTGGAGCTTGGCAATTCTAAGGAGGGGCAAGGCGCAGAAGTGACTTTGTGGGTGAGAGGAGAGGCAAAATGAAAATCATTACGTTAATGGAAGATACGGTAGGAAAGGAAGGGGCTTTGGCAGAGCACGGACTATGTCTCTATATAGAAACAAAGCACCATAAATTGCTTGTAGATACCGGTCAATCAGAGCTCACGTGGGAAAATGCGAAGAGGCTGGGCGTGGATCTTTCGAAAATAGATACGATTGTTATCAGTCACGGACATTATGATCATACAGGTGGCTTGATAAGTTATGCCAAGAATTTTGGACATGCAGATATTTATATGCAGAAAAAAGGGGCAGGATATTACTATCACGGAGACAGATATATCGGAATTGACCGCTAGATTTTAAATCTTCCGAAGCTTCATTTAATAGAGGGGGACTGTGTGATTGATGAAGAGCTGGAGCTATTTTCGGATATTACGGGGAGAAAATACTGGCCAAAGAGCAATCTGGAGCTTTCAGAAAAGATAGAGGGCAGAGAATTACAGGATCATTTTCAACATGAGCAATGTCTTGTCGTAAAGAATGGAAATGAGAAAATCTTAGTTTCCGGCTGTGCCCACAATGGGATCTTAAATATTCTGGAACGGTTCGAAACGATTTATCATACACATCCGGATAAGGTGGTCAGTGGATTCCATATGATGAAGAAAACAGGGTATACCGAGGAAGAGAAAGAGATCATAAGAAATACAGCCAAGCAGCTTCAAACATATCCAACAGTTTTCTATACCGGACATTGTACGGGGCGGGAGGCATTTGAGATGATGAAAGAGGTTATGGGTGATCAGCTTTTTTGGATTCATTCGGGTGATCGGATTGTATAGGGAGGTGAAGAAAAACTTCATCTCCCTTTTGCCTGCTTGATGGAATAGGAAGCGGTAGAAATATTGGGTGAGATCTTTGATGATTGATGGACGAAATCCTTGTAACGTGATAGTATATGGAAGGAAAAAGAAAGGAGCGGCAGGCAGATGGGGATGAAAGACAGGATCCCGAAAGGATTCTATAAGCTATTTGGAAGTAAATATACAGAATATTATCAGCAGTGTCTTCTTGCTGTCTATGAGGAATCTGGAAGCTCGTACTCTCTTTTAGGGCTTACGGAAGAGGAGTGCCACATGCTGATCCAGGAGACGATGACAAAGCTTTCCATGGATTTTAGCCAGGAACAGATGGACGAGGAAGGAGAGATCCTGACAAGATCGACGATACCGTCCGTGTTTTTACGCCATTTTGAAGAGTGGGGATGGCTGAAAAGAGATTATGATGAAGTGCTCAACTGTTATGTCGTGTCTTTTCCGGATTACAGCCAGCTTTTTTTAGAGCTGTTTTGCCGGCTTTACCGTGAAGAGGAGAGCAAAGAGCGAGAAAGCATTTTGACCGTCTATAGTCATTTGTTTACTTATAGTTCTGATCCGGAGAAGAATAATGAGATTCTAAAGAGTGCGCTTACATCTTCGAGGAGACTTCTGCAAATGCTGTCCAATATGCAGGATGGAATTCGGGGATATTTTGATGAGCTGTCGAAGCAGAAGACGTTTCTGGGAGTTCAGGAGGTTCTGATTCAGGAGATCAATAACAGCGACAGCAGGAAGTACGCCATTCTGACTACGACAGACAGCTTTTATCGGTATAAAGAGGCGGTGAAAGAGCTGATTGATCAAAATATCGAAGAAAATGAACTTAGAAAGCTGAAGTTTGAGGAAGAAAGACGGATGTCAGAAGAAGGAACGCCCAAGTGGATCAAATGGAACAGGGAAGCTTTGAGCTGTGAAGAAGCGATGGAGATTCTAAGGCGGATTGAACGGGAGTTTGACGCCATCGAGAGGCGTTATAATAAATTGATTGAGCAGAAGATGACCTTTGCCAAGCGGGCGGCTGCAAGAATCCGCTATATTCTGATTGAGGGAGACGAGCAGGAAGATCCGGTGAAGGCACTGGTGAAGCTTTTGAATGAAAGTGGAAGGAAAGAGGAGATCCTTGATGAGTGTGCCAAGCGAATCAGTCTGACAGAGCGATTCCAGACGGTGACAGAAAAAGGACTGTATCGTCCGAAAGGGACGGAAAAGAAAGGATTTCATCCGGTCTCTGTGACGCCGGAAGGAAAAGGCGATGAGGCGTTAGAGGAATTCGTGTTAAAACCGCTTTATACCAATGCAGAAATCGACAGCTTTTGGAGGGAAAATGAAAAAGACGGGGCATTTCGGGCAACGACAGATACGGTACGTTCGGTGGAAGATTTGGAAAAGCTGTTTTTCGTGTGGCAGGAAATGACGCAGGTGGCGGAAGAGTCTTTAGACATCCATTTGGATCAAGAGATAGAAAGCGAGGGAGGATTCCGGTATTCGGGATTGTCCATTGAAAGGAAATAGTATGAGATATTTAGAAGAACTGTCTGTAACAGAGGCAGAAAAACTGAAGAAAACAATCTTAAGCCTGCTTCGGCAGACTTGTATTTTGCGGGAAAAATATGATCCTGTGACATTGGCGCCAAGCGGGAACGAGCAGTATGAGACCTGTATCAGGCATCGGGAATTTATCTGCCAGTACCTGGATGTGATTGGCTGTGAGCTTCTTCACGATCCCCAGGAGTGCATTTTTCGTGTAGTTGGAGAAGGATTGGAGACCGAGCGGATTTCCAGAACTACAACGATCATTATGCTGTTGATCAAGATGATTTACCATGACAAGATTATGGGGAATGGTTTGGCGGCGACGGTTACAAATCTGGAAGAAATCAGAGAGTACGGGAGAAATTCAAATCTACTGAATGAAAAGTTGACTACAAGTGAGTGGAGTGAAGCACTGTGGATGATGAAAAAGCATCAGATGATCGAATATCCGGGAGCAGTCAGAGAGCTGGAAGATCATACGCCGATTTATATCTACAGTACGATTCATCTGTATTTTAGTTCGGCGATGGTGAATGAATTGCTGGAAGACTACAAAGAGGAGGAAGAAAATGGCGCAGGCGAAGAAATTATTCCGCAGGATGCTGTTGAGTAACTGGGGAGGAATTGAACATAAAATTTTGGAATTCCATGAATATGTCAATCTCTTCAGCGGCAAGAGCGGATCTGGAAAATCTACGGTGATGGATGCCATGCAGGTGATTTTGTATGGAAGTGTCAGGAACGATTTCCTAAACCGGGCGGCGGACGATACCAAAAATAAAAGAAGTGTACTAAGTTATCTTAGAGGGGAACAAAAAGACGGGACTGCCAATCGAGGAAACGTAGACTTTTGTTCCCAGATTGTGATGGAGATTGAAGATACCGGAGCGCAGGAGCATGTTTGTGTTGGCGTTGTGTTTGAAGTGGGGAAACAGGATCAGGATCTGAAGAATTACTGTTTTTTCAGCCATACCGGAAGAATTCCGGAGCATGAGTATCTGACGGAAGCGGGAGTGCCCTATTCCCGTGCGCAGATTAAGACCGTGGTGGAAGAACGGGGAAAGGAGCAGGTGCTGTTCCTGAAAGGAAATATCAATCGCATGTATCCCTCTCAGGAATCCTATCGCAACACTCTGTGTGAAGTGATTTTTGGCGGGGTAGAACCGGGAAGATTCAAAACAATGGAAAAAAGTGCCATTGCACTTCGAATGTCTGACGGTACCGGCCAGTTTATCAAAGATTATATGTTTCCCAAGAGTAAGGAGGATACGATTGCGGCTATCAGTGAACAGCTGGGAGCATACCGCGAGATCAAGGAACGAGTAGAAGATCTGGAGCAGAAGATGACCCTGTTAGATGCGATTCAGGAACATTCTCGCCGGAAAGTGAACATTCAGGCAGATCAGGTAAGGGTGGAGGCGCTGCTTCGCATACTGGAGGCGGAGACGGAAAAAGCCCATCTTGCTGCGACAAAGGAAGAATTGGAACGAATTGAGGAACAGCAGAAGAAGCAGGAAGAACAGAGTCTGCGTTTAAGAGAGAAAGAAGAGGCGCAGCGGAATACACTGGTGGAAGTACGTGCGGAAATAAGGTCCAGTGACTATGGAAAGAAACAGGAAGAATTAAAGCAGATCGAAGAAATGTGTAAATCCTATGCGCTGGATTTGGAGACCTGGAAAGATCTGGTGTGCCGGCTGCGCAAATGGGAGAATACAGAAGAGATCAGTGATTTTGTCAGCAATCCTACGCTTCAGTTGTTAGAAGAGGTCTGTGAAGGAGAAAGCTCAGAAGAACAGGTAGAGCGCTTAAAGCAAGGGCTTTCGGAAGCGTTTGAATCGATCCAGGAAGAGCATACCCAGCTTTTGGCAGATGTGGCCAAAATGAAGAAGGAAGAAAAAGAGAAGCGGGAGGTTGCAGAAGAATTAAGACAGGACAGAAAGCCTTACGATAAGCGGCTTAGAAGTGTGAGAAAGAAACTTCAGTCTGCCTTAAGTGACCGCTATCAAACACCAGTAACCGTTTCGGTTTTTGCCGATCTATTCGATATTACAGATGAGGACTGGAAGAACGCAGTGGAGGCGCGTCTGGGAAGAATTCGCTTCGGGCTGGTGACAGAGCCAAGATATGCGCTGGAAGCGGCGAAAATTCTTCGGAAGCTTCAAGGACACGAGTATGAGAATATTACCTTAATCAATACTGCGGCGATTAGTCGGGATGAGCCGACAGCGGAAAAAGGGACGTTGTACGAGTCAGTGAAGACAGAATATTCTTATGTAGATCTCTGTCTAAAGCGGTATCTGGGACACATTTACAAATGCAATTCGGTAGAAGAACTACATGAAGTGCGAGATGGAATTACGAAAGATTGTTATGCTTACAGTAACTATATGTTCCGACATTTGCGAAAAGAGGAGTATGCTTATCCTTATATTGGAACCAGAGTTTCCAAGCGACAGTTAAAAGAACTGGAAGAAGAGATTCTTGTGCTGGAAGAACAGCGCATTGCAAAAACGCAGGAGGCGCTTACTCTGAAGCAGGTATGGGAATTGGAGCGGCTTAACAATTACCAGACGAAACAGCTGATTCGTCTTGCAGGTTCCCAGGAACGGCTGGAAGAACTCTCTGGGAGAGCGGATACACTGAATCAGGAGATGAAAACGCTTCGGGACGGTACCCGGATTCAAGAACTGCAGCGTGCAGAACAACAACTCCTTCAGGAGGCGAAAGAGCTTGGTGAAGCCCTTGAACACATACAGGCGGAACAGATCCGCTCGGCGGACAGACATGGGAATTTAAAGAAGACGTTCCAGGAATTAGAGGGACATCTTAGGGAGTTGGAGATAGGATTTGTCCCAGATCCATCTTTTGTAGAAGAGGTGCAAATGGTGTTAGAGCGGCAGGAAGCTGTGAGCTTTAAGAGACAGAAGCAAAAAGAATTATTCCGGCTTAAGGAACAGGAAGAGGAAGAAACAGATCAGTTATTCCTTGCCAGAAATCAGTTTAACCGTGCCTATCCTATGTATGGATTCACATCGAATGAGAAAGAGAACCAGGTGTACGATCAGCTTCTGGCAGAATGTAGAAGAGATTTTCAGCCGGCCTATAAAGAGGCATTTGAAAATCAGTGCGCCATGGTATATCGTAGCCTTCGGGAAAACGTAATTGCATCCATTCATGGAGAAATCAAAGCGGCATTTCGGCATCGTAGAGAGATCAATCGAATGTTGGCAAAGATTAAGTTTTCAGACAGTATTTATCAGATTGATATTCTTCCGGCTGATGATGAAAATGCACAGTTCTATGAGATGCTGATGGCAGAAGAACTGGATATGAAGCTTTTAGGGGAGCAGCAGATCGAAGGCCAGATGACCTTCGGGCAGGATGCATTTTATCAGAAATATGAAAGAGAAATTCTGCGCTTGACTGAAAAATTTATGCCTCCTCGCCACGAAGATCCGAAAGGGAAAAGTGCACATCAAAAAACGATGGAGAAATACGCAGATTACCGAACCTATCTGAAATTCAGCATGTATGAAAAAGTAGTGGATGAAAACGGGAACGTGAAGAAGAACCCGGTGGATGAGATGGCAGGCCGAGATTCCGGAGGAGAAGGACAGAATCCGAAATACGTAGCTCTTCTTGCGGGGTTTGCAATGCTTTATATGCAGCAGAACAACCGGGAGTCCAAGATTCGTCTGGTACTTCTTGACGAGGCATTTTCTAAGATGGATAAGGAGCGAAGTGAAGTGTGTCTGCGCTATGCGCGGGAATTGGATTTGCAGCTGATTGTCTGTGTGCCGGATGAGCGTCTACAGTCGCTTATTCGTAATGTGGACAGTGTGTATGGATTTAGAAGATCGAAAAATCGGATCTCTATGATGCACATCGATAAGGGAAATTATCTGCAGATGGTGAAAGGAGATCATAGATCGGTTTAAAAAATACGAGAGAAGGTATGAAATAATAAAAAAGTTCTTGACAGAGCTTTATGATGAATCTATAATAAGCACATATTAAAAATGAAGTGTGGCAAAGGCGCCGCAGGAGTAATCCTGCTGGCGCCTTTTTTCGTGTTGTTTTATAGAAAATGTCTGCACGGAACAAAAGGAAAGGGAGGAATTGCTTATGATTGAAACAATCAGTAATATGATCTACAAAATTGATGGAATGGTATGGGGCTGGTGGCTCATCATTCTTCTGTTCGGAACCCATATTTATATGACCATCCGTACAGGTTTTATTCAGAGAAAGACGATATCAAAAGGAATTAAGCTGTCCGTACAGAAGGATCCGGACGCAGAAGGTGAAGTTTCAAACTTCGGAGCACTGACCACTGCACTGGCAGCCACAATCGGAACCGGTAATATCGTAGGTGTGGGAACGGCAATTGCGCTTGGAGGACCGGGCGCGGTACTGTGGTGCTGGTTATCCGGTATTTTCGGAATCGCCACCAAATATTCCGAATCACTGATCGCTGTAAAATACCGGGTAAAAACAAAAGACGGACGTATGCAGGGAGGAGCTATGTATGCGCTGTCCAGAGGATTAAAATGGAAGAAACTCGGCAAAGTTCTTGGAATGATCTTCGCAGTATTTGCAGGATTCGCATCTTTTGGAATCGGATGTGCGACACAGGTAAATGCGATTGCCAATGTAGTGGAAGAGAATACGGGAGTACAGGGTTGGATCGTAGGTCTGGTCGTAGCAATACTCACAGCAATCGTTATTTTTGGAGGAATCAAATCTATCGCTACAGTATGTGAGAAGCTTGTTCCATTTATGGCTATCTTTTATGTGATCGGCTGTCTCATTATTCTGGGAATTAATTATGACTATATCCTTCCAGCCATCCAGACAATCTGCAAGCTTGCCTTTGCACCGGGTGCAGCAGCAGGCGGACTGGTAGGCACAGGTATTCGTTTGGCCATGCAGTACGGAATCGCAAGAGGACTTTTTTCTAACGAATCCGGTATGGGTTCCGCGCCAATTGCAGCAGCTGCTGCACAGACAAGAAATCCGGTTCGCCAGGCACTGGTATCTTCAACAGGTACTTTCTGGGATACCGTAGTTGTATGTCTGATGACAGGGCTGGTGCTTGTATCTACCATTATGAAAAACCCAAATATCAATGCTGATCAGATCAGCGATGGCGGAACCCTTACTACATTGGCGTTTGGACAGATTCCTGTATTTGGCCCTATCATCTTAACACTCGGAATCATCTGCTTTGCATATTCTACGATTCTCGGATGGGCTTATTACGGAGAACGTGCGGTAGAATATTTTGCAGGCCATAAAGGACTGATTCCATACCGCATTATTTATGTAGTTGTAGCAGGAATTGCACCGATTGTAGCATTGGATGTTGTGTGGGCGCTGGCAGATATTTTAAATGCACTGATGGCAATCCCGAACTTGATCGCAGTGCTGTTACTCTCTAATGTGATTGTGAAAGAGACAAAGAAATACATCAATGATCTGGATGCATGGAGCGATGAAGAAGTACCGGTTATTGAAGATTAACAGTTTGTTTTTTATAAGAGAAGAGGTAGAGAAAAATGAAAACTTTAGGATATTACAATGGGAAATACGGAGAACTGGAGGAAATGAGCATTCCCATGAACGATCGGGTATGCTGGTTTGGAGATGGTGTTTATGATGCAGGCCCGTCCAGAAATTATAAAATATTTGCGATAGATGAACACATAGATCGATTTTTCAACAGTGCAGGGCTTCTGGATATTGAGATGCCTGTAACGAAGGAGGAGCTAAAAGAGCTCCTTCAGGAAATGGTAAATAAAATGGATACCGGCAATCTCTTTGTCTATTATCAGGTGACAAGGGGAACCGGAGTAAGAGATCATGCTTATACAAAGGGACCGGGCAATCTGTGGATCATGTTAAAACCGGCAGAAATCTCAGATGGCATTGAACCAATCAAACTGATTACGGTTGAAGATACCAGATTCCTTCACTGTAACATTAAGACGTTGAATTTGATCCCTTCTTGTGTGGCAACGGAGAAAGCGAAGAAAGCAGGATGTCAGGAAGCAGTATTTTATCGCGACGGTGGAAGGGTGACCGAATGTGCGCATAGTAATGTCCACATTATCAAAGACGGGAAACTGGTAACAGCGCCTACAGATAATTTGATCCTGCCGGGAATTGCAAGAGCTCATTTAATCCGCATGTGTAAGAAGCTTGGCGTTCCGGTAAGCGAAACACCTTATACATTAAAAGAGCTGTTCGAAGCAGAAGAAGTGTTAGTGACAAGTTCCAGTAACCTCTGCCTGCATGCCTGCGAGATTGACGGGAAACCGGTAGGTGGAAAGAATCCGGAACTGTTGGAAAAAATAAGATCAGCGTTACTTGGAGAATTTTATGAGGCAACGCCGGAAGAATAGGAAGTGAAAAGATGGGTGAGAAGGAAATGTACAGAATCATGCCGGCAGGAGACAGAGGGCTGGTTGTAGAATTCGGAAATGTGATTGACATTCAGACGAATGACCGGGTACAACAGCTGAAGAAATGCCTGAGAGAGGCACAGATACCAGGAGTTTTAGAGTTGCAGCCAACCTTCCGCTCTCTGATGATCTACTATGATCCCCGGAAGATTTCTTATGGTGATCTGGAAAAAAGAGTACGCACATTTGACAGTGCGGCAACATCCGAAGGTCATGCGCGGAAGAGAATTCTGAAGATCCCATGCTGCTATGGGGCGCGCTTTGGTCCGGATCTTGGAGAGATGGAGAAATATACAGGACTGGACAGGGATGAGATCATCGCCATACACAGTTCGGTAGACTATCGCATTTATATGATGGGTTTCCTTCCGGGCTTTGTGTATCTTGGAGGACTAGATCCACGCATTGAGATGCCAAGGCTTTCTTCTCCCCGAATCAAAATACCTGAGGGAGCTGTGGGGATCGGAGGCAATCAGACCGGTGTGTATCCGGTTGCATCTCCCGGTGGCTGGCGGCTGATCGGAGGAACCCCGGTGGAATTCTATGATGCCGGAAGAGAAAAACCAATACTTTGCCAGGCGGGTGAATATATCCGGTTCGTTTCAATTTCTCTGGATGATTATTATGATATCCGGAGAATGATTGTGAAGGGCGAATATACGATAGAAATTTTGGAAGAAGAAGGTGAACAGTAGATGGCAGTGAAAATTGTATTACCGGGCGCCGTGATGACCGTTCAGGACGGAGGCAGATATGGATATCAGGAAGCAGGAGTCCAGGTTTCCGGGGCCATGGACCAGATGTCGTTTAGGAATGCCAATTATCTGGTTGGGAATGAGGAGACAGAAGCAGTTTTAGAAGTCACTCTGTTCGGCGGGACGTTGGAATTTACAGAGGATACGATCATTGCGATTACTGGTGCAGATATGGAACCCGTAGTAGATGGAGACCCGGTGGAGATGAACTGTCCGCTTCTGATCCGGAAGGGACAGACCCTGACGCTGGGCATGACCCGGCAGGGATGCCGGACTTATCTTGCATTTGCCGGCGGTATTGATGTTCCACTCGTCATGGGAAGCAGATCCACCAATCTAAAATGTGCATTTGGCGGGTATGGAGGACGTGCACTGAAGGCGGGAGATGTTCTGGAACTCGGAAAACCGAAGCTGTCGTTTGACCGCGTGAAAAAACGGAGAACAAAGGGGATTGAGACGGAAAAAATCATCGAGGTGCGTGCAGTTCCCGGCCCACAACAAGAATATTTTACAGAAGCAGGAGAGAAGGCATTTTACAGCGGTACTTATACGATAACCGATCAGAGTGACCGGATGGGCTATCGTCTTAAGGGTCCCTTAGTGGAGAGCAAAAACGGAACAGACATTATATCCGATGCGATTCCGCTTGGGGCAGTGCAGATTCCACCCAGCGGTCAGCCGATTGTATTATTAGCAGACAGACAGACTACCGGCGGTTATGCGAAGATTGCGGTAGTGTGTTCTTTTGACATTCCCAAGCTGGTTCAGGGAAGACCGGGCGACAAAGTCCGTTTTTTAAAGACCGATGTAAAAACAGCGCAGAAACTATACAGAAAGCAGGAAAGATAATATGGATGACAGGAAACTTACACCAAAGGAAGTTCGAAAATTAATCAGAGAAGAAAAGATCACCGGTCAGACTTCCGGCTTGTGTCCGGGATATGCACAGGCAAATCTTCTGATCCTTCCCAAAGATCAGGCTTATGATTTCCTTTTATTTACACAGAGAAATCCAAGATCCTGCCCAATATTGGAAGTGACGGATATGGGAAGCCGACAGCTTCATTATCTTGCACAGGATGCAGATGTGGCGAGGGATTTCCCCAAATACCGCGTTTATCGCAAGGGAGAAATGGTCGGCGAGTATACGAGTATTGATAGGTTCTGGCAAGATAACTTTGTAAGCTTTCTGATTGGATGCAGCTTTTCATTTGAAGCCGGACTGTTAGAAGCAGATGTTCCTGTCAGACAGATCGAAGAACATAAAAATGTGCCAATGTATAAGACGAATATTCCGTGTACACCTGCGGGAATCTTTCACGGCAACATGGTAGTCAGCATGCGGCCGATGACCGGAGAACAGGCAGTGAAAGCGGCATGCATTACCGGCGAGATGCCCAAAGTACACGGCGCGCCTGTTCATATCGGTGATCCATCCCAGATTGGAATTCGGGATTTGCAAAAACCGGATTTTGGAGAAGCGGTGACAGTCAAGGAGGGAGAACTTCCGGTATTCTGGCCTTGCGGAGTCACTCCTCAGAATGTAGTCATGGAAGTAAAGCCGGAGCTTGCGATCACGCATGCACCGGGGCATATGTTTATCTCCGATATTAAGAATGCAGCATTAAAATATTAGAACCGTGGATAAAGTGTTAGAAAAGATAAGAGAACAGAGGGTGAGGAAGATGTATACCGTGGACTTAAATTGTGATCTGGGCGAGAGCTTTGGAAACTATAAATGTGGAATGGATGAAAAAATCATTCCCTATATTTCTTCCGCCAATGTGGCATGCGGCTTTCATGCGTCGGATCCGCTTGTAATGGAACATACCGTAGAGCTTGCGAAAAACTACGGGGTTCACATAGGGGCACATCCGGGATATCCGGATCTGACCGGATTTGGAAGACGAAATATGCAGGTGTCAGAAGAAGAACTAAAAGCGATGATACAATATCAGATCGGGGCGTTAAAAGCATTTTGCGATGCTTTTGGTGTGTCACTCTATCATGTGAAACCACATGGGGCCATGTATAATATGGCGGCAACTCATACAGGACTTGCAGAAGCAATCTGTCGTGGAATCCAAGAAGTCGATCAGAACCTGATCCTTCTTGCTCCGGCAGGCAGTGAAATGTTCCGGGCGGCGAAGAAATTCGGGCTGCGCGCCGCAGGAGAAGTCTTTGCTGACCGTGCCTATGAAGAGGATGGAACGCTTGTCTCCAGAAGAAAAAAGGAAGCCGTGATCACAGAGGAAGAAGTGGCAATCGAGCGTGTTGTCGGCATGGTTAAGAAAGGAACAGTTACAGCTGTTACCGGTAAAGAGATTGAGGTACAGGCGGACTCGATCTGCGTGCATGGAGACGGACCGAAAGCATTAGCATTTGTAAAGCGGATCAGAGAGACTCTTGCAGAAGAAGGCGTGAAGATCTGTCCGCTATCAGAAATCGTGCAGTAGTGCAGGGGATAGAAGAAAAAAGGAAAGAAAGGATGGCGCGGATGTTGACGGCAATCAGACAAGAGACGATCGAAGACGTGGTACTTCGCTATTCCAAACGAGGAATGAATATTTTAAAAAATCATATGAGAGAGGATTATTGCCGGGAAGCAGCCGGACAGATTTTAGAACTTGAGAAAGGAACGATTCTCTTAACGACAGGATTCTATGTGGCAGGACATGCAGAGACGGATGGACCTCTCGGAACACTTGTGATGGCAGATGCACTTCAGAAGCTTGGCTATCATCCGGTGATCGTAACAGATGAATTCTGCAGAGGTTTTTTTGAAAACGAAGGCTTGGAAGTGTATTATGCGGGAGTGAATGACGAAGCGCAGGAGTATGACAGGATGCTGGAGACTTATCGTCCGGTGGGACTCATTTCTATTGAAAGATGTGGAAGAAATGTAGAAGACGACTATGCCAATATGCGGGGAATCAGTATTAAAGAATACACTGCAAGTACAGATTGGCTCTTCATCCGGGCAAGAAAAGCAGGGATTCCGACTTTTGGAGTCGGAGACGGTGGAAATGAGATTGGAATGGGCAATCTCAAGGAAGTCATCCATGAGGAATTAGCGCTTGTTCCGTGTAAAGTAAAAGTGGATACGCTTGTCATTGCAACCGTATCGAACTGGGGCGCCTACGCGATCGTAGCATACATGCAGAAAATGACAGGCGTGACGGGACTGTTGAATTTTGAAAAGATCTATGGATATCTGGCGAGAATTGTCCGCATGGGAAGTGTGGACGGTGTGACGAAGAAGCATACGCTCAGTGTGGATGGGTTTTCATTGGAGATAGAAAAAGAGATTCTGGATGGACTGAATCAATTGGCAAGTTAATGGATAAGAAGAAAGACTGGAAGGATCAAGGAGGATATGAAATATGTGTTCGATTATGGGATATTGTGAAGAAGGAGAGGCGTTGAAAACCTTTCGGGAATGCTTTTTAAGGACATCGTCCAGAGGACCGGATGAGTGTCGGATTCTGGACACCGGAAAAGGATATCTGGGATTTCAGCGCCTGGCAATCATGGGATTGACACCGTCCGGCATGCAGCCATTTTCGCTGAACGGAAGTTATGTCGTTTGTAACGGAGAGATCTATGGATTTGAAAAACAAAGAGAAGAGCTGAAAAAGAAGGGGTATACATTTGAAAGTGATTCAGACTGTGAGATCCTGCTTCCGTTATATGAGCAATACGGGACAGAGATGTTCGGTATGCTGGATGCGGAGTTTGCGTGTATTATCTATGACGGAAAGACCGGAAGCTATATTGCGGCGAGAGATCCCATCGGAATTCGTCCACTCTATTACGGATATGACGAAAAAGGAGCTCTTGTTCTTGCTAGTGAAGCTAAAAATCTGGTTGGACTCTGTGAGAAGATCCGGCCGTTTCCACCGGGACATTATTACAAAGACGGAGCATTCATCTGCTATCATGACATTAGCAGAACAGAGGAAGTCTGTGAGGATGATGTAGAGACAATCTGTCAGAAAATTCATGACAAATTGACAGAAGGGGTATGCAAAAGACTTGTCTCGGATGCAAAAGTAGGTTTTCTGTTATCAGGAGGACTGGATTCTTCCCTTGTCTGTGCCATAGCGGCGAAGGAGAGTAAGAAGCCGATTCGCACGTTTGCAATTGGAATGGATCAGGATGCCATTGATTTGAAATACGCAAGGCAGGTGGCAGAATATATTGGAAGTGAGCATACGGAAGTGATTATCACAAGAGAAGATGTGTTAAATGCACTGGAAGACGTAATCCACCTTCTCGGCACTTATGACATTACTACAATCCGTGCCAGTATCGGAATGTATTATGTATGTAAATATATTCATGAGCACACAGACATCCGTGTTCTGCTGACCGGAGAGATCTCGGATGAGTTGTTTGGTTATAAATATACAGATTTTGCACCGTCACCGGAAGAATTTCAAAAGGAATCCCAGAAACGTATACATGAGCTTCACATGTATGACGTGCTGCGGGCAGACCGGTGTATTTCCGTAAACTCACTGGAGGCAAGAGTTCCATTTGGAGATCTTGATTTTGTAAAGTATGTAATGTCTGTCGATCCGGCAAAGAAAATGAATACCTATGGAAAAGGAAAGTATTTGCTACGCCGTGCCTTCGAGAAGGATGCGTGTCTGCCGGAAGAAATTCTCTGGCGTGAAAAAGCAGCATTTTCTGATGCGGTAGGACATTCTATGGTAGATGATCTGAAAGAATATGCGCAGACCTGTTATGAAGGGGATGAATGGAAGGAAAAATGCAGCGCCTATGAGCATGCGGCGCCATTTACGAAGGAGTCACTCCTCTACCGGGAAATCTTCGAAAAATATTATCCGGGACAGTCGGAGATGGTCGCCGGTTTCTGGATGCCGAACAAGGCGTGGGACGGATGCGATGTGGATGATCCGTCCGCACGTGTACTGGCAAACTATGGCGACAGTGGAAAATAGAAGAAGCTAAGAGTTTTGGTTTGGAATATCCATTGGATAATGGTTATCAAAACAGGCTTTACAAAGTGGGAGACCATTTACCGTATCGGGAAGGTCTTCCACTTTCATATATCCAAGAGAGTCAGCGCCTATGATGCGGCAAATATCGTCCACAGAGTGAGAAGATGCCAGAAGCTGCTGATTGGACGGAATGTCTGTTCCGAAATAGCAAGGATACAGGAAGGGAGGCGAGCTGATGCGGACATGAACTTTGAGAGCGCCGGCTTGTTTCAGATGTCGGATCAGACCTGCGATCGTGGTTCCTCTTACGATAGAGTCGTCCACCAGGACGATATTTTTTCCCTTGACGGCATGCTCCAGTACATGAAGTTTGAGCCGTACACTATTTTCCCGTTCTTTTTGAGTCGGCTTTATAAAGGTACGTCCCACATAGCTGTTTTTGTAGAAGGCTAACCCGAAGGGAATGCCGGAAGCTTCCGCATAGCCCTGCGCAGCGGCAAGACCGGAATCAGGCACACCAGTTACAAGATCAGCTTCTGTCGGATAGGCTTTGGCAAGTGCAGCCCCGCCTCTTAAGCGAGCCTCGTAGACGGATACCCCGTCAAGGGTACTGTCTAATCGTGCAAAGTAGATGTATTCAAAGATGCAGTGAGCGTGCTTCTTCTGGCAGAGCTCCAGATTGGAAGAGATCCCCTGACGCGTAATGGTGATGATCTCACCCGGGCGTATATCACGGATAAAGGTCGCTCCGATAGCGGTGAGGGCACAGCTCTCCGAGGAGAGGACATAAGCGCTGCCTCGCTTTCCAAGGCAAAGCGGTTTGAGACCGAGAGGGTCTCTAACGCCGATCAGTTTTCTCGGACTTGCAATGATTAGCCCATAGGCTCCTTTTATTTTTGAGGCGGCCCGTAGAATTGCCTCTTCGACAGAGTGGGTGTGAATCCGCTCCCTGGCAATCAGGTGAGCAATGACTTCCGAGTCTGTTGTAGTCTGGAAGATGGCACCGGTACGTGTAAGTCCAGCTCTTAATTCTTCGGTGTTGACGAGATTTCCATTGTGTGCAAGAGCAAGAGTACCCTTAACATAATTGAGAACGAGAGGCTGTGCGTTCTGCAGAGAAGTTTCTCCGGTTGTAGAATAGCGCACATGCCCAACGCCCAGATTGCCGGTAAGAGAATGAAGGATGTTGTCGTCAAAGACTTCGTGGACAAGTCCCATGCCCCGGTGAACATTAAGATTCCCCTCCGATCCGCAAGTGTCACACACAGCAATACCGCAGGACTCCTGCCCGCGGTGCTGTAAAGAAGAAAGGCCATAATAGATGGAGTTTGCCGCCTGTTCTTCAGATGATGTATAGATACCAAAGACGCCACAGGCTTCTTTGATACGTGAATGATCACAATTCATGACAAAGCTCCTTTCTTATAATGAAAATAGTAATTGGTCGTAAGATGGGTATGGAAGCAGATCTTCAGGAATCAGTGCTTCCGCTTCGCTTGCAGCGGTTCCCAAGTGCTCAAGAGAAGGAATCAGAAGATTCCGGCTCAGGAATGCAGAACGCTTCAAGTCTTCTTCTTTCTCTGTTTTGGTAAGCTGCTCCTTCAGATCCTGTACACCGTCTGCTAAGATTTCATAACAATTACTAAGCTTTCTTACAAGTGCTTCCTCCGCATCTGTTTTCAAATCAGGAAGAAGCGCTTTTTTTGAACTCGTACTGGAAGCAACAGCTCCGGTATAAGAATGGAGAGTAGGAAGAAAGTCACGCGATAGTATATCGACCATTGTGCGTGCTTCAATGGCGATGGTCTTTACATAATTTTCCAGTAAAATATCGTGTCTGGAGCGAATCTCATCTTCCGTATAAATGTGGTGTTTCGTGAAGAGTGTAATGCTTTTTGCTGTCAGAAGACGTTCTAGACAGTCTGGTGTAGATTCCAGATTGTCAAGACCACGTCGGGCGGCTTCTTTCACCCATTCATCGGAGTAGCCGTTCCCGTTAAAAATAACCTTTTTATGTTTCTGGATTGCGCGTTTCAAAAGTGCGTGAACAGCCTCATCCATATCAGCCGGCTCAGTGTCCTTTAATTCTTCATAGAATTGGTCCAGTGATTCCGCAACAGCGGTATTTAATATAATGTTCGGCGTTGCAACGGAGGCAGCAGAACCAAGCATACGGAACTCAAATTTATTTCCGGTAAATGCAAATGGAGATGTCCGGTTCCGGTCTGTATTGTCTTTGAGAAAATGCGGGAGTACCGGGGCGCCGGTGTCAAGCTGGATTTTCTCTTGTTTACCGAAATAAGTATCATTTTCAATTGATTCCAGCACGCGGGTCAGCTCATCGCCAAGGAAAACAGACACGATTGCCGGAGGAGCTTCATTTCCGCCGAGACGGTGGTCATTGCCTGCGCTGGCGGCAGAGATCCGCATCAGATCTGCATAATCATCCACTGCTTTGATGACAGCCATCAAAAAGATGAGAAACTGTGTGTTTTGAGCCGGAGTACGTCCCGGATTCAAGAGATTTACGCCGTCATCGGTTGTCAGAGACCAGTTGTTGTGCTTTCCGCTTCCGTTAATCCTGTCGAACGGTTTCTCGTGAAGGAGGCAGGTAAGACCGTGTTTTTCAGCAACCTTCTTCATCATCTCCATGGTGAGCTGGTTATGGTCAACCGCAATATTCGCTGTGTCGAAGACCGGGGCAAGCTCGTGCTGTGCAGGCGCTACTTCGTTGTGTTTGGTTTTTGCAGGAATGCCGAGCTTCCACAACTCGAGGTCGAGATCGTGCATGTAGGCAGAGACTCTTGGTTTTAAAGCGCCGAAATAGTGGTCTTCCATCTCCTGTCCTTTTGGAGCCGGGGCGCCAAAGAGAGTTCGCCCACAGAAAATCAGATCTTTGCGCTGACGGTACAGATCCTTATCTACAAGAAAATACTCCTGCTCCGGTCCGATGGTGGCAGAGACTCTTTTGACGGTATCATTGCCCAGCAGGTGAAGCATTCTTACTGCCTGTGTGTTCAGTGTATCCATAGAGCGAAGAAGCGGCGTCTTCTTATCTAGAGCTTCTCCGCTGTAAGAACAAAATGCAGTTGGAATATAGAGTGTCTGATCTTTGATAAATGCCGGAGAAGTAGGGTCCCACGCGGTGTATCCGCGAGCTTCAAAAGTAGCGCGAAGGCCGCCGGAAGGGAAGCTTGAGGCATCCGGTTCTCCTTTGACAAGTTCTCTTCCGGAGAAATCCATGATGACTTCACCTTCCCCGGATGGAGAGATAAAACTGTCGTGCTTCTCTGCGGTAAATCCGGTCATTGGCTGGAACCAGTGCGTATAGTGTGTGGCACCGTTTTCTACGGCCCACTCTTTCATGGCTACTGCGACAGAATTGGCGACATCAAGTTCCAGATGGGTGCCGTTTTCAATGGTTTTCCTTAATGCCCTGTACACATCTTTGGGAAGCTTGCTGCGCATGATCCGGTCACTGAAGATCATGCTTCCATATAGTTCGGGAATACGATTATTCATGTCATTCATCTCCTTAGATATTTTTTTTAGTATTTTTGAAATACAAAAAAGGCGCTATGAACATCTTAAGTCCAAAGCGCCTTTGCTTATGTGAAGTAGTATACTCTAAAAATTATGTTTGTCAATGCTGATTTTTAAAATCCTGCGAAAATATTAAAAAATTAAGAGGGAAGCATTAAAAAATCTTAAGTGAAAACGAGTGGTGATTCATCAGGGATGTATATACAAAGAGGACGATATAAGGTATAATATAAAGAAAGGGAAAAACTGAAAATGCAGGAAAAAAGCACTAAACCTGCAAAATTGGCGACAAGGTTATACCCAGACAGAGCGCAGGCTCTGATCGGAGAAATATTATATAAAGTGGGAGAGGGAAAAAGAAATGAGTTACGAGAAACTGAATGAAAAAATTCTTGAGATGAAGGATGAGATGTTCGATACCATCCGAGAGAATGTTGCAATCTGCAGTGTGAAGGGTGAGCCGGAAGAAGACGCTCCCTACGGAAGAGAAGTAAAAAGAGCATTGGATCATCTTCTTTCTGTTGGAGAAAAGATGGGCTTCAAGACCGGAAATGTGGACAATCGCGTAGGCTGGATCGAGTATGGAGAAGGCGAAGAGATGGTTGGAGTGCTCGGACACGTAGATGTAGTTCCTCTTGGGGAAGGATGGAATTATGATCCGCTCGGATGTGAGATCCATGATGGTAAAATGTACGGTCGTGGCGTTCAGGATGATAAAGGACCTACAATCGGAGCTGTGTATGCACTGAAAGCAATCCGTGATCTTGGACTTCCGGTTGACCGCAGAATTCGAGTGTTATTCGGATGTGATGAGGAAAATGGATCTTCCTGTGTAGAACATTATATTAAAGTGGGAGAAGAACTGCCGACTATTGGATTTACACCGGATGCACAGTTCCCTGCAATCTTCTGTGAAAAAGGTCAGACATTCTGGGATGTAACTAAGAAAGTAGAGAATCCGTCCGGCATTAAAGTGCTTTCTATCGAAGGTGGAATGGCGAAAAACGTAGTGACACCAAAATGTACATTGGTTGCAGAAGGTGAATTGAAGGTAGAAGAAAAAGATTATATTACGGTTGAGAAAAAAGACGGTAAGATCATCGTGACATGTGAAGGTATCAGCGCGCATGGAAGTACACCGGAGCAGGGCGCAAATGCTGCAATCCGCTTATTTGATGCTCTGAAGGAAAATGATTTTGGCGGAGACCTTCAGACAATGATCAACTTCCTGATGGAAAAGATCGGTTATGAGACAAATGGAGAGAAGCTTGGAATTGCAAGTACAGATGAAGAGACCGGAAGCACAACAGTTAACCTTGGAATGATCAGCTGTGATGAGGAGAAGCTGTCCTTTACTTTAGACATTCGTTATCCAAACAGTACAACAGAAGAACATGTAGTAAAGAATGTAAAAGAGAATGTAGAGGCTTATGGACTTGTGCCGGAAGTAGAGACTCACAGCCTCTTATATGTACCGACAGAGTCTGAACTTGTACAGAAACTTATGAAAGTATATCAGGAACAGACCGGTGACGTAGAAGCAGAGCCAATCGCTATCGGAGGAGGAACCTATGCGAAATCCTTCGATAATATGGTGGCTTACGGACCGATCTTCCCGGGAGAAGAAGAAGTGATCCATGCGCCGAATGAATTTGCAAATATGGACAATCTTGTACGTTCTATTCAGATTTCAGCGGCTGCGATGTACGAACTTGCACAGAAATAGGAGGCTAATAGATGAGACTTACAATATTAGGAACTGGAAATGCGGCAGTAACAGAATGCTACAATACATGTTTTGTGATTTCAGATGAAAACAGACATTTTCTTGTAGACGCAGGAGGGGGGAATCGCATATTAAAAGTGTTAAAAGATACAGGGATTGAGATTTCCGACATCCATGATATTTTTGTTACGCACGAGCACGTAGATCACATTTTAGGTATTATCTGGCTGATCAGGATTATCGGACAGCGGATGAATCAGGGGAAATATGAAGGTGATCTTACGATTTACTGTCATGAGGAGTTGGCTGAGAAGATTCAGGCAATTGCGAATATGACGATCCAGCAAAAGGTATGTAAGCATATGGGAGAACGTATCCGTTTTGATATTGTATCGACAGGAGACGAGAGAATGATTTTAGGTTGTCCGGTTACGTTTTTTGACATTTTGTCTACAAAAGCGAAGCAATTTGGATTCTCCATGTGTATGAAAGATGGAACGAAGTTTACCTGTGTTGGCGATGAACCTTATAACGAAGCGAATTATGATTTTGTAAAGGACAGTGATTGGCTGCTTCACGAAGCGTTTTGCTTATTTAGTGAGGCGGATAAATTCAAACCGTATGAGAAGCATCACAGCACAGTAAAAGAAGCCTGTCAGCTTGCAGAACAATTGAAAGTTCCTAATTTGCTTCTCTATCATACAGAGGAGACGCATCTTAAGGAGCGTAAGCAGTTGTACACGCAGGAAGGAAAAGAATATTATAGTGGTAATCTCTATGTTCCGGATGATTTGGAAAGTTTTGAGATTTAAATAGGAAAAACACGAAGAGGAAATGGGCTCTTCGTGTTTTTTTGAGGGACGATCTAATAAGGTTTATTTATTATAGCAAACGAAATACTTGTTCTACAGATGCTGTCATATTACTGCGTGCAGTGGAGGGTTCCATCGCTTCTTCCAAAGTTACAATTCTTCTCAAAATCGGGAAAAAAGCATCGATTCCGGCTTGATTACAAGCTGTAGCTTCTTTTGTGACACTGCCGGAAAACGCCAATACTTTAGCACCGTGTGCTTTGGCGAGTTTTGCTACGCCGATAGGAGCTTTTCCCATGGCGGTTTGGCGGTCTAATTGCCCTTCTCCGGTTACTGCGATGTCAGCGCCTTCAAGAGCTTCTGAAAGGTTTACGGCATCTAAGATAAGATCAACGCCAGGAGAAAGGGAGGCGTGAAGAAAGCTTAAAAATGCAAAGCCAAGACCACCGGCTGCGCCGGCGCCGGGATAATTTCGGTAATTGCAATTTAAAGTGGCTTCCGTAACATCTGCGAAGTGTGCCATGCCAAGATCCAGAGGTTTCTTCTGGGATTCGGTTACACCTTTTTGTGGGCCGTAGATATAAGTAGCGCCATTTTCTCCACAAAGGGGATTGGTTACATCACAGGCAATTCGAAAATGGCAGGAGTCAAGCAGAGGATGCAGGTTGTTCGTATCAATAGACGCAACTTTCATAAGCGCCTGTGCTCCTTCTCCGACATCGAGCCCATGCTCGTCGAGAAACGAATAGCCCAATGCTTTGAGCATTCCTATGCCAGCATCGTTTGTAGCACTTCCTCCAATACCGATAATAAAATTACGGCAGCCCTTTTCCAATGCATCAAGAATCATTTCTCCAACGCCGCGTGTGCTGGCGATAAGAGGATTTTTTTGATGAGCAGGAACAAGTGTGATTCCGGAAGCAGCAGCCATTTCAATGATTGCTGTTTTATTCTCTTCCAAATACCCATAGTAACAAGATACAGGAGTGCCCATAGGACCGGTGACGGTAAGGTCAATGCGTTGTCCGCCCAGCCCTTCAATAAGAGCGTCGGTAGTTCCTTCTCCTCCGTCTGCCAGCGGTTTTATAATGACTTCAGCGTCGGGGTGTGCGGCCAGGACACCCGATTTTACAGCCTGTCCTGCCTCCATGGAGGACAGGCTGCCTTTTAACGAATCAATTGCAACAACAACTTTCATATGAATACCTCTTAAGAAACGCTTTCTGCGATTTCTCTTGTGATTTTTAGGAACTTATCAATATCATCTGTTCCGTTGCAGTGTAATGGAGATACGCGGAGAGCGCCTTCTAGACCGAGCGCCTCAACAATTCTCTGAGAATATGGGCTGGATTTGAGACGTTCAAAGATCGTTACACCATGCTCCAAATATTTCTGAGAGCAATCAGCATAATCAATTCCCTTAATACCCATAGCAACGATTAAATCTTTCCATGTCAAGTCTTCCATATCTACATACACTTCTACATTTTTGATGTGTCTTAGTCCAGGCACTTCGTCGGTACCTTCCAGCATGCGGTAAAGAAGTGCACGCTCTTGTAAATGAATTCGATTCATTCCTTCTACATATAAAGTTCGTTTGTCTGTGCTGTCGATAAAATCAGAACCAATTTTACATACATAATCGATGACTGCCATCATTGCGGCAAAGTTGCCTGGTGTTGGTGTTCCGAGAGCCCATACGTTGGCATCCTTGTGTGTCAGTTTGTGGTGTCTCATTTTTGCAACACGGTCAGAGATATAAGCATATCCGCAGCCGCGTACGCCAAAGAATTTGTAAGGTGCGATATTCGCAGCGTCAACACCCCAGTCTTCAACATCGACAACAGCATGAGGAGCATGTTGTACAGTATCGGTAATTACGTAGATTTCCGGATTGATTTCTTTTACTCTACGCACAATTTCTTTAATATCCATAATATTTCCGGAAATATTGGAAGCTGCCATAATACTTACAAGACAGGTGTCTTTATCTACGCATTTTAAAACATCTTCCACATCAATACCGCCGGTTGTCTTATTGGCAGGTACAACTCGAAATTCACGTCCGGTTTTATCACAGTAATATTCTACAGCATCGTGAGCAGATGGATGCTCCAGTGAAGAAGTAACAGCGTTTGTTCCCCATCCACAATTTTCCATAATAGCACCCACAGCTTGATACATTGTCTGAGACGCGGACAACTCAGTGATCAATGCTCCGTGGCCCGGTTTTGCACCAAAGACAACTTCCAGAATTTCTTTTGTTCCGTCAGAAACATAGTGAGATAATTCGTATCCTCTTCCGCGGACGCGTTCCGGACAATCTGGAAATTGCTCTACCGAAGCCTTGGCTTCGACTGCTTTTTTCAGTCTTAAAGAACCGCCTGAATTTTCAAAGAAAAGACGGGAGCCATGTTCTGGATCAGCATCTGCATAACAGAATTGCTCTTTTAAATTTTTTTGATATTCGTCTGAAAATAATACACCATTTTTTTCGTTCATTTTTCTTTCCCCTTTCGCTTATAATCCTGGTGGTTACAGCTTTTTGTTAGTTTCATCATAGCACTGAACGGATGATTTGAGAAATGAATAATTTCGCTGAATAATATTAACAAAATTTATATTTAAAGAAAAAAGAATATTCGTGTAAACATTTTTTGATAAAATAGATATTAATATTTTTTATAATGAAAATAAAAAATAATATTATTTAAAAACATTGCAAAAGGGAAATGAGTATGTTATAAAATGGACAAAGATAATAATGTCCAATTCTTAAAAGAAAAAGACAAAAGTATTCCAAATTATAAAAACGTGAAAGGAAGAGAAGGAAAATGGAAGTGATTATGGAAGTGTTAGAAAAATTTCAGGCATTTATATGGGGACCGCCCACGTTACTGCTTCTCCTTGGAACCGGTATATATTTTACGGTTACACTGAAAGGGATTCAGTTATTTAAGTTTCCAAAAGCACTGAAAGCAATTTTTGAAAAGGAGGAAGGTGTAGGAGATGTGTCTGCATTTGCAACGCTTTGTACAACACTTGCGGCGGATATCGGAACAGGAAGTATTGTTGGTGTTGCAACCGCTCTTAGAATCGGAGGACCGGGAGCCATGTTCTGGATGTGGGTGTCGGCATTTTTCGGAATGACTACAAAATATGCAGAGTCAGTGCTTGCAGTAAAATATCGGACAAAAGATGAAAATGGACAGATGGCAGGAGGTCCGATGTACTACATTCAGAATGGAATGGGAAAGAAATATATCTGGTTAGCGAAGTTATTCGCGATATTTGGTGTTTTTACAGCGCTTTTAGGATGTGGAACTTTTCCACAGGTCAATGCAATTACGGAATCGGTAAATCTGGCATTTCACATTCCGATCGCGCTGGTGGGAGCTATCGTTACAGTGTTGACTGCCATTGTTATTTTAGGCGGTATCCAGTCAATATCAAAAGTAGCACAGTTCGTTGTGCCATTTATGGCAATTTTTTTCATAGGTGGATCTGTTTTGATCTTGGGAATGAATTATCAGGCACTTCCAGATGCATTCCGACAGATTTTTACTTGCGCATTTTCGGCTGAGTCCATGTTGGGCGGTGCAGCGGGAGCAACGGTTGTTTCTCTGATGACAGTAATCCGTACAGGAGTTGCGCGTGGTGTTTATACCAATGAGGCGGGACTTGGAAGCTCTCCGATCGTTGCAGCGGCAGCAAAGACAAATTCTTGCGTGAAGCAGGGGTTGATCTCTATGACGAGCGTATTCTTTACGACGCTTGTAACATGTACAATGACAGGACTTGTAATTATTTCAAGCGGATTAATGGATACAACAGATCTCAGCGGAAGTCCGCTTGTGACACAGGCTTATAATATGCATCTTTCACATAATATCGGAATGTATATTGTAGCAGTTGGGATTATCTTCTTCTCATTCACAACTATTTTGGGGTGGAGCTATTATGGAGAGAGATGTATTGTCTATTTGACAGGAAGCTTAAAGAGCGTCAAAGTATTTAAGGTGCTTTATATTATTGCAATTGCAGCAGCGCCATTTCTTACATTGGAACCGATCTGGCTTCTGGCAGATATTACCAACGCGCTGATGATTCTTCCGAATCTGGTTGCGCTGTTGAGTTTGAGAAAAGTGATTATCAATGAAACAAGAAAATATTTTGACAAACTGGAGAGAGAGACCATTAAACTGCCAAAGAATGCGGTAGTGGAATAATATAGAATCAAAAAACACATTGAAGACAAATCCGGGTCTTCAATGTGTTTTTTTGCGCATGGCTGCGTTCGGAAAATCAATATAACTCCATAGATGAAGTATAACGGTCTATGAGACGGAGTTTTTCTTCGTTTTTATTACCGACCTTTTTGCTGATGTAAGTACACAAAAGTTCTGCAATGAAAAGTGCAGGGATCTGAGAGTTGAAAAAAGTCAGAGAATCAACATTGTTGGTAAATAAGTGTGTAGCGTATTGTGCTAATGGAGCGGTCGGAGTGTCGGTCAAAACGATGACGGCAGCGCCTGCGCGGGAAGCCATTTCAGCAGCCAGCTGCGTCAATTTTGAATAGCGGGGATAGCTGATGGCGATCAGACAATCCCGTTTGCTGATATCAGACAAATAATCAAAGGTATTCAGAGAATCGGAAGGTTCCGGGAAGACCATCGGAAGCGTATCCTTCAAATTGACGGACAAAAAATTAGCGGCAACACTGCAGGCTCGGGACCCGACAATATATTTTGTGTGAGAGTGAATGATCGTATCGCTTGCTTTTTCAAATAATTCTGTTGAGTTTCGCATGACGGCAGAACGGATATTGTTAAATGTAATATCTTGAACCGTTTCGATAATACTGCTTTTCGACAGCTTTTCCAGACTCTGTGTCAGCTTCACAGTCGGAATAGCGGAAGATTGTGAATGGCTTGATATGTAAGTATTGTATTGCTCCCGGATCGTACGCTGAAATTCTGTATATCCGGAAAAACCAAGATCTTTTGTAAAGCGCATGACAGAAGAATGACTGACAGAAAGCGTATTTGCAAGTTCGGTGGATGTCATAAAACATAAGTCACGAAAATTATTGAGAACATAATCCGCAATCAGCCGTTCTTTTTTTGTTAATTTTGCATTCTTAATCATTTCTTGAAAAGCAGCAGTCATATCCAAAATCCTTTCTGAAAAACATTAATATTTATTATCTCAAATTATATCAAAGAACCGAAAAAATAACAAAGTATTTTAGAGATAGTAAAGAGTAAAGAATACTTTGTGAAATGAATAATTATGCGGTATAATATTAACAAAATTTATATTTGAATGGATTAGTGGAATAAAAAGGGTTATAAGGAGGAAAGAAAATGAATCAGGCAGAGATTGAGACTTTTTTGATGATCGTAAAAACGAAGAATATTACAAAAACCGCAGAAAATTTATTTTTGTCCCAGCCGACAGTCAGTCACAGATTGAAACTGCTGGAGGATGAGTTGAATGTAAAGCTTTTGAATCGAAAGAAAGGGTACAAGCAGATTGAACTCACCACCCAGGGAGAAGAATTCATACCGATTGCAGAACGC
Organism: Dorea sp. ICN-14282; assembly: GCF_037890115.1. Taxonomy (NCBI): domain Bacteria; kingdom Bacillati; phylum Bacillota; class Clostridia; order Lachnospirales; family Lachnospiraceae; genus Dorea; species Dorea sp. ICN-14282. The sequence continues at coordinate 764,059 of NZ_JBBKBH010000001.1, read as the reverse complement.
TGGCTTTCTCTTTGGCAGGAAATGCAGCTGTTGCAGCATGGACAGGAAAAATTATATTTAAGTATCGGGTGTACGGATACGTTGAACACAGCGATTTTTTTCAATCTGTACAGAAAAATTCTGCGGGAAGAAGACCCGGTTTTAAGTTTAAAGATTAAAACTCATTATTCGCAGGAAATCTATGAGCAGGTGGAAAATCATGAGATTGACCTTGGATTTGTATATCATCACCTTCATTTCAAAAATATAACAGCGGAGCCGGTGCTGAGAGAAAAGATGTATATTGTGCAGAGCGGCGAGACATCTCTTCGCAAAGAGATTCTGCATACAGATGAATTGGATCCGGAAGAGGAAGTGTTCTTAAGCTGGGAAGCAAACTATCAAATCTGGCATGACCAGTGGGTAGGAAAGGGGAAACGTCCAAGGATAGAGGTGGATACCTTTGAGCTATTGCTTCATTTGATTTCAGATGATAAGCGGTGGTTTATTGCCCCAATCTCCGTGGTAGAGCGGATTCAGGCACTGCGCCCGGTTTACGTAAGTGAGATTGCGAACCACATTCAGCCGCCGGAACGTGTTACATATAAAATTCAGCATAAGTACCCAAAAGAAGCAACAATGAAAGCAGTCCGCATTTTTGAAGAAAAAATGGAATCGTATTTACAGGATAAAAATTGGGGATTTGTTAAGTAAGAGAGAAATATTAAAAAAGTTAATATATTATAGACAAATAATTTATTTTTTTTAGTAAAGTTGCTGTGCTATACTGAGGGCAGATAAAGAAACGAAGTAAAAATCAACAAATGGATATGGATTTGCCATGCAGATGAAAGGAGAACGAAGATGGAAGTAAAGTTTCTGATAGCAGGTGACTGCGCTGTATCCATTCAAATGGGAAATGTGATCAGTCTGGAGGTAAACAGACAGGTTCGTATGCTGCAGGAGGAACTGGAAAAACATCCAATCCATGGAGTTACAGAGATGGTTCCGACATATGCTTCTTTAATGATTCATTACAGACCGGATAAAATTAGTTTTGAACAGTTAAAAGAAGAAGTTATGAAGAGAACCTGCGGCATGGAACAGGTAGAAGATACAAAAAAGATCATCAAAGAGATCCCGATCTGCTACGAAGGGGAATTGGGAATGGATCTGGAAGAATGTGCAGCGCTTGAAAATCTCTCGACAGAAGATGTGATAAAAATGCATTCCGGCCATGAATATTATGCATATATGCTTGGATTTGCACCGGGGCATGCTTATATGGCAAGATTTGAGGAGCCATTTCATTTTAAGAGAAGACCAACACCAAGAGTACATATATCTGCACGTTCTATCGTAGTGCAGGAGAATCTCTCAAATTTGATTCCGTTTGACCAGCCATGCGGATGGAATATTATCGGAACGACACCGCTTACAATCTGCGATTATACAAAGAAAGATCCTTTTCTGGTACATGCGGGTGAGTGGGTAAAATTTATCCCTGTAAGCAGAAGAGAATATGACAAGATAAGAGAAGCTGATTTAAGAGGCAATTATCATGTGAAAACTTATGAAAAGGCGGTGGAATAATGGGAATTGTTGTTGAGAATCCGGGACTATTGACAACGGTCCAGGATGAGGGAAGATTCGGTTATCAGCAGTTTGGAGTATCTCCGGCAGGGCCTATGGATACGAGATCTTTTTATCTGGCAAATATTCTTGTCGGCAACAAACGGGGAGAAGGATTGCTGGAAATGACATTTTCCGGAGTGACACTGTTGTTTGAAGAAGATAATATTATTGCAGTGACAGGCGGAGACCTTGCCCCGATGGTAAATGGTGAAGCGATTCCCATGTATCAGGCGGTGTTAGTACATGCGGGAGACAGACTGGCATTTGGAATGGCATCGGGAAATGGATGCAGAGCATATCTTGCATTTGCAGGCGGGCTTGACATTCCTCTGATCATGGGAAGTAAATCGACGCTCATGCGAAATCACATGGGAGGATACGAAGGAAGAAAACTGGAGAAAGGTGATCGGATCGGATTTGTTCACCCAAAGACAGAGCTTCCGAATATGGAGAAACGTAAAATCCCGCAGGAAGTATTTCTGACAAAAGAAATTACACTCCGAGTAGTTACAGGTCCTCAGGACTATGAATTTTCAGAAGAAGAACTTCGAAAGTTCTTCTGGTACGGAGCGGAGATTACAAATGAATTTGACCGTATGGGATGCAGACTGAAACGAGAGGAGCCAATACATCATCTCGGTGATGGAAATATTATCAGTGACGGTATTGCGTTTGGATCAATACAAGTTCCTACCAATGGTCAGCCGATCATTATGTTGGCAGACCGGCAAAGTACTGGTGGATATACAAAGATTGGAACGGTAATTTCTGTCGATCTTCCGAAACTGGCGCAGAGTGTGCCGGGATATCGTGTCAGATTTATTCATGTAGGAATTGAACTTGCACAGAAATTATACATTAGGCAATTGCAGAAATTACACAAACTAGAGAAAGAACTGGGGCAGAGAAGCTAAGAACGGAGGCAAATATGGAATATGAAAAAATGATAGAATTGCTCCGTGAAGTAAACGACTCAAATTTGATCGAGTTTGAGCTGGAAGACAGAGACTTCCGGTTGAAACTGAAAAAAGAAAGTAAAAGTAACGAAAATGTTGTGAAAGCAATAGAAAACACTTCTTTGGAAAATCCGGCAGATGAGCCAAAAGAGTCGAAAAAGGAGATAGAAAGATCGAAGGAGCATGTGATTACTTCTCCGATGGTAGGAATCTTTCATGCATATGAAGGAGAGACGGAAACACCTTACGTGCAGGTGGGTAATCAGGTGGAAAAGGGACAGATCATAGGAGCTGTGGAGGCAATGAAGCTGATCAATCCTTTGGAAGCCGATATTTCCGGAAAAATTACAGAGATACTTGTGGATGACGGAATGCTCGTCGAGTATGATCAGCCAATGTTTGTGATGGAAGTGTAAAGGATATGGTGAGAGATGTTTAAAAGGATCTTGATCGCAAATCGCGGGGAGATCGCAGTCAGGATTATACGTGCATGTCGGGAAATGGGCATCCGGACTGTGGCGGTATACTCGCAGGCAGATAGAAACGCCGTGCATGTGGGACTGGCAGATGAAGCGGTCTGTATCGGGAAAGCGGAAGCGTCGGACAGTTATTTAAATATGGAACGCATAATCAGTGCGGCAATAGCTGTGGGGGCGGAAGCGATCCATCCGGGATTTGGATTTTTGTCAGAAAATGCGGAGTTTGTACAAATGTGCGAACAGCATCATATTACATTTATCGGGCCATCTTCAGAATTGATCAGCAGGATGGGAAATAAATCTGAGGCTAAAAAAGCAATGAGGCAGGCAGGCGTGCCGGTTGTCCCGGGGACAGAGGAACCGGTTTACAATCTGGAAGAAGCGAAAAGAGAAGCAGAGCGTATTGGATATCCGGTAATGATCAAAGCATCTTCAGGCGGAGGCGGAAAAGGCATGCGGATTGCAAGGAGCCGGGAGGAATTTGCAGTCAGCTTTCAGGCGGCGCAGCAGGAATCAATACGTGCCTTTGCTGACGATTCCATGTATTTGGAACGCTATGTACAGAATCCCAGACACGTAGAAGTTCAGATTATGGCAGATAAATATGGACAAGTCATTCAGTTGGGAGAAAGAGATTGTTCTATTCAGAGACGACATCAGAAAATGATTGAGGAATCGCCATCTCCGGCTTTGACAGACGAGATAAGAAAGAAGATACGCTCAACCGCGGTACAGGCGGCAAAAGCAGTGAACTACGAAAGTGCCGGTACCATAGAATTTCTGTTAGATGACAGTGGAGAATTCTTTTTCATGGAAATGAACACGAGGATACAGGTAGAGCATCCGGTGAGTGAGTTGATTTCCGGCGTTGATCTTATTCGGGAACAGATTCTGGTGGCAGCAGGAGAGGCGTTAAGCGTGGCGCAGGAGGACATCCTTTTCCGAGGACATGCAATTGAGTGCAGAATTAATGCGGAAGATCCGATACGTGGATTCCTTCCGTGTCCGGGAACGATCACACATCTGCATCTTCCGGGCGGAAACGGAGTGCGTATTGATACAGCAATTTATGAAGGATATCAAATTCCGCCGAATTACGATTCTATGCTAGTGAAAGTAATCACTTATGACAGAGATCGCAAAACCGCGATCCGTAAAATGATAAGAGCGCTGGATGAGATGGAAATCGAAGGAGTCGAAACGAATCTTGAATTTCAATATGATATCCTGCACCAGAAGGATTTTCAAGAAGGTAATTTTACAACGGATTTTATATCTATACACTATGAACTATAATAAAAAATTTTAAAATATGGAGGAGAATGAAAATGAAGATAGTTGTTTTGGACGGTTACACATTAAACCCGGGAGATATTTCATGGGAAGGTTTAGAAGCATTGGGAGAGTGCGTAGTATATGATCGTACTTCTCTGACGGATGTACAGGAGACCATCGACAGAATCGGAGATGCAGAAATCGTATACACTAACAAGACGCCGCTTCCAAGAGAAGTATTTGAAAAATGTACCAACATTAAATTTGTCGGTGTGCTTGCAACCGGATATAACGTAGTTGATATTGCAACTGCAAAGGAAAAAGGAATTCCGGTAGCAAACATTCCAACTTATGGAACAGCAGCGGTAGGTCAGTTTGCAATCGCGTTGTTATTAGAAATCTGTCATCACATTGGACATCACAGCAAAGTGGTTCATGAAGGCGCATGGGAAGCAAATCCAGATTGGTGTTTCTGGGATTATCCGTTGATCGAATTAGATGGAAAGACAATGGGAATTATCGGTTACGGAAGAATCGGTCAGTCTACCGGAAAGATTGCGCAGGCACTTGGTATGAAGGTTCTTGCATATGATTCATACAGAAATCCGGCATTGGAATGTGAAACTTGTCAGTATGCTGACCTGGATGAAGTATTGAGTCAGTCTGATGTTATTGCACTTCACTGCCCTCTGTTCCCGGACACAGAGAAGATCATCAACAAAAATACAATTGCCAAAATGAAAGACGGAGTTATTATTTTAAATAATTCAAGAGGTCCATTGATCGAGGAACAGGATCTGGCAGATGCATTGAATAGCGGAAAAGTAGCTGCGGCAGGCTTAGATGTTGTTTCAACAGAGCCGATCAAGCATGATAATCCGCTGCTCACAGCCAAGAACTGTCTGATTACACCGCATATTTCATGGGCACCAAAGGAGTCTCGTCAGAGATTGATGGATATTGCGGTAGATAATTTAAAAGCTTATGTTGAGGGAAACCCACAGAACATAGTGAATAAATAACGAAAAAAGAAAGGAGGGAAATTATGTATTCGATCGACTTGAATAGTGATATTGGAGAAAGTTTCGGTGCGTATAAGCTGGGAGATGATGAAGCGATTCTTCAACAGATTACAGCAGCTAATGTAGCATGTGGATGGCATGCCGGAGATCCGATGGTAATGGATAAAGTGGTACGGATGGCAAGTGAAAGAGGCGTTGTAGTCGGAGCGCACCCCGGCTATCCGGATTTGATGGGATTTGGAAGAAGAAAGATGGTATTATCCTTTCAAGAAGTAAAGAATTATGTGAAATATCAGATTGGAGCGTTGTCTGCATTTACACAGAGTTATGGAATGAAACTGCATCATGTGGCGCCTCATGGAGCTATGGGGAATCAATGTCAGTATGACGAAGAGATTTCCAGAGCAATTTGTGAAGCGGTATATGAAGTAGATAAAGATTTGATCATCTACTATTGTGCAGGAGCTGTACTTGGCAAAATTGCAGAAGACATGGGGCTTAGAACAGCGGCAGAAATTTTTGCGGATCGCGCGTATATGGATGATTTATCACTGGTTCCAAGAAAGATGGAAGGATCTATGATCACAGATGAAGATGTAGCAATCAGCCGTTGTGTGCGGATGATTAAAGAAGGAAAGGTTACGTCAATTAATGGTAAAGATATTGACATTAAAGGTGATACTCTCTGTGTTCATGGCGATGGACCGAAGGCAATTGCATTTGCAAGAAGGATTCGGGAGACATTTGAAAAAGAAGGAATTGAGATTAAACCTATGTAAGTATAGGAAAGCGCCGGATGAATCATTAATTTGAATACAAAAAAGTAGGGAAACAGTTGGTGATTTGTTTTGGCGCTATTTTTGTACCCTAAAATAGGAGAAAAACAAGGAGTGAAGAGAAAATGGCAAAGCAAAAAGAACAAATGTCAGTAGTAAAAAAGATGATGATTGCTCTGGTTGGTGGTTTGATCGTAGGTATTGCTTTTTTGCTGATCAGAGAAAATGTAGTTTCAGAAAGTACATGGAATGTAATTAATAAAATTTTGTTTCAGGATATTACAGTAGAAGAAGGTGTTGGCGCTGTCGGAATCTTCTATATTGTAGGACAGATCTTTATGAGAGGCCTGCAACTTGCAATCGTACCTCTGGTATTAGTGTCCTTAAGTCTTGCAATGTGCAGCATTTCTAATTCAACAAAACTTGGCCGTATTGCAGGAAAGACGCTGCTTGGATTCTTGGGATTTTATGTATTTGGAGCATTTTTCGGATGTGTGATCGCTTATATTATAAAATCACTGGGATTCTTCAATGTTACACTCCCAAGTGAAGCGGTAAGTGAGGCGGCAACAATCGACGCATTTAATCCACTGGCAACAATTGTCAATGCGGTACCGAGCAACATAACGGAAGCATTCAGTACAAATAACAGCATTTTGGCAGTTGTCGTAGTTGCGATCATTATTGGTCTGTGCATGAACCAGCTTGGAGAAAAAGCAGATCCATTAAAGAAAGTATTGGAAAGCGCAAACGAAGTAATTCAGATGTATTTGACATTCCTGATCAACAAAGTAGGACCGGTTGCAATTTTCTGTTTGATTTCCAGAACCTTTGCAATCTATGGTGTAGAATATCTTGCTCCGGCAGCAGCATATGTCATCTTTGCAATGCTTACATTATTCTTGTTAGTAGTGACTTTATATCCACTTGGAATCTGGATTACAACAAGAGAGAATCCGGTGAAGTTCTTAAAGAAGATAGCGAAGGTAGGAGTGTTCGGATTTTCAACAAACTCATCTGCAGCTTGTCTTCCATTGAATACAAGAACCTGTATTGATGAACTGGGATGTAGCGAAGAAATTACAAGCTTTGTACTTCCGACAGGAATGACGATCAATATGAACGGAACAACGGTTATGCACATGTTTGCAGTGACATTCATTGCAACAGCAGCAGGAATTGATGTAACACCTGCTAACATGATCGTTATGGCATTCTTGTCAATCTGTGCGGCAGCGGGAACACCGGCAATTCCGATTGCAGGAACAACGATGATCTTCACTGTTTTATCTGGAATGGGATGGACCACAGAAGCATGCTTGATCGGTTATGCACTGGTTGTTGCAATCAATCGTCCGGTTGAGATGGCATTGCTTCCTCTGAATGTTATCGGAGACGCAGCAGTAAACGTAATCGTAAACGCAAAAGAAAAAGAATTAGATAAAGAAAAATATAATGGATAATTAATTCGGGACGGGTTTTCAAAAAGCCCGTCCCGAATTGATTTACTTTGGAGGGGGTAACGTGGATAACTTTGCGAAAATGTTTCAGTTACAGATGATGTTATTTCTGTTAATGGCTGTGGGAGTTCTATTTAGAAAAAGAAATATTATTTCAGAGTCCGGCCGGAAGACATTGTCGAACTTGACGGTGAATTTAATCCTGCCGTGTAATATTATAGAGTCTTTCCTCGGTGAATGGAATGTATCTGAAAATCTTCTCCGCCATTGTTTGATTGCGTTGGGGATTTCTTTTGGGATACAGGTGGCGGCGCTATATTTGAGTATGTTATTTTTTGCGCCTGTCTCAAGAGATAAGAAAAATATTTTCAAATACGGTTTGATTGTTTCAAATTCCAGTTTTATTGGAATTCCGGTTGTAGGGGAATTATATGGGAATCTTGGTGTGCTTTATACATCATTTTTTCAAATTCCGATCCGTATTATGATGTGGACTGCCGGGCTTTCTTTATTTACGAATGTGGATAAAAAAGAATCTTTTCAAAAGCTGATAAAACATCCGTGTATTATTGCGATAGTTATAGGAGTTTTTTTGATGATAGCATCTGTTCCGCTGCCATCGTTTCTAGGAAATACAATTGCTGGCTTGAGCAAATGTACGACACCACTGTCCATGATCACTGTGGGAGCAATGTTCGCAAATTCAAAATGGAGCGATTTTCTGGATCCGTCTATTTTGTATTACTGTTTGATTCGCCTGATTGTATTTCCGGCAATTGTCTTTGGTGCAGTCCGTCTTCTTGGTATAGATCTGGTACTGGGAAATGTTGCTGTTTTGTTAAGTGCGATGCCGATGGCAGCAACAACAGCAATTCTTGCAGATAAATATAATTATAATGGAGAAACAGCTTCACGCTCGATTTTTGTATCGACTCTTTTGTCAATCGTGACATTACCGGTAATATGTCTTATGTTATAAATTGGAAGAATTCGTATTCTTCACAGAATATAATTTGCACGATTTTCTATTCTTGTGCTAAAATCCCATCTTTGACAGTTGAAAAATGAAAATGCGGCTACAAGCCCCGTAAATATGGGCGGTGTAGCCGTTTTCTTGTTTGCAACGATATGTGCTATTTTTCTATTTGTTCTGTTTTGTTTCTTTTATAATCGTCCTCATAGTAGATTTGCGTATGAATTCATAATCCGTACGAAACCCAAAGGAATTATGTAGTTTGTCTGTTATCTTTGTACGTTTGTAAGAAGGAATGTAGCCACTGTCTTTGGATAAAAGTGTAACATTCATAGTTCTTAATGTTTCTAAAATCTGACTGCAGGTAAACTCTTCTCCAAGTTTCTTTTCTAATAATCGATAAACTAATAGGCTAATGAAGCAGGTCAGGAAATGAGCTTTGATGCGATCTCCGCGTCTGACAAATACAGGTCTCGCCTCGAATTCTGACTTCATGATTCTGAAGTTTTCTTCGATTTCCCATCGTTGTTTGTTGATATTGATAAGCTCCCTGATATCTCCCTCAAGATTTGTAACCACTGCATAAAAACCATCATACATAGACTCTTCTAGGATTTTAGCTTCATCTAATTGATAAATACTTTTTTGAGCTATTTCACCATCTTCTGTGACAGCTGTTCTTTGAATGAAACGAGCTGGATCATTTGAACCTTTTCCTTTTCTGGTTTTATCTGAAGATTGTATCGGTAAATATTAAAAAAAGATTTGACAAACACTCGGGAAAGTACCATAATAATAATGATTAAATGCTGACAAAGGGGTCAGGAACCGTAGGGTTTCTGACTCCTTTTTTTAGGTTTAGGAGGACTCATTCATGAAAGCATTTCTTATATTAGAGGATGGCACTGTATTTGAAGGAACGCAGATTGGTGCAAAAAAGGAAGCGGTAAGCGAGGTTGTGTTTAATACGTCTATGACGGGATATCTGGAGGTGCTGACAGATCCTTCCTATGCGGGGCAGATGGTGGTGCTGACGTATCCGCTGATCGGAAACTACGGGGTGACACCGGATCGGGAGTCTGCTCATATCTGGGCAGGTGGGCTGATTGTACGAGAAATGGAAGATATGCCAAGTAATTTCCGGTGTGAGGGGAAGCTTGATGATCTGCTTGCAGAAGAAGGAATTACAGGCATTACGGGAATAGATACAAGAGCGCTTACCAGACTTCTCAGAAAAAAAGGAACCATGAACGGGATGATCACTACAGATGTGGATTATTGCATGAGTGATGTGATCATGAAACTTCATACTTACAAGATGGGAAATGTTGTCAGAGAGACTTCCTGCAAAGAGAGCTATGTGTTAAAGGGAGATGGTCCAAGGATTGCACTCCTTGATCTGGGAGCGAAGGCGAATATTGCAGCTTCCCTGAATAGAAGAGGGTGTGAGGTGACGGTATATCCGGCAGATACCTCTGCGGAAACAATCTTGCGAGCCAATCCGGATGGCATCATGTTATCGAACGGTCCCGGCGATCCTTCCACCTGTATGGAGATTATTTCACAGATCCGCAAGTTATATGAGAGGGACATTCCGATTTTTGCTATTTGTCTTGGTCATCAGTTGATGGCGCTTGCCAATGGGGCGAAAACATATAAATTGACTTATGGACATCGAGGTGGAAACCATCCGGTGAAAGATCTGACAGATGGGAAAGTCTATATCTCTTCTCAAAATCACGGTTATGCTGTGGATGCCGGCAGCATGGAACCGGGAATAGCAGAAGAATTGTTTGTCAATGTCAATGATGGAACGAACGAGGGACTTCGCTATAAAAACAAAAAGATTATGACGGTACAGTTTCATCCGGAAGCAAACCCCGGGCCTCAGGATACAGCGTGGCTCTTTGATAAGTTTATAGAAATGGTGAAGGAGGATAGTTATGCCTAGAAATAAAACGATCAGAAAAGTGCTGGTAATCGGTTCCGGTCCGATCGTGATCGGTCAGGCGGCAGAGTTTGATTATGCCGGAACACAGGCATGTCGTTCCCTGAAAGAAGAAGGCGTACAAGTGGTACTTCTGAATTCGAATCCGGCGACGATTATGACAGATAAAGAGATTGCGGATCATGTGTATATTGAGCCTCTGACAGTAGAGACTGCCAAGCGGCTGATCATCAAGGAGCAGCCGGATAGTGTGCTTCCTACACTGGGCGGTCAGGCAGGACTTAATCTTGCCATGGAATTGGAGGAAAGTGGGTTTCTAAAAGAACATCATGTTCGTTTGATCGGTACGACTGCGGAGACGATTAAAAAGGCGGAGGATCGTCTGGAATTTAAGAAGACAATGGAGAAGATCGGCGAACCGTGTGCCCCGTCTCTCGTAGTCGAGTCCGTGGAAGATGGTCTGGCATTTGCAAAAGAGATCGGTTATCCGGTCGTTTTAAGACCGGCATACACGCTGGGCGGAAGTGGCGGAGGAATCGCTCAGGATGAGAAGGAATGTGAGGAAATTCTCGGAAACGGACTTCGCCTATCCAGAACGCATCAGGTGCTGGTTGAGCGCTGTATTGCCGGCTGGAAGGAAATAGAGTATGAAGTGATACGGGACGGGAATGATACCTGTATCACGGTATGCAATATGGAGAATGTAGATCCGGTCGGGGTTCATACCGGAGACAGTATTGTGACAGCGCCTTCTCAGACGTTAAGTGATAAAGAATACCAGATGTTGCGTACATCTGCGATTAAGATTATCCGGGAGCTTCAGATCACTGGAGGGTGTAATGTACAGTTTGCCTTACACCCGGAATCTTATGAATATTGTGTGATCGAGGTCAATCCGAGAGTGAGCAGATCGTCAGCGCTTGCCTCGAAGGCAACGGGATATCCAATTGCAAGAGTAGCGGCAAAAATAGCGCTGGGATATCAATTGGACGAGATTTTTAATGAAGTGACAGGAAAAACCTACGCAAGCTTTGAACCGGTCTTAGATTATTGTGTTGTAAAGATCCCGAGACTTCCATTCGATAAATTCCTTACAGCCAAGCATCGTTTGACAACTCAGATGAAAGCGACCGGAGAGGTGATGAGTATCTGTCAGAACTTTGAAGGCGCATTGATGAAGGCTCTGCGGTCGCTGGAACAGCACGTGGACAGTCTTCTCTCTTATGATTATTCGAAGATCAGCAGGGAAGAGCTGATCGAGAAGATAAAAGAAGTGGATGACAGGAGAATTTACAAGATTGCAGAAGCGTTTCGACGGGGGATAGACATGGAAACCATCCACGAGATTACAAGGATTGATAACTGGTTTTTATCTAGGATCGGGAAGCTTGTGAAGATGGAGGCAAAGCTTGCCAGAGAGCCGTTGACCAGAGAAGTACTGTTGGAAGCTAAGAAAATGGAATTTCCGGACAGTGTCATTGCAAAACTGACAAAGCTTACCGAGGAAAAAGTAAGACAGATGCGATATGCTTATGGAATCCGTCCGGCGTATCAGATTGTTGATACGTGTGCTGCGGAATTTGATGCGGATACACCATATTATTATTCCGTATACGGAAGCGAAAATGAGGCGGAGATTTCGAAAGGACGAAAAAAGGTATTGATTCTTGGCTCCGGACCAATCCGAATCGGACAGGGTATTGAATTTGATTTCTGCAGCGTCCATTCTGCGTGGGCATTTAAAAAGGAAGGATATGAGACAATCATTGTCAACAATAATCCGGAGACGGTAAGCACAGATTTTGATATTGCAGATAAACTGTATTTTGAACCTCTGACTGCCGAGGACGTGCGCGGAATTGTGGAATTGGAACATCCTGATGGCGCGGTGGTACAGTTTGGAGGTCAGACAGCGATTAAACTTGCGAAGGATTTGATGGAGATGGGAGTTCCGATCCTCGGAACTGCGCAGAAGGATGTAGATGCGGCAGAAGACAGGGAACTCTTTGATGAGATTCTAGAGGAGTGTGAAATCCCCAGACCAAAAGGGAAAACCGTATATACTTCGAAGGAAGCCAAGGAGGCAGCGCAGGAACTCGGCTATCCGGTGCTTGTGCGACCGTCCTATGTTCTAGGTGGACAGGGGATGCAGATCGCAGTGAATGATCAGGATATTGAAGAGTTCATGGGAATCATTAATCAGATCGCGCAGGAGCATCCGATTCTGGTGGACAAATATCTTCAAGGGAAAGAGGTAGAAGTGGATGCAGTCTGCGACGGGGAGGAGATTCTCATTCCCGGAATTATGGAGCACATTGAGCGGGCAGGTATTCATTCCGGAGACAGTGTGTCAGTCTATCCGGCAAAAAGCCTTACAACGGATATTCAGGCTGTGATCACCGATTATACAAGAAGACTTGCAAGGGCACTTCATGTGCGGGGACTTATCAATATTCAGTTTATTGTATGTGAAGGACGTGTCTATGTAATTGAAGTCAATCCGCGCTCCAGCAGGACGGTGCCGTATATAAGTAAAGTGACGGGAATCCCGATCATTGAACTTGCGGTAAAGGTGATGAATGGAGCAAAGTTATCAGAGCTTGGATACGGAACAGGGCTTGCACCTGCCGGGAAATATTATGCGGTAAAAATGCCGGTCTTTTCCTTTGAAAAAATCCGGGGAGCTGAAATAAGCCTTGGTCCGGAGATGAAATCGACAGGGGAGTGCCTCGGAATCGCAGGAGATTTTGTAGAGGCGCTCTATAAAGCATTTCTTGGGGCGGGGGTAAGGCTTCCGAAATATAAGAAAATGATTCTCTCTGTACGGGATCAGGACAAAGAAGAGGCGGTGGAGATTGGAAGACGATTCTCAAGGCTTGGCTACCAGATCTATGCTACCAAAGGAACATATCAGGCGCTTGAAGAGGCTGGTGTTATGTCGCAGAAAGTGGGGAAGATGGAGGAGGGATCTCCGAATATCCTTGATTTGATTCTTGACCATGAGATCGATCTGATCATTGACACACCGCAGGAAGGGGCTGAACATGCAAAGGACGGCTTTGTCATTCGAAGAAATGCGATTGAGACCGGGGTGAATGTGCTGACGGCCATTGATACTGCAAGAGCGTTAGCGGACAGTCTCCAGTACAGAGATAAAGACCGGCTCAGTCTGATCGATATCGCAAAAGATGTTTAGAGGAGGAAAAAGGATGGCAGTAAAATATGTATTTGTGACCGGAGGGGTTGTCTCCGGTCTAGGAAAAGGAATTACGGCGGCATCACTTGGCAGACTTCTGAAGGCGAGAGGATATCAGGTGACCATGCAGAAGTTTGATCCGTATATTAATGTGGACCCGGGAACGATGAATCCGGTACAGCATGGAGAAGTGTTTGTTACGGATGATGGTACAGAGACCGATCTTGATCTGGGGCATTACGAGCGTTTTATTGATGAATGCCTGGACAAAAATTCCAATGTGACCACGGGGAAGATCTATTGGTCGGTCTTGCAGAAAGAACGTCGCGGAGACTATGGCGGAGGCACCGTGCAGGTGATTCCGCACATTACGAATGAAATTAAGAGTCGTTTTTTCCATGGTGGAGAAGAAAAGAACCGGATTGTGATCATTGAAATCGGAGGTACAGTGGGAGACATTGAAAGTCAGCCATTTCTGGAGGCAATTCGTCAGTTTCAGCATGAGGCAGGACATGAAAATGCAGTGCTTATCCACGTGACACTGATTCCGTATCTTGGCGCATCAGGAGAACTGAAAAGTAAACCTACGCAGCAGAGTGTCAAGGAGCTTCAGTCAATGGGACTATGGCCGGACGTCTTAGTGTGCAGAAGTGAACATCCGTTGCCGGAAGAATTAAAGAAGAAAATTGCACTGTTCTGTAATGTGCCTGAGAATCATGTGCTTCAGAATCTGGATGTGGAATATCTGTATGAAGCTCCCCTTGCAATGGAGAAAGAACATCTGGCACAGGTAGTCTGTGAATCGCTTCATCTGGAATGCCCGGAACCGGACCTTAAGGAATGGAAAGAGATGGTATATAACCTAAAGCATCCAAAAGGGAAAGTAGAGATTGCGATTGTAGGAAAATATATTCAGCTTCACGATGCTTATTTAAGTGTAGTGGAAGCGTTAAAGCATGGCGGAATTGCAGCAAGAGCAAGTGTTAAGATCCGATGGGTGGATGCAGAAGAAGTGGAAGAAAAAGGTGCGCGCCCGCTACTTGCCGGAGTGGATGGAATCTTAGTTCCGGGCGGATTTGGAACGAGGGGAACCGAAGGAAAGATTGCGGCTATTCAATATGCAAGAGAACAGAAGATTCCGTTCCTTGGAATATGTCTTGGCATGCAGGCAGCCATTATCGAGTATACAAGACATGTGATCGGTTATGAAGACGCGAATAGTGTGGAGCTTGATCCGGATACTGCACATCCGGTTATTGCACTTATGCCGGAGCAGAATCAGGTGACAGATCTGGGAGGGACTTTAAGACTGGGCGCTTATCCTTGTGTACTGGAAGAAGGAAGTCTTGCGCGGAGTCTTTATGGAACGGATGTGATCAGTGAACGTCATCGCCATCGGTATGAAGTAAATAATGAGTACAGAGAAGAATTGACGAGTCATGGAATGAGGCTCTGCGGATGCTCGCCGGATCAGCGGATCGTGGAAATGATGGAACTTCACGGACATCCTTATTTCATAGCAACGCAGGGACATCCGGAATTAAAATCAAGACCCAACAAAGCGCATCCGTTGTTTTATGGGCTGATCAGGGCATCTCTTGACAGACAGCAGGAGCATTGCTAAAATTTAATTATTTATTACTGTAATTTGAAAAAGCAAAGGAGAAGTCTGTATGGAGAGATATAATAAAGCTGAGATTTTAAGAAGAGTAGAAGAAGAAGACGTGGAGTTCATCCGTCTACAATTCACCGATATGTTTGGAATGATTAAAAATATTGCAGTTCCGTCAAGCCGTCTTGTGAAAGTGATGGAAAATCGTTACAGCATTGATCTTGCTTCTTTAGACGAGATTGCGCGGGAAGGAGAAGAAGAACTGTATTTAAAGCCGGATCTTGATACGTTCACCATCCTTCCGTGGAGACCGCAGCATGGAAAAGTGGCAAGATTTTTGTGTGATGTATGCCGAGAAGACGGTTCTGAATATGAGGCGAGTCCAAGGCGTGTCCTGAAGCGTGCAGTGGAACATGCTGCCACAATGGGGTATACATTTCAGGTGAACCCGGAATGTGAATTTTTCTTATTTCATACGGATGAAAACGGAATGCCGACAACATTGACGCATGAAAAAGCGGGATATTTAGATACATCACCGATTGATCTTGGCGAAAATACAAGGCGTGATATTATTCTTACGTTAGAAGAGATGGGGTATGAGATCGATTCTTCCCACCATGAGATCGCTTCTGCGCAGCATGAGATTGATTTTATATTTGAAGATGCGCTTGCAGCAGCCGATAAGGTGACTACATTTAAGATGGTTGTGCGGACGATCGCGAAACGTTATGGGCTTCACGCCACATTTATGCCGAAGCCGCTTCAAGAGATGAATGGTTCGGGAATGCATTTGAATATGCAGCTGTATAAGGATGGCCGAAATGTATTTGAGGGTGAGGATGGCAATCTGAGCCGGGAGGGTGAAGCTTTCCTGGCCGGAATCTGTGAGCACATTGACGGAATCACTGCTATCTTAAATCCATTGGTCAATTCTTACAAACGTCTTGTTCCGGGATTTGCGGCACCATCGAATGTTGACTGGTCAAAGAAACATAAAAATACGCTTCTTCGTGTAGCAAAAAGAAAGTTTCAATCTATGACAATGGAACTTCGAAGTCCGGATGCGGCATCGAATCCTTATCTTGTATTTGCGCTTTGCCTGGAAGCAGGTCTTGACGGAATACAAAGAGAGTTAAAAGCTCCGGAAGAATTTTCTAAAGATATCAGAGGAATCCGAACACTTCCGAGAAATCTCGGAGAAGCGCTGGATAAAATGAAAAAAGAACCGTTGGTAGCAGAGGTATTAGGTGATGTATATGTAGATGCCTATCGAAGAGCCAAGGAAAAAGAGTGGACAAAGTACCAAAGCCAGATTACAAAGTGGGAGATTGAAAACTATCTGTATTTGATCTAAACAAGTGATGCAGGCAGAAGAAGGAGGAACGTGGATGAGTGTCATTATCATTGTATTGCCGAAATTAGATGATGCCAAAAATATCAAAAGAATCTTACTCACCCACGGATTCCAAAGTGCGGTTGCCTGTTCTTCCGGGGCATCAGCGTTACAGATGGCAGGGCAGTATGAGTGCGGGATTGTGCTGAGTGGATATCATTTAAGTGACATGTATTATGTAGAACTGATGGAGAATCTTCCGGAGAGCTATGAGCTAGTGCTGCTTGGTTCACCGGAGAAGGTTGCGGATGCCGGATCGGGGACGCTTGCGCTTACCACACCTTTGAAGGCATACGATTTGTTAAATACGGTGGAGATGGTGCTTGGGCAGATTGAGCATCGTTATCGGAAGAGGAAAGTAATAAAAAAACGAAGCGCAAAAGAGGAAAATTATATCCGCAATGCGAAATACTTGTTGATGGAGAGAAATCATCTTACGGAGCAGGAGGCTTACCGCTATTTACAGAAATCAAGCATGGACAATGGCACGAATATGGTGGAAACGGCGCAGAAGGTTTTGATGTTGATGTTTGACGAAATATAGAAATCCAAAATAGATTGTGAGGAATAAATATGCCAAAATTAAATGAAAATTATCGAAAATTAAAAGACAGCTATCTTTTTGCCGAGATTGCGCACCGCACGGCCGCGTATATGGAGAAGCACTCGGATCAGTCATTGATCCGTCTTGGAATCGGAGATGTTACAAGACCTCTTTGTCACTGTGCTGTACAGGCGCTCCATGAAGGCGCTGATGAGATGGGGAGAGCGGAAACTTTCAAAGGATATGGCCCGGAGCAGGGCTATGAAGAGACGAGAAGGGCAATCGCAGATTATTATAAGAAAAATGGTGTTGAACTAAATCTTGCAGATATTTTTATTTCAGATGGAGCCAAAAGTGATACGGGAAATATTACAGAATTGTTTGGCAAAGGAAATGTCATTCTCATTCCCGATCCGGTGTATCCGGTATATGTGGATTCAAATATCATGTGCGGAAATGAAGTGACGTATATTTCCGGAAATGCAGAAAATGATTTTCTTCCGCTTCCAAACGAGAATCAGCATGCCGATATCATTTATATCTGTTCCCCCAATAATCCGACAGGAGCATGTTACAACCGAGAACAGTTAAAGATCTGGGTGGACTATGCCAGAAGGCATGAGGCAGTTATTTTATTTGACGCGGCATACGAAGCATTTATTTCCGATCCGTCACTTCCGAGAAGTATCTATGAGATTGAGGGGGCAAAGCAGTGTGCCATTGAGTTTTGTTCATTATCTAAGACGGCGGGATTCACCGGAACAAGATGCGGATATACGATTGTGCCGGAGGAACTTGTATTTCCTGATTCGACAGGAGAAGAGATGTCTTTGAATGCCATGTGGAACCGCAGGCAGAGCACAAAATACAACGGAACGTCCTATATTGTGCAGAAGGCTGCGGCAGCAGTATTCAGTGAAGAAGGGCAAAAAGAATGTGAAGAGAATCTTTCCTACTATAAGAAGAATGCAAAAGTGATCGCAGATACCCTTCGTGATCTTCATATCCCGTTTTACGGCGGTATCCATTCCCCATATATATGGTTTGAATGCCCAAGAGGGATGGATTCATGGGAGTGCTTTGACTATCTGTTACAAGAGATTCAGGTAGTGGGAACACCGGGAGCAGGATTCGGCGAAAACGGTCGAAATTATTTTCGGCTTACTTCCTTCGGGACTTATGAAAAGACGGTGGAGGCAATGAACCGGTTCCGAAGTTTATTTGCATAGGTGCAAATATTTCGCAATTTTCTGTTATTTACTTTTGCCTGTTATTAACTTACAATAAAAACTGATGTCATCAAATGGTCAAAATAGGAGAAATTCCTAAAAGGACATCAATAGATGGTTAAAGAATAAGAGAAAAGAGGCGAGCGATGGAACGAGATATGACGAGGGGAAATCCCGGAAAGATTATTTTGAACTTTACCATTCCGATTTTTGTCGGAAATATGTTTCAGCAGATTTATAATATGGCGGATACCATTATTGTCGGAAAGTTTGTCGGAAATTCCGCATTGGCGGCGGTTGGATCCTGCGGTACTCTGATGTTTTTGATTCTTGGATTTTTAATGGGATTGACGGCAGGATTTACGGTGGTAACCGCGCAGCATTATGGTGCCGGAAATGAGAAGGCAATGCGCCAATCGGTGGCATCGGCAGCGGTTTTATCAGCAGTGATGTCGGTGATGATGACGGTCATAAGTATGGCGATGATGCGTCACATCCTTCATTGGATGAATACGCCTTCAGATATGTATGACCAGGCGTATGGATATATTATGGTAATATGCGGAGGAATTGCAGCGCAGGTACTTTATAATCTGCTTGCCAGTATTCTGCGGGCGTTAGGAGA
The DNA here is from genome assembly GCF_037890115.1 of Dorea sp. ICN-14282. Taxonomy (NCBI): domain Bacteria; kingdom Bacillati; phylum Bacillota; class Clostridia; order Lachnospirales; family Lachnospiraceae; genus Dorea; species Dorea sp. ICN-14282. The sequence goes on along the minus strand of NZ_JBBKBH010000001.1, from coordinate 744,954 downwards.
CAGTAAACGGCCGCTGTACTTTCTGATACTGGCAGCGCTTTTGAATATTGTGCTGGATCTTGTGTTTATTATTGCCTTCCAGATGGGAGCACCGGGAGCTGCTTACGCAACTGTGATTTCACAGGGAGTATCAGGGCTTTTGTGTCTGGTGTATATTGTAAGGAAGGTTCCAAAGCTTCATCTACATAAGGAAGACTGGAGGGTGAATTGGGATCTGGCCAGGTGGCAGATGAAGATTGGATTTCCTATGGCGTTTCAGTACTCCATTACAGCAATTGGAACGATTGTAGTACAGACATCTCTTAATATTCTGGGATCGGTAGCGGTAGCCGGGTTCTCTGCGGCAAATAAGATTGAGCAGTTGTTCAATCAGGCTTACGTGGCGCTGGGAACAACGATGGCAACCTATTGTGCTCAGAATATGGGAGCGGGAGAATTGGATCGTATTCGCAAGGGATTCCGAAGTGGAAATAGAATCGGAATTATCTACGCAGTGGTGACGGGAGCAGTGGTATTCTTTGCAGGGAAATATATGACTGGATTGTTTGTGTCGGAAAATGTAGGTGTAATTACAAATTATGTGGATATCTATTTGAAGTGTGTCGGAATTTCCTTTATTCCATTGGTGTTTGTTAATGTATACCGAAATGGAATCCAGGGAATGGGATATGGATTTTTACCGATGACAGCAGGAATTGCAGAGCTGATTGGAAGAAGCAGTGCGGCGCTTCTTGCATCCAGGGTCGGAAGCTATGCCGGGATTTGTATGGCAAGTCCGGTGGCCTGGGTGCTGGCAGGAGGACTTTTGATCGTGATGTATCTGTGGATTATGAAGCAGCAGGAGAAACGAAGAAAGCCAAAAGAAGTACAGGGATCAGCCTAGTTTGTAGGTGAATTGAAAAAGTAAATTCCGCTTTGCAAGATTAAAATCCACTTTGAAAAGATAAATTCTACCCAAATACAGAAAAAATGAGATTTTATATATGAAATACCCAGAATCAGAGTTAAAATACAAGTAAAAGCTGTGGTTTTGGGTATTTTATTGCATGCCGAGCGGAAGTCGAATTTACGTGTATTTTTTTGGAAGGGGTAAATTCCACCTCAGGGGATGTTCTGCGATGATGGCTGCATTAAATTCCTGCCCAGCTTTTTATTAGATTTTGTTTACTTTAATAATTCAGGACTAAGGATGATTTCATCAGCAGGAATTTTCCGCAGATGAAATGTATCTAAAATTTTTTTGCCGTATTGAAACTCGAAAACTTCATAAGGACTTTTGTTGCCGAGTTTTTTCCTGGAGTAGGAGTTAATGTGACTCATCATAAGATCAATCTGCTCCTGCAAGTATTGTCCCAGATCGGTTCCTTTTGGAAGGATTCTCCGGATCATTTCGTGGTTGTTTTCACAGCTCCCTTTCTGGTAAGAGGCGCTGGCGTTGCAGTAGAACATAGTTGTTCTACGTTTTCCCTGTGCATCCAGTTCGATTGCGGAAGGATTTGAAAATTCACTGCCATTGTCTGCAAGGAGAATCGGGAAGAGTTCAATGAAAACATCGGTTCTTAATTCAAGATAGAGACGGTTGAAAATGTCAATGACAGATTGGGAATCATTACGTTGGCGGAGAAAGGCAAGCTGCAGCCCCTGCTCAACAAAATGTATGGTGAGAAGGACAGCACCGCCTTTAGTACCTTCTACAGAGTCAAGCTGTCGGACAGCAGCATCCGGATGCTCCGCCAAGAAATTTTCAAAACACCGGAAATCACGACCAATACGACGGGACTTGTCTACTTTGAGTGTTTTGGAAACATTTTTTCTGGGGCGCATGTGTACAGTACGAGGCATATCAATAGCTCTGGCGTGAAAGAGTCCGCTGTTTATATAGGTATATAGAGTTCTTTCAGATTTCATGAGTTCATCAGCATGATGAACAGAGATATGGTGCAGGGACTGCCCATTTTTGAGGAGAGGAACCACATCGTCGAGCTGTTTTAGTTCCGTTTCGGAAAGAGCAAAGCCGGAACGGGATTCACTTCTGACCTGTTCGTATTCTTTCTGTGCATAAGATGCCTTGTAAAGACGTTTTTTCAGAGAGCACCGAGAGCGCTGCTGACAGCCATTGCAGACATAAGGAGGCTTGGAAAGTTTCGGGCAAATATATTTTTCATAAGCGATGCAGGAAGAAGTACACTTGCCACATGTCCAGCAAAGCTTGTTATTCGAGTAGGAGCAACGCAGACAAAGTTTCTGGAGAAAACACTGATGGAGGAAGGCAGCACGGCAGTCGTTGAAAGATCTGCCTAAAGCCCCTGTTTTCTCAAAATAAATATGAGCTTTAACTTCTTTTGAAATTGTAGTGCAGTCTTTGCCGAGTTCTCTGGAAATGGACTTAAAACTATGGTGTTCGTTGAGTAAAGTTTCAATGAGGATTCTTGCTTCCAGGTTTAAATGTTTTTGTTTATTCATAATGGTCTCCTTACCGCTGGGAGGAAGCACCATGTTTGTGTGAAGAATTATAAAGGAAAAATAGGAAGAATTAAATTCCATCTTTGAAGTGTAGATTTTTGCAGGATTAAATTCCACAGAGGGGTGGAATTTAACTTTGCAAGTGAGTTCCTACAAAAGAAGTACAGGGATCAGCCTAGTTTTACTTTTTTTTCATTGCTAGTTGTGTTATAATAACCACACGTATGTGAAAGCATAAAGAGAAGAGAAAATAAGGAGCACGAAGAACTTATGAAAAGAGTATTGTTAAAACTCAGCGGTGAGGCTCTCGCAGGGGATAAAAAGACAGGATTTGATGAAGCTACCTGTATGGGTGTGGCTCAGCAGGTGAAGAAGTTGGTGGACGATGGAATTCAGGTTGCGATCGTAACCGGCGGCGGTAACTTTTGGAGAGGTCGTACCAGTGAGACGATTGACCGTGTAAAGGCAGATCAGATTGGAATGCTGGCAACCGTGATGAACTGTATCTATGTATCCGATATTTTCCGGTATGCGGGAATGAAGACGGAAGTATTTACACCGTTTGTATGTGGTGCATTTACGACACTGTTTTCTAAGGATGCAGCAGTGGAAGCACTGAACGAAGGTAAGGTAATTTTCTTTGCAGGAGGAACAGGACACCCATATTTCTCTACCGATACAGGGGCTGTTTTGAAAGCGATTGAAATTGAGGCGGATGCAATGCTTCTTGCGAAGGCGATTGACGGAATCTATGACAGTGATCCGAAGGTAAATCCGCAGGCAAAGAAGTATGATGAGATTTCTATTCAGGAAATTATCGATAAGAAACTGATGGCAGTTGATCTTACGGCTTCTATTATGTGTCTGGAACATAAGATGCCGATGCTGGTATTTGGACTTAATGAAGAAAACAGCATTGTTGAGACGATGATGGGAACATTTACAGGAACGAAAGTGACTGTGTAATAAAGGGAGGAGATTAGAATATGAACGAGAGAGTACAGGTTTATGAAGAAAAAATGAAGAAAACCATGGTTAACCTGGACGGAGAACTTGGAACCATCCGTGCAGGACGTGCGAATCCACACGTACTGGATAAGATTATGGTAGATTATTACGGTACGCCAACACCGATTCAGCAGGTTGCGAACGTGTCTGTACCGGAGCCTCGTATGATCCAGATTCAGCCATGGGAAAAGAGCATGGTAAAGGTGATTGAAAAAGCAATCATGGTATCTGAGCTTGGTATTAACCCAACCAACGACGGTTCTGCAATTCGCCTGATTTTCCCGGAACTGACAGAGGAAAGAAGAAAAGAACTGGTAAAGGATGTTAAGAAAAAAGGAGAAGCAGCCAAAGTTGCAATCCGTAATATCCGTCGTGATGGAAACGATGCATTTAAGAAATTAAAGGGATCAGAGGTTTCAGAGGACGAAATCAAAGATCTGGAAGAACAGCTGCAGAAGGTGACTGACAAATACATCAAAGAAGTAGACAAAGCTGTGGATACAAAGTCAAAAGAGGTTATGACTGTATAGGAAACTTATACGGCAGAAACGATGGGGACAGACCGAAAGACAAGAGATACCTTGGGTCTGTCCCCATTCATGGAAGGAGAATTACCATATGAATATACCGCAGCATGTTGCAATTATTCTGGATGGAAACGGAAGATGGGCGAAAGCCAAAGGAATGCCGCGTAATTACGGGCATGTGCAGGGAAGTAAGAATGTGGAAAAAATCTGTGAAGAAGCGTGGCGCATGGGAATTAAATACCTGACGGTATATGCGTTTTCAACAGAAAATTGGAGCCGTCCTAAGGAAGAGGTGGATGCTCTGATGAAGCTTCTTCGCAATTATATGAAGACTTGTCTGAAAACAGCAGCCAAGAACGATATGAAAGTGCGTGTGATTGGGGATATATCCAGACTGGATGAGGATATTCGGACCCGAATTCTGGAATTGCAGGAAGCAACGAAGAATAATGGAGGGCTGAATTTCCAGATTGCAATTAATTATGGAAGCCGGGATGAGATTATCAGAGCCATTCGGGCGCTGGCAAGAGACTGCAAAGAGGGAAAGATTGCACCGGAAGAAATAGAAGAAGAGGTATTTGAGGGATATCTGGATACGCATGGGATTCCGGATCCGGATCTTCTGATTCGTACCAGCGGAGAACTTCGGCTTTCCAATTATCTGTTGTGGCAGCTGGCATATACGGAGTTCTATTTTACCGATGTTCCGTGGCCGGATTTTTCAAAGGAAGAACTGCTAAAGGCGATCGAACAGTACAATAGAAGAGACCGCCGGTACGGAAAGGTGAAGGAGGAAGAAGATGTTTAAGACAAGGTTACTAAGTGGGATTGTATTGGTGATTGTGTTAATTGCCACAGTGGGATATGGCGGAAATGTACTCTTTGCTGTGCTTGGAATCATCAGTTTGATCGGCTTGTCAGAGCTGTATAAAGTGGTGGATGTACATAATAAACTGCTTGGAATGACAGGATATCTGGCGACGGTAGTTTATTATGGAATGCTGTTTGCCGGGAAAATGGAAGCGATGACCATGTTAACGATTTTATTTTTGATTCTGGTAATGGCGGTGTATGTATTCTCATTTCCAAAATTTCGATCAGAACAGGTTATGACAGTGTTTTTTGGCTTTTTCTATGTAGCAGTGATGCTTTCTTATGTTTACCAGACCAGAGAACTGGCGGATGGGATGATCGTAGTCTGGCTGATTTTCTTAAGTTCCTGGGGCTGTGATACTTGTGCTTATTGTGTGGGAATGCTGATCGGCAAGCATAAAATGGCGCCGCGTTTAAGCCCGAAGAAGTCAGTGGAAGGCGGAATCGGAGGAATTCTTGGAGCGGCTCTTTTAGGAGCGCTGTTTGCACTTGCCATGAATCAGTGGGCAGGCGCAGAGGCTTCTGTTCTTCACTATGCATTAATCTGCGCTGTAGGAGGCATGATTTCCCAGGTGGGTGATCTGGCTGCGTCTGCAATTAAGCGTAACCATGATATCAAGGACTATGGGAAATTGATTCCGGGGCACGGAGGAATTCTGGATCGTTTTGACAGCGTTATTTTTACGGCGCCGGTGATTTATTATCTGTCGGTATTTTTAGCCGGAAATCTTTAAGAATATTCCGAGACTGATAATGAGAAAGAGGAATTGGTCATATACTATTTGAAGAGAGGAAATCTATGAAAAAAATAGCCATATTAGGATCTACAGGGTCGATAGGTACACAGACTTTGGAGGTTGTAAGAGAAAATGGAGATATTGAAGTTCTTGGACTTGCGGCGGGAAATAATATTGAACTCCTAGAGCAGCAGATTAGAGAATTTCATCCGGTTTTAGCGGCGGTTTGGTCAGAAGAGAAGGCTGCAGAGCTGAGAATAAAAATTGCGGATACAGATACGAAGGTTGTGTCCGGCATGGACGGCTTGATCTTGGTATCCGTTCTTCCGGGCACGGAAATCTTAGTGACGGCGATCGTCGGTATGATTGGGATCCGTCCGACAATAGAAGCGATCAAGGCAGGGAAAGACATTGCGCTGGCCAATAAGGAGACACTGGTAACGGCAGGACATATTATTATGCCTCTGGCGAAAGAAAAGAAGGTGTCTATTCTGCCGGTAGACAGTGAACATAGCGCCATTTTTCAGTCTTTACAGGGAAATGAGCATGGAGCGATTCACAAGATCCTGCTGACGGCTTCCGGCGGGCCATTTCGAGGGAAAAGAGAAGAAGATCTTCTGAATATTCGAGTGGAAGATGCATTGAAACATCCAAATTGGTCTATGGGACAGAAGATTACCATTGATTCCTCCACGATGGTCAACAAAGGCTTGGAAGTCATTGAGGCAAAATGGCTGTTTAATGTGGACGTGGATCAGGTGCAGGTAGTAGTGCAGCCACAGAGTATTATCCATTCTATGGTGGAATACGTGGACGGCGCGATTATGGCAGAACTTGGAACACCAGACATGAAACTGCCGATCCAGTATGCATTGTATTATCCAAAACGCCGGTATCTTCCGGGAGAACGTCTTGATTTTTGGAGTTTGGGACATTTGGATTTTGAAAAGCCGGATATGGATACGTTTTATGGTCTGGCGCTTGCCTATGAGGCAGGACGGGCAGGCGGAAGTCTTCCGACTGTTTTCAATGCAGCCAATGAATTGGCAGTCAGTCAGTTTTTAAAACGGGAGATTAAGTATCTGGAGATTATAGAGATTATAGATGATTGTATGCATGCACATAAGAATATTGCGAATCCGACACTGGAGCAGATTCTAGAGACTGAGGCAGCAACGTATGAAAGGATCAACAGCAGGAGGTAGCTTACAACTTGGGTATTATATTAGCAATTTTATTATTTAGTTTCATCGTTTTTTTCCACGAACTGGGACATTTTGCATTGGCAAAGAAGAACGGTATCGATGTGGAAGAGTTTGCAATCGGAATGGGACCCATCCTGTTTTCTAAGGAGTTTAGGGGGACGGTTTATTGTATTAAGCTGTTTCCGATCGGCGGCTCCTGTATGATGGGGGAAGATGAGGAAGCAACGGATTCTCCGAATAATTTTAATAATAAGTCGGTGTGGGCAAGGATGTCTGTGATTGTGGCTGGTCCGGTGTTTAACTTTATCCTGGCATTTTTATTTGCAGTGATTCTGATGTTGATGGTCGGATATGACAAGCCGACGATTGGAGCTGTAGAAGAAGGATTTCCGGCTGCCGAAGCAGGCATGGAAGTGGGAGATACCATTGTCCGGATGGGAGATAAGAAGATCAATGTTTTTAGAGAAGTGGTCTATTATAATCAGTTCCATCAGGGAGAGACAACAGAGATTACCTACCTGCATGACGGGGAAGAGAAAGTTGTAACCTTAGAACCGAAGATGGATGAAGAACTGGGATATAAAAAGTTCGGAATCGGAAGTTCGGGAAATACAAAGGCAAATCTTCTGACAGCTCTTCAGTATGGTGCTTATGAAGTGAAGTTCTGGATCTGTACGACGATGGAAAGTCTGAAGATGCTGGTGACAGGAGAGATAGGGATGGATCAGCTGTCTGGTCCGGTGGGAATTGTAGATGTGGTAGATGATACTTACCAGCAGAGTAAATCCTATGGCCTGTTTGCCGTGATTGCACAGATGCTGAACCTGGCAATACTGTTATCTGCCAATTTGGGTGTGATGAATTTGTTGCCGCTTCCGGCTTTGGACGGAGGAAGATTGGTATTCCTGGTGATTGAGGCAATTCGAGGAAAGAGAATTCCGCCGGAGAAGGAAGGGTATGTTCATCTCGTTGGAATTGTGCTTCTGATGTTTTTGATGGTATTTGTGCTGTACAATGATATTCGAAGAGTATTTTTTTAATAAGAGAATCAAAGAATAGAAAATCCCGGCAGTCCGCAACCGATAAGGTTTGGACTGCCGGGATTTTCTAGGTTAGTTCCGCGATTCGTGAGACGCCCACGTAGATTTCTGAAATTTTGTACCAGGTTCGGTAGTCGGTAATCCCGGTTGCAGGAAGACCAAATACGGATTGGAATTTTTTGACGGAAGCAGTGGTTGCAGGTCCATAGATCCCGTCGGCTGTGAGTTTGGGAATGGCGGGATAGGCGCCGGCGATTACATTTAACTGTTCCTGTAGCTGCCGGACTTTGTTACCGGTACTTCCGTTTACCAGGTTATAGCCGGGCCAGGAAGAAGGAATTCCGGAAATGGATTCTGCGGTATTGATGTATAAGTCGTCACCGTAATAATAGCGCAGGATCTGAATGGGGGAGTAGCCTTGATCGCCCAGCGACTTGCTGCCCCATTGTGTCATCCAGTTGGGACACTGCACTTGGCGCCCGTCACAATATTGAGTCAGGATTGGCTGGCGCACATTGGGACGGGAAAGAAAGTCGGCAAAGAGTTCGTCTACAATGACGGAGATCGTATTATAGATGTTTCGCTCCGGAATCCATTTGTGATCGAATGCGGTAGAAGAAGTGATGGTAAAGTCATATCCCTTATTCCGGTACCATTCTGTATACACTCTGTTGAGCGTAAATGACATGATGGCGAGAACGTTTGCGCGTATGGTATCTTCAGGCCAGGTAGCATAGATTTCGCTGGAAGCCACGTTTTTGATATAGTCCTTATATTTTACATAATAGTTGCGGGCGGTGGTGTCTCGTGGACTTCCGTCATGGACAACGATGTATTCCGGTACCACCACCCGGCTTAGAACGATTTCGCCCGTTTCACTTACCGGTTTGATCTCTTCTTCCGGGATTTTTGGAGGATAGACGCCGTACAGCGTGTGGGCGGGGATAACAAAGACTTCTTCAGAGGACTGTCCGGAGTCAGAGGGGCGAAGTGATAGGTTCTGAACGGCGGTGACTGTAGGCAGAAGTTCAGCGCCTGCAATGCTGACTGGTTCATAGCCGGGAGCGTCGATCTGAAGGGTGTATTCCGAGTAAGGTTGGCTTTCAATGGCTGGATTAAGGCTGTATTCCAGTGGAGGAGTTTCTAACTCTATGGTTTCTGTCTGTCCGGAGGAATCGGTGCGCAGTTCCTCCAGCTGACTGTCCGGTACTCCAGTATAGGAGATTCGAACTACCGCATCCGAAATAGGCAGTGCCGTGACCTCGGAGGTGACTTGGATTTGGAGACGTCCCTTATCCGGCATATCGGTGGTGTTGTGTTCACTCATAAATGGTTTACCTCATAAGAGTTCTATTACAACTATGATATGCAGGCAGGCTTTTATCGTTTCGTAAATTTTAGAAACAGCGTTTGTATTTTTTTAGAGAGTTTATGTATAATATAGGAAAAGTATCGGCATCGCAGTGGATGGGAGGAGATGGAAAATGCTTTGGAACATGATCTTTCTTTTTGGTCTGTTTCTAGCGGCAGTGTCAGACTGGAACAGGAAGCGGATTCCGGATCAAATGATTCTCTTAATCGTCGTAGCTGGTATCGGGCGCCTGATTACAGGAACGGGGAGAGTTACAGAATCCATATTGGGAGCGATCCTTGGCGGCGGGATTCTGGCGTTGATTCTTTTGGCACGTCCGGGAACGTTTGGCGGCGGAGATGTAAAGCTTTTGATGGCAGGAGGCTTTTTCCTTGGGTGGCGAAGCGTTCTGGTGGCATTTTGCCTGGGAGTTTTGCTGGCAGGAGGAGAATGTGTGATTCGGATTCTTAAGAGAGGGAAGAAGGCTCTTTCTGAGAAATTGGCATTTGGTCCCTGGCTTTGCCTGGGGCTTGGAATGGTATTTTTTTGCGGAGATTGGATCTGGCAATGGTTTTGGAAAAGATAAGAAAAAGGAACCGAAGGTGGTTTTGTGTTTGCGCAAACTGTCTTCGGTTCCTTTTTTTTGAAATTTGTAATACTTCTGTAACAAATGTAATAAAAATGAAATTTTTGAATATACTTTATTAAGAGAATATTCATGTGTTGCAAAATTTCAGGAGGTTGTTGTTGATGACAAAAAGGAATATGCTGGCAGCTTTGCTGGTGGCTGGTGTACTGTCAGTTATGGGAGATTCAAAACATACAAGTTATGCAAAAGAGGAAATGAAGGTAGAACTTCATGCATTGGAGACGTTGCCTAAGAATTTGACAGGTCAAATTTCTAGGGTGTGTCAGAGCCAGTATCAGGCGAAACGTGAGGAAGTACTGGAGCAGATTCGATTTCGGGAAGAAGAGGCAAAGAAGGCAGCGGAGGAAGCTGCCAGACAGGAGAGGATCTCGCTTGAGAAACTAATGGCATCAATCATCTTCTGTGAAGCTGGAAATCAGTCCCATGAAGGGCAGGTTGCGGTAGGTGCCGTGATTATGAATCGGGTCAGGGACGGTGCGTTTCCGGATACCGTGGAGGAAGTAGTTTATCAAAGCGGACAATTCGGTCCGGTGGCGACTGGATGGCTGGATAAAGTAAGAAGTACGGACGGGTATACAGAGGCAGCCATGCAGGCGGCAAGGGATGTCCTCGCCGGAGCAAATCCCATCGGCAATTGTCTCTATTTTGATCAGGGAGGTTATGGAATGCAGATCGGAGCCCATTATTTTCACTAAGAGAAAAAAGTTAGACATTTTTTTGAAAAACGGCTATAATCAATAGCAAATAATGAAATCTGGCTAAAATGGTAGAGAGTAAAAAAGCAGGCTGGATAACTGGAGTGAGAAGGATGTATAAGATACTGATTGTAGAAGATGATATGGTGATTGCAAAAGGGCTTGCGTCTCATTTACAGCAGTGGGGGTATGACGCAGTATATGTGGAAGATTTTAAAAATGTTAAGGACAAGTTTTTGGAGTGTGATCCTCAGCTTGTCCTTTTGGATGTGATACTTCCTTATTTCAATGGGTTTCATTGGTGTCAAGAGATCCGAAAGGTATCCAAAGTACCGATTATCTTCTTGTCTTCAGCCAACGATAATATGAATATTGTAATGGCGATGAATATGGGCGGCGATGAATTTATCGAGAAGCCTTTTGATCTTAATGTGGTGACTGCCAAAGTTCAGGCGATTTTAAGAAGAGCTTATTCCTTTCATGGCACTGTCGGGATTATGGAGCATAAAGGGCTGCTGTTGAATCTGAATGATGCAGTCGTTGCTTATGAGGAAGAAAGGCAGGAACTTAGCAAGAATGAGTTCAAGATCCTGCAGATACTTTTGGAAAATGCAGGAAAGATTATTTCCAGGGATCAGATCATTGCGAGGCTTTGGGAGAGTGATGAATTTATTGATGATAATACCTTGACGGTAAATGTGGGAAGGCTTCGTAAGAAGCTGGAACAGATCGGAGCAGATGGCTTCATTAAGACGAAAAAAGGAATTGGTTATATGCTGGATTAGAAGGTGGGAGACGAAATGATGAGGACAGGGATCAGATATCTAAAAGAACGCATGAAAATCATAGTGTTGTATCTGGTGTTTTCCGGAATTTTTCTGGTGGTGTTTGCACTGTATGATATCCGGCTTGATGCGGTCGGATATGCATTCTTGCTGGCTCTGGTTTTGATGTTGGGCTTTGGTGGGAGTGATTTTTGCCGTTATTATAAGAGGGCGCGTCAGCTGGAAGAAGCAAAAGAGCGGATTTTGGTAAATCCAGCATGTCTTCCAGAGGCAGATGGGCGGATTGAAGAATTGTATCAGCAGATTGTGACAAGGTTAGAAGAAGAGATGACAGAATTGGAATCTTCTATCCGTATTTCCAGACAGGAGATGAAAGACTATTACGGGATGTGGGTACATCAGATTAAAACGCCGATTTCTGCGCTTCACGTACTGTTGCAGTCAGAGCCGGAGACGGCAGAAAGCGGATTAAAGATTCGTGCGATGCGGCAGGAATTGTTTAAGATCGAGCAGTATGTGGAAATGGTATTAACCTATCTTCGGATGGAGGAGATGGGAGCAGATTTGGTGTTTAAACAATATTCGCTGGATGAGATTGTAAAGCAGGCGGTTCGGAAATATTCTCAGATGTTTATCTTAAAGAAAATCCGGCTGGATTATGAGCTGCTGAACACAGAGGTGATTACGGATGAAAAATGGCTTTTGTTTGTGATCGAACAAATCTTATCCAATGCCTTAAAGTATACGAAGAAAGGAAGTATCCATATCTATATGGAAGGAGGAAATCTCGTAATTGAAGATACGGGAATCGGAATTTGGCCGGAGGATTTGCCACGGGTATTTGAGAAAGGATTTACCGGATACAATGGAAGAACAGATAAAAAATCGACTGGAATTGGCCTTTATCTTTGTAAATCGGTACTAACCAAGATGAATCATCAGATCCGACTGGAATCAGAGGTGGATCGAGGTACAAAGGTATATCTGGGCTTGGAGCGAAAAAAGATCCGCATGGAGTAATGTGACAAAACTGTTAGGTTTCAGAGGGAAAATGTAATCCAAATCAATGGCATGACATTTTCTCTTTTTCTATAATAAGATTTGTAAAGAAGAAACCTAACGAGACAACACAAGAACCTAAACAGAAAGGCGGTTAAAAACATGGCATTGTTAGAAGTAAAGAATGTAAAGAAAATATACACCACACGGTTCGGGGGAAATCAGGTTGAGGCACTTCGGAATGTGAATTTTTCAGTAGAACCGAGAGAATATGTGGCAATTATGGGTGAATCCGGTTCTGGAAAGACGACGCTTCTTAATATTTTGGCGGCGCTTGATAAACCGACAGGAGGAAAGGTGTATCTAAAAGGGAGAGACTTAAGTACAGTCAAAGAAAAGGAGATTGCGGCGTTCAGGCGTCAGAACTTGGGATTTGTGTTCCAGGACTTCAATCTTTTGGATACATTTTCTTTGAGGGATAATATTTTCCTTCCGCTGGTATTATCCGGCAGAAAGCATGAGGAAATGGAGCGGCGGCTTGCGCCCATTGCGCAGCGTCTGGGAATTGCAGACCTTTTGAACAAGTATCCTTATGAGGTGTCAGGCGGTCAGAAACAGCGCACGGCGGTGGCAAGGGCATTGATTACCAGACCTCAGCTGATTTTGGCGGACGAACCCACGGGAGCGCTGGATTCCAAAGCCGCGGACGGATTGTTGAATCTCTTCAATGCCATTAACCAGGATGGCCAGACGATTCTGATGGTAACGCATAGCGTAAAGGCGGCAAGCACAGCGAAACGGGTACTGTTTATTAAGGATGGAGAGGTATTCCACCAGCTGTACAGAGGAAATCTGACAAATGAGCAGATGTATCAGAAGATTTCGGATACGTTGACGGTGCTTCAGGCGGGAGGTGAGGAACTTGAATAGTTCTGTTTATTCTAAGCTTGCATGGACGAACCTGAAAAACAATCGGAAAACATATATTCCCTATATTTTGACGGCGATTCTGACGGTGATGATGTTTTATATTATGGATGCTTTATTCCACAGCAAAGATATTGGAAGCGAGAATTTGAAACTGATGCTCCAGTACTCAGTAGGAGTCATTATGATTTTTGCTGTGCTTCTTCTGTTTTATACGAATAGTTTTCTGGTGAAACGAAGGAAGAAGGAAATCGGTGTTTATAACATTTTGGGAATGGGAAAACGCCATATTGCCAGAATGATGATCGTGGAAACTTTGATTACTGCAGTGGTAAGTATTGGAATCGGGCTTTTGGCGGGAATTGTATTTGGAAAGCTGATGTATCTGCTGCTTCTTAAAATTCTTCATTATGACATAGGAATGCATTTTGCAGTGTCAGGAACGGCAGTAGGTCAGACGGCGCTGTTGTTTATGGGGATTTTTCTTTTGACTTTATTCTATAATATGATGCAGATTCGACTTTCCAATCCGATCGAATTACTGCACGGCGGAAATAAAGGGGAGAAGGAACCAAGGACAAAATGGCTGTTGACGGTGATCGGTGTTCTTGCACTTGCGGCGGGATATGGTATTGCACTGACGGTAGAAAAACCGATGGAAGCAATTTTTGACTTCTTTGTGGCGGTTGTCTGTGTCATTATTGGAACCTATGCGCTTTTTATTGCGGGGAGCATTGCAGTGTTGAAGCTCCTGAAGAAAAATAAGCGATATTATTATAAAACCACTCATTTTACTGCGGTATCTGGAATGATTTACCGGATGAAGCAAAATGCAGCGGGACTTGCGAATATCTGTATTTTAAGTACCATGGTGCTGGTAATGGTATCTACTACGATGTCTCTCTACGCCGGAATGGAAGATATTTTGAAATATCGATTCCCAATGGAATTCAGCGCTAAAGTGGCGTCTGATTCCAAGGAGACAGATCAGGCGGCAGAGAGAGCGATTAGAGAAGAGCTAGAAAAAGCAGGTGTAAAGGAGAAATCGTGGATCGGATGCCATGGAGCGTGGCTGGCGGGCATCAAGGTAAAAGATGGATTTATGCTGACGGAAATAGACGATTACTCTGTATCAGATGTCTGCGCTCTGTCGATGATTAAGCTGGAAGATTACAATAAGCTGGAGGGCAAACAAGAGACCCTTGCGCCAGATGAGGCTCTTATCTATGCTCCTTACGGTACTTATGGGAAGGATAGGGTAAAACTGGGAAATCAGAATTATAAGGTGAAAAAAGAGCTTTCTTCCATGAAACTGGAGAAAAAGAATAAGTCCAGTACCGTAGATGGATACTATCTTGTCCTCCCAGATGAAGGGCACGTACAGCAGGCGCTGGAAGAATATAATGCAGGAAGCGCAGCATCTGCAAGTTATGCTTATAAGATTTCCTTTGATATGACGGGAACGGATAAAGAGAAGAAAGAAGCGGCTGAAGCGGTAGAGACAAGGCTGGCGGAGGAATTTTCCTATAGTTACTGTGAGAGCAGGGTGTTAAGTGAAGAAAATTTTTATGAACTGTATGGAAGTCTTCTTTTTATGGGAATTTATTTAGGCGCCATGTTCCTGATGGCAACCGTATTGATTATTTATTACAAGCAGATCTCGGAAGGATATGACGATCGGGAGAGGTATCAGATTATGCAGAAGGTTGGTATGAGCCGGGCGGAAGTGAAGCGTTCGATCAGAAGCCAGGTGCTGATGGTATTTTTCCTCCCTCTTGTGACGGCAGTGATCCATAATGTTGTGGCATTTCGGATAGTGAAAATGCTGCTGCAGACACTGAATCTGGTCAACGTGCCACTGTATCTGGGATGCACGGCTTTGACGATTTGTATCTTTGCCTTATTCTATGCGGTAGTATATGCTGTGACGGCAAGAGAGTACTATAAGATTGTCAATGAATAAAAGGGAATTGACACATTCTTTTTCAGGCTGTATTGTTATTGATAGGTACGTTAGAACGTAACAGGCAAGGAGGAAATGCAGGATGACAAAAGCAGGAGAAAGAGAAGTGGTAACAGTAGAGCGTGTGAACGGCGGCGCCGGATTCATTATGAAGGAAGTGCTGATTGGAGCAGAGGAGTTGGGCGAACACTGCAAGATGTTCAGCAAAGTGACGCTGCCTCCGCATTGTGAACTGGGATACCACGAGCACCACGGTGAGACGGAGACCTATTATATACTAACCGGAACGGGAATGTATGATGACAATGGGAAGGCTGTTTCGGCAGAAGCAGGAGATGTGTTCTTCTGTAAGGATGGCGATGGACATGGTCTTAAGAATACGGGAGAAGAAGATTTGTCCTTTGTAGCATTGATTTTGAAGAAATAATTTAATTGGGGACGGAGGTTTTTTCAAAAAACCTCCGTCCCCAATTAAATTTCACCCTGTCCCTTTTTATTCCAGTACTTTCCACAGGCATTCAAGAAGGCGGTCATTATCTTCTGGTTTCATAATACAGAAGCGGATAAATTCTCCGTTCAGCGACTGGAACGATGAGCAGTCTCGAATCATCAACCCTTCTTTAAGCGCAGCTTCAAATACGTCCAGAGAGCGGACATCTTCTTTTAGAATTTGAATTAAAATAAAGTTTGCATAAGGCGGATATACCTTTATGGAAGGAAGCGAAGTCAATCGTTGATACAGGCGTGTACGTTCACTGTCGATGAGATTCCATGTCTGCTGAATATAATCCTCATCTTTTAGCATCTCTTCACCGACGAATGCGCCGACGCTGTTTAGACTCCAGGGATCCTGATGCGTCAGAAGCTGTTCGCGAAGAGTCTGGTTTCCGGTAATCCCATATCCAAAGCGAAGACCGGGCGCAGCAAAGAATTTAGAGACTCCGCGGATTACCATCAGGTTCTGATACTGTTTGGTGAATGGAATTGCTGTGATCTCTGAAATAGACGGGGCAAATTCAGCATAGGTTTCATCCACCATCACGAAGATGCTATTTTGGCTGCAGTGCGCAAGGATCCGTTCCATATCCGATTTTAGGATTGCAGAAGAGGTCGGATTATTAGGGTTACAGAGAATCAAAAGATCATAGGCATCCGTCAGATGCAAAAGCAGATCGTCTGTATCTAATGCAAAATTATGTTCTTCTTTTAAATGATATTCCGTAAGAGTTCCACCGGTCAGAGAGATCTCCCTCGCATATTCAGAATAGGTAGGACCAAGGACCAGTGCGCGCTTGGCGCAGATTTGGCTGATCAAGAGAGACAGAAGCTCCGTAGAGCCATTTCCTACGATAATATGTTCCGGGGAGGTGTGGCAGTAAGCGCCAATGGTTTCCCGAAGTGTTTGATATTCCCGATCCGGGTAGCGGCTAAGGATATCCAGATGCTGAATCAGTTTATCTTTTGCCTTTTCAGACACACCCAGGGGATTTACATTTGCGCTAAAGCAGACGATTTGCTCCTGCGGAATATGATAATATGCGGCAACTTTTTCTAAGTCACTTCCATGAAATTCCATTTTTTTCTCCATATGTATGCTCCTTGTCTGTTGATTTGTCATGATTTGTAAGATTTTATATATCCGGCATTGCCATTACAGTTCAATCAATGCTATAATCTATTATAGTATGTTTTTATATAAAAATGCAACGAAAGAAGCAGGTGTGAAGCTTGAAAAATAAAATCCAGAAATTTTCTAAAGGGGACTTTCAGTCACTTCGTCCGGACGTAATCTTTGATGAGACCAATCTGGTTCTGATTATTGGAGAAGGGGAAGTATACAGGGGAAGTTTTACCTTAAAGACGAACAGTGATCAGATGATACGGGGGCTGGTGTACCCGTCTTCTTCTCGTGTTCATTTTAAAGATCAGGGATTTGAAGGAAATCCCGCGAAAGTAGAATTTACGTATGATGGGCGGGGGCTTCGTCCAGGACATGTAGAGGAAGGAACGTTCACGGTTGTCTGTAACGGCGGTGAATATGAATTATCATTTACGGCGATTATTGAAAAGCCGTATGTAATGACGAGTTATGGTAAGGTGCAGAGTACCGATGATTTCCGCAAACTGGCGATCAAAGATTACTCGGAGGCTGGAAGGCTCTTCCGGTCCCGGGAATTTTATGAGATTTTAAAGTATGAAAATGAGCGTACCTTTTACTTATATGACAATATGCGCAAATGGTCTCTCGGAGAACAGG
Source organism: Dorea sp. ICN-14282 (assembly GCF_037890115.1). Classification (NCBI taxonomy): domain Bacteria; kingdom Bacillati; phylum Bacillota; class Clostridia; order Lachnospirales; family Lachnospiraceae; genus Dorea; species Dorea sp. ICN-14282. Next base: position 727,475 of record NZ_JBBKBH010000001.1, on the reverse strand, counting down.
CGATGGAAGAGTTCTTAGTGGGAATTAAGCAGAAGGAGTGTATTTTCCTGACCTTACAGGGAGAGGGAATGTTGTTTGAAGACATTACCGAGCCCACCAAAGGAACGCTGGCTATTATGAAGAATACCTGGGGGTATATGCCGATCCGGATTGAGGCAGAAGGCGCATTTATTAAGGTGTCAAGACCGGAGATCAGCACGGATGATTTTGTGGGAAATGTTTATGAGATTGAATATGTTGTGCGACCGGAATATTTGCATGCCGGACGCAATTATGGTGTACTTCGCTTTGTGACGCCATACGAAATCCTTTCTTATGAAATTGAGGTTCTGCAGAACCAGGAGTATGATGAGAATCGCCGGGTGCCGGAACTTTTGATGGCACAGATTATCAAGGAATACGTCGGCTGTATGGCGGGAAGAATTGAATTGAATCGCTGGGTGGACAGTGCCACTGAGAAAATGGCTGCGCTTCGCAAACTGAATCCGCAAAGTGAGATGTATCAGCTTCGCCAGGCGCACATTTACCTGATTGGAAACCGGATTGAAGAGGCGAAATGGATTCTTGAGAATTATAACTACAATCGGTTTGCGATTGGAAAGGATCCCATTACAAACTGTTATTATCTGTTCTTGACGGCTATGATCCGCGGAAAAGGAAGTCATGTGGATCGAGTCCTGGATGAGATTGGGAAAACTTATATGCGCCATCAGGATTCCTGGGAACTTTTGAATATGATTCTGACGCTGGACACTCGCTATAAGAGTCCGTATAAGCGGCTGGAAGTATTGGAACAGCAGTATGAGTACGGTACGCACGAAGTTCTGTTTTATCTGCAGGCGTATCTGTGCTATAAGGAAAAACCGACACTTCTTAAGAAGCTGGGAGATTTTGAACTGCAGATTTTAAATTTTGCGGCAAAATACCGTCTGATGACGAAAGAACTGGCGCTTTATGTGTCCAATTTTGCCAGCCAGCAGAAGAACTACAGTGATGCTCTGTTTCGAATTCTGGAACGGATTTATAAAATGTACAGTGAGCCGATGATTTTAAATACGATCTGCACGCTTCTGATCAAAGGCAATAAGAATCAGAAACGCTACTATCCATGGTATCAGAAGGCGGTAGATGCGGAACTTAAGATTGCGCAGCTTTACGAATATTATATGATTACCTTGGATGAGGAAGGGGCGCATGGACCGCTTCCAAAGTCTATTTTCCTGTATTTTATGCATGGGAACACATTGAATTATAAGAAGGCGGCATTTCTGTACGCGAATCTGGTTACTTATGAGGAACAGGCGGGAGATCTGTATTTGAGTTACCGGGAGCAGATGGTAGCATTTACCTGGGAACAGCTGATGAAACGGCATATTACGGAGTCTCTTCGGATTCTTTACAAACGATTCTGCACGGAAGAAGATATGACACCGGAGCGAATGGAGGCAATGCGTGATGTCTGCTTTGCTTATAAGGTGACAACGAAAGTTCCGAATATGAATTGTGTGCTGGTCATTGAGAAAGATGGTGTCATTCGACAAAGAGTTCCTTATGATGAGGATGGAGGTGCGATCATCTTCCTGTATGACAAGGAGTCGCGAATTGTGTGGGAATCGCTGGAAGGACGCCATTACACCGATTCGATTGTTTATGAGACGAAGCGATTGTTCTATGAGCCGCGGTTTGTGGAAATGTGCAGAAAGTATGCGGTAAGTTCCGGAGTCTGGGAACAAGAAGACGAGCGTGAGAAGCCGACGTTTGACAATTTGAAAGTCAATGGAATCGATGCCTATGATGAGCGGGAAGTATTCCGTCTGTGCAGCCGTCGGATTCGCGAAGATAATTATGAGGAGGATGAATTCTTAAGTTATCTGTGTTTCAAATTGTTCCAAAAAGAACAGTATGATAAGGTAACACTGATGTATCTGGCCAGCTACTACTGCGGGGCAACGCGGGACATGAAGAAGCTGTGGAAGGTACTTCAGGAGTATGAGATTCCTTCTTATAAAATTGGAGAACGGATTATTACGCAGATGCTGTTTTCAGAGAATCTGTTTCAGGAAGAATCTGTTTTCGAAGATTATTATCTGTCGGATAGCGTATATTTCCGGTTGAAACAGGCATATTTGGGATACGTGTCCAGGGAATATGTCGTAGGCGATCGAATGCTAAAGCCGGTTGTGTTCGAGATCATTGCAAGAGAGTGTGCGCAGAAGGAAGACTTGCCGGATATCTGTAAAGCAGCGCTTCTTAAATATTATGCAGGAAAGCAGTATCCGGAAGAATTGGATGAAATTCTACATTGCGTGCTGCGGGAAATGTGTGAAAAGCAGCTGGTATTTCCGTTTTATCTTGCATATCAGGAAGAGTGGTTACGGGAAGCGCAGCTTTATGATAAGACGATGATTTTCTATCATGCAAAACCAGGAAGCCGCGTGAAGCTGTATTATAAGATGCGGCAAGAGAATCGGGAAGAATTGGGATATCGGGAAGAAAGTATGATGCCAATGTATGAAAATCTGTATGTCAAACAGTTTGTGCTGTTTGCGGATGAGATAGTCAGCTACTACTTCCAGGAGAAGAGTGATACAGAGATGACAGTAACAGAGAAAGAGACTATTTCCGGGGATGGAGACACAGCAAAAGCCGGAAGATATGGCAAGTTAAACAGCATGACACAGATGCGCCCGGCGACACGCAGACAGGCAATGATGACGTATGAAGAGGAACAGCGTCTTGCAGATCAGCTGTTTCAGATGTATTAGGAGGCTAGATGAATGAAGCGAGGCAGTATACTAGGGTATGATCTAAGTGAAAAGAACTGCCAGATCAGCTATTATGATGAGACAAAAGAAGAACCAGTGACACTGGAGACGGCGGTGGAGAATTATCAGATTCCACTGATTCTTGGTTATTATAATGAGCATTGGGTATATGGAAAAGAGGCAAAGCGTCTGGCGGAAGTGCAGGAGGAAAATACGATTTCTGATCTGTACGTGCGTGCGGTCCGAAGAGAAAAGGTAGAGTTTGCCGGCAAGACGCGGGATGCGGTCTGGCTTCTGGCAAAATATATTGAACTGACGCTGGAAGGATTTCCGGAGATCGAATACATTACGTTTTCCGTTGCGGATACCAATATCGATATGTCTAAGATGTTAAAAGGAATTGGACGCCATATCGGAGTGCCGAAAGAAAGGGTATCTGTGCAGGATTACAAGGAAAGCTTCTGCCAGTATATGTTCTATCAGCCAAAAGAGCTTTGGCAGTATGAATCTGCTCTGTTTTACTGTGATGCACAGCAGATTCGGGCGTTTATGCTTCGCAAGCTGAATGTGGCGGGGAACAGAGGACCGGGAATGTTCGTAACGGTGGATGAGGTGGCCAATGCCCATATGAAAGAATTGGCGGCGATCTATCCGGTGCTGAATGTGGACAAGGCAAGAGATGCAGATGAGCAGTTCAAAGCCTTTATCCAAAATGTATTTGAGAAAAAAGTGGTATCCTCCGTCTATCTGACAGGCGAAGGGTTTGAAAATAATTGGTATCCGAATTCCCAGAAAGTATTGTGCAACGGAAGAAGAGCATTCCTTGGCAATAATCTCTATAGTAGAGGAGCCTGCTATACTTCCATGCGCCGGTGTCTGGAGTACGATGACGGTCCGGTTTATTTAGATGATACCAAGATGACGGAACAGATTTGCCTGCGAATGCGGGTAAATGGTAAAGAGGGCTGGTATCCGATTGTGGATTGGGGAATGCACTGGTACGAGGCAGACGGTCATTGGGAAGTGATTTTGGAAGATACTTCCGATATTGAAGTGCATATCGAGTCTTTGGCAGGAGACGAACTGCGGGTGGAGACCATTTCCTTAAAAGGACTTCCGTCACGAAGGGATTATTCGTTGCGGCTTCAGATCGAGACGATGTTTCTGGATGAATCGACCTGTGTGTTGACATTTAAGGATATCGGTTTTGGAGAGTTTTATCCGTCAACGGGATTTGTGGCGGAGAAGGTACTACATTTAGGAGGCATCAATGGGCAGTTTAATTCTATGTCATAGGAAAAGAGCAAAACAACCCTATGAGATTACACGGGTTCACAGAAAGATTTACACCATCGAGGAGTTGTGTTATTACATCTGCAACAATCTGTATCTGATTGATTATACGATGATCAACCATCAGATGTGCGATTGGATTGAACGAGAACTGGAGCTTTCCGATTTGGCAGGGCGTCTTAGGGAGGAGCTGAGACAGAATCGTTCTATGGAACAGTTTGTGCTGACTATTTTGCGGGAGTCCAATATCTATTCTACAGCGGATATCAATCGGATTGCCAATATTCTGGAGCATTTGAAGAATCAAAGACCGGTGGAGCGGACGAAGTATAAAGCTGACAGTCTACAGAAAAGCGGAGAGTATGAGTCGGCAATTCTAGTGTATCAGTCAATTATCAATGAAGATTGGGATGAGTCTGTGGAGCGGACTTTTTATGGCCATGTCTATGCCTGCTTAGGAGCGGCTTATGGCCATCAGTTCCTTTATAAAGAGGCGGCGAAGATGTATTACGAGGCATACAGGATCTGTGAAGAGCCGGACATGCTGAAGGCATATCTTTACTGCTGTTACCGGGGAATGCCGGAGGATAAATACATGAAAATGCTTTCAGGCAATCCAATTTTCTTAAGCATGGCATCGGTAATTCGCGAGGATATCAAGAAAGTTCAGCAGGAGATTGATATTGATATTCCGGAAGAGCAATTTGCACAGTGGAAAAAGGAATATCGTAGGATTGACAAGCGTTAGAGAATATGATATCATAACCACATAATTTAGTGTGGTAAAGTAATCAATTGCTAATATGGTAACACAAAGAAGTGATTGAGAGCTGTATAATCTGAACTGGGAGGAATTCATTATGAAAAAACGTTTGGCGATGGTGCTTGCACTTTCTATGGTATCGGTATCTCTGCTGGCTGGATGCGGCAAGCAGGAAAGTGGAGCAGATGAGAAGAAGGATGACAAGAAGACGGAAAGCAAAGCTTATGAAGAAAAGAAGGCAGGAGATACCTTTACGGTAGGCTTTGATCAGGATTTCCCACCGATGGGATTTGTGGGGGATGACGGAGAGTACACAGGTTTTGACCTGGAGCTGGCACAGGAAGTGTGTGAGAGACTGGAACTGGAATTTGTGCCAAAGCCGATTGCATGGGATTCCAAGGATGCGGAGCTTGAATCCGGCGGAATTGATTGTATCTGGAACGGTTTCACTATGAACGGACGGGAAGATAATTATACATGGTCAGATCCTTATTTGAACAACAAGCAGGTGTTTGTTGTGAGAGAGAATTCAGGAATTGATTCCGAGAAGGATCTGGAAGGCAAGGTTGTAGACGTTCAGACCGATTCTTCTGCACAGGCAGCGCTGGAAGATAACCAGGAGTTGACGGCAACGTTTGGAAATCTGCAGGTGATCCCGGATTACAATACCGGATTTATGGAACTGGAATCCGGAGCAGCCGATGCGGTGGCAATGGACATTGTCGTTGCATCTTATCAGATCGAGAAGCGTGATGCGGCATTCAAGATTCTGGATAAAGAGATTGCAGCAGAAGAATATGGAATTGGATTTGCAAAAGGAAATGAAGCTTTAAGGGATCAGGTTCAGAAGGCACTGGAAGAGATGGCAGCTGATGGAACAATGGCTAAGATCTCAGAGAAGTGGTTTGGCGAAGATATTACAACGATCGGAAAATAAAGGATCAGGATAACGGGGCTGTCAGAAACGACGTCCCGTTTTCTGCGAGAAGGAGTAAGTTATGGCAATATCAGTGATGTTGAGTAAACTGGGGGAAGGAATGGCAGTATCACTATTGATCTTTGTAGTGACACTTGTATTTTCTCTGCCTTTGGGAATGTTGGTGGCCTTTGGAAGAATGGCAAAAAATCCGCTGGTACGCGGGATTTTCAAGGTATATATATCGATTATGCGGGGAACTCCGCTGATGCTTCAGTTGATGATGATCTATTTTGGACCGTTTTACCTGTTCGGAATTCAGAATACGCCGACCTGGAAGAATACGGCGGTAGCGGTAGGTTTTGTATTGAATTATGCAGCGTATTTTGCAGAGATTTATCGTGGTGGAATTGAGTCGATTCCGAATGGGCAGTATGAAGCGGCGAAGATTTTAGGTTATAGTAAGGGGCAGACCTTTATGCGGATTATTCTTCCGCAGGTGGTGAAGGTGATTCTGCCGTCTGTGACCAATGAGACAATTACACTGGTCAAAGATACGTCCCTTGCGTTTACCATCGGCATTTTGGAGATGTTTACCGTGGCAAAAGCGTTGGCGTCAGCCCAGGCATCCATGATTCCGTTTATATTTGCAGGAGTGTTCTATTACATTTTCAACTTTGTGGTGGCATTTTTGATGGAACGCCTGGAAAAGAAACTGAACTACTACAAATAAGGAGGAAGAGTCATGAGTTTGCTGGAAATGAAGCATATCAAAAAAAGTTTTAACGGTGTAGAAGTGCTGAAAGACATCTCTCTTACAGTTGACAAAGGGGAAGTGCTTGGAATTATCGGCCCTTCCGGGTCTGGGAAATCGACTCTTCTTCGATGCGCGACGGGGCTGGAGACGCAGGATGAAGGGCTCATTACGTATGAGGGGACATTTGGACTGGTGTTTCAGAACTTTAATTTGTTCCCACATTATTCAGTATTAAAGAATATTACGGATGCACCGATAAAGGTGCAGAAGAGAAAGAAAGAAGAGGTGTACCGGGAAGCGAGAGAGCTTCTTGCGAAAATGGGATTGTCCAACAAGGAAAATGCCTATCCTTATCAGTTGTCGGGAGGACAGCAGCAGCGCGTATCCATTGCGCGGGCGCTGGCTATGAAGCCGGATATCCTGTTTTTTGATGAGCCTACTTCGGCGTTGGATCCGGAGCTTACCGGAGAGATCCTGAAGGTGATCAAGGATCTGGCGGCAGAGCATATGACGATGGTGATCGTGACCCATGAGATGAATTTTGCAAAAAATGTGTCAGATCATATTATTTTTATGGACAATGGTTATATTGCGGTAGAGGGGACACCGGAGGAAGTATTTGGCTCATCCAATGAAAGAATGCGGGAGTTCCTTGGAAAATTTGAGCAGGAGTAACATTGCTTTTCTCTTTTCTCTATATTATACTTATACGTGTTATAATTGTAATCAATATAAAGTGAGGAGTAGGACAGATATGAGTAATGACAGATATCAAAGCCCGCTTTCTGAGCGGTATGCAAGCCGGGAGATGCAGTACATTTTTTCACCGGACAAAAAGTTCCGTACCTGGAGAAGACTTTGGATAGCATTGGCAGAGACGGAGCGTGAGCTTGGACTTCCAATTACGGAAGAGCAGATTGAAGAACTGCGTGCCCATGCAGATGATATTAACTATGAGGTGGCAAGAGAAAGAGAGAAACTGGTTCGCCATGACGTTATGTCCCATGTCTATGCCTACGGTCAGCAGTGCCCGAAGGCAAAAGGAATTATTCATCTGGGTGCAACCTCCTGTTATGTAGGAGATAATACAGATATGATTCTGATGGCGGAGGCGCTGGATATTGTAAAGAAGAAGCTGGTGAATGTAATCGCAGAACTTGCGAAGTTTGCGGATACCTACAAGGATCAGCCGACCCTTGCATTTACTCATTTCCAGCCTGCGCAGCCAACTACCGTTGGAAAGCGCGCGTCTTTGTGGATGCAGGAATTTTTGATGGATCTGGAAGATTTAGAGTATGTAAAGGGAAGCTTAAAGCTTCTTGGATCGAAAGGAACGACAGGAACCCAGGCCAGCTTCCTGGAACTGTTCGATGGAGATCAGGAGACCATTGACAAGATTGACCCGATGATTGCTAAGAAGATGGGATTTGAGGCGTGCTATCCGGTATCTGGACAGACCTATTCCAGAAAAGTAGATACTCGTGTATTGAATGTATTGGCAGGAATTGCGGCGAGTGCGCATAAGTTTTCCAATGATATCCGTTTGCTTCAGCATTTAAAAGAAGTAGAAGAGCCGTTTGAAAAGACTCAGATTGGATCTTCTGCTATGGCATATAAGAGAAATCCGATGCGAAGTGAACGAATTGCATCATTATCCAGATATGTAATGATCGATGCACTGAATCCGGCTATTACATCCGCGACCCAGTGGTTTGAACGAACCTTGGATGACTCTGCAAATAAGCGCTTAAGCGTGCCGGAAGGATTCCTTGCAATTGACGGAATTCTGGATCTGTGTCTGAATGTGGTGGACGGACTGGTGGTATATCCAAAGGTAATTGAGAAGCGGCTGATGTCAGAGCTTCCGTTTATGGCGACAGAGAATATTATGATGGATGCGGTAAAAGCAGGGGGAGACAGACAGGAACTCCATGAGCGGATTCGTGAGCTTTCTATGGAGGCAGGACGCAATGTCAAGGAGAAAGGATTGGATAACAATCTTCTGGAGCTGATTGCTGCAGATCCGGCGTTTGGACTTAGTGAAGAAGAACTCAAGAAGACGATGGATCCGACCAAATATACAGGACGTGCAGCCGTGCAGGTGGAAGCATTCTTAAGAGATGTTGTGGCGCCTGTACTGGAAAGCAATAAGGATTGTCTGGGAATGACTGCGGAGATTAACGTATAAAAGCGAAGAAATGTACAGAATATACAAAAAAGCTGCTGTGAAACTGGTGAAATATGCCGGTTTCACGGTGGCTTTTTGTGCTTTGATAAAGAATTTGTAAAAAAAATAAAAAATATGTGAAAGAAATGACAAGATTTTATGAAATTTGATTGATTCAGAAGCATATACATGGTATTATAGATCCATTGAATTATATCGAAGATATTATTCAAAATATCTATAGGAAAAAGGAGGGCATGTTGTGGAAACATTAAACAACATCGTACTAACAATTCAACACTACCTTGCAGACTACATATTGATTATCGCTCTGCTTGGTGGCGGAATCTGGTTCACATTCAGGCTTGGTTTCATTCAGGTGCGCGGCTTTGGCGAAGGAATGCGAAGAACCTTCGGCGGACTGTTCCATAAGAAGGGGGAAGCCGGTGCGGACGGAATGTCTTCTTTCCAGGCGCTTGCTACAGCTATTGCAGCACAGGTAGGAACGGGTAATATTGCCGGTGCAGCAACAGCGATTGCAGTGGGAGGACCAGGAGCAATCTTTTGGATGTGGATTGCGGCCTTCTTAGGAATGGCAACCATCTATGCAGAGGCATTAATGGCACAGAAGTACAAACAGGTAGGAGCGGACGGAGAAGTGACAGGAGGACCTGTGTATTATATCCGTGCAGCATTCAAAGGTGGATTTGGAAAATTCCTTGCCGCTCTTTTTGCAGTGTTGATTATCTTTGCACTTGGCTTTATGGGAAATGCAGTTCAGTCTAACTCTATTGCAGCATCTTTCCACACTGCATTTGGAATTCCACAGCCGGTTATGGGCGTTGTTGTTGCAGTGATTGCGCTCTTCGTTTTTGTGGGTGGTATGAAACGTATCGCGAAAGTAACGGAGATCATCGTTCCAATTATGGCAGCCCTCTACATTGTGGGTGCATTGATCGTTATTTTCTATAACTGGAGAAATATCCCATATGCGTTCCACGCAATTGTTGTGGGTGCGTTTAATCCGGCGGCGATCTCCGGTGGTGCGGTTGGCGCAACCATAAAGCTGGCTCTTACAAAGGGTGTGGCAAGAGGACTGTTCTCCAATGAAGCCGGTATGGGTTCTACCCCTCATGCACATGCAGTGGCAAAGGTTAATCACCCGGTAGAACAGGGATTTGTGGCAATGACAGGTGTGTTCATTGATACTTTCGTAGTATTGAACCTGACAGCACTGGTTATTATTACAACAAAATCCATCCCGACAGGACTTACAGGAGCAGAACTTAGCCAGTATGCATTCTCTACCCTGTATGGAAAAGGAGGAGACATTTTCATTGCGATTTGTATGTTCTTCTTCGCATTCTCTACCATTGTAGGATGGTATTTCTTTGGTCAGGCAAATATCAAGTATCTGTTTGGACCAAAGGCTGTAAAGATCTATTCCGTACTGGTGTGTGTATGTGTAGTTCTTGGTTCCCTTGCACAGGTTGATCTTGTATGGAATATGGCAGACTGCTTTAATTCTATGATGGTGATTCCGAACTTTATCGGTTTGATCGTCTTAAGCAAAACGATTAAGAAAGTACATGATGATTATTTTCAGAATTATGCCAAGAAAAAATAGATTGTGAAGTTGCATAAAAATCAAAAAGTATATTTATGCAAAATCACTAAAATCATTTTAATTTGTTACGGCAGTTGAAAATAGAAAAATAATCGAGTATTATAGACATAGATGACGAGAATTATTTAGATTGTCTATAAATGAAATCAATAAGTGGAATGATATTTCTTAAGAGAGAGTCGGTGTGATCCGGCCGCCGAAGAGGCAAATCCGAGATGTGAGGTGTCGCGTGGACGGATGAAACTTTCAGGCAAAAGGACTGAGAAATGGACCACATTCTGAATCTTGTGCTGTATGATAACTTTAAGTAAGCTTATTCATTATCAGGGCAAAAGACAGGAAGGACGACTTACTCACAGAAGATGTGTTTAAATCGTCCTTTTTTTAATCTTATATGCAGGATGAAAAAAGAGAGATGACACCGGAAGGAGTAAGCAGGTCAGATGAATGGGTATATGATTATTACGAACAACCCTATGGTCAGGGACAAACTTGGGGAAACGCACAATGTGGTTTATCAGGAAATTTCATATGAAGATATTCTAAAGGACGTCAGAGACAGGATCCATGAGGGGCATACACTTTTGTCGCATCCCTTATCCGGAAGTGTAAAGCCGAATGAAACACCCTATAAATCCATCATGGTATCTGAAAAAAAGGGGGCGGTCGACGCACAAGGGCTTGCGATTATCGAGAATGCCATACAGGCGTGCGGAAAGTTTGCATTTCGGTCAGACAAATACAAACCGGAAGTATATGGCGATTTTCAGTTGATCGATCTTACCCTGATCGAAAGCGGTATTACATCTGCAGATACGCAGATGTGGAGTGAACATTAAGTAAGGTTTTAAAAGCTTGATGCTTAAAACAATAAAACAATAATATCAAAAGATATTGAAGGAGGGAATCACCAGTGAGATTAGAAATGGGACACATTTACATTAAGGATATCCAGTTTGCATCTGAGTCTAAGATCGAAGATGGTATTCTGTATGTATCCGAGGAGGCTGTAAAAGCTGTAGCTCTTGAAGACGAGAAGATTAAGAGCGTATCATTAGACATTGCAAAGCCAGGTGAATCAGTAAGAATTACACCGGTTAAGGATGTAATCGAACCACGTGTGAAAGTAGAAGGAAGAGGAGGAATCTTCCCGGGAGTTATCGCTAAGGTAGACACGGTAGGAGAAGGAAAAACTTACGCATTGAAAGGAATGGCTGTTGTTACAGCTGGTAAGATTGTAGGATTCCAGGAAGGAATTATCGATATGACGGGGCCTGGAGCAGACTACACTCCATTCTCAAAGACACTGAACCTGGTTATGGTATGCGAGCCGGTTGATGGAATTAAACAGCATGATTACGAGGCGGCAGTGAGATTTGCGGGATTCAGAGTAGCTACATACATTGGGGAACTGGCACGTGAACTTACTCCAGACGAGACAAAAGTATATGAGACATGCACAATCAAAGAAGGAATGGAAAAATATCCAGATCTTCCGAGAGTGGCTTATGTACAGATGCTGCAGAGTCAGGGACTTCTGCATGATACTTATGTATACGGTGTGGATGCAAAGAAGATCGTTCCTACTATTTTAAGCCCTACAGAGGTTATGGATGGCGCAATCGTATCCGGTAACTGTGTATCTGCTTGTGACAAGAACCCAACATACGTACACCTGAATAACCCAGTTGTACATGATCTGTTTGAACAGCATGGAAAAACTTTGAACTTTGTATGCCATATTATTACAAATGAAAACGTATATCTGGCTGATAAGATGCGTTCTTCTGACTGGACAGCAAAACTGTGTAAGATGTTGGATTTAGACGGTGTTATCGTATCTCAGGAAGGATTTGGTAACCCGGATACAGACTTGATTATGAACTGTAAGAAGATTGAAGCAGAAGGCGTAAAGACAGTTATCATTACCGATGAGTATGCAGGACGCGATGGTAAATCTCAGTCTCTGGCAGATGCGGATCCAGCTGCAGACGCAGTAGTTACCGGCGGAAATGCAAACCAGGTAATTATCCTGCCGAAACTTGATAAAGTTATTGGAACTTTGGACTATGTAACCAAGATTGCCGGAGCAAGCGAAGAGACGCTGCGCGAAGACGGATCTCTGGAAGTAGAGCTTCAGGTACTGACAGGTGCAACCAATGAGACAGGTTTCAACAAACTGAGCGCAAGATAGGAAGGGAGGATAATAAGATGGCTAAATTAAGAGTTGTTCATTACATCAATCAGTTTTTTGCACAGATTGGTGGAGAAGAAAAAGCAGATTATCCGGCTGAGATTCGTGTGGGCGAAGTCGTTGGACCGGGTATGGCACTGACACAGAATTTTGGAGAGGAAGCAGAGATTGTTGCAACAATCGTTTGTGGTGACTCTTACTTCAATGAGAACCTGGAAAAAGCAAAAGCTGACATTTTGGCAATGGTAAAAGAGCAGAATCCTGATGTATTCGTAGCAGGACCTGCATTTAATGCAGGACGTTACGGAGTTGCCTGCGGAACGATTGCAGCAGCAGTTCAGGAGGAACTTGGAATTCCAGCTGTAACAGGAATGTATGTAGAGAACCCTGGAGCAGATATGTTCAAGTCTCAGGTTTACATTGTATCAACAAAGAACAGCGCAGCAGGTATGAGAGACGCAGTGAAGAAGCTGGCTCCACTTGCTGTTAAAATCGGAAAAGGCGAGCCAATCGGCGCGTCTGCAGAAGAAGGATACATTCCGAACGGTGTTCGTGTGAATTTCTTTGAGAAGGAAAGAGGATCTCAGAGAGCGGTTAAGATGCTCCTTAAGAAACTGGCTGATAAGCCATACGAGACAGAGTATCCAATGCCTGACTTTGATAAGGTTGATCCGAATCCGGCAGTGAAAGATCTAGCTCATGCTAAGATTGCGCTGGTTACATCTGGCGGTATTGTTCCAAAGGGAAATCCGGATCATATCGAAAGTTCAAGTGCATCTCACTATGGAGAGTATGATATTACAGGCGTGATGGATTTGACAGAAGAGACCTATGAAACCGCACATGGCGGATACGATCCAGTATACGCAAACGAAGACTCTGACCGTGTTCTTCCGGTTGATGTGCTTCGTGATATGGAAAAAGAAGGAATTATCGGAGAACTTCATCACCTGTTCTACACAACAACAGGTAACGGTACAGCCGTTGCATCTTCAAAGGCATTTGCAGCTGAGTTTTCTCAGAAGCTGAAAGCTGACGGAGTAGATGCTGTTATCCTTACCTCTACCTGAGGTACCTGTACTCGTTGCGGTGCAACGATGGTTAAAGAGGTAGAAAGAGCAGGAATCCCTGTTGTACATATTTGTACAGTAACACCTATCTCCATGACAGTTGGAGCGAACAGAATTGTTCCGGCTATTGCAATTCCTCATCCACTTGGAAATCCAGCTCTGGATAAGGCTGAGGAGAAAGAACTGCGTCGTCATATTGTTGAAAAAGCTCTGAAAGCTCTTACAACAGAAGTTGACGGACAGACAATTTTTGATTAATACACAAGGCGAAGAATTTCCAGGCCTTGGTAGTGAAGACTACTTAAGTGTTAAAGGAGACATAACAAAATGAGTAAAATTTATGATGTTATTGTCCTGGGTGCTGGTCCTGCTGGTTTAGCAGCAGGACTATACGCAGGAAGAAGCCGTCTTTCCGTTCTGATCATCGAAAAAGGTCAGGATGGCGGACAGATTGCGATTACAGATGAAATTGAAAACTATCCAGGTCAGATTGTAGAAGGTGAATCAGGACCATCTCTGATCGCAAGAATGACTGCACAGGCTGAAAAGTTTGGAGCAGAGCGTGTGGCTGATACCATTACAGAAGTATCTCTTGAGGGAGAGGTAAAGGTCTTAAAGAGTGCAAAGGCTGAGTATCAGGGACGTAATGTGATCATTGCGACAGGTGCACATGCAAGACCAATCGGATGTAAAGGTGAAGCAGAATACATGGGCAAAGGTGTATCCTACTGTGCAACATGTGACGCAAACTTTTTTGAAGACTTTGAGGTATACGTTGTTGGAGGCGGAGACTCTGCTGTTGAAGAAGCAATGTACCTTACCAAGTTCGCAAGAAAAGTTACGATTATCCACAGACGTAATGAACTTCGTGCTGCAAAATCTATTCAGGAGAAAGCATTTAAGAATGAGAAGATCGAATTTATGTGGGATTCTGTAGTAGAGGAAGTAGGCGGAGACGATATTCTTCAGTGGATGAAGGTGAAAAATGTTAAGACGGGTGAAGTTACAACTGTTGAAGCAGATGAAGAAGACGGAATGTTTGGCGTATTCGGATTTATCGGAACGATCCCGAACAGCAAGCCATTTGAAGGTATCATCGACATGGATGAAAGAGGATATATTAAGACGGACGAAGATATGCATACCAATATCCCTGGCGTATACGCAGCAGGTGATGTCCGTGTTAAGAGCTTAAGACAGGTTGTTACTGCAGCTGCTGACGGTGCAATCGCAGCAGTTCAGGTAGAAAGAAGTATGTCTGATTACTTCTAAGAACAGCAAGGATATACAACAAAAAGGAGGAGATACCAATGTTAGATCTTGATAAGACAAATTTTGAAGAGGAAGTATTGAAAGCAGAAGGCTATGTATTTGTAGACTTCTATGGAGATGGATGTGTTCCATGTCAGGCTCTTATGCCAACCGTTCATGGATTCGCTGACAAATATGGCGATAAAATGAAATTTACTTCTCTCAATACAACAAAGGCACGCCGTCTTGCAATTGCACAGAAGGTGCTTGGCCTTCCGGTTATGGCTATTTACAAAGATGGAGAAAAAGTAGAAGAAGTCATAAAAGATGACGCTACACCGGAGAATATTGAAGCGATGATTCAGAAATACATCTAAATTACAGAGTGTTTCTTGATCATATATAAACATGTTTTTTACCACATAAGAAAGGAGAAAGCATAATTATGGCTATTTTAGAAGGGAAAAAAGCAATAATTATCGGAGACCGTGATGGAATCCCGGGACCAGCAATTGCTGAGTGCGTAAAAACTGCTGGCGCTGAGATTGTATTTTCATCAACGGAGTGTTTCGTCTGAACGAGCGCAGGCGCAATGGATCTGGAAAACCAGAAGAGAGTAAAAGAATTCGCTGACGAGTATGGTGCAGAGAACTTAGTAGTAGTTCTTGGAGCAGCAGAAGGTGAAGCTGCAGGTCTTGCAGCAGAAACCGTTACGTTAGGTGATCCTACTTTCGCAGGTCCATTGACAGGGGTCCAGCTTGGACTCACGGTATATCATGTATGTGAACCTGAGATCAAAGAAGAGTTTGACGAAGCAGTTTATGATGAACAGGTTGGTATGATGGAAATGGTTCTTGACGTAGACGATATCGTATCAGAGATGGAAGCTATCAGAGAGCAGGTATAGAAATCATGCTATGAAGACGGGGCAGACCCATGTGTTCCCACATCGGGGACTGCCCCTCTTTTTCAGAACGATGAAAGGTGGAAAACTGCAATGAATAGTGTAATTAAAGGAGCAAGCTATGTGCTTGCGCATACACCACAGATGGTGGTATATAACGGAACAACTCAGACAACAGAAAGAATCGTAAATCCGAAATCTGAGTATTTGAAAGAGTTAGAGAGTCATCTTCGTTCTTACGAGGATTGTGTGAGCTATTGGCCGAATCAGGTATATATTGGTAATGCAACTCCGGATGATCTTGCAGAAGTGGAATTTCCATATTATGACAAGAAAAAAGACGGAGCAGAGAGATATGGAAAATACGGTGAGATCATGCCAGAAGAAGAGTTTATTCTTCTTGTTCAGGCATGCGATCAGTTTGAAGTGGTAATGCTTGATAAAGAGTTTGTAGCAGCGTATAAAGAGGCGTTTGCTGCAGATCCAATTATTACAGAGGATATTGTGGCAAGACTCCATGAGGGTATGGAACTTGCTGAGATTGAAAAAGTTGTTAATGAAGAACATGCAGAAGGTCTTTATGTTGCAGGAAAACTGGTTGGATGTGTTAAGAGAGCGCATGATATCGATGTGAATCTGTCTGCTCATGTTATGCATGAGAACTTAATGAGTAAGGCATCCAGCGTGCTTGCATTATTGTATGGCGTAAAGAATGCAGGAATCAGCAAAGATGACGTAGAGTACGTGATCGACTGTGCAGAGGAAGCATGTGGAGATATGAATCAGAGAGGTGGAGGAAACTTTGCCAAAGCGGCAGCAGAAATTGCAATGCTGAATAATGCAACAGGTTCAGATGCCCGCGGATTCTGTGCCGGACCATCTCACGCATTGATTGAAGCAGCAGCTCTTGTTAAATCCGGAGCTTACAAATGTGTGGCAGTTACAGCAGGCGGATGTACAGCAAAGCTTGGTATGAACGGAAAAGACCATGTAAAGAAAGGTCTTCCGATCTTAGAGGATTGTTTGGCAGGATTCTGTGTAATTGTTGCAGAAAATGACGGTGAAAATCCAGAGATCAATCTTGATATTCTCGGACGGCATACGGTAGGAACAGGAAGTGCTCCGCAGAACGTAATTGGAAGCCTTGTTGCAGATCCTCTTGAAAGAGCAGGACTTAAGATTACGGATATTGACAAGTACTCTCCAGAGATGCAGAATCCGGATATCACAAAGCCGGCAGGAGCAGGAGATGTTCCGATGGCAAACTATAAGATGATCGCAGCTCTTGCAGTAAAACGCGGAGAACTGGATCGGAAAGAACTGGCAAGCTTTACGAAAGAACATGGTTTGACCGGATGGGCTCCAACACAGGGACATATTCCATCAGGTGTTCCATATATTGGATTTGCAAGAGAGGATATCCTTGCAGGAAAGATGAAGAGAGCAATGATCGTTGGAAAAGGAAGTCTGTTCCTTGGACGTATGACCAACTTATTCGACGGTGTATCTTTTGTGATTCAGGCAAATACGAAAGCAGAAGCAGAAGCGGCTGCAGGTGTATCTGAAGAAGAGGTAAAAGGACTGATCGCAAAGGCTATGAAAGATTTTGCTGCTACCCTGATGGCAGAGTAAGGGGTGGTTACGATGGCAAAGAATATTGAAAAAATGATTGCAGACACTTTTATGGAGATGGCACAGGGTCTGGAGACTGGAAGCTTTGGAAAACGACCAAAGATTGCGCTTACCGGTATGGGAAGTGAGCACGGAGAAGAGAATTCTATGGCAGCTGCAGAAGCGGCTGCAAAGGATGGAATTGATGTGTTCTATATCGGAACTCTGGAAGCAGATGGTGTGACGACCATTAAAGTGGCAAATGATGAAGAAGGCCATGACAAGATGGAAGAGCTGCTGGCAAGCAAAGAAGTAGATGCAGCAGTGACGATGCATTTCCCATTTCCAATCGGCGTATCTACCGTTGGACGTTGTGTAACACCGGCGCAGGGAAAAGAAATGTACATCGCGAATACAACGGGAACTTCCAGTACAGACCGCGTGGAAGGCATGATTAAAAATGCAGTATACGGAATCATTGCTGCAAAGGCTTGTGGAAATGCCAATCCAACCGTTGGAATTCTGAATGTAGACGGTGCCCGTCAGACGGAAAAAGCACTGAAACAGTTGAAAGACCAGGGATATGAAATCACATTTGCGGAGTCAGGAAGAGCAGATGGCGGATGCGTTATGAGAGGAAACGATGTCCTTCAGGCATCTCCGGATATTATGGTAACAGACTCTTTAACCGGAAATATCCTGGTGAAAATGCTTTCTTCTGCAAATACAGGCGGAAGCTTTGAAGCAACTGGTTATGGCTACGGCCCGGGAATTGGGGAAGGGTACGAACAGCTGGTAATGATCGTATCAAGAGCCAGTGGTGCACCGGTGATTGCAAATGCAATTCGCTATGCAGCACAGCTGGTAAAAGGAAAAGTATTTGAGGTTGCAAAAGAGGAATTTGCAGCAGTTAAGAAAGCTGGCTTTGATGAGATTTTAGGATCTGTGAAGGCGGCATCTAAACCGGCAGCTGCAGAAGAAGAGGTAAAAGAGCCTCCGAAGGAGATCGTAACAGCACAGATTCCGGGAATTGAAGTTATGGATCTGGAAGATGCAGTTAAAGTGCTGTGGAAGATTGGAGTTTATGCAGAAAGTGGTATGGGATGTACGGGACCGATCATCCGTGTATCAGATGCAAACCTTGCAAAGGCTGAGGAAGAATTAAAGAAAGCCGGATACATTAATTAAAAAGTATGAGTGATCATCTTGGGGAAAGTGGCGCTTGCTGTGGCAAGATGCCACTTTTCTGTTGATCAGAATCAAAAATATGAGGTGAGATGGTAAGAGATGGAAGCGATACTCAGACTGAATGAAGTAGAATATGAGAAAAAGGGTTTGATTCACAGGATATGGATCAGTATCTGTGTTGTGGCAGGACTGGTATTTCTGTACACTTGCGCGGTGACGGGAATGATGGATCGAGAATATAAGCTGGAGGCATCTGCTTCGCTTCACATGCGAAGCAGCGCAGGTACAGATGAACGGATAGATGAGAATATAGAGCTATTAAACATGGCTGAACTTCCCGGGATAGCAGTGACAGAAGGTGCGGAACGGATAACGATATTAAGGGAGGTTGAACAAGCGAATGCGCCAGAAGTCACCAGGAATGTGGCGATAGAGAAGTCTTTTGCAAATCCCGGTAGTGTGGCAGAAGGAAATCAGATGGGCGGACATGGGGATGCTCTTCCTGCGCCCTCAGTCTGTACCGTTCGCCTTCATGGGAATGGAGGTGCGCCGGAATTATCCGTACATCAGGAACAGATATCGGATGTGGGTGCTTCATGGACGAAGCCAAGAAGACTTGGGAAAGAGTTCTCCGGTTGGTATCTGGATGCTGCCTGTACCATTCCTTATGAAGGGGTAGAAGAAGGAATCAGTGAACTAGATTTGTATGCCGGTTGGAAAGATTTTGCCGGCTTCATCTCCGATGCGAGGGGATACTTAATTGGATGTACGTCCGAATTGTTGGTGGCAGACGGAATCTTCTTACTTCCGGTAAGCCCGGATTGTGTCGGAATTGCTTCCGGTGCATTTGACGGCGTGAATGAATCTGTGTTGGAGCTTTATATTACGGCAAATATTACAGAGATTGAAGAAGGTGCACTGGATTCATTAAAACCGCTTTGGTATATTGAGGCAGATCCGGCCAATCCATCTTATTATAGTGAAGATGGCGTGCTGTACCATAGGAATGGAGCAGTAGTAAAAGATCCATTCACGGATTGAATTCTGAAGAAGCAGGTGCTATAATAGGTTGGATTAAATCGGAGGCAGGAAAAGAAGATGGAGATTCAACAGATTACCAAAGATAAGCGGGATTATATGTATCTGCTTCTTGTGGCAGATCCTCAGGAAGACATGGTGGACCGGTATCTGGATGAAGGCGATATGTTTATCCTGAAGGATCAGGGAGAAGTGAAAACCGTCTGCGTGGTAACCCTTCTTAAGAATCATAAATGTGAGTTGAAGAATATTGCGACGCTCACGGAAGATCAGGGAAAGGGCTATGGCAGATATATGATAAATTTTGTGTGTGAATATTACAGCGGCCAGTGCGATACCATGTATGTGGGAACGGGAAACAGCAGAAAGACAATTGGATTTTATGAGAAATGTGGATTTGTAAACTCTCATATCATTGCCAATTTTTTTGTAGACCATTACAAAGAACCCATCTACGAGGAAGGAGTTCGCCTGGTAGATATGATATATTTGAAAAAATCACTAGAGTCAAAGCTGGATGTAAAAAAAGTCGTAGATATGGCGATTGAAGCAGGACGAATCCTGTTGAAAAACGGGGCGGAGATCTTTCGTGTGGAGGAGACCATTACCCGGATCTGTAAACGGTTTCACGTCAATCATGTAGATATCTTTACACTGAGCCATGCGATTTTTGTCAGCGCAGAAAATGGGGAGGAAGAGGCGTATACAAGAGTAAAACACGTTCCGTTATCTGCACCGCATCTTGGAGTTGTGGCGGAAGTTAATGATCTTTCCAGAGAGATTTCAGCAGGTCATGTGACCATTAATGAGGCGGTAGAACGACTGAAAGAGATCGATGAGATACCGCCAAAGAAGGCATATGTACAGATTCTTGCCGGTGGTATCGGAAGCGGATTTTTTGGAGTGATGCTTGGTTCTACACCGTTAGAAAGTGCGGTGGCCTTTGTCATCGGCTGTTTGGTAAATGTCTGGGTATTGATCGGAAAGCGCAACCATATGTCGAAAATTATTGTCAATATCATCGGCGGAGTTTTGATTACCGCATTTACGCTGCTTTTCCAGTATTTGATTTTCTGGAATGCGATGCGGATTGACGGCATTATTATCGGGGCGATTATGCCACTGGTGCCGGGACTTGCATTTGTCAATGCAATCCGTGATATTGCGGATAGTGATTTTCTGTCGGGAACGGTCCGTATGATAGACGCGCTCTTGGTGTTCGTATATATCGCGATCGGAGTGGGATGCGTATTAAGTCTTTATTATAGATTGGGAGGGATGATATGATAGAAGGAATCCTTGTCAATGGCGTGTGTGCATTTATGGGAACCGTTGGATTTGCCATGATGTTTAATGTTCCGAAGCGATATTATTTAAGTTGTGGAATGACCGGTGCGGTCGGATGGCTGGTATACAAAGGCGTACACTTGTATGCATCTTCTGCGGTAGCGTCCTTTCTGGCAGCGCTTATGGTAGTTCTGATTTCACGAATGCTGACCGTGCGGATGAAGTGTCCGATTACCATTTTTCTGGTATCCGGGATTATCCCGCTGGTACCGGGGGCCGGAGTGTATTATACGGCGTACTATTTGGTTATGAATCAGTTGTCTATGGCGGCGCAGAAAGGAATGGAATCCATTAAGATTGCATTTGGCATTGTGTTGGGTATCGCCTTTATTATTTCCATTCCGCGTGAAGCATTCCAGATGGGATATTGGCGTCAAAAGATCAGACTTAGGAAGATCCGGTTTAGGAGAAATCGTAAAAATCGGCTGCAAGGTTGAAGGAACAATGCCGCCTGTGTTACAATAAAAAACAGTAATAAAAGTTAGGAGATTAGAGGACATGAGTAAAGTAAGAACAAGATTTGCACCAAGTCCTACGGGAAGAATGCATGTAGGGAATTTAAGAACAGCGTTGTATGCGTATCTGATTGCAAAGCATGAGGATGGCGACTTTATGTTGAGAATCGAAGATACCGATCAGGAGCGTTTTGTAGAGGGAGCGCTGGAGATCATCTATCATACACTGGAAGAGACAGGGTTGGTGCATGATGAAGGTCCGGACAAGGACGGAGGTGTAGGACCTTATGTGCAGAGTGAGAGAAATGCATCTGGTCTTTATCTGGAGTATGCAAAGAAGCTGATTGAGCAGGGAGATGCTTATTACTGCTTCTGTGACAAAGAGAGACTGGAATCCTTAAGGAGCAGCGTATCTGAGGGCAGTGATACAGAGATTGTTGTGTATGATAAGCACTGTCTTGGATTGAGTAAGGAAGAAGTGGAAGCAAATCTGGCAGCAGGAAAGCCGTACGTGATTCGCTTTAATATGCCGACAGAAGGAACGACTACATTCCACGATGACATTTACGGAGAGATTACCGTTCCGAATAAGGAGATGGAAGATTTGATTCTGATCAAATCCGATGGTTATCCGACGTATAATTTTGCAAATGTAATCGATGATCATCTGATGGGAATCACCCATGTTGTGCGTGGAAATGAATACCTTTCATCTGCGCCGAAGTATAATAAGATTTATGAAGCGTTTGGATGGGACATTCCGGTATATGTACACTGCCCATTGATTACAGATGAAAATCATAAGAAGCTTAGCAAGAGATGTGGACATTCTTCTTATGAAGATTTAATTGATCAGGGATTTGTGACAGAGGCAGTTGTCAATTATGTGGCGCTGCTTGGATGGTGTCCGTCTGACAATCAGGAGATCTTCTCTTTGGAAGAGCTCATTAAGGCTTTTGATTATCGCCATATGAGTAAATCACCTGCCGTATTCGATGTGGTAAAATTAAAATGGATGAACGGTGAATACTTAAAAGCGATGGACTTTGATAAGTTCTACCAGATGGCAGAACCATATATGAAAGAGGTTGTGACAAAGGATTGTGACTTGAAGAAGATTGCGGCTTTAGTAAAGACGAGAATTGAAGTGCTTCCGGATTTGAAAGAGCAGATTGATTTCTTTGAAGAATTGCCGCAGTATGATACAGCAATGTACTGTCATAAGAAAATGAAGACGAATGAAGAAAATTCTTTGGAAGTATTGCAGGAGGTACTGCCGCTTCTTGAGCAGCAGGAAGATTTCAGCAATGATGCGCTGTTTGAGGTGCTGAAAGGTTATGTAGACGAGAAAGGTGTAAAGACTGGATTTGTGATGTGGCCAGTTAGAACGGCGGTATCAGGAAAACAGAACACACCGGGCGGTGCAACAGAGATTATGGAGATTTTGGGAAAAGAAGAATCTCTAAGAAGAATCCGTGCAGGAATCGAATTACTGCAGAAATAGCAGGAAAAAGATAAGTAGAAAACAAGTAAGGGGAGTCTCATGAGTTTAAATCACGCTCAGAAGAGGGCAGTCGCCCATCGGGAAGGACCTTGTATGGTCCTTGCCGGCCCCGGTTCCGGGAAGACACTTACCATTGCAAAAAGAATCGAATATCTGATTACAAAGTATAGGGTAAGACCAGAAGAAATTCTGGTCATTACCTTTACAAAGTATGCCGCAAAAGAGATGAAGGAACGGTTTTGTTCCCTGTATGGCTGCGGAAATACTGCCGTGACTTTTGGTACCTTCCATGGAATTTATTATGGAATTCTGAAATGGGCATATGGTTTAAATCAGAGCAATCTTTTAAGTGATGAAGAAAAATACATATTAATTCGAGAAGCGGCAACGAAGCTTTCTTGGGAAGAATTAAAAGGAGCCGGAGAAGAAAAAGAATATTTGCAGGAATTAGCGGCAGAAATCGGCAACATTAAGAATAACTGCAGGGATATCCGCACGTATGAATCCCAAAAGTATGGAACAGAGAGATTTCGGGAACTGTATCGGAATTATGAACGGATGAAGCAGGAGCTTCGCAAGATTGATTTTGAAGATATGCTGATCAAATGCAGGGCGCTTTTTCTTCACCGGCCGGATATTTTGAAGAAATGGCAGGAGAAGTTTCAGTATATTTTGGTGGATGAATTTCAGGATATTAATCAGGCTCAGTATGATGTGGTGCGGATGCTGGCAGCGCCGCAGAACAATCTGTTCGTGGTAGGGGATGATGATCAATCGGTTTATGGATTCCGCGGGGCGAAGCCGGGGATTATGATGCAGTTTCAAAAGGATTATCCACAGGCCGATCGGATTCTTTTAGATATCAATTACCGATCTTCCGGGCATATTGTAAACGGGGCGCTTCGAGTAATCGGGAACAATAAGATGCGCTTTGATAAAGCGATTTGCTCCAGTCGGGAAGCGGGAGATAGTGTTCATATTCAGGAAGTTCAGGATCCGGCAGAAGAAGCAGAGTATGTGGCAGATCAAATTAAGATTGCAGCACAGAAGGGAATTCCTTACAGCGAGATGGCAGTGTTGTACCGGACCGTTGCGGATGCAAGAGCTGTATCGGAAGCATTGTCCAAGCAGCAGATTCCCTTTACGATGAAGGAGCGTATTCAGAACCTTTATGATCACTTTATTGCGGCGGATCTTCTTAGTTATCTTCATCTAGCTCAGAAAGACTGGAAACGGGCATATTTTTTACAGGTGGCAAATAAGCCCAATCGTTATCTTAGCAGGGACAGCATGGAAGGGGAGCCGGTGACCTATGAGTCTATGAGGAATTTTTATTGTGATAAGGACTGGATGATGGATCGAATTGATCAGTGGGAATGGGATATGAAGATGATTCGTGACAAAACGCCGTATGCGGCAGTTCAGTATATCCGCAAAAATATAGGATATGAAGAATATCTGAAGGAATATGCGGCTTCCAGACAACTTTCTTTCGAAGAGCTTAAGTTGGTTTTAGAGGAAATCCACAGTCAGGCAAAAGCTTATCGAACAGCCCAGGAGTGGTTTGCGCATATCGAAGAATATAGGGAAACTTTGAGAAGACTTCAGATGAGGGAGAATCAAAGAAAACCGGACGGTGTAGCAATGATGACGATGCACGGCGCCAAAGGTCTGGAATTTGAACAGGTATTTCTGATCCATGCAAATGAAGGGTGCACGCCTTATAAGAAGGCAAAGACGGCAGAAGAGATTGAGGAAGAACGCAGACTCTTCTATGTAGCTATGACACGGGCAAAACAGAAGCTGATCATTAGTTATGCAAAAGAAAAAAACGGGAAAGACCTAAGCCCATCCCGTTTTGCAGAAGAATTACTCTTCGTCTAATTCTTCAAATTCCTGCGTATCCATCCACTCGTCAAAAGCATCTGCGGCGATTTCGTATTCGTCATCGTCCTCGATGTTTTGAAGTTCCGGCTCGCCGTCGGCATTCTCAATATAGCGGTACAGATATACATCGCCTTCTTCGGTCTCGCCTTCTTCATTTAATGGAAGCAGTGCAATGTACTGATTCTCTCCGGCTTCAAATAAAGTCAGAATGGCACATTCTACTACCTCATCATTATCAAGAGTCAGTTCCACTGTCATAAATTCATCCATGATTTGCTCTCCTTTGTTTTATAGATATCTTTATTCGATATCTTTACTCTACCAAAGGAATCTCTAAAAAGCAAGGAAAAATGAAAAGAGTAGCCAAAACGGTAAAAATGTTGTAAAATAAGGCTGTCCGTGTGGGAAAAACACAGATTAAGGAGGATGTCATTATGCAGAAGAAAAGAATGTTAAGCGTGTTGGCAGTGATGCTCGTGTGCATTTTCGCATTATCCGGATGCAAAAAGAATGTTGGAACACCGGAAGACAATGCGGTGAAAGAAGAAACGGAAGAAGGAACAGAAGGAGAAGAGGACTCTGGTGAAGGAGAAGGGTATCATTTCGGCTTTTCCGGAATCGATATGGAAAATCCTTATTTTATTACACTGGAGGCATCAATCCGGGAGGAATTGGAAAAAGAAGGCTATACGCTGACGATGAAAGATCCGGCATCAGATCCGAAGCTTCAGGCAAGTCAGTTAAGCGAGATGATAGAAGAAGGCGTAGATGCAGTATTTTTAAGTCCGGTAGACTGGGAAGAGATTACTCCGTCACTGGAGGAATTAAAAGAAGCAGGGGTAAAGATTATCAATGTGGACAGCCAGGTGAAAGAGATGGACTATGTGGATGCCTATGTGGGATCGGATAATCGGGAGGCAGGATATATCTGTGGACAGGATCTGATTGAAAAATGTCCATCAGGCGGAAAGGTAGCAATTTTAGAGAGTCCGGCACAAAATTCCGTTAACGACCGAATTACCGGATTTGAGGAGGCAATTACCAAGGCGGAAAATGGATTTGAAGTGGTAGCCAGAGAGGATACGGGCGGTCAGTTTGAGAAAGCGCTTGAGGTGGCAACAGCAATGATAGAAGAACACCCGGATGTGACAGCGATTATGTGTGGAAATGATCAGCTGGCGGTTGCAGTGATAACTGCGGTTAATTTGGCAGGGCTGGATGAAGTGCTGATTTATGGAGTGGACGGTTCACCGGATATTAAAAAAGAGTTGAAAAAGTTAGACAGCCAGATCGCGGCGACAGCAGCTCAGTCTCCGATTAATATCGGGAAGACGGCAGCGCAGATTGCAGTAAAAGTGCTGGATGGAGAAGAATATGAGAAGGAGACTTTTGAAGAAGTTTTTCTGATTAACAAAGATAATGTGGAAATGTACGGCGTGGATGGCTGGCAATAGACAGAAAGGGTGGACAGGATATGGAAGAGGCATGCAGGAAAAAGAAAATGGAGATAGAGACGGACTGTAGGGAATCGGGATGTGATTGTGTGGAGATTACTGCAGTGACAGGAGATCCCCTTCCGCTTGGCGTCAAGGCAGCAGATGGAAAAGTGAATTTCGCAGTTTCTGTTCCTGCCGGAAGTTCTGCCTGTCTGATTCTTTACCGGAAGGGGGAGACGAAACCCAGGAAGGTTTTCCCGATGAAGAGAGCATCCGGAAGAGTTTGGAGTGTGGCGCTTGAGGGCTTGGATACGTCCTGTTATGAATACAATTATCAAATCGGAGATCAGATTGTGGTCGATCCTTATGCGAAGGCTCTGGAAGGAAAGAGCGTATGGGGAAAGCCGTGTGATGTACAGCAGCATGAAGTGCGCGGAAGCTTGAGTCAAAAAGCGTTCGACTGGGAAGGGGATGCTCCCCTTGAGATTCCGTATCATCAGGTTGTTGCTTACAGTCTTCATGTAAGAGGTTTTACGAAGCATTTCTCTTCTGGCGTGAAAGGGAAAGGAACGTTTCAGGGGTTGATTGAAAAGCTCCCCTATCTTGTAGACCTGGGCGTAAATCAGATTCAATGTATGCCGGTATATGAATTTGAAGAGTGTAAACGTTATACCAATTATTGGGGGTATGGAGAAGCATTCTGTTTTGCGCCTAAAAGCGCCTATGCGGCATCAAAAGATCCGGTGACGGAATGCAAAGAGATGGTGAAGGCATGTCACAGAGCGGGGATAGAAGTTGTATTTGAAATGCCGTTTACCGACAAGATGCCAAAGCAGATGATGGAAGAATGTCTGCGGTATTATGTGCTGGAATATCATGTGGATGGCTTTATCCTGAATCCTTTGGTTGCTCCTATGGAAGGGATTTTGGCAGATCCGATTCTGGGAACATCGAAGATTATGACTCACCAGACGGGATTTCAGACGGTAATGCGTCGGTTCCTGAAGGGGGATGAAGGAATGGTTGGCGATGTGATTTACTGGCTTCGACACAGCAGTGAAGGAGAAGGCATCTTTAATAATATAGCAGGCCATACGGGATTTACGATGTACGATATGGTTTCTTATGATGGGAAGCATAATGAGGCAAATGGCGAGCAGAACCAGGACGGCCCGGATTATAATTACAGCTGGAATTGTGGAGCGGAGGGACCGACAAAGAAAAAAACGGTACTGGAACTTAGAAAGAAGCAGCTCTATAATGCGTGGTTTCTGCTTTTAACGGCACAAGGGACACCCTGTATTTTAGCAGGAGACGAGTTCGCAAATACGCAGAAAGGGAATAACAATGTCTATTGTCAGGATAATAGCACTGCGTGGCTGGACTGGAGAAAATTGGAAAAAGAAGCGGAGCTTCATGCCTTTGTGAAGGCGCTGATCCGAATTCGGAAACAGTATCCGGTATTTGCCCCGGCTAAGGAGATGCAAGGGTTGGATAAAACCAGGTGCGGGGTACCGGATGTATCTTATCACGGTGAGAGCGCATGGAGAACTCCATCAGAAGTATACAGCCGGCAGCTTGGCGTGTATTACAGCGTTGATGACGGAGACGGAGAAAAGAAAGCAGCGTGTTTTGTGGCATATAATATGCATTGGCTGGAGCATGAATTTGCACTGCCTGCTCTTGGGAAGAATCAAAAATGGTATCGGATTGCGTCAACCAGAGAAGGCGTGCTGGAGAAACCGATAAAGCTGGAAAATCAGAAAATGGTGCCGGTAGAGGATCGAACAGTGATGCTTCTGGCAGGGATGTAGGAGAGAAGAATATGAAAGCGTTACAACATCTGCGGACAATTAATCATCATAAATGGCTGGTGATGAAGGGCTGCTTCAAAGTAGGGCTGTATCGGCAGGGGCTGATGCATGACCTGTCGAAATATTCTCCGACGGAATTTTTGGTGGGCTGTAGATATTATCAGGGGACCAGAAGTCCCAATAATGCGGAGCGGGAGAGTACCGGGTACTCGAAGGCGTGGCTTCACCACAAAGGAAGAAACAGACACCACTATGAGTATTGGATTGACTATAGCGTAAACCCGGGAGAAGGGATTGTAGGTCAGAAGATGCCGACTCGCTATGTGATCGAGATGTTCATAGACCGGATTGCAGCGTCCAAGACTTATCAGGGGGAGAATTATAAGGATACGCACCCTTTGGCATATTATGAACAGGGAGCGGCGAAGCTTGGCAGAATGATTCATCCAGACACGGCAAAGCAGCTTCATTTTCTGCTGACGATGTTGGCAGAAAAAGGGGAAGAAGAAACCTTCGCTTATATCCGTCATAAAATTCTTCAAAAAAATTAAAAAATAGTGTTGACATTTCCTTATTCATATAGTAATATAATCTTCGGACGGTCGATAGAGCGTCACTTGCGGAAGTGTCGGAACTGGCAGACGAGCAAGACTAAGGATCTTGTGATCAATGCGATCGTGTGGGTTCAAGTCCCATCTTCCGCAGTTCGTTAAATGGATGAGAAATCTTTGTGGTAAAGGTTTCTCATTTTTTGTATTTGCAAAATGATAGGAGAATGCATATGACGATCAGAGAACAGATGGAACAGTGGGAACTTCAGTATTTAAGTCCTTATGCCTCAAGAAGCAGTCAGTCAAGAGGAAGGCGGCAGCCGGAAGAGGAGTGCGATATTCGTCCGGTTTACCAGAGGGATCGAGATCGGATTCTCCACAGCAAGGCGTTTCGGCGACTTCGCCAGAAGACTCAGGTATTTTTGCTGGCGAAAGGGGATCATTACCGGACGAGGCTTACCCATACGTTAGAGGTATCTCAAAATGCAAGGACGATCGCGAAGGCGCTGCGCTTAAATGAAGATTTAGTGGAGGCGATTGCGCTTGGGCATGATCTTGGACATACCCCTTTTGGACATGCAGGCGAGAGAGCCTTGAATCAGGTGTGTTCGCTGGGATTTCGACATAATGAGCAGAGCGTACGCGTGGTGGAGCGTCTGGAGAAGCAGGGCAGAGGGTTAAATCTGACCTGGGAGGTCAGAGACGGAATTCTAAATCATAAGACAGGGACAACTCCTGCAACGCTGGAAGGACAGATTGTAAGGCTTTCTGACAAAATTGCGTACATTTACCATGACATGGATGATGCAATTCGAGGTGGAATTCTCTCGGAAGAAGAAATCCCAAAAGAATATCGGGAAATTCTGGGTGAAACGCCTCGGATCCGTCTGAATTCCATGATCCATGATGTGATTACCAACAGTATGGATCAGCCGGTTATCCGAATGTCAGAGGAAGTGGAAGGAGCCATGAAAGGACTTCGCTCCTTCTTATTTACACATGTCTATATGAATCCGATAGCAAAAGGGGAAGAGTACAAAGCGGTGAATATGGTGGGGGAACTATATCATTATTATCGAGCCCATTTGGATTTATTGCCTCAATTCTATCAGGATATGCTGGAAGAAGGAGAAAAGGAAGAGCAGGTGGTCTGCGATTATATCGCAGGAATGACCGATAATTATGCGGTGCAGACCTTTGAAAAATATTTTGTTCCGGAATCTTGGAAAAATTAAAGGAAATCCGATTCTTTTGTCGAATATTATATATGAGGGCTTAAAAATGTATTATTCTGATGAAATCGTAGAAGAAGTAAGAGCAAAAAATGATATTGTGGATGTAATATCCGGTTATGTAAAACTGCAGAAAAAGGGAAGTTCCTATTTTGGCCTATGTCCGTTTCACAATGAGAAATCACCGTCTTTTTCCGTAAGCAGGCAGAAACAGATGTACTATTGTTTTGGCTGCGGCGCAGGCGGCAACGTATTTACCTTCCTTATGGAATATGAGAATTATTCCTTTGTGGAAGCGTTAAAATACCTGGCGGATCGGGCAGGCGTAAGTTTGCCGGAGCAGGAATATTCCAAGGAGGCAAAGGCGCGGGCGGATCTAAAAGGAGTGCTTTTAGAGATCAATAAGGCCGCTGCCCAGTATTTTTATGTACAGTTAAAGTCAGAGCATGGCGCTCAGGCATTAGATTACCTGAAAAGGCGTGAACTTGACGATGAGACAATCAAAGGGTTTGGATTGGGATACTCTAATAAATACAGCGATGATCTCTATCGGTATCTGAAATCAAAGGGCTATGCAGACGAGATGATTGCCAAAGCGGGACTGATTACGGTAGATGAGAAAAAGGGTGTTTATGACAAATTCTGGAACCGGGTGATGTTCCCGATTATGGATGCAAATAACCGTGTGATTGGCTTTGGCGGCCGTGTAATGGGAGATGCAAAACCCAAGTATTTGAATTCACCGGAGACGGTGATCTTTGATAAAAGCCGGAATTTGTACGGACTGAACAGAGCAAGAAGCTCCAGACGTCCTTATTTCCTGCTGTGTGAGGGGTACATGGATGTGATTTCCCTTCATCAGGCTGGATTTACCAATGCGGTGGCATCCCTTGGGACGGCTTTGACACCTGGACATGCTTCGCTGATCAAGCGGTATGTGCAGGAGGTATACCTGACTTATGACAGCGACGAGGCGGGAACTAAGGCGGCGCTTCGGGCAGTTCCGATTCTGAAAAATGTGGGAATCAGTGCAAGAGTGATCCGTATGGATCCTTATAAAGATCCGGATGAATTCATTAAGAATCTGGGAGCAGAAGCTTTTGAAGAGAGGATCCAAAAGGCGAGAAATGGTTTCATGTTCAGTTTGGAGATTCTGGAGCGTAGTTATGATATGCATTCCCCGGAAGGCAAGACGGGATTTATGCGGGAGGCAGCGAGACGCCTGACGGAGTTTGAGGAAGAGATCGAACGTAATAATTACATAGAAGCCGTAGCATCGTCCTACCACGTAGGGTATGAGGATCTTCGCAAACTGGTGACCAAGATGGCAATTCAGCAGGGGCTTGCCAAGCCAGTGGAGAGGCCGAAAACTACACAGAACAGAGAAAAGGGAAAGGAAGATGGGATTTTAAAATCTCAAAAAATCTTACTGACCTGGCTGATCGAGGACGAAGCGATTTTCCGACAGATTGAAAGGTACATTACTCCGGAAGATTTCTCGGAAGGGTTGTACCGCAAAGTGGCGGAGCTGGTATATGAGCAGTACCGGGAACATACTGTGAACCCGGCGCAGATTATGAATCATTTTACAGATGAGGAAGAACATAGAGAAGTTGCGGGATTGTTCCATACAAAAATCAAAGAGCTGACGACGGTAAAGGAACAGGAGAAAGCGTTGATGGAGACCGTAGTCCGGGTAAAAAGCCACAGTATTGAGGAAGCTACCAGGCATTTGGATGCGACAGATATCAGCGGACTGCAGCGGCTGATGGATGCGAAGCGTAAGCTGCAGGACCTGCAGAAACTGCATATTTCTATTAATTAAGGATAAAATATAAACAAGCAATGAGAGGATGGGCGCTACATGGAAGAAAACATGGCAAAATTTTTGGAGAAGCTAAGAGAACTGGTTGCACTGGGAAAGAAGAAAAAGAGCGTACTGGAACTGCAGGAAATCAATGATTTCTTTGCAGACATGGAACTGGATTCCGATCAGATGGAGAAGGTATTTGAGTATCTGGAATCCAACAATATCGATGTTCTTCGGATAAGTGATGACGATGATATTGACGATGTAGATATTATGATCTCCGAAGAAGATGATGTGGATATGGAGAAGATCGATCTGTCTGTTCCGGATGGAATCAGTATCGAGGATCCGGTGCGTATGTATCTGAAGGAGATCGGAAAAGTGCCGCTTCTGTCAGCGGAGGAAGAAGTAGAACTTGCAAAGCGCATGGCAGATGGAGACGAGGATGCTAAGAAACGCTTGGCAGAAGCCAACTTACGTCTGGTTGTCAGCATTGCAAAGCGTTATGTGGGACGAGGCATGCTGTTTTTAGACCTGATTCAGGAAGGAAACTTAGGTTTGATTAAGGCAGTGGAGAAATTCGACTACCAGAAGGGCTTTAAGTTTAGTACGTATGCGACCTGGTGGATCCGTCAGGCGATTACAAGAGCGATTGCGGATCAGGCGAGAACGATCCGTATTCCGGTTCATATGGTGGAAACCATCAACAAGCTGATCCGTGTGTCCAGGCAGCTCTTGCAGGAACTGGGAAGAGAACCGGCTCCGGAAGAAATCGCAGAAGAGTTGGACATGCCGGTAGAAAGAGTAAGAGAAATCCTGAAGATTTCACAGGAACCAGTATCTTTGGAGACTCCAATCGGAGAGGAAGAAGACAGCCATCTGGGAGATTTTATTCAGGATGACAATGTACCGGTTCCGGCAGAAGCAGCAGCCCAGACTCTGCTGAAAGAACAGCTGGATGAGGTGTTGGATACACTGACAGAACGGGAGCAGAAGGTATTGAGACTCCGCTTTGGTATGAATGACGGACGGGCGCGCACATTGGAGGAAGTTGGAAAAGAATTCGATGTTACCCGTGAGCGTATCCGCCAGATTGAAGCGAAAGCACTGCGCAAGCTTCGTCACCCAAGCCGTAGCAGAAAATTAAGAGATTATCTGGATTAAGAAAGAGGCGCCTATGGAACTATCAAAGAGACTTTACGCGGTTGCGGGTCTTGTGACAGAGGGCGCCTCTGTTGCAGATATCGGAACCGATCATGGTTATATTCCCATCTATCTGATGGAAAAGAAGATTGCATCCAAGGTGATTGCATTGGACATCAATAAGGGACCGCTGGAGAGGGCGCGGATGCATATCTTAGGACATGGATGGAAAGGGAAGATTGAGACCCGTCTGTCGGATGGGCTTTCGGCGGTAAAGCCGAAGGAAGTAGACACTATGATTGCAGCTGGAATGGGCGGCGGTCTGGTGATCAAGATTCTAAAAGAAGGAAAACAGGTGGCAGATACCATTGAGCATTTTATCCTTCAGCCACAGTCGGAAATATTTAAAGTACGTCAGTTTCTGGCAGAACATCATTTTCGGATTGAAGTAGAAGATATGACGGAAGAGGATGGGAAATTCTACCCGGTTATGCGGGTGGTACATGGGGAATCAGAAAGCTACAGCGCATGTGAATATCAGTACGGAAAGTGTCTTTTGAACGATCGGCATCCGGTATTGTATCGGTATCTGAAGCGGGAGATGGCAATCAAAGAAAGCGTCTTTCGCCAGCTCTTTGGCCATCGGGACAGTGAAAGCGCAAAAGTACGGATGGAAGAAGTGCGCAGGGAGATTCTGCTGGTGCAGGAAGCGCTGACCTATTTTGAGGAGGACGTATATGGAACTGAAACAGATTGTTAAGACCATTGAGAGGCAGTATCCCAAAGAAGAAGCAATGGAATGGGATAATGTAGGGCTTCTGGCAGGAAGAATGCAAAAAGAGGTGAAGCATATCTATGTGGCAGTGGATGCCACCGATGAGGTGATAGAGGACGCCCGGTGCGCAGAGGCGGATTTACTGGTAACACATCATCCGTTGATTTTTGGAGGAATGAAGCGTATCACTGACGAAGATTTTATCGGGCGGCGGCTTGTGAAGCTTTTAAGAGAGGACATTGCCTGCTATGCTATGCATACGAACTACGATGTACTTCGGATGGCACGACTTTGTGCAGATCTTTTCGGGCTGGAGGAACAGAGGGCGTTGGAAGTAACAAGAGAGATTCCGGAAGCAGGGATTGGCAGCATCGGGTTTTTGAAGGAAGCTATGCTTTTAAAAGATTGCTGTGAACGGGTAAAAGAAAGATTTGAACTGGAGTCTGTCAGAGTGTTTGGAGATCTTGATCGGTCGGTAAAGAAGATTGCTATTTGTCCGGGCTCTGGGAAAAGTGTGATTGATGTGGCAATTTCAAAAGGCGCAGATGTGCTTCTGACTGGCGATATCGGTCACCATGAAGGAATTGACGCCGTGGCGAGAGGTCTGGCGGTGATCGATGCCGGGCACTATGGTCTGGAAAGCGCTTTTATAAAAGATATGTCGGCGTGGCTGTCCGAACAGCTACCGGAAGTAACCGTTACAGGGGCAAAGCGTCAATCTCCGTTTTCGGTGATCTGATTTATCCACGAAGGGCATAAGAATAGAAGCAGAAAACAAATTGCAGAAAAGAGGCTTGAGAATATGGAAAAGGCGGAAAAAGCAGACAAAATGCAGTTGTACCAGGTGAAAATTGGAGAAGAGACCAGACCGTATCAGGAAGGGACTTCTTATGGTCAGATCGCAGAAGAATTCCAAAAAGATTATAAAGATGATATTGTACTGGTATTTGTGGATGGGAAGCTTCAGGAATTAACGAAAACAGTGGAAAAAGACTGTACGCTTAAGTTTGAGACGACAGCCTCTGAGGCAGGGCATGATACCTACCGAAGAAGCATGAGCCTGATGCTGGTAAAGTCTATTTATGATGTCATTCCTCATGAGCAGATTGAAAAAGTGCGGATTCACTACTCCATCGGCAATGGATATTACTGCACGGTGGAAGGAAGCGCCAAAGTGACGCAGGAGTTTTTGGACCGTGTTGAGGAACGGATGAAAAGTCTGGTAGAAATGGATATGCCGATTTGGAAACGCTCTGTTAATACCGATGAGGCAATTACATTATTCCATCAGCATGGGATGCTGGATAAAGAGCGTCTGTTCCGGTACCGACGGGTTTCCAAGGTAAATATCTATAGTATGAATGAATTTGAAGATTATTACTATGGATATATGGTGCCAAGCGCAGGCTATTTGAAGTATTTTAAGCTAAAGCTTTATGATGATGGTTTTCTGCTTTTGATGCCGTCTAAGAAAGAGACGCGGCGGGTGGAAACGTTTGTTCCTCAGACAAAGCTCTTCCAGGTGCTGAAAGAATCTACCCAGTGGGGAGATATGCAGGAAATTGAGACGGTAGGCGCATTGAATGATAAGATTACCAAG
This sequence comes from Dorea sp. ICN-14282, assembly GCF_037890115.1. NCBI lineage: Bacteria > Bacillati > Bacillota > Clostridia > Lachnospirales > Lachnospiraceae > Dorea > Dorea sp. ICN-14282. The sequence continues at coordinate 692,377 of NZ_JBBKBH010000001.1, read as the reverse complement.
AGTGATGCCCATGAAGTGGTACTGGTTCAGGAGGCGCTGCAGGAGAAGAAGATTGCAGAGATTGCAGCACAGATTGCCGCCAGGCCGGAGCTGAAATTTATTTTGATTGCGGGACCTTCCTCTTCGGGGAAAACGACGTTTTCACATCGACTGTCCATTCAGCTGCGGGCAAATGGTCTGGTTCCTCATCCCATTGCGGTGGATAACTATTTTGTAGAACGGGAAGACAATCCAAAAGATGAGAATGGAGACTATGATTTTGAATGTCTGGAAGCGGTCGATGTAAAACTCTTTAATCAGCAGCTTAAGGAGCTGCTGGATGGCAGGGAAGTGGTGATTCCAACCTTCAACTTTGTTACCGGTCACAAGGAATATGGATCAAAGACGAAGAAACTGGGTCCTAATGATGTGCTGGTGATTGAAGGAATCCATTGCCTGAATCCAAAGTTGACCTTAAATCTTCCGGATGCCAATAAGTATAAGATCTATATCAGTGCGCTGACGCAGCTTAACATTGATGAGCATAATCGGATCCCGACCACGGATGGCCGACTTCTTCGACGGATTGTCCGGGATGCGAGGACGAGAGGATCTTCTGCACAGAGAACCATCAATATGTGGAATTCTGTGCGGCGTGGAGAGGAACGCAATATTTTCCCGTATCAGGAAGAAGCGGATGTAATGTTTAACTCAGCTTTGATTTATGAGCTGGCGGTACTAAAGCCTTATGTGGAACCGCTGCTTTTCGGAATTGACAGAAGTGCGCCGGAGTATTTGGAGGCGAAGAGACTGTTGAAGTTTTTAGATTATTTTGTTCCAATTGGAAGCGAGAATGTACCGTCTAATTCTCTGCTTCGAGAATTTATCGGCGGAGGATGTTTCCACGTGTAAATCCTGGCGATATATGAAGCAAATTCAAATAATGCAGATAAAAAGAAAGAACCATAGACCTTGCGGGGTGGCAAAGAGCTTCCCGGCAGGGTCTGCGGTTCTTTTCTTTTTCTAAATCGGATTTGGCGAAAGCATTACTTATAAAATTTTTTCAGGTGCTCCATCTGGGATGTCATGTTCGTCATCAAGAGATCGGCGATGGTAATGGCCGCCATAGATTCTACAACGACAACGGCTCGCGGGACGATAACGGGGTCATGTCGCCCAGTGACGATAAGGGTTGTATTCTGGCCGTCGTTTGTGACGGTCTGTTGAGGCTGGGAGATGGAAGGGGTAGGTTTGACAGCTGCCCGAAGCACGAGAGGGCTTCCATCACTTAGTCCTCCTAAGACTCCGCCGGAGTGGTTGGTTCGTTTGCAGACCTCATTTCCTTCTATATAAAAGGCATCATTATTGGAACTGCCAAGAGAAGCAGAAGCGGCAAAACCGTCTCCGATTTCGATGCCTTTGACAGCCCCGATAGACAGAATCGCCTGAGCGAGGCGAGCGTCCAGCTTCTCAAAGACAGGTTCGCCGATTCCCACCGGAAGTCCGGTGATAACGCATTCGATTACGCCGCCGGCAGAATCCTGCTGTTCCATACAGGTTTTCAGATAATCCTCGGCTGCCTGTGCATATTCCAGATTCGGCATGTATAGACTATTTTTATGGATACAGAAATAGTCGTAAGTAGAGGCAGGTACTTGTACCGGACCGATAGAACGGGTGTAAGTGGTCAGGTGAATCCCAAGCTCTTCAAGAAGAAGGGATGCAACAGCGCCTGCGGCGACGCGTCCAATGGTTTCTCTTCCAGATGTCCGACCGCCGCCCCGGTAATCGCGAAAGCCATATTTGGTGTCAAAGGTGTAGTCTGCGTGTCCCGGACGATAGCAATTCTTGATACGGCTGTAATCATGGGATCGCTGATCGGTATTGGGAACTAGGAGGGACAGAGGGGTTCCGGTTGTTTTCCCATTGAAGACGCCGGAGAGGATCCGTACCTGATCCGCTTCCTTTCTAGCTGTGGAGAAACGGCTCTGTCCGGGTTTTCTCCGGTCCAGGAAAACCTGAATTTGCTCGGCGGACAGAGGAATTCCCGCCGGACATCCGTCGATTACGACGCCGATTGCGGGTCCATGAGATTCGCCCCAGGTAGTGACTGTAAATAAGGTTCCATAAGAAGATCCTGCCATGATGAAATGCTCCTTTACTGATAAATATTGTCAGGTCTTATTATAAACAATCAGGGGAAAAGCTGCAATTAAAAATCTTTTCCCCTAATTCTTCATGAAATCTTCATGAAAAAAATTGTCGTTTTTTCTGTACTTTTATAAAGGTGCATATTATAATGTTAGAGTGTATAATTGAAGATGGATTTATTATAGAGGTGTATAAGTAATGTGGAAGCGAAGCAAAAAAGCAAAGGAGACAGCCGGAGAAAGATTTGAGGACGAGCTGTTTTTGGATGATAGAGTCAAAGAGGACACATTCTTTGATGACGAGGACGATGAGGAATTCGGAAGACTTCTTGACGAAGATGTGGAGGAATTCGATGCTCTTTTTGATGAAGAAGAGCCGAAAAAAAGCAAAAAAAACAAGAAAGGCAAGAAGACAAAGAGCGCAAAAGGCAAAAGAAACGAAGGCTCAAAGAAGGGCAAAAAGACAGCAGCCATTGTACTGGGAAGTATTTTGGGAGTTTTTCTGTTAGTGTATGTTGGATTTGCACTGTTCTTTCATAGCCATTTTATGTTCTTTACAAAAATCAACGGAACGGATGTTTCGCTGAAAAGCGTAAGCGCCGTGGAAGCTTATATGGAGAAGCAGGTAGATGATTATGTGCTGACTATGAAGGAATCTGACGGCGGTCAGGAGATGATTGTGGGAACCGACATTTCTTTGGAATATGTTCCGGGAGAAGAATTGAAAAAGCTGGTAAAGAAGCAGGACAACTTTTTATGGATCAAGTCCTTGTGGGAGCATCCGAAGATTCAGGCAAAGGTCGGCGTGAAGTATGATGAGAAAGCGCTGGAGAAGAAGATCGGTAATCTAAACTGTATGAAGGAAGAAAATCAGGTGACATCTGTGGATGCGTATCCGCAGTTCCAGACCGATCAGTTCCAGGTGGTTCCGGAAGTGGTTGGAACCCAGCTTGACAATGAAAAGTTTCATAAGAAGGTGGCAGAGGCAATCAACGGATTTCAGAAAGAGATCGATCTGTTAAAGGCAGATTGTTATATTTTGCCAAAATTTACCAAGGAATCTCCTGAAGTGGCGGCAGCATGTGAAACGATGAACGGGTATTTGGGAGCCAGTGTAACCTATGATTTCAATCCTTATACAGAACTGGTGGATGCATCCGTGATTTCCCAGTGGGTGAAGGTGGATGCAGAGATGAACGTCACCTTTGATGAGGCGGCGGTCAGAGCCTATGTTCAGACACTTGCAGAGAAATACAATACCAAAGGGAAGACGAGAACTTTTACGACGGCAACGGGAAATACAGTGAATGTTGAAGGTGGAAGCTATGGCTGGCAGATTGATCAGGAAGCGGAATACCATACACTGATTGGAAATATTCAGAATGCAGAAGTAATAACGCGTGAGCCTGCCTATGCAAGCCGCGGGGCAAGCCACGAAGGAAATGACGTGGGAGGAACCTATGCAGAAGTAGACCTTACAGCACAGCATATGTACTTTGTACAGAATGGACAAGTTGTAATGGATACTCCGATTGTGACGGGAAATCCAAACAAAAAAGGCTGTGCAACGCCGCAGGGCGTGTACTCTCTGGCTTATAAAGCCTTAGATCAGGTACTTAGAGGCGATAAGAAACCAGATGGCTCTTATGAATATGAGACTCCGGTAAAATACTGGATGCCATTCAATGGAGGAATCGGATTCCATGACGCTAATTGGCAGCCGACCTTTGGTGGATCCCGGTACTTAACTAATGGTTCCCATGGGTGTGTCAATATGCCTCCGGCCAAAGCGGGAGAACTGTATAATCTGATTTCAGCAGGCACTCCGATCGTCTGCCACTATTAATCGGAAAGAGGAAAATAAGAATGTATGAACTGATAAAAAAAGACGGCCTTGCCAAGCGGGGAAGGCTGCACACGGTACATGGGGTCATTGAGACCCCTGTATTTATGAATGTAGGAACAGCTGCTGCGATCAAAGGAGCTGTATCGACAGAGGATCTTCAGGGGATTAAGACACAGGTGGAGTTGTCTAATACCTATCATCTTCATGTTCGTCCGGGAGATGAAGTGATTAAGAAACTGGGCGGACTTCATAAATTTATGGTGTGGGATAAGCCAATCCTGACAGATTCCGGCGGTTTCCAGGTGTTTTCTCTTGCGGGACTTAGGAAGATTAAGGAAGAAGGCGTTTATTTCAACTCTCATATTGACGGCAAGAAAATCTTTATGGGGCCGGAAGAGAGTATGCAGATTCAGTCAAATCTGGGTTCTACGATTGCGATGGCATTTGATGAATGCCCATCCAGCGTGGCAGATCGGGAGTATATGGAAAATTCTGTTGCCCGTACAACTAGATGGCTGGAACGGTGTAAGAAAGAGATGAATCGGCTGAACTCGCTGGAAGATACCATTAACCAGCATCAGTTGTTGTTTGGAATCAACCAGGGAGGTGTCTATGAAGACATCCGAGTCCAGCATGCAAAGGATATCGCGAAGCTTGATTTGGACGGCTATGCAATCGGAGGTCTTGCAGTTGGAGAAACCCATGAAGAGATGTATCGAATTTTAGATGCAGTGGTGCCGCATCTTCCGGAAAATAAGCCGACTTACCTGATGGGTGTTGGAACCCCGGCGAATATTTTGGAGGCGGTTGATCGTGGCGTAGACTTTTTCGACTGTGTTTATCCAAGTCGAAATGGACGCCATGGACATGTATATACCAATCAGGGGAAATTGAATCTTTTTAATGCCAAATATGAACTGGACATGAGTCCGATTGAGGAAGGATGTCAATGTCCGGCGTGTCGGCATTACTCCAGAGCGTACATACGCCACCTGTTAAAGGCAAAAGAGATGCTGGGAATGCGTTTGTGCGTACTTCATAATCTTTATTTTTACAACACGATGATGGAAGAGATTCGTGCGGCGATTGAAGCAGGAAATTATAAGGAATACAAAGAAGCAAAGCTTGCTGGAATGAATGCCGGGAAAAAGTAATCATAAAATAGAGATCATAAATATTTTATTAAATAGAAGGAAAGCACTTGATGAATAGTATAGAATTGTGTATGATAGCAATAGTGCTTATAGAGAATTAGGAGGAATTAAGATTATGTACACACTTGCAGCACAGGCAGGCGGTGCCAACTGGGCATTACTGATCGTAGTATACGTATTGATTTTCGGAGGTTTCTGGTTTATCTTTATCAGACCACAGAAAAAAGAGCAGAAGAGAGTTCAGACAATGATCGCCTCTATGGAAGTTGGCGACAGCGTATTGACAACGAGCGGATTCTACGGGGTTGTTATCGATATTAACGATTCTGATGTAATTGTAGAATTCGGAAGCAATAGAAACTGTCGTATTCCAATGCAGAAAGCAGCAATTGCACAGGTAGAAAAGGCATCTGCTGAATAAAAATGAAGATGGAATGCATTTTATGCAGACAAAAAAGAGAATCCAGATTGAAGGGTTCTCTTTTTGAGATTTAAGAGGAGGGTAAGTATGTTAGAAGAGAGAATCGCAGAATTGGTGAAAAACAGGTATCAGAAACGTGTAGAAGAAGCGTCTGACAAAGAATTGTATGAGGTGCTGCTTTGCTACACCAAGGAAGAACTTTCCAGACTTCCACGGATCGAAGGAGAGAAAAAGCTGTATTATATTTCGGCAGAGTTTTTGATTGGAAAGCTCTTATCAAATAATTTGATTAATCTGGGGATTTATGAGGAAGCAGAAGCGTTTTTAAAATCCTGCGGGCGTTCTCTTTGCGCGATTGAGGAAGCAGAACCGGAACCGTCGCTTGGAAATGGAGGACTTGGAAGACTGGCGGCTTGTTTTCTAGATTCCATCGCAACATTGGGGCTTTGCGGAGATGGAATCGGACTCAATTATCACATGGGTCTTTTTAAGCAGGTGTTTGAAGACCATAAGCAGCAAGAGTATCCGAATCCGTGGATGGAAGAAGAAAGCTGGCTGTTAGATACAGGCGTTTCCTTCCAGGTGCCGTTTCGAGACTTCACTCTGACTTCTAGAATGTATGATTTGGATGTATCCGGCTATAACAATGGAAGAAACCGCCTGCACCTCTTTGATGTGGAGAGCGTGGACGAAAGTATCATCGAAGACGGAATTACTTTTGATAAGACGCAGGTGGCAAAGAATCTGACCTTATTCCTCTATCCTGACGACAGTGATAAGGCGGGAAATCTCCTTCGGATTTATCAACAGTATTTTATGGTAAGCAGCGCAGCACAGTTGATCTTAAAGGAATGTAAAGACCGGGGAGTAAGCCTTAGAAAGCTGCATGAGCATGTGGCAATCCAGATCAATGACACCCATCCATCCATGGTGATTCCGGAATTGATTCGACTTTTGGTTCAGGAACAGATTGATTTTAATGAGGCGGTAGAAATTGTGCAGAAGACCTGCGCTTATACGAACCATACGATTTTGGCAGAAGCATTAGAAAAATGGCCTCTTTCCTATCTGGAACAGGTGGCGCCGCAGATTGTACCAATTATCAAAGAGCTGGATCTTCGCATGAAAGGAAGATATCAGGATCCGAAGGTGGCAATTATTGATGATCAAAATCGGGTTCATATGGCACATATGGATATTCATTACGGTTACAGTGTCAATGGGGTGGCAGCTCTTCATACAGACATTCTGAAACATTCGGAATTAAAGCCATTCTATGATATTTATCCGGAGAAATTCAATAACAAGACCAACGGAATTACATTCCGCAGATGGCTTCTGCACTGTAATCGGGAATTGACGGCATGGATTGAGAAACGAATTGGAAGCGGTTTTAAAGAGAACGCAGAAGAACTGGAAGGATTGATGGCGTTCGCGGGGGATGAAGCGGCGCTTCAAAGTCTGTTGGAGGTGAAACAACAAAAGAAGCAGGAATTGGCAGATTACCTTGAAAAGACACAAGACCTGATCCTGGATCCGAAGTCCATTTACGACATCCAGATTAAACGTCTCCACGAGTACAAACGCCAGCAGATGAATGCACTGTACGTCATTTATAAATACCTAAAGATCAAAGGAGGCGAGAAACCAAAGACTCCGATCACCATGATTTTTGGCGCGAAGGCAGCTCCGGCATATTTGATCGCCAAAGATATTATCCATTTGATCCTGTGTCTGCAGGAATTGATCTCTAATGATCCGGAGGTGTCTCCATATCTGAAAGTCGTAATGGTGGAAAATTATAATGTGACGATGGCAGAGCATCTGATTCCGGCCTGCGATATATCTGAGCAGATTTCCCTGGCGTCCAAGGAGGCGTCCGGCACCGGAAACATGAAGTTTATGCTGAATGGAGCAGTTACCCTGGGAACAGAGGACGGAGCAAATGTAGAAATTCACGAACTGGTAGGCGATGATAACATCTATATTTTCGGCGCTTCCAGTGAACGAGTAATGGCGCATTATGAAAACCACGATTACCGCGCGGCAGATTACTATATTGAAGACGAAGAGATACGGACTCTTTTGAATTTTATCATCAGTCCGGAAATGATGAAGATCGGAGATCCTTATCATCTGCTTCGGATTCACGCAGAGCTGATTCAGAAAGACTGGTTTATGACACTTTTAGATGTAAAAGAATATATTCAGGTGAAAGAGAAGGCTTACGAAGACTATGAAGAGCGCTTGCGTTGGAGTAAAAAGATGCTGGTGAACATTGCGAAAGCAGGATATTTCTCTTCGGACAGAACGATAGCACAGTACAATCAGGATATCTGGAAACTTCGATAAAAAATTATCAAGATTGTACAAAATTGCATACATGGCATAAAATGATAACTATTATCATAATTAGGCTTGCAAATATCAATATCTAATGGTATACTGACCACGTAAACACAAGATAGAGTGAAAGTGAAAGGGGAAAGATCATGGCACAGTTTGAACAGTGGAATGGTTTTAAAGGAAAAGACTGGAAGAATTCTGTAGATGTCAGAAGCTTTATTCAGGACAACTACACCGTATATGAAGGCGATGAGGCGTTTTTGGCAGAGCCTACAGAGGCAACTCATAAATTATGGGGCAAGCTTCAGGAATTACAGAAAGAAGAAAGAGCTAAAGGCGGCGTCCTTGACATGGAGACAGAAGTTGTTTCCGGACTGACTGCATATGGCCCAGGATATATTAGCGAAGAGCTGAAAGACATGGAGAAAGTAGTCGGACTTCAGACCGATAAGCCATTAAAGAGAGCATTTATGCCATATGGTGGTATTAACATGGCAGAGCAGGCTTGTACTACTTACGGATATCAGCCAAGTGAAAAATTGCATGAAATTTTTACAAAATATCATAAGACACACAACCAGGGAGTGTTCGACATCTACACACCAGAGATGAAGAAAGCCCGCCACAATAAGATTATTACAGGACTTCCGGATACTTACGGAAGAGGACGTATTGTCGGCGATTACCGTCGTGTGGCTCTGTACGGAATTGACTTCCTGATTGAGAAGAAGCAGTATGACTTTGAGCGTTACGCAAGACACGGTATGAAGGGAACAGACTTCCGTCTTCGTGAAGAGATTGCAGATCAGATCAGAGCGTTAAAAGAGATGAAGGAGATGGCAGCTGTTTACGGATTCGATATTTCCGAGCCGGCTAAGGATGCCCGCGAAGCAGTACAGTGGCTGTACTTCGGATATCTGGCAGCGATCAAGACACAGAATGGTGCAGCTATGAGTGTGGGACGTATCTCTACATTCCTTGATGTTTATATCGAGAGAGATCTTGAGAACGGAACACTTACAGAGGCTGAGGCACAGGAATTAATCGACCATCTGGTAATGAAGTTCCGTATGGTGAAGTTCGCACGAGTTCCTTCTTACAATGAACTGTTCTCCGGAGACCCGGTATGGGCAACACTGGAAGTGGCAGGTCTTGGACAGGATGGACGTTCTATGGTAACAAAGAACGACTACCGTTTCCTGCATACATTGGAGAACATGGGACCATCACCGGAACCAAACCTTACAGTACTGTATTCTTCCAGACTGCCGGAGAACTTTAAGAAGTACGCAGCATACATTTCCGTACAGACCAGTTCTATTCAGTACGAAAATGATGATGTTATGCGTCCGGTATGGGGAGATGACTATTCTATCTGCTGCTGCGTATCTGCAACACAGACAGGAAAAGAGATCCAGTTCTTCGGAGCACGTGCAAACCTTGCAAAATGTCTGTTGTACGCAATCAACGGCGGTGTGGATGAGAAGAGCAAAGCGCAGGTAGGACCTGCTTACAGACCAATTACTTCTGAATATCTTGATTTTGATGAAGTAATGGAACGTTACGATGATATGATGGAATGGCTGTCTAAGCTTTATGTAGATACCCTGAACATGATTCATTATATGCATGACAAATATTACTATGAAGCTGCTGAGATGGCGCTTATTGATACCGATGTAAGACGTACCTTTGCAACAGGTATTGCAGGATTCTCTCATGTAATTGACTCCTTAAGCGCAATCAAGTATGCAAAAGTAAAACCAATCCGTGATGAAAACGGACTGGCAGTTGACTTCGAGATCGAGGGAGACTTCCCAAGATACGGAAACGACGATGATCGTGCAGACGACATTGCAATCTGGCTGTTAAAGACATTTATGCACAAGTTAAACAAGTGCCACACATACAGAAATTCCGAGCCAACTACTTCTATTCTTACGATTACATCCAACGTTGTATATGGTAAGGCAACAGGATCTCTGCCGGATGGAAGAAAAGCAGGCGAACCGCTGGCACCAGGTGCAAACCCATCTTACGGAGCAGAGAAGAATGGACTGTTAGCTTCCTTAAACTCTGTAGCGAAGCTTCCATACGAACTGGCTCTTGATGGAATCTCTAATACACAGACCATCAGCCCAGACACCATCGGACACGATGATGAAGAGCGTAAGAATAACCTGGTACAGGTAATGGATGGATACTTTGATCAGGGGGCTCACCACCTGAACGTAAACGTATTCGGAACAGATAAGCTGATCGATGCAATGGAGCATCCGGAAAAACCGGAATATGCAAACTTTACGATCCGTGTATCCGGATACGCAGTGAAGTTTATCGACTTAACACGTGAGCAGCAGCTTGACGTAATCGCAAGAACCTGCCACGACAGAATGTAATTATAGATTTTTCATACACCTGGAAAGGAGCTGCTATGGTACAGGGATACGTACATTCCCTGGAAAGTTTCGGCTCAGTAGATGGACCGGGCGTTCGGTATGTGATTTTCCTGGCAGGGTGCGCAATGCGCTGTCAGTTCTGTCACAATCCGGACACCTGGAATATGCAGACAGGAACCCCGTATACAGCGGATGAGCTTCTTGAGAAAGCAATGCGGTATCGCTCTTACTGGGGAGAGAACGGCGGAATTACCGTCAGTGGCGGAGAGCCGCTTCTGCAGATTGATTTCCTGATTGAGTTGTTTCGCAAGGCAAAAGAACAGGGAATCCATACGACGCTGGATACCAGCGGGAATCCATTTACAAGGGAAGAACCTTTCTTTGGAAAATTTCAGGAATTAATGCAGTATACCGATCTGTTCCTTTTGGATATCAAGCAGATTGATGACGAGCAGCACAAGATTCTGACGGGCTGCACTAACCAGAATATTCTGGATTTGGCCGGATATCTGTCGGATGAGAAGAAGCCGGTATGGATTCGTCATGTGCTGGTTCCACAGAGAAGTGATAATGATGAATATCTGGACAGACTTCGGGCGTTTTTAGATACACTTCAGAACGTAGAGCGGGTAGAAGTACTTCCGTATCATACATTGGGCGTGTATAAGTGGAAAGAACTAGGACTTTCCTATCCGTTGGAAGGGATTGACCCACCGACGAAAGAACGGATTGAAAATGCGAAAGAAAAATTAAGGACACGGACGGTTTAGTTCCGTGTCCTTAATTTTTTATCAATTCTGTGTGCAATTCGAAAAGAATTTTAGGAGATTCACAAATTAACTTATTAAAGTATTGAAATATTCGGGAAAATACGCTATGATTAATGCTATAGATTTTTGTCAGGAAGGAAGATGAGTATGAATCTTAAAATAGGAATTATCCGAGGGGATGGAATCGGTCCTGAAGTTGTGACAGAAGCGGTAAAAGTCCTGGATAAAGCTGCAGAAATATACGGTCATACCTGTGATTATACAGAACTTTTGATGGGGGGTGCATCCATTGATGTACATGGAGTGCCGCTGACGGATGAGACAATTGCACAGGCAAAGGAATGCGATGCGGTGCTGATGGGTTCCATCGGTGGAGACGCCAAGACATCCCCGTGGTATCAGTTGGAGCCGTCTAAGCGGCCGGAAGCAGGACTTCTTAAGATTCGCAAAGAGCTGAATCTGTTTGCAAATTTAAGACCGGCGATCCTTTACGATGAATTAAAGGGAGCCTGTCCGTTGAAAGAGGAGATTACAGAAGGCGGATTTGATCTGCTGATTATGCGGGAGCTGACCGGAGGACTCTACTTTGGCGAGAGAAAGACTGTAGAAGAAGACGGTGTGATGACGGCGTATGATTCGTTGACCTATAATGAAAATGAGATCAGGCGGATTGCAAAGCGTGCGTTTGATGTGGCGATGAAGAGAAGAAAACAAGTGATCAGTGTTGATAAGGCAAATGTGCTGGATTCTTCGAGACTTTGGCGAAAAGTGGTAGAAGAAGTGGCAAAAGACTATCCGGAAGTGACATTGACCCATATGTTAGTAGATAACTGTGCGATGCAGCTTGTAAAGGATCCGAAGCAGTTCGATGTCGTACTTACGGAGAATATGTTCGGAGACATCTTATCCGATGAGGCGAGCATGGTAACAGGATCCATAGGAATGCTGGCAAGCGCCAGCTTAAATGAGACAAAGCTTGGTCTTTATGAGCCTAGCGGAGGCTCGGCACCGGATATTGCAGGAAAAGGCATTGCAAACCCGATTGCAACCATTCTTTCTGCGGCTATGATGCTTCGATACAGCTTCGATCTGGATCAGGAGGCGGATGCAATTGAACGGGCAGTGGAGCAGGTATTAAAAGAAGGTTACCGCACCATTGATATTATGTCAGAAGGAAAGACGCAGATCGGAACGAAAGAAATGGGAGATCGGATTGCAGATCTGATTCGATAGATACAAGGAGGAAGAAAGATGCGAAGTGATACAGTAACAAAGGGAAAACAGCAGGCACCACATCGATCCTTAATGAACGCACTGGGGATGACAAAGGAAGAGATGGAGCGTCCGTTGGTTGGAATCGTAAGTTCTTATAACGAGATTGTTCCAGGGCATATGAACTTGGATAAAATAGTAAATGCGGTAAAACAGGGAGTCGCCATGGCAGGAGGAACTCCGATCGTATTTCCGGCAATTGCCGTGTGCGATGGAATCGCTATGGGACATATCGGCATGAAGTATTCACTGGTTACCAGAGATTTGATCGCTGATTCTACAGAAGCGATGGCGCTGGCACATCAGTTTGATGCGTTGGTTATGGTTCCTAATTGTGACAAGAATGTGCCGGGGCTTTTGATGGCGGCAGCTAGAATCAACATTCCTACTATCTTCGTCAGCGGCGGACCGATGCTTGCAGGCCGTGTGGGAGGAGCGAAAAGAAGCTTATCCAGTATTTTTGAAGCTGTGGGTGCCAATGCAGCAGGAACCTTATCCGATGAAGGACTTTTGGAATTTGAAAATAAAGTCTGCCCGACCTGTGGCTCCTGTTCCGGCATGTATACAGCAAACAGTATGAACTGCCTGACAGAGGTTCTGGGAATGGGACTTCGTGGAAATGGAACGATTCCGGCTGTTTATTCCGAGCGTATCCGCCTTGCAAAACATGCGGGTATGAAGGTAATGGAGCTGTGGGAGAAGAATATCTGTCCGCGGGATATTATGACAGAAAAAGCAGTTTTAAATGCCTTGACCGTTGATATGGCATTGGGATGCTCTACAAACAGTATGCTGCATCTTCCGGCTATTGCGCACGAGATCGGAATGGATTTTGAGATTGATTTTGCAAATGGAATCAGCGAGCGTACACCGAATCTTTGCCACCTTGCACCGGCAGGACCGACACATATGGAAGATTTAAACGAGGCTGGCGGCGTCTATGCGGTAATGAATGAGTTAAATAAACTTGGACTTCTGCATACAGATTGTATGACGGTGACTGGAAAAACAGTAGGCGAAAACATCAAAGATGCAGTCAACCTGAATCCGGAAGTGATCAGACCTGTGGAAAATCCATACTCCAAGACAGGAGGACTTGCCGTATTAAAAGGAAATCTGGCACCGGATGGAAGCGTGGTAAAACGTTCAGCAGTCGTTCCGGAAATGCAGGTTCACGAAGGACCGGCACGAGTCTTTGACTGTGAAGAAGATGCAATTGAAGCAATCAAGGGTGGCAAAATTGTAGCAGGAGACGTGGTGGTTATCCGATACGAAGGGCCAAAAGGAGGTCCTGGAATGCGTGAAATGCTGAATCCGACCTCGGCGATTGCAGGAATGGGACTGGGATCCAGTGTGGCGTTGATTACAGACGGACGTTTCAGCGGAGCCTCCAGAGGAGCTTCTATCGGTCATGTATCGCCGGAAGCAGCGGTTGGCGGTCCGATTGCATTAGTAGAAGAAGGAGACATTATCCGGATTAATATCCCGGAATACCGTTTGGAACTGGATGTGTCCGAGAAAGAATTGGCGAGAAGAAAAGAACAGTGGAAGCCGAGAAGTCCAAAGGTAAAAACGGGATATCTTGCACGATATGCAGCTTTGGTAACCTCAGGAAACAGAGGGGCAATTCTTGAAGTACCAGGAACGGGGAAATAAATAGATACATACGATGAGAAAGGAGAGAGAGGGATGCAGTTGACAGGAGCAGAGATTGTAATTGAATGCCTGAAAGAACAGGGCGTTGATACGGTATTTGGTTATCCGGGCGGAGCGATATTGAATGTGTACGATGAGTTGTATAAGCACAGTGATGAGATTACACATATTCTGACATCCCATGAACAGGGAGCAGCCCATGCGGCTGATGGATATGCAAGGGCTACCGGAAAGGTTGGCGTATGTTTTGCTACCAGCGGACCGGGAGCTACGAACCTGGTAACAGGAATTGCCACTGCGTGTATGGATTCCATTCCGATTGTGGCGATTACCTGTAATGTGGGAGTATCACTGCTTGGAAGAGACAGTTTTCAGGAAATAGATATTGCTGGTATTACAATGCCGATCACCAAGCATAATTTTATCGTAAAGGATGTAAAAGATCTGGCAGATACCATCAGAAAGGCATTCGTAATTGCGAGAAAAGGAAGACCGGGACCGGTGCTGATCGATATTCCGAAAGACGTAACCGCCAATAAAACGGAGTATCAGAAAGTACAGATCCAGGAATGGGAACCATCTTTAGAGATCTGTGAGTCAGATATTGACGCAGCTTTGAAGATGATTGCAGAAGCGAAACGTCCATATATTTTCGTGGGCGGCGGCGCAGTGCTTTCAGGCGCCAGCAGTGAGCTTTATGAATTTGTAAAGAAGGTGGATGCGCCGGTTACAGATTCCCTTATGGGAAAAGGTGCATTCCCTGGAACCGATCCACTTTACACAGGAATGCTGGGAATGCATGGAACCAAGACTTCCAACTATGGAGTCAGTGAATGTGATCTTCTGGTGGTAGTTGGCGCAAGATTCAGCGACCGTGTTACAGGAAATGCGAAGAAATTTGCGAAGAATGCAAAGATTCTTCAGATTGATATCGATGCGGCGGAGATGAATAAAAATGTGCTGATTACAGAAGGCGTAGTCGGCGATATAAGAGTGGTACTTCGTGCATTGAATGAACGCCTGGAACAGCAGGATCACCATGAGTGGATTGAAAAGATCATGGAGTATAAAAATCGTTATCCACTGACTTATCACCCAGAGATTCTGACAGGACCTTATATTGTGGAAGAGATTTATCGTCAGACCAAGGGAGATGCCCTGATTGTGACGGAAGTAGGACAGCATCAGATGTGGGCGGCACAATATTATCAGTATACGAAGCCGAGAACATTCTTAACGTCCGGAGGCCTTGGAACTATGGGATACGGTCTTGGAGCTTCTTTGGGGGCAAAGGTTGGATGTCCGCAGAAGACGGTAATTAATATTGCAGGAGACGGATGCTTCCGTATGAATATGAACGAAATTGCAACAGCAGTTCGTCATCAGATTCCGATCATTCAGGTAGTGGTGAACAATCATGTGCTCGGAATGGTGCGCCAGTGGCAGAACCTCTTCTATGAGAAGCGGTATTCGGCAACGGTACTCAATGATGCAGTGGACTTTGTAAAACTTGCAGAAGCCATGGGAGCGGTAGGAATCCGTGTAACAACGAAAGAAGAGTTTGCAGAGCGGTTTGCAGAGGCATTAACCCTTGGAAAGCCTGTTGTACTGGACTGTCAGATTGACTGTGACGATAAAGTGTGGCCGATGGTGGCTCCGGGAGCAGCGATTAGTGAAGCCTTTGACGAAGGCGATATGCAAAAATAGCAGACTAGAATATAGAACATAAAAAAATGGAGGAATGACAATGAACAGAGTGTATAATTTTTCAGCGGGTCCGGCAGTATTGCCGGAAGAGGTATTAAGAGAAGCGGCAGCAGAGATGCTTGATTATGAAGGAACCGGAATGTCCGTTATGGAAATGAGTCACCGATCATCGGCATTCCAGAAGATTATAGATACAGCCGAGCAGGATCTTCGAGATCTGATGGCAATTCCGGACAATTACAAGGTGTTGTTTCTGCAGGGCGGAGCTTCTCAGCAGTTTGCGGCTATTCCAATGAATCTGATGAAAAATAAAGTGGCAGATTATATTGTGACCGGACAATGGGCGAAGAAGGCAAGCCAGGAGGCAATGAAATACGGTAAGGTGAATATTGTGGCATCTTCTGCAGATCAGACGTTTTCCTATATTCCGGATTGTTCGGATCTTCCGATTTCCGAGGATGCAGACTATGTCTATATCTGTGAAAATAATACAATTTATGGAACCAAATTCCATGAACTTCCGAATACCAAAGGCAAGACATTGGTAGCAGATGTTTCATCCTGTTTTTTGTCTGAGCCTGTGGATGTGACAAAGTACGGACTGATTTATGGCGGCGTACAGAAGAATATTGGTCCAGCTGGTGTTGTGATCGTGATTATCAGGGAAGATCTGATTACGGATGATGTACTTGACGGAACACCGACCATGCTGAAGTATAAAACCCACGCAGATGCGGGATCGCTTTATAATACGCCTCCTGCATACGGAATTTATATCTGCGGCAAGGTATTTCAGTGGCTGAAAAAGCAGGGCGGTCTTGCAGCAATGAAAGAACACAATGAGAAGAAGGCGAAGATCCTTTATGATTATCTGGATCAGAGCCGTCTCTTCAAGGGAACGGTAGAGAAGAAAGATCGTTCTTTGATGAATGTTCCATTTGTAACGGGAGATGCTGATTTGGATGCGAAATTTGTCAAGGAGGCAAAGGCAGCAGGACTTGAGAATCTGAAAGGTCACAGAAGTGTGGGTGGAATGCGCGCAAGCATCTACAATGCAATGCCAATAGAAGGGGTAGAAGCATTGGTAGCATTTATGAAGAAGTTTGAAGAGGAGAATGAATTACATGTATAGATATCACTGTTTAAATCCGATCTCAGACATCGGAATGAATGAATTGACGGAAGAATATGTAGCGGCTGGAAAGCCGGAGGAAGCGGATGCCATCTTGGTTCGGAGTGCATCCATGCATGAGATGGAATTTTCAAAAGAATTAAAAGCGATTGCAAGAGCAGGAGCGGGAGTCAATAATATTCCGTTAGAACGCTGCGCCGAAGAAGGAATCGTAGTGTTCAATACGCCAGGCGCCAATGCCAACGGTGTGAAAGAACTGGTAATCGCCGGACTTCTTTTGGCATCCCGTGATATTATCGGCGGAATTAACTGGGTACAGGAAAACGAAGAGGATGGAAATATTGCAAAGGATGCAGAGAAGGCAAAGAAAGCTTTTGCCGGTTGTGAGATTGAAGGAAAGAAGCTTGGGGTAATTGGACTTGGCGCCATCGGTGTGCTGGTAGCGAATGCAGCAGCCAACCTGGGAATGGATGTATATGGATACGATCCCTATGTCTCTGTAGATTCTGCATGGAGATTGTCCCGCAGTATTCATCATGCGAAGACGGTAGATGAACTTTATCAGGAATGTGATTACATTACCATCCATGTTCCGGCTCTTGAAAGCACTAAGGGAATGATCGATTGTGATGCTTTAGGGTTGATGAAGAAGGGTGTTGTGGTACTTAACTTTGCACGGGATGTACTGGTAGATGAAGAGGCAATGATTGATGCGCTGGTATCCGGACAGGTGAAGCACTATGTGACGGATTTCCCGACACCGGTGATTGCAGGAGTAAAGGGCACCATTGTAATTCCTCATTTGGGAGCGTCCACGGCAGAGTCAGAGGATAATTGTGCGAAGATGGCGGCAAAGGAGCTTCGGAATTATCTGGAGAATGGAAATATTAAGAATTCCGTTAATTATCCAGACTCCGATATGGGACTTCGAGGAGATCATACCAGAATTTTGCTTCTTCATCACAATATTCCAAATATGCTGGGGCAGTTTACCAAAATTCTTGCGAAAGATAATATCAATATCGCAGATCTTTCCAATAAGAGCAAAGGCGGTTATGCATATACAATGATCGATATTGATACGCCAATGCCGGACAGCGTAGTGGATGAGTTGAAGGCTGTAGGAGACGTGCTGAGGGTGCGTGTGTTAAGATAAAAAAACGTTAAAAAATACACAAAAAACAGGGGTAAAAACTCCTGTTTTTTTGTTAAAAAAATATCTTTACAGAACAAGAAATAAGTGTTAATTTTATAACGGAATTAAGAGATCGTTATAAAGGAAGTGAAACAAAATGAAGAAGCTTATTTCTGGAATCATGAACTACTTTGCAGAAGAGACAGCTTTGACATATTACATGAATAGATAACTAGTTGACGGTCAGGGAAGTAAAGTAAAGTGAGAGAGAAAAGGAAAGCCGTTCCGGGATGGAACGGCTTTCCTTTTCTCTCTTTTATAAGCAGTCAATATTTTATAACAAGCCGGCTTTGTGCTTTTCCAGCAGACGATGAATCTTCTCTGTTGGATCCAGTACCCGCCCAATCGTAATATCATGGTTAAAGGAATCGATAATCAGTGCCAGGAACTTGCTCATATCCGCAGCGGTAAAATAGGATCTTTCATAGAATTCCGGTGGAAGATAAGTCAGGTTCGTAGTGATGACGCGATCGATATATCCCTTCTCGTAATATTCATCAAAGATTTCAAATCCTTCTGTGAACAGACCAAAGGAAGTGCAGACGAATACCCGGTTTGCACCGCGGTCTTTGATCTGTCTTGCAACATCCAGCATACTTTCACCGGAAGAAATCATATCGTCAACGATGATGATGTCTTTTCCTTTCACATCGTCTCCGAGGAATTCATGAGCCACAATCGGATTCTTTCCGTTTACAACGGTAGAGTAGTCGCGGCGCTTATAGAACATTCCCATGTTAACGCCAAGGACGTTAGAGAAGTATACGGCACGATGCATGGCTCCCTCATCAGGACTTACGATCATCAGGTGATCTTTGTCAACTTTAAGATCCGGTTCCGTGCGAAGCAGCGCTTTCATAAACTGATAAGGCGGATTAAAGTTGTCAAATCCATGGAGCGGAATAGAGTTCTGTACTCTTGGGTCGTGGGCGTCAAAGGTCATAATATTGCTGACTCCCATATCCACCAGCTCCTGGAGCGCCAGTGCACAGTCCAAAGATTCTCTCTTGGTACGCTTGTGCTGGCGGCTTTCATACAAGAATGGCATAATAACATTCACGCGATGTGCTTTTCCGTTTGCAGCGGAAATAATTCGTTTCAGATCCTGGTAGTGGTCATCAGGAGACATGCGGTTTAGATGCCCGTTTACAGTGTAGGTCAGGCTGTAGTTGCAGACGTCTACCATCACGAACAGATCTTTTCCACGGATGGATTCTCCAAGAAGACCTTTGGCTTCCCCGGAGCCAAAGCGTGGACACTGGCATTCAATGAGATAATTATCCTGCTTGTAACTTGCAAATAATGGAGAATCCAGAGATTCTTTCAGGGTATCCTGTCTGAATTTAACAATATACTTGTTAACTTTTTCTCCGAGCTCACGGCAGGAGTCGTGGGCTGCGATTTTCAGCGGCGCTGTTGGAAGCGCGGTTTCCATTAATTTTATGTTTGGCATAGTCCTCTCCTGTGTCTTTGTATTTTTTTATATTGTACTATATCATTTATATCACTTTTCCTATCGGAAGGTCAACCAAAGATTAGATGAATCAGCAAAGATCAGGGATAATATTGGACGAATCGGCAAAGGTAGGTTATAATAATAAAATCGAATAAAATTTTAATTGGAGTAAAAAGAACATGAAACATGAGCATAGGATAAAAGAGGTTCTTCCGGGAAGTATTGCAGAAGAACTGGGAGTGGAGGCAGGAGACCTTCTGCTTGCCATTAACGATGAGGAAATTGAAGATGTCTTTGACTATCATTATTATGTCAATGATGAGGAGTTGACGGTGCTGATTCAGAAACCAGACGGTGAGGAATGGGAGCTGGAGATTGAAAAAGATTACGAAGAAGATCTGGGAATTGAATTTGAGCAGGGACTGATGGATGAATACCGATCCTGCAGGAATAAATGTATGTTCTGCTTTATTGATCAGATGCCGGAAGGAATGCGGGAAACACTGTATTTTAAGGATGACGATTCCAGACTGTCCTTTCTTCAGGGCAACTACATCACGTTAACCAATATGAGTGATCACGATATCGAACGGATCGTACGGTATCATCTAGAGCCGATCAATATCTCGTTTCACACCACGAATCCGGAACTTCGGTGCAAGATGCTCCATAATCGGTTTGCAGGAGATGCGCTGAAAAAAGTAGATACGCTCTACGAGGGTGGGATTCAGATGAATGGACAGATTGTACTTTGTAAAGGAGTAAATGACGGGGAAGAGCTGGAGCGAAGCATCCGGGAACTATCCCGGTATCTGCCATATCTGCAGAGTGTCTCTGTCGTTCCAGTGGGACTTACCAAATATAGGGATGGTCTGTATCCGCTGGAGCCGTTTACCAAAGAGGATGCTAAGGAAGTGCTGCGCGTCATTCACAGCTGGCAGGAGAAACTGTATCAGGAATATGGTCTTCATTTTATTCATGCGGGAGATGAATGGTACATTCTGGCGGAAGAAGAGATGCCGGAAGAGGAGCGCTATGACGGATATCTTCAACTGGAAAATGGCGTTGGCATGCTGCGCCTTCTCCACAATGAATTTGAGGAAGCTTATGAGGATGCGGCTGGGGATGATATAGAAAGAAGTGTGTCGCTGGCTACCGGGTATCTTGCATA
This sequence comes from Dorea sp. ICN-14282, assembly GCF_037890115.1. Lineage (NCBI taxonomy): Bacteria > Bacillati > Bacillota > Clostridia > Lachnospirales > Lachnospiraceae > Dorea > Dorea sp. ICN-14282. Next base: position 671,723 of record NZ_JBBKBH010000001.1, on the reverse strand, counting down.
TCCGTACTTGAAGAAAATGGCGGATCGTTTGAGTCAGAAATATACCAGAACCAAGATTTTGATCTATCCGATTCGGAATGATTTCTTCGGTGAACGGATTACGGTGGCGGGATTGATTACCGGTCAGGATCTGATCCGGCAGCTTACCGGACAGGAACTTGGGACACGCCTTCTGCTTCCATGCAGTATGTTTAGAAGTGAAGAAGAGGTATTTTTGGACGATATTACCCGTTCTGAGTTGGAAGAAGCTTTACAAGTACCGGTAGATATTGTAAAATCAAGCGGACAAGACCTGATTGATGCGATTATTGGCACAGAAACAGGAAGGTACTAATTTTAGAAGACAGACATTTAAGAAAGCAGATATAGGAGAACAGATATATGAGTAAACCAGTAGTAGCAATTGTAGGAAGGCCGAATGTCGGGAAATCCACACTCTTTAACGTACTGGCCGGAGAGATGATATCCATTGTCAAGGATACTCCCGGAGTTACCAGAGACCGGATTTATGCCGATGTCAGCTGGCTGGATAAGGAATTTACATTGATTGATACGGGAGGAATTGAGCCGGAGAGCAGCGATGTGATCCTCTCTCAGATGCGGGAGCAGGCACAGATTGCCATCGATACAGCAGATGTCATTGTATTTATTACAGATGTCCGTCAGGGATTGGTGGATGCCGATTCCAAAGTTGCGGATATGCTTAGAAGATCCCAGAAACCAATCGTTCTGGTGGTAAATAAAGTAGATAATTTTGAGAAATTTATGCCGGATGTCTATGAATTTTATAATCTGGGAATTGGGGATCCGGTTCCGGTTTCTGCGGCATCCAGACTGGGGATTGGCGATATGCTGGATGAAGTGACCAGACATTTCCCGGAACATGCAGGAGAAGAGGAAGAAGACGATCGTCCGAGAGTTGCGATTGTCGGAAAGCCAAACGTTGGGAAATCTTCGATTATCAATAAACTTTTGGGCGAGCAGCGCGTGATCGTCTCCGATGTGGCGGGAACCACGAGAGATGCGATCGATACCGATATTATACACAATGGAAAAGAATATGTATTTATTGATACCGCGGGGCTTCGGAGAAAAAATAAGATCAAAGAAGAGTTGGAGCGTTACAGCATCATTCGTACTGTTACGGCAGTAGAGCGTGCGGATGTGGTTCTGATGGTAATTGACGCATCAGAGGGTATCACCGAGCAGGATGCTAAGATTGCCGGAATTGCGCATGAGCGCGGCAAGGGAATTATTATCGTTGTCAATAAGTGGGATGCCATTGAGAAGAACGATAAGACCATGAAGGAATATGAGAACGAGATTCGCCGGGTGCTGGCATTTATGCCATATGCTGAGATTATGTATGTCTCTGCTAAGACCGGGCAGAGGCTTCCAAAGCTTTATGATATGATTGATATGGTAATTGAGAACCAGACAATGCGTGTGGCGACAGGAGTGCTGAATGAGATTATGACGGAAGCGGTAGCTATGCAGCAGCCGCCGTCAGACAAGGGAAAGCGGTTGAAGCTTTACTATATTACCCAGGTTTCTGTGAAGCCGCCGACTTTTGTAATCTTTGTCAATGACAAGGAATTGATGCATTTTTCTTATACCAGATATTTAGAAAATAAGATCAGAGAAGCATTTGGTTTCCGGGGAACTTCGCTGAAGTTCTTTATCCGGGAAAGAAAGGAAAAGGATCGTTAATCATGGAACGTATCATATGTGTATTGATTGGATATGCATTTGGACTATTGCAGACGGGATATATTTACGGAAAGCTTCATCATATTGATATCCGCAAACTGGGAAGCGGGAATGCGGGTACGACTAATGCACTGCGAACCCTGGGGTGGAAGGCTGGACTTGTAACCTTCCTGGGAGATTGTTTTAAGTGCGTGGCAGCAGTAGTAGTGGCTACCTTACTTTACCGGGAGTCCCATACAGAAATGCTGCCGCTTCTTGCCATGTATGCCGGGGCCGGAGCTGTGCTTGGACACAACTATCCGTTCTACCTTGGATTTAAGGGAGGGAAAGGCATTGCGGCGACAGCAGGTTTGATTATCAGTACCGTCAATATTTGGATGGTGCTGATCTGCCTCCTTGTGTTCATTGGAGTGGTAGCCGTGACTAGATACGTGTCAGTGGGATCCCTTTTAGTGGTGGCTATCTACCTTGCAGAAGTTGTGATTTACGGGCAGATGGGAGGATTTGCGGTGGCACCGGAGTATTTGTGGGAGATGTACGCGATAGCGGCATTTCTGATGGTGTCGGCCTTCATAAAGCACCGGCAGAATATCAAGCGGCTGTTAAATGGCACAGAGAACAAGCTAAGTGTTGGAAAAAGAAATCATAAATAATAGCGAATCGTGATGGTGATTGCGAGGCGCCAGAGAAAGGAACGTGAAAACTATGGCAAATGTAGGTGTGATGGGAGCGGGAAGCTGGGGAACAGCCCTTGCCCTTCTGCTTCACAAGAACGGACATCAGGTGACCGTTTGGTCGATTAATCAGGAAGAGGTTGATATGCTTTCTTCCAAACGGGAACACACCAGTAAGCTTCCGGGGGTTAAGCTTCCGGAGGAAATGATTTTCACCAGCAATATGGAAGAGGCGATTGTGGGCAAGGATTTCCTTGTGTTGGCAGTACCTTCTCCGTTTACCAGAAGCACGGCGCGCAATATGAAGCCGTATGTGAAGGAAGGACAGATCATTGTAGATGTGGCAAAGGGAATTGAGGAAGCTACCCTGATGACACTTTCTCAGCAGATTGAGGAGGAACTTCCTCAGGCAGATGTCGCAGTTTTGTCCGGTCCAAGTCATGCGGAGGAAGTCGGAAGAGGACTTCCGACCATCGTTGTGATTGGTGCGAGAAGAAAGAAGACGGCAGAATATCTTCAGAGCATGTTTATGAACGAGGTGTTCCGTGTTTATACAAGCCCGGATATGCTGGGGATGGAGCTTGGCGGTTCCTTAAAAAATGTCATTGCTTTGGCTGCCGGAATTGCAGACGGCATGGGATATGGAGACAATACGAAGGCGGCTCTGATTACCAGAGGAATTGCAGAGATCGCAAGATTGGGTGTGAAGATGGGAGGAGCCATCGAAAGCTTTACCGGTTTGACGGGAATCGGAGATCTGATTGTAACTTGTGCCAGCGTTCATAGCCGAAATCGTAAGGCAGGATACCTGATGGGTCAGGGAAAATCCATGCAGGAAGCTATGGATGAAGTTCAGATGGTGGTAGAAGGTGTTTATTCCACAAAGGCAGCTGTAAAGCTGGGCGAGAAGTATGGAGTATCCCTTCCGATCATCAATAAAGTAAACGAAGTGCTGTTTGAAGGAAAAGATCCAAAAGAGGCGGTCAACGAACTGATGCTTAGAGACAGTAAGGCAGAGCATACTGCACTTCCATGGAAAGAATAGAATAGTATGGAATATTATAATAATCCCCTATCTGAGAATGTATCAAGGGAGGCATGAAACCTCCTCGTTCTCAGATAGGGGATTGTTGTTTGTGTAAAAAGTACGTTTTATAAATCTGCATGTTCGGCAACATAAGTCTTAAACGCCTGAATGACCGGAGCCTGGTAGACATTCTTTAGAGTTGCCATATAGAAATTTCGTTCCCAGCTTGGCTTGGCAATTTGGATTGGCTTGACGGGCATATAGTCAAGAATCGGCATTCGCGGCACGACTGCAACACCGAATCCGGCGCCAACCAGTCCGGCAACGGCCTCATCTTCTTCCACACTACAGACCACCTCGGGATGCCCACCGCATTTTTCAAAGAGTTTTTTGATAACGCGATGAAGTCCGCTTCGGGTGGAGAATCCAACTTGTGGATATTGCAGGGTTTCTTTCAAATCAATAGAATCTCTGCTCTCTAGAGGATGCCCTTCCGGTACGATAAGAACCAGTTCCTGTTTGGCAATCGGAATGAACTCGATTGTCGGTTCCTGTTCAACGTAGGAACAAAAGGCGACATCGTAGCGGCGGTCTTTTAATCCCTGAATCATATCCATGGTAAGTCCGGTGGAGTTATGAAACCGGAAATCAATATGCTTGTCTGAATGCTCATCAAGAAATCCCCGCACTAGTTTTGGAACAATCAGGCTGCTGACAGCACGAAGCTGCGCAATGTCAATTCGACCTTCGCCAGTTCCTGTCATTTGAAGTTTGTTGATGCTGGAGTCTAAAATATCCAGTGATTTTGTGACATCTTCCAAAAAGGCTTGTCCGCATTTCGTCAGGACAACATTTCTTCCTTCTTTTTCGAAAAGTTTTACTCCCAATTCTTTCTCCAAAGAGGAAATCGCATGGCTTAAGCTTGGCTGCGTGATTGCAAGAAGTTCGGCAGCTTTCGTATAGTGTTCTAGTTTTGCCAGCGTGACAAAATACCTTAGATGATAGAGGTTCATAACCTTTCTCCTTTTCCTGTGTATTTTTTTTCTATCTATTTTTGTGACCATATTTTAACATGAACTATAAATAAAATCTATAGATTGTGTCATAATTAACAATTTGTTTTTAATTTAACGATATATTATAATCGAAGCATAGAAAAAATCACAAGGTTGAACCTGGAAAATACAAAAAACATGTTCAATTTAAACAATGGAAGGAGAAAAGTATTATGTCAACAAAGAATCCAATCACAGTAAGTTCCTGGACACTTGGAGATCAGTGCAAATTCGAAGATCGTGTTATTGCGGCAAAAGAGGCTGGATATGAAGGAATCGGTCTTCGTGCAGAGACTTATGTAGACGCATTGAACGAAGGACTTCATGATGAAGATATTCTTACAATCCTTGACAAGCACGGAATGAAAGTAACAGAGGTAGAATACATCGTACAGTGGTGTGAAGAGCATCGTTCTTACGAGCAGAAGTACAAAGAGCAGATGTGCTTTCATATGTGTGAACTCTTCGGAGTTGGCCATATCAACTGTGGTTTGATGGAGAACTACTCTGTAGAGTATACAGCACAGAAGTTAAAAGAACTGTGCCAGAGAGCCGGAAAATACATTATTGGTGTTGAGCCAATGCCATACAGCGGTATTCCGGATCTGAAAAAGGGATGGGAGGTTGTAAAGGCTTCTGGATGTGAAAATGCAATGTTAATTCTTGATACATGGCATTGGGTAAGAGCGGATCAGCCGTTTGATATCTTAACAGAAGAAATTGCGAAGAAGGTTATCTCCATCCAGATCAACGATGCATACGACAGACCATATGCAAAAACTATTTTAAGAGATGAGTCTATGCATGATCGTCTGGCACCTGGAACAGGAGCGAAAGACACAGCAGGATTTGTAAAGATGATCAAAGATGCCGGTATCGATCCAAAGGTAATCGGTGTAGAAGTTATCTCTGATGAGATCCTTGGAAGAGGAATCAAAGAAGCAGCAGCTTATACATATGAGAATACAGAGAAAGTTCTCAAAGAAGCATGGCCTGAGATGGTAGACTAATCGGAAGTATAAGGAATAGAAGAATCTGATAGAGAGATAAGAGAGGAAGAGAATATGAAATTTAATGCAATGTTTTCACCAATCCAAATCGGACCTATGACTGTAAAGAACCGTTTTGTGGTTCCTCCGATGGGAAACAACTTTGCAAATACAGATGGAACATGGAGTGAACAGTCTGCGGCTTACTATGGAGAACGTGCAAAAGGACAGTTTGGTCTGATTACAATCGAAGCTTCTGTTGTACATCAGGGAGCTAAGGGAGGACCGAGAAAGCCTTGTCTTTATAATGATGACAGTATTGAAAGCTTGAAGAGAATTACAGATGCCTGTCACAAAGAAGGAGCGAAGGTGTCCGTTCAGCTTCAGAATGCAGGACCGGAAGGAAATGCTAAGAATGCGGGAGCACCGATTGAAGCGGCAACTGCAATTCAGAGTTCAGATGGAAGAGATATTCCGGTAGAAGTTCCAACTGAAAAAGTATATGAACTGGTAAAAGGATATGGAGAAGCAGCAGTACGTGCAATGAAGGGCGGCGTTGATGCGGTAGAAATCCATATGGCGCATGGATATTTAGTAAACTCTTTCCTGTCACCAAGAACAAATAAACGTGTGGATGAGTTCGGCGGAAGTTTTGAGAACCGTATGAGATTTTCCCGCCTGATCATCGAAGAAGTAAAAGCTAGAACAGAAGGAAAAATCGCGGTTCTTGCACGTATCAACAGTACTGAAGATATGTTTGGAGGACTGGATAATCACGATATGTGTGCGATTGCTGAATATCTGGAAGAGTGTGGAGTGGACGGATTACATGTATCCCGTGCCGTACATCTGAAAGACGAGTATATGTGGGCACCGACAGGTATCCATGGCGGATTCTCGGCAGAGCTTGTAGAGAATATTAAGAAATGTGTGTCCATTCCGGTTATTACCGTAGGACGTTACACAGAACCACAGTTTGCGGAGATTATGGTAAAGAAAGGAAGAGCTGATTTGGTTGCATTTGGACGTCAGTCTCTGGCAGATCCACATATGCCTTTGAAAGCAATGGAGGAAAGACTGGAAGATATGACACCTTGTATCGCATGTCTTCAGGGATGTGTGGCTAATATGTATGCTGGACAGCCGATCTGTTGTTTGACTAACCCGGTTCTTGGCCGTGAGTCAGAAGGTCTTCCACTGGCAGAAAAGAAGAAAAAAGTATACGTAATCGGTGGTGGTGTTGCGGGTATGTGCGCAGCATTTACGGCAAAGAGACGTGGACATGATGTTACCTTGTTTGAAGCAACCGATCGTCTTGGTGGAAATATGAGATTGGCTGCGTATCCACCAGGAAAAGGTGATATTACCAACATGATCAGAAGCTACATTGTAAAATGCGAAAAAGCCGGTGTAGATATCAAGATGAACACAAAGGTTACAGCTGAAATGCTGAAATCTGATACTCCAGATGCAGTCATCCTTGCAACAGGATCTGAAACCCTCATTCTTCCATTCATCAAAGGAATTCAGAATCCAGATATTGTGCATGGAGTAGATTGCCTGGATGGATCTCGTTCGGTAGGACATAAAGTGCTTGTTGTCGGCGGTGGTATGGTCGGAGCAGAGACTGCAGAATTCCTGGCTGAGCAGGGGCATGACGTATCTGTAATTGAGATGAGACACGAGATTGGACCAGATGTGATCCATGAACATAGAATCTTCCTGATGGAAGGATTGGAGAAATACGGTGTACAGAAGATTACAGACGCAGCAGTTTCTGAGATCTTCTCTGACGGTGTAAGCTACAAGAACGCAGCAGACAAATCCGATGAAACACTTTACGAAGTAAGAGGATTTGATACCGTTGTTCTGTCCATGGGATTCAGCTCACGCTATACACATAGAGAAGGACAGGAAGTTGTATACGATTTTGCAGATGAATTAAGAGCAATTGTACCGGAAGTACACGTAGTAGGAGATGCAGTTAGAGCACGTCGTGCGCTGGATGCAACCAAAGAAGCTTACGATGTAGCATTAAAATTGTAAGAAATATAAGAATAAAAGCTCTGTCTTGAACGAGGACAGAGCTTGGAATAAAATATAACATCAGGAGGAAACCAAGATGGAAAAAAGAATTTCAGGACATACTGGTTTGATGGGATTATTCGGAACACCAGTTGGACATTCCGGATCCCCAGCAATGTATAATTTCAGCTTCCAGCATGATGGACTGGACTATGCCTATCTGGCATTTGACGTAACAGAAGAGCAGATGCCAAAAACTTTTGAAGCAATTAAGTTATTCAATATGCGTGGGGGTAACTTTACCATGCCATGCAAGAACATTGCAGCAAAACTGGTTGATAAACTGTCTCCGGCAGCAGAGATCATCGGAGCATGTAACGTATTCGTTAACGATGACGGAGTGATTACAGGACATATTACAGACGGTATCGGATTTGTGAAAAATCTTGAGATCAATGGAGCGCCGGTAAAAGATAAAAAGACAGTTGTGTTAGGAGCTGGTGGAGCAGCAACTGCAATTCAGGTACAGCTTGCCCTTGACGGAGCAAAAGAAGTGAAGATCTTCAATATTGATGATAAGTTCTATGAGAGAGCTGAGAGCACCAAAGCAAAACTGACAGAGAAATGCCCGGACTGTGTAGTGACGGTAGATCATCTGGAAGATGCAGAAAAGCTTGCACAGGCTGTAAAGGAATGTGATATTCTGATCAATGCGACAACAATGGGAATGAAACCTTATGAAGATGTAACATTGGTTGACAAATCTTTATTCCATAAAGATTTGGTTGTAGCTGACACTGTTTATAATCCAGAAAAAACAAAGATGATTGTAGAAGCAGAAGAAGCAGGATGCAAAGCAATCGGTGGAGTAGGAATGCTTCAGCAGCAGGGAGCTGTAAACTACGAGCTTTTTGTTGGAAAAGAGATGCCTCTTGCTGAATATCAGGAATTCCAGAAACAGCAGGCAAAATAAATTACTACAAAGGTTAAAAGGAGAAGAGAGAATGAAGGCTAAGAAGTATCTATGGTCAATCATCTGTGTGTATATGTGTTATCTGACACACGGAATTCAGGCGCTTATTCTTGGACAGAATAACGTCAACTTTGCAATTCAGTGGGGATTTGATATGTCCAACCCTGAATCAGCAGCTTATGCAGCAGGACTTGCAGCAGTAAGTACTGCAATTGCGTGGACAGGATTTGGTAAATTCATCAGCGTATGGATCGGAGGAGAGATCTCTGACCGTGTAGGACGTAAGAAAATGATGGTTGGTGGAGCTGTACTTTACATCATCTGTTTCTTGGGATTCTTATTTACACAGAATGCATTAATCGCATCTGTATGTGGATTCTTAACAGGTGTTGCAACATCTGGATTCTGGGATGCAGCAGGATACCCGGCGGTACAGGAAGCATGCCCGGCAGCACCAGGATCTGCATTAATTGGAATTAAGTTCTTCGTATCTTTATCCGGTATGGTATATCCATTGATGGTAGTACAGAATGCAAGCAATGGGAACTGGAAGATGAACGTAATTATTCCACTTGTAATGTCCTTCGTATGTCTGGCACTTGCACTGATCGCACCATTTGTATACGATGATCAGAAGAAGGCAGCAAAAGGAGAGGCAAATAAAGATCACAATGCAATTCAGGATGAAATTAACGCAGCGAAAGCAGCGATGCTTCAGAAGCCAAACAAATTAGTTGTATTCTTGATCATGTTCTATGCATTCTTATGTATGGCAATCATGTATGGTGCACAGCAGTACACCAAAGCATTCGGATTATCTGTATGTGGACTTTCCGAGATGCAGGCGGCAGGTATGACATCTATCTACACAGTAGGTTCACTTTGCGCAGTACTGTTCTGGGCATTTATGATGGGAAAATTAAAATGGAACCCATTAAAAGTTATTTTGATTGACTCTATTTGTACAGCAGCAGCACTTGCAGCCGTATTATTCATCCATCAGGTAGCAGTAATCTACATTGCAATTACAATGCTTGGATTTTTTGCAGCAGGTGGAGCGCTTCAGACAGGACTTGCAGTAGTACAGTTATTCAATCCAGGACCAAAAGGAAGAAACACAGGTATCTACTATACCTTCATGGGAGCAGCAAGTTACCTGATTCCGGTTGTAGCAGCACAGCTTACAAAGGCATCTGGAGAGGCAAACGCAGTTTACACATTAATGATTATGTTATTAGTATTTGCAGGACTTGCAATTTTAAGTTCTCTGTATCTGGTAGCTCAGCACAAGAAGATCTTTGGAAAGAGCGCACTTAGCAAATAAAAATCTTTTCCTAATATAATAAGGAGAAAAGGCTTTGCCTTTAGTCTAAAAAGGCAGAGCTTTTTCTTGGCAATGGATTGTTAAAAAAAAGACGATCTATAGAAAGTACCAGAGGATTTTTAATAAAAAGCACAAAAACCATAAAAAAACATCTATGGATAGAAGGAGAAGAAGGAATGAAAGCAAAAAAGTATTTATGGTCAATCATCTGTGTGTATATGTGTTATCTGACACACGGAATTCAGGCGCTTATTCTTGGACAGAATAACGTTAACTTTGCAATTCAGTGGGGATTTGATATGTCCAACCCTGAATCAGCAGCTTATGCAGCAGGACTTGCAGCAGTAAGTACTGCAATTGCGTGGACAGGATTTGGTAAATTCGTCAGCGTATGGATCGGAGGAGAGATCTCTGACCGTGTAGGACGTAAGAAAATGATGGTTGGTGGAGCTGTACTTTACATCATCTGTTTCTTGGGATTCTTATTTACACAGAATGCATTAATCGCATCTGTATGTGGATTCTTAACAGGTGTTGCAACATCTGGATTCTGGGATGCAGCAGGATACCCGGCGGTACAGGAAGCATGCCCGGCAGCACCAGGATCTGCATTAATTGGAATTAAGTTCTTCGTATCTTTATCCGGTATGGTATATCCATTGATGGTAGTACAGAATGCAAGCAATGGGAACTGGAAGATGAACGTAATTATTCCACTTGTAATGTCCTTCGTATGTCTGGCACTTGCACTGATCGCACCATTTGTATACGATGATCAGAAGAAGGCAGCAAAAGGAGAGGCAAATAAAGATCACAATGCAATTCAGGATGAAATTAACGCAGCGAAAGCAGCGATGCTTCAGAAGCCAAACAAATTAGTTGTATTCTTGATCATGTTCTATGCATTCTTATGTATGGCAATCATGTATGGTGCACAGCAGTACACCAAAGCATTCGGATTATCTGTATGTGGACTTTCCGAGATGCAGGCGGCAGGTATGACATCTATCTACACAGTAGGTTCACTTTGCGCAGTACTGTTCTGGGCATTTATGATGGGAAAATTAAAATGGAACCCATTAAAAGTTATTTTGATTGACTCTATTTGTACAGCAGCAGCACTTGCAGCCGTATTATTCATCCATCAGGTAGCAGTAATCTACATTGCAATTACAATGCTTGGATTTTTTGCAGCAGGTGGAGCGCTTCAGACAGGACTTGCAGTAGTACAGTTATTCAATCCAGGACCAAAAGGAAGAAACACAGGTATCTACTATACCTTCATGGGAGCAGCAAGCTACCTGATTCCGGTTGTAGCAGCACAGCTTACAAAGGCATCTGGAGAGGCAAACGCAGTTTATACATTAATGATTATGTTATTAGTATTTGCAGGACTTGCAATTTTAAGTTCTCTGTATCTGGTAGCTCAGCATAAGAAGATTTTTGGAAAGAGCGCACTTAGCAAATAAGACGGTTTACAGATTGGTTGATACAAAGAGAGATTCTGGTTCAGTGGGCAGGATCTCTCTTTCAGCGCGGAGAGTTAGTAATTGATGGATTTTGTGTATGGATCTGTGAAGAAGTATTCATTAGACAGAGTCTCTTTTGCATGTTAAATTATAAACAAACAGTTGTTTGTTAAAAGACAAACAATGTGGAATGGAGGATCATCATGAAAGTACTAAAGTGGTTGGATGACTATCTGGAAGAAGCTTTATTGCTTGTACTGTTGTGTGCGATGACTTGTATTATGGGAGTTCAGATTACAGCAAGATATGTATTTTCTTCTTCGTTATCCTGGTCAGAGGAGATTACAAGATTTATGTTTATCATCTCTGGTTTTTTTAGTGCAAGCTTCTGTATCAAGAAGAGTGCATCTGTGAAGATTGATCAGTTAGTGGGTATGCTTCCTGGGAAGGGTGTTCACTATTTCCGCCTGATCAGCTATACCATACAACTTATATTTTTTGCATACTTAATTCCGTTTGCATGGAATTATATGATAGCACAGGTGGAGAGCGGACAGTTGAGTCCTGCGTGTGGAATTCCGATGTGGATTATCCAATCCTCTGCTGTGATCAGTTTTGCATTATGTGTATTTCGATTGATTCAAAAATGGGTTCAAAGAGTAGAAATGATTCTAGGAAAGGAGGAAGTGTAAGATGTCAGCCGGATTAGTACTGTTTTTGTTTTTTGTATGTTTATTGATTGCAATACCGATTTCGACTTCTCTTGGAATCGTGTCCGTATTACCAGGAGCATTTGATGCTTCCTTTACTGCAAGCGCAACTTATGTCGTGCGTTCGATGTTTGGAGGGCTTGATAGCTTCCCTTTGCTTGCCGTTCCAATGTTTATTCTTTCTGGTATTATTATGGCAAGAGGAGGAATTTCAAAGAGACTGTTTGATCTCTTCTCTTATTTTATAGGAAAGAAGACGGCTGGACTTCCATGTGCGGTTGTAGTTACTTGTCTGTTTTACGGAGCGATCTCAGGCTCAGGTATTGCGACAGTTGCAGCTGTTGGAAGTATGACAATCCCACTTTTGGTAAACTTAGGATATGATAAGAAATTCTGTACGGCGTTAGTTGCTGTTGCAGGAAGTTTAGGTGTTATCATTCCGCCTAGTATTCCATTCATTATGTTCGGTATGGCATCCGGAGTATCTGTAAGTGATATCTTCCTGGCAGGTATCGTACCGGGACTTTTAATTGGCGGAATGTTAATGGTGTATGCTGTTGTATATTGTAAGAAGAATGGTGAAGATAAAAAGAAGATTAATCATGAGATTGATCAGTTAAGAGAGCAGGGATTATGGAAAGTATTCAAGAGTAGTTTCTTTGCAGTACTTTCTCCAATCATTATTCTTGGTTGCATTTATTCAGGAATCGCATCTCCGACAGAAGCGGCAGTTATTTCTGTATTTTATTCTTTGATTGTCAGCTTATTTATTTATAAGTCCTTGAAGTTCAAAGATCTTTATCCGGTATTTGCAGAAGCAGTAAAGACCTATGCTCCGATTCTCTTTATTCTGGCAGCGTCTATTGCATTCTCACGTGTACTTACGTTGATGCAGATTCCACAGACGATCAGCGGCTGGATTCTAGAGAATTTCTCTAGTAAGGTAGTGATCTTAATTGTTGTAAATATCTTCTTATTACTGGTTGGAATGATCATGGATACGACACCTGCGATCTTGATTCTTACGCCGATTTTGATGCCAATTATGACAGGAATCGGTGTGAACCCAATTCACTTTGGTGTTATGATGGTTGTTAACCTGGCAATTGGATTTGTAACTCCTCCGATTGGAGTGAACCTGTTTGTGGCAAGCTCTTTGACAGATATTCCGGTCGTGGATATTGCAAAGCGTGCACTTCCACTGATTGGATATTTCTTAATTGCATTGTTACTGATTACGTTTATTCCACAGATCAGTCTGATCTTGTTATAAGGAGGAGAGAAAATGAAAAGAATATATCGCGCAATTATTGTTGTTGCTCTTCTTGGAATTACCGTAGGCGTCATCGCTTTTGGCGCTACCGGGTCCTCCCGAAAACAGTCGGAAGAAGAGGAGCAGCGGTATGCATGGCCTTTGGCTACCTGTAGTACGGAAGAGACGATTACTCACGTGTTTGCTTCTACATTTGCAGAGGAAGTTGGAAAATTAAGTGATGGAAAGATGAAGATTCAGGTATATCCGCAGAGTACACTAGGTGGAGACCGTGAGCTTCTGGAAAGTTGCAAAGACCAGGATATCCCATTCGTTGTGCAGTCGCCGGCCCCACAGGTAAGCTTTATGCCGGAACTCTGTGTATTTGATATTCCATGTGCATTTGATGATATTGATGATGCTAGAAAGGCAGTTGATGGAGAAGAATTCCAGAAGATTATTCAGGGGATTTATAAGAATGCCGGATATCAGCTGTTAGGAATGGCAGATCAGTGCTACCGTGTCATGACTTCAGCAAAGCCGTTTGATGGATTTGAAAGCTTTAAGGGACAGAAGATTCGTACGATGGAGAACCCATACCACCTTCAGTTTTGGAAGGCTCTAGGGGCGAATCCCACACCAATGACCTTCAGTGAAGTGTATATTGGTCTTCAGCAGGGAACCATCGATGCACAGGAGAATGCTTATGAATTATTGGTAAGCGCAAAGCTTTATGAACAGCAGGAGTATGTCATTGAGACAAATGCAGTACCTGACTATGTAACCTTGATTGTTAGTGATAAGTTCTTGGAAGGTCTTAGTAAAAAGCAGCAAACAATCATTCGCGAGGCAGCTGCAAACGCACAGGAAGCAGCCAGAGAGCAGGCAGATGAGCGCCGTGAGGAAAGAAAAAAGACTCTGGAAAAAGAAGGAATGACAATCATCGAACCAGATGATGAGACATGGAAAGAGATGCAGGATGCCTGCGCACCGGTATATGAAAATATCCGAAAACAGGCAGGAGATAAACTGGTAGATCTCTACATGGGAACAAAATAAAAAGAATATAAGAAGAAATGTTCTAGAAAAGATACCCTCTTGCATATGCTGTTATCAGCAGAACAAGGGGGTATTTGTATGAATCCATTTCAGCTATACAAAGATATACAAGCCAGAACGCACGGAGAGATTTATATTGGAGTGGTAGGACCGGTAAGAACAGGGAAATCTACGTTTATCAAACGGTTTATGGATGTGCTGGTGCTGCCCAATATGGAAGATTACAACGACAGAGAACGGACGAAGGATGAACTGCCGCAGTCCGCGTCAGGACGGACGATTATGACGACGGAACCTAAATTTATTCCCAAAGAGGCGGCCGTGATAAGACTGTCGGATGACGTACAGGTGAAGCTTCGGCTGATCGATTGTGTGGGGTATATGGTAGACGGAGCTTCCGGTCATGTGGAAGGAAGTGCAGAGCGCCAGGTGCGTACACCCTGGTTTGACCATGAGATTCCTTTTACCAAGGCGGCGGCTATTGGAACCCGCAAAGTGATTCACGATCACTCCACGATTGGAATTGTGATTACAACAGATGGAAGTATTACCGATCTTCCAAGGGAGAGTTACAGAGAAGCCGAAGAAAAAGTTATTCAGGAATTAAAAAGTATCGGGAAGCCGTTCGTAGTGCTGGTGAACTCGAAAAAACCGTACTCTGAAGAGGCGAAGGCGACAGCGGAAGAACTGCAAAAGAAGTATCAGATTCCGGCGATGCCGGTCAACTGTGAGCAGTTGAAGGAAGAGGATATCTGTCACATCATGGAGACGGTGCTCTATGCGTTCCCGGTTTGCGAGGTTCGTTTCTTTGTTCCCAAATGGGTGGAGATGCTTCCAAGAGATCATCGGATCAAACAGGATCTGCTAATACATATCAGAGGGATTTTGGATGGATTCGGTGAGATTCGGGATGCGGCATCAGGGATTGCGCCGGTAGAGAGTGACTATCTTGAGGAAATGAAGGTGGATCACATTGCTATGGACAGCGGGTGTGTGGATGTACGTATCCAGGTGGCGGAAAAGTATTATTATGAAATGTTAAGCGAGATGACTGGCACCCCTATCGCAGGCCAGTATGAGCTGATTGCCGCCATGAAAGAGCTTTCTGAGTTGAAGACAGAGTATGAGGGAGTACGGGATGCATTTGCCTCCGTGCGGATGAAAGGTTACGGTGTCGTCAGTCCGGCGAAAGAAGAGATTGCGCTGGATGCGCCGGTTCTGATCAAGCAGGGCAATAAATACGGAGTGAAGATTCGTTCCGAGGCGCCGTCCATTCATCTGATTCGCGCCAATGTAGAGACGGAGATCGCCCCCATCGTCGGAAATGAGCAGCAGGCCCAGGATCTGGTTCGATATATCAAAGAGGCTGGAGAGGAAGAAGGCGGAATCTGGAAGACAAATATCTTCGGAAAGACAGTGGAAGAACTTGTGATGGACGGTATGCAGCAGAAAATTGCGATGATTGGTGATGAGAGTCAGGAGAAGCTGCAGGATACCATGCAGAAAATTGTAAATGACAGTAATGGTGGGATGGTGTGCATTATTATTTAATCCCGGCATAGTCAAATACACTTTTTTTTGCTATAATAATAAAACGTGAAAGTAAAATAAGAGATAGAAAGACGGGGACGAAAGAGAATGAATATGAAGATACTAAAACAGCTCACGCTGATTCTTGCAATCTGTCTGGCTGCGGAGGCTTTGGTAGCATTTCTGCCTTTTGCATTTCCCAGCAGTGTGGCGGCAATTCTGATTCTTGCGATTCTGCTTGGTGCTAAGCTTTTAAAAGAGCAGCAGATTCAGGAGACTGCCGATTTTATGTTGAAGAACATGGCGCTGGTGTTCGTGCCGCTGGCCGTGGGAATGGTGGAAGACCTGGAGCTGTTGAAAGGGCAGGCGGCAGGATTCCTGATTGTGGTAGGAATCTCCTTGATTTTAACATTCCTGGGAACATACGGAACGGTAAGGCTGGTTCAGAAGTGTATGAGTAGGCTTATGAAGAAGGGAGGAAAGAAGCATGAGTAAGGTGTTTTATGACTTGTGTGCCAATCCCTTTTTCGGGCTGTTTCTGACGGTGGGAAGCTTCTATATCGGGGATTTGGTAGCGAAGAAGGTGAAATCTCCGCTGGCGAATTCGCTGTTGATTGCGATGATCATTTGTGTGGCAGTATTGAAGCTGTTTCACATTCCGTATGAGGATTATATGAAAGGGGCGCAGTATGTGACCTTCTTTCTGGTACCGGTAACGGCAATGCTTGGACTTTCCATTTATCGGCAGAGAAAGGTGCTGAAGGAAGAATTTTTCCCAATTGTGATCGGGTGTCTGGGCGGAAGTCTTCTGTCCATGGGAAGTACGGTGATCCTTTGCCGGATGCTGGCGCTGCACAGTGAGATGTTATATTCCCTTTTTCCGAAGTCAGTGACGACAGCTATAGCCATTGACGTGTCTACCCAGTTGGGAGGACTCAAATCAGTGACGATGATGGCGGTGGTGATCTGTGGTACGGCCGGGGCGATTCTGCACCCGATTATTATCCGTATGCTTAGGCTGAAGGATCCGGTGGCAATCGGTGTGGCGTTCGGTACGGCGAGTCATGCCGTTGGTACAGCCAAAGCATTGGAGATAGGAGAAGTGGAAGGCGCCGTCAGCGGTGTGGCAGTGGGAGTTGCAGGAATCTGTACGGTAATGATTGCATTATTTATATAAAAAGGGTAGTATAAAGATACATATTTATAAACGAAAGATCTTGGAGGTACAATATGAGAGTTGCGATTATCACAGCAAACACAGAAATATACAGAGAGACAGAGGCAGATGAGTCTGGCGCTGTTATCAGAGAGATGATGAAAGAGGCAGGATGGGACATCGTGTTCCAAAAGGCGTTGCCGTTAGATAGAAAAGTGCTGGGAACTGTGATGCAGAGAATGGCAGACGGTCATTTGACAGATCTGATCTTAACGACAGGGGGCGCCGGATGTAAGCCTCAGGACTGCACGCCGGAGGCAACGAAGGATATTATTGACCGGGAAGTTCCGGGAATTCCGGAGGCAATGCGGGCACACACGATGAATCTGACGATGCGTTCTATGTTAAATAGGGGTACGGCGGGGATCCGTGGAGATGTGCTGATTATCAATCTTCCTGGAAAGGCAAAGGCTGTGAAGGCAGATCTTCGTTATCTTCTTCCAGAGTTGAACCACGCAGTAGAAGTGGTTAAGGGAGAGGTCTAAACATGCAGGAACCGATGTCGAGACTGACGCAGAAGGTACAGGTGACTTACCTGGCGCACAGCGGATTTGCAGTAGAGATCGGAGAGAAGGTATTGATTTTTGATTACTATGAAGGCGATCTTTCCTTTATCTCTACGAAGAAACAAGTATACTTTTTTGCAAGTCATGCGCATTATGATCATTTTAAGAGAAGAATTTTTCAGTGGGCGGACAAGTGTGAACATGTCCGCTACATTTTGTCAGACGATATTCAGGCAAAAGGACCGAAGGGGCAGACTCTTAAGGTCCAGGCAAGGCAGAAATTAAAGCTTGATGATCTGAAGATTCAAACGCTTCGCTCTACAGATCAGGGAGTGGCATTTCTGGTGGAGACGGAAGGGATACGCCTCTATCATGCGGGAGACTTGAACTGGTGGCACTGGGAAGAAGAGGGGGAAGTTTACAATGAGAGAATGCGCCGTAATTATCAGCATGAGATTCGAAAAGTGCTGGAAGGACGGCGGATTGATATTGCGTTTCTTCCTTTGGATCCTAGGCAGCAGGAGCAGTACAGTCTGGGGCTGGATTACTACATGAGACATACCCAGACCCGTTATGTATTTCCAATGCATATGTGGGAAAAATACGAAACCTGCGAAAGGTTTCTTAAGGATCCGGTATCAGAGGATTATCGAGAAAAAGTGCAGCGGGTGATAGGTCCGCAGCAGAAGTTTGAACTGAAAGGAGAGACTGCATGCAGGTAAAGATCTATACAGACGGAGCAGCCAGAGGCAATCCGGACGGACCGGGAGGTTATGGTACGGTTTTGGAATATGTAGATTCCAAAGGAACACTTCACACCAGAGAACTTTCGCAAGGGTACCGGAAGACCACCAACAACCGTATGGAACTGATGGCGGTAATCGCGGGACTGGAGGCGCTGAACCGCCCATGCGAGGTAGAACTTTATTCCGATTCCAAGTACGTAGTGGATGCATTTAACCAGCACTGGATTGATGGATGGCTTAAGAAAGGCTGGAAGCGCGGCAAGAACGAGCCAGTGAAAAATGTAGATCTGTGGAAACGGCTTTTGGCGGCAAAGGCGCAGCATCAGGTTCGCTTTATCTGGGTGAAAGGACATGATGGACATCCGCAGAATGAACGGTGCGATACACTGGCAACGACGGCAGCAGATGGGATGGATCTGATTGTGGATGAAGGAATTTAGGAATTGTATTTTTGACAGAACTATGATATAGTAACCAAAGCAAGTAAGACAGGTAATCGCAGCTGCGTATGCCGAAAGGCTGCAGGTGAGGAAAGTCCGGGCTTCACAGGGCAGGATGCCGGATAACGTCCGGTGGAGGCGACTCCAAGGCCAGTGCAACAGAGATATACCGCGTTTGCAATGAGCCATGCGCCATACCCATTTGGCGGCGTGTAAAGTTATTTACATACGATGCCAAATGGCGTGTGGCTCATTGCAAACGTAAGGGTGGAAAGGCAGTGTAAGAGACTACCGCCCTGTTGGTAACAACAGGGGCACATGTAAACCCCATCCGAAGCAAGACCGGAAAAAG
Organism: Dorea sp. ICN-14282; assembly: GCF_037890115.1. Lineage (NCBI taxonomy): Bacteria > Bacillati > Bacillota > Clostridia > Lachnospirales > Lachnospiraceae > Dorea > Dorea sp. ICN-14282. The sequence continues at coordinate 652,666 of NZ_JBBKBH010000001.1, read as the reverse complement.
ACAATGTGGCGGCCCGTCACGTCTTAGGTAGGTTGCTGGAACCTGCCGGTAACGGCAGGTCTAGATAGATGATTACCCAACGACATAACCCGGCTTATCGTCTTGCTTGTTTTTTATTACCAAATGAATTTGATATGCAAAAAATCCCTGGCAGGATATATATCCCGCCAGGGATTTTTATAGTTGATGGTTCTATTTTAGCGATATTTTTCTTCGCAGTACTGACAGCGGTAGATCTCGTTCTCTGGATCAGTCAGTACGAATACATGATCTAATTCCTGTTCAATAGAGGTGATACATCTAGGGTTCTTGCAGCGGATCACATTGGTGATCTTCTTTGGAAGATGCAGACACTTCTTATCTACAATCTGAGAATCCTGAATGATATTGACTGTGATGTTGTGGTCAATAAATCCGAGAATATCAAGATCCATGAAGTCGATCGGACATTCAATCTTCATAATGTCTTTCTTTCCCATTTTGCTGCTCTTTGCATTCTTGATGATTGCCACACAGCAGTCCAGCTTGTCAAGATGCAGATATTTGTAGATATCCATACTTTTTCCGGCCTGGATGTGATCCAGCACGAATCCTTCTTCGATTCTTCCGACGTTCAATGTATTCTTTACCATTTGTCTTCCTCCCTCTATACTTCGATTTCCAGCAGTGTCAGAATCAGAGCCATACGGATGTAGACACCGTACTGCATCTGTTTGAAGTAAGCAGCTCTTGGATCGTCATCTACTTCCACGGAGATTTCATTCACTCGTGGGAGTGGATGAAGAACGTACATATCTTCCGGAGCGAGCGCCATTTTCTTGGCGTCCAGAATATAGAAGTCTTTCATACGTACATAGTCCTCTTCATTGAAGAAACGCTCCTTCTGTACACGTGTCATATAGAGGAGATCCAGATTCGGGAGCGCATCTTCCAGACGAACGACTTCCTCATAAGGAACGCCTTTTTGATCCAGCACATCCTCTCGGATATAGCTTGGAAGACGAAGCTCTTCCGGGGAAATGAGAACGAAGCGGATCCCTTCATATCTGACCAACGCATGGATCAGTGAGTGGACGGTACGCCCGAACTTTAAGTCTCCGCACAGACCGATGGTCATGTGATCCAAACGTCCCTTTAAAGAGCGAATGGTCAGAAGATCCGTCAAGGTCTGGGTAGGATGCTGATGTCCGCCATCTCCGGCATTAATTACAGGGATGGAAGAGTGACGGCACGCAACCATAGGAGCGCCCTCTTTTGGATGGCGCATCGCGCAGATATCGGCGTAACAGGAGATGGTGCGGATGGTGTCAGATACACTTTCTCCCTTGGAAGCAGAACTGGAGTCAGCAGAAGAAAATCCCATAATACTTCCGCCCAGATTCAGCATGGCCGCCTCGTGGCTTAATCTCGTTCTGGTACTTGGCTCGTAGAATAAAGTTGCAAGCTTCTTGCCGTCACAGGCATGGGCATACTTGTCCGGATGGGCCTCAATGTCTCCCGCAAGGTCCATCAGTCTGTCCAGCTCTTCTACAGAAAAATCCAGTGGACTCATCAAATGTCTCATAAAAAACCTCCTCTTTCGTTCACAATACGATTCGTTTACTTTACAGGAATTTTCGATCAGGTAAAAAATCCTCGTATCATCATATACCATATAGAAGAGATTTTCAATGTCTGGAAAGAATTTTTTCAAATATCAGACCGGCGAAAAATATCGAGGAGCGTAGATTTTATGCAGAAAATGTATTATAATACAATCTAGTATGCAAAAATGCAGTTGTAAGAAAAAGGAGATAGACAAAACAGATGAGTACACTAGAGGAATTGCGGGAACAGATGGACGAAGTTGATGATCAGATTGTGAAGCTGTATCGGGAACGGATGCACCTATGCGACGAGATCGGCGCCTATAAAGTAAGAAGCGGTGTCAAGGTATTAGATCGCCAGCGGGAACGGGAAAAACTGCAGCATGTGACAGGACAGATGGAAGATGAATTCTGTAAAAAGGGAGTCAGAGAACTCTTTGAGCAGTTAATGAGTATGGGAAGAAAATTGCAGTATCAGCGCCTGGTGGAGGCTGGAGCGCTGGGAAGACTGCCCTTTATCGGAGTAGACAGCCTGGATGCAGAAGGCGCAAGAGTGGTATTTCCGGGAACGGAAGGCGCTTACAGTCAGGCGGCGACGGAACACTACTTTGGAAAAAACTGCAACAGCTTCTACGTGAAGACCTTCCGCGAAGCGATGGAGGCGATTGAAGAGGGATCGGCAGATTTTGCAGTGCTGCCCATTGAGAACTCCACGGCAGGAGCGGTGGATGAGATGTATGACCTTCTGGTTGAATTTGAAAACTATATTGTGGGGGAGACAGTGATACCGATTCAGAATACCCTGTCTGCGCTTCCGGGAACGAAGTTCGATGAGATTGAACGGGTATATTCCAAGGGAGTGGCGCTTATGCAGGCGTCCAAATTCTTAGAGGAGCATGGAGACTGGCAGCAGATCAGTGTGGCTAATACGGCGATTGCGGCCAAGAAGGTAAGAGATGAACAGGACAAAAGCCAAGCGGCAGTGTGCAGCGCTTATGCGGCAGAAGTACACGGTCTGGAAGTGCTGGCAGACAACATCAATGACGAAAGCGGCAATTGTACCCGGTTCATCGTGGTGACCAACCAGAAGATTTTCTTAAAAGATGCATCCAAGATCAGCCTGTGTGTGGAACATTCTCACGAAAGCGGATCTTTGTACCATATGCTGTCTCATTTTATTTATAATGATCTGAATATGACGAAGATCGAGTCCCGCCCCATTGAAGGAAGGAACTGGGAATATCGTTTCTTCATTGATATTGAGGGAAATCTGGCAGACGCAGCAGTGAAAAATGCGATACGCGGACTTCGGGAAGAAGCGAGAAGCTTACGCATTCTTGGAAATTATTAGGAGGTTCCGGCGATGAAGATGAATGAATGTATATTATATCGGTTAAGAGAAGAAGATCAGATTCTGAAAGACATGGATTTCCTGATCGAGAATTATGAGAATTCCTATTATAATAGAGAAGATATGAAAGGGCTTTTCTATACCTGTGTGGGAAAGCTTTTGGATCTTTCGGTCAGTCACGGTTTTACCGGGAATCTCTGGCAGGACTATCTTACTTATTATCTGGTCAGCCATGAGAATGGTTATAGTACGTCCTGTGAGATTGTGGGAGAAGTGGAAGGCAGTATCAATGAGGCTGCACTGCATGATTTTTGTATTTTAAAAAGCCTTTATGACTATGATTTCACAGAGATGGAGACGGCTCTTGGAGTGGAGGGGCTGTCTATGATTCGCGCATATACCGCGCCGGATGGCCATGGAAAGGTCTTCAACCGAAGAATCCGGGATCGGATCGATGAGCTTGCAGTCAGCCTTTCCAAAGCAGATACGGCAGAAGTGTTCAAAGATCGGATGACACAGTTCTATCGTGAATTTGGCGTTGGAAAGCTAGGGCTTCACAAAGCGTTTCGAGTGGCGCATACAGAAGGCGGTGTACAGATCTTACCGATTACCAAGATTGCCCACGTACACCTTGACGATCTGGTGGGATATGAGACGGCGAAGAAGAAGCTGATCGACAACACGGAGGCCTTTGTAGCAGGAAGAAAAGCCAATAACTGTCTGCTCTTTGGAGATGCGGGAACGGGAAAATCTTCGTCTATTAAGGCGATTCTGAATCAATATTATGACCGGGGACTTCGAATGATCGAGGTTTATAAGCATCAGTTCCAGGATTTAAACGAGGTGATTTCACAGATCAAAAACAGAAATTATAAATTCATTATTTATATGGATGATCTGTCATTCGAGGAATTTGAGATTGAATATAAATATTTAAAAGCAGTGATTGAAGGTGGATTGGAGAAAAAGCCGGACAATGTGCTGATCTATGCGACTTCCAACAGGCGCCATCTGATCCGGGAGACCTTCCGGGACAAAGAGGACCGGGATGAGGAACTGCACACCAATGATACGGTACAGGAGAAGCTTTCACTGGTGGCGCGGTTTGGAGTGACCATCTACTTTGGAAAACCGGAAAAGAAAGAATTCCAGGAGATTGTGCGTCGGCTTGCGAAGCGTGCAGGATTAGAGATGCCTGAGGAAGAACTTTTGCTGGAAGCAAATAAATGGGAATTGAGTCACGGAGGATTATCCGGGCGTACGGCGCAGCAGTTTATCGACTATCTGTCCGGAACCGGGGAGAAACTGGCATGAAGAAGGATCTGACAGGCGGCAGCGTACAGAAAACGATGCTTTTGTTCGCGGCGCCCATGATTCTAGGGAATCTTTTGCAGCAGTGCTATAACATTGCAGATACCTTTATTGTAGGACGGTTCCTGGGAGCAGAGGCGTTAGCGGCAGTGGGATCAGCTTATACGTTGATGACGTTCTTGACCTCCATTCTGATTGGGCTTTGCATGGGAAGCGGATCTGTCTATTCCTTCTACTTCGGAAAAAGGGACGAAGAGAAAATGAAAGAATCCATGCTGACGGCATTCTTCCTGATTGGAGGCGTGACGGTTCTAATGAATCTCATTGTGTTTGCAGGGATTGATTTTATTCTGAAAGTTCTGCGGGTGCCGGAAGACTTGTATCTTCTGATGCGAGAGTATGTGTGGGTAATCTTCCTGGGAATCTTTTTTGTATTCCTCTACAATTATTTTTCATTTTTGCTTCGTGCGGTAGGCAATTCCGTGACGCCGCTTTGGTTCCTTGGGATCTCGGCGGCGGTGAATATCGTACTGGATCTGGTATTTGTGGTAGGATTTGACTGGGGTGTCGGCGGAGCGGCAGCGGCGACCGTGATCTCTCAGGTTATTTCCGGTGGCGGTATCGGAATCTATACCTGGAGGAAGGAACCAAGCCTTCGGCCAAGTCTTTCGATGTTTCGAAAGATGCGGGAAAATGTGGAGGAGATTACCCGGTTTTCTCTGGCTGCCAGCATCCAGCAGTCGGTGATGAACTTTGGAATCCTGATGATTCAGGGTCTGGTTAACAGCTTTGGAACAGCGGTTATGGCAGCATTTGCGGCAGCAGTGAAGATTGATTCCTTCGCATATATGCCTGCACAGGAATTTGGAAATGCGTTCTCGATCTTCACTTCTCAGAATTACGGGGCTGGGAAGGAAGAGCGCGTTCGAGAGGGGACCCGGGCGTCGGTGAGGACGACCCTTTTGTTCTGTGCATTCATTTCCGTACTGGTATTTTTACTGGCACCCTATCTGATGATGATTTTTGTGGATCCGGCGAAGGCGCAGATTATTGAGATCGGCGTCCAGTATCTGCGTATTGAGGGAGCATGCTACTGTGGAATCGGACTGCTCTTTCTGTTGTATGGATATTACCGCGGTGTGGGAAGACCGGAGATGTCGGTAGTGTTAACCGTCATTTCTCTGGGAACAAGGGTACTCCTTGCTTACATATTAGCGCCGAAATACGGCGTGACGATGATTTGGTGGGCGATTCCAATCGGATGGGTACTTGCCGATGTGACAGGATTCTGGTATATGAAAAGGTGTAAGACGAAGAAGGCGTAGAAAAGGTGTGAAAAACCAAATAATACTTGAAATAAATGCTCCGGGAGGGTATAATATTTACGAAAATTGTAAAGTTATGTTGAATCACAATGAGGAGTGAAAGTATGAAGTGGTATTGGAAATGCATGTTCGGGGGTGCGTGCATACTGGGAGTATGGAGTGATTCTGTTAAGTGTACTTTCGCGCAGGTGGCGGTCGAAGGTGCGGTCGATAGTAGTACTTTTTCCGCAGTTGATCCAGTGAATGCAGTAATTGCCACAGGAGTTATGCTGGTGATTGGTATTTTTGCATATATGAAACGACATAAGAAAGACAGATAAGGGGAACTGACAATGCGGGCGATATGGGTATTGTCAGTTTTTTCGCGTGCAGAGATAGAAGGAAAATTTTGGAATTGATGGAATGAGATAAAAGGGAGAAATACGATATGGAAGATTTACTAAAACAGAAAAAGAAAGGATTACAGTGGATACATAAAGCGATGCTGTTGGCATTTGCGGATATTATGATAGTAGCGGGATCCTATTATCTGGCACTTTTGTTGCGGTTTGATTTCGTGTACTCCAGTATTCCTGTTGAATACATCCAGGGATATCTGTGGTCGATGCCGTATTGGATCGTATCTACGGTAGTAGTCTTCTATGTCTGCCGATTGTATCACAGTATCTGGAGACTTGCCAGTGTGGCGGAGCTTCGGATGATACTGACCGCGTATGTGGTACTGATTCCGGTGCAGGTGATTGGCGGAATCTTCATGCATCTTAGAATGCCAAGAAGCTATTACTTCATGGGATACGTCTTAAGCTTCTGCCTGACAACGGGAATTCGGTTCTCCTATCGGATTATTCGATTCTATGCCAGCAGAATAGCGGTGGCAGATGAGAAGGATGACCGGATTATGATCATCGGCGCAGGTTCGGCAGGACAGATCTTAATTAAGGAGTTAATCAATTCACAGAAGCTTCATACCAGGGTTTGCTGTGTCATTGATGATAATCCAAATAAAAAAGGCCGTATGCTGGAGGGTGTCCCGATTGTGGGAAATCGCTATGACATTCCGGAAATGGTGCGTAAGTATGAGGTGAATCACATTATCTATGCGATTCCGGCTACCACCGGAAAGAACATGAAGGCGATCTTAAATATCTGTAAGGATACAGGGTGCCGGATGCAGACGGTTCCGGGAGTCTATCAGTTAGTAAATGGAGAGGTAAGTGTCAGTAAGCTTCGAAACGTAGAGATCTCTGACCTCTTGGGACGAGCTCAGGTGAAGGTGAACTTAGAAGAGATCTTAGGATATGTGCAGGGAAAGGTTGTTATGGTTACCGGCGGAGGCGGTTCTATCGGAAGTGAGATCTGCCGTCAGCTGGCAGCTCACGGGGTGAAGCAGCTGATTATCTTCGATATCTATGAGAATAATGCTTATGAGATTCAGCAGGAATTAAAACGCAAATACCCGGAACTTGATCTGGTGACGCTCATTGGTTCTGTCAGAAACACACACAGAATCAACAGCATTATGGAAGAATACCGTCCGGAGGTGGTCTACCATGCGGCAGCGCATAAGCATGTGCCACTTATGGAAGACAGTCCGAATGAGGCGATTAAGAATAATGTGCTTGGTACTTATAAGACCGCTTCGGCAGCAGGAAAGTATCATGTAAAGAAGTTCGTGCTGATCTCTACCGATAAAGCGGTGAATCCGACGAATATTATGGGAGCGTCTAAGAGAATGTGCGAAATGATCGTGCAGACATTGGATCATTATTATCCGACGGAGTTCGTAGCTGTACGATTCGGCAACGTACTTGGAAGTAACGGAAGTGTGATTCCGCTCTTTAAGAAGCAGATTGCAGAAGGCGGTCCGGTAACGGTTACCCACCCTGACATTATTCGGTATTTTATGACGATACCGGAGGCGGTATCTCTGGTACTGCAGGCGGGCGCGTATGCAAAAGGCGGAGAGATCTTTATCTTAGATATGGGAGATCCGGTGAAGATTGCAGATCTTGCGAAGAACCTGATCCGTCTGTCCGGCTTAAGAGTGGGAGAAGATATTGAGATTAAATATACAGGACTTCGTCCGGGAGAGAAGTTGTATGAGGAACTTCTGATGGACGAAGAAGGAATGCAGGATACGGATAATCAGCTGATCCATATCGGAAAACCGATTGAGATGGATGAGCAGAAGTTTATGCAGCAGTTGGAAAGACTTAAGGAAGCGGCCAATGAGGACAGTGATAAGGTGCGGCAGATGGTGAAAGAGATCGTGCCGACGTATCAACCGAAGGAAGTAGATATAGTATATTAAGAAGAAAAAAGAGGGCTTAAAAAGGTGAGAGGATATAATGGATTTTATAATAGATATATTAAACGACTTATAGATATTGTAATCACAGGAACTGCATTATTGATTTTGTGGCCTTTTTATTTGATTTTATCATTAGCAGTAATTATAGAGGATGGATTTCCAGTGTTTTATAGAGCAGATCGGGGTGGATATCAAAATAAGCCATTCAAAATATGTAAATTCCGATCTATGGTGAAAAATGCAGATAAAATCGGAGGAGGAACGACAGCGTTCAATGATCCTAGAATTACAAAAATTGGAAATATTCTTAGAAAGACAAAATTAGATGAAATTCCACAGTTGGGACAGGTATTTCTTGGGAAAATGAGTCTGATTGGTCCGAGACCGGAATTACTTCGTTATACAAATCAATACGAAGGGGAAGAAAAAGATATATTAAAAGTACGTCCGGGTATTACGGACTTTAGTTCTGTGGAATTTATCAATTTAGATGAAATTGTTGGTGGAGAAAATGCCGACGAAATGTATGAAAAGCATGTATTAAAAAAGAAAAATGCATTGCGTGTAAAATATGCACATGAAGTATCATTTAGAACGGATGTTTATATTTTATTTAAAACATTAGGAGCAGTTTTTCATAAAGCATTCGGGTTTTTATTTAAAAACGAGCATAGATAGGAGATATGTTTATGGAATATGTAACACTTAAAAATTCAGACATAAAAGTGTCTAGAATCTGTATGGGCGGATGTCCGATGGGAGGATATGGCTGGGGAGATACTCAAGAAAATGAATTGATCGATGCAGTTCATTCTGCATTGGATTCGGGGGTTAATTTTTTTGATACAGCGGATACTTATGGATTAGGGCAGTCAGAAATGACCCTAGGGAAAGCACTTGGAAATCATCGGAAAGACGTGATTATTGCTTCAAAATTTGGAGTACGTATTGAAAATGGAAAAACATTTTATGATAATAGTTCAAAATGGATAGAGATGGCATTGGAAGGAAGTTTGAAAAGAATTGGGACTGACTATCTCGATGTATATCAGATACATTATAGAGATGGAAAGACACCATTGTCAGAAGTTGTAGAGACATTGGATAGGCTAAAACAAAAAGGATACATACGTAGTTATGGATTGTCAAATATTCATAAGGAAGATGTGGGTGAAATTAATCCACTTGTAGGAAAATTTGTCAGCTTTCAAGATGAATATAGTTTGGCTTGTCGAAAGAATGAAGAGGATATGTTTGACATCGCTGAAAAACTTGAAATGACACCTCTTACATGGGGAAGCTTAGGACAGGGAATTTTGACTGGAAAATATACGAAAGAAAATGTGGATTTCGGAACGAATGATAGAAGAAGCAGAGATATCTATGTGAATTTCCACGGGGAAAAGTTATTGAAAAATCTTGAAATTGTAGAAGTGATGAAAGAAATCGCAATGAAATATGACAAATCAGTTGCGGCAGTAGCAATTCGATATATTTTAGATTTTATTCCTGACTCCGTTGTTCTATGCGGTGCAAAAAGACCAAGTCAAATACTCGATAATGTATCAAGTGTTGGATGGAAATTGGAAAAGGAAGATGTTGAGAAATTGGATGAGGTATCAAGATGAAAACTGTGAAAAGGTATCCCTGGATAGATGTTTTATATACCATAGGAATTACTCTTGTGATTTTTGGACATTCTCATCCAAGTGATTGGTCAGTTTTTAGCGGAACGATTTTTGAAAAACTAATTATTTTTATTTATACTTTTCATATGCCGCTCTTTTTCTTTATTGCAGGATTTTTATTTATGAATTCAAATGCAATAAAAAAGAATGAGGGAGGGTATGTAAAATGGATAGAAAATAAGTGTATTCGTTTATTAATACCGTACATTATTTTGTCATTGATTGCTTTGATTCCTAAATATTATTTGGAACATCATGATTTTATTACAGTAAAAGCATTTGCTGAAGCGATATGTATTCCTAGAATAGGAGTTTGGGGGCACTTTTGGTTCATTCCGGTATTATTATTGTGTTATGTTATATTTGGAATGTGGAGAACTAAAGTGACGGAAAAGAATCTTGGCGTTATGTTAAGTATTATTACCATAGTTTCATTTATCGCATATTGTATTCCTTTTTCTACACAATGGTTTGGTCTTAGTGACTTAAAAAGTGTTTGTATTTATTTTTGTATAGGTATGTGGCTGAAGTTTTTTGAGCAATATAAAATACAAATTTCAAATGTTTTAAGATGGTGTTTTATCATTGGTGGAATTACAGCATCGTGTGTGTTTAATCATTGCATAAAAAATAGTATTTCTACTTTCGGAGTCTCAATATTGATGATAGTTGTGTGTTATGAGTTGGCTAGAATTATTAATGACTCAAAAGTAGCCACATGGATTAGTAGAAACAATTTTACAATTTATATTTATTCATGGCTGTTTCAAGCAGTTATTATGGCTATTTGTGGAAGGTTAAGAGTGGAATGGTATTTTACAAGTGTACTTATGTTTCTTGTCGGTTTTGCAGGACCAATGAGTGTTATCTTTATTTACAAAAAATTAAAATTCATTCATAATAGATTTTTTGAGATTGTATTAGGAATGAAATAAGGAGAAAATAATGAATAGTAAACAGTTAGCATGGAAGATCAGACGTCATGGAATTGAAATGACGCATTTATCTGGTGGGAGTCATATAGGAGCAATTTTGTCTGTGGCAGATATTATTGCAGTTTTATACAGCGGAGTCATGGATATTGATCCAAGAAATCCGAAGAAAGATGATCGAGATCGTTTTATATTGAGCAAAGGGCATGCAGGAGCATCTATATATGCAGCTTTAGCTGAAAATGGTTTTTTTGAAGTTGAAGAGTTGAAAACACATTATCAGAATGGAAGTCGCTTATCAGGACATGTTTCACATCATTTGCCGGGAGTTGATTTTTCTACAGGTTCTCTTGGACATGGTCTTTCAGCAGGAACAGGAATGGCATATGCGGCAAAAAAAGATGGCAAAAATCATAAAGTTTATGTCGTACTAGGTGATGGAGAATGTGATGAGGGGTCCGTATGGGAAGCAGCCTTATTTGCGAATCATTTCCGATTGAACAACTTAGTAGCTATCGTAGACCACAATCATATGCAGAGTTTGGATTTTCAAGAAAATACATTAGAAATTGAAGATTTTGGAGCAAAATGGAAAGCATTTGGCTGGAATGTAATTGAAATCAATGGTAACAATCATGAAGAGTTACATGAAGCTTTTGAAAAAGCTGAAGAGTTTAGTAAGGAAGAGAGTCATAAACCAACGGTAATTATAGCGAATACGATTAAAGGGTGCGGAGTATCTTTCATGCAGAATGATATTTTGTGGCACTATCGTTTCCCACATGGTGGCTGGGAGTATGAACAGGCAGTGACAGAATTGCATGCACAAAAACCGGAAGGTGTAGAAGATCCATATACTCCAAATGGAATTGAAAATCCAGCGCAACCTACAGAACAGGATGATATAGGAAATGATCATACGCTTTCTTATACATGGAATACATCATACCCTGAAAAAATGCGACGTGTAGAAGCGAAACCAGGAAGTGATGAAAGAGAGCATAGAGTGTAAGGAGAAATATAATGAGAGATACATTTGTCAGAACTTTGGTCGAATTGGCAAAAGAAGATAAAAATATTGAATTAATTACAGGAGATCTTGGGTTTGGAGTGTTGAAGCCGTTTTGGGAAACAGTTCCGGATCAGTTTACGAATGCAGGAATTTCAGAACAGAACATGACAACAGTTGCTGCAGGAATGGCATTGGAAGGAAAGACGGTATTTACATATTCTATTGGTAACTTTCCAACATTAAGATGTTTGGAACAGATTCGTAATGACTGTGCATATCATAATGCAAATGTAAAAGTAGTTTGTATTGGAGGGGGATTTGTATATGGATCTCTTGGAATGAGTCATCAAGCCACAGAAGATTTAGCAATTCTTAGAGCACTGCCAGATGTAGTGGTCATGGCGCCAGCGGATTTAGTGGAAGCGGAAGAGTGTACGAAAGCATTAGCTGCATATCCGGGAACTGCATATTTGCGTTTGGGGCGTGGAGGAGAAAAAAGAATTCATGATCATATCGAGAACTTCCAAATAGGAAAAGCAATTAAAGTAAGAGATGGTAGAAGAATTGCAATTTTCTCTACGGGGGCGATTTTTGAAGAAGTTAATGCTGCTTATCAGGTTCTTATTGGAAAAGGATATGACCCGGCAGTTTATACATTTCCAACAGTAAAACCAATCGATAAAGATGTGATTGAAGAATGTGCAAGAGAGTTTGAAGTTATTGTTACATGTGAGGAACACAATATTATTGGTGGTTTTGGTAGTGCTGTAGCAGAAATTATGGCTGAGATGAAAGAAAAGAAGGCATATTTGTTACGAATCGGTTTGAATGATGAGTATTCCATTAAAGTGGGTAATCAGAATTATTTGCGACAACAGTATGGAATGGACAGTAAATCAATAGTTGAGAAAATTGAGGATACAATTCATGGGTAAAAGAATTCTTGTTACATCTACAGATTTGATGATGGTACAATTTTTATTACCACATATTAGAAATCTAGCTGAAAATGGATATATAGTAGAAATCGCCTGTTCAGAGGTAGGTGGGCGTATGAAAGAAATCCACGATAAGATTGGTGATTGTGTAAAAAAAGTTCATACAGTAAATCTCCATAGAAGCCCAGTTAACCCGGGAAACTTTAAAGGGTTCAGAGAAATGAAACATATCATTGAGCAAGGGCGTTATGATATTGTCTGGACGAATGAGCCGGTTATGGGAGTAGTTACAAGACTGGCAGCAAAGAAAGTTAGAAAATGTGGAACGAAAGTATTGTATATGGTTCACGGATTTCATTTCTATGATGGAGCACCTAAATTGAATTGGATGATCTACTATCCAATTGAAAAAATGATGGCGTCAAAAGCAGATGTAATCTGTACTGTGAATCGTGAAGATTATAAAAGAGCAAAAGGTTTTCATATAAAAGAGGTAAAATATATTCACGGTATTGGAATCAATACGGAACGATTAACAGTCGGAGAAAATCGAAAAGGTATACGAGAGGAGTTAGGGGTGACTGAGGATGATTTCCTCGTACTTTCTATAGGAGAATTAAATGAGAATAAAAATCAGAAGGTTATTATACAAGCAATTTCTTTGTTAAAAGATAAGAATATTCATTATATTCTCTGTGGTAAGGGTGATCAGTTGGATAATCTGAAAAAGCTTGTTGAAGAAAAGAAGCTGAAACAAAATGTTCATTTTCTAGGCTATCGGACCGATGTGGTAGACATTTGCAGCCAGGCAGACGTATATGTAATGCCTTCTAAGAGAGAAGGATTGCCAGTTGCATCTTTGGAAGCAATGTATTGTGGGCTTCCGCTTGTAACATCAAATATTCGAGGATTAACAGATGTAATGGAAAATGGAGTTTCTGGTTATATGTGTAGCCCGGAAGATGTGCGAGGTTTTGCAAAGGGAATTAAGAACTTGAAAAATAATCCGGAAATGCGAAAGAAGATGGGAGAACATAATCGAGAAAATGTAAAGCTATATTGTATTGAGGAAACAAAGAAGGAAGTAATGCTACTTATAAATGAGTTATAGAAAGTAGACAAATAGAAGAGGATATTGACATGTTTATATACATTTCTATGCTAGTTATAGTTTTTGTAGGGTATTGTTTGCAAAGAACAGTTGTTGATGTGCGGAGACATGACACGAGAGCAGCAAAATTTTTGGTGTTTTTAACATTTGGATATATTATTTTTTGGACAGGTATTAGAAATAGATTTGTTGATACGGCTGCATATATAAAAATGTTTAATGGAGCTCAATGGGGAAATTTACAATTTTTAGATATTTCTTTTGATAGTGGTTGGGGATTTGACCTTTTAATGATTCTGTTCAAAACATTCGTTTCAGATAATTATCATGCATGGCTCATGTTTTTAGCAATCATCAGTGGTACTTGTTTGGCGGTTGTATTTTGGAAATATTCTTCTAACTATTATTATACATTATTCCTATTCTTATCTATGATTGGTTTTACATGGTTGATGAATGGAATTCGACAATTTTTGGCAGTTGCGATTCTTTTTGCATGTACACCATTGTTGGAGAAAAAACGATGGTTCCCATACTTTGTAGTAGTTCTATTATGTACAACAATACATGCAACGTGCATTATTATGATTCCGGCATATTTTGTTGTTCACGGGAAACCATGGACGAAAAAAACTATGATGTTATTAGTTGGTATAATATTAATTTTATTTTTTACTTCAAAATTCACTAATATAATGGATGCGGTATTAATAGATACGAAATGGGCTGATATAACCACAAATCCTGAATTTGCAAATGATGATGGTGTTAATCCGTTACGAGTGTTAGTTTTTTCGGTACCCACATTTCTGGCGTTTGTAGGAAGAAAACGATTGAATAATGAAAATGTTATTATTCAAATCATGGTGAATATGTCTATTTTAACAACGTGTATATATACGGTTGGAATGGTGACAACGGGACTTTTATTCGGAAGGCTTCCTATTTATGTGGAACTATATAGTTATATGCTATTGCCTTATGTAATTGAGAAATGTTTTACGAAAAATAGTAGAGTATTTTTATATTTAATTAGTATACCGTGTTATTTATTTTATTTTTATTTAATGACACGTGGATTGTATTATTCGAGTGAACTGACAGGAATTATTTTTTAGGAGCAATGTAAATTATGATTAGAGTATTACATGTTGTAACAGATATGCGCCGCGGTGGATTAGAAACTATGCTGATGAATTATTATCGTGCAATAGATCGAAAAAGAGTACAGTTTGATTTTTTGGAGCATAGACCAGAAGAGAGTGATTATGATCAGGAAATTAAAGAACTAGGTGGAAGAATCTATAGAATTCCACGGTTAAATCCGTTTAGTGTTCGTTATAAATCTATTCTTCGAAAATTTTTTAAAAAACATCCGGAGTATCAGATTGTACATGTTCATCAGGACTGTTTAAGTGCGATTGCTTTAAAAGAGGCAAAAAGATGTGGAGTGAAAACTAGAATTGCACATAGTCACAGCAGTAATCAAGATAAAAATTTAAAATTGTTGATAAAATTATACTATAAAAGAAAAATTTCAGATTATGCTACAGATTTATTGGCATGTTCACAAGAGGCTGGGAAATGGATGTTCTGTGGAAGTGACTTTAAGGTATTGAATAATGCAATTGATACAAAAAAGTATGTCTATTCTAGAGAGAATCGAGATGACATAAGAAAACAGTTTCAAATTCCCGAAAAAACATTAGTAATTGGACATGTTGGAAGATTTTGTTATCCTAAAAATCATACGTATTTGTTGGATATATTTAAGAAAATATCTGACCAGGCGGATGCAGTTTTATTACTGATAGGGGATGGAGAGTTACGAAAAGAGATAGAAAATAAAATATTGCAATTGAAGTTAAAAGATAGGGTAATATTAACAGGTATTCGAAGTGATGTATCAGATTTGCTTCAGGCAATGGATGTTTTTGTATTTCCATCGTTGTATGAAGGACTTCCAGTAACGCTTGTCGAAGCGCAGGCTGCAGGACTGCCGTGTTTGATTTCAGACAAAGTTCCAATAGAATGTAAAAAAACAGATTTAGTTCATCAAATACCATTAGAAAAAAATACAATGTATTGGGCAAATGAAGCAATCAAAGTATCAAAAATGGAAAGAGAAAATATGTCAAAAGAAATTCAGATGAGTGGATTTGATATAGGAGAAAACGCTAAAAAATTGGCAGATTATTACATGAATAAAGTGAAGGAGAACTATGGAGAATAAAAGTTCAAAAGTTTATACAGGGATAGATGTTTTTAAATTAATTGCGGCAGTGATGATAGTTTTGTTGCATACCATAGAAACAACAAACTATTATGCATGCCTAATAAAAGAGGTTTTTACAAGATTTGCCGTTCCATTTTTCTTTATTGCATCTGGATTCTTTTTATATAATGGATTAGAGTGTGCATCCAATAAGGGAGAATATTTTCGAAAGTATGAAAAGAATATTTTGATAATTTTTGGTGTATGGGCCATTATCATTTACTCTCCGTTTGTTATATATGAGTATATAACAAATAACTCAGGGGAATCTGTTATAAAAATAATTGCAATTTTAATACGGAGAATTTTAGTGATAGGACCAGGACCATACTGGTATTTGGTTGCTTTGTTTTGGGCGGCAGTTTTTATATATTTTTGTTATACAAGAAATAAAGAAAATATACTATGGGGAGGCATAGTAATTGGATTTTGCATGCAAATAGCTTATGTATGCTTTAGAGGAGTACTCTCAGAAGTAACATTTTTTAATTATTTTTTCAAGGGAATTTATGGGATTTTTTCATGGGAATATAATGTTTTTATGTATGGGATTCCATTCATGGGGATTGGATATCTTTTAAACAAAAAAAGGGCTCAGGTTAAATCTAAAATAGCGTTAATGATTTTGATAATTTGTACCATACTAAGTGCGGTTGAGTATAGTTTGCCAAAGATATTTCCAAGTGTATTCTGGGAGGAAAATAAGATTTTTGTTGCATTTATTGGGCAGGCGATTGCTTATTTTTTGTTGGCACAAAATAAGAATTTTGATATTAGTAAAAAAGAGTCATTAACTATCAGGCAGCTAAGTTCATTTATATATTTTTCGCATGTCATTTTACTTTATAATATTTTAAATCCTATATTGGGCAAATATACGAATTTATCTATATTTGAACCTCGGATGATTTTCCCTAAATTGATTATAGTCATAGTTGCCTGTATAAGTTTGTTTTGGCCTATCAAAAAAATCAATAATAAGTATTTGAATATTTTAATAAATGGATAAAAATGAGCGTAAGGGAATGAAAATGGAAAAGATTACAGTATTTACTCCTGCATATAATCGTGCTCATACGTTAAAGCGTACATATGAGTCTCTATTGAAGCAGGAATGCAAAGATTTTAAGTGGCTTATTATAGATGATGGTTCGTCTGATAATACAAGAGAACTTGTTAAAGAGTGGCAAGGAAAAGAAAATGGATTTGAAATTCAGTATATTTACAAAGAAAATGGGGGTATGCATACAGCACATAATGTTGCGTATGAAAATATCGACACTGAATTGAATGTATGCATTGATTCTGATGATATGCTTGGGGAAAATGCAATAGGTAAAATTTTAGAAAAGTGGGAACAGGTGAAGGATAAAGGATATGCAGGTATCATAGGTCTTGATGCTGATTTTTCAGGACAAATCATTGGAAAAGGTTTTACTTCTGAGTTGGAGGAGACAACATTGGTAGGATATTATGCCAATGGGGGAAGTGGAGATAAAAAATTAGTATATAGAACGGATATTATAAAAAAATACCCACCATATCCGGTATTTGAGGGAGAAAAATACGTTGCTTTAGGATATAAGTACCGTTTGATCGATCAGGAATATAAATTAGCGGTGTTAAATGAAGTGCTGTGCAATGTGGAATATCAGGCAGATGGCTCGTCTAATAGTATGCTGAAACAATATGTTTGTAATCCGAAAGGTTTTGCATTTTGGAGAAAAGTTTGTATGCAATATCCGGAATCTGAAAAAAGAGTATTTAAAGATTGCATACATTATGTATCCAGTAGTTTTCTGAGCAAAAATAGCCATTTTATCAAAGAATCTCCAAGGAAGGTAAAAACAATTTTAGCTATTCCTGGAGGAATTATTCTTACAATATATATTAAGTTGAAGACACGTTAGGTGGGGAAAATGAATACAAGTTTTAAAGAAGATTATTACAGAATGACGGGAACAGTCTATAAAGCTGGAGTAAGAAGTTTGACGCAATGGTTTATTTCTCATCAGATTAGATATGTATATTGGTGGCGTAAGGCAAATAAATCCCCTAACATTCTAAATAGAATGATATTAAAAAGATATTCTAAAAAATATGGTTTAGAGATTTCTATTAGTGCAAAAATTGGAAGAGGATTATATCTTGGACATCCCTATAATATTACAATAGGTGGAGGGGTACAATTAGGAAATAATGTTAATCTCCATAAAGGGTGCACAATTGGAAGAGAAAATAGAGGTAAACGAGAAGGGGTTCCGACAATTGGAGATAACGTTGCAATTGGAATCAATGCGACTGTAATAGGGAACATTTCTATTGGAAGTGATGTTATGATTGCACCCAATAGTTTTGTAAACTTTGATGTTCCGGATCATTCAATCGTAATTGGAAATCCAGGAGTTATACATCGTAAAGAAAATGCGACTGAAGGATATATAGCCTTTTGTGTCAAATAATTATTGAGGATAAGAGGAAAATTAGATGATACCAAAGAAAATACATTATTGTTGGTTTGGTCGTGGTGATAAACCAAAGCTTGCTGAAAAGTGTATTGCAAGTTGGAAACGATATTGTCCCGACTATGAAATTGTTGAATGGAATGAAGATAATTTTGATTTAAATAAAAACGAATATGTAAAATATTGCTATGCAAACAAAAAATGGGCATATTTAAGTGATTATGTTCGTTTGGCTGTGGTTGCTGAATATGGTGGTATTTATTTCGATACAGACGTAGAAGTGGTCAGATCATTTGATGAATTATTGAAATATGAGGCTTTTTACGGTTTTGAAAATGAAGAATATGTAGCATCTGGATTAGGTTTCGGGGCAATAGCGCATCACAAAACTGTCGAATCCATGCTTGAGCAATATCATAATTTGGAATTTAATGAGAATGGGATGTTGGAATTTATTGGTTGTCCAATCTTGAATACAAAAGCATTATTGAAATTAGGACTTAAGCAAAATGGGGAAAGACAAAATGTGTATGGAGCAGAAATATTGCCTATACGCATGTTAAATCCTTATGAAAACTCTACTGGGAAATTAATAACAGAAGAGAATACATATTCTATACATTGGTATGCGAAAAGTGCTTTAGACTGGAAAGCAAAATTGAGATCTAAAATAACGCGTCCATTCCATAGAATTTTTGGAGAAGACTGTTTTAAAAGATTTCGTAAGTAGCAGATGGGAGAAATGTAGATGTTAAAAGAAACTAGTCTCTATGCAGAAAGTTGGAATGTTGCATGGAGAAAAAAAGGTGTAGGAAGTATTTTAGAAGATAAAAAAACAGAATTTAATGTTATTGATAATTCTTTTAGATACTGGGCAGCAGATCCTTTTATTTTTGAATATGCTAGAAAAACATATATATTTGCAGAACTTTATGATTATGTAAAATGTAGAGGATGCTTAGGATATTATGAGTTGAGTAGTTCGTCTCCTAAATGGAAAAAGATTATAGAAGAAGAGTATCATTTGTCATATCCTTACATATTTGAAACAAAAGAAGGAATTTTTATTATGCCAGAATCAGGGGCGAATAAAGATTTAACAGTATATAGAGCAGTGTCATTTCCTGATAAATGGGAAAAAATCTCTGTATTACGAAGTGGGATTCAATATGGAGATACTACACCGTTTGAATGGAATAATCACAAATATGCACTGGCATATGATGTTGAAACAGCAGAATATAAGTTGATTTTACTGGATTTAGAATCTGGAGAAAAATCAGACAGAGAGATTTTGTGTTCCGATATAAATTGTCGAAGACCTGCAGGAGCAGTTTTTCTTTCGGAAGATAAATGGATGAGACCGGCACAGAACTGTGCAGGTGGATATGGAAAAGGATTATGTTTTTATTCATTTAATATGAATGATCGGGGAGAATATTTCGAAAAACTTCAGGAGATGATTTCACCAGAAAAGCTGAATTATTCTAAAAAAATCTATCTGGATGGAATGCATACGTATAATGCATCGAAAGAGTATGAGGTAATAGATATAAAAACAAGGAGATTTAATCTTCTGAACTTTATATTCCGATTAATAGGGAAAATACGAAAGAAAGGGTAGTCCGTTATGAAAAGAATCTTTATGGTAGGATATAGCACTGATAAAGGTGGAGTAGAAGCATATATTATGAATCTCTGCAGTCAGTTACCCAAAGAAGAATATGAAGTGATTTATGATTGGCCGACAATGGAAATAGAGGGTAAAACATGGATTCGCCCTCGAAATCGTCATAATTATATTGCTTATAAGAAGTTTTGGAATAAATTTTTCAGAGAAAATCATTTTGATGTTATGTACTACAATACTTGTGATATTGTTAGCATTGATATGCTGAAATTTGCGAAAAAAGCCAAGATTCCAGTTCGGATTATCCATTCTCACAATACGGGAAACCAAGAGGGAATTAATAAGAAAATGAATAGTGTCCATAAGCTGATGGAAAAATCTAATCGTAAGAATATTCATAAATTTGCGACGCATCTCTTGGCATGTTCTAAATCTGCAGGTGATTGGATGTTTGATAAGTACAGTTATCAAGTTATTCATAATGGAATTGATCTTCCAAAGTATAAGTTTGATGTGAAAAAAAGAAATGATGTTCTCAGTCGGTATGGAATTAGTGGGGGAAAACTAGTTGGATGTGTTGGAAGATTAGATCCTCAAAAAAATCCAGTATTTGCTGAAAAAATAGCTGAAGAAGTTATAAAATTAGATCCAGACACAATGTTTGCATTTGTAGGTGATGGCGAATTGGCAGATCAAGTCAAAAGTGTTGTAAAAGAAAACAACCTAGAAGACAAGATTATTTTTGCAGGGGCGGTTGATAATGTCAGTGAGTGGATGTCAGCATTAGATTGTCTTGTGATGCCATCTTTATTCGAAGGATTACCATTTGTTTTGGTGGAAGCACAGGCTGCGGGATTACCGTGTGTTGTTTCATCTACTGTGTCAAAAGAAGCTGATTTTACGGGACTACTTCAATTTATAGATTTAGATTCCTCGGAAAAGGTTTGGGCAGAAACAATTCTTAAAGCATGTGGAAATGAGAGAAAAGACTATTTGGAAAAATTGGTTGCAGCAGGATATTCGATTAAGAATACAGCGAAAGAAGTATGTGAGATTATAGAAAGCGTGGAATAGTAAATTGGTAAATAGATTAATTAGAAAAGCCAGACTTTTTATATGGAAAAAGAATCGTGCAAAGATTGATGAAAGAGATAGAAAAAGGCTTACAGAAAAAATAAAAACTACGTCAATAATTTCTATGAATTGTACGGGGGGGATAATTTCACATAATTTAGGACTTCAGTTTTTATCTCCAACAGTAAATTTATATATGAACGCTGAAGATTTTATTAAATTTTGTGAGAACCTTTCGTTCTATATAGGAATCGATAAATTTGAAATTTGTACAGATGAAAATGTAATTGGAGATAGAATGTATCCCATTGCATATTTAGGAGATTTGACTTTATATTTGGTTCATTATTCATCGGTAGAAGAAGCGGAAAAGAAGTGGAATGAAAGAAAACAAAGAATCAACTGGGATAATATAGCGATTTTTAATACAGACAGGGAAGGTATGACAGAAGAATTAAGGAATCGATTTGAGAAGTTGCCATACAGAAAAGTCATGTTTGTAAATAAACCGGATGAAAAACATGCAAGTTGTTATTATCTTCAAGGATTCGAAAGTGAGGACTGTGTAGGAATTATTACTGATCCGGTAGGGTGGAAAGGTATGAGACCAATAGATCAGTTTGATTATGTGAATCTTTTAGATGGAAAGGATTGTATTAGGTAGGAAAGGGATGGAAAATATTGAGAGCAGAATAGAGTGGATTGATATTGCAAAAGGATTGGGGATTCTTTTTGTGATGCTGGGACATTGTTATTTGGATACAAAATATACTTTTTGGTTTATTTCATTTCATATGGCATTGTTTTTCTTTTTATCAGGTTATACATTTAGAATAAAGGAAAAATATTTTAGTTTTTTGAATAAAAAGATAAAGTCGCTGTTAGTTCCGTATTTATTTTTTGTTATTGTTACGATGCTTTGCAATGGACTTTTAGCAGTAACTCATGGAAATAATTATGATGTAATTGGAACCGCAAAGTTATACTTAATTCAGAATAGGTACACATTATTATGGTTTCTTATTTGTTTGTTCATAACTGAGCAGTTTATGTTTCTTCTAGAAAGACTATATCTAAGATTAGGAAGCAAAAAAGAATATTGGATAATTGCAAGTAGTGTTGAATTTATCTTGTTTTATTTTTATCGGACTAGAATTGGAATTGATTTACCATGGAATGCCGACTTAGTATTAATTGGATTAGCGTTTATGAATTTTGGAAAATATATTCGTGAAATAGAGTTGATGAAAAAGATACAAAAAAAGACTTTACTACTAGGAAGTATTTTACTTTTTTTATGTATTTGTTTTTCTGGATATAATTATTTTCATTTTGGTAAAGTTGATTGGTATTCTAATCAATATGGTAATGTTTGGCTGTACTTGGTATCAGCATTTTCAGGGGTTTTTGCGACAATCTTTTTGGCGAGCAGAATCAAGTGTAGAAAATTAGCTTTGTTAGGAAGGAATTCATTGGTTTTCTATGGATTGCATAGACTGATTATTGATAATTTAGTATTTGTAGTGTATCCAAGGTTAGGAATTGAAATAAATGCGGAGAGTGCTTTTTCAGTAATCTTTGCAGTTGTAAGCGTCCTAATAGCGGTTAGCATATTAGCATTATTTAATTATTATGTTGTTAAATATATTCCATGGTGTTTAGGAAGAAAATGAGAGGGAAAGGTTGACTAAAGTGTATAATAGGGCAAATAATTTAACAGATAGAGTAGAGAAAAAATTTAGAAATATTAAGGATTAGGGGTATATTATTGATTGTTACAGGACATTCAATAACACATCGAAGTTTTTCCGGAATACCTTTAACTTTTTCCGGAATGACAGCTATTGCTTTTACACAGGAAGCTAGAATAGGAGTTGATATTACTTATGCTTCTTTCAGGTTATTTTTCTGTGATAATCCCAAAATAAGAACTTTTTTGTGGGAAAAGCTACTTAGAAATAAAGAATATATTATAGAAATATCATTTCCGATATACATATTAGTAAGTATTATTTTAGTATTTATAGTTGGAATTATTATTGAATGGATTAGGCAATATATTGAAAAAAATATTAGTTTTTTACTAGGGAGAAAATAGATGATTAGTATTATTGTACCTATTTATAAGGTGGAAAAATTTTTGCCAAAGTGTATTGAGAGTATTTTAAACCAAACATATTCTGACTTTGAATTGATTCTCGTAGATGACGGGTCACCGGACAAGTGTTCGGAAATTTGCGATGAGTATGCAGCAAAAGATCAACATATTGTTGTTATTCATCAAAAGAATAGTGGTGTATCTGCAGCGAGGAATGCTGGATTAAAAAAAGCGCAAGGTCAATACATAGGATTTGTTGATCCAGATGATTTCATTGCACCCAATATGTATGAAAAAATGGTACAGGCTATGGAAACATCAGAAGCAGAATTGGTGGTTTGTGGATATGATTACTATGATGAAGAGTATCATGTTGATGAAAAAAGAAAATACAGAATAGATTCTGATGAAGTGATTGATCAAAAGGAATTGATGAAACGTATGTCGGATATGCCTCCAACCATAAGGCATGGAGTAGTCAATAAAATGTTTAAAGCTAGTTTGTTGTCAGAAATTCAATTTATAGAAGGGTTACATTCTTCAGAAGATGTAATGTTTCTAACGGAGTATATCAAACTAGTAAGTAGTACGGTAATTGTTCATCAGCCTCTTTACAAGAATTTGGTACGCAAAGGCAGTGCCACACATGGCGGACTTAATATTGAAAGCTTAGCAGATTCCTTCACTGCACATGATAAAATGTATCAAGATATTGTATCATGTTATCCAGAGCTAAAGAATCATAGCCAGGCATTTTTGTTAGATGTATGTACTTTGAAATATAATGAAGCAAAACAAAAAATGAGTTTTGCTCCGGAAGAAAAAAAAGAGGAAATTAGAAATCGTTTAAGAGAAATGAGGAAGTTTATTAAACAAAATGCAAGGAAGGCAATTTTTAATAAAAAAATATATTGGAAGACGAGATTATATTATCTTTTAATGAATTAGGAGTTTAGATTTATGGTGGATAAGGAAAGGATTATATGGCTGGACTATACGAAAGGTTTGTTAATTATTTTTGTCGTCTTAGGGCATGTTATGCCAGAAGATGATATTGTGCATAGTTGGTTATATTCATGGCATATGCCTGCATTTTTTATTTTGAATGGAATACTACTTTCCTATACCCAATATGCAAAGAAACCTGTAGGGGGGCAGTACTTCAAGGAATAAAGAAACTAATTATTCCATACTATAGTTACGGATGCCTGTTAATGATTGCAAGATGGTGGAGTAGTGGATTTGATATTGCAAATTTAAAATGGCAGATAGCTGATTTGGGATATTTTTGGGGAATTGGTGCTACTTGGTTTTTACCATGTTTATTTTTTGCACAACTTATTTACTGGGGAATAAAGAAACTTTCTTTTTTAATAACGTTTCAAAATCATAAGATAAATCATTTTTTTATGTTTTTAATTACGTTAGGAATGATGTTGATTCCTTTTAAAATAGAGACGGATAATGTAATTATGTTGGTTATATTCCGTTCGATAATAGGTGCAGCCTTTATAGGATTAGGAGATTTGATATTCCCGATTATTGAGAAGATAAATGGCATTAAAAATTCATTTTTACTTGTTACTAGTGTAGGGGTATTACTATTAAGTTGTGTGATATTTCTTTTGACAGGTAAAGTCTCAGTATCACTTAATGTTTTGAATTTGTCATCGGTTACTGTTTATATTTCAAATGCTTTGATAGGAACAATGTGGATTTTTTTAGTAGCGCTAGTGTTCGAAAAAAACTGTTCAATTATTGCTAAAGTTTTAGAGTTTTATGGAAAATCGTCTTTGATTGTTATGGGAACACACCAAGTAATCATGTTATTATTAGCTATACCAATCAAAAAGGATTATTAGTTAAATTTCGTATATTGTATAATAGTTTTAATGGTTGAAATACCGATAATTCTGATTGTAAATAAGGTGAAATCTCGTAGGAAAGGGAAATAAATGGAGAAAGAAATTCGTGAAAT
This sequence comes from Dorea sp. ICN-14282, assembly GCF_037890115.1. NCBI lineage: Bacteria > Bacillati > Bacillota > Clostridia > Lachnospirales > Lachnospiraceae > Dorea > Dorea sp. ICN-14282. Next base: position 627,581 of record NZ_JBBKBH010000001.1, on the reverse strand, counting down.
ACAATTAAAATGTCTAGAAATATTAAATGTCGTAGATACAATATGTCGAGAAAATCATATTCAATATTCATTATGTGGTGGAAGTGTAGTAGGAGCACATTTATATAAGGGGTGCCTACCTTGGGATGATGATATAGATTTAATGATGACTAGAAGAAATTACAATCGTTTTATAAAAATAATTTCAAAATCTTTGCCAAAGGGATATTCTGTGCATAATTATCAATTGACAAATGATTTTGAATCTACATTTACTAAAATTATGGATGACAGTACAACGGTCGTTCAACAAGATGGAACAATATCTGGAGTTTTTCTAGATATTACAGTCTATGATAAAATTCCGAAGGATTATCACTTCAAGTGGGATGAGTTCCTTTGGAAAATATCACAAGTGGTTATGATTGGCAAGTTAAGTGATAAATCCATTAAAACAAAGATACGAAATTTTGTTTTATCGACAGTTTTAAAAGATAAAAGAAAGTATTTAAGATTTTTTCAGAAACAAGTAGAAAAAATGGGAGATAAAGCAAACGAATATTCATATGCAGAATTGTTTGGAGCTTTTTGTAATACAAAACCATATAGTCCTGAAATTTTTGAAAACTATACGGAAATAGAGTTTGAAGGGAAAAACTACATGGTTGTTCGAGATTATGTTCAATATTTACAAACGCGTTATGAACGAACAGATTTTCGTGAACCCAAAGAAAAGCAGGTTGCGCCTCATTATCAGTATGTGGATTTGAAACTACCATATAAACAATATATAAAGTAGAATATGATAGAAGGAAAGGTTTGTGGATAGTGAATAAAAAGAAAAAAAGCTTAAATATATTTATTACAGGTTTGATTTCGCAAGTAGTTATCCTTTTATTAGGAATTGTTATTCCTAAATTATTAATTGTTAGTTATGGTTCAGAAGTAAATGGATTACTTTCTTCCATCAAACAGATTTTTATATATGTAGCATTATTAGAGGCGGGAATTGGAACAGCAGCTCTCCAGGCAATGTATGAACCGATTGCGAAATCAGATAAAGAAAAAGCATCACAGATTATGGTGGCAACAGATCGATACTTTAAAAAAACTGGATTTTTTTACGGAATCGCCGTTGTTTTGTTGGCATTTCTGTATCCTGTTATTATTAAGGTTGATTTAGAGTATTGGATGGTTGCAGTGATTATCCTTTTACAAGGATCAGCGGGGGTTATTAAATATTTCTTTCAAGGAAAACTGACCATTTTATTACGAGTAGATGGAAGAAGTTATGTTACGACAAACATTGCAACAATTGTAAATGTTCTTACCCATTTAATCCAGATTATATTGATTTTGTCTGGTTTTGATATTATCGCTGTTCAGATTGCATATTTTATTATTAATTTAGCACAGATGCTTTATTTGACATGGTATGTAAGAAAAAATTATAAATGGTTAAATTGGCATGCTGATCCGGATTACAAAGCACTTAGTCAAAGTAAATTTGTAATTATACATCAGATTTCGGGATTGATATTCAATAACACAGATGTGTTGATTTTAACATATTTTTGTGGATTAAAAGTAGTAAGTGTATACTCGCTTTATAGTTTGATATTTAATTGTGTATCAAATGTGATAGATACTTTGTGTAGTAGCGTAGAGTTTATATTAGGACAAGCATTTAATTCTGATAGAAATTATTTTATGAAATTACAGGAAACATATGAAACCTACTATTTAGGGATTTCGTTTGGATTCTTTACGATTACTTTAATTATGTTTCCATCTTTTATTCGATTGTATTCATCTGGAATTACGGATATAAATTACGTAGATCCAATATTACCATATTTATTTGTAGCACTAAATATTTTAATGTATGCAAGGCGAACATCCAGTCAGATTATTAATTTTGCGGGGCATTTTAAACAAACGCAATGGAGGTCTGTGCTGGAAAGTTTCATTAACTTAACTGTTTCACTGATCATGGTATATTATTTGGGAATATATGGCGTTTTGATTGGAACAATAGCGGCACTGTTTTATAGAACTAATGATGTGATTATTTATGCAAACTGGAATATTTTAGGAAGAAAACCATGGAAAACATATCGGAGATGGGCAGTGAATTTAATTACGATGGTTTTGTTAACGGTTGGAATTAATACTATACTTGGTCCGATCACTAATTATTTTCAGTGGGTATTGAATGCTGTCTGGGTTGGTATTGTTTGTATGGGGGGGATTGTTGTCGTAGATTCTATCTTTGATTGGAAGAGTTTTCAAATGATAAAAGGAATGGCAGTTGATACAATAAAAAGAAAAGCACGATAGGAAAATAAAATTAAAGGGGTTACCCCATTAAAATTTTATAAAATTCTGAGTGATAGTAGTTAGATTTTATTTAAAAACTATGAATCCGGCAGATGGGAAATCATCTGCCGGTGCATTGGAAACATGCGCATAAGTATTAATTTGAAATGCCTTACGGTGTGAAGACATTTGAAATTAGTATTTGTGAGTGTATGTGTTTAGTATGAAGAGGAATTAATAGGGTCAGATTCCGTTAAAAAATTTATATTTAAGCAATAGAAAAGCAGTGTGATTAAAAGAAAGCCAAGTCTATTTTAACGAAAGAAGGAATAAAAAAAGAAATGAATGATTTTACAATATTGCATTTATCAGATTTTCATATTAACAAATCCGGAGAAAAACTACCTCTTTTGTTGGACAATCTGTTATTGGATATAGAACAGGAAATGAGGGTGGTAAATAATATTATTATTGTTACAGGAGATTTAGTGCACAAAGGTAATTATCAGAGCAAAGAGAGTGTATTAACATTTTTTAAAAAGCGGAATGAAAAAATATGAGAAAAGGTCAGGGATATTTATATTGTTCCGGGTAACCACGATAAAACCAGGAATAAATTAGATGAAAAAATTTTGAAAACATATAAATTTTCGGAAAGTACAACTGTCATTGCTGACCGGCCAGTTAGCAAATGAACAGAATAAGGAAGGTATCTACAAATGAATTCTACACAAGAGTGAGCAAGTAAAAGAAACAACAATGATTGTCGGCATTGATGTTGGCAGTGAACAGCATTATTTCAGAGCTTTTAACTGGAGAGGTATCGAGCTTACCAGAAAGCCTGTAGCGTTTTCAAACTCTATGGAGGGATTCAACAGTTTTTACAATACGATTATGGAACTGATGCAGAAAAGTGAACTTGAAGAGGCACTGGTAGGAATAGAGCCAACCGGTCATTACTGGTTTGATCTTGGGCAGTTCATGGGCGAAAAGAACATAAAGTTTGTGATGGTAAATCCGCATCATGTGCATAAGACCAAAGAGTTGGATGACAACAGCCCATCTAAAAATGACAGGAAAGATTCCCGTATTATTGCAGGGCTTGTAAGGGATGGAAGGTATTTTTATTCATATATGCCGACAGGTGTATATGCAGAACTGCTGAATGCGTCAAACCGCCGGTTTGTGCTTGTAGAAGAACAGACAAGGGCGAAGAACCGTCTGCAGAAATGGATTGCGGTGTATTTTCCGGAATATAAGGGGATATATACCAAAATAGATGCCAAGGGAGGGCTGCTGGTGTTAAAACAGGCACCGACTCCTGAGGAGATAACAAAGCTTGGAGAAGAAGGTATCATAAAGATATGGAGAGATGCAAAACTCCGAGGGAGCGGGCATAAGAAGGCAATGAAGATCCTGAATGCGGCAATGAGAAGCATAGGGTTAAAAGCAGGTCTTACAGAAGCCCGGATGGAGATACAGGATCTGATAGAGGATTATGAACTCCAGACAAGACGCCTTGAACGGGTCAATGACTTGATCAAAGAACTGTGCCAGCAGGTCAGGTATGCGGATAAGCTGCTTGAAATAAAAGGCATAGGAATAACAACAGTAGCTGGTTTTATAGCAGAAGTCGGTGATATCACGCGCTTCGATAGCACGAAAGAACTTCAGAAACTGGCAGGATTGGAACTGGTGGCAGATAGTTCCGGTAAGCACAATGGAAGGACAAAGATAAGCAAAAGAGGGCGCAAGCGTCTCCGTTATCTTCTTTTCGAGGCTGCGATATCGGTAGTGGGAAAGAATGAAGAATTCAAAGAAATCCACAGGTATTATACCACCAGAGAAAAGAATCCCTTAAAAAAGATGCAGTCACTGATAGCTGTAACGTGTAAGCTGATAAGAGTATTCCATATGATTCTTACCAAGGGAGTCAGCTATGATGCATCAAAGATGTTGAAAGATATCCAGCATCCTGGAGAGCAGTTAAAGGCTGCGTAATAGAGAAATAAAGAACAACCATAATGATTACAGGAAGCGTCCACCGAAAGGTGATGTAATTGGAGTGTTTGTATCAGTAATGAAAGTACAAAGAATGAGCTGGTAGCCGGCAGGGATTTTCTCCAGAGGGCATGACCCTGATGAGTAGCTAAGCTGGCACCCTGGTTATGGACAGGCAGAACGAAGGAAGTGAGGACCCACCGTAAGGAGGATGATCCTGTTGGACATGAGAGGTGAGCTGCCATATAGGGATGGGTACACATCGAGGCCAGTTAGAACGGATAGTGATGACGTTTTATTTGGTGCATCCATTATTACTATATATCTGCCCTGTATGAGGTAAAGATCACTCCATAACCTTAGTTCTATTCAATGACAGGTATCAAAAAGTATTGAATTTTAATATATATTATTGAAAAAAACACTTGATTATATGAAGAGGAATAAACGATTACAAGACTTAACCATTAAGGATAACTTTATGTTCTGTGCAGTGATGAGTGAGGAAGAGAACTGTATCAGATTTCTGGAAATGGTGTTGGGATTTCCAATTTCCAGGATTGATGTGAGTTATGAGAGGAACATGGTATACCACTCGGAGTATAAGGGAATTCGGCTGGATGTGTATGCCAAAGATCAGAATAACAAGCGTTATAACGTGGAGATGCAGGTGAAGAGGGATGTGGCGCTGGTAAAGCGCTCAAGATATTATCACAGTCAGATGGACATGGAGCTTCTTGCGTCGGGAACAAGCTATGAAGAGCTTACGGATACTTTTGTTCTCTTTTTGTGTGATTATGATCCTTTTGGCAGAGGATTGTATTGTTATACATGTGGTACGAAGTGTAAAGAAGATTCTTCTGTGGAATGTGATGACGGCTGTCAGACCATATATCTAAGTACCAAGGGAAAGAATGCAGAAAAGCTTCCGAAAAGTCTTGTGAGATTCTTGAAATTTGTAGCGGCGGATATTGAACAGAGTGAATCAGATTTTGAAGATGAGTTTGTAGGACAATTACAAAAATCTATTCATAATGTGAAGGAAAGCCGTGAGATGGGAGAACGCTATATGATTTTCGAAGAAATGATGAGGGACGAACGAAAGGCTGGACGCGAAGAAGGTGCCTTGCTGGCTAAGAGAGCTTTTATTTTTGAACTTTTAAAAGATGTGGGAAGGATTTCAGAAGAGCTGGAAGTACGGATTCATGAGCTGAGTGATGAAGAGCAACTGAAAGTACTTCATAAGCTGGCGGCTAAGGCGGAGTCCATTGAAGATTTTGAAGAAGAAGCAAAGAAAGTGTTAGCGTAGTGTTCGGCAGCTGTCAGCTGCCGGTGGCAAATCAATCGTCAGATACCGCGGTATTGCGGTATCTGATTCTACAATATCTTTTCAAAAGGTATTTCAATACCGAATCGGTAATTTATCAATTGTGTTTTGAACAGGGGAATTCTATATCAAAATAAAGGGAGATTCTGTTTTGGAAGGAGAGTGTTTGGCAAAATTGTAGTAAAATTGAAGAGCGGGGGTATCCAGTGGCTGAGATTAGTCTAGCCCTTTCAGGAGAAATATGTTATCATAAAGTGGTAGAATTCCTCTGTAGAAATGGAGGAAGCATGTATAACCATAAGACGCTAAAAGACTTAACCATGAAAGACAACTTTATGTTTGGTGCAGTCATGAGCATTGAAGAAAACTGTATTGGTTTCTTGGAAATGGTGCTGGGTTTTAAAATTGAACGTGTCGTCATCAGCCGAGAGAAAAGCTTGGTTTACCATCCGGATATCGGGGGGTGCGGTTGGATATCTATGCAAAGGACGAACACCATACCCACTACAATGTCGAGATGCAGGTGAAGAAGCGGGAGAATCTTGGGAAACGAAGCCGCTACTACCATAGTCAGATTGATATGGAGTGCCTGACTCAGGGAGCTGCTTACGACGAACTTCCCAATACATTTGTGATCTTCGTGTGTGATTTTGATCCGTTTGACCGAGAACTTTACTGTTATACTTTTCGGAGCGAATGCCAGGAAGATCCATCCGTAGAACTACAGGATGGTTGCAGCACAATTTTCTTAAGCACAGCAGGAAAGAATTTTAAAGATGTTCCAACAGAACTGGTTAAGTTCTTGAGGTTTATAGCGTCTGATCTTGAAGGAAGCAAAGCAAATTTTGAAGATCCCTATGTGGAGCAGCTTCAAAACAGCGTGAACAAGATCAAGTCAGATCGCGAGATGGGGGAGCGCTATATGATTTTTGAGGAAATGCTAAGAGAGGAAAGACAGGAAGGACTTGAAGCCGGGCGCAGAGAAGGGCTGGAAGCCGGGCGCAAAGAAGGACAATTGAAAGCCAAACGAGAAGCTGTGATAGAGGTTCTGGGTGAACTGGGAATGATTCCAGAGCGTTTGGTTTTGCAAATGGAATCAGTAGAGGATTTTGAGATCCTGAGGGCATTATTAAAGCTGGCAGCGAAAGCGGATTCTATCGATGCATTTGAAGAAAGTGCGGCAGAGTTTTTCCTGTGAAATAAAGATAACAAAGAAAATTAAGTTTATAAGAATGCAAAAATATCTGAAAATAATCTGAGAAAGATGCTTATAGTATAGAAGCATCTGGTTCTAGAAGTATATTCAAAAGATCCTTAGAGGGATCTTCTTACTAATTCAGTAGTTTATCAATTTGTTACAGCTAACAGAGGAATTCTATTTTTGTAAATAGTTAGGAAAGGAAAATGAGGATATGAATATATTGGTAACAGGCTCCGACGGATTCATTGGAAAGAATCTGGTAGAAGCTTTGAAAAGAGTGCGTGAAAATGGGGATCCTACTAGACCGAATTTGAAAATTGATGAGATTTTTGAGTATGATCGAAAGAATGAAATCGGGGATCTGAACAATTATTGTGCGGATGCGGATTTTGTATTTAACCTTGTTGGAAATAATCGTCCGGTATCGACAGAGGAGTACATGATTGACAACTATGGATTTTCAAGAACGCTTTTGCTGATGCTGGAGAATTATCATAATGAATGCCCGGTTATGCTGGCATCGTCCTATTATGCTATACAGGCTGGAATTTATGCGGATAATACTTATGGAAAAGCAAAAAGGGCAGCGGAATCTCTTTATTTTGGCACGGCGAGAAAAAGAGGAACGAAGGCATTGGTTTACCGCTTCCCGGAAGTGTTCGGAAGGGGAAGTCGTCCGAATGGCGCATCTAGTGTGGCAACATTTTGCTTTAATTATGCCAATGGCCTTCCGGCGCAGACCGGCGTGCCACAGAAAAAACTGGATCTGGTGTATATCGATGATTTAATAGAAGAGCTGCTAGGCGCTCTGGTGGGAGAAGAACATTACTGTCGGTTTATCCGTTGTGAGCTGGAGCCAAATAAAAAAGGACGATACTGTTATGTGCCGACCGAGTATCAGACGACGCTTGGCGAAGTCGTGGAGATACTTTCGGAATTTCTGAAGTATGAAGGGACGCCTAAGCTTAAGCAGATGCTGGAGGATCCATTTATGAATAAATTGTATGCGACCTATCAATCCTATTTGCCGAAGGAAAGATAAAAGAAGGATAGAAAAATGTACAATTTGGCAATAGATTACCATTGACCAAACTTTGGATCTCTAGTAAAATACAAGATGGTTTTATGACGGAAAAATTGAGACTTCAGCTATATAAAATACAAAAAGAGGAAGCGAGACGAAAGGTAAATGAATAATTTATTGATTTTAGGCGCTGGCGGCATGGGGCATATGATTCAGGAAACGGCTCTGCAGATCGGGTATGAGAGTGTTGCATTTTTAGATGACGCCAAAAAAGGAAAAGATATCATTGGAAAATGCTGTGACTATGAGAATTTTCTGCAGTCTTATGATACCGCGGTAGCGGCCTTTGGGGACAACAATATGAGGCTTTGCTGGACGGAACGTCTGATGGAAGCAGGATATCAGGTGCCGGCGATTGTTCATCCATCTGCAGTGGTCAGTCCGAGCGCGGTGATCGGAAGAGGAAGTTTTGTGATGCATCGGGCTGTAGTGAATACCAACACGGTGATTGAGCATGGTGTTCTGGTGAGCAGCGGGGCGGTCATTGATCATGATTCGTATATTGCAAGTGGTGTCAATATTGGTCTTGGGAGTATCGTAAAGGCAAATTGCACCATTGCTACCGGTGTGCGAGTAGAAGCCGGAGATGTGATTTTTTCTACCAGAAGAAAGATCGATGGAGTAGATAATCGGAATCTGGAAGATGCCATCTATGCATTTGGTTTTGGTCCGAAGTGCAGCTATGTGAAACCTTTTGGTGCAGGGCATATTAATGAGACGTACGCGGTCTATATGCCGGGAGAAGAAGGCGATGAGCTTGCCTATGTGCTGCAGCGGGTGAACAGCAATGTGTTTAAGGATCCTGCGGGAGTGATGGAGAATATTTTCGGAGTTACCGAGTATCTGCGTGGTGTGATCCGGGCAGAAGGCGGAGATCCGGATCGGGAGACACTCTCTTATATTAAGACGAAGGATGGATGTAATTATTTTGAGGATGCAGAAGGAGAACCGTGGAGATGTTATAATTTCATCGCGGATTCCATGTGTTATCAGTTAGTAGAAGATCCTGAGCAGTTCTATCAATCTGGAAACAGCTTTGGACATTTCCTCAAGCAGCTTGGAAATTATCCTGCCTCTCGATTGATTGAGACGATTCCGGATTTTCATAATACGGTCAAGAGATATCATGCATTTGAGGTGGCAAGAAAACGGGATCTGAAGAATCGGGCGGCATTCTGTAAGGAAGAGATTGCTTTTGTACAGAAGAGAGAGAAAGACTGTGCGGTTTTAGTCAGACAGCAGGAGGATGGTACGCTGCCGCTTCGCGTGACGCACAATGATACGAAGCTGAACAACATTTTGTTCGATTCTGAGACGAAGAAGGGGCTGTGTATTATTGATCTGGATACAATTATGCCGGGACTTGCGGCAAATGATTTTGGCGATTCGATTCGTTTTGGAGCGGCGACAGCTGAGGAGGATGAGAAAGATCTCAGCAAGATGCATTTCGATATCGGCCTGTATGAATTATTTGCCAGGGGCTATTTGGAAGAGACCAAGGATGTGCTGACAGAAGCGGAGATTCAAAGTCTTCCGTGGGGAGCAAGAGTGATTACTCTGGAATGTGGAATCCGTTTCTTAACGGACTATCTGCAGGGGGATACTTACTTTAAGACGGATTATCCGGAACATAATCTAGTGCGTGCGAGAACGCAGTTTAAGCTGGTAGAAGAGATGGAGCAGCAGTTTGAGAAGATGCAGGAAATCGTGATTCAGTATGGAGGTTGTAAGTAGACGGATGAATGAAAGAATAGAAGCGGCAAAAATGGAAAGAGAAGAGATGGAGATTGACCTTCTGGAGATCGCTCGTCTGTTATGGCATAAGGCGTGGGTGATCTTGCTGTGCCTGATTATAGGAGCGGGTGCGTTCGGCGCATATACAAAGTTCCTGGTGACACCGAAGTATACGGCGTCTTCTATGATCTATATCTTAGGTGAGACAACAAGTATTACGTCTGTAGCAGATATCCAATTGGGAACCCAGTTGACGGGAGACTTTACCACACTGGCCAAGAGTCGTCCGGTTCTAGAAGAGGTTATTGAGAAGGAGAATTTGGACATGTCTTACGGCGAACTTTCAGCAGCTGTAACGATTGAAAATCTTCCGGATACACATATTTTGAAGATTAGTGCGACGGATACGGACGCTGAGCAAGCGAAAAAGATCTCAAATGCGATGGCTGAGGCTACCGCAGAGACGATTGCAAATGTTATGGCAACCGAGCGGCCAAGTATTGCAGAAAAAGCGCTGAAGCCGTCTGCGCCTTCCAGTCCGAATTTTATGAAGAATCTGTTAATGGGAGGTTTGATTGGAGCTGCTTTTGCCATGGCGGTTATTATCATCAGGCATTTGCTGGATGATACGATTAAGACAGAAGAAGATGTAAGAAAATATCTGAAGCTGAATACGCTGGCATCTATTCCAATGGAGAAAAAGTTAAAGCATAAAGGGAAGGCGGCATAATGAAGAAGAACCCTAGAAGAATCCTGGGCGTGATTCTGCTTGTTTTGGCAGTGGCGTGTCTGGGAGGGTTGATCTATTATAAAGTATCGCAGTCGTCAAAAGAAGATGTCTATCAGAAGGTTCAAAAGACGGTGGTGGATAAAGAAAAGAAGCAAGAGGAAGGACCGGAATATGTAAGTCCAATTGACTTTGAAGAACTTCAGAAGCTGAATGCAGATATCTATGCCTGGATTGAAATTCCGGGAACTGCGATCAATTATCCGGTTGTTCAAAGTCCGGATGACGATGGGTATTATCTGAATCATACTATTGAGGGACAGGAAGGATATCCGGGGGCAATCTACACAGAACGCCAGAATGCAAAAGATTTCAGTGATTATAATACGGTGATTTATGGGCACAATATGAAGGACGGAAGTATGTTTATGGGACTTCATGCCTATGAGGATCCACAATATTTGAAAGAATATAATGAGGTGATTATTTATACGCCGAATCATCAGTATACATATCGGATTTTTGCAGCGGTGATTTATAATAACCGTCACATCCTGAATAGTTATGACTTTGGAAATGAGGAGCAAAGGCAACTATATCTGGATTCTATCTATGCGAGCCGAACGATGCAAAGCAGTATTGATGATTCTGCGGAAGTAGATACCCAGAGTAAGTTATTGACACTTAGTACCTGTATCGGCGGGCAGCCGAATCAGAGATTCCTGGTGGAGGCAGTGTTGACGAATGAAAAGTAGTAAGAAAAGAACGTGGATCACGATTCTGCTGATCCTGGCAGTCTGTATAGTGGGTGTAGGGATCTATCTGGCAGAAAGCAGGGGAAAAAGCGAAGAAGCCGTCTCTGATGCGGAGGAGATTGAGACAGATACCGTTGTTTACCAAGGGAAAAAGTATCGCTATAATTCCGATCTGGAGCTGATTCTTTTTATGGGAGTAGATAAGTCGGAATCCATATCTTTACAGAATCATGCGGGAGCGGGAGGGCAGACAGATACCCTCTTGTTAGCGGTATTGGATCGGGAGCAGGAGAAGGTGCAGATGGTGTCGGTCTCCAGAGATACCATGACGGATGTTAAGATCTATGATGAGTCAGGGGAATATCTGGCGACGGAACATGCACAGATCGCGCTGCAGTATGCATATGGAACCAGTGCGAAGCGAAGTATCCAGATGACGAAGGAAGCGGTTTCAAATCTTTTATATGAGGTTCCAATTCGTTCCTATGTGTCTTTGAATGTAGAGGGAATTGCACCGATCGTAGACGCAATGGGAGGGGTTACCCTTACGATTCCAGAAGATTACACTATGATCGATCCAGCGTTTACGCAAGGGAACGTGCTTACATTAAACGGCGCACAGGCAGAAGCGTATGTCCGCTATCGGGATCAGGCGGTGACCGGAAGCAACACGCAGAGAATGGAGCGGCAGAATGAATTCCTGCTGGCATTGTTCCAACAGCTGAATCATGCCGGGTTAAAGAGCCAGGACGGGTTTCAGTGGATTTTTGACAGCGTGGGAGACTATCTGGAGACAGATTTGACGGCGAAGGAGATGCAGCGCTTATCAGAATATGAATTTCAAACGGAGATCATAACGCTTCCGGGTGAAATGCAGGCAGGAACGGAACATGATGAATATGTGATTGATGATGAAAGATTGTACGATTTGGTGTTAAAATTATTTTACAAACCAATCGATTGATGTTATACTATACAAGAATGAATCATAGTAGGATATTCAAAAATGTTTTTGGACAAAGATAAAAGATATATGGAGGAATGAGCATGAAAAAACATGTAAAAAAACTGGTGGCAGCCATTTTGGCAATGACAATGGTATGCGCAATGGGAATGACGGCATTTGCTGCGAAGAGCCCGGCTTCTAGTGGAATTGTGAATAAGGTTGTATCAGCCGTTGATAAGAATGGAAATGCAGTAAATGTAGAGATTCAGGAGATGCCGCAGGAGTATCAGGAAGTGGCAGCTCAGATCAGAGATATCAATACAATAAAGGCGCTTTTGGGAGACCGTTTCGTAGAAGGAATGGAAGTGATTGATGTACGCAACGTAGTCGTTGTTGGAGATGAAAGCCAGGTTAATTGGCCGATCGACATTACATTTGAAGTTCCGAGCGTGCTGACGACAACTAAGGTTGCTGTGCTTCACTATTCTGACGAGAAGCAGGCATGGGAAGTGGTACCAAGTAAGGCAGGAAAGGGTACAATTACAGCAACATTTGACAGTCTTTCGCCGGTTGCATTTATCGTAGATAAGAATACATCTGCAAGTGCAGTTGGAAATGGTAGTACAACATCTCCAAAGACAGGAGAGGGTATGGTAGTTCCATTCCTTGGAACAGCGGCAATTGTATTGGCTTTAGGAGCTGTCATCTGTCTTCGTAAAAGAGAAGTAAAATAGATCATATCTGAAAATTCTCTTTCTGGGATGTTTCTCTCAGAAAGAGTTTTTTGGTCTATAGCCTTTTTTATAGAGGAGGAGTATGGCGAAGATGATTTTGACAGATATCCATTGTCATATGCTGCCGGGAGTAGATGACGGTGCAGCGGATGTAAAAGAGTCGATGGCGATGTTGAAAAAAGCATATCGTGATGGGGTGAGACGGATCATTGTAACACCGCATTATCGCCGGGGAATGTTTGAACCTGACCCCAGGAAGGTGCTTCACCGGTATGAAAAAGTTAAGGAGAAAGCGGCGCAGATCGGGGCGAATGGAATTGAACTGTATTTAGGATGTGAATGTCACAGATACAGTGGAATGGCGCAGGATCTAAGAAAAGGAATTCTTCCAACATTAGCAGAAAGCCGTTATGTATTAGTAGAATTTTCCGGTATTGATCCGTATTCACGAATACGGGCCGTAATCTATGAACTGACAAGTGCGGGATTTGTTCCGATTATTGCACATGTAGAAAGATGTCGGTGTATGGCAGAACATTTGGATAATGTGCAGGATGCGATAGATCTTGGAGCTAAAATCCAGGTGAATGCAGCTTCTATGTTAGGAAAGCATGGTAGGCAGTTGAAACGATACTGTAAGAAATTGATGAAACACAAGATGATTGACTATATCGCATCAGACGCCCATGATTTAAAGGTGCGTCCTCTGCTTTTAAGGGAATGTGCGGATTATGTAGAGAAAAAGTGGGGAAGAGACACGGCGAAAAGAATTTTTGTAGAGAATCCTTCTGAAATCATCGGTAAAAAATAGGAGATTATAAGAGATATGAAGAAGACAACGATCGAATTAGAATCTTTAAATTATGCGGCAAAAGAAGAATTGAAGACGCTTAGAACTAATATTTTGTTTTGCGGAAGTGATAAGCAGGTTATTATGGTAACGAGTGCTGTGATGGGGGAAGGAAAATCACAGATTTCCACACGGCTGGCAGTTTCTCTTGCAGAACTTAAGAAAAAAGTTCTATTAATTGATATGGATCTGCGTAAGTCTGTTATGGTTTCCAGATTGAAGGCACAGGGGATTGATAAGGGATTGACGCATTTTCTGTCTGGGCAGGGCACGATGGCGGACGTCGTTTATTCCACGAATGTTCCGAAGCTTCATATGATTTTTTCGGGTCCATATGCACCGAATCCTACGGAACTTCTCTCAGGAGAACGGTTTCAAAAGATGTTGAATTCTCTGAAAGCGTTGTATGATTATATTATTATTGATGCGCCGCCGCTTGGGATGGTTGTAGACGGTGCGATTATTGCAAAGAGCTGTGATGGCGCTGTGATGGTATTAGAGTCAGGTGCAGTAAAATATCGTTTGGCACAGAGAGTGAAAGCGAAGCTGGAGGATGCCGGATGCCCGATTCTTGGAGTAGTTCTTAATAAGATAGACCGAAGGAAGACCGGAGGTTACTATGGAAAGTATTATGGCAAGCATTACGGCAAGTATTATGGGGCTTCGGATGCAAATGCAGAGAAGCTTCACGAAGATGCAAAACGCCATAATTTGGAGGATGATATTCGTAGGGATCTGCAGAAATAAGATTTTAATGAAAATTAGAGAAAGTAAAAGCGTACGGGAATTAATCCTGTACGCTTTTTATATTGCTGATATCAGAATCGATCATCAGAGAGTAGTTGGTGTAATAAACGACGAATCCGGGTTTTGATCCGTTTGGCTTTTTCACATGTTTTTTTTCAATGTAATCAATTTCAACCTTATCACTGCCACGATTCTTGGAGTAGTAGGCGGCGAGTCTTCCGGCCTCTTCAAATGTGCTGTCGGGCAGTTCGTCTCCGTTTGTTTTTACGATGACATGAGATCCGGGGATCCCTTTCGCGTGAAACCACCAGTCATTTCCGTTGGCGAAAGAGAAAGTGAGTTCTTCATTCTGCAGGTTGTTTTTTCCGACATACATATGATAACCGTTGCTGGAAATATAATGAAGTGGTTTGCTGATGAGTTTTTCTTTCTTCTTCGTAAATTTTCTGCGGACATAACCGGTCTGAATCAATTCCTCTTTGATCTGGGCAAGATCGGCTTCTGTTATTGCAATATCCAATGCATTACTGATGGACTCTAGATAATGGATGTCATCTGAAGTTTCCTGAATGAGTTCCGAAAGAGCCTCGAAGGTTCGTTTCTGCTTGTTGTATTTATGAAAATACTTCTGAGCATTTTCAGCGGGCGTCATAGTCGGATCTAAAGGAATGGTAATTTCTTCATTCGTATAGTAATTAAGCGCTGTCAGTTCCTTGGATCCGGGAGCGAGGTTGTAACCGTAAGTGTGAATCAGTTCTCCGTAGACTTTATAGCGGTCTCGGCCTTTAGTGTCGTTTAATTGACGCGTCTGAAGATCGTATTTTTTCCGGTTTCGTTCCAGTGAAGTCTGCACTACGTGGCGAAGATCTGCGCTCTTTTGCCGGATTCGGGTCTGTGTGCTGCGTGTTTGGTAGTATTCAAACAGCAGTTGAGAAATGGAAGAAAATTCCCGTGCCGTATCAGAAGGATACTGGGGCAGAGGGAGTGCAGAGAATTCTTTCGGTGTATTTCCATTATAATAGATGACCGGTTGGAAGCGTCCGTCGTGGACTTGTTCCATATAGTAATCGAATTGACGGTACAGATGAAGCAGCTGATCGTCGGAAAGGTCACCAGCTGTCCGTTCGGATTCGATACCTGCAAGTGCGCAGATTCCTTCGGCTGCGACCGGACTGATTCCGGTAAAGCTGGTGTAGAGAGCCTTGCCAAGAGAGGATGGTTTCTCTCTTAGAGCAGAAGCGAAGGTTTCTTCATCTGTTTTCAGAGGGTTGTGCTTGGTCATTGTATCTGGGATGAAGTAGGTTCGGCCCGGAAGTACCTCGCGTACGGAGCTCATTTGGGCAGATACGTGTTTGATGCTGTCTAGAATCATTCCTTCTCCATTACAGAAAATAATGTTGCTGTGTTTTCCCATGATTTCCACGATTAGTTGTTTCCTACACAGGTCGCCCAGCTCGTTTAAGTGTTCAATCGTAAACTGAATGATCCGTTCCAGACCGGGCTGGCTGATTCCAACGATTCGGCCATTACCGATATGTTTGCGAAGTAGCATGCAAAAACCCGGTGCGGTCATCGGGCTTGGTTTGTTTTCTTCTGTTAGATAAATCAAAGGGAGGGAAGCGCTGGCTGATATGCAAAGGCGTCTTGCTCCCTGAGGGGTCTTGATTGTAAGCAGCAGTTCATCGGCTTCCGGCTGTGCAATCTTAGCGATTCTGCCGCCTGTAAGCTGGTCGGAAAGCTCGTGAGTGAGCGCTGCAACTGTAATTCCGTCAAATGCCATATTGTTTCCTTTCCAAAGGGTATTCGCCCTATCATCTGCGTAAAAAAGTGTTCGCAGTGCACTAGCTCGCGAGCAAAGCTCTCTCGCTAGAGGACATGCGCCCTATCATCTGCGTAAAACAGACTCTAGTCTGCAAGCAGCCTATTTCTGTTTTTCACAGATGGCACTGCTTAATGTTTATACTATATCACAGTTGACGGAATATGCCAAATGACTTATAATTATTTATGGCAATTGAGGCTGTGATTCATAGATCCATTAATGATAAGAAGAGGTTTCTAGTATGATAAAGAGTATGACTGGCTTTGGACGCTGCGAGATATCTGCAGGAGAACGTAAATTCACCGTTGAGATGAAGAGTGTGAATCATCGTTATCTGGATGCGAATATTCGTATGCCGAAGAAGCTCAATTTTTTTGAAACGGCAATTCGTAATCTGTTGAAGCAGCGGGTGCAGAGAGGTAAGGTGGATATTTTTATCTCTTATGAAGATTTTTCGGAAGGCCAGGTGGCACTGAAATATAACTCTGCGCTTGCAGCGGAATATTTGTCTTATATGAAGCAGATGGAAGACGAATTCGGGCTGGAGAATGATATTCGGGTATCTGCACTTTCTCGCTATCCGGAAGTGCTTACGATGGAAGAGCAGGTGGTTGATGAAGACGAGCTCTGGAATGGGCTGAAGCAGGCTCTGGAAGGAGCAATTGTACAATTTGTGGAGACCAGAAGCCAGGAAGGGGAACGTTTAGAGCAGGATATTACCGAGAAGCTGGACGGACTTTTGGAACTGGTGGGACAGATTGAGGAGCGTTCACCGAGGATTATTGAGGAATATCGTGGTAAGCTGGAAGGTAAAGTGCGGGAACTTTTGGAGGATACGCAGATTGAGGAAAGCAGGATTGCGGCAGAAGTCGTACTTTTTGCAGATAAAATCTGTACAGATGAGGAAGTGGTGCGGCTGAAAAGTCATATCGTGCATATGAAGGAAACACTGAAATCCAATGAAAATGGAATTGGACGCAAGCTTGATTTCATTGCACAGGAAATGAACCGGGAAGCGAATACCATCCTTTCTAAGGCAAATGATTTGGAAGTGTCCAACATCGGTATCAGCTTAAAGACAGAGATCGAGAAGGTCAGAGAGCAGATTCAGAATATTGAGTAAAAGGAGTTAATCCATGGAGAACAAAGGAATTCTGATTGTAGTATCGGGTTTTTCCGGATCCGGAAAAGGTACGATTATGAAGAGACTGTTGGAGAAGTATGATAACTATGCGTTGTCTATTTCTGCCACAACTAGAAGTCCCAGACCGGGAGAGGAAGACGGGCGGGAATATTTTTTCCGAACGGTGGAAGAATTTGAAAAAATGATTGCGAAAGACGAACTGATAGAGTATGCTAAATACGTGGATAATTACTACGGAACACCGCGTGCATACGTAGAAGAGCAGCTTCAGTCAGGCAAAGATGTGATTTTGGAGATTGAAATTCAGGGGGCTTTGAAAGTCAAAG
Organism: Dorea sp. ICN-14282; assembly: GCF_037890115.1. Classification (NCBI taxonomy): domain Bacteria; kingdom Bacillati; phylum Bacillota; class Clostridia; order Lachnospirales; family Lachnospiraceae; genus Dorea; species Dorea sp. ICN-14282. The sequence goes on along the minus strand of NZ_JBBKBH010000001.1, from coordinate 609,885 downwards.
AAAAGTTTCCGGAGACGCTGCTTTTGTTTGTGACACCTCCTTCGGCAAAGGAATTAAAGAACCGGCTGGTAGGCCGGGGAACGGAGTCGATGGACGTGATTGAGTTCCGTATGAACCGTGCAAAAGAGGAAGCAGAAGGGATGGACTGCTATGACTACCTGATCGTCAATGATGAGTTGGAGGTCTGCGTAGAGGAGGTTCACCGTATCATCCAGGGAGAACACCGGAGAAGTTTCCGTAATGCGGCATTTATAGAATATATGAAAGAGGAATTGAAAGGAGAGTAATGTTATGTTACACCCATCTTACACAGATTTGATGAAAGTAGTGAATAAGGACGTTGAGGAAGGCGAGACAAAGGTTGTCAACAGCCGTTACTCTATCGTGATGGCTACGGCGAAGAGAGCGAGAGAGATTATTGATGGCTCAGTACCGCTGGTTCCGGTAAAAGACGGTGAAAAACCGCTGTCTGTAGCAATTGATGAGCTGAACCAGGGTAAGATCAAAGTCGTAGGAGAGGAAGACTAATCCTTCAGATATGTAGTTAAAGCGGGGCAGATGCCGGGAGGTATCTGCCTTTCTTCAAAGTAGTAAATAAGAAGAAAAAGAAAAGGAGACGATGTATGAACATTCTATTTATATCCCTGGGATGTGATAAGAACCTGGTAGACTCGGAAGTGATGCTGGGACTTTTGGATTCCAAAGGGTATCAGATCGTAGATGATGAGACGCTGGCAGACATCATTGTCGTGAATACCTGCTGCTTTATCCACGATGCCAAGGAAGAGAGCATTCAGACGATTCTTGACATGGCGCAGTATAAGACGGAAGGACGTTTAAAAGCGCTGGTAGTGACAGGATGCTTAGCACAGCGTTATCAGCAGGAGATTTTAGAAGAGATCCCAGAAGTAGATGCCGTGCTTGGAACTACGTCTTATGACAAAATTGTGGATGCTGTAGAAGAGGCGCTGGAAGGACAGGGACATGTTAAGATGCAGGATCTGGATGCGCTGCCATTGGTAGAAACTAAGAGACTGGTAACCACGGGAGGACATTTTGCCTACTTAAAGATTGCAGAAGGATGCGATAAACATTGTACATACTGCATTATTCCGAAGATCCGTGGCAATTATCGCAGCGTTCCGATGGAAAGGCTGATCAAAGAGGCGCAGGAACTGGCAGATCAGGGTGTGAAAGAGTTGATTCTGGTTGCCCAGGAGACTACGGTGTATGGAATGGATCTTTACGGAAGAAAGTCTTTGTCGAAGCTTCTTAGAGAACTCTGTAAGATCAGCGGTATTCGGTGGATTCGGATTCTTTACTGTTATCCGGAAGAGATTGACGAGGAATTAATCCAGACGATCAAAGAAGAACCGAAGATCTGCCATTATTTGGATTTACCGATCCAGCATGCAAGCGATGGTGTGTTGAAACGAATGGGAAGAAGAACTTCAAAGGCACAACTGGTGGAGATTATTGGAAGACTGCGTCAGGAGATTCCGGATATTACACTTCGCACCACATTGATTACCGGATTTCCGGGAGAGACGAAGGAGCAGCACGAGGAACTGATGGGATTCGTAGATGAGATGGAATTTGAACGTCTGGGAGTGTTTACGTATTCTCAGGAAGAAGATACACCGGCTGCTGGATTTGAGGATCAGGTGGAAGAAGAGGTGAAAGAAGATCGTCAGGCAGAAATTATGGAGCTTCAGCAAGAGATTGTATTTGAACAGGCCGAATCCATGATTGGAAGAGAGGTGCTGGTGATGATCGAAGGAAAAGTAGCCGATGAAAATGCCTATGTAGGACGGACTTACAGAGATGCACCAAATGTAGATGGATTGATCTTTGTGAATACAGAAGAAGAACTGATGTCCGGGGATTTTGCAAGAGTTAGGGTAACCGGAGCAGCAGAATATGATTTGATAGGAGAGTTGATATCATGAATTTACCAAATAAGTTAACCGTACTTCGAGTGATTATGGTCCCGTTTTTTGTGTTTTTTATGTTGACAGATGTGGGAGGAGCGGCAAATAAGTGGATTGCCTTGGCGCTGTTTTGTATTGCAAGTCTGACGGATCTTTTGGATGGCAAGATTGCAAGAGCGAGAAATCTGGTAACCAATTTTGGAAAATTTATGGATCCGCTGGCGGATAAGCTGTTGGTATGTTCTGCTATGATCTGTATGATTCCATCTGGAAAGCTGGCAGCATGGTTTGTTATTGTGATTATTGCCAGAGAATTTATTATCAGTGGTTTCCGTTTGGTTGCGTCTGATAATGGAATTGTAATAGCGGCAAGCTACTGGGGAAAATTCAAGACCGTTTCTCAGATGGCTATGATTATCGTTTTGATTCTGGATCTTGGTGGCGTATTTGATGTGATTGGAACAGTGTTGATTTGGGTTTCCCTGATTCTGACGGTGGTATCTCTGATTGATTACGTGGCAAAGAATATCCAGGTACTGACACAGGGAGGAATGTAACGTGACGGTAGAACTCATTTCGGTAGGCACAGAGATTTTGCTTGGAAATATTGTGAACACCAACGCAGCTTATCTTGCGGAGCAGTGCGCGGCTTTGGGGCTGTCTTGTTATTATCAGACTGTCGTTGGAGATAACGAGGAACGGATGGAGGCGACAATCCGTCAGGCGGTGTCCCGATCAGATGTAGTGATTCTAACAGGAGGTCTGGGACCGACGAAGGATGATCTGACGAAGGAAGTTACAGCCAAAGTGTTCGGAAGAGAGTTATATGAAGATCCTCATTCCCGTGCCCGGATTGAAGAGTATTTTCGCCGGGGACATGCCGGGAAAGTGACGGATAATAACTGGAAGCAGGCGATGGTGCCGGAGGGAGCGAAAGTAATTGATAATGATAACGGGACGGCTCCTGGGCTGATTCTGGAAGGAGAAGCAATTGCAATTTTGATTCCGGGACCACCCAATGAGATGAAGCCGATGTTTGATAAAAAAATCGCTCCGTATCTCAATGCATTGCAGCCGGAAGGAATTTACTCCAGAATGGTAAAGATTTGCTCTGTCGGGGAGAGTCGGGCGGAGACGATGATTGCGGATCTTATGGATCAGCAGACGAATCCCACGATTGCACCGTATGCGAAGACGGGTGAAGTACACCTTCGGGTTACTGCAAAGGCAAAAAGTGAGGCGGATGCAGAGGCGTTAATGGAGCCGATGCTCCAGGAACTGAAAAGTAGGTTTGGCGATCGGATCTATACGATGGAGGAAGATGTAACGCTGGAAGAGGCGGTTGTTCGCCTGCTGGAAGAGAAGCATTTCAGCGTTACGACAGCAGAATCTTGTACCGGAGGGCTTCTTGCAGGAAGACTGATGAACGTACCGGGAGCTTCTAGTGTCTATAAAGAAGGCTTTATCACCTATTCAAACGAGGCGAAAGAGCGGCTTTTGAATGTGAATCGGGAGACCTTGGTTCAGTATGGAGCAGTCAGTCCACAGACGGCTATTGAGATGGCACAAGGAGTGGCAAAGGTGGCAGGTGCAGATGCGGCTATCAGTGTTACCGGTATTGCAGGACCGGGCGGCGGGACGAAGGAGAAGCCGGTAGGACTTGTTTATATTGGCTGTTATGTCAATGGCCGGGTACATGTAGAAGAATGTTTCTTCCATGGAAACCGGGAGAAAAACAGAGAATCGGCAGTGGCAAGGGCGCTGACCGTCCTTCGTAATGAATTGCTGCATGAATAGAAGAGAAATACAACAGGAGGACGCCAGATGGAGACGAGGTTGCTGGGGGCGGAAGAGGCAGGCGCCGTACTTCCATTAGTGAAAGATAAGATTGAAGATACTTTGTATCAGCAGATTGTTGAAGATTACAGGCAGCAAATACTGGTTATCTTCGGAATCTTTGATGAGCAGAGAGTCTGTGGCGTCTCGGCGCTAAAGAAGGACGGACAGGTGCTTTTGGTTTACGTGATGGAAAATTGCCGTCGCCGGGGTGTTGGAAGTATGCTTCTTTGGAGCATGTACCGATATTGCGCAGCTGTGTTTCGGGTTCCTGTTATAAGTGTATTGTCGCCATCCGAAATGACAGTCTTCTTCCGTAAGCTTGGTATGCAGACGGAAGGTATGCATATGTCGGAATCAGGCCAGGAAGGCAGGGAAGGCAGGGAAGGAGACGTGAAGATCAGGCTGGTGATGCAGGTACAGCCGGAGACTCCAGCCTCTCCTTTAAATTCCAAGACGCCAGTGATTATTGCAGTAGTGGTTGGCGTGATTGCAGTCTGCCTGGTCATCTTTGGCGTGGCCGCAGCAACAAAGCGGATATTTTTGGAGTTACAGGAAAGTGCTTTGGAGCAGCTTCCTTATGGACTGGAAGAAGAGGGCGGATTCTACGGAGAAGGAGAAGATCCGGGCTTGGAAGGATTTCCGGATGCCGGAGGGGATTATGAAAGCGTTGAAGATAGCACAACAGGGATGGCAGCGGTTCCTTCTTATATCGATGAAGATCTCTCTTATGAGATTACAGATCAGTCCTATGACTATACAGATAATGAGAAGGAGACAACTGTTATTACCTTCCAGGTAGGATATCCGGAAGTGACTGGACTTTCCAGCAAGAAGGTGGAAAAGAAGGTGAATGATGCGATTCGTTCCTGCGCAATGGAGACGGTGGATAAGATTTATATAAATCCTTCGGAAGAAATCAAAGAGAGGGTTCTGTCATCTCAGACTCCTATGCTTGCCAATTTGGTAGAGAGTAAAGTGACTTATGCTACGGAAGGTCTGATTTGCGTGATGTTTTCTGATGCAAGTTATCAGGGAGGCCCGGAATATTTTGATGAGACGATGCGGGCATGCACCATTAACCTGGAAAGTGGAGAAGTATACGAACTTTCCGATATTATGGAACTTTCCGATTCTTTTGTGGAAGCATGGATTACGGGAATGCAGAAAGAGACGGGAAAGAATGCATTTTTGACGGAATTAAGTCTAAAGGAACTGCAGAAGCTTCTGAGTGGAAAAGAAGAAAGCGGAATCTACGATGTGGAATTTTTCCTTGATCGGGATGGAATTGAAATTGGTTTGAATTTTAATTATCCACCGGAAGATCCCCATGATCTTGGCTATTCCTGGGTGACGGCCCCATTTTCTTATAAAGAGATTAAACAGTATATTTCCGATAAAGAGTTTTGGAATCTTCTGGGATAAAGGAGGATGTGTATGCAGATAAGAGATTTGACTGGCGAAGAGATAGAGCGTGTATATCAAGAGACTGCCGGCAGTATCTTGGAGGGCTTTCCCTTCGTAAATGATTTCTCTAAGATAAGGGAAAAGGTACAGCGTGGGGAAATCATCTTTGCTGGGGCGTACCAGGAGGGCGATGGCAGTCAGGAATTATTTGGATTGGGAGCGATAACCAGTTCCGGAGAGATCTTCGGGATTTACGTGCGAAAGATGCATCGTCATCATGGCGTAGGAACGGCTTTGTTGGATGCGCTGTGCAGAATGTGTCAGGGGCGTTTTTCCGTAATGCGTATGAACGTAGAAGCGCCGTCTCACCTAATCCCTCTTTTCCAGAGAAGTGGATTTGTCTGCTGTGGTTCGCTGCAAGAGAGAGAAGGAAGATTCTGGGCTTCTATGGAGCGAATTATGCCACTGGTGGCAGAAGAGCCTTCGGCAAAGAAGACGAGCAAAGGAACCATTGGTGTGATCATAGGAATATGCGTGGTGGTCTTGATCCTTTTGATAATCATCGTTCTTTTGGGCGGAAGACTTCTAGGTGAGCTTGGCAAGAATCAAAGGGAACAGGTGCATCAGAATCCTGGTTATCATAAGCAGGAGAAATATGATTGGGAAGAAAAGCATACGCCGTCACTGGATGAGGCAGGGGATTCCAAGCAAACGGATCGGTCGTCTGAAGATGAACTTGCGGACATTGAAGTGTATGAAGCGCCGGTATCTTATGCTGTTCGTACCGAGAAATATGAGAAAAAGTCAGAAGAGACGAAATTGTCGGTTGACTTTGACATTGAGTATCCGCAGGTGGAAGGGCTTCCAAGTGGTAAGGATCAAGAAGTAAACCAGATTTTAAGAGATGCAGCGATGAGCAGTGCAGATCTTTTCTATCTGCAGCCCGCTGAAGAAGTGCAGGAATTCTTCAGCAGTCAGGAGAATCTTTATCTGGCAAGTGAGGTGGACTATAAAGTTACTTATATGGATGAAAATCTGTTGAGTGTGGTGTTCACGGATCATTATTTTTTAGGCTCTATGTATCTGGAGTATTCAGATTTGCGGGCAAGGATTATCAATTTGGAAACGGCAGAGCAGTATGAGATAGAAGATCTGATCGTCTCCTCACCGGAATTGATACGTCGTTGGAGAATGGGAATTCTTGACCAGAATCCGGACAGTTATCCGGGCAAGGAGCTGGAGGACAATGTATATGAGCGAATGCTGACAGGAGAAATCGTGGATGGTCGGTATTTCGCAAATCTATTTTTAGATAAGAATGGCGTATGGATCGGATTTACCTATGCGTTCCAAAGTGACGATGGGCAGCGGATCGAAAGAGGATGGACAACAGTGCCGTTTGCGTGGAAAGAGTTTGCCCCGTACGAATCCGATCATAAAATGTGGGATATTCTGAAAAAATGATGCAAAGTGACAATTGACGAATCTTGTAATATATGAGAAAATAAATACAGTATGGTGTTAAAGTAATAACGACCCTTACGAGAGAAAATCATACATAGTTGAAAGGAGTTTTAAAATGATTTATTCACATGAAGTAGAAATGATGTGTCCGGTAGCTCAGGGTGCAAATCACGGACCAGCTCCGATTCCGGAAGAAGCAAAATGGGTGCAGGCAAAAGAGATTAAAGATATCTCCGGTCTTACTCACGGTGTAGGCTGGTGTGCCCCACAGCAGGGAACATGTAAGCTGACTCTGAACGTAAAAGACGGTATCATCCAGGAGGCTCTGGTTGAGACAATCGGATGTTCAGGAATGACACATTCTGCTGCTATGGCATCTGAGATCCTTCCAGGAAAGACTATTTTAGAGGCATTAAATACAGACCTTGTCTGTGATGCAATCAATACAGCAATGAGAGAGTTATTTTTACAGATCGTATACGGAAGAACACAGAGTGCATTCTCTGAGGATGGACTTCCGATCGGTGCTGGACTTGAGGACCTTGGAAAAGGACTTCGTTCTCAGGTTGGTACCATGTACGGAACATTAGCAAAAGGACCTCGTTACCTGGAGATGGCAGAAGGTTATGTAACAGGTATTGCTCTTGACGATCACGATGAGATTATCGGATACCAGTTCGTAAGTCTTGGAAAATTCACAGACTTTATCAAAGCAGGTGATACACCAAACGATGCTTGGGAGAAAGCAAAAGGACAGTACGGACGTGTTGCAGACGCAGCAAAAATCATTGACCCACGTAAGGAGTAAGGAGGACAAGCGAAAATGGCTTTATTTGAATCATATGAAAGAAGAATTGATAAAATCAATGAAGTATTAGGAAGCTATGGCATTGCTTCTATCGAAGAAGCTGAGAAGATCACAAAGGATGCCGGACTTGATGTATACAATCAGGTAAAAGGAATTCAGCCAATCTGCTTCGAGAATGCATGCTGGGCTTACATTGTAGGTGCAGCAATCGCAATTAAGAAAGGTTGCAAGAGCGCAGCAGACGCAGCAGCAGCAATCGGAGAAGGCCTTCAGGCATTCTGTATTCCAGGTTCTGTAGCTGATCAGCGTAAAGTAGGTCTTGGACATGGTAACTTAGGAAAAATGCTTCTGGAAGAAGATACAGACTGTTTCGCATTCCTTGCAGGACATGAGTCTTTCGCAGCAGCTGAGGGTGCAATCGGTATCGCAGAGAAAGCAAACAAGGTTCGTAAGAAACCTCTTCGTGTTATCTTGAACGGTCTTGGAAAAGATGCAGCTAAGATTATTTCCAGAATCAATGGATTTACTTATGTTCAGACTGAGTATGACTACTACACAGGCGAGTTAAAAGAAGTTCAGAGAATTGCTTACTCTGATGGACTTCGTTCTAAAGTAAACTGCTACGGTGCAAACGATGTACGTGAAGGTGTTGCAATCATGCACAAAGAGGGAGTAGACGTATCTATTACAGGTAACTCTACAAACCCAACACGTTTCCAGCATCCAGTTGCAGGTACATACAAGAAAGAATGTATCGAGCAGGGCAAGAAATACTTCTCAGTAGCATCTGGTGGTGGTACAGGACGTACACTTCACCCAGACAACATGGCTGCAGGTCCAGCTTCTTACGGTATGACAGATACTCTTGGACGTATGCACTCTGATGCACAGTTCGCAGGTTCTTCATCTGTACCGGCTCACGTAGAGATGATGGGGCTGATTGGTGCAGGTAATAACCCGATGGTTGGTATGACTGTTGCAGTTGCAGTTTCGATTGAAGAAGCAGCGAAAGAGGGTAAATTCTAAGAAACCCCGTAAAATCAAGGCTTTTGGAGGAGGGTAAGAGCGGTAAAAAGTAGTGTAAAGTGGTTTGTTCCTACACTATTCCTACACCGTTCATACACCTCAGTTCCTACACCATATTTTCTAAATCAGAGCGTAACCATTCGATATCCCTATCGGTATATACTGACTCAGTTATATCCGATCATCCTTTTGGGATCGTATGGTTTATGCTCTGATTTTAGATTTAATGATTCTCTTTTTTATTTGTTTAGATATTAAGTCTTTGGCTTGCATGTCGTAAACAGAAGTACAGTAAGTCCAAGCCGACTCAACCGTACACTGATATGCTACAGACGATCCTTTAAAGTATTTCTTAGTCCATTTCTTGTATAATTTTCGTGTTGTTATGCCACTATTTAAACTAGATACGCTGTGGTAAATCAGAATAATGTAAAAACCTCTCACAAAAAAGATATTTCATAAAAAATAGGTTGAATTATAGCTAGACAATACATATACTATAAGTGAAAGAGAGGATGGTGTTATTTATGACAGTAGATACTAATACGATGATTTCAATTACAGAAGCTAATCAAAATTTTTCAAAGGTCACAAAGTTAGTAGACAAACATGGAACTGCAGTAATATTAAAAAATAATACACCGAGATATTTAGTGATTGACTTTAGCAAGGCTGATAAAGAGAAAGTTGCATCTATGGATGATTTACTTTCAGTGTCAGAGCAGTTGCTAAAGCAAAATATGGAAGCATATGAGGTGCTTGCTAAATGATTAGATTTTGTTTTTTATGGAATTAAGATAGGAATAAAAGAGAGGTCGATGTACCTAGTTGTTATCTGGCTGTTTTTCGCAGCGGTGCCGGCAATGATAAAAAGATTCATGTTAGCGATTAGCAGAATCGGAGGGCGCAATAGGTATGATGAGGAACTGTTTGGAAGAGGTCCTAGAGGAAGAATGGCAAATTATTTATGGGAATATATTGAAAAAAATGCAAATAGATAGAAACGAAGGCTATCGCGATTCCTAGTGTGTATCGCGATAGCCTTCTGTTCAATTTTTATTTACATTTCCTGCATCTTGGCGAGGTTCTTATTGGCGGTAGAAAGCATGAGTTTCAGTCGGTTTAACTGATTCACTTCGCTGGCGCCCGGATCAAAGTCGATAGCGACGATATTAGACTCTGGATGGAGCCTTCGCAGTTCTTTGATGACACCTTTTCCTACCACATGGTTTGGAAGACAGGCGAACGGCTGAGTACATACAATGTTTGGTGCGCCGTTTTGAATGAGTTCCAACATTTCTCCGGTCAGGAACCAGCCTTCACCGGTCTGATTGCCAAGAGATACGATCTCAGACGCCATTTTTCCTAAATCCTGGATACGCGTCGGCGGATCAAAGTTCTTACTTGCGGCAAACGCATTGGTTGCTGGTTTTCTAAGCCACTCCAGGAATTTGATTCCAAGATTCCCTATCCGGGCTTTGGATTTTTCAAATCCCAGCTTTTCTACTTTGAAGTTCTGGTTGTAGAAAGAGTAGAGAAGGAAATCCAAAAGATCAGGAACAACAGCTTCTGCTCCTTCTGATTCCAGCAGTTCCACAAGGTGGTTGTTAGCGGCCGGCAGGAATTTTACAAGGATTTCGCCTACAACGCCGACTCTTGGCTTTTTCACATCCAATAACTTAATGTTATTGTCAAAGTCTTCAATAATTTCTTTGCACAGACGGTTAAAACGGCGTCTGGACGGATAGCCGTGCGAAACAAAGTCCTGACAAATCTTTTTCCATTTCTCATGCATGGCATTTACAGAACCGGAAACTGCTTCATAAGGCCGGAGACGATATACGCATTTCATGAAAATATCTCCAAATACAACTGCATACATAGCGCGAACTACAAGTGGTGGGCTCAGTTTAAATCCAGGATGTTTCTCTAAGCCACTTAAGTTCAGTGAAATAACTGGAATGTGAGGGTATCCGGCTTTCTTAAGTGCCCGGCGAATGAATCCGATATAGTTGGAAGCACGGCATCCGCCTCCGGTCTGGGTGATGATAACGGCGAGTTTGTCAGTATCGTATCTTCCGGATAAAATGGCATCCATAATCTGTCCTACTACCATCAGAGACGGATAGCAGGCGTCATTATTTACATATTTTAAGCCCACATCTACAGACTGCTTGTTGTCATTTGACAGAATCTCAAGGTTATATCCGCAGGAACGGATCGCGGGCTGCAAGATGTCAAAATGAATGGGTGACATCTGTGGGCAGAGAATGGTGTAATCCTTGCGCATCTCCCGTGTAAACAGTGCTTTTTCAATAGAAGACGGACGGATTTGGCGTTCTTCCTTTTTCTGTTCTCTTACGCGGATCGCCGCAAGAAGAGAGCGAATACGGATTCTTGCCGCTCCTAAGTTATTTACCTCATCAATTTTAAGAGAGGTGTAAATCTTATCAGAGTTATTCAGGATTTCTGCCACCTGATCAGTGGTTACGGCATCTAGTCCGCAGCCAAAAGAGTTCAGCTGGATCAAATCCAGGTTATCGGTAGTCTTTACGTAGTTTGCAGACGCATACAGTCTGGAGTGGTACATCCACTGATCCATCACATTCAGAGGACGTTCTACCTTATGCAGATGAGAGATGGAGTCCTCTGTCAGAACGGCAATCCCATAGGAGTTAATCAGTTCAGGAATTCCGTGATTGACTTCTGGGTCAATGTGGTAGGGACGTCCGGCAAGCACGATTCCCCGGTTCCCGGTTTCTTTTAAGAAAGCAATGGTTTCTTCTCCTTTTTTGCGGATATCCGCGCGGCAGGCCGAAAGCTCCATCCATGCGCTATGTACAGCTTCTCGAATTTCTTTTTCCGGAATGGCAAACTTTTCCGAAAGCTCTTCAACCATGCGGTAAGCGATGGTTTCTTCGCTCTTAAGAGAGAGGAAAGGATGGAGAAAATCGACATCTCCCTGAATAATTGCATCAATATTATTCTTAATATTTTCCGGATAAGATGTTACAATCGGACAGTTATAGTGGTTGTTGGCATCTGCAAATTCGTTCCGCTCATAAGGAACGCTTGGGTAGAAGATCCGCGAGATCCCTTGATTGATCAGCCACTGGATGTGTCCGTGAGCCAGTTTGGCCGGGTAACATTCGGATTCGCTCGGAATGGATTCAATGCCAAGCTCATAGATTTTCCGGGTGGAAGCCGGTGAAAGCACGACACGAAATCCCAGGTGGTGGAAGAATGTGAACCAGAACGGATAGTTCTCATACATATTCAGTACGCGCGGAATACCGATCGTACCGCGGGGGGCATCTTCTTCACAGAGCGGCTCATAGTTAAAGTAACGCTGGAACTTATAGGCAAAAAGGTTCGGAAGTTGATTTTTGGACTTCTCTTTTCCAAGACCTTTTTCACAGCGGTTTCCGGTGATGAATTTGCGCCCGCCGCTGAAATGATTGATAGTCAGGCGGCAATTGTTGGTACAGCCCCGACATTTGGTCATAGTGGTGGAGTATTCCAGCGACTCAATCTCCTCGATTGAAAGCATAGTGGTGGCTTTGCAGTCGCATTCGCTGTAGCGTTCTCTTGCAATTAAGGCGGCTCCGAAGGCACCCATAATTCCGGCGATATCCGGGCGGATAGCTTCGCAGTTTGCAATCTTTTCAAAGCTTCTAAGTACGGCGTTGTTGTAGAAGGTACCACCCTGTACAACGATATGGCTGCCAAGCTCAGAGGCGTCAGATACCTTGATTACTTTAAATAGTGCATTCTTGATTACGGAATAGGCCAGCCCGGCAGAGATATCTGCAACGGAAGCTCCTTCTTTTTGTGCCTGTTTCACCTTGGAGTTCATAAATACAGTACAGCGGGTTCCCAGATCAATGGGATCGTTGGCGAACAAAGCCTCGTGTGCAAAATCTTCCACAGAATAGTTCAGAGATTTTGCAAAGGTTTCAATAAAAGATCCGCAGCCAGAAGAACAGGCTTCATTTAACTGAACACTGTCGACGGTTTGATTTTTGATCTTAATACATTTCATATCCTGTCCGCCGATGTCTAGAATGCAGTCTACATCTGGTTCAAAGAAGGAGGCTGCATAATAGTGAGAGACGGTTTCTACTTCGCCTTCATCCAACAGAAGAGCTGCTTTAATGAGCGCCTCCCCATATCCGGTGGAACAGGAGTAGGCAATCTCTACGCCCTCCGGTAATTTGCTATAAATATCCCGGATGGCGCCAATGGATGTGCCCAGAGGATCCCCCTCGTTGTTGTGGTAGAAGGAGTACAGAAGAGTGCCGTCTTCGCCTACGAGAGCGACTTTGGTGGTGGTGGAACCGGCATCAATTCCGAGGAACGCTTTTCCGCGGTAGGAAGCCAGATCACGAATCGGTACCTGGTGCTTTTCGTGGCGATTTATAAATGCCTGATAGTCTGCTTCCGATGCAAATAGTGGTTCCATACGATCTACTTCAAAATCCATTTTAATCTTGTTTGCAAGACGAATCTGCATATCCTGAAGGGACAGATTCAGATCTTTTTTGGAATTCATGGCAGAACCAATGGCAGCAAACAGATGGGAGTGGGACGGCGCGATGGTATGTTCCTTATCTAAATTCAGCGTCCGCACAAATGCAGCTTTTAATTCGGATAAGAAATGAAGCGGTCCTCCTAAGAAGGCAACGTGTCCGCGAATTGGTTTTCCGCAGGCAAGCCCACTGATGGTCTGATTTACTACGGCCTGGAAAATCGAAGCGGCTAGGTCTTCTTTGGATGCACCTTCGTTGATCAGTGGCTGAATATCTGACTTTGCAAATACACCGCAGCGGGCAGCGATGGAGTAGAGAGCCTGGTAATTTTTCGCATACTCATTAAGACCGGATGCGTCCGTCTGCAGAAGAGAGGCCATCTGGTCGATGAAAGAACCGGTACCGCCGGCACAGACGCCGTTCATACGCTGTTCGACGTTGCCTCCTTCAAAGTAAATGATTTTGGCATCCTCGCCTCCAAGTTCGATCGCAACGTCTGTCTGCGGCGCATAATCCTGGAGTGCAGTGGATACAGCGATCACTTCTTGTACGAAGGGAACGCCCAGATGCTTGGCAAGAGTCAGCCCTCCGGAACCGGTAATGACCGGGGAGGCATGGATGGCGCCCAGCTTATAGACAGCTCTTCCCAGAAGATCGGAGAGCGTCTCCTGTATATTGGCATAGTGGCGTTCGTAGTCAGAAAATGCAACGTCGCCTGCTTCGTCAAGAATGGCGATTTTCACCGTTGTGGAACCGATATCGATTCCTAAAGTATATTGTTCTTCTTCACACATTGTTCAATAACTCCTTCATATATGCATAGAATGAATCAATGGATTGTTTCTTATTTATATATCTTTTAAAACCCGTAACATTATACGACAAAATACGACGCATGACAATTCACAAATGTGATAGATTTATAAAAAACGTGTTAAACTTACATGGTAGAATTGACAAACATCAGGCGAAAAGGTAGAATGTCTACTAGTATATGACTTAGGAAAGTAGGGAGCAAATAAATGAATAGCTGGCTTGGGAAAATGGAACGAAAGTTCGGAAGGTACGCCATTCCGAACATTATGAAGTATCTGATCGTATTGTATGCAGGAGGATATTTCTTGTACATGATCAATCCAATGTTTTATCTGAATTATCTGGTGCTTGACTGGGGAGCGGTTCTTCACGGACAGATTTGGAGGCTTTTGACCTTCTTGATGCAGCCGCCGTCTGCGAGCATTTTCATGGTGGCGCTTCTTCTGTATATCTATTATATGATTGGTATGCAGCTGGAAAATGCTCTGGGGACTTTTCGTTTTAACTTTTATTTGCTGACGGGAATTGTGCTCCATATTGTTGCGTCACTGATCGTATATCTGACAACGGGAATGGTGATTTCTCCAAGTGTAGAATACCTGAATCTGTCGTTTTTCTTTGTGTTTGCAATGCTGTTTCCGGATGCACAGTTTCTGCTGTTTTTTGCAATTCCGATTAAAGGAAAATGGATTGCACTGATTGATGGGTTCTATTTCCTGTGGGCAATCATCAGTCCGTTCTTGCCGGCCTACAAAGGAACCGGATACGGCGCTATGATGGCAGCACTTGCATCGATTCTGAATGTATTGACCTTTTATCTTTTATCTCGGAATATGCATGCATATTCTCCGAAGGAGGTAAAGAGACGAAGAGACTATCAGCGGAAGGTTCAGCAGGCGCAAAAGCCGGAACATGTCTATGAAAATGGGGCGAGACATAAATGTGCAGTGTGTGGCAGGACAGAGCTTGATGATCCGAATCTGGAGTTTCGGTATTGTTCTAAGTGCAATGGAAATTATGAGTATTGTCAGGATCATCTGTTTACACATACACATGTGAAATAAGATTTGGATGCTGCAATTGTTAGAGTGTTACAATCGTAAGAAATGAGAAAAAGGAAAAGAGGTAGGAAGACGAAAATGAAGAAGACGAAAATTATCTGTACAATGGGACCAAATACGAATAAGGAAGAGATGATGCGTGCGCTTGTTCAAAATGGCATGGATATCGCGAGATTTAACTTCTCCCATGGAGACTATGAAGAACAGAAGATGCGTATGGATTTATTAAAAAAGGTGCGGGAAGAGGAGAAGAAGCCAATTGCAATACTTCTGGATACCAAGGGACCGGAGATTCGTACGGGAGCGCTTAAAGATGGAAAGAAGGTTATGTTGGAGTCTGGAAGTCTCTTTACATTGACGACAGAGACAGTGATTGGAGACGAACAGAAGGTTTCTATTACCTATGAGGGACTGGTAGAGGACGTTCAGATTGGAAGCACGATTTTGATTGATGATGGTCTGATCGGACTGGAAGTAAAAGAAAAACGGGAGTCGGAAATTGTATGTACTGTAATTAATGGCGGAGAATTGGGAGAGAAGAAGGGGGTCAATGTTCCGAATGTTCCGGTAAGACTTCCGGCAATTACACAGAAAGACCGCGAGGATATCCGATTTGGTGCAGAGCAGCAGGTGGATTTTATTGCAGCTTCCTTTGTTAGAAATGCGGAGTGTATTCTGGAGATCAAATCTTTCCTGAAAGAGTGCGGAGCACCGTGTATTCCGGTTATTGCTAAGATTGAAAATGCAGAAGGAATCAAAAATATCGATGAGATTATTCGCTGCGCAGACGGAATTATGGTAGCGCGAGGCGACTTGGGTGTGGAGATTCCGGCGGAAGAGGTTCCATACCTGCAGAAGTTGATTATTCAGAAATGTAACGATAACTATAAGCCGGTTATTACGGCGACGCAGATGCTGGATTCTATGATCCGTAATCCTCGCCCGACCAGAGCGGAAGTTACAGACGTAGCCAATGCGGTTTATGATGGAACGGATGCGGTGATGCTTTCCGGTGAGACGGCCCAGGGTAAATATCCGGTAGAAGCGTTGCAGATGATGGTACATATTGTAGAGAATACAGAAGAACACTTAGATTATGATCTGTTGCTTCGTAAGGCAGAAGACCATCGTATGAAGAACACATCCAGCGCTCTTGGACATGCAACAGTGGCAACAGCGAATAATCTGGATGCAAACTGCATTATTACACCGTCTGTTTCAGGCGCAACAGCACGGGTTGTATCGAAGTTTAAGCCGAAGATGGGAATTATCGGAGTGACGCCAAATGAAGCGACGCTTCGGAGAATGCAGATATATTGGGGCGTAAGACCGCTGAAATCCATTGAGTTTAACACGACGGAAGATATCTGCAACGGCGCGATTGACCTGGTGGTTGCAAAGCAGATGGCTGAGTCCGGAGACATTGTTGTACTGACGGCTGGAATTCCTTCTCCAAATACCAGAAGTCATAGAGAAGGCGTCAGCAACATTATGAGAATTGCAGTAATTGAATAAAAGAGAGCGGAAATAGAAGAAACAAAGAGTCTGGACAGCGAAAGTCTAGACTCTTTTGCTGTGAATGGCAGGAGACTGAGATGCAAAACAATCAAGGCTTGACAGGAAGCTAAAATTCTCGTATAGTGTTCCCTGTGAGAACTACTATGAAATGGAGGGGGAGCAATGGAACAAACATCTTTTGTAGAACGACTGATGGAATTTGGGTTGACGCGACAGGAAGCCAGTATCTATCAGTATATGTTGAGAGAAGGAAAAGTAACAGGATATGAAGTGGCTAAAGCGACAGGAATTTCCCGTTCCAATGCCTACAATTCCCTTGCTAATATGACGGAAAAAGGGGCGGCCTATCTGGTGGAAGAGGGAAGTACCAGAAAATATGTCCCTGTTTCGTTGCGGGAGTTCTGCAGGAACTGTATCCGTAAGCTGGAGGAATCTCAGAAATGGCTGCGGGCTCATGTACCTTCCGAAAGGACTTACGCGGAAGGGTATATTACCATAGAGGGTGCGGAGCACATTTTAAATAAAGTGCGCAATCTTTTGGCGCAGGTAGAAGAACGGGTGTATCTAAGCTGTACCAGAAATTATCTTCTTCTATTGGTGGGAGAACTGGAGACACTGATGAGCCAGGGGAAAAAGGTTGTAATCATTACAGATCAGCCGGTAACCTTTGATAACGCAAAGGTCTATGTGGCAGAAGCAAGAGGAATGCAGATCGGAGTGATTGCTGATTCCAAATATGTGCTGACGGGCGAATATGGAGAGGGAAGCAGAAACACCTGCCTGTATTCCGGTCAGGAGAATTTTGTAGAGCTGTATAAGACAGCGCTTGCGAATGAGATTAAACTTGTATCGATACGAGAGGAGAGACAGAAATCATGAAAAAAGAGACGTTTGTAACGAAAGCACAATTAGAGGAGATTGTAAAAGAGTACCCGACACCGTTTCATCTCTATGATGAGAAAGGGATTCGTGAGAATATGAAAGCGCTGCGGGATGCATTTTCCTGGAATAAGGGGTACAAGGAATATTTTGCGGTAAAGGCAACGCCGAATCCGTTTTTGATCGATATTTTGCGTGAGTATGGCTGCGGCTGTGACTGCTCTTCTTATACAGAACTGATGTTATCTGAGGCGATGGGAATTACCGGAGAGAATATTATGTTCTCGTCTAATGATACACCGCCGGAAGAATTTATCTATGCAGATCAGCTGGGAGCAATTATCAATCTGGATGATTTTACCCATATTGATTTCCTGGAGCGTACGATTGGACATATCCCGGAGACCATCAGCTGTCGTTACAATCCGGGCGGACTTTTCAAGATCAGCAATGATATTATGGATAATCCGGGGGATTCCAAGTACGGAATGACGACAGAACAGTTATTCGAGGCGTTTAAGATTCTGAAAGAAAAGGGGGCAAAGGAATTTGGAATTCACGCGTTCTTAGCGAGCAATACAGTGACCAATGAGTATTATCCGATGCTGGCGAAGGTGTTGTTTGAACTGGCGGTGAAGCTTCAGAAGGAGACTGGTGTCCATATTAAGTTTATTAACTTATCTGGAGGAATCGGAATTCCGTATACACCGGATCAGGAACCGAATGATATTCGGGCTATTGGAGATGGTGTGCGCAGAGTCTATGAGGAAGTGCTGGTTCCGGCAGGAATGGGAGACGTGGCGCTTTATACAGAGCTTGGACGGTATATGATGGGACCTTACGGATGTCTGGTGACGAAAGCAATCCATCAGAAACACACCCACAAGGAATACATTGGCGTGGATGCCTGTGCAGTGAATCTGATGCGCCCGGCTATGTACGGAGCTTATCATCATGTGACGGTTATGGGAAAAGAAAAGGCTGCCTGCGACCACAAGTATGATGTGGTTGGATCTCTTTGTGAGAACAATGATAAGTTTGCAATTGACCGGATGCTTCCAAAGATTGATACGGGAGATTTGCTGGTGATTCACGATACGGGTGCACACGGATTTTCTATGGGTTACAATTACAATGGAAAGTTAAAATCGGCAGAACTTCTTTTGAAAGAAGACGGAAGTGTGCAGCTGATTCGAAGAGCCGAGACACCGGCAGATTATTTTGCAACATTTGATTGTTTTGATATTGGTAAAAAACTGTTGACAAAATAGGAAACAGCCGTTATAATTTAACATGTTGTCGGAAAGACAACATGCGGATGTGGCGGAATGGCAGACGCACAAGACTCAAAATCTTGCGGGGGCGACCTCGTGTGGGTTCAAGTCCCACCATCCGCAGTATAGAGAGAAGATGATATTTTAGATATTGTCTTCTCTTTTTTTTATTATTCTTTTTTTATAATACGTAAATCAAAATAAAACTTGTCGATGGAAAAATATTGTAGGAATAACAGCTTTAAAAAAAGGTTTAGATGGTGTATAGTAAGATAGATGTAAATTTTTTTGCAGATGGAGAACCAGAAATGAGAAATAAGATTGTATTAATAGATGGACATAGTATCTTAAACCGGGCATTTTATGGGCTGCCGGATCTGACCAATGCAGATGGTCTTCACACGAACGCTGTTTACGGATTTTTGACGATCCTCTTTAAGATTCTGGAAGAGGAACAGCCGCAATATCTGACGGTGGCATTTGATGTCCATGCCCCGACATTTCGGCATGAAATGTATGCGGAATATAAGGGAACCAGAAAACCGATGGCAGAGGAACTGCGTCAGCAGGTTCCGGTAATCAAAGAAGTCCTGCAGGCGATGGGAATTAAGACTGTTGAGTGTGCGGGATTAGAAGCAGATGATTTGATCGGTACGCTGTCGAAGCGGTGTGAGGAGTCCGGGATGGATGTGTCAGTTATTTCCGGAGACCGGGATCTCCTTCAACTAGCGACAGAACATGTGAAGGTTCGGATTCCCAAGACGAAGCAGGGACGAACGGAAGTGGAAGATTATTACGCGGATGATGTGAAAGCGAGATATCAGGTGACACCGACAGAATTTATTGATCTGAAGGCTCTGATGGGCGATACCGCAGATAATATTCCGGGAGTTCCGAGCATCGGAGAGAAGACAGCTACCAAGATTATTACGGAATACCATTCCATTGAAGCGGCATATGAGCATGTGGAAGAACTGAAACCGCCAAGAGCGTCCAAAGCGTTGCTAGAGCACTGGGATCTTGCCGTGATGAGTAAAGAGCTTGCGACCATTCATGTGAATGCAGAATTTCCATTTGAGATAGAGGAGGCGCTTCTTGGAAATATTTATACGGAAGAGGCCTATGCTTACTTTCAGAAACTGCAGTTTAAGAATCTGCTGGCAAGATTTGATGTGACGGCACCAGCCAACAAGGTAGAGGATTACTTCCGGGTGGTGACGGAGAAAGAAGAGGCAGAGCGAATTTTTGCTGAAGGGGAACATGCGTCCTGTATCGGCGCTTGTATTTTTCAGGATACCAAAGATGTCCTTCCTCTTTTTGCAAAGGATGCCGGAATTGGCGGAATTGGACTTTGCTTTGGAGACGAAGAGATTTATGCTATTTTCGCAGGTGGAGACATAGAGGCAAAATGGCTGTTGAAGCAGCTGGGGCTGCTGGCAGAGCGGACAGAACGCTTTGCAATGTTCGATCTTAAGCGTGTGTTGAAAGATTTAGAACTGATCTATCAAGATCATTGCTTTGACCTGACGGTAGCTGCGTATCTTTTAAATCCGCTGAAAAATGATTACAGCTACGAGGACGTAGCGAGAGAACAGCTAAACTTAATGATTGAGGACAAGCTGGAAGAAGAAAGTAAGATTTGTTATGAAGCCTATACCGCGTACAAGGGATCAGAGGTTCTGTGGGAGAAGCTAAAAGAAAGCGGTATGGCAGAATTATTTACAGAGATTGAGATGCCGCTGGTCTTTACGTTGTATGACATGGAACAAAACGGAGTCCGAGTTGAGGCAGATGCGTTGAAAGCCTATGGCGAGAGGCTTGGAGTTCAGATTGCAGCCTTAGAGCAGGAGATCTACAAGGAAGCAGGAGAAGTATTTAATATAAATTCCCCGAAACAGCTGGGGGTGGTGCTTTTTGAGAATTTGAAGCTTCCGGGTGGAAAAAAGACCAAGACGGGATATTCTACAGCGGCGGATGTGCTGGAGAAACTGGCGCCTGACTATCCTGTGGTGGCAAAGGTACTGGAGTACCGTCAGTATGCTAAGTTGAAATCTACTTATGCAGACGGGTTGGCAGGATACATTCAGGAAGATGGACGGATTCACGGGAAGTTTAACCAGACCATTACAGCAACGGGACGGATCAGCAGTACGGAACCGAATCTTCAGAATATTCCGGTTCGAATGGAACTAGGGCGAATGATTCGGAAGGTATTTATTCCGGAAGATGGGTATGAATTCGTGGATGCAGATTATTCCCAGATTGAACTTCGTGTGCTGGCGCACTGTTCCGGTGACAGCCATCTGATTGCGGCATATAAAGAAGAAAGTGATATTCATAGAATAACAGCGTCACAGGTATTCCATGTACCGTTTGACGAGGTGACGGATCAGCAGCGGCGTAATGCCAAAGCGGTCAATTTTGGAATTGTATATGGAATCAGTTCTTTTGGTCTGAGTCAGGATCTTAGCATTACGAGAAAGGAAGCGGCTCAGTATATTGAAGACTACTTTAAAACCTATCCGGGGATTAAGGTGTTCTTAGATGATGCGGTGCGGCATGCAAAAGAGAAAGGCTATGTGACTACTTTGTTTGGCAGACGCAGACCCGTTCCGGAACTTGCATCCAGCAACTTTATGCAGAGATCTTTCGGAGAACGTGTGGCGATGAATGCGCCGATTCAGGGAACGGCGGCAGATATTATGAAGATTGCCATGCTTGGTGTGAACCGCAGGCTCAAAGAACAGAGGATGAAGTCAAGACTGGTGCTGCAGGTTCACGATGAGTTGCTGATTGAAGCTTATCGGCCAGAGATAGAGGAAGTAAAGAAGATTCTGAAGGAAGAGATGGAACAGGCGGCAGATCTTAAGGTGCCGTTGGAGATAGATATGCATACAGGAGCAAACTGGTACGAGGCAAAGTAGAGGTGAAGAGGATGAAAGTAATAGGAATTACAGGAGGCGTTGGAGCCGGGAAGACACAGATTTTAGAGTATCTGAATAATAAGTACGGAGCAACCATCTGTCAGGCAGATGCAGTAGGAAAGAAACTTCAGAAAAAAGGAACCGAGTGTTATGATGCAATTGTAGAGCATTTTGGCACCGAGATTCTGGATGAAAAAGAAGAGCTTGACCGGGAGAAGCTGGCGGCTATTGTATTCCCAAATCCGGAGGAACTGGCGGTTTTGAACCGAATTGTACATCCGGCAGTCAAAGAGGAAATTCGTCATATGATCAAGAAAGAGGAGAGGAAGAATACGAATCTTATGATCGTAGAATCCGCCCTTCTGATCGAAGATCATTACGAAGAGATCTGCGATGAGATGTGGTATGTCTATGTGGAAGATGAAATTCGCAAGAAACGTTTGATATATGCCCGCGGCTATGATGCCAAGAAGGTGGATGATATTATAGCGGCGCAGCTTCCAAAGGATATGTTTATGAAGCATTGCGACCGGGTGATCGACAACAGTGATGCGTTTGAAGAGACGCAGATGCAGCTGGATCAGATTATCGGAGATTTGGATTAGAAAAGAAGAAAGGCAGAAAGAGAATATGAGATTGTGCAGCATTGCCAGCGGAAGCAGCGGAAACTGTATCTATGTGGGGGATGACACCACCCATCTGCTGGTAGACACAGGAATCAGTAAGAAACGAATTGAGGAAGGGCTTGATAGCCTTGGAATTAAAGGGTCTGAATTGAATGGGATTTTGATTACGCATGAACATGTGGATCACATCCAGGGGCTCGGAGTGTTCAGTCGCAAGTATGAAATCCCGATCTATGCGACACAGGGAACCATCGAAGGCATCAATTGCTGCAAGAGTCTGGGCAAGATGCCGGAAGGCTTGCTTCGCGAAGTGGAAATTGATAAGAGTTTTACACTTGGAGATATCAAGGTACGGCCATTTGAGATTTCGCATGATGCAAGACAGCCGTCAGGATATCGGTTTGAAAATGGTCAGAAGTCAGTAGCAATTGCGACAGACCTAGGGAAGTACGATGAATATACAATTGAACAGCTTCAGAACCTTAATGCAGTGGTATTAGAAGCCAACCATGATGTTCATATGCTGGAGGTGGGACCCTACCCATATCCGTTGAAAAAGCGGGTGCTGGGAGATAAAGGACATCTGTCCAATGAACTGTCGGGACGGCTTTTAAGCGATATTCTGCATGACGATCTGCAGTATGTAATTTTGGGACATTTGAGCAAGGAGAATAACTACGAAGAGCTTGCTTATGAGACGGTAAAACTGGAAATCAGCATTGGTGATAACCCATACCGGGGAGATGAGATTCCAATGATGGTAGCGAAGAGAGATTCTGTGTCGGAAGTGATTACACTATAGGGTGCAGATAACAGGAGGAAATAGAATGAACAAGGTAGCGATTGTAACAGACAGCAACAGCGGAATTACACAGAAGATGGCAGAAGAGCTTGGAATTCGTGTATTGCCGATGCCTTTCTATATAGATGGAGAGCTTTACTATGAAGATATTACGTTGACTCAGGAAGAATTCTATCAGAAGCTGGAGGAAGATTCTGAGATTACGACATCTCAGCCCTCTCCCGGAGATGTAATGGAACTGTGGGAAGAACTGTTGGAGGAATATGAAGAGGTCGTGCATATTCCGATGTCCAGCGGACTGAGCAGTTCCTGTGAGACAGCGATCATGCTGTCCCGGGAATTCGATGGCAGGGTGCATGTAATTGATAATCAGAGAATTTCTGTGACTCAGAGACAGTCTGTGCTGGATGCGATTGAAATGGCAGACAAAGGAATGAGCGCTTCGGAAATCGAAGCAGTGCTTTTGAAAGAGAAGTTGGAAGCCAGTATCTATATTACGGTAGATACTTTGAAATATCTGAAGAAAGGTGGTCGGATAACTCCGGCGGCAGCTGCTCTTGGAACCGTTTTGAATTTGAAGCCGGTACTTCAAATTCAAGGTGCGAAGTTAGATTCTTTTGCTAAGGCAAGAGGATGGAAATCCGCAAAGAAAACGATGCTTGATGCGATGGAAAAGGATCTAAATGGACGGTTTGCCGGGAAACAGGTACATCTTCAGGCAGCGTATACTTGTACGGATGAAGAAGCAGATACCTGGAAAAAGGAATTGGAAGAACGATTCCCGGGATATGAAATTGTGATGGATCGTCTGTCTTTAAGTGTCAGCTGCCATATCGGTCCGGGCGCGATGGCAGTCGCCTGCAGTAAGGTGATTGAATAAATTACTTATAGAAAAAATCAATAAGAGTAAAGATATATATAAAATAGTAATTACACAAAAAAATTGCAGAATGTTATAATAATACCGATGTATGAAAAGACATCGGTATTATTGTTTACAAAGGAGAGATGTTATGAAAAGGAAGAGTATCAGCGTCATTTTGTGTGTCGCTATGGTTGCTGGTCTGGCAGCAGGATGCGGAAGTTCCAAGGATGAGAAGAAAGACGGAAAAGAAATCTTGTCTGTATGGATTCCGCCATTGGATGATGAGACGGAGAAAAATTATGTGCCATTACTGGACAAATTTGAGAAGGAAAATAACTGTGAGCTAGATGTTCAGATCATTCCGTGGGATACTTATGAAGAGAAGTATATGACTGCAATCAATGCAGGAGAAGGTCCGGATGTGGGATATATGTACGTGGAGATGTTCCCGACCTACATTGATTCTGGAGCTGTAGTGGATATGGAAGAATATCTGACAGAAGAAGATTATGAAGAATATCTTTATCTGGACAGAGGGAAAATGATGGGAGGAACTTACGGATTCCCATTTAATACAGGAAATCCATTCATTATGTACTACAATGAGGATATTTTGGAGAGCATCGGAGAGACTGCTCCTGAGACTTGGGAAGACTTTGAGAGAATCTGTAAAAAGGCAACCAAGGACACAGATGGAGACGGTAAAATTGATCAGTATGGATATGCGGCTGGATTCAACAATGGAGATATGAGTCCTTTGTATTTGCTTAATTCCTATTACTACAGTCTTCTGTGGCAGAACGGAAGTGACATTTACAACGATGATCTGAAATCTGTTCGTTTCAATGATGAGGCTGGTGTAGAAGCAGTAGAATATTTGAAGAGTCTGACACCATACATGCCGGAAGATTATATGTCTCTTGCTGCTACCGATGCATTTTCAAATGTGTTTGGCGGAGGTCATGCAGCATTTGCATGTGCAAGAGCTATGCAGGCACAGTCAGAATCGTTCCAGGAGACGTATCCAGATCTTCACTGGAATTATGTGACATCTTTGAAGAATGAGCAGTACGGAACGTTCGGAGCCGCTGACTGTTTGACGCTGATGTCTGCTTGTGAGAACAAAGAGCTTGGAATGAAACTGATTAAATATATGACGGGAACGGAAGTAATGTCTGAGTATCATAAAGAGCATCATGGTGCTCCGATGACGAAAGATGAAGAATATCAGGGAGATGAGAAGCTTGAAAGAACTCTGACAGAGGACAGAGATAAATGGCGTCCGCTTCAAGCAGGTCCATGTGGTTCCGATATCCTTCTGAATCTTGTTTCTCAGATTCAGGCAGTGATGAGTGGTGATGCTTCTGCCCAGGAAGCGCTGGATGAGGCGGCAGAGTATTCCGATGATTTACTGGATGAATACTGGGCGGATAAAGAATAGTGAGAGGATGCCTGCTGTATGCAGGCATCTTTTTTGAGGATAGAGGTGCTTATGAATAAGAAAAAAAGAAATTGCCAGCTTTCAGCTTATGGATATATTACGCCGATTCTGCTGATTATGATCGTATTTCTTGGGGTATCTGTTCTGATGTCAGTGGTGCTTAGCTTTACTAAATACAATATTTTGACACCGCCACAGTTTAATGAACTGGATAACTATACCCGGATGCTGACAGATAAGAAGTTCGTAAAAGCCTTGATGAACACGTTGAAGGTAATGGTTTATATTGTCCCCCTTCAGACTGTGATTTCCCTTCTGGTGTCTGTGGTCATTGCTTCGAAGCGCAATACCTGGCTTGGAAAATTGGCGAATATTGTGATCTTTATTCCGGTGTTGTCTTCAAATGCGGTGGTGGGTACTGTCTGGAAAGCAATTTTAAATGGACATATTGAAGTGGTGGAAAAGTTTTTTGCTTTTTTTGGCATTAATTGTTCGATGCTTTTGGGAGATGCAGATTCTGCGCTTCTGACGGTTGCTATGGTGTCCATTTGGAAAAATGTAGGATATTACGCGGTGCTGTACATTTCAGCTTTGATTAATATTTCCGATCATTATTATGAAGCTGCGAAGGTGGACGGAGCTGGAAGAATTTCAAGATTTTTCTATGTCACCCTCCCGATGTTGAAACCAACGACTATTCTAGTGGTTTTCCTGGGAGTGACTACGTCGCTGCAGTGTTTTGACATTATTTACAATCTGACCGGAGGCGGTCCGGCCATGGGAACAACGACGCTTGTATTCTATGTCTATGATTTGTGCTTTAAATCAGGAAGAGCCGGATATGCTATGGCGGTATCGAATATGTTGTTCCTGTTGATTTTAATTACCGTTGTCGCGCAAAGAAAAATGATGCGGAAAGATGCTTCAGAAATCTAGGAGGAGTCAGAGTGAAATTTATAGAAAAACAAATCGCAAATTTGGTTTTGCTGGTAGTGATAGCGGTCAGTGTGTTCCCGTTTATTTACATGTTGATTATGTCCTTGAAAAATACGTTGAGTACGTATGATTTTAACTTGAATGGATTAACACTGGAAAATTATGTGAAAATCTTTCGAACTGCAGAATTTGAACGTTATTTTTTCAATAGTGTTTTCGTGGCGCTGGCAGGGGTGCTTTTGGCAGTTGCCGTAAGCTGTCTTGCCGGATATGCATTTGCAAAATTAAAATTTCCCGGAAATGATAAGATCTTTTTTGCTTTAATTATGACACTGATTATTCCATCGGAAGTCATTATTGTGCCGCTGTATTTAACAATCAAAAATCTGGGATGGCTGAATACCTACCAGGCATTGATTCTACCGCTTCCTACAGCTCTTGGAACCTTTATTATGAGGCAGGCTATTTTAGGGGTTCCGGATGAGGTGATTGATGCGGCGAAGATAGAAGGGTGTTCCAATTTGAAAATCTTGTGGAAGGTTATTCTTCCGCTTGTGAAATCTTCCATTCTTACGTTGGCGATCTTTACGTTTGTGGGAGCGTGGAACAATTTCCTATGGCCATTGATTGTCAGTACGAAGAATGAAATGAAGACACTTCCATTGATTCTTAGTGCAACTAAGACGCAGTTTGAACCTAATATTGGACTTACCATGGCATGTGCAGCAGTCAATTTCCTGCCGCCGTTTATTTTCTATATTCTGCTGCAGAGGAAGTTTAAAGAAGGGGTCGTATTAAGCGGTATGAAAGGGTAGAGGAAAATGAAGATTTGCATAAATCCGGCAGAAAAAATGACGCCGGTGGAAAGAAAACAAGCAATAGAAGACGGAAAAGCATATGACCGGATCCGGTGTATTCCAGCTATGGGGGAACTAAAAAGCCAGGTAGGTGGGCAAACCATATGGGATATGTGGCATGATCCTAGGAAAATAGCAGAGATTGAGGTCAGTGCATTTAACCGATTCGGACACGACCAGATGATGATCGGTCCCAATTCTTATGGAATCGCAGATGCGCTTGGCGCGGACGTGATCTATGCAGAAGATAAGCTTCCCTATATTGGGAAGAATTGCCTGAAGGATTATCAGGAACTTTCCGGTTATGAACCACTAGATGCCAAGAAAGATGACAGAATTAAGACCTTTCTTAATGCGGCAGAAATTCTTGCTGATTGTGCGGCACCCTATGTGCCGATAACGGCCAGTGTGGGAGGTCCTATGACGATTGCATCTTATCTAAGAGGTGTGGAATATTTGCTTCGTGACTGTAAACGGGAACCGGAGCAGGTTCATCGCCTCCTTCGTTTGGTAACCGACAGCGAAAAAAGCTGTATGAAGGCTATGGGCAAATACGGATTTTCGATTGCCATGGCGGATCCGGTGGCGAATCCGGAGTTGATCGGTCCGAAATATTATAAAGAATTTGCCTATCCGTATATGAAAGAACTGACGGATTATGCATACGAGGTAACCGGGAAAAAAGCGAATCTTCATATGTGCGGAAGAACGTATTCTATTTGGAAATATTTTTCTCAGTTAAATGTTCAGTTTTTGAGTCTGGATAATGCGATTGATTTAAACCGGGCAAAAGAAGAATTATCACCTTATCTTGCAATTGCAGGAAACGTGCCGCCGGTAGAGGTTGTAATGAATGGGACGAAGGAAGAGATTTTCCAGTCAGTGCAGGAGTGTGCGCGTATCGGGAAGCAGATGGAACAAGGATATGTGCTTTCGACGGGATGTGAGATTCCTTATGGAACGGCGCTAAGTCAGATTGATTGGTTTATGGAAGCTGCCAGACAATACGGGTAATCGGTTATACCCGTATAATCTGTTGGCAGTATTCACTGATAAATGGAGTTTTAAATTTTTCGGTCAGGACGCTTTCATATAGATCAGAAGCAAAGAGATCCTGACGAAGCATGGAAAGGCCGACAGAACTAAGCTGGTCGGTTTTGGTGAGTTTGGAAAGAAGCGGAATAGAAGTATGCCGCTGAATTTCGGTTAATATCTCGCGGGAGTCTTTACGAAAGCCGATAAGACGTGCGTACTGACAGCCGCCTTGTTTGGAGAATGTCCTTAGGTCATTCTTTGTGATTCCAAGAAGGATATGAAGGAGCGCGCGGCTGATTCGAGTATAGGTAAGTTCGCGGGTTTTTAATAGCTCACAGAACTGATCAAAGGAGATAAACTGATTACGTCTGTTATAAATTCGGTTAGCCAGATCTTCTGATACGTCCAGAAAGTGAGACAAGGATTCTCTGGACACGCAAAGAAGTCGGTATTTTAGCAGTAAAGAAAAATCGTTTGCAAAGACCGGGTACCGGTTCTGAAAAGTTTCACAAAAAAGTTGAAACGAAGCATCGGGAACCTGGCCTTTTAATTGCAGCAGCGACTCAACGGACGCGGATTCCGTCAGAGAGGACGACAGACAGTTCCGAATCGCGGATGCAGAACTAAAGCGCTCTGTCAATTCTTGATCATGGTAGCCGGAGAGGATACGTTTAATGGTGTAAGGCTTTATAGAACTGTCGCTTTGATAGAGTGCCTTCAGGTACTCGATTCCCAAAATGTTGTTGGGGTGTTCCAGCAAAGTGTCCAGAAATCCATCTTGAAAATAGTGCTTCAGCGCTTGCTGACGGGCGACAGGGAATGCTTTCCCTTGCTGCAATTCTTGCTTCAGCATAAGGCGGTATTCTTCAGGCTCATCAGCTGTCACATGGGCAATTCGATCAAGGGCAGAAAGATCCCCGCATTCGCTTCCAAAGCAGACAGAGTCGATGCATCCCAAATGGTTGAGAAGATTGATGCTTCCGGCGGCAAAGGATTCTGCGCTTCCCGTTGCAAAGCAGACCGGAAGTTCTAAAATGACATCGGCACCGGATTCCAGGGCGGCTTTTGCCCGTAGATGCTTTGGCATGATCGCCGGAGCGCCCCGCTGTACAAAGTTTCCGCTCATGATTACAAGCACGGCATCAGCGCCGGTGATTCGTTTTGCTTCCTTTATATGATGTAGATGACCATTGTGAAATGGATTGTATTCTGTAATCAGCCCAACAATATTCATAAAAATCTCCTTGTATATCGCATTTAAATTGATTATACTATAGAAAGGTTATGTAAGCAATATTTGGGGAAGGAGGGTATTCATGGGGCAGGATAAAATGAGCCAGATGACATCGGAAGAGTGGGGTGATGCGGTAGCTCAAGGCGAATTTGATCATGATATCAGTGAAGGCATTGAAGAACGAGAAGAACTTACAGAGGAGCGTATTCTGGAGATGCTTGACAATCGCCAGTTCAAAGAATTAAAAGAAGAACTGGAAAATAACATGTACCCGGTAGACCTTGCCGAGATTTTAGAAGAATTTGAACAGAAACAGCTTGTGATGGTGTTCCGTTTGCTGGCAAAAGAGGAGGCTGCGGAGACATTTACCTATATGAATAGTGATATGAGGGAAATCCTCATCAATGCGCTTACCGATTCAGAGCTGGAAGAAGTGATGGAAGAGATGTATCTTGACGATACCGTAGACGTATTGGAAGAGATGCCTGCCAACGTTGTGGATCGTCTTCTTATGGCAACCGATGAAGAAAAGCGAGCTCAGATCAATCAATTGCTTCAATATCCGGAAGACAGCGCCGGAAGTGTCATGAACGTAGATTATATCGCACTTAGTCAGGAGATGACGGTGGAAGATGCGATTATGAAGATTCGACAAGTAGGTTTGAACAGAGAGACTATCTACACCTGCTATGTGACAGAGAAGAGGCGTTTGATCGGAGTTGTGGATATTAAAGATCTTCTTACGACAGGAGAATCGAGAACCATTGATGAGATCATGGACACGAATATGTTGTATGCACAGACGACGGATGATCAGGAGGAAGTTGCCCGAATGATTACAAAATACGGTCTTATTGCACTTCCGATTGTGGACCATGAGCATTGTATGGTCGGTATCGTTACGGTTGATGATGCGATGCTTGTCTTGCAGGAAGAGGAAACGGAAGATATCAGCATCATGGCTGGTGTTGCGCCAAATGAAGAATCTTATTTTGGGACAACCGTTTATGAGCATGTGAAGAGTCGTCTTCCATGGCTGTTATTCTTAATGCTTTCAGCCACGGTGACTCAGATGATTATGAATAGCTATGAAGCAGCACTTGCGGTTATGCCGCAATTGGCAGGTTTCATCCCAATGCTTACAGGAACGGGAGGCAACTGTGGTTCCCAGAGTTCCACTCTTGTGATCCGTGGACTTGCGATCGGTGAAATAGAATTTCGAGATCTCTTTAAAGTGATCTGGAAGGAAGTCCGAATTGCTGTCTGCATTAGTATTATCCTTGCGGTGGTGAATGGAACGCGTATTTTGATTATGGGACAGGGAGATGCAATGATGGCATTTACGATTGGTGTCACAATGGCATGTACCGTTATTATTGCCAAAGTTGTAGGATGTACCCTTCCGTTGGTTGCCAAGAAAGTAGGCCTGGATCCGGCGATCATGGCGACACCTTTAATTTCTACATTGGTGGATATCAGTACTATCAGTGTATATTTTGCTATTGTAAGTTTTGTATTTCGGTTATAGAGAGAAAAGAGGACGCATTCGTAAGTGCGTCCTCTTTTGATGGTTAATTCTCTTTTTTATAGATTGCGTTGTAGGATGGTTTCGGTAAAATGTACGGAAAAAGAGACACAAGAGTGGCTTGTATACTATATTCATTTGTATTATAATGATTAATAGTAGAAAAAGAAAGGAGTCTATTAATCATGGGATTCATAGATGAAATTAAAGCAAAAGCAAAAACTTGTAAAAAAACAATTGTTCTTCCGGAGACAGAGGATATCAGAACTTATGAGGCGGCAGAAGCTGTGTTAAAAGAAGGAACAGCAAATCTTGTGCTGATCGGAAGCGAAGAGGAGATCGCTAAGAATAAAGGTTCTTTTGATATCAGCGGAGCTACAATTGTTGATCCGGCAACCTATGAAAAGACAGAAGAGTATATTGCAAAGCTCGTAGAATTAAGACAGAAAAAAGGCATGACAGAGGAACAGGCAAGAGAGCTTCTTCTTACAAATTACCTGTATTATGGAGTTATGATGGTTAAAATGAAAGACGCTGACGGTATGGTAAGCGGAGCATGCCACTCCACAGCAGATACATTAAGACCATGTCTTCAGATTTTAAAGACAAAACCAGGAACAAAATTAGTTTCTGCGTTCTTTGTAATGGTAGTTCCAGATTGCGATATGGGTGCTGACGGAACATTTATTTTCGCAGATTCTGGACTTGAACAGAATCCAGATCCAGAGAAACTGGCTGCAATCGCACTTTCTTCTGCAGAATCTTTCAAGACTCTTACTGGAAAAGAGCCAGTGGTAGCTATGCTTTCTCACTCTACAAAGGGAAGTGCAAAGCACGCCGATGTAGACAAAGTAGTAGAAGCTACACGTATTGCGAAAGAAAACGCTCCGGAAGGACTTATGCTTGATGGAGAGTTCCAGTTGGATGCAGCGATCGTTCCGGAAATCGGACAGTCCAAAGCGCCGGGAAGCCCGGTGGCAGGTAAAGCGAATGTGTTAGTATTCCCGGATCTTGACGCTGGTAATATCGGATACAAGCTTGTTCAGAGACTTGCAAAAGCAGAAGCATACGGACCGCTTACACAGGGAATCGCAGCTCCGGTTAATGATTTGTCTCGTGGATGTAGCGCGAAAGATATCGAGGGTGTAGTAGCAATTACAGCAGTACAGTGTATGGCTGCTGAATAAAAATAAGAGAGGTAAATGAAATGAATGTATTAGTTATCAACTGCGGAAGTTCATCTCTGAAATTCCAGTTAATTAACTCGGAGTCAGAGGAAGTTCTCGCAAAAGGTCTCTGTGAACGTATCGGTATTGACGGACGCCTTACTTATCAGCCGGCTGGTGGGGACAAGGCTGTTTCTGAGAAGGCAATGCCAACACACACAGAAGCAATTCAGTTTGTAATTGACGCTTTAACAGACGCTGAGACGGGTGTTGTTAAGAGCCTGGATGAGATCGGAGCAGTGGGACACCGCGTGGTACATGGCGGAGAGAAATTTGCATCTTCTGTTGTGATTACAGAAGACGTATTAAAGGCGATTGAAGAGTGTAACGATCTTGCACCGCTTCACAATCCGGCAAACTTGATCGGTATCAATGCTTGTCAGAAATTAATGCCAAATACTCCGATGGTTGCAGTATTCGATACAGCATTCCATCAGACCATGCCTGAGAAAGCTTATCTCTATGGACTTCCATATGAGTATTATGAGAAATATGGCGTAAGACGTTACGGTTTCCATGGTACAAGCCACAGCTTTGTATCCAAACATGCAGCAGAATTCTTAGGATTAGATCTTGATAACTCTAAGATCATTGTTGCACATCTCGGAAACGGAGCATCTATCAGTGCTGTATTAAACGGAAAATGTGTTGACACATCTATGGGACTTACTCCACTGGAAGGTCTTGTAATGGGAACACGTTCTGGTGATATGGATCCTGCAATCATGGAATACCTTGCAAAGAAAGAAGATCTGGATATGGCAGGTGTTATGAATGTATTAAATAAGAAATCCGGTGTGTTTGGATTATCCAAGGGGTTATCCAGCGATTTCCGTGACTTGACAGCTGCTATGAATGATGGAAATCCATATGCAAATGCGGCAATTGAAGTATTCTGTTATCGTGTGGCAAAATACATTGGTTCTTATTCCGCAGCAATGAACGGTGTAGACGCGATTGCATTTACAGCAGGAATCGGAGAAAATGTAGCAATTGTTCGTCAGAAAGTATGTGAATGTCTGGAATATTTGGGAGTATCTCTTGACCAGGAAGCAAATAAATTGTTCGGCGACGATCGTCTGATCTCTACTGCAGATTCAAAAGTGAAGGTTGCAGTAATTCCGACCAATGAAGAACTTGCTATCGCACGCGAGACGGTTGCACTGGTATAATTCTAAGCAGAAGAGGATTCAAAAAAGAACCAGATTGCAGAATTAGCAGAAAAAAAAGAAATTTGGTTGACAAAATCATTTTACATGATATAATAGTCTAGGTGTGAATAGGAGTAATGAATTATG
Organism: Dorea sp. ICN-14282; assembly: GCF_037890115.1. Taxonomy (NCBI): domain Bacteria; kingdom Bacillati; phylum Bacillota; class Clostridia; order Lachnospirales; family Lachnospiraceae; genus Dorea; species Dorea sp. ICN-14282. The sequence goes on along the minus strand of NZ_JBBKBH010000001.1, from coordinate 576,567 downwards.
ATATTAAACCTATCCGACGTCTTGTCAGAACAACATAAACCGATCGATGCATCGGTGCCTGTGGAGATGGATTGCTTCCGCTCAGAACTTGGATGTTTTGAGATTGTGGATAAGAGTCCGGTGGTTCTTCATATCGAGTATATGAAAGAAAAAGAGCTGGAGATTACGGGAAATTGTGAAGTCACAGTGGTGATTCCGTGTGACAGATGTCTTACAGATGTAACAATAAAGATTCCGTTAGAGATTCACAAGCGGGTCAGCGTAGCTTCAGAGGAAGTGGAAGAGACAGACGAGTTAGACGAAACAAATTATATTGACGGATATAACTTTGACGTAGAGCAGTTAATCTACAATGAGTTATTGATAGGGTGGCCGACGAAAATTCTGTGTAGCGAAGACTGTAAAGGCATTTGCAACGTATGTGGTCAGAACCTGAATGAAGGCACCTGTAACTGTGAAGATACGGGGCTTGACCCTAGAATGTCAGTTATCCGCGATGTGTTTAAGAATTTTAAGGAGGTGTAACCTATGTCAATTTGTCCAAAGAATAAATCTTCTAAAGCAAGAAGAGACAAAAGAAGAGCGAATTGGAAGATGAGCGCTCCGAACCTGGTAAAATGCAGCAAGTGTGGCGAGTTAATGATGCCTCACAGAGTTTGCAAGGCTTGCGGAAGCTACAACAAAAAAGAAATTGTTTCTGTTGACTAATTATAATTGAGTTAAAAGAAATGTGAAAAATGGGGACTTTGAAAAAAGTTCCCATTTTTTCTTGTCTTGATTTACAAAATAGAGACACTTAGAAAAAGAAAATTTCTTTCGTTCACTAAGAAAATAAGGAATTGTATTGATTTTCCAGAAAAGGTTTAGTAGAATTAATCCTAGCAATGCTAGGAGGAAGATACATGTCAGAGATTACGAACATAGCGCTTGATGCTATGGGAGGGGATTATGCCCCGGTAGAAATGGTAAAAGGTGCAGTGGACGCCATACAGAAGGAATCTGCAATGAAAGTATTTCTGGTGGGTCAGGAAGATAAGATAAACGAGGAACTGGAAAAATATCAGTACAACAAAGAGCAGATCGAAGTCGTTCCTGCATCGGAAGTGATCGAGACGGCAGAGCCGCCTGTGAGTGCAATTCGTAAGAAGAAGGATTCGTCGATCGTGGTCGGGATGAAGATGGTGAAGGAAGGAAAAGCTGATGCGTTTGTATCTGCTGGAAGTTCTGGAGCAATTCTTGTCGGAGGCCAGGTGATTGTCGGTAGAATCAAAGGGGTGGACAGAGCGCCGCTTGCGCCGTTGGTTCCAACGGAGAAAGGGGTATCCCTTTTGATTGACTGCGGAGCGAATGTAGATGCAAGACCAGCCCATCTGGTGCAGTTTGCCAAGATCGGTTCCATCTATATGGAACATGTGATGGGTGTGAAGAATCCGAAGGTAGGAATCGTCAATATCGGTGCAGAAGAAGAAAAGGGAAATGCATTGGTGAAAGAGACGTTTCCACTTTTAAAAGAAGAAAAGAGCATTAATTTTACCGGTAGTGTGGAAGCAAGAGAGATTCCGCATGGTCAGGTAGATGTTGTGGTCTGCGAAGCGTTTGCAGGAAACATTATCCTGAAGCTGTATGAAGGTGTTGGAGCAGTCCTGATTAAGAAGGTCAAAGAAGGAATGATGACTAGCTTGAGAAGCAAAATAGGTGCATTGTTGATTAAACCGGCTTTGAAAGCAACCTTGAAATCCTTCGATGCAAGTGAGTATGGGGGCGCACCATTGCTGGGCTTAAATGGCTTGGTTGTAAAGACACATGGAAGTTCAAAGGCTAAGGAAGTAAGTAATACGCTGGCACAGTGTGTAACTTTCAAAAAGCAGAAGATCAATGAAAAGATCAAAGCAAGTATTCAAAAAGAGGAGACGAATTAACGATGGAATTTGAGAAATTAAAAGAAATTATTGCGGATGTATTAAACATGGATCCAGATGATATCCGTGAGGATATGACATTTGTAGATGATCTTGGAGCAGATTCTCTTGATATTTTCCAGATTATCATGGGGATTGAAGAACTTTACGATATCGAGATAGATAATGAAGAAGCAGAAAAGATCGTGACGGTAGGAGATGCTGTAGAACAGATTAAAAACGCAACCAATAACTAGGCGGCTATCAGATGGAGCTGTTGCGCTGCAACAGCTCCATCTTCTTATTCTTAATTGGCAGTTCTTAAGCTGAGGACAGGAAGGAAAATATATGAGTCAAAAATTAAAAGAATTGGAAAAGAAGATAGGATATACATTTCAGGATCTAGAAATCTTAAAGCAGGCAATGATGCACAGCTCTTATATTAATGAAAAGCATCTTCCAAAATACAAATGTAATGAGCGCTTAGAATTCTTAGGGGATGCAGTGTTGGAATTGGTATCCAGTGAATTCTTGTTTTATGAAGATAAAACAAGACCGGAAGGAGAACTGACGAAGGCAAGAGCGAGTATGGTGTGTGAGCCGGCGCTTGCGTTTTGTGCCAGAGAGATTGATTTAGGACAGTATCTGCTGCTTGGAAAAGGAGAAGATGCGACCGGCGGAAGAAAGAGGGAGTCTGTCACATCGGATGCGATGGAAGCTCTAATTGGAGCGATTTATATAGATGGTGGTTTTGCTAATGCAAAAGAGTTCATTAAAAGGTTTATTTTGAATGATTTAGAAAATAAAAAACTCTTTTTTGATAGCAAGACTATCCTGCAGGAGATTGTTCAGGCGCATTTTAAAGAAGAAATCTCTTATCGTATGATCGGAGAAGAAGGACCGGATCACGACAAGAGCTTTCATGCAGCGGTTTTGATCGGAGAGAAGGAATATGGAACCGGAACCGGACGAACGAAGAAAGCGGCAGAACAGGAGGCTGCTTATCAAAGCATTTTGAGGCTGCACAAAGAGAATATAAAGTAGGTGAAGCATGTATTTAAAGAGCATTGAGGTGCAGGGATTCAAATCCTTTGCACATAAGATCAAATTTGAATTTCATAATGGCATTACCGGTATCGTAGGTCCAAATGGAAGCGGCAAGAGCAATGTAGCTGATGCAGTACGCTGGGTACTGGGAGAACAGCGGGCTAAGCAGCTTCGAGGAGGCAATATGCAGGATGTCATTTTCTCGGGAACGGAGAACAGAAAGCCATTAAGCTATGCATCTGTAGCCATTACCCTTGACAATTCAGATCATAAGCTGCCCATTGATTATGAAGAGGTGACGGTAGCAAGAAAGCTGTACCGTTCAGGAGAGAGTGAGTATCTGATCAATGGAAGCGCCTGCCGTTTAAAAGATGTCAATGAGCTGTTCTATGATACAGGAATCGGAAAAGAAGGATATTCGATTATCGGACAGGGGCAGATTGATAAGATCTTAAGCGGAAAGCCGGAAGAACGAAGAGAATTGTTTGATGAAGCTGCCGGAATCGTTAAATTTAAACGAAGAAAGAATATTTCCCTAAAAAAACTGGAAGAAGAGCGGCAGAATCTTCTACGTGTCAATGATATTCTTGCAGAACTGGAAAAGCAGGTAGGACCACTGGAGCGTCAGGCGGAGACTGCAAAAGAATATTTGAAGAAGAAAGAATCCTTAAAGACATATGACATTAATATGTTTTTACTGGAAATGGATCGAATAAAGGCTCAGGTTCAGGAGATTGACGGTAAGATTGGAATTACAAAAGAAGAGCTTGACGAGGCATCGGTTCGGTATGACGGTATGAAGGCGGAATATGAAGCCGTAGAAGAGCAGGTGGATGAGATTGATGCGTCCATTGAAAATGCAAAAAGTCAGTTAAGCGAGACGACCATGTTAAAGCAGCAGCTGGAGAATCAGATCGAGCTTCTGAAAGAACAGATTCACAGCGCCCGAATGAATGATGCGCATTATGATCAGCGTGCCAGAACGATTGGTGAAGAGATAAAAAGCAGAGAAACTCAGTTGACAGAATTAGAGACGTCGCATGCACAGATTGAAAGCAAGATCAAGGAGCAGAAGAAGGAAGAAGATCAGGCGCGTCAGGAACTGATTGAGATGCAGAGCCGTTTGGCATCGCTTTCAGAAGCGGTGGAAGCCAATAAGAACGAAATTATGCAGATTCTGAACAATCGGGCGTCTACAAAAGCCAAAAGTCAGCGTTATGACACGATGCTGGAACAGATCGATGTCAGAAAGGCTCGTTTAAATCAGCAGATTATTGAAGCGGAAAGCGAGGTCAGTGAACAGAAGGAGCTGTATGACAAATATCAGAAGGAATTAAAAGAGGCTTCGGAAGAAATTCTTGCACTGACAGATGAAAATACGTCCTATGAGGCGAAGATTCAAGAATTGCAGAATATCCTTGCAAAGCAGACGGAGCAGTTTCAGATTGGTCAGAAAGCTTATCATAGAGAACAGTCCAGACTGGAATCGTTAAAGAATATTACGGAGCGGTATGATGGATATGGCAATAGTATTCGGCGCGTGATGGATCAGAAAGATCGGGAATCAGCCCTTCTTGGAGTTGTTGCAGATCTAATTAAAGTGGATAAGGAATATGAGATTGCGATAGAAACAGCTCTCGGAGGGAATATTCAGAATATTGTAACCGAAGATGAGGGAACTGCAAAGCGGATGATTCAGTATTTGAAGAAAAATCGATTTGGACGGGCAACCTTCCTTCCGCTTACGAATATTCGTGGAAATTCAGGAATTGGAAGACCGGAGGCTTTGAAGGAACCTGGCGTTATTGGCACGGCTAATACGCTGGTGCAGGTGGAAGAGCGTTATCGAAAACTGGCAGATCATCTGCTTGGAAGAACACTGGTGGTAGATCATATTGATCATGGAACGGCCATTGCCAGAAAATACAACCAGTCTCTTCGGATTGTGACATTAGAAGGAGAATTGATTAATCCAGGTGGATCCATGACAGGTGGAGCCTTTAAGAATTCCAGCAATCTTTTGAGTCGGCGGCGTGAAATAGAAGAGTTTGAAAAGACGGTCCAAAAGCTGAAACAGGAGATGGACGAGAGGGAAGCGTCATCAAAGAAGCTGCGTGCAGAGCGTGCAGGTTACTATGAAAAGACGGATGAAATCAGCGGGAAACTTCAGAAGGCTTATGTGATCCAGAATACGGCAAAGTTGAATGCTGATCAGGCGCTTGCCAAGATTCAGAGCGCAAGAGAGATGTCCAAGCAGGTACAAAAAGAAGCAGAAGAACTGGATCGACAGATTACGGATATTATGGATAATCAGGAGTCGATCAGTGTCGAACTTGATACTTCAAAGAATCTGGAAAAAGAATTGACAGAGAAGATTGAGCAGGATCAAAAACTTCTGGATGCAGGAAAAGAAGAAGAAGCAGTAAAACTTAAGAAGGTGGAAGCGATTCACTTGGCATATGCAGGGCTGGAGCAGAAATTTGCATTTGTAATGGAAAACCAGTCCCGTATTCAGGAAGAAGTAGAGAAATTCCGGGAAGAGCTTGCAGAACTGGAAGTCAATAAAGGTGGAATGTCAGAAGAAATTCAGGCAAAGGAAGGCCAGATTTCAGATCTTCGGCAGACGATTGAGAATTCAAAAGATCTGTTCGCTGAGATTGAATCTGAGATTGAACGATTCAAAAAAGAGAGAGAAGAGCTCAACCAGAAGCATAAGACGTTCCTGGAGAAGAGGGAAGAGCTGTCGAAGCATATGTCGCTTTTGGATAAAGAAATCTTCCGTCTGGAAAGCCAGAAAGAGGGATACGAAGAAGCTTCCGAAAAGCAGATCAATTATATGTGGGAAGAGTATGAACTGACTCTGAACCGTGCCAGAGAACTGCGGGACGCTAACCTTACGGATCTCATAAAAATGAAGAAGAAGATTCAGGAATTAAAGGCAGAAATCCGGAGTCTTGGAAATGTAAATGTGAATGCGATTGAAGAATATAAGAGTGTTTCGGAGCGTTATGAGTTCCTGAAAGGGCAGCATGATGATCTGGTGGAAGCAGAAGCTACATTGGAGCAAATTGTAGAAGAACTGGACGCGGCTATGCGCAAGCAGTTTAAAGAGCAGTTTGCCAGAATTGCGTCTGAGTTCGATATGGTGTTCAAGGAATTGTTCGGCGGCGGAAAAGGAACGCTGGAATTGATGGAGGATGAAGATATTCTGGAGGCGGGTATTAAGATCATTGCGCAGCCGCCGGGTAAGAAACTTCAGAATATGATGCAGCTTTCCGGTGGAGAGAAAGCGCTGACAGCAATTGCACTGCTGTTTGCAATTCAGAATTTAAAACCATCGCCGTTCTGTCTTCTAGATGAGATTGAAGCGGCCTTGGATGATAATAACGTAGATCGTTTTGCGCAGTATCTACACAAGCTGACAGAGAATACCCAGTTCATCGTGATTACGCACAGAAGAGGAACGATGACGGCAGCAGACCGTCTCTATGGAATTACCATGCAGGAGAAGGGGGTTTCGACGCTGGTATCGGTCAGCCTTTTAGAAGAAGAACTGGATCAGTAGAGAAAGAAGAAAGATGAGGGATGAGCATATGGCAGAAGAGCAGAAAGAGAAAAAAGGATTTTTCAGCCGTCTGGTGTCCGGGCTTAGTAAGACGCGAGCGAATATCGTATCTGGCATGGACAGCATTTTCAATGGCTTTAGTCACATCAATGAAGATTTTTATGAGGAACTGGAAGAAGTTTTAATCATGGGAGATTTGGGTGTGCAGGCAACCTATGACATTTTAGACGATCTTCGGGCAAAAGTGAAAGAACGTCATATTAAGGAACCGGCTGACTGCCGACAGATTCTGATTGACAGCATCAAAGAGCAGATGAATGTAGGCGAGACCGCCTACGAATTCGAGGAGAAGCAGTCCGTCGTGATGGTAATTGGTGTGAACGGTGTCGGCAAGACGACGACCATCGGAAAGCTGGCTGGCAAACTTCGCTCAGATGGGAAAAAAGTTATCCTCGCGGCGGCCGATACGTTCCGTGCAGCGGCCGGAGAGCAGCTTAAGGAATGGGCAGACCGTGCACAAGCGGAACTCATAGGCGGACAGGAAGGGTCAGATCCTGCAGCTGTTGTATATGATGCGGTTGCGGCAGCAAAGGCGCGACATGCAGATGTGTTACTCTGTGATACGGCGGGACGTCTTCACAATAAGAAAAATTTAATGGAAGAATTACGTAAGATGAATCGGATTATTGACCGTGAGTACCCAGAAGCCTTCCGGGAGACGCTGGCAGTGTTAGATGCTACCACGGGTCAGAATGCGCTGCAGCAGGCCAAAGAATTCAACGAGGTGGCCGATATTACGGGAATTATTCTCACTAAAATGGATGGAACTGCCAAAGGCGGAATTGCAGTGGCTATTCAGGCGGAGCTTGGAATCCCGGTGAAATATATTGGAGTAGGAGAGACTATAGACGATTTGCAGAAATTTGATGCAGATGCGTTTGTACGGGCTTTGTTTGATCAACCAAAAGAGGAGGAATAAGAGATGTTGACATTGGAAAAATTTGAACAGGCAAGTGAATTGGTCAAGAAGGTTACCCTTCCAACCAAACTGGTATACAGTGAGTATCTGAGCAAACAGACAGAAGGGAAGATCTATCTGAAGCCGGAAAATATGCAGTATACAGGAGCGTATAAAGTACGTGGAGCATATTATAAGATCAGTACCATGAGCGAAGAAGAAAGATCCCGCGGACTGATCACTGCATCGGCAGGAAATCATGCACAGGGCGTTGCTTATGCGGCTCAGAAGTTCGGATGTAAGGCTACGATCGTTATGCCTACGGTGACCCCGTTGATCAAAGTAAACCGTACGAAAAGCTATGGAGCAGAAGTCGTGCTTCATGGAGACGTCTATGACGATGCATGTGCTTACGCACTGAAGCTGGCAGAAGAGCATGGCTATACGTTTGTTCATCCATTTGACGACCTGGATGTAGCAACCGGACAGGGTAGCATTGCAATGGAGATTGTACAGGAATTGCCTACGGTAGACTATATTCTTTGTCCGATCGGCGGAGGCGGACTGATTACGGGTGTGTCTACCCTTGCTAAAATGCTGAATCCGAAGATTAAGGTAATCGGTGTGGAGCCTGCGGCGGCAGCCAGCATGACGGCGGCTATTCAGGCAGGAGAACCAGTGACGTTAGAAAGCGCCAATACCATTGCCGATGGTACAGCGGTTAAGAGAGTAGGAGAAAATATTTTCCCATATGCGCAGGAGAATATTGATCGGATTATCACAGTGGAAGATGATGAATTAATTGGCGCATTCCTTGATATGGTTGAGAATCATAAGATGGTCGTAGAGAATTCAGGACTTCTTACGGTAGCGGCATTAAAGCAGCTTGACCTGAAAGGGAAAAAGGCAGTGTCTGTGTTAAGCGGTGGTAATATGGATGTGATTACCATGTCTTCGATCGTACAGCATGGATTGATTCAGAGAGATCGAATCTTCTCTGTATCCGTTCTTCTTCCAGATAAGGCAGGAGAGCTGGTACGTGTGGCATCTACCATTGCCAATGCCAACGGAAATGTTATTAAACTGGAGCACAATCAGTTCGTCAGCACCAACCGTAATGCGGCAGTAGAACTTCGGATTACGATGGAAGCGTTTGGAACGGAGCATAAGCACGAGATTATGAAAGCTTTAGAAGACGAGGGGCTGCGTCCAAGAGAGATTGGAGCAAAATTATATTAATACAGAAAAAGAAGCGAGGGCGTCGGTTGTACCGGCGCCCTCGTAGTTGTAGCTCCTTTGGTTCTGTTATAAGGGGCAGAAAAGGAACGGACAATAGAAAGTCGGGAAAATCATTGACAATTCTATATCACTTTATCTTGACATAGCGCTGAAGAAGTGTATAATTGTATACAATGATACAACATGAAAGAAAGAGAGAGAACGAAGATGGAGAATCGAAAAGTATATCTGGATAAACATACGAATCTGCTACAGTTAGAAGAGCACATGTATCCGCTGGTGGATGTGGATACTCCGAACGTATTCCGTAATCTCTTTCACTATGATGAGATTCCGAAGATTGCGTTTAATGACAGAATCGTACCACACAGTATGCCGGATGAAATCTGGATTACAGATACCACGTTCCGGGATGGACAGCAGTCACGGGCGCCTTACAGTACGGAGCAGATTGTGAAAATTTATGATTATTTTCATCAGCTTGGAGGACCAAAAGGAAAGATCCGTCAGAGTGAATTTTTCCTGTACAGCAAAAAAGACAGGGACGCTGTCTATAAATGTATGGAGAAAGGATATCAGTTCCCGGAGATTACCAGTTGGATCCGCGCCAATAAGAAAGATTTTGAATTGGTAAAAGAGATTGGAATGAAAGAAACGGGAATTTTAGTCAGCTGTTCGGATTATCATATTTTCTACAAGATGAAAATGACCAGGCGGGAATGTATGGATCACTATTTATCTGTAGTAAGAGAATGCCTGGAGACAGGAATAAGTCCGAGATGTCATTTGGAAGATATTACCCGTTCGGACATTTATGGATTTGTGATTCCGTTCTGCTTGGAACTTATGAATCTGATGAAGGAATATCAGATTCCGGTGAAAATCCGTGTCTGTGACACGATGGGATATGGAGTTAATTATCCGGGAGCGGTGATCCCAAGATCGATTCCTGGAATTATCTATGGACTTCGTGTACATGCAGGGGTTCCAAGTGAACTGATTGAGTTCCATGGGCACAATGATTTCTATAAAGCAGTCAGCAATTCTACGACTGCATGGCTTTACGGAGCAAGCGGCGTGAACTGCTCTTTGTTTGGAATCGGGGAGCGCACCGGGAATACGCCTCTGGAGGCTATGGTATTTGAGTACGCACAGCTTCGAGGTACGTTAGATGGTATGGATACCAAAGTTATTACGGAACTGGCAGAGTATTATGAGAAAGAAATCGGATACTGTATACCATCCAGAACGCCCTTTGTTGGAAAGAACTTCAATGTAACAAGAGCAGGAATTCATGCAGACGGCCTGTTGAAAAATGAAGAGATTTATAATATTTTTGATACGGAAAAGTTCCTTGGAAAGCCACCGCTTGTAGCAGTATCCAACACATCCGGTCTGGCGGGAATTGCTCATTGGATCAATACCTGGTTTTGTCTTTCAAAAGAAAAGCAGGTGGATAAAAATTCCGAATTGGTTCGGATGGTGAAAGCCTGGGTGGACAAAGAATATGAAAGCGGTCGTGTGACGGTGCTTACGGATGAGGAATTGCTGCAGGTGATTGACGATGCGTGCAAGACGCTTGGCATAGAACTTGTCTAAGTAATCATAGGAGTATTTTATGATCTTTCAGGAGGCTGAAAGAGAAGGTTTGAAAGAAAAAGAGGAAAAGAGATGGAAGAATATCAGGATCAGTCCCTTCGGGGAAAGGTATTTCAAAGACTGAGAGAAGATATTTTATCTGGTGTTTATCAGGAAAATGATGAATTAAGAGAGGTGTCTATCGGAGAGGAATTAGGAGTCAGCAGAACGCCGGTCAGAGAAGCTCTGCGTCAGTTGGAGCTGGAAGGTCTGGTGACGATCGTTCCAAACAAGGGCGCTTATGTAAAAGGAATCACCAAAAAAGATGTCCATGATATCTATAAGATTCGCTCTCTTCTGGAAGGCTTATGTGCCAAGTGGGCGACAGTGCATATTACCGATCAGCAGATCGAGGAACTGGAAGAAATCGTTCTGTTATCCGAATTTCATTTGAAGAAACAAGGACAGAGAAAAGCAAAACAAGTATCAGATCTTGACGGAAAGTTTCATAAGGTCTTGTATGAGGCGTCTAATAGTCGTATACTGGAACATGTATTATCCGATTTTCATAAGTATGTCAAGATGGCGAGAACCATGTCGGTAGGAGAAAAAGAGCGGGCGGAGAAGTCCATTGATGAGCATCGGGCAATTCTGGAGGCGATTCGGAAAAAGGATGCTAATCTGGCGGAACGGCTTGCTAACCAGCATATTATGAATGTGATGGAGAATCTGCATCTGTAAAAGATGCATCAGATTGAAACGAAGAGAAAAGGAGAAGGAAAGCAGATGGCGAAGATTAAGATGACGACTCCGATTGTGGAGATGGATGGAGATGAAATGACCCGGATTCTTTGGAAGATGATTAAAGAGAATCTTCTGGAGCCATTTATTGAACTGAATACAGAATACTATGATTTGGGATTGGAGCACAGAAATGAGACCAATGACCAGGTGACGATCGACTCCGCAAATGCGACAAAGAAGTATAAAGTGGCGGTGAAATGTGCGACAATTACGCCAAATGCTGCCCGTATGGAAGAATACGATCTGAAAGAGATGTGGAAAAGTCCAAACGGTACCATTCGTGCGATTTTAGACGGAACGGTATTCCGTGCGCCGATCGTTGTGAAGGGAATTGAGCCTTGCGTGAAGAACTGGAAGAAGCCGATCACCATTGCAAGACATGCATATGGAGATGTTTACAAGGGATCCGAGATGAAGATTCCGGGAGCAGGAAAGGTAGAGCTTGTCTATACGGCAGAAGATGGGTCTGAGACGAGAGAACTGGTACATAACTTCGCAGGAGCCGGAATTGTGCAGGGAATGCACAACTTAAATGGTTCTATTGAGAGTTTCGCAAGAAGCTGCTTTAGTTATGCGCTGGATACCAAGCAGGATCTGTGGTTTGCAACCAAGGATACCATCTCTAAGAAATATGACCATACTTTTAAGGATATTTTCCAGGAGATTTATGACGCAGAATACAAAGAAAAATTTAAGACAGCTGGAATTGAATATTTCTATACATTGATTGATGATGCGGTAGCTCGTGTAATGAAGTCAGAAGGCGGATATATCTGGGCATGTAAGAACTATGACGGTGATGTTATGAGCGATATGGTTTCTTCTGCATTTGGCTCTTTGGCTATGATGACGTCCGTATTAGTGTCTCCAGAAGGGTATTATGAGTATGAGGCAGCTCATGGAACCGTGCAGCGTCATTATTATAAGCACCTGAAAGGGGAAGAGACCTCTACGAACTCTGTGGCAACCATCTTTGCCTGGACAGGAGCATTGAGAAAGCGCGGAGAAATGGATGGGAATACAGAATTAATGGCATTTGCAGACAAGCTTGAAAAGGCAACGATCGATACCATTGAAGAAGGAAAGATGACCAAGGATCTGGCATTGATTACGACAATTCCAAATCCAACTGTATTAAACAGTGAAGCATTTATCAAAGCGATTGCAGAAAAACTGTAATACCTGCAAAAATTGTAAAGGGTTGTAAACATAATTTGGGACGGAGTAAAATGAAACTTTACTCCGTCCCAAATTGAATTCTCTACTCTGCCAATTCTTCCCATCTTAGGTACAGTTCTTCTAATTCTTCAGCGATCGCGGCCTTTTCGTGAGCCAGTTCCTGGCATTTCACAGAATTAGTGAAAATTTCTTCCTCCATCATCAGCTGGTCGATTTCGCCGTCCCGTTCTTCTAACTGTGTAATTCGTTCTTCTGTTTTGCGAAGATCATTTTGGCGTTTTCGCTCCTTTGCCTGAGCTTCTTTTTGTTCTTGCCAGCTTAGTTTGCCTTCGGATACCGAAGTGGTGTTGGTGGAAGGAAGAGAAGAGGTGTTTGCTGGAGTGGAAGCGTAAGCTTTTGTCAGTTCTTCTTTCTTTTCCAAGTAGTAGTCATAGTTTCCAATATAGTTTATGAAAGTCTGATTGACCAGATCCAGAATCCGGGTTGCTGTCTGATTGATAAAGTAACGGTCATGGGATACATACAGGATCGTTCCTGTGTAGTCATTTAATGCTTTTTCCAGAATTTCCTTGGAAGTAATGTCCAAATGGTTAGTAGGCTCGTCGAGAATCAGGAAATTTGCTTCGGACAGCATTAGTTTTGCCAGAGATACGCGTCCGCGTTCTCCGCCGCTTAGATCCTTGATCCGTTTGAATACGTCATCGCCGGTAAAAAGAAAGGCGGCGAGCATATTTCGGATTCGAGTACCGGTAAGTGATGGATAGGAATCAGAAATTTCATCAAAAATCGTTTTTTCCATATTCAGCACATGGTGTTCCTGATCGTAATAGCCGATGTGGACATTCGTGCCAAGGATAAAGGTTCCGCCATCTGCCGGAAGTACCTCGTTTAAAATTTTAAGAAGCGTTGTCTTTCCGGTTCCGTTGTCTCCGATTATGGCAACGTGTTCTCCGCGTTTTATTTCAAAGCTGATGTCTTGGAACAGCGTTTGATTTGGAAAAGATTTGCTTAAATGTTCCACTTTAAGTACATCGTTTCCGCTGATACAGGAAGGCTCCAGTGTCAGTTGAATCTGTGTATTTACTTCTATTGGTTTTTCTACAGGAGTCATCTTTTCTAACATCTTTTCCCGGCTTTCGGCTCGGCGAATGGATTTTTCCCGGTTGAAAGAGCGAAGCTTTTCAATGACGGCTTCCTGATGCTTGATTTCCTGCTGCTGTTTTAGATATTCTTTGAGCCTTGCTTCTCGAACCTGCTGTTTTTTCTCAGCGTATGTTGCATAGTTTCCAAGATAGGTGGACAGTTGTCCCAGTTCGATTTCCAACACCTTGGTGACAACACGATTTAAGAAATAGCGGTCATGGGAGACGATAAGAACCGCTCCCTGATAGTTGAGAAGATACGTTTCCAGCCAAGCGATGGAAGTAAGATCCAGGTGGTTGGTAGGCTCGTCAAGAAGTAGAATGTCCGGTTTGGTCAGCAGAAGTTTTCCTAAGGATACCCGGGTTTTCTGACCACCGGAAAGCGTAGATACAGGTTTGGAAAAATCGTCTTCCGTAAAGCCAAGTCCTTTGAGGACTCCGGTGATTTCGCTTTCGTAGGCGTAACCGTTCTGTCGTTCGAATTCTGCCATCAGCCGGTTGTAAGTCTCCAGCCTTGCAGATAACGTTTCTCCTTCGAGAGAAGGCAGCTCCTGTTCGATGGAGCGGATCTGACATTCCATTTCGATCAGATCTGCCTTGGCAAGGCGGACTTCCTCGTAGATGGTCGCGCTGCCGGACATGTCCTGATGCTGGGCAAGATATCCAAGAGTTTTTCCCTTGGTAAGGATCACGTCTCCGTGATCAGGTGAAAGTTCACCTACAATCATTTTCAAAAGGGTGGATTTTCCGGCGCCGTTAGGGCCGACTAAAGCCACCTTTTCATGGTCTTCTATATGAAAAGAACCATCGGTGACAATCGTATTTTCACCGAAAGCTTTTGTAATTCCGTGACATGCTAGTACCATAATTTCCTCCTTTGTTTTTCCGTTTCTATTATATCGAAAATAGGAGAAAAAACAACTTAAAGTTTGACTTTGAAAGGAAAATTCTATATAATGTTTTCTAGAATGGAAGGTGAGATGATTGGAAGATAGAGGGATTTCTCAGGCAGTGATTCGCAGGCTGCCAAGATACTACAGATATTTGGGAGAACTGCTAGAAGGCGGAGTAGAACGAATTTCCTCAAATGATTTGAGTAAACGAATGAACGTAACTGCGTCTCAGATCCGTCAGGATCTGAACAACTTTGGAGGGTTTGGACAACAGGGATATGGATATAATGTAAAGTATCTGTACACAGAGATAGGCAAGATTCTGGGACTGGAAGAAGACCATAATATCATTATTATCGGAGCGGGTAATCTTGGACAGGCGCTGGCTAATTACGCAGCCTTTGAAAAGAGAGGCTTTATCTTAAAGGGAATCTTTGATGTGAACCCAAGACTTGCGGGAGTGACGATCCGCGGGGTTCCGATTCGGATGATGGATGAGCTTAGATCCTTCGTTGCGAACAATGAGGTAGACATTGCAGCTCTTACGATTCCGAAAGATAAAGCAGAGGAAGTAGCTGATATGCTGGTAGAGAACGGTGTCCGTGCAATCTGGAATTTTGCACATATTGACCTGAATCTGCCGGACAATGTGATTGTAGAGAATGTTCATCTCTCGGAGAGTCTTATGCAGTTGTCATATAATATCAGCCGATATAACGAAGAACATCAAAAATAAGCAAGAACAACACAGGGACGTGTAAGGACAGGCATGTGCAGACAGGCTTGTCTCTATGCGTCTTTTTTCATTGAAATAAAAAATATGACAGGGGGGGTAGCAGGATGGAGTATTTGGTAAACAGTCGTCAGATGAAGATGGCGGATCAGTATACCATACAGGAGAAAGGGGTTTTGTCGCTTACATTGATGGAGCGAGCGGCCGAAAGTTGTGTGAGGGTTATGGATGAACTCGGCATGGATTTATCCAGACCTTGTGTGGTATGCGGGTCGGGCAATAATGGAGGCGATGGCTTTGCGATTGCAAGGCTTTTGGCAGAAAGAGGGAAGGAGGTTACGGTATTTCTAGTCGGCAATAGCTCCAGCTGTACGGAAGAGACGAAGCATCAGATGCGTCTTCTTAAAGAGACGGGAACGCAGATTCTGGAAGGATATGAGCCGGGGGATTACAGTCTCATCGTAGATGCCATTTTTGGCGTGGGATTAGGCCGGGAAATTATTGGCAGATACGTACAGGTGATTCAACAGATGAATGAAGCTGATGCACAGAAATTTTCAGTAGATCTGCCATCTGGAATTTCAGCAGATCATGGAGCTGTGATGGGAATCGCATTTCAGGCGGATGTGACGGTGACGTTTCAGACAACCAAGCTGGGACTTGCACTGTATCCGGGGAAACGTTATGCCGGGAAGGTATTTGTAGAAGATATTGGAATTGACCTGACAAAGGCAGAGAAAGATTCCAATCTTACCTATGCTTACGAGCGGGAAGATTATCGAAAGCTTCTTCCGATAAGAAGAGCAGATTCTAACAAGGGAACCTACGGCAAGGTTCTTGTGATTGCCGGAAGCAAAGGCATGGCAGGAGCGGCGTATTTGAATGCTTATGCAGCTTATATGGCAGGCGCAGGTCTGGTACAGATCTATACAGCTGAGGAGAACCGTGTGGTTCTGCAGCAGCTGCTGCCGGAGGCAATCGTCACAACCTATGATCTCTATGATCAGGGAGAGCTTTTAAGGCTTTTGAAATGGGCCGATGTAGTCTGTGTTGGATCGGGGATCGGGACGACGGAGAAGGCACGAAAGATTCTGCGTGCTACATTGGAAAATGTGCGTGTTCCATGTCTGGTAGATGCAGATGGATTGAATCTGATCGCCGCTCACAAAAAATATCTGGATGCATTGTCTGTGGATGATCTGGTATTTACTCCGCATATGATGGAAATGTCAAGGCTTACAGACTTAACGATTGAGGAGATTCGCTCTTCCAGAATGGACGTGATAAAAAGCTTTGCCGATCAGCATCGTTTAACCTGTGTGTTAAAAGATGCCCGCACGGTTATTGCGTCGAAGGGAAGAAAAGCAAGTGTCAATCTGTCGGGGAATGCATCGATGGCGAAAGCCGGTTCCGGCGATGTGCTGTCCGGCATAATCGCAGGTCTTATGGCACAGGGAATGGAAGGCTATCAGGCCGCGGTTCTGGGGACATATCTGCACGGAAGAGCCGGAGATCTGGCGCGTGAGAGAAAAGGAACTTACAGTGTGATGGCAAGAGATTTGATCGAATTTCTTGCGGGAGCGTGGAACGAGTTGGAGGAATAAGGGTATGAAAAACTATACAAGAGTATGTGCAAGGATCAATTTGGATGCAGTGGAATATAATATAGAGATGATGAAAAAGAATTTAAGCGGCAGTGCGAAAATGATCGTTGTCATCAAAACAGATGGGTACGGCCATGGCGCGGTTCCCATTGCGAAAATGCTGGAAGAGAAGGAATATGTATGGGGCTTTGCTGTGGCAACCCTCGACGAGGCCGTGATCTTAAGAACAGCTGGCATTACGAGACCTGTTCTGGTATTGGGCTGCATTTTCCCGGATCAGCGAAGAGAGATGATTGCCCAGGAGATTCGCATGACGGTTTATACAGAAGAAATGGCAAAGGAAGTATCCGATCTTGCTTGTGAAATGGGGAAGAAAGCCTATATCCATGTGAAACTGGACACAGGAATGTCAAGAATCGGATTTCCGATAGAAGAGGCAAGTGCTCGTGCAATCGCAGAAATCAGCAAACTTCCGGGATTGATACCAGAAGGTATGTTTACGCATTTTGCCAAGGCTGACGAGACAGAGAAGAGTTTTACAAATCAGCAGTTTGAAAAATATATGTGGATGAAGGAACGGCTGGAAAAATCCGGGGTTACTTTTGAAAACTATCACTGCTGCAATAGTGCTGGAATCATTGATCTGCCGGAAGCTGAGCTCGACTTGGTAAGAGCAGGGATTGCGACTTATGGGCTGTATCCGTCGGAAGAAGTGAAAAAGGAGAGGGTTCCTCTTCGTCCTGCGCTTACTCTGGTCAGTCATATTGCCCATGTGAAATGGATTGAAGAAGGTGTTCCGGTCAGCTACGGAGGAACCTTTGTATCGAAACGCCGAACGAAGGTAGCTACCATTCCGGTGGGGTATGGAGACGGTTATCCAAGAAGCCTGTCCAATAAAGGATATGCGTTGATTCGCGGGCAGAAAGCTCCAATTATTGGCAGGGTATGCATGGATCAGTTTATGGTAGACGTTACGGAAATTGAAGGAGCAGCGTTTGGAGACCTGGTTACTTTGGTGGGCTGTGATGGAGCAGAAACGCTTCCGGTAGAAGTGTTAAGCGAATTATCTGGAAGATTTAACTATGAATTTGTCTGTGATCTTGGAAAACGGATTCCAAGAGAATACATACGCTGCGGCGAGGTTGTGGAACAGAAAGACTATTTTTCCTAATTCTTATGATTTTTTGCCGCGTCAGAATACATCCGGGAAAAGATGGAAATACTGATTTTATCTTGAAGAATCGGAGTGTGAATCAGACGTGCAGGTAAGAAGAGGAGATATTTATTATGCAGATTTAAGCCCAGTAGTGGGCTCGGAGCAGGGAGGGATCAGGCCGGTGCTGGTGATCCAGAATAATGTGGGGAACCGCCACAGTCCGACGGTCATATGCGCCGCCATCACTTCCCGTATGAATAAGGCAAAGCTTCCGACGCATGTAGAAATTGATGCGAGACGCTACCAGATTGTAAAAAATTCTGTTATACTAATGGAACAGATCCGCACGATTGACAAACAGAGACTCAAAGATCTCGTGTGTCATCTGGATAAAGAGATTATGAACAAAGTAGATGAAGCTTTAAAGGTCAGCTTTGAGCTTCATACATAGAAAAGGAGTTTGAGGCAGACGTTATGGAAGATGGAAGTTTATTCCAAAGAATGAAACATTTATTTCAGGTAGAAGATGAGATGGACGAAGGCATGCAGAAAGAAGCAGCGGGACTGATTCGGAATGTGTTCCGCTATATGGATAAAGATGCCAGAGATATTATGACGCATCGGAAAAATATTATCGGAATCGACGGGGATATGGCGCTGGAGGAAGCGCTGATTTTTATGCTGGATGAAAAGTTTTCCAGATTCCCAATTTACCATGAGGACATTGATGAGATTATAGGAATTATCCACCTCAGAGAAGCGATGACAGGCTATTTGAATCCTGAGCTTCGCAAGGTGCCGATCGGAAAATTAAGTGACTACATACGTCCGGTTACGTTTATTCCGGAGACCAAGAGTATCGATACACTGTTTAAGGAGATGCAGGCTGAGAAGAATCATATCGTCATTGTATTGGATGAATACGGACAGACCTCAGGGCTGGTTGCCATGGAAGATATTTTGGAAGAGATTGTCGGAAATATTTTAGATGAGCACGATGAAGAGGAAGAGATGATTCTGCGCCAGAAGGACGGAAGTCTGATCGTGAATGGGTTGACGGAGCTGGAAGATTTAGAAGATCTGTTATCGATTACGTTTGAGACGGAAGAGTACGAGACCCTTAATGGTTTTCTGATTGCGAAGCTTGATCGAATCCCGTCCGAAGATGAAGCTGGCGTGGTGGAAGAGCAGGGATATCGGTTTACGGTTCTGACGGCGGATAACAATATAATTCAGTCAGTTAAGATTGAAAAACAGCAGGAAGAGTGCTAGAATAAAAAACGTGTGACACGAAAAACACAAAATAAGAACAGATAAAGAATGAATAAAGCGAGGGAAAAACGATGTCAGGACATTCAAAATTTGCCAATATTAAGCATAAAAAGGAGAAAAATGATGCGGCAAAGGGTAAGATTTTTACGAAAATCGGAAAAGAGCTTGCCGTTGCTGTAAAAGAAGGCGGAAGTGCAGACCCGACGAATAACAGCCGGCTGCGCGATGTCATTGCAAAAGCGAAAGCGAACAATATGCCAAACGATACCATTGAAAGAAACATTAAGCGTGCAGACAGTGACGCAGATGTGGCAAACTACGCACACATTACATATGAAGGATATGGACCGAATGGAACAGCCATCATCGTAGAAGCGTTGACCGATAATAAAAACCGTACGGCATCCAACGTAAAAAATGCATTTACCAAAGGAAGCGGTAACGTGGGAACGCCGGGATGTGTATCCTTTATGTTTGATAAAAAGGGGCAGATCGTGATTGATAAAGAAGAGTATGACGGCGATGCAGACGAGCTGATGATGCAGGCTTTGGATGCAGGAGCAGAGGATTTCGCAGAGGAAGAAGACAGTTTCGAGATCTTTACGACGCCGGAAGACTTCAGCGCTGTGCGTCAGACACTGGAAGAGGCAGGAATCCCAATGGCAGCAGCAGAAGTAACCATGATTCCACAGACCTATGTGGAATTAACGGATGAGAAAGATATTGCCAATATTCAGAAGACATTGGATATGTTGGACGATGACGATGATGTACAGGATGTTTATCACAACTGGGCTGAGTAAGAATTAGAAATATTTCGAACAGCTTAAAGCGGAGGATGACAGATGACGATAGAAGAAAAGAGCCGAAAGCTGGAACAGCTTTTTGAGGAACTTTACAACCGGGTAAGGGAATTTAAGAAGAAGACTTACGATCAGCTTTTTTTACAGCTGTATCATACATATCAGGATCTTTTGCAAGAACTGTCAGCGGATATTGATAAAATGGAAGAGGCAGATCGAATGGCAGGAATTGAAGAAATTGCAGCAGTGATTCCGGCTTATGCCAAGCAAAAGATAGGAACCCTTCCAAAACGAAGCAGAGAGGTTGCAGAGGTGGATTTTAATATGACGATGGCCGTTTTCGTGATTCCACTTCTGACTTATGAGAAAGATCCTTACTGCGGGAAGATTGCAGACCGAATGGTAGAACTTTGGAATGAAGCGAAGGTGACTACTCTGGTACTGAAGAAGTCCTCCTATGACGCGATTACCGACGGGTTTAAGCAGAGACTTTGCTATATTACGACTGCTGTCTGTGGAAGCAGTGGTAAAGCAGATGACTGCTATGAACTGGAGACACTTCGGGCTTACCGAGATGAGTACCTGATGAAAAGTGAGTCTGGGCGAGAATTGGTAGAGGAATATTATGAAGTTGCACCGATGATCGTGATGGCTATCGACATGCATAAGGATGCATCTTCTATCTACAGGCAGATTTATCAGGATTATCTGATGCCATGTGTTCATCTGGCGGAAACAGGAGAAAACGAAGCATGCAAAAAGCGCTATACCGATATGGTATATCACTTACAGCATAGATATTTACATTCATAGGAGGACCCGATATGAGCAATTATAAGAATGAAACCAAGTGTATCCAGTCTGGTTACCAGCCGGAAAACGGAGAGGCGAGAATTGTACCGATCTATCAGAGTACGACTTTTAAGTACAACTCCAGCGAACAGATGGGACGTCTGTTTGATCTGGAAGAATCTGGATACTTCTATACCCGTCTGCAGAATCCTACTAACGACGCTGTTGCGGCGAAGATCTGTGACCTGGAAGGCGGTGTGGCTGCGATGTTGACTTCCTCTGGACAGGCTGCAAATTTCTATGCGATTATGAATATCGTTCAGGCAGGAGATCATATTGTGTGTGCATCCGCTCTCTATGGCGGAACATACAATCTGTATGCCCATACAATCCGAAAAATGGGCGTGGAAGCTACATTTGTGGATCCGGATTGTACGAAAGAAGAACTGGAAGCTGCTTTTCAGGAGAACACGAAGGCAGTGTTTGGCGAGACGATTGCAAACCCGGCTTTGGTGGTGCTTGATTTTGAAAAATTTGCGGAAGCGGCACATGCACATGGAGTTCCATTTATTGTGGACAATACTTTTGCAACTCCAATCAACTGTCGGCCGTTTGAATGGGGCGCAGATATTGTAACGCATTCTACGACCAAGTATATGGATGGTCATGCATCCTGTGTCGGCGGCGCTATTGTTGACAGTGGTAATTTCGACTGGGATGCCCATGCAGATAAGTTTCCAGGACTGACGACACCTGATGAGACTTATCATGGAATTGTGTATACAGAGCGATTTGGGAAAGGCGCTTATATTACCAAAGCAACTGCACAGCTGATGCGGGACCTGGGATCTATTCAGGCGCCGCAGAATGCATTCCTTCTGAATTTGGGCTTGGAAACGCTTCATCTTCGGGTAGAAAGACATTGTGCGAATGCAGTAGCTGCTGCAAAATATCTGCAAAACCATGAAAAGGTAGCATGGGTGAATTGTCCGTCTCTTCCGGGAGATAAATACTATGACCTGGCACAGAAATATATGCCGGATGGAAGCTGCGGTGTCATCACCTTTGGATTAAAGGGAGGCCGCGATGCGGCTGTGAGAATGATGGACAGCTTGAAAATGATTGCGATTGTGACGCATGTGGCAGATGCCAGAAGCTGTGTGCTTCATCCGGCAAGCCATACCCATCGTCAGATGAACGATCAGGAATTGAAAGAGGCTGGTGTACAGCCGGATCTGATTCGCTTCAGTGTGGGAATCGAACATATTGATGATATTATTGCAGATCTGGCACAGGCTCTGGAAGAGGTATAAAATATCAGAAACACCTTCATACTAAGAAAAAAGTATGGAGGTGTTTTTTTATGGAAGAAATCGAGAAGAAGGAACAGCGTCAGAGCGAAATGAAAGAGACAGGAAGTGCAGATCTGGATGGGAATAAAAATCATCACAAGATTAAATTGTTAACGATCATCGGAGAAATCGAGGGACATGAGTCGGTGTCCGGTAGCGCCAAATCCACCAAATACGAGCATTTGCTGCCAATGCTGGCGGAAGTAGAAGACAGTGACGAGATTGAAGGGCTTCTGATTCTTCTTCATACACTGGGCGGGGATGTGGAAGCAGGATTGTCCATTGCAGAAATGATCGCATCCTTAAGCAAACCGACGGTATCTCTTGTGTTGGGAGGAAGCCATTCTATCGGAGGACCGTTGGCAGTTTCAGCAAAGTATTCTTTTATTGTGCCAAGCGGAACGATGATTATCCATCCGGTGCGTTCCAGCGGGATGTTCATCGGTGTGGAACAAAGTCTTAGAAATATGATTCGGACGCAAGACCGCATCACCAGTTTTCTTGCAAAGCATTCTAAAATTTCCAAGGAACGATTAGAAGAGTTGATGTTAAATCAGACGGAGCTTGTCAAAGACGTAGGAACATTACTGGAGGGGAGAGAAGCAGTTCAGGAGGGGCTCATCGACGAAGTCGGAGGAATGAGCGATGCGTTGAGAAAATTGCACGAAATGATAGAGGGCAGAGCAGGGATTTCCAACGAATTTTAGTAATGACAGACTTCCTTGAAAATGATATACTATTAATAGTATTGTCAATCATAAGGGGGAAGTGTTAATGGCTGCAAAGTCGAAAAAGCGTACAGGCAGACGGCAGACAAAGAAAAAAAAGACGGAGCAGAGTTTCTTATTCAATGAAATTGTCATTTGGGTAAGTTTGGCAATCAGCATTCTGATGTTGATCAGTAATTTTGGATTCGGCGGATTTATAGGGGAGAAAATTGCTGAATTCTTATTCTGGATCTTTGGTTGGGTGGCATTTATCAGTCCGTTTCTTCTCTTTGGAACGGTTGCATTTTTAGTGTCCAACCGCGGCAATGGAGCTGCGTATTTAAAGACTGTTCTCGGTGTAGTTCTTACCGTTCTTGTCTGCACGCTGCTGGAGTTGATTCATAGGGTAGGAGGCCTGATTGGAAAGGCGTTGACGACAATTCTGACACCGGCTATCGGTGTCGCAGGTACATACGTTGTGGTTCTTACTTTGATGATTATCTGTACGGTAATCATTACTGGAAAATCAGCGCTTAAAGGTGTGAAAAAACAAGGCGATAAAGCTTATGATAAAGCGAAGCAGGATGCTGCCCGAAGAAGAGAGCTTGCGAAGGAACGGCGGGAAGCACGGGAGAAAGAGAAAAAGCAAGAAGAAAAGAAGGAAAACAAAGCGTCCCGTTCAAATTCAAAAAAGCGGAGTGATCGTCATGTGGAAGGGGTTTCCTTTGACACCACTCTTTCTAATGAAAACAGCGCTGGAAAAATGCGAGAGTTAAAGGCAGATCCACTTGAGCTTGCAGACGAAGGAGTCATTGAGGAACAGATTTTCAAGGAGCCAAGTCCTCAATTTGAGATTCACAGAGCGGAAGAGCCGAGTGATTTTGGAGGATCAGAGGCTTTCGAGGAAGCTGCCACTGTAGATCAGAGCGCATTGACAAAAAGTCGTGCAAAAGAGAAAATGGAAGTCCGCAAGGAGATGGCAGATGTGGCGGCCACTATAGAAGCAGGGGAAGCGAAACCCAAGAAGGAATACCGTTTCCCGCCGCTTTCACTGTTAAAGAAGGGCAAGAGAGGAAGCGGGGAATCGGATGCTCATTTGAGGGAGACTGCCATGAAACTTCAGACTACATTGCAGAACTTTGGAGTCAATGTAACGGTGACCAATGTAAGCTGTGGCCCGTCGGTGACTCGCTATGAACTGCAGCCGGAGATGGGCGTTAAGGTCAGCAAGATTGTTGGACTTGCAGATGATATCAAGCTAAATTTGGCGGCGGCAGATATCCGAATTGAGGCGCCGATTCCGGGGAAAGCAGCTGTTGGAATCGAAGTTCCTAATAAAGAGAATTCCGCTGTCATGCTTAGAGATCTTTTGGAGTCTCAGGAATTCAAGAACAGTACTTCCCGTATTTCTTTTGCAGTTGGAAAGGATATTGGAGGAAAGACGGTAGTTTCGGATATTGGTAAGATGCCGCATGTGCTGATTGCAGGAGCAACCGGGTCTGGTAAGTCGGTCTGTATCAATACCTTGATTATGAGTATCTTATATAAAGCCTCACCGGAAGAGGTCAAGTTGATTATGATTGACCCGAAGGTGGTGGAACTTAGTGTTTATAACGGAATTCCACATCTGATGATCCCGGTAGTCACAGATCCGAAAAAAGCTGCGGGCGCATTAAACTGGGCAGTAGCTGAGATGACCAGAAGATATCAGGCCTTTGCGGAGCATAACGTAAGGGATATGAAGGGATATAACGAGAAAATCGCTTCTATGCCTTCAGTGGACGGCGAAGCCTTAAAGCCGATGCCGCAGATCGTCATTATCGTAGACGAGTTGGCGGATCTTATGATGGTGGCGCCGGGGGATGTTGAAGAGGCGATCTGTCGTCTGGCACAGCTGGCAAGAGCTGCGGGCATTCATCTGGTACTGGCAACGCAGCGTCCATCCGTCAATGTTATTACGGGACTGATTAAAGCTAATATGCCGTCCAGGATTGCATTTTCCGTATCATCGGGAGTGGATTCCCGTACGATTATTGATATGAACGGTGCGGAAAAACTGCTGGGAAAAGGCGATATGCTGTTCTATCCGGCGGGATATCAGAAGCCGGCTAGAGTTCAAGGGTCTTTTGTGACAGACCAGGAAGTTCAAAGTGTGGTAGAATATTTGAAAAAACAGAGTGGGGAAGCTGTTTACGATGAAGAAGTCGTACAACATGTGAATACCAGCCAGCTAGGAAGCGCCAGTGTGGCAGGAATGGCAGAAGGGGATGAACGCGACGTGCATTTTACAGAAGCAGGCCGCCTCATTATAGAGAAAGACAAGGCGTCCATAGGGATGCTTCAGCGTAGCTTTAAGATAGGATTCAACCGCGCAGCAAGGATTATGGATCAGCTGTGCGAGGCGGGCGTTGTCGGTCCGGAGGAAGGAACGAAACCACGGAAAGTGCTGATGACGGCCGAAGAATTTGAGCGGTACGCCGAAGAGTATGTCTAAAGAAACAAGGGAATAAATCACAGAGAGAAAGGATTGGAAACCGATGAAAACAGATATCCAGATTGCACAGGAAGCACAGATGGCCCATATCAGAGATGTGGCAAAAACAGCAGGAATTGAAGAAGAGGAACTGGAGTTTTACGGGAAGTATAAAGCGAAGCTTTCCGAAGAACTTTGGAACCGGGTAAAAGAAGAACCGGATGGAAAGCTGGTGCTGGTAACTGCCATTAACCCAACTCCGGCAGGAGAAGGAAAGACTACGATTACAGTGGGACTTGGACAGGCGATGACGAAGCTTGGAAAGAAGGCGATGATCGCACTTCGAGAGCCTTCTCTTGGTCCGTGTTTTGGAATCAAAGGAGGAGCAGCCGGCGGCGGCTATTCACAGGTTGTTCCTATGGAGGATTTAAACCTTCATTTTACGGGAGATTTTCATGCAATTACGTCTGCTAATAACCTTTTGGCAGCACTTCTTGACAACCACATCCAGCAGGGAAATGCGCTTCAGATCGATTCTCGTCAGGTGGTGTGGAAACGTTGTCTGGATATGAATGATCGGAATTTAAGAAATATTGTAGTTGGCTTGGGAAGCAAGATGGATGGAATGGTCAGAGAAGATCATTTCGTAATTACGGTTGCGTCTGAAATTATGGCGATTCTCTGTTTGGCAGAGGATCTGAATGACTTAAGAACACGCCTTGGAAAGATTATTGTAGCATACAATTTTGCAGGAGAACCTGTAACGGCAGATGATCTTAAGGCAACAGGCGCTATGACGGCTCTTTTAAAGGATGCGATTATGCCGAACTTGATTCAGACGCTGGAACATACGCCGGCGCTGGTACATGGTGGTCCATTCGCAAATATTGCACACGGCTGCAATAGTGTAAGAGCGACAAGAATGGCATTGAAGTTAAGTGATATTACCATTACAGAGGCTGGTTTTGGCGCAGACCTGGGAGCTGAAAAATTCTTCGATATCAAGTGCAGAAAAGCAGGTCTTCATCCGGATGCAGTCGTTCTTGTGGCAACCGTACGTGCGTTGAAGTACAACGGAGGCGTTGCAAAGGCAGATTTGGGCGAAGAAAATCTGGAGGCATTGAAAAAGGGGATTGTCAATTTAGAGAAACATATTGAAAATATCCAGAAATATGGAGTTCCGGTAGTTGTAACACTGAATTCCTTTGTGACAGATACCGAAGCAGAGAATGAATATATCCGAAGATTCTGTGAAGAAAAAGGATGTGAATTTGCACTGGCAAGAGTTTGGGAAAAAGGCGGAGAAGGCGGAGAAGAACTGGCTTTAAAAGTGCTGGATACACTGGAAAAGAAGGAAAGCAACTTCCATACGCTTTATGAAGATGATCTGTCTTTGGAAGAGAAGATTGAGACCATTTCAAAAGAGATCTATGGCGCGCGTGGCGTTATCTATGAACCGGCTGCAAAGAAACAGCTTGCTAAGATCGCGGAACTTGGATTTTCCAATCTTCCGGTCTGTATGGCAAAGAATCAATACTCTCTGTCTGATGATGCTAAGAAATTAGGACGTCCAACAGATTTTGACATTCACATTCGTGAAGTATATGTCAGTGCGGGAGCTGGGTTTGTGGTTGTATTGACAGGAGCCGTAATGACCATGCCTGGACTTCCAAAGGTTCCGGCAGCAAATGGAATTGACGTGGCAGAAGACGGAACTATTACCGGATTATTCTAATAGGTTCTTGATTTGGGGAGTAAAAAAGAAGATAAGGGAAGAAGGAAAACTATGGCAATATTAATTGATGGAAAAGCAATCGCAGCGCAGATAAAAGAAGAATTAAAAGAACAGGTGGCAGCAATGAAGGCAGATGGTAAAAACGTCTGCCTGGCTGTCGTTCAGGTAGGAGAAGATCCGGCGTCTTCTGTCTATGTAAGAAATAAGAAGAGGGCATGTGAGTATATAGGGATTGAGTCCAGATCTTATGAATTAAAAGAGGAGACCACGCAGGAAGAATTGATACGCCTGGTAGATACATTGAATCAGGATCCACAGGTGGACGGAATTCTGGTGCAGCTTCCGCTGCCGGGACAGATTGATGAAGATGCTGTGATCCGTGCCATCAGTCCTAAGAAGGACGTGGATGGATTTCATCCCATGAATGTAGGGAAAATGTTTGTTGGTGAAGAAGGTTTTGTTCCTTGTACACCGGCAGGAGTGATTGAGCTTTTGAAACGTTCAGGTATTTCGATTGAGGGGAAGGAATGTGTAGTTGTTGGAAGAAGTAATAATGTCGGGAAGCCGATGGGAATTTTGCTTCTTCAGGAAAATGGTACGGTTACCGTAACTCATTCTCGAACCCAGAACTTAAAAGATGTGACTTGCCGTGCAGATATTCTTGTGGTTGCGGCAGGAAAAGCCAAAATGATAACGGCAGATCATGTTAAGGACGGCGCAGTTGTCATTGATGTGGGTATGCATAGAAACGAAGATAACAAACTCTGCGGAGACGTGGATTTTGATCAGGTTGTAGATAAAGTGTCAGCCATTACACCTGTTCCGGGCGGAGTTGGCCCGATGACGGTTGCCATGCTGATGTGTAATTGTGTAGAAGCTGCAAAATAGGAGGAACATGTAGAATGAGATGTAAGTATTGCGGACATAGCATACCGGAAGGAATGCTATACTGTGAGAATTGCGGAAAAGAAGTCTGCATAGTCCCGGAATATAATCCGTTGGATGATCTGTTAAGTGAACAGATCAAAGGTGCTATCAATGGTGATGAACCGGATAATGAAGAGTTTTATCATTACCGTACCAGCGCTGCGACCGGAAGACGAAGAACAGATACCGTGTCGCAGCGGGAGCGCGCCCGCGCAGGCAGGGACAGAATCCAGCCCGAAAGAGAGCGAAAGCTTTCTGAGCGAGAGCGCAAGCGGAGGCAGGCAGAACGCCGTCGGGAGATAAAAAGGAAAAAAAGACGGAAACGGATGTTAATTTTGCTGATCATTCTGATCGGTATCGTCGGGGGATGTTTTGCCCTTTATCAGGTCTCTTACAGAGGGATCGTGCGGAAAGGATACCGAGAACTAAAAAAAGAGTCCTATCAGGAGGCAAAACGTGCATTTGAGAAAGCACTTTCTAGAGATTCCAAAAAGGCCGATGCTTATATTGGGCTTTCTAAGGTCTATTTGGAAGAGGAAATTCCCGAAGAGGGAGAAAATTTATTCCTTGACGCGCTGGAAAAGCAGCCTAAGAACGTAGAACTATATGAAGCCTGTGTACAATTTTATCTGGATAGTCATCAGTCGGAGGAAATCCCGCATCTTTTGGAAGATGCAGAAGAGGTGGTGACAGAAGCGCTGGCGGAATATATCATTTCAGAACCAGAATTCAGTCTGGATGATGAAGAGGTTTTTGAAGATGTAAGAGAACTGGAATTGACAGCGTCCAAGGGACAGAGCATTTATTATACGACGGATGGAAGCAAGCCTACAAAAAGCAGCACAAAATATACGGAACCGATCCAATTGGATGAGGGGGATACAGAAATTCAAGCCATCGCTGTAGATAAGAAAGGTATTCCAAGCCTTGTCGCATCAAAAACTTACACCGTGGAACTCCCAATTGAAGATGCTCCGGCAGTCTCACCATCTACCGGACAGTATGATACAGCAGTGCCAATTGAAATCAAAGTTCCGGAAGGATATGAAGCATATTATACGCTGGATGGGACAGAACCGACAACGGCGTCAAAGAAATATGACGGACCAATTACAATGCCGCAGGGAGAGACTCTGTTTAAGGCGATTCTTGTGAATGGGAAAGGACGGGAAAGCGGAGTAACAACCAGAAATTATATGTTGGAGACATCCGAGTAATCTGTCACTTGATATTTTGACTCATATCCAGTATGATGAAAGAAGCATTAGTATTTAGGAGGAGATAAGATGTACAAGATAGTAAAAGCCGAAAAACTGGCTGATATGATTTATCTTATGGACGTAGAAGCGCCTCGAGTAGCGAGACACTGTGAGCCCGGACAGTTTGTCATTGTAAAGCTGGATGAAAAAGGAGAGAGGATTCCGCTTACGATTTGTGATTATGACAGAGAAGCAGGTACCATTACCATTGTATTCCAGACGGTTGGTGCTTCTACCATGAAGATGGCAGAGTTAAAAGCAGGGGATTCTTTCCGTGACTTTACAGGACCGTTAGGATGCCCGTCTGAATTTGTCCATGAGGACATCGAAAGTCTGAAAAAGAAGAGGATTCTGTTTGTAGCGGGAGGTGTTGGTGCAGCTCCGGTTTACCCACAGGTAAAATGGCTGAAAGAACGCGGCGTAGACGTGGATGTAATCGTCGGATCTAAGACGAAAGATATGTTGATCTTAGAGGATGAGATGCGCGAAGTTGCCGGAAACTATTATCCATGTACCGATGATGGTTCCTACGGACATTCCGGTATGGTTACAACGAAGATTGAGAAGTTGGTAGAGGAAGGTCACCAATATGATTTGTGCGTTGCGATCGGACCGATGATTATGATGAAATTCACTTGTCTTTTGACAAAGAAATTGAATATTCCGACTATCGTCAGCATGAATCCGATTATGGTAGATGGAACGGGAATGTGCGGCGCTTGTCGTCTGCACGTAGGCGATGAGATTAAATTTGCCTGTGTAGATGGACCAGAGTTCGACGGACATCTAGTAAACTTTGATGAAGCAATGAAGAGACAGCAGATGTATAAGACAGCAGAAGGCCGTGCGATTCTGAAATTAGAAGAAGGAGATACCCATCACGGTGGATGCGGACATTGCGGAGGTGACGAGTAATGGCGGATATGTTGAAAAGAGTTCCTGTAAGAGAGCAGGAAGCGAAGGTACGTGCAACCAATTTTGAAGAAGTATGTTATGGATACAATATGGAAGAGGCACAGGAAGAAGCAAGTCGCTGTCTGAATTGTAAGAATGCCAAATGTATTGAAGGATGTCCGGTATCCATTAATATTCCGGGATTTATATCAAAAATCAAAGAAGGCGATATCGAAGGCGCTTATCAGGTGATTGGAGAATCTTCCGCACTTCCGGCTATCTGTGGACGTGTATGCCCACAGGAGTCTCAGTGTGAGTGCAAATGTATTCGCGGAATCAAAGGCGAGCCGGTATCCATCGGTAAATTGGAACGGTTTGTTGCAGATTATGCGTTGGAGCATGATATCAAACCAAAGAAAACCGAGAAGAGTAATGGACATAAAGTAGCGGTTATTGGTTCTGGTCCGTCAGGCCTTACCTGTGCAGGCGATCTGGCAAAGCTTGGCTATGAAGTAACCGTATTTGAGGCACTTCATGAATTAGGAGGCGTGCTGGTATATGGAATTCCAGAGTTCCGTCTGCCAAAAGAAAAGGTTGTCAAAAAAGAGATCGAAAAAGTCAAAGAGCTGGGCGTTAAATTCGAGACGAATGTTGTAATTGGAAAGTCTACTACGATAGATCAGCTGATCGAAGAAGAGAAATTTGAGGCTGTTTTCATTGGTTCCGGTGCAGGACTTCCAATGTTCATGGGAATTCCGGGAGAGACAGCGAACGGTGTATTCTCTGCGAATGAGTATTTAACCAGAAGCAATCTGATGAAGGCTTTTGACGATTCCTATGATACGCCAATTGCAGCTGGACACAAGGTGGCTGTTGTTGGCGGTGGTAATGTAGCTATGGATGCTGCAAGAACGGCGCTTCGATTGGGAGCGGAAGTACATATTGTATATCGCCGAAGTGAAGCGGAGCTTCCAGCCAGAGTAGAAGAAGTACATCATGCAAAAGAAGAAGGTGTTATCTTTGATCTTCTGACCAATCCAAAGGAAATTCTCGTAGATGAGAATGGCTGGGTAAAAGGTATGAAGGTTGTTAAGATGGAATTGGGTGAACCTGATGCATCTGGAAGAAGACGTCCGGTAGAAATTCCGGGATCTGAATATGAAATTGAGCTGGATACGGTTATTATGTCTCTGGGAACTTCTCCAAATCCGCTGATTGCATCTACAACAGAAGGATTGAAGACCAATAAGAGAAAATGTATCGTAGCCGAAGAAGAAAATGGTCAGACCTCGAAAGCCTGTGTATTTGCCGGCGGAGATGCAGTGACTGGAGCTGCGACAGTAATCCTTGCTATGGGCGCTGGAAAAGCTGGAGCAAAAGGAATTCATGAATTATTAAAATAATTCTTATAATTAAAATAGTAAAGAAGGGGCGTGGTAAGATAAAAGTACTACGTCCCATTTTTGCTTTTACTTGCTTTTTAATTAGTTTTATTTGCATTCTTCCGGTTTTCCGAATATATTAGAAATAGACTTTGAAGAAATGAGGTATGTGTATATGATGATTTTTTGGGGACTTATGATTCCGTTCATCGGTACGGCGCTGGGAGCCGGGTGTGTGTTATTTGTAAAGAAGGAATTAAATCCAGGTCTTCAAAAGGCACTGCTTGGATTTGCAGCAGGAGTGATGGTGGCAGCTTCTGTATGGTCGCTTCTGATTCCGGCAATGGATATGTCGGAGAGGTTAGGAAAATGGGCATTTGCACCGGCAGCCATCGGTTTTACGATCGGAATTCTTTTTCTGCTTTTTCTGGATCATATCATTCCACATCTGCATATCGGATCTGACAAATCGGAAGGACCTATAACTTCGCTTGGGAAATCAGCTATGCTGGTTTTGGCGGTCACGATTCATAACATCCCAGAGGGAATTTCAAGTGGGGCCGTGTTTGCCGGGATTTTAATGGGGAATGCAGAGGTAACCATGATGGGAGCATTTGCATTATCCATTGGGATTGCTATTCAGAATTTTCCGGAAGGATTCATTGTGTCTCTGCCGATTAAAAACGAAGGAGGCAGCCGGAAAAAGGCGTTCTATTATGGAGCTATGTCTGGAATTGTAGAGCCTATATCCGGCGGAATTACCGTGCTTCTAGCGTCCTATGTCACTCCAGCCCTTCCGTATCTTCTTGCATTTGCGGCAGGAGCCATGATCTACGTAGTCGTGGAAGAACTGGTGCCGGAATCAGCAGAAGGAGAGCACAGTAATATTGGGACCCTTGGATTTGCAGCTGGATTTGTTTTAATGATGATTCTGGATGTAGCGCTAGGATAAGCAAAATCGGAACGAAGATAGGATGGGAATGGAAGAAAAATAGGAGGTACCAAATGGAACTACTACTGCAAGAAACGAGAAAAAAGCTGGAAAATGAAATAGATTTGGGATACCAGGAGTTCAACCGTTCCCTGATACCGGGGGAAACTTCGAGAATATTGGGAGTAAGGATTCCGGTTCTTCGTAAGATTGCAAAAGAGCTGGTAAAGACATCTGGGAGATCTTATGCCGATGCCGTCGTTTTGCTGGAGCACTCAAAGGAAGCCTATTATGAGGAACGAATGATTCATGGAATACTGATAGGGTATCTTAAGTGTGAGGAGGAAGAAAGACGGCAGCTTTTAGATTCGTTCGTGCCAGCCATTGATAACTGGTCTGTTTGTGACAGCAGCTGCACGACGTATAAATTTATGAAACAAGACATGGAATACTGGTTTTCTTATTTGGAACAGTATTTAAACAGCAGTCGGGAATATGAAATTCGTTTTGCTGTTGTGTGTATGTTGGATCATTTTGTGACCGACTATTATATTGGAAAGATTCTGCGGGATATAGATGCAGTTCACCATGAGGGGTATTATGTAAAAATGGCGGTCGCCTGGGCGATTTCCGTATGTTATGTTAAATTTCCTAAAGAGACTTTCCAGTATCTTAAAACGGATCATTTAGATGATTTTACCCACAATAAAGCAATTCAGAAAATCTGTGAATCTTATCGTGTATCAAAGGAAGAAAAAGAAAAATTGAAAGAATGGAAGAGAAAAGAGGAAAAGAAGAGATGAGAAAGATGCGTCTTCAAAAAAGAGAGATTACCGACGGTAAAGAACTGCGAGAGATTCTAGGTGAATGCGAAGTGGTCCGAATTGGTACTACTGATTCTGATGGGATGTTTGTCGTACCGGTAAATTTTGGATATGAATTTCAGGAAGACGAGATGCGTCTTACTCTGTATATTCACGGCTCAAAAGAGGGAAGAAAAGCGGAAGCATTTGCGTCCTGTCCGCAAGTCGCTGTTGAGATGGACTGTGGCCACCGCTTGATTCATGGCGCAGATGGCTGCAGTTATTCTTATGCTTATTCCAGTATTATGGGAAACGGAACGATTTGTCAGGTGACAGATGAAAAAGAAAAGCTCCATGGGCTTTCCTGTCTGATGGATCATCTTGGGGGAGGAAAAGCTCCGATTCGTCCAGAATCGCTTGGTAATGTAGCCGTATATCGAATTGACGTTCATACCTTCACGGGAAAACATAATATATGATAGATAAAAGAAGGATTGGTAATAGGGGATGAAAATTAGTGTAATTACAGTTGGGAAAATAAAGGAAAAGTATTTAAAAGATGCGATTGCCGAGTACAGTAAAAGATTATCCAAATACTGCAAATTGGAGATTGTGGAAGTCGCAGATGAAAAGACACCGGATAACGCCAGTGAAACGGTAGAAACTATGATCCGCGCAAAAGAAGGGGAGCGGATCTTAAAGCATGTAAAGGACGATGCGTATGTTGTCACCCTGGAAATTCAAGGAAAGCAAGTGACTTCCGAAGAACTTGCAAAGAAGATCGATAAGCTCGGGATTCAAGGAGTAAGCCATATTACGTTTATTATCGGCGGTTCTATCGGACTTGGCGAGGAGGTTCTCGAAAGATCTAATTATGCGCTTAGTTTTTCTAAAATGACATTTCCTCACCAGCTGATGCGGGTGATCTTGTTGGAACAAATTTATCGAAGTTATCGGATTATTCACGGAGAACCGTATCACAAATAAAGACGAAATAATGTATTGATAACATGGCGGTTAAAGATATATTTTCAATATTGTTATAGAAAAAGTAGCAGACGAGTGTCCTTTTTGTAGGACATAAGTACTGCTAAAGAAGATTGTGGCGTTGATTTTTCTATTAAGTATATAAGCGCTGCAGATTTTATTGAGTGTTTGGAAAAAACTTCGGAGGAACGAGAATATTTGAATCGTTATCAATTAAAGTAATAGAATCAAAGTTTTTTGGCTGTGCACTAAAATAGGTACATACCCTATATTACTCTGTTTGTGAAGAAAAGTAGATTTATGATTCATAAATAGGAGTGAAGGATATGGATAGAGAACAATGGCTGGAAGAAAAATATCAAAAACACAAGGGGGAATGGTTAAATCAAAAAGTGGCCGAAGAATATCGAAGCCGGGCAAAAAAGATAAGAAACGAAACAAGGGAAAATATCGGAGAAATAAGAAAACTGGAACAAGAACTGATGGAAAAATATGACATTTTAGAGATTGAAGCGACAAATATTATCTGGGGATATCATATTTCGGATTATGTATATAAATATGAAAATATTAGGAAATATGGAGAAAACCTCGAAAGAAAACGGGCTGAAGAAGAGGGGGAATAGCCCCCTCTTAAAATTATTTCAAAAAAGCCCGCAGCAATTTTTCGTTGAGCTTCCGGTAGGGTTGATACCTCATAGGAAGATCTAACCATGTCTTTTTATCTACGATACTCTTATAATGTGAGAAGGTATCGAAGCCGCATTTTCCGTGGTACTGTCCAATACCACTCTCTCCGAAGCCGCCAAATCCCATCTCACTGGTTGCCAAATGAATTACAACATCATTGATGCATCCACCGCCAAATCCGCATCTTGCAGTCACCTTTTTGGCAACTGTCTGGTCTGAAGTGAACAGATACAGTGCAAGAGGATGTGCAAGAGAATTGATCTTGTGAATGGCTTGATCCAGTGAATCATAGGTCAATATCGGGAGTACCGGTCCGAAGATTTCTTCCTGCATAACCGGATCCTGAAAGTCTATATGATCCATGATTGTTGGTTCAATCTGCAGTGTTTTACGCGTGCTTCGTCCTCCGCAGACAGTTTTGTCAGGATCAATCAGTGCCACAATACGGTCGAAATGTTTTTCGTTGATGATTTTACCATAGTTTGGATTCTTCAGTGGTGACTTTCCAAATTGCTTGCGAATTTGCGTCGTAAGCTCTGATACGAGTTCATCTTTAATCGCCTGATCACAGTAAATATAATCGGGAGCTACACAGGTCTGCCCGCAATTTAGATATTTCCCAAATACAATCCGTTTTGCTGCCAGTTTTAGATTGGCAGTTTTTTCTATGATGCACGGGCTTTTGCCTCCCAGTTCCAATGTGACAGGAGTGAGGTGATCAGCCGCATTTCGCATCACTTCTTTTCCCACATTCTGACTTCCGGTAAAGAAAATATAATCAAAATGTTCCTTTAAAAGGCAGGTATTCTCAGCGCGTCCTCCCGTCACAACCGCCACGTATCGAGGGTCAAAACATTCTTCTATCAGTTCCTTGATTACCTGACTGGTATGAGGGGAATAAGCGCTAGGTTTAATGACAGCAGTATTGCCTGCAGCAATTGCATCCACCAGCGGATCGATCGTCAGGAGAAAAGGATAGTTCCATGGACTCATAATCAGACAGACTCCATAAGGAGAGGGCTTTCGGAAGCTGCGGGAGTGGAATTGAGCAAGCGGTGTGTGTACACGCTGTTCTTTTGTAAAAGAAGGCGTGTGCTTCAACATATAACTAATCTCACTTAATACCAGTCCTGTTTCGCACATATAACTTTCAAAGGTGCTTTTTCCAAGGTCTTTTTTTAATGCAAGTTCAATTTCCTTTTCGCGCTTTAAAATGCAGGCTTTCAGACGGCGAAGCATTTCCATCCGGTAGCGGATAGGAAGTGTCTCTCCCGTGAAGAAGAAACGGCGCTGCGCATGAATGAGTTGCCTAATTTCCTGTTCTGTCATTACATGATTCCTCCATTACGATTTCATAAAATTGTTCCAGTTCTTTGGCGTCTAGAAGAAGAGGCACCGGATAAAGCGGATTGACTTCTTTGTCTGCATAGCGAGAGAGCTTTCGGATGTCTGCTTTCTGAATCTGCGGAAATGTCTTCGGTAGTTCAAAGACGTCTTCCGATCTTTGTAGTTCATTCAAGAAGATGCGGGAAGCGAAAGCGCGTGTTCGAGGCGGCTTAGAAGTCCAAGCTTACGCCCCCCCTCATCCGTAACGATGAAGGCGCATTTACAGTGGTTCTTTTCCATAATACCGGGGATTGCTTTGACACTTCCTTGTATTTTAGGCTTTCTGTAGGGAAGAAATGGAAGCGCAATTTTAAGTCCCAGCTGAAAGGTGCGGCAGTATAGTTTCCGAAGTGGATGCATGGTTAGTTCTCCTTCCTTTGATGGTATATTCAGTGTTGATCACTAGGGTTCTGATTCCAGTTCCTGGCACACGTGATCCAGGTTTTCGGAAATGATGGACAGAACGCGATAGAAGATTTTTCGTTCTTCCTCCGAAATTCCCTGACTGGATCGTTCCGTAATTTTCAGAATGACTTTGCTTATTCTGCGGGCATATGCCTCGCCTTCCAAAGTCAGCTTCACCTTGGCGCGGTACTTTTTACCGAGGCTGGATTCTTCGTAATAAATAAAATGATTCTTTTCCAGTTCCGACAGAATTCGAGAGATAGCTGCCTTATCTTCTACACATTTCCGGCTTAAATCTGCGGCTGTCAGTCCTTCCGGATTCTGGTGCAGATAGTAGATACACATAACATGTGCACCTTTTAGTCCAAAAGAATTCATTTTCAGACGTTTGATTTTTTGTATTTTTTTCTGAATTTGAGCGATACCTGTGGTCAGCATTTCAAAACGATTGATCATATAGAATCTCCAATTTCAAATAAGTTGATTTATCAACAAGCTCCGATGATAATATACTTGCATAAAGTTGATTTGTCAACATCAATATATGATCTGGGAGAAATTAAGGGGAATCAAATGTAGAAACTTGCGGTTGGTTTTGGTATCTTTTGGCATAAATATCATGTATACTGTATGAAAAGATTAATAGTTTAAAATTCGATCATCAGGGGAGGAGAAGAGATAGGGATGCGGGAACAGAAAATTTGTAGTTGGATTCACCATATTGCAACTTTTATTGGGGTTTTCATAGGAATGAAACGGCTGCTTGAAAAAAGAGGCGGAATCATCCGAAAAGGGATTCTGGGACTTTTCCTGGGATCTCAGTTGTTTGCGGTCTGCAAGATTTTGGCAGATATGATTTTGGGAAGAAATGGAATTGAAGAGGCTTGTGAAAAAATGGAAGCTGTTTGCAGCTCTCTGAATCAAAGAAGGAGCATGCTTGCAGGAATGACGGCGTTATCCGTGCTTTTTAAAATAGGAACTCCATACATAATTATGCGGCCTCATTCATAGACTGGTAGAAAACCCTGGAAGGGATGTTGTTTTTATGAAGTCAAAAAAGCAGACGACAAAAACAGCATTTGGAGATCATCCAATTCGGGAAAAGGTGGCGGAAATATCAGAACTTCCACGGGATGCAGTGCTTGGAATGCCACTGCTTACCGTACTTGGACAATCGGAATTTACGCTGGAAAACTATACGGGAATTATTGAATATACGGACGCGCTGCTTCGGATTCAGGTGAAGGGCGGACAGATCAAAGTAACGGGGAAACGATTTCAGGTTGTGTATTATGCAAATGATGAGATGAAGGTAAAGGGCTGTATACATTCGATCGAATATCTTTCATCAGAGGCCCGTTAAATAGAATTATTTCAAATCTTTCTGTCAGGGGGAAGGTGTATTGGCAGCAAATTTCTTCCGAACGGTTCAGGGATATCTTCGAATCCGGGTAACGGGATATGCCGTTGAACGGTTTTTAAATGCATGTGGGTATCGAGGCATTTTACTATGGGGCATTACTCCGCTTGAAGATGCCTGTGAGATGAATATTCGAATTGCAGATTTCCGAAAGCTAAAGCCGGTAATAAAAAAGACCGGGACGAGGGTGGTGATTCTAAATCGGATAGGGTTACCGTTCTTTTTTTATCGATATCGTCACAGAAAATCGTTTTTCTTTGGGGCGGCCGCCTGTGCCGTGCTGATTTTTCTTTTGTCGGGTCTTATTTGGGATATTGATATCCGCGGAAATCTTACGTACACAGATGAGACAATTCTAGAATTTCTTGCATCCAAAGATATTCAAAATGGAATGTTAAAGACGCAGATAGACTGTGAACGAATAGCCAAAGATATTCGGAAAGAATATGCGGATGTAATCTGGGTGTCGGCGTCTGTTCAGGGGGCAAAGTTAAAAATTCAGGTGAAGGAAAATACGGATGCTTCTGGCATGGAGACGGATTTGGAAGTAAAAAAAGAAGAGAAGGTTCCGATGGATCTTGTGGCCGACAGAGATTGTGTGATTACAGAAATTGTGCCAAGGACCGGAATGATACAAGTACGTCCCGGGGATACCGTGAAAAAAGGAGAAGTTCTGATATCCGGTCTGATTCCGGTTCGGGACGATGCAAAGGAAATCATCGGTTACCAGTATCAGAAGGCGGACGCAGACATAAGAGGGAAAGCGATTCTTCCTTACGAGGATGTTCTGGAAAATACATATTCCCGGAAAGAATATTTCTACGAAGAGCGTCCTCATCAAATGAGAAGGCGTCAGGCATACTATCTTAGGGTCGGGAGATTTCAGCTGGCTTTTGGGAATCTTCAGAAAAAGGAAGAAAATCAGGAACTCCATACAAGTGAATATCAGATCTGCCTGGGGAAGCGTCTGAAGCTTCCGATTTATCTGGGAACACGGACGGTAATTCCCTATACTGCCCATCCGGAAACCTATGAGAAGAAGGAAATCCAGGAGAGGTTAAGCGCTGATTTTAAGAGATATCTCAGAGAATTGGAGAAAAAAGGGGTAGAAATTATAGAGAATAATGTTAAAATATACACAGGTTCTAAAACCTCTGCTGCCAGAGGGGAATTAACCGTTCTGCTGCCGGTAGGAACTTTGAAGGCTTCACAGATTCCAGAGATTTCAGAGCTTCCAAAGTAAGAAGCATAAGGAACGGAAAAATAAGAGAAACAAAAATAACAAAAGCAGGAGAATTACAGATGGGCTTAACAGAAATGATAATAGAAATACCTGCCGAACACGAAAGCAATGTGTTTGGTCAGTTTGATATTTATGCGAAAAAGATTGAGCGTACGCTTCATGTTACACTGATTGCAAGAGGCGAACACGTCAAAATTATGGGAGAGGCACATATGGCAGAGCGCGCCAGAAAGGTACTGGAACAGCTGACGGAACTTTCCCGGCGCGGTAACACGATTCAGGAGCAAAATGTGGATTACACACTGTCACTGGTAATGGAAGACAAGGAAGAGCAGGTGTTGGAGATTGACAAGGATGTGATCTGCCATACGCTGCAGGGGAAACCGATCAAACCTAAGACACTGGGGCAGAAGAAGTACGTTGATGCTATTCGCAAGAATATGATAGTATTTGGTCTTGGACCTGCCGGAACCGGAAAAACCTATCTTGCCATGGCTATGGCCATTACGGCATTTAAGAATAACGAAGTAGGAAGAATTATTTTGACCAGACCGGCCATTGAAGCAGGAGAGAAGCTTGGATTTCTGCCGGGAGATCTGCAGAGCAAGATTGATCCTTATCTTCGCCCGTTATACGATGCGCTGTATCAGATTATGGGAGCAGAAAGCTTCTTGAAGAATTCTGAAAAAGGACTGATTGAAGTGGCGCCTCTTGCGTATATGAGGGGACGTACGTTAGACAATGCATTTATTATCCTGGATGAGGCACAGAATACAACGCCGGCTCAGATGAAGATGTTCCTGACAAGAATCGGATTTGGATCCAAGGTGGTGATTACAGGAGACGCCACCCAGAAAGACCTTCCGGCGGGGCAGACATCTGGTCTTGATGTTGCTGTTTCGGTTGTTAAGAATCTGGAAGACATCCGTATCTGTAATCTGACGAGCCGGGATGTGGTTCGTCATCCTCTGGTACAAAAGATTGTAAAAGCATATGAAGAATATGAATCAAGAAACAAAGGAAAGAACCGGGATAAAAGGAGAAAGTAGACATGACACTGTATTACGAAGAAGAAGGAGCATTAAAGCTTCCGCTTAACGGTGAAAAAGAAGCAAGAAGAGTGATTGAAGGAGCGTTGGAATATGCAGAATGTCCCTATGAAGCGGAAGTGAATCTTCTGTTGACTATGAATGAACAGATCCATGAGATGAATCTGGAATTTCGAGGGATCGATCGGCCTACGGATGTGCTGTCATTTCCGATGAATGAGTATGAGGTTCCCGGAGTATTTGACGGACTGGAAGCGCAGGAGGACGCATTTCATCCGGAGACCGGAGAGCTGATGCTGGGTGATATTGTAATTTCCAAGGAAAAGGTTCTTGCCCAGGCAGAGGAGTACGGGCACTCTGTAGAGCGAGAATATGCTTTTTTAATCGCGCATTCTGTGTTACACTTAATAGGATATGATCATATAGAAGAAGAGGAACGAATGGTCATGGAAACAAAACAGAGAGAGATTATGAAAAGACTGGATATATTACGTTAAGTATGGAGAAAATCAATCATGGCAGAACATAAGAAAAAGAAAGAGAAAAACTTCCTGGTTCAGGGTTCGATTTTGGCAATTGCAGGGGTAATTACCAAGCTGATCGGCGCGGTGTACCGTATTCCGCTGATGAATATTGTCGGAGATGAGGGAATGGGCTATTACAACGTGGCCTTTTCTATTTATACGGTAGCTTTGACATTGACTTCCTACAGCCTTCCGCTGGCGGTATCGAAGCTGGTATCGGCAAGAGTGGCGACCGGACAGTATAAAAATGCCTACAAAGTATTCAAAGGAGCCATGACATTTGCATTGATCGGCGGCGGTTTTGTGGCGCTTTTGATTTTTTTTGGCGCCGGATTTATCGCGTCAAATATTATGCACATGGATATGAGTGTGTATGCATTAAGGATTCTGGCACCTTGTATTTTGGTCGTAGCATTCTTAGGAGTGTTCCGTGGATTTTTCCAGGGAATCGGAAGTATGGTGCCGACGGCCTTTTCTCAGGTGATTGAGCAGATTGTCAATGCGGTAGCATCCATTGCCGGTGCATACTTTTTATTGCAGATGGGAAAAGGAATTGCCAAAGCTAAAAGTAACGGCTCTTACGGACCGGCCTATGCAGCTGCGGGCGGAACCGTTGGAACCATTGCCGGCGCATTCTGTGCTATGGTGTTCGTAGCGCTGATTTTTATGGCATATAAAAAGATTCTGAAGCGGCAGATGCGA
The DNA here is from genome assembly GCF_037890115.1 of Dorea sp. ICN-14282. Taxonomy (NCBI): domain Bacteria; kingdom Bacillati; phylum Bacillota; class Clostridia; order Lachnospirales; family Lachnospiraceae; genus Dorea; species Dorea sp. ICN-14282. The sequence goes on along the minus strand of NZ_JBBKBH010000001.1, from coordinate 535,035 downwards.
AGAGACCGCGGGCATAAAAAGGAAAGTTACAAGCGCATTTATAAGATCCTGTTCCTGACGATTGCCCCTGTAATTTTAAGTGCAACGGTCTACAATATCAGCGATTTTATTGATAATGCTATGTTCAGTAATATTATGGCCGCTCAGGGCTTTAAAAAGTCAGAGTATGCAAGCCTTCTTGGAATGTTCGGCGGTCAGTACAGCACGTTGATTAACGTACCGTTATCTGTATCAACTGCATTGGCAGCGTCTCTGATTCCAAGCCTGGTCGCAACGATTCAGACAGGAAACAGAAGACAGGTACACAACAAAATTAATATGGTAACTCGGTTCAATATGATTCTTGCGATTCCGTGTGCGGCAGGTTTTATCGTTCTTGGGAAACCGATTCTGGATCTGCTATTCTTTACACAGGATAATACAAAGGCAGCATTGATGCTTCAGATGGGCGCGATCTCCGTCGTGTTCTTCTGTCTTTCTACAGTGACAAACTCTGTGTTGCAGGGACTGGACGATATGATGACGCCGGTAAAGAACGCGGCAATCTCCCTTGCAATCCATATCGCAGCGTTGTTTTTGATGCTGGTGGTCTTCAAGTGGAATATTTACGCAGTAGTTTTAAGTAAAATTGTCTTTTCGGGAGCGATTTGTATTCTCAATGCACATGCGCTTAGAGAACGGATCGGATATGTGCAGGAACAGAAGAAGACGTTCCTGATTCCAACATTGGCAGCTTTGATTATGTCGGTGGTTACGATTGTGATACATCTGTTGGTAGAACTGTTCATCGGAGAAATTGCGGCAACGATTATTGCATTGCTTGTAGCAGTTCTTTCTTACGGGGCGGCGCTGGTACTTTTGGGTGGCGTTACCGAAGAAGAGATTCTTGGACTTCCAAAAGGTGCGACGCTGGTCACTCTGCTTCGAAAAGTACATCTGATTCGAGGTGAATACCGCTAAATCAGTATAATTATTACGACAATAGCCAATACTGTACTAAAAAAGGAGTGGTCCTTATGAAAAACAAGTACAGTATTGGCTTTTTTGTTGCAGCCATGGCAGCAGTGGTGGCCCTTTCGGGAGCTTATCGGTTTAGTTATGAAAAAGCGAAAGCGAAGGCTGCAGAAGAACTGAAAATAGAAATACAAGCAGAAAATGAGAAGAAAAAAGAATTGCAGACAGAAGAAACGACTGGGAAGCGGACGCAGCACGGCAGTATATCAGCGGATGGACAGGCTCTAAAAGAAGACTGCTATTATCTGATGGAGGTCAATGGATATGTGGTGGTCTATCTAAGTGACCGGAAGACGCCTTACGAATATACGGACATTCTGTATGATGAGCTTCCTGCCATACTGCGCCAGGAAATCAGGAACGGAAAATACCTGGAAGGCTCGGAAGAACTGTTCGGATTTCTGGAGAATTATTCGAGTTAATGTGTAGACTTCCAGGCAGACTTGGTGTAAGATAGAGAACGTAATTTGTGGAATTACCACAGAATGGAAAACAAAGGAAGGAACAAAAGAGATGAATGATCAGAAGATCGCAAGAATTAATGAATTATATCATAAATCAAAAGAAGAAGGACTGACTCCGGAAGAAGCAAAAGAGCAGCAGATTTTAAGAAGAGAGTATATTGATGCATTTAAACGCAACTTAAGAGGTCAGCTTAATAATATCGATATCAAAGAAAAAGATGGTTCGATTACGAATCTGGGTGAAAAATTTGGAAACAAAGCAGGTCATTAGAACGTGTATTTATGAAATCCGGGAACACTTGACACCATCGCAGTGGGAGATGATGACAAGCCGGATTGGAAGAAACGTTTTTTTTCATCCGGCGTATCGGCAGGCAGAAGATATTCTCTGCTATCTGGACATCCGCAGGGAGGTTGGAACAAGAGGAATCATTGAGAAGGCATGGAAAGACGGCAAACGAACATGGATTCCGAAGGTGATGGGAAAAGAGATGGAATTTTTTCGGCTTACCGCCTGGGAAGACTTAAGCCCCGGTGCTTTTGGAATCCCGGAGCCAAAAGATGGGGAAAGATTTCAGGAAAAGCAAGGGCTCGTCGTCTTACCGGGAACAGCCTACGACGCTTCTGGTTACCGGATTGGTTATGGCGGCGGATATTACGACCGCTATCTTGCCAAGCATCCGGAACTTACGAAGATGGGAATCGGATTTTCATTTCAGCTATTTCCGACGCTTCCCAAAGAGCCCTGCGATATTCCTGTGGATATTGTAATTACAGAAGAAGGAGTGAATCAAATGGAAATAAAGCTTCCTAAAGATCCCATGTTGCTGCTTAGCGTCGTAAATACGAAGATCAGGGATTACTATCATACACTGGACGCCCTCTGCGAGGACATGTGCGTAGAAAAAGAAGCTATTATCAGTCAATTGAAAGGAATCGATTATGAATATGATGAATCCAGACATCAGTTTGTCTAATGAGACGGTGCCGGTATCTGAACCGGAACGCCAGTATTATTACATAGAAAAAGCAAAGACATATGTAGAGGCGCTTCGTGAGCGTCTTGGAAGACCGGTGACATTCTGTGTTACCACCTTTGGCTGTCAGATGAATGCCAGAGACTCTGAAAAACTGCGGGGAATCTTAGAACAGATCGGCTATATAGAAGCAGAAGAAGAGGAAGCGGATTTCATTATTTATAACACCTGTACCGTCCGTGAAAACGCGAATACCAGAGTGTACGGACGACTGGGACAGTTAAAGCCCCGCAAACAGAAGAATCCGCATATGATGATCGGTCTTTGCGGCTGCATGATGCAGGAGCCGGAAGTCGTAGAAAAACTGAAGAAAAGCTATCGTTTCGTCGATATTATCTTTGGAACACATAATATCTTTAAATTCGCGGAATTGATTGTCAATCGTTTTGAATCAGACCGGATGGTCATTGATATTTGGAAGGATACGGATCAGATAATAGAAGACCTGCCGAATGACCGGAAGTATGCGTTCAAATCCGGAGTGAATATTATGTTTGGCTGCAACAATTTCTGCAGCTACTGTATCGTACCATACGTTAGAGGACGGGAACGAAGCCGGGATCCGAAAGCCATTGTCCGCGAGATTCAGAAAATGGTGGCAGACGGCGTTGTGGAAGTCATGCTGCTTGGACAAAATGTGAACTCTTATGGAAAGACCCTGGAGCAGCCAATGACCTTCGCACAGCTGTTGAAAGAAATTGAGCAGATCGAGGGATTGGAGCGGATTCGGTTTATGACCAGTCACCCGAAGGACCTTTCCGATGAATTGATTCAGGTAATGGGTGAGTCTAAGAAGATCTGCAAACATTTACATCTGCCGGTGCAGTCGGGAAGCAGCAGAATCCTGAAGAAGATGAATCGCAGATATACCAAAGAACAGTATTTGGATCTGGTAGAACGGATTCGCGCGGCGGTGCCGGATATTTCTCTGACTACGGATATTATCGTAGGATTTCCTGGAGAGACAGAAGAAGATTTTCAGGAGACGTTAGATGTGGTAAGAAAGGTTCGTTATGACAGTGCGTTTACGTTCATCTATTCCAAGCGAACCGGAACACCTGCGGCAGCCATGGAAGATCAGGTGCCGGAAGATGTGGTAAAGGATCGTTTTGATCGCCTGTTAAAAGAAGTTCAGACCATTGCGGCTGAAGTCTGCTCTGTTCACGAAGGGACTACTCAGACGGTATTGGCTGAGTCCGTCAGCGACCATGACAGCACGATGATTACAGGCAGAATGAGTAACAATCTGCTGGTACATTTTAAGGGAGAAGAAACACTGATTGGAAAGCTTGTAAACGTGCATCTCACAGAATGCAAAGGCTTCTACTACCTTGGTGAATTGGTGGAATAGTATAAATATACCACCCATAATATTGATGGGAAACGCCCAAACTATCTAGTAAGAACTAATAGTGGGGGCGTTTTTTTATGGGACAATTCAGAAAGCGGTTAAGTGAATATCTGTTTATCTGGGCGTTGGGCGGCAGTCTTTATTATACTTTTGAGCTGGTGTTTCGAGGGTTCTCTCATTGGTCGATGTTTGTGCTTGGTGGAATCTGCATGGTCTTTTTTACTGTGCAGGGCCAGATGCTCCATTGGCAGGATCCGCTGTGGCGGCAGATTTTTAGAGGCACCATCTTCATTACGGCGATGGAGTTCATCACCGGAATCATCGTCAACAAATGGATGCATCTTCAGGTCTGGGATTATACGGATCAGCCTTTTCAGTTGTTTGGGCAGATTTGTCTGCCGTTTGCATTGATCTTTTCGGGATTATGTGCCCTGGGAATTCTGCTGTCAGGGTATCTTCTGTACTGGCTGTACGGCGAGGAAAAGCCAAACTTTACTCTTTAAAAAGGGGCAGATCGGTGCTATAATGAAATATAAAATGTTAACAAAAGAGGAGAAATAACGTGGCAGAATTAACACCAATGATGCAGCAGTACATGCAGACCAAAAAGGAATATCCAGACTGCATCTTGTTCTATAGATTAGGAGATTTTTATGAAATGTTTTTTGATGATGCGCTGATTGCATCCAAAGAACTAGAGATTACATTAACAGGGAAAAACTGCGGATTGGAAGAGCGGGCGCCTATGTGCGGCGTTCCTTACCATTCTGTAGATGGGTATCTGAACCGTCTGGTCTCTAAGGGGTACAAAGTGGCCATTTGCGAACAGACGGAAGATCCGTCAACAGCCAGAGGATTGGTAAAAAGGGAAGTGGTGCGGATCGTAACGCCAGGGACTAATCTGGATACGCAGTCTTTGGATGAGACCCGGAATAATTATATTATGAGTGTGGTCTATATTGCAGACCGATTCGGAATGTCCATTGCGGATATTACAACCGGGGACTATTTTGTGACAGAAATCGGGGATAGCGAGAAGCTGTTCGATGAGATTTTCAAATTTATGCCATCTGAACTGATCTGTAATGAGGCCTTTTATATGAGCGGTATGGATTTGGATCTATTAAAAGAAAAGCTGGGAATTAGCATTTATGCGTTGGATTCCTGGTATTTTGACGATGCTATCTGTACCCAGACGCTGAAAGATCATTTTCATGTCAGTGCGATGGAAGGGTTGGGGCTTTCCGATTTCGACAGTGGGATCATTGCGGCCGGAGCTTTGTTAAAATACTTGTTAGAAACGCAGAAACGAGATCTGTCTCATATGACGAGACTTTCCGTTTATACGACTGGAAAGTATATGTTGCTTGACAGCTCTACCAGGCGGAATCTGGAGCTTTGTGAAACGTTAAGGGAAAAGCAAAAGAGAGGCTCTCTTCTGTGGGTATTGGATAAAACAAAGACAGCGATGGGCGCCAGAGCGCTTCGCAAATTTATTGAACAGCCCCTCATTGACCGGACAGAGATCAACAGACGTCTTGATGCGGTAGACGAATTCAAGAACGAAGCTATTTCAAGAGAAGAGCTGCGGGAATATCTGTCTCCGGTTTATGACCTGGAACGCCTGGTATGTAAGATTACTTATCAGTCGGCTAATCCGAGGGATCTGATTGCATTTGAGACATCTCTTGCTATGATGCCTCATGTTAAATGTATTTTGCAGGATATGAAATCACCGCTTTTAAAAGAACTATACGAAAACTTAGATCCATTAGAGGATCTTTGTACATTGGTGAAAAAGGCGATTAAAGAAGATCCTCCGATTGCCATGAAGGAGGGCGGTATCATAAGAGACGGCTACAACGAAGAAGTAGATCGCTTGAGAAGCGCCAAATCCGATGGAAAGGAATGGCTTGCAAAGTTAGAGTCAGACGAACGTGAAAAGACGGGAATTAAGAATTTAAGAGTCCGCTATAATAAAGTATTTGGCTATTATTTGGAAGTAACCAATTCTTATAAAGATCTAGTGCCGGATTATTATACCAGAAAGCAGACCCTTGCCAATGCAGAGCGTTACATTATTCCGGAGCTGAAGGAACTGGAAGATACGATCCTGGGGGCGGAAGACCGTCTGTATGCACTGGAATATCAGATTTTCAGTGATATTCGGGATCAGATTGCCAAAGAAGTTCTAAGAATTCAGACAGCAGCGCGGATTATCGCGAAGCTGGATGCGTTTGCATCGCTTGCACTGGTTGCGGAAAGAAATCACTATGTGCGTCCTGATATCAATGAAAAGGGAGTGATTGATATCAAAGACGGCAGACATCCGGTGGTAGAGAAAATGATTCCCAATGATATGTTTATCTGTAATGATACCTATCTCAATGATAAGAAAAACAGAATTTCTATTATTACAGGTCCGAATATGGCTGGAAAGTCTACTTATATGCGTCAGACGGCACTGATTGTTCTGATGGCACAGATTGGTTCCTTTGTGCCGGCGGCTTCGGCAAACATCGGAATTGTGGATCGGATCTTTACCCGTGTAGGAGCGTCAGATGACTTGGCCAGCGGCCAAAGTACCTTCATGGTGGAAATGACAGAAGTTGCGAACATTCTTCGCAATGCTACCAGCAAAAGTCTTCTGATCCTGGACGAAATTGGAAGAGGAACCAGTACCTTCGATGGGTTAAGTATTGCGTGGGCAGTGATTGAACATATCAGCAACAGTAAGCTTTTAGGAGCTAAGACACTGTTTGCGACCCATTACCATGAGCTGACGGAATTGGAAGGAAAGATTGACAATGTGAACAACTACTGTATCGCTGTAAAAGAAAAGGGCGATGATATTTTATTCCTTCGCAAGATTGTAAAAGGCGGTGCAGATAAGAGTTACGGAATTCAGGTTGCCCATCTTGCAGGGGTTCCGGAAAGTGTTACCAACCGTGCAAAAGAGATTGTAGAAGAGCTGGTTCATGCTGATATTACGACAAGGATTAAGGATATTTCCGTCCAAGGGCAAAGTCAAACAAAGGTGAAGACCAAGCATTACGATGAGGTGGATCTGGCACAGATGTCACTGTTTGATACGGTTCAAGATAATGATGTACTGGAGGAATTAAAGAACCTAGATGTCAGCAACCTAACGCCGATTGATGCACTCAATACGCTCTATCAGCTGCAGAACAAGTTAAAGAACAGGTGGTAACATGGGAAAGATACAAGTTTTAGATCCTGTGACAGTCGATCAGATTGCAGCAGGAGAGGTTATAGAACGGCCAGCTTCTGTGGTGAAGGAGTTGGTAGAAAACGCAATTGATGCCGGGGCGTCAGCCGTGGTTGTCGAGATAAAAGAAGGCGGGATCTCTTATATGCGAATTGCCGATAACGGATGTGGAATCAGCAGAGAAGATGTGCCGGCTGCATTCTTACGCCATTCTACCAGCAAGATCCGAACAGTCGATGATCTTGTACATATTGGGTCTTTGGGATTCCGTGGGGAGGCTCTTTCCAGTATCGCGGCTGTCTCGCAGGTAGAACTGGTTACCAAGACGGCGGATCAGACGTTTGGCACCAGATACCGAATTGCCGGCGGCAAAGAAGAGGGAATCGAAGATGCCGGAGCTAAAGATGGCACCACCTTTATTATTCGCCAGCTTTTCTATAATACGCCGGCCAGACGTAAGTTTTTAAAGACGCCGATGACAGAGGCAAGCCATGTAGGAGATCTGATGACCCGGATGGCATTATCTCATCCGGAAGTATCGTTTCAGTTTATCAACAATGGACAGACGAAACTTCACACAGCAGGAAACGGGAAGTTAAGAGACGTCATTTATCATGTTTATGGAAGAGAGATTGCATCAAATCTTCTGCGTGCAGAATATGAAACTTCAGGACTTAAGATTACAGGCTTCCTTGGGAAACCGTTGATCTCACGCGGAAACCGTAATTTTGAGAATTATTATATCAACGGCAGATATGTGAAAAGCAGTATCATCGCCAAGGCAATAGAAGACGGGTATAAAGATTTTACCATGCAGCATAAGTATCCGTTTGTAGTTCTTCATATGGAGATTAACACAGAAAACATTGATGTGAATGTACATCCGACTAAGATGGAACTTCGTTTCAACCGGCAGCAGGAAGTCTATAATGCAGTTTATGCTGCGGTAGATGAAGGACTTCACAGAGAGGAACTGATTCCACAGGTAGAGGTGAACGTTCCGAAAGCGCAGGAGCTGCCACCAGTTACGATTTCAAAGAAAGAGGAAGTTCCACCAGTTACAGTTTTAAAGAAGGAAGAGCTTCCGCCAGTTACGATTCCGAAGAAGTCGGAGCTTCCGCCAGTTACGATTCCGAAGAAATCGGAGCTTCCGCCGAAGGAAGAACGGGATTTGAATTACTTTATGGAAAAGATGAAAGAGCGTGTGACGGCTTATCATAATCAAAATTCCTCCGCAGAAGTAAAAGACAAAGAGAAAATCTTCAAGCCACAGATACAGGCTGATCGGATCCGGGAAGCGGTACAGTATGCAAAAAAGACAGAACTTCCAAAGTCGGAACCTCCAAAGCCAGAACCGTCAAAATCAGAACCTCCAAAACAGATGAATCTGTTTGAGGAGAGGCTTTTAAGTGAACAAGCGCGTGCAAGGCATAAGATTATCGGACAAGTATTTGATACTTACTGGCTGGTAGAGTTCCAGGATCAACTATATATCATTGATCAGCATGCGGCTCACGAGCGCGTGCTTTATGAACGGACCCTGAAGGGAATGAAGACCAGAGAATTTACATCGCAGATGATCAGTCCGCCGATTCTCTTAAATCTTGGGATGCAGGAGGCGCAGCTTCTGAATGAATACATGGATCAATTTACCCGAATTGGATTTGAAATCGAAGAGTTTGGACAGGATACCTATGCGGTGCGGGCGGTACCGGATAATTTATTTTCTCTTGCAAAGAAAGATCTTCTGATTGAAATGCTGGATAGTTTATCCGATGAACTGAACAGGACGATGACAGCGGAACTAATTGATGAAAAGGTAGCCTCTATGTCCTGTAAAGCTGCGGTAAAAGGAAATATGAAACTTTCCGCTGCCGAAGCGGATGCTTTAATCGGAGAACTCCTGACACTGGATAATCCCTATCACTGTCCACATGGAAGACCGACGATTATTTCCATGACAAAACGGGATTTGGAAAAGAAATTTAAGAGGATTGTATAAATGAAAAAGAAACCTTTAATTGTATTGACAGGACCGACAGCCGTTGGGAAAACAAAGGCCTCTATCGGTCTTGCGAAAGCCATCGGCGGAGAAATTATCTCGGCCGACTCTATGCAGGTTTACCGGCATATGGACATTGGATCTGCCAAGATCACCAAAGAGGAAATGCAAGGGGTTCCTCATCATCTGGTAGATGTGTTGGAGCCCTGGGAGGAATTTCATGTTGTTAAGTTTCAGCAAATGGCTAAAAAGGCGATGGAAGCCATCTATGCTAACGGACATGTCCCGATTTTGGTAGGAGGAACAGGATTCTATATTCAGGCACTTCTTTATGATATTGATTTTACAGAAGACAATAAGGAAAGTGGTTTTCGAAAAGAGCTGGAAGACTTTGCAAAAGAGTATGGAGCAGAGGCGCTTCATAGCAGATTAGAATCGGTAGACGAAAAAGCCGCGCAGGAGATTCATGCCAATAACGTGAAACGGGTGATACGAGCATTGGAATTCTATCATCAGACCGGACAGAAGATTTCCGAACACAACAAAGCGGAACGGCAGAAAGAATCGCCTTATGACTTCTGCTATTTTGTGCTGACAGACGATCGCAAAAAGCTTTACGAGAAAATTAACTGCCGGGTTGATCAGATGGTGGAAGAAGGGCTGATAGAAGAAGTACAAAAGTTAAGGGAAATGGGATGTACCCGGGAAATGGTTTCTATGCAGGGGCTTGGATACAAAGAAATTCTGGCTTATTTAGAGGGTGAACTGACATTGGAAGAAGCCGTTTACCGGATCAAACGAGACACCAGACATTTCGCAAAGCGACAGATCACCTGGTTTAAGAGGGAGAGACAGGTGATTTGGATCGAGAAACAGGCATATGACTATGACGAAGAAAAAATATTGGAACAGATGATACAGAAGATTAGACAAATGGAGGGAGTATAATGTTTCGCAGGTTATTTGGAGGATCCAAATTTCTAAAGAAAATGAATACCTTAATGGAAGTTTATTCTTGCAGCCATAACGCAGCGGCTACCTATAAAGAACTGGTGCAGCTGGCGCCGTTGCTTAAGACAGAAGGAGAACGGGCGCTCTATGAATTGAACCGGGCATCCCTTCTCTATGATATGAAGGATTATCGGAAAGCGGCGGATATTGTTCTGGAGATCCCATCTCTAAATCCGCAGTTCGACGCCAAATGCGCGCAGTTAAAGACGAAGATTATGGATACTCTGATTTAAATTGACAGGAAGCAAAACAGCGGGCAGAGAAATCCAACAGAAACCATAATGGAAGGATGAAAAAAAGATGTTTGAAATGGAAACAATGTATCGGGAAATCGGAATCCGCAAATCGGTTCTTGATTTTGGAAAAAAGATAGAAGAGCGTCTCAGTGAACGTTTTCAGGAGATTGATAAAATTGCAGAATATAACCAGCTGAAGGTCATCCATGCGATGCAGGAAAAGCGGGTGAGCGCAGACTGCTTTCATTATGCAAGCGGTTATGGATACGATGACCACGGAAGAGATACCTTAGAAGAGGTTTATGCGGCAATTTTCCATACCGAGAGCGCATTGGTACGTCCACAGATCGCCTGTGGAACGCATGCCCTGGCTTTGGCGCTTAGCGCTAATTTAAGGCCTGGAGATGAACTGTTATCTCCGGCCGGAAAACCCTACGATACATTAGAGGAAGTGATTGGAATTCGGCCGTCCAAGGGATCTTTGGCAGAATACGGCGTAAGCTATTCTCAGGTGGATCTTTTGGAGGATGGAACATTTGATTATGATAATATCGCAAAAGCATTAAACGAAAGAACGAAACTGGTCACAATTCAGCGTTCAAAAGGCTATCAGACCAGACCGAGTTTTTCCGTGAAGCAGATCGGGGAACTGATTGCTTTTGTGAAAAAGATCAAGCCAGATGTCATCTGTATGGTAGATAACTGTTACGGAGAATTTGTAGAGACCATTGAACCAAGCGATGTGGGAGCTGATATGGTAGTCGGATCTCTGATTAAGAATCCAGGCGGTGGTCTTGCACCGATTGGCGGCTATATTGCCGGACGTGAAGACCTGGTAGAGGCCTGTGCATATCGGTTGACTTCTCCGGGACTCGGGAAAGAGGTAGGCGCATCCTTAGGCGTAATGCAATCTTTTTATCAGGGACTTTTCCTGGCACCTACAGTTGTTGCCGGAGCGTTAAAAGGCGCTATTTTTGCTGCAAATATATATGAGGAACTGGGATATCACGTTATTCCAAACAGCACAGAAAGCCGCCATGATATTATTCAGGCGGTAGAGTTTGGCGTGCCGGAAGGTGTCATTGCATTCTGCAAAGGAATTCAGGCGGCAGCTCCAGTAGATTCTTATGTCACTCCGGTTCCATGGGCGATGCCGGGTTACGACAGTGATGTCATTATGGCTGCCGGAGCATTCGTACAGGGATCTTCCATTGAGCTTAGTGCAGACGGACCGATTAAGCCGCCGTATGCGGTATATTTTCAGGGGGGATTGACCTGGCCTCATGCCAAGCTTGGAATTCTAATGTCGCTGGAATACCTGATTCGGGATGAGGTTGTCACCTTAAAATAATACAAACACAGGAGAAGGGAGAGCCAAAATATGAGACGAATTGGCATTATCGGGGGAGGCGCATCTGGGATCGTAGCTGCAATTGCAGCTGCCCGTACCAATGTGCAGGCAGAAATTACGATTCTGGAACATAAAGATTCCATTGGCAAAAAAATACTGGCAACCGGTAATGGAAGATGCAATCTGACAAACCGGACACTGGACGTATCCTGTTATCGAAGCGAAGATTCTGATTTTATATCGAATCTACTTCAAAAGTTTGATACCGAAGATGCCATTCGTTTTTTCTCTTCTTTGGGGTTGGTAATGAAATGGCGCGGAACGTATGGGTATCCCCGCTCGGATCAGGCGGCATCGGTTGTAGAACTTCTTGAGCTGGAATTAAAGAGACTTGGAATCAAAATTCGTACCGGAATCCATGTGGATGCCATAGAAAAGAAAAAGGCTGGCTATCTGGTGTCAGCAGGAAAGGAACGACTGGTGTTTGACCGTGTGATTCTTTCCTGCGGCGGAAGAGCTGCACAGAAGCTTGGTTCCGACGGCAGTGGTTACAGCCTTGCAAAGTCATTGGGGCATACGATGGTGCCGGTAGTTCCGGCGTTGGTACAGTTAAAAATCAAGGAGCATCCGTTTGCCAAGGCATCGGGGGTACGAACAGACGCATCGGTTTCCGTGTGTATTGGTGGAGAGCGCAAAGCGAAAGATACCGGCGAGCTTCAAATTACCGCTTATGGGGTCTCCGGAATTCCTATATTCCAGATCAGCCGTTACGCCGCGTACGGCTGCTATGAGAAGAAAAAGGTATCGGTGGAGGTCGATTTTCTCCCGGAACTTGGGGAAAAAGAAACAGAGCATTTGTTTTTACAGAGAAGGAAAGACTGTGCAGATCGAAAGGCCGGTGACTTCCTGACGGGAATCTTTCCAAAAAAATTGATTCCCTGTCTCTTAAGTCTTGCCAAAATTAAGATCCATACACCCGTAGAAAAGCTTAGCGATGCCAACTTACATACACTGGCAAAGGTCTGCAAGCATACGGATCTGTTCGTTTCTGAAACGAATGGTTTTGAAAATGCGCAGGTCTGTGCAGGAGGAATCAGAACGACCGAAGTTTGTCCTGATACGATGGAATCAAGGAACCTGAAAGGGCTTTATCTAACCGGAGAATTATTGGATGTAGACGGTATCTGCGGCGGATATAACTTGCAGTTTGCCTGGGCAACAGGATATTTGGCAGGATGTGCTGCAGCCGGAGACAGGAAGGATATAAAGAGGGACATAAAAGATGATTCGAATTAATCAGTTAAAATTAGATATTTCTCATACAGAAGCGGATCTGTCGGCGAAGATATGTAAAACTCTTCGCATCAGGGAAGATGCGCTTCTTTCTTATACCATAAAAAAGGAATCCCTGGATGCAAGGAAGAAGCCAAAGCTCTATCGGATTTATACGGTAGATGTATTGGTAAAGAATGAGCAGGGACTAAAAAAGAAGCTTCGGAATGCTTCTTCGGTACAATTTGATCGAAAAGAAATTGTTTATCGTCCAGCAGTCACAGGGACAAAAGAATTATCCCATCGTCCAGTTATTGTCGGAACTGGACCTGCCGGGTTGTTCTGTGGCTATCAGCTGGCAAGCATGGGATATCGTCCCATTCTCCTGGAACGTGGAAAGAAGGTAGAAGACCGGGTGAAGGATGTGGCTGATTTTTGGCAGACCGGTATCTTAAATCCTCAGTCAAATGTCCAGTTTGGAGAAGGAGGCGCCGGAACTTTTTCTGACGGGAAGTTAAACACTCTGGTTCATGACAAGTTCGGTCGTCATACACGTGTACTGGAACTGTTCGTAAAATATGGCGCGCCAAAAGAGATTCTCTATCAGAATAAGCCGCATATTGGAACGGATATTCTGATTGAAGTGGTGAGAGGCATTCGGAATGCCATTTTGGAAATGGGTGGAGAGATCCGCTTTTCCTCCCAAATGACAGATCTTATTATTCAAAGTGAAACGTCAAAAATAAGCGGGATTAAGGTGTTTAATCATACCACACAAGAACAAGAACTGATTCCGACAGATCTTCTAGTTTTGGCCATTGGTCACAGCGCCAGAGATACTTTTGCAACATTACAGCAGAAAGGGCTTCCTATGGAGGCGAAATCCTTTGCTGTAGGAGTAAGAGTAGAACATCCGCAGGAAATGATTAACCGTGATCAATATGGGGAAGACTATGAACAGCTTTATCATGGACAGCTTCCGGCAGCGGCTTATAAGCTCACCTGTAATCTGGAAAGCGAAAGAGGCGTATATACCTTCTGCATGTGTCCTGGCGGTTATGTGGTCAATGCATCTTCAGAGTCCAATCGCCTGGCGGTTAATGGCATGAGCTACCATGACCGAGCTGGAAAGAATGCAAATTCTGCAGTCATTGTAACGGTGACCCCAAATGACTTTGCGGAAAATGCAAAAAACAAAGAAAATGAAGAGGTTGCAGAAAAGAGCGAAGGAAATGTATTAGCGGGAATGGATTTCCAGCGGCGGCTCGAAGAGGCTGCTTACCAAGAAGGACAAGGAAAAATACCGGTACAGCTCTTTGAAGACTTCTGTCAGAACCGTCCGTCAAAAGGTCCGGGATCCTTTGAACCTCAAATGAAGGGTGCATATCACTGGGGAAATGTCAGAAATATTTTCCCGGATTTCCTTTCGGAGGCACTGGAAGAGGGAATCAAAGCCTTTGCCATGAAGCTTCCGGGGTATGCCGGAGGGGATACCGTTTTATCTGGTGTCGAAAGCAGAACCTCTTCTCCGATTCGCATCATAAGGGATGAGTCTTTGCAGAGTACAATCGGCGGAATCTATCCCTGCGGCGAGGGAGCGGGGTATGCGGGAGGGATCACTTCCGCGGCGATGGATGGCTTAAAAGTAGCTGAAGAAATCGCCAAAAACTACCGTTTTTTCGACATTTCCAAATGAGAAATAAGAAAAAATTAATGGGTTAAGTCTATACACCTTTTCGGAAATGTGATAGAATGTAGTGAGTTTTTAGATGGATAAAAACGAGGAGGAGTACATATGAAAGGAACAGGGAGCAAAAACTCCTGGGCTTTATTTTTGCTGATTTTGGCAGGAATTGTGCTGGGTGGTTTTATTGGCATGCTTGCAGAAGGGGTTCCGGCGCTTAACTGGCTGTCCTACGGTCAGACTTTCGGGCTGGATGAGCCGATTGTCCTCAATCTTGGACTTTTGGTGATTACCTTTGGGCTTTCCATTAAGATTACCATCGCAAGTATTATTGGCGTGATTCTTTCCATTATCATATATCGTTTCTTATAAATGATTCTGTTACCAGCCATCGTGCGATTCAAAAGAAAAAATGAATCAGTCAAATACTATGCGTGAAATTCCCCTGACGGAACGTCCTTATGAAAAATGTGAACGGAAAGGAGCCGCCTCGTTAAGCGATGTGGAACTGCTTGCTGTTTTACTGCGAACGGGCACCCGCGGGGAGAATGCACTGGAACTTGCGGGAAGAATTCTCTATCATGCCGGGGAAGCAGGCATTTTAGGTCTGCATCAGTTCAGCATGGAGCGATTAAAAAAAATCAAGGGAATCGGGAAGGTAAAAGCGATTCAGCTATCCTGCATTTCGGAACTTGCCAAGCGGCTGGCGAAGGCATCCTATCCGGATGCGATCTGTTTTCTGGATCCTTCCACCGTGGCGAACTATTATATGGAAGATATGAGGCATGAGAAGCAGGAGATTCTAAAGCTTCTTATGCTGAATTCAAAGTCCAAATTAATTGGAGAAACAGATATATCCAAAGGGACAGTCAACGCGTCTCTGATTACACCAAGAGAACTATTTATTGAGGCGTTGCAGAAGAACGCGGTATCAATCGTAATCTTACACAATCATCCCAGTGGAGATCCGACGCCCAGCCGAAACGATATGTTGACTACCAAGCGGATTATGGATGCAGGAAAACTGATCGGAATTGAACTATTAGATCACGTTATTATTGGAAATAATTGTTATGTAAGCTTCCGGGAATCGGGAATTTTATAGAAAGGGTTCTGTCAGATGGCAAGAAATATATACGGACTAGATCTTGGCTCTTATGAAATCAAGGTCTATGATAAAAGAAAAGATACAATCTGGAAAGAAAAGAATGCGATCGCACTCGTAAAAGAGCGTGAGATCTTTGCAGTCGGAGATGAAGCATATGAAATGTATGGAAAGGCGCCGTCCAATATTGAAGTGGCATTTCCCATGAAGGAAGGCGTTATTTCCCGATTTAATGATATGCAGTTTCTGTTGCAGAGTCTTTTGAAAAAAGACCGGCAGTTTTCCAGAGGGGCAGAATATGTGATTGCAGTGCCCACGGACGTTACGGAGGTAGAGAAAAAAGCCTTTTTTGATTTGGTGATCCACTCCAATGCCCGTGCGAAGGAAGTCAATATCGTAGAGCGTGCAATTGCAGATGCGATTGGTCTGAATCTGGATGTGGAGCATACCAATGGCCTTGTCATTGCCAATTTCGGAGGCGAGACAACCGAATTGTCCATTCTCGCCGGAGGCGGAATGGTAATGAATCGTCTTTTGAAGGTCGGCGGAATGGCATTCGATGAAGGTCTGGTAAATCTGATCCGTCATCGGCACGACTTCCTGATTGGCAGACGGACAGCGGAATATCTCCGCAAGAATTTTGGGGTATTCACCAGTGATGCAGAATCCATGCTTCCTGTTGCAGGACGGGATTTGATTACAGGTGTTCCAATGCAGAAGACCATCTCCATTACGCTTGCCAGGGCAGCGATGAAGGAGCCGCTTTTAGATTGTGTCCGTGCCATTCAGTCTCTGATTGACCGAACCCCGCCGGAAGTCAGACGGGCGATTCAGAAGAACGGAATCTTCCTGACCGGAGGCGTTGCCAGCATGCCGGGACTGGAAAGTTATATCGAAGAAATGGTTGGAATTCCAACGCGGACGGCTCTTGAGCCAGACATTTGTTCTGTGATCGGAATCAAGAAGATCATTCAGTCGAAAGAGCTGCGCAAACTTGCATATTCAATGTTAGATGAAAATTATAGGTGGATGAGATAATATGAAAGCAAAAAAGCAATCGTCACTTCCGGGAAAATACTGGCTTTTAATACTGGCTGTGATCTGCGTTATTTTAATGGGAATTGAACAGATAACCGACGGACGAGGTCCGCTGAAATGGATTGCCAACTATACGGTGATTCCTATGCAGAAGGGAATCAGCTATGTGGGACGATATATGAGCGATCTGTCCGATAATTTTGCCACCCTGGAAGATATGAAGAAGGAAAACAAGGAACTGCAGTCCAAAGTAGATGAACTTACCATTGACAATACAAGACTTCGGCAGGAGCAATACGAACTGGAGCGGCTGCGGGAATTGTACAAGCTGGATGAAAATTATTCGGATTACGATAAGATCGGGGCCCATGTAATTGCCAATAACGGAAGCAACTGGTTCTCCGACTTTACCATTGACAAAGGAAGTCATGACGGTGTGAAAGTAGATTCCAATGTGTTGGCCGGAAGTGGTCTGGTAGGAATCGTTACGGAGGTAGGACCCGATTACGCAAGAGTTCGCTCTATTATCGATGATTCCAGCAATGTCAGCGGAATGATTCTGTCTACGTCAGACACCTGTGTGGTGCGCGGAGATCTGGAGCTGGCAGCCGATGGGCGTCTACGTTTTGAGAAACTTGCCAATAATGACAATAAAATCGAGGTGGGAGAGCAGGTCGTAACTTCCCATGTCAGCAATCGGTTCCTGCAGGGACTTTTTATCGGATATATCAGTGAGATTGAAGTGGATTCCAACAATCTAACACGATCAGGATATATTACACCTGCGGTTGATTTCAGCAAACTTCAGGAGGTTCTGGTTATTACCACAACCAAACCAGAACTAACCAAGGCGAAAGAAGCAGAAGAAACAGGACAAGGAGAATAGTCTATGAAAAGAAAACTGATCACATTTGTGATGATCATCGTATGTTTTCTGCTGGAGAGTACCGTATTTGACAAACTGGCATTTGCATCCATAAAGCCAAATCTTTTGATTATTGTCGTATCTTCCTGCGGATTTATGCGGGGAAAGAAAGAAGGAATGTTTGTTGGATTTTTGTCCGGAATTTTAATTGATTTCTTCTGGGGGACCGCGCTGGGATTCAATATGCTTTTGTATGCTGTGATTGGATATCTAAACGGCTCTTTCCGGCGTCTGTTTTATGACGATGATATCAAATTGCCGATTGCTCTGATTGGAGCCAGTGAAGTGATATACGGACTGGTCACTTATATTTGCAATTATATGTTGAAAGGCGATTTCTCATTCGGCGATTATTTGGGACATATTATTCTGCCAGAACTAGTGTATACCATTTTGATTACATTGGTTCTGTATCAGATTATCCTTCATATTAACAAGAAACTGGAAGCAGAAGAGCAAAGGAGTGCAAGCAAATTTGTATAGTGTATGGGAACGAGTCAAATCAGGCGTAAGCAGATTTGTACAGTCACGAGGCTTCGTTGCAATTATTGTGTTTTGTGTGCTGTCGGCCATTCTGCTGCAGCGGGTATTCTATTTGCAGATTGTAAAAGGTCAGGAGTATTTAGACGACTATAAACTGCAGATTCAGAAAACGAAAGAAGTACAGGGAACCCGCGGAAATATCTACGATCGAAACGGAAAACTTCTGGCTTACAATGAGCTGGCCTATTCGGTGACAATCGAAGATAACGGTGATTATGATTCATTAAAACAGAAAAACAAGGAATTGAATAAAGTTGTATCTTCTGTGATTCAGATGGTGGAAGCAAATGGGGATACTGTGATCAATAACTTTGGTATTATTTTGGATAATAACAACAATTATATCTATGTTGCTGAGAATGATACCCAACGTCTCCGTTTTATTGCGGACGTTTTTGGAAAGCAGTCAATCGACCAGCTTTCTAAAAAACAAAAGCATATTTCAGCGGAAGGACTGGTTCGTTATCTATGCACAGATGAAGTCTATGGATACGGAATCAATCAGAAAAAACTGAGCAAAGAAGAAGTTCTTAAGCTGGTAAACGTTCGATATGCTATTTCGCTGAACAGTTATCAGAAGTATATTTCCACTACCATTGCAGAGGATGTCAGCGATGAGACAGTGGCAGATATCATGGAAAATCTGGATACTTTGCAGGGAGTCAATGTGGAAGAGAAATCTCTTCGGCGCTACAACGACAGTTACTGTTTCGCAAATATGATCGGCTATACCGGGCAGATTTCACAGGAAGAATATGACGCTCTTAGTAAAGAGGATCAGAAAAAATATGATAAAAATGATACCGTAGGAAAATCTGGTCTGGAAAAAGTGATGGACCATGATCTGCAAGGTGAAAAGGGCGAATTAAAACTGTACGTCAATAATGTCGGAAAAGTGATCGAAACTGTGAAGGGTAAAGATCCAGAAGCTGGAAATGATCTTCATCTTACGATTGATGCAGATCTTCAAAAAGCAGCTTATCATATTTTGGAACAAGAATTAGCTGGAATTCTTCTTGCGAAGATTCAGAACACTTTAAACTATGACCGCACGCAGGTGGAGGACGGAAGTGATGTAATCATCCCGATTGGAGATGTATATCACACTTTTATCGGCAATGATATTCTGGATATGAACCATTTCGCAGAAGAAGGTGCAGGAGCAACCGAACAGGAAGTATCTGGAATTTTTACCGCAAGAAAAGAAGCGGTGAAAACAGAGCTGACTCAGATTTTCCAGGATCCGAATGCAGCTGCATATAGAGATCTTTCCAAGGAGATGCAGGCATATCTGACGTATCTTGTAACGGATATACTTACCACCGGCAGCAAAGTAATTCTTTCTGACAACATTGATACCAATGATGCTACGTATAAGTCCTGGAAAGAAGAGGAAAGCATTAATGTTTATACGTACTTAAGTTATGCCATTTCCAAAAACTGGATTGATACTTCTCTATTGAAATCCTATGTATCTTCTAATGGAGATTATTCCGATTCCAATGAACTTTATCAGGGAATCGTAAGCTTTTTGATGGATTACATTGATTCGGACAGTGGTTTTGATAAGCTGGTATACAAGTATCTGATTAAAGCCGGAGCCGTTACGGGAAGGCAGATCTGTATGATGCTTTATGAACAGAACATTTTGGAATATGATGAAGCTCAGTATGAGGGATTAAATAGAGGAACGATTGTCCCATATGATTTCATTCGCGGAAAAATCGAGACCTTAGAAATCACTCCCGGACAGCTTGCACTGGAGCCGTGCACCGGTTCTATGGTTGCCACAGATCCCAATACCGGAGAAGTGCTAGTCTGCGTATCTTATCCGGGATACGACAACAATCGGTTGGCTAACACGATGGATTCTATTTATTACAACAAATTGGTGACGGATAAAGCAAGACCTTTCTACAACAATGCAACCCAGGAAAAGACGGCTCCGGGATCTACGTATAAGCCATTGGTTGCCGCAGCTGCACTGACAGAAGGTGTTGTGAATACCGGTACTTATCTGCCGTGTCACGGCATTTATAAAAAAGTAGATCCGAATCCAAAGTGCTGGATTTATCCGCTGGCTCACGGAAGTCTGAATATTGAAGGAGCCATTGAGAATTCCTGTAACTGCTTCTTTTATGAAACAGGGTATCGGATGAGCTTGAAAGATGACGGATTAACGTCTATTACTTCTGACAATGAGGAAGGAAAGGAAACAAGGACGTATTATTCCAGTGAACAGGGACTGGATACATTGAAGAAATATGCGACTATGTTCGGGCTGGGAGAGACGTCCGGACTTGAGATTCCGGAATCCGAACCGCAGATCTCCGATGATTCTTCTGTGCCATCTGCGATTGGACAGGGTACCAACAACTACACCACCAGTCAGCTTGCAAGATACATTACAACCGTTGCAAATAAGGGGAATCTGTTCAAGCTAAGTCTGATTGATAAAGTAACAACCATTGACGGAGAAATGGTGAAAGATTACACACCGGAACAGGAAAATACACTGACGGATATCAGCAGTTCTACCTGGACTGCCGTCCATAATGGAATGAAAAAAGTAATTTCGTCAGCCCATCCGGATATGTTTGCAAAGCTTATGGCCAGCGATGTTTCTCTGGCGGGAAAGACGGGTACCGCGCAGCAGAGTACAACCCATCCGGACCACGGATTGTTCGTTGGCTTTGCACCGAGCGAAAGCCCGGAGATTGCATTTGCCATCCGTATTGCCAATGGATATAGCTCTAATTACGCTGCTGAGGTAGGACGTTATGTTATGGAATATTATTACGGAGTCACTCCAACAGAAGAGATCCTGACAGGACATGCGGCCAAGATTACTACCAGCGGAGGCGGAGATTAAAGAAAGGATGATCTTATGTGAAAGAAGCGCTGCTCATTAAGAGTAACCGATACGGCATTACTATCCATTTTGATCCAGAACGCCCATACGAGGAACTCCTGACAGAGACTGTAGAGCGTTTTGAGTCCTGCACCCGATTCTTTGACGGTGCACAGATGGCGGTGGAGTTCACCGGCCGTACTTTCACAGAAGAGGAAGCATGCCGTATGGCAGAAGCCATACAGACGGCAGCAAAAATACAGATACTATGTATCGTTGAGAAAAATACGTACACAGAAACTATACACAAGCGTATGCTGGATGAAAGTCTGGAAGCCATCCATGAGCGAGACGGCCAGTTCTATAAAGGTACATTAAAAGGAAGACAGATTCTGGAATCAGAGACCAGTATCGTAATTGTCGGAGATATTGAAGAGGGTGCAACCGTTATTTCCCGTGGAAATGTGACCGTAACAGGAAGCATCTATGGAAGTGTGATTGCCGGTGCTTACGGGAATAAAGATGCATTTATTGCCGCCGGCTATATGAACCCCAAGAAGCTCCGAATCAGGGACAGCGAAGTAAAACCAATTATAGGAGGAAGTTATTCATGGGCGAAGTTATCGTAATTACATCAGGAAAAGGTGGTGTCGGCAAGACCACGACCACCGCAAATATCGGAGCCGGTCTGACCAGATTTGACAAAAAGGTGGCTGTCATTGACACAGACCTTGGGCTTCGGAATCTGGACGTGGTCATGGGACTGGAAAATTTAATTGTCTACAATTTGGTAGACGTAATCGAAGGCAACTGCAGATTGAAGCAGGCGCTTATTAAAGACAAGCGTTATGAGAATCTTTACCTTCTTCCGTCTGCCCAGACTAAGGATAAGACAGCAATTTCTCCGGGACAGATGAAGAAGTTGACAGCGGAGATGAAAGAGGAATTTGATTACATACTTTTGGATTGTCCGGCAGGAATTGAACAAGGATTTCAAAATGCTGTTGCAGGAGCTGATCGAGCCATTGTGGTCACAACACCGGAGGTATCGGCAATCCGTGATGCAGACCGAATCATCGGTCTTCTGGAACAAAGCGGAATGAAACAACTGGATCTTGTAATTAACCGAATTCGTATGGACATGGTGAAGCGGGGGGATATGATGTCGGTGGACGACGTCACGGAGATTCTTTCTATTCCGTTAATTGGGGCCATTCCTGATGACGAACATGTGGTGATCGGAACCAATCAGGGTGAGCCGGTTATTGGACTTGATTCCAAGGCAGGACAGGCTTATCTGAATATCTGTAAACGGATTATGGGAGTGGAAGTACCATTTATGGACCTGGAAAGCAGCTCTGGTCTCTTGTCTAAGCTTACCCACCTCTTTAAAAAAGATTAAGGGAGGGAGTCCATGAGGAAAAGATCTTCGGTATTCATTGCAAAAAACCGCTTAAAGACGCTGGTTCTGTCGGACCGCGTCCACTGTATTCCATCTGCATACGATAAAATACAGCGAGAGCTGTACGAAGCACTTTCCAAATACATGGAACTTACAGAAGATGATTTTCATATGGAGATTAGCCGCACACAGGTTGTCATTACATTTGCAGGAGATTAACTATGAAATTACCAAAATTTACGAAACCGTACCGTTTGAAAGATTACAATTTCACACTGGTCATCTTGGTTTTTGCATTATCCATTCTTGGCATACTGGTCATAGGAAGTGCAAAGGAATCCTATCAGGGAAAGCAGATCATTGGTCTGATTCTGGGAATCATTATAATGGTTATCGTGTCTTTGATTGACTATGTCTGGATTCTGAACTTTTATGTATTTCTTTATGCATTTGCGATCTTGTCTTTGGGTGCCGTACTGGTGATCGGTGAGGAAGTAAACGGTGCAACCAGATGGATTGACCTTGGATTTACGACGTTCCAGCCATCGGAGCTGGCAAAAATTTTGTTGATCCTCTTTTTCGCAAAGTTCCTGATGGATCACGAAGAAGACGTTAGTGATAAGATGACGATTATCAAATATGCAATTCTGTCTGCCATACCGCTGGCGCTGATTGTTGTGGAACCAAACCTGTCAACGACAATTTGTACGGCACTGGTTATTTGCTTGATGATTTATATAGCAGGATTAAGCTATAAATTTATTGGAACGGTGCTGCTCATTTTAATTCCGATAACTGTCATTTTTCTTGGAATTGTTGTGCAACCAGATCAGAAGCTTTTAAAAGATTATCAGCAGAAACGAATTCTGGCATTTTTAGAACCGGAGAAATATGCAAGTGACGAAGCCTATCAGACGAAGAATTCCATCATGGCAATCGGTTCCGGACAGCTGACTGGAAAAGGACTGGATAATAATACCACGACATCTGTGAAAAACGGAAACTTTATTTTGGAGCCACAGACGGATTTCATTTTTGCAATCGTAGGCGAAGAATTAGGGTTTATCGGAAGCAGTATAGTCATTGCGTTATTGCTGCTGATTGTGATACAATGTATTTTAATAGGATTGCGATCGCAGGATCTCGCAGGGAGGATTATCGGCTGCGGGGTAGGCGGGCTGATCGGATTTCAAAGCTTTATTAATATTGGCGTTACAACCGGAATCATTCCGAATACGGGAGTTCCATTGCCATTTGTAAGTTATGGATTAACATCTTTGGTCAGCCTCTATATTGGAATTGGTTTTGTACTGAATGTAGGATTACAACCGAAAAAATATCAATAAGATATCAACAAGGAGTGAAAGAACAATGAACATAGGCCTGATTGCACACGACTCCAAAAAGTCTCTGATGCAGAATTTCTGTATTGCCTATCGTGGAATCTTGAGCAAACATGAATTGTATGCTACCGGAACCACTGGAAGAATGATTGAAGAAGTGACGAATTTGAATATTCATAAATATCTGGCAGGCCCGCTTGGGGGAAAACAGCAACTTGGAGCACAGATTGCACAAAATGATATTGATGCATTAATTTTCCTTCGTGAACCTTCCAATCCAAAACCACATGAGCCGGATGTAAACGATGTGATTCGATTATGTGACCTTTATAATATTCCTATGGCAACCAATCTGGCCACAGCGGAACTCATTATTTTAGCAATTGACAGAGGAGATTTAGACTGGCGTGAAATGTATCGGTAAATTAACAATCACTTGCCTGGCTCTTACAACAGCATCTGCCATCCTCTTTTCCGGCTGCGGCAAAAAAGAAGTAGTAGTGGCTGCTTATGAGGCAGAAAATTATAATAAAGAACTTTATATAGGAAAGCTGTTTGCAGAAGATTTATGTATAGCAAATGGGAACATCTCCATGGATGGGGCGCCGGATCCGGCTGGAACCCATGCAATTGGTCTTTTTGATTTGGAAGGAAAGAAGACGGATTTTGCATACAACGTACAGGAGCGACTCTATCCTGCCAGTACGACTAAGATTATGACAGCGCTTCTCGCTATCGAGAATGCAGATCTGGAGGATAAAGTAACCATATCTGCAAATGCAGATGCCAGAACCTTTGCTGCGGATGAATCTACCTGCGGAATCAAAGAAGGGGATGAGATGACTTTAGAGGATTTGTTAAATGGTCTTCTTCTTCATTCCGGCAACGATAACGCGGTAGCAATTGCGGAACATGTAAGCGGCAGTATAGAGGAATTTGCCAAGCTTATGAATGAACGAGCTGAAAGTCTGATGGCAACGGGGACTCATTTTACAAATCCAAGCGGACTGCATGATGAAAATCACTATACAACAGCATATGATTTGTATTTGATTTTTAATGAATGCATCAAACATCCGGAGTTTGTAGGTATCATTCAGAGTTCTTCCTATACGGCGAATATCAAAGGAGCTGATGGAACTCTGCGTCAGGAGACCTGGGAACCATCTCATTTCTATGCACAAGGGGAAGCAGTTCCACCAGAAAATGCATCCATTATCGGTGGCAAGACAGGAACTACCAAGCTTGCTGGCAACTGCCTGATTCTATTAGAAGAAGATCAGAATGGAAAACCGTTTATTTCGATTGTAATGGGAGCGGATACAAAAGATCTGCTGTATCAGGATATGACTGCATTGATAGAAGGGATTCCAAATTAAGAAAAGGGACTGCATTTTGCAGTCCCTTGTTTATGGGCGAGTGTCGATTCTTCCATACAAACTGATCAGGTAAAGACCGCATAATCCCACCAGCGTATAAATAATACGTGACAGCCAGGAGAGATTACCGAATAAAAATGCTACCAGGTCAAAGCGGAAGATGCCGACTAAAAGCCAGTTGATTGCACCGATAATAACTAAAGTCAGCGCAGTATTATCAAACCATTTCATGTGATGTCCTCCTTTTTTATGCTATCACTAGCATACCCAAAAAGAGGAAAAATATACAGAAAAAAGGAAAAATAAAATGGGAGAGAAACAACCTTATTACGCTTATTCCGATTATTTAAAAGAAAAATACCATGAAAAAGTCTATAAACTACCCGTCAATCTGCCGGTAAACTGTCCCAACCGGATTCATGGCAGCGGATGTGATTTTTGTGCAGAGCAAGGCACAGGATTTGAGGCAATGAAAAGTAGTGTTCCTGTTAAGGAACAACTAGAAAAGACGAGGGAATATATTGAAAAAAGATATCATGCCCACAAGTTTATCGCTTATTTCCAGAATTACACGAATACTTATTTACCACTTACAGATTTTCAAAATTATATGGAAGAAGCGGCGTCTGTCTCGGACATTGTAGAAATTGCAGTGTCCACCAGGCCAGACTGTATCCGGCGTTCTTATCTTGATGTTTTGAAAAAATTTCAGGAAACGACAGGAATTGAGATTACCATAGAACTGGGGCTGCAAACGGCTAATTATCATACGCTTCTTTGCATTCATCGGGGACATACGCTGGCAGAATTTTTAGACGCGGTACTTTTAATCCGAGAGTATGGATTTGAGATCTGTACACATGTGATCTTAAATCTTCCACAGGACGATCTTTACGATGTCATAGAAACCGCAAAAATTCTTTCTGCGCTTCATATCTCCACGGTAAAGGTGCATTCCCTTTATATTGCAAAAAACACAAGGTTGTGTGAGGACTACGAAAATGGTACAATATCGATATGTTCCAAAGAGGAATATTTCCAAAGAGTATCGGAATTTTTACAATATTTGGATCCTGGTATTGCTGTAGAGAGGCTGTTTAGCCGGATTCCTCAGGAAGATGGAATATTTTGTAACTGGGGGACAAGTTGGTGGAAGCTTCGGGACGAACTGCTTGCATATTTGGAAACGCAGGACAGTTATCAGGGAAAGCAGTACCATTATCTTTATGGAGCAGCTCTGCCTGCTTCATATGACTAGTTAGGAGGCAAAGAATTCGTGTCAGGAAATCAACCGACGAACATACAGGTTTATCGAAAAAAATGGAATTTTAATATTGGAATTATTTTGTTCGGAGCCATCTTTATTTACCTTGCAGCAACCATATTGATGTATCTGACTTCTAATCAAGTGGCAGCTTATGAAGTAAGAGAAGGTTCTATCTTGAAAGATAATGCTTATCGCGCAATGGTTTTGAGAGATGAGATGATCGTTACCGCAGATGCCGATGGATATGTCAACTACTTTGCACTGGAAGGCAGCAAGGTAGGAGTAAAGACAAGGGTCTATTCGCTGTCAGATGAAAAGCTGGATTTTAAAGATACTCAAGCAGATGACACTCCAGAATTATCGGCAGAAGAACAGGCATCTCTGCTTCAGAAAACACAGAGTTTTTCCGATCGCTTTGAGGAAGAACAGTATCAGGACGTCTATACTTTAAAAAACACCATTCAAACTATGCTGGAAAATAAATCCAATCAAAGTAAACAGGCACAGCTGGATGCTATGGCTGCTGAACAGCCCCAGGGACTTGCTGTTTATTCGGCGGCCTCGGATGGAATTATTGTCTATGCTACCGATGGATTTGAAGGTATAACGAAAGCGGATGTCACCGAAAAATTGTTTGATAAAAAAGACTATCAGAAAAAAGAACTTTCTAATAATATGAAAGTCCATGCCGGTGATCCCGTCTATAAGCTGGTCAGAGATGATAAGTGGACGGCAGTTATCCTGTTAAGCAATGAGATGGCAAAGCAGATGAAGGATCGAACCAGTGTAAAGGTTCGATTTTCAAAAGACCATGAGACGGCAGTAGCATCTTTTGAAATGACTCAGAACAAAGACGGAACATTCGGTTTTTTGACCTTTGAAAATGCCATGGTTCGGTATGCGCAAGACCGTTTTCTTGACATAGAACTTATTTTGGAAGACGAATCCGGATTGAAGATACCAAAATCTTCCGTTACCAAAAAGGCATTTTATCTTGTTCCTGAAGATTATCTCACACAAGGCGGTAACAATAAAGAAATCGGAATTCTAATTGATACCGGAAAGGATCATGCTGACTTTCAGAATGTCGACGTCTATTACAGAGATCAGGAAACAGGAATGATTTATCTGGATGAAACTGCTTTTGATTCAGGAACAATACTTTGTAAGCCAGATTCCTCGGATCAATTTACGATGAAAGAGACAAAGACGCTAAAGGGTGTATACAATATCAATAAGGGGTATGCCGAATTTAAACAAGTGCAGATTCTCTGCGAAAGTGAGGAATACTATATTGTAAAGTCTGGCAATGATTATGGACTGACCAATTATGATCGCATTGCACTAAACGGAAAAGAAGTGCACGAAAACGATGTTGTATTTCAATAGAAGGAGTGAAATTTATGCTAGAGGAAAACCTCAAAGACGTAGAAGAGAAGATTCAACAGGCATGTGCGCGGGCTGGAAGAGACAGAAGCGAGGTAACACTGATTGCCGTAAGTAAAACAAAACCGGAAGAAGTTCTAAAAGAAGCCTATGATCTGGGAATCCGGGTTTTTGGAGAGAATAAAGTCCAGGAACTGACCGACAAATATGAAGCGCTTCCAAAGGATATTCATTGGCATATGATCGGGCATTTGCAGCGAAATAAAGTGAAATATATCATTGATAAGGCAGAACTGATTCATTCGGTAGACTCCATGAGACTGGCGGAAGCGATCGAAAAAGAAGCAGCAAAAAGAGAACTCATTGTCGATGTGCTTTTGGAGGTAAATGTAGCAAAAGAGGAGAGTAAGTTTGGTCTCATGCCGGAAGAGGTGGAAGAATTCGTTGAAAAAGCTGCCAAATTCCCACATATCCGGGTTAAAGGTCTTATGACAATTGCGCCTTTTGTAGATAATCCAGAGACAAATCGTCCGGTTTTTGCTCGTTTAAGAAAATTATCTGTTGACATTGACGCAAAAAAAGTTAATAATATTACTATGAGTATTCTGTCAATGGGTATGACAAATGACTATCAGGTTGCGATTGAAGAGGGCGCTACCATGGTGCGTGTGGGAACCGGAATTTTCGGAGCACGCAATTATACTCAAGTATAAACATAAGATAGGAGATATAGATAAGATGGGAGTATTAGATAAGTTCCTTGACATTATGAAACTCAGCGATGACGATGAGTATGATGATGACGACTTCTTTGATGATGAGTATGATGAGGAATATGAGGAGAAGCCGAAGAAGAGTTTCTTCCAGAAAAAAGAAAAGCATTATGAAGAGGATGAGGATGAAGAAGAGTATGCTGCTCCAGCACGATCTTCCCGTTCTTCTTATTCAAACAATAATAAAGTAACACCGATGCGCCAGCCTGCAAGACGCAGCAATGTCAGCATGGAAGTATGTGTCATCAAGCCTACTTCTGTAGATGATGCGCGTGAGATTACAGAGACTTTATTAAGCGGAAGAACCGTAATTCTGAACTTGGAAGGTTTGGACCTGGAAGTGGCACAGCGTATTATTGACTTTACATCTGGTGCGACTTTTGCAATCAACGGTAATCTGCAGAAGATTTCTAACTACATATTCCTGGTAACGCCGACAAATGTAGATATTTCCGGTGATCTTCAGGATCTTTTAAATACTTCTTTTGATGCATCTTCCATGCGTTCACGGTTTTAAAAGATGACGAAAGAAGAAATGATGCTTCAGAAAAGACTGGTGGAATTGTCACGGATCGCGTATCAGCGCGGAATCGTGACTTTTTCCGATTTTCTGAATTTAAACGAACTGAATATTTTACATACTACCCCAAAAGATCAATTTTTGTGTCGATACGAAACCTTTGGAGGGTATAACCTTGCAGAGCGTCAGATAGCAGCTTTTCTTCCTGATGCTCTTTATTATGAGTACGAATATCCATTTCAACAGATTGAGATCACGCCGATGAATCGGAAGTTCGCAGAGGAATTGACACATCGAGATTACTTAGGCGCTATTATGAACCTGGGAATTGAACGTTGTAAATTAGGAGATATTCTGACGACAAAAGAACGGGCGATTCTCTTTGTAAAAGATGAGCTTTCCGATTATATCCTAGAACATTTAGCCCGGATTCGTCATACGTCTGTTCATACTTCTTTCATTCCTTCATTTGAGCAGAACTATGAACCGGAATATGAAGAGATAAAAGGAAGCGTGGCTTCTATTCGGCTTGATACGATTCTGTCCCTGGCATACCCCCTTTCCAGAAGTAAACTGACTGCTTATATTGAAGCTGGTCGGGTATTTGTAAACGGGAAATTAATCACCAGTAATGGTTATCGCCTAAAAGAAGGAGATATGATCTCCGTCCGGAAAATGGGACGTATTTCTTATAGTGGAATTCTTTCAGAAACCAAAAAAGGGCGCTATATGGTAACCATCCGCAAATACATTTAAGAACTGAGAAGGACAGTATGTTACCTTTTATTAAGTTATTAAGCTTTAAAAACAGCAGGAGAAAAGAAATATGACGGAAAAATCAATGAAAGTTCAGCGATATTACCATTATCTGGCAGCTCTGATAGGCGCTGTTATACTGGTGATTTTCGATCAATTTACCAAACATCTGGCTATATTGCATCTAAAGGATCAAGAGCCTTATATTTTAATAGAAAACGTATTTCAACTAGAATATTTAGAAAACAGAGGAGCAGCTTTTGGGCTTTTCCAGAATCAGCGAATGTTCTTTTATATTAGTACGGCTGTCATTACAGTTGCTGTGATCTGGTTTTATCTTAAAGTTCCGATGGAGCGTAAATTTCTTCCGCTTCGTCTGTGTGCCATAGCAGTCATTGCCGGTGCATATGGAAACTGTATTGACCGGGTACGATTGAATTACGTTGTCGATTTCTTTTACTTTAAATTGATTGATTTTCCAATCTTTAATGTAGCGGATATCTATGTGACTGTATCTGCTGCGGTTCTCGCTGTTTTGATATTACTTTATTATAAGGAGGAAGACCTTGAACGAATATTTCATCGGTCCTGATAGAGAAGGAGAACGGCTGGACCGTTTTCTTGCTGAGCAGATGGCAGAAAAATCCAGATCCTATCTGCAAAGGCTGATTAAAGAACAAGAAATAACCGTCAACGGAAAGCCTGTAAAAGCTGGTTACAGGCTTTTTTCTGATGACCGGATAACGGTAAATCTTCCAGATGCAAAAGAGCCTGACATCGTACCGGAAGATATTCCGCTGGATATCCTGTATGAAGATGAGGATTTAATTATTATCAATAAGCCAAAGCAGATGGTTGTGCATCCTGCTCCTGGGCATTACAGTGGTACGCTTGTCAACGCATTAATGTATCACTGCGGTTCCGAATTGTCTGGCATCAATGGAACGATGCGGCCTGGAATCGTCCACCGGATTGACATGGACACAACAGGATCGTTGGTAGTATGCAAAAATGACAAATCCCATCAGTTTCTGTCCGAACAATTAAAAGAGCATTCTATTCGGCGAATCTACGTGGCAATTGTACACGGCAATTTAAAAGAGGATACAGGATGTGTCCGAGCTCCAATCGGCAGACATCCAACAGATCGAAAAAGAATGAGTATTCATGCCAAAAACGGAAGGGATGCTGCTACTCATTACAAGGTTTTGGAGCGCTTTGGCGACTATACTTATATCCAATGTGAGTTGGAGACAGGAAGAACCCATCAAATCCGTGTTCACATGTCAAGTATTGGTCATCCGCTTCTTGGAGATGAAGTGTACGGTCCGAAAAAATGTCCGTTTTCCGGGCTTCAGGGACAGACACTTCATGCCATGACACTTGGAATTATTCATCCGTCAACCGGCAAATATTTGGAGGTCAGCGCACCGCTTCCAGAATATTTTTCAAAGCTATTAGACAGATTAAGAAAAAAATAGAACAAAATTGCCTGTAAATTCTATACTTTTGTTTGTAGTTGTAATATAATACTTACTATAAATAAATCCACTACAAATTAGAATGAGGAGCGTGATATGTATGGCTAAAACAAATACTATCATTACGATTGGAAGGCAGTTCGGAAGCGCCGGCCGAGAAATCGGATATAAAGTTGCAAAGGATTTAGGAATTAAATTGTACGATAAGGAGATGCTGGACCGGGCAGCAAAGGAAAGCGGAATCTGCCAGGAACTGTTCGAGACGCATGACGAGAAACCAACCAACAGCTTCTTGTACTCTCTGGTAATGGATACCTATTCTCTGGGATATTCCTCTGGAAGCTATGCGGATATGCCGATCAACCATAAGGTATTTTTGGCACAGTTTGACGCTATCAAGAAAATCGCCGATGAAGGTCCTTGTATTTTGGTAGGACGCTGCGCTGATTATGCACTGGAAGAATACGACAATGTACTAAGCGTATTTATTCACGCAGATCTGGATGCCAGAATCCGCAGAATCGCTAGAATCTACGATTTGACGGATGCTAAGGCAAAAGAAATGATTATTAAGACCGACAAAAAACGTGCAAGTTACTATAATTACTATAGCAACAAAAAATGGAGTTCTGCTGAGAGCTATGATATCTGTCTGGACAGTTCCATTCTTGGTATTGAAGGAACTGCAGAAGCCATTGAAAAACTGGTAGAAATCAAAGAACGAGACGATAATAAAAAATTGTAGATTGTAAAAATATTTATGATGGAAGTATTATTGAATGTATAAAACCGTCGGCCTTCAAATGCTTTGAAGCAGTTGCTTATCACTCATTTGAGGGCTGACGGTTTTTTATATTATTTTATTCATCTTATTGATCGAAATAAATCTGTCTAGCGCACGTGTGGAACTCTTTCAGGCCAGCCTTTGATATTTCCGTTTAGAATAGCGGTAAACATCCGTTGCTTTGCTCCCGGATGCTCATAGTTCAACTTTTTAACAAGCTCTTTGGCATATTGACGCTTGGTATAACCGTCGATTGGACAGCGGCTGGTTACAACCGGAAGCTGATACTTATTCTTAAACCCAATCACGTCTGCCTCTTCTACAAACATCATAGGACGAATAACCGTCAGATCCATACGATCTAGATAAGTCTTTGGTGAAAAAGAGTAAAAACGCCCCTCAAACAAAAGAGAGAGAAGCATGGTTTCAATAATATCATCCTTGTGATGTGCATAGGCTACCTTATTGCATCCCATTTCCTTTACCGCCTGATTGAGGGATCCCTTCCTCATTTTGGCACAGAGAGAACAAGGATTTGATTCTTTTCGTTCTTCAAAAAGGATATATGCAATATCCGTCGGTACGATCCGATACGGGACTTCTAATTCTTCACACAATTTTATCACCGGTGTAAAATCACATTCACTGTATCCCAGATCTACGGTAATGGCGCTTAATTCAAATTTCTTCGGATAGAAGCGTTTTAATCCATGCAGTGCATAGAGAAGCGTCAGGCTGTCTTTTCCCCCAGATATACCCACTGCAATGTGATCCCCTTCTTCGATCATCTGATATTCATCAACGGCTTTCCTTGTTTGGCTTAATAATTGTTGTAATTTCATACTTTAATCCTATCTTTCTTAAACTTTAGGAATACCTTAACATAGAACCCATGTAATGTAAATAAAAAATCACCGTGAATATGACTAACACATTCTTTACAATAATTAACACAATCAAGATAGTTTTCGTTTTTATATCTGTACTGTAATGGATTACTTTGAGATATTTTTAGACAGAATGATCATGTGCAAAAGAGCAGCCGAGATCCTTGGTTGCAAATTCAAGCTAGTTGCTAATGGAAGTAAACTTTGTTAATGTTAACTTTCTCTTAACTTTACCGCGGACGCCGCTTTCCGGCGTCTGTTCTCATCTATCGCAGCATAATGTTTCTTAGTGGTATTAACATCCTTATGCCCAAGAACATCCGCAACAAGATAGATGTCTCCCGTTTCCTTATAAAGAGATGTACCATAGGTACTGCGAAGCTTATGAGGCGTAATTTTCTTATTAGGCGTTACCTGACGGGCATATTTCTTCACCATATTTTCTACCGCCTGAATCCCCATTCGTTTTCTCTGAGTAGAGAGAAATAATGCATTTTCATGGCCGGAGAGGGGAGTAACAGCTTTTCTGTCACCATCCATATAATTGTGTAAGGCATCTGCCACTTCCGAGCCAAAGTATACAACCATCTGGTTTCCGCCTTTTCTTGTAACAGTAATTCCATTATTCTTGAAATCCACATCATTGATATCCAGACCAACACATTCTGACACACGGATTCCGGTACCTAAAAGCAGTGTTAAAATTGCCAGATCTCGATCCTTCGTTTTTAAGTAATAATTCAGCGCCTGTCCTGTTAATTGGCTCCCTGCAGACTCTACAAAATCCAACAGCAGAGCAACTTCATCCGCATCTAATCTAATGATTGCTTTTTCATGGAGTTTTGGCATATCCACAAGTAGTGTTGGATTTTGGGTAATAATTTGATGCTTGAAATAATAATTATAAAAACTTCGAAGCGCCGACATTTTCCTTGACAATCCCTTTTCGCCGTTCGTAATTAATTCTTCGTCACGCTTATATACCTTCAGATATTCCATATATTCTTCAATATCTACAGGCTCTAGGCGTTCTAAATCCGCTGGAGTAAATTGTTCTATTGTATAGTTTTTATAGATTGGATTATTTTCCATTAAAAAATGAAAAAACACTCGGATATCGTAGGCATAATTAATTCTGGTACGTGCAGATGAGCGTGGTTCAATTGCTCTGAAATAATCTTTTGCAAATGGCGGCAATGTTTTTAATACCTCACGTAAACGCAAAGTATTGTCAATCTGTGTTTGTTCGTGATAAGTTTTAGTATCAGACATTGTTATAAAATCCCCTTTAACCCCTGTAATTACCAATATTATATCATCTTCTCTGTTTTACGTCTATATCTTTTGGAAAAATCGGTATTTGTCGTATAGATCTAATTCTCCAACATACAGTTTGGTTTTCTCTCTTTTGTACACAAAGGCCAATAGCTGCATTATCTGCATATATAAGAAAAGAGACGGTCAACACCGTCTCAAAAAATCTATATTTCTAATCATTATAATTTCGGAAAAACTTAGCTAATCCATTTAATGTTTTCAAAAGCACAGGGAGCTCTTCTGACTCTAGACTTTGGATCACTGCATCTGTCATCTGCTCATGGAATTTAGCATGATGTCTATATGCACGTTCTCCCTTTTCTGTAAGGGTAATCATTACAACTCGCCGATCTTCAGTACTTCTTTGGCGAATGGCATAATTCTGACGAACAAGTCGATTCATAGAAGTCGTTAATGTTCCTGCAGTAACATTTAATTTTTTAGCAATTGATGACATTGTATCTCCAGCTCCTAAACCAATAGCTTCTATGATATGCATATCGTTATTGGTAATATCCTTAAATTCCTCCGAGATAATTGCTTTTTCTTCCAATTCCCATATTTCATTAAATAAATGAACCAATATATCGTTAATCGTTTCGTACGTATTCACTGTTCTCTCCTTCATTTACCTTCAAAACTCTTACAATATTATACCATTGATTCTGGAAAAAGAAAGATAGATCTTACATTACTCGGAATCTTTGATAACGTTTCTCTACCAATTCTTTTATGGTCAATTTAGATTTCTCCTCTAAAAATTGACAAAGTGCATAGTCAATCTGTTTGCAAACATTTGCCATAGTGTCTGGAGTATAATTTTCTGGCTCCTTAAATACTCGTTCTACGATATTGGATTCTTTTAGATCTATCGATGTTAACTTCATTACTTTCGCAGCTTCCTCAGCCCGTTTGCTGTCCTTCCACAAAATGGAAGCAAAACCCTCCGGAGATAAAATGGAATAGATCGAGTTTTCTAACATCCACACCTCGTCTGACGTAGCAAGAGCCAACGCTCCACCACTCCCTCCTTCTCCTATAATCAAAGAAACAATCGGGGTTTTCAATCCAGACATTTCATAAAGATTCCTAGCAATTGCTTCCCCCTGTCCGCGTTCTTCTGCCTCAATACCACAAAAAGCTCCTGGCGTATCGATAAGACAAACAATAGGCCGGTGGAATTTCTCAGCCTGTTTCATCACACGAAGCGCCTTACGATATCCATCCGGAGAAGTCATTCCAAAATTGCATGCTACGTTTTCCTTTGTCGTCGTCCCTTTTTCCTGTGAAATCACAGTGACTGGATTTCCATGAAAAAATGCCAGACCACACATTATTGCCGGATCATCTTTATAACAACGATCGCCGTGTATTTCATAAAATTCTGTAAACAAATTTTTAATATAATTTGAACTAACCGGGCGACCTTTTTTACGTGATTTCTGTACACGATCCCAGGCTGAAATAGATTTCTGATCTTCTATTTCATTCAAATTACTCTGATATTCCTCATCTTCTTTCTGTCTCAAAGAAAGATCAAATTTTACTCTGTCTCTATCAATATTATGAAGCTTTAGTAAGCGAATGAGCGTTTCTTTCATCTCGGGTCGCTCAACGATTGCATCAATAAATCCATGTTCCAGCAAAAATTCAGCAGTTTGAAATCCTTGAGGTAATTTTTGCCCAATCGTTTGCTCAATTACCCGTGGTCCAGCAAATCCAATCAACGCTCCCGGTTCTGCCAAAATAATATCACCTAACATTGCAAAACTTGCCGTCACACCCCCGGTGGTTGGATTGGTTAAAATTGGAATATAAAGAAGACCTGCATCGCTATGGCGTTTCAATGCAGCAGATGTTTTTGCCATTTGCATCAGAGATGTAATTCCCTCCTGCATACGTGCTCCACCAGAACAAACAAATATAATTACAGGTAAGCGTTCTGAGGTTGCGCGTTCTACCATCCTAGTAATTTTCTCACCAACAACTTCTCCCATGCTCGCCATAATGAATCGACTATCACAAACTCCTATTGCAACTGGATATCTGCCTATCAATGCTTTTCCTGTTATAACAGCCTCATCTAAATTGGTCTTTTCTTTCACAACAGCCAATTTTTCTTCATATCCTTTATAATCCAATGGATTCGGACTTTGAAGTCCGGTATCCCATTGTTCAAATGTCCCTTCATCCACAACCATCTCCAGCCGTCGAAATGCATGCATTCGAAAATAGTAGTTGCATTTAGGACAAATATAATAATTATCTTTTACTTCTTCCGTAATCACTGCGGATTTACAGGAATTACACTTCTTTAAAAGTCCTTTGGGTACTTCCGGCTCTTTCCCAAACATCCTAATTTCTTTTTTCATAGAATCTGTTCTTGCCCGAGAGATAGAACCCGCTTTTTTAAATGTATTTTTTAAATTCATTTTTCACTCATCTTTTCTATAAATTCAATATCCACATTTCCAGTACAATAATCAGGATGCTCTAGAATCTGATATAGATAATCTACATTTGTATCAATGCCATCAATGACCACTTCACCTAAAACACTTCGCATTTTTACAATCGCTTCTTCTCTTGTATCAGCGTATACAATAATTTTTGCCAACATGGAATCATAGTAGGCCGGAACGGTGTATCCTTCGTAAATTGCAGAATCTATACGCACCCCTTTTCCTCCGGGAAGAAACATTCCTGTGATTGTTCCGGGTGAGGGTAAAAAATTCTTCTCTGGATTCTCGGCATTGACACGACATTCAATGGCGTAACCCTGGATTTTTATATCCTTTTGTTTATAGGAAAGTGGTAACCCTGATGCTATCTT
The DNA here is from genome assembly GCF_037890115.1 of Dorea sp. ICN-14282. Taxonomy (NCBI): domain Bacteria; kingdom Bacillati; phylum Bacillota; class Clostridia; order Lachnospirales; family Lachnospiraceae; genus Dorea; species Dorea sp. ICN-14282. The sequence continues at coordinate 497,794 of NZ_JBBKBH010000001.1, read as the reverse complement.
AATCTGCTCTTTGATTAAATCAACTCCTGTAACCCATTCTGTCACGGGATGTTCTACCTGTATACGAGTATTCATTTCCATGAAATAAAAACGCTCATCGTTTTCCAAAAGAAATTCAACTGTACCAGCATTGGTATACCCGCATGCTTTTGCGGCTCTTACTGCTGTTTCACCCATTACTTTGCGCAACTTAGGTGTGATAGCTGAACTAGGCGCTTCTTCTAGCATTTTCTGGTGATTTCTTTGAATAGAACAATCGCGTTCTCCCAAATGGATTATATTTCCCTTGGAATCTGCCAATATCTGAAATTCAATATGTCTGGGATGTCTTATAAAATGCTCGATATACATAGTATCATCACCAAATGCATTTTTTGCTTCTTTTTGAGCGGTCAAAAAACTGGATTCAAACTCTTCCGGAGTATTTGCAACACGCATTCCTTTTCCCCCACCGCCAAGGGCTGCTTTTATAATAACTGGATACCCTACTTCTCTTGCCGCTACAGCTGCACTTCGTACATCATAAATTGGATCTTTACTGCCTGGAATAACAGGTACCCCAGCTTCAATCATTGTATTTCTAGCCTGTGATTTATTTCCCATTTTCCGAATCACTTCAGCACTGGGTCCGATAAATGTGATATGACATTGTTCACAAAGGAAAGCAAATTTACTATTTTCTGATAAGAATCCAAATCCCGGATGAATCGCATCTGCACCTGATGTAATCGTAGCGCTAATAATTCGTTCCATACTTAAATAGCTTTCTGCAGAAGGTGCCGGTCCAATACAGATCGCCTCATCAGCTAATTGTGTATGAACCGCTTCTTTATCTGCCTCAGAATAAACTGCAACAGTCTGAATTCCCATTTCCCTGCATGCGCGAATAATACGAACTGCAATTTCACCTCTATTTGCAATCAAAACCTTTTTAATCATAATCAAATCCCTATCCAATCATAAATGTCAATTCAGCGCGAACAACAACTTTCCCCTCAACAGAAGCTGTAGCCTCTCCGATCCCAAATGGACCTTTCTGTTTGATCATCTTCGTCTCCAAACGTATTTTATCTCCTGGAACTACCTTACCTTTAAACTTACAATTTTGTATTCCAGCAAAATACGCCGTCTTTCCGCGATTCTCCTCCTTGGAAAGAATCGCAATCGCACCAGTTTGTGCCAATGCTTCGATTGTCAATACCCCCGGCATTACTGGCTCTTTCGGGAAATGTCCTTTAAAGAACTCTTCTCTGTACGTCACGCATTTATAAGCCACAGCATACTGTCCGGCTTCATAATCTTCCACATAATCAATCAACAAAAACGGATGGCGATGCGGTAAGATTTCTTTGATCTGATTTATATCTAAATGATTCATTTGTCTATTTCTCCTTTATCCAATCAAAAACAACGGCTGCCCGTATTCTACAGTCTGTCCATTTTTTACAAAGATTTCTTTTACAGTTCCGTCAAATTCACATTCGATATCATTCATCAGCTTCATAGCTTCAACAATTGCGATTGTCTGACCTTTTCTTACAACTTCTCCCACCTGTACAAATGGCATTGCGTCTTCAGCTGGTGCAGAATAGAAAGTTCCTACAAGCGGAGATACCACAACATTTCCTTCTAAATTATCCTCTCCAACATCCGCAGGTACATCTGATCTGTCTTCCTTTTTAGGACCACCCTTATTTTCTAAAATAGGTTCTGCTATCTGAGTTGTGCCTTCTTTTTTTATGATAAGTTTCATATTCTCTTCTTCATACTGAAACTCTGTAAGATTCGATGCAGATATAATTTTAATTAACTGCGTTAACTGTTCTGCTTCCATAATGTTTATCTCCTATTCCAGACATTCTTTGATACAAAGTGTAGCATTATGTCCACCAAATCCAAGCGAATTGGTAAGTACACAATGAACCGGTTTCTCAATCGGAGCTCCGATCGTATAATTTAGATCACATTCATTATCCGGGGTTTGAAGTCCCATCGTTTGATGGATAAATCCTTCTTCAATAGACTTAACACAGACAATAAACTCAACTCCGCCTGCGGCTCCCAATAAATGTCCTGTCATTGATTTCGTAGAATTTACCACCACATCCTTGGCAGCATCTTTCAATACTGATTTTATCGCTCTGGTTTCAACCAAATCATTATGATGTGTACTTGTTCCATGTGCATTGATATAGTCAATATCTTCTGGATGTACATTTGCATCTGTCAATGCAAGTTCCATTGCTTTTGCTGCCCCAGATCCGTCTTCAGCTGGTGCTGTAATATGATAAGCGTCACAAGTTGCACCATATCCGACCAGTTCCGCATAGATTTTAGCGCCTCTTTTTTTAGCGTGTTCCAATTCTTCTAACACGACTATGCCGGCACCTTCTCCAATAACAAAACCACTTCTATCTTTATCAAATGGAATGGATGCACGTTTGGGATCGGTCGCTGTTGTTAAAGCAGTCAAACTACTAAAACCAGCAACGGAAAGTGGACAAATTGCGCTCTCTGTCCCACCTGCTAACATAATATCTGCATCACCATATTGAATAGCACGAAGTGCATCGCCAATGGAATGTGTTCCCGTTGCACAGGCAGTAGTTACACTTGTACATTTTCCTTTTAATCCAAGCTGGATCGCAACATTACCTGCAGCCATATTTGAAATCATCATTGGGACCATCAATGGATTCACACGAGCAGAGCCCTTTGTCAGAATTTTCTCATACTCTCGTTCTGCTACTTGAAGACTCCCGATCCCAGATCCGATGATAACACCAATCCTGAAAGGATCTTCTCGCTGCATGTCAATTTCTGCCTGTTCAAATGCCTCTTTTGCCGCAGCAACAGCATATTGGGAAAATGGCTCCATGCGCTTCGCTGATTTAAAATCCATACATTCCTTTGCTACAAATCCTTTTACCTCTCCAGCCAATTTCACCTTATAATCAGTGGTATCAAATTTGGTTATTTCCTGAATTCCAACCGTTCCGGCTTTCACATTGTTCCAAAATTCCTCTACTGTATTTCCAATTGGTGTTACAGCACCCATCCCTGTGACTACAACTCTTCTTTTCATAGTTCCTCCTACATTACCATCCCGCCATCTACGTGCAGTACCTGACCCGTGATATATCCTGCCTCATCAGATACCAAAAATGCTACTGCATTTGCCACATCCTTAGGATCACCAAATGTCCCAAATGGGATCTGCGATGCAATCTGCTCTTTCATTTTTTCAGGAAGTACCTCTGTCATATCTGTTTGGATAAATCCAGGTGCCACCGCATTTACTGTAATATGCCTTGATGCCAGTTCTTTTGCAGTTGCCTTCGTAAGACCAATGACTCCCGCTTTTGAAGCAGCATAATTAGCCTGTCCAACATTTCCTGCAACTCCTACGACAGAAGAAAGCGTGACAATTCTTCCAGAACGCTGCTTCATCATCTGCCGAGATGCAAAGCGGATACAGTTAAATGCACCTTTCAAGTTTATACGGATTACATCGTCAAAGTCCTGCTCACTCATGCGCATAAGAAGACCGTCCTTGGTAATTCCTGCATTATTAACTAAAATATCTAATCTTCCATATTCTTTGATTACATGATCCAAAAATGTTTTGCACGCTTCAAAATCTGAGACATCGCATTGATATACTTCCGCTTTTCCACCGCAAGATTCAATCTCACTTTTTACTTCTTTTGCCTTTTCAACAGAACCATTGTAATTGATGATCACCGTTGCACCTAGTGAAGCTAACTTTACAGCAATCGCCCTTCCTATTCCTCTGGAAGCACCTGTCACCACCGCTACTTTATCGTTTAACATCCCTCTACTCCTCTGTTAAAATCTCCATTGTTGTTTCCAATTCTTCCCATGTACTTATATTGTAAGATTTTACACCTCGATTGATTTTCCGCAGAAATCCGGTCAACGTTTTCCCTGGACCAATTTCTACAAAGGTATCCACGCCATCTTCTATCATTCTTTCCACACTTTGCTGCCAACGAACGGATGACGTAATCTGTGAGACGAGAAGTGGTTGGATTTTCATAATATCTGTGATATATTCTGCTGTCACATTGTTCACATAAGGAATTTGCAATGGATGCATCTGAATTTTCTCAAGCACCTCATTCAACTTCGTTTCCGCATTTTTTAATAAAGGAGAATGAAAAGGTCCGCTTACATTAAGCAAAACAATTCGTTTGGCTCCTTGTTCCTTCAACACTTTCTCTGCCTGCTGGATTCTTTCTGCCGCCCCAGTAATCACAATTTGTCCTGGGCAGTTATAATTTGCAATTGAAACATTTTCAATTGCTGATATTCCTTGTTCTACCTGATCCCCTGTCATTCCAAGTACCGCCGCCATAGCTCCTTCGCCTGCTGGAACAGCCTCCTGCATAAAGATCCCACGCTGTCGAACCGCAGAAATAGCGTCTCTATCATTCATCCCCCCTGCGAACGCAATAGCACTGTACTCACCAAGACTTAATCCCGCTGTAACATCTGCTTTTAATCCAGCCGCTTCTGCTGTTCTTGCCATTGCAAGAGATGTTGTTACTAAAGCAGCCTGTGTATATTCTGTAAGGTTCAAACACTCATTTGGATAAAAGCACAGTTCTTTCATATCAATTCCAAGCCTATTTGAGGCCGTATCATAAATTTCTCTGGCAATGGCGCTGTTTTCATAAAAATCTTTTCCCATTCCTGCGATCTGACTGCCCTGACCAGGGAACACTACTGCAATCTTATTCATGATTTTGATCTCCTTTTAAGAGCGCTTCCGCTTGAGATACAATGCTCTCAATCGCCTCTTTACATGGTTTAATATCTGCAATGAGACCTGCAATCTGCCCTGCCATTACACTTCCCTCTTTTACATCACCATCAACTACAGCTTTGCGCAAACTTCCAAGTGTTAGATGTTCCAGTTCTTCGAAAGAAGCGCCTTCCTTTTCAAGACGGATATACTCTGTCGTCATTTTATTACGAAGCGCACGTACCGGATGCCCGGTTGCTCTGCCCGTGACTCTAGAATCAATATCTTTTGCTCTTATAATGCACTGTTTATAATTTTCATGGACTTCTGCTTCATTAGTTGCAACAAAGCGGGTTCCCATCTGAACACCCTCTGCACCTAGCATAAGTGCAGCAGCCACCCCTCTTCCATCTGCAATTCCTCCAGCTGCTATTACCGGAATCTGTACAGAGTCTACAATCTGTGGAACAAGTACCATGGTCGTGTTTTCGCCTATATGTCCTCCAGCCTCTGTACCCTCTGCTACAATAGCATCTGCTCCGCAACGTTCCATACGCTTCGCCATTGCAACAGAAGCAACAACAGGAATTACCTTGATACCAGCTTCTTTCCACATGGTCATATATTTTTCAGGTGTTCCTGCGCCTGTCGTTACGACCGGAACATTCTCTTCAACTACAATCTTAGCTACGTCATCTGCATTTGGACTGATCATCATAATATTCACACCAAATGGACAATTGGTATGTTTTCGCACTTCTCGAATCTGTTCACGAACCCATTCTGCTGGCGCACTTGCCGCTGCAATCAACCCCAAACCGCCTGCTTTGGATACCGCAGACGCAAGATGTGATTCAGCAACCCATGCCATCCCACCCTGAATTACAGGGTATTTCAAACCTAGAATTTCTGTCAGTCTTGTTTTCATTTCCATTTTCCTTTTAATATATTCTCAATTATCTTATTAATCTGTTTTCTTATGCTTCCAAGTAAGCAACAACCGCTCCAATTGTTGTGATTTTTTCAAGATCTTCCGCTGGGATTTCTTTTCCAAACTCTTCTTCAAAGGTCATAATCATTTCAAAAAGATCCAAAGAATCTGCGTTCAAATCTTCCTTAAAATTTGTGTTCTCTGTTAAAGTATCTTTCTCTACGCCCAATGCCTCTGCTACAATTTCTTTTACCTGTTCTAACATAATTTTTGTTCTCCTTTTTCATCATTTTAATTATTTATGTAATCCTATTACGGAAATTACCATTCGATAAGGCTGGCACCCCAGGATAATCCGGCACCAAATCCGGCAAGCACAATCTTCATTCCTCTTTTCAATTGCCCCTGGCGATTCAGCTCATCTAACAAAATCGGAATACTTGCCGAAGAAGTATTCCCATACTTCTGTAAATTCATCGGGAATTTCTCAATCGTAACTCCAAGCCTTTTTGCAACTGATTCTACAATCCGTTTATTCGCTTGATGCAAAATAAAATAATCAATTTCTTTTAGGGAAATATTCTGCTCTTGCAAAAGCTCTTGAATGCATAGAGGTACTTGTTTCACCGCAAATCGAAATATCAGCTGGCCATTCATCTGAATAGTACCTCCTGGTAAGCAAGTCAGCGCCTGCCCTTTTCCTCCATCAGACCGAGTATACGGACAAAAGATTCCCTTTTCTTCTGCCTTTAAAATCACGGCTCCGGCACCATCTCCAAACAAAATGCATGTATTGCGATCTTTCCAGTCCACAATACTTGACAATGCCTCAGAACCGATGATCAATACTGTTTTATAAATTTCTGCAGTAATATACGCTTGCGCAGTATTGTATGCATACAGAAATCCTGTGCATGCTGCATTTAAATCAAAACATGTAGCATGTACTGCGCCAACTTCTTTTTGCACCTCACACGCTACACATGGAAGAATGGTGTTTGGCGATATGGTAGATACTAAAATCAAATCAATCTCTTCCGGCTGAATCCCTGCCATCTCAATTGCTCTTTTCGCAGATTCTGTTGCCATTGATACTGTTGACTCTCGTTCAGCAATATGCCTTGTTCCAATTCCTGTTCGCTCTCTGATCCATTCGTCATTGGTCTCAACAACCTTCGCAAGATCATGATTCGTAACAACTTTTGAAGGGATATAAGAACCTGTCCCATAAATTTTACCTATCATTTGTTTCATCCTTTATGCTTTGGTTTGCAAATATTTTGATATTCAAAGTATACAGTAATAAAAATATTTGTCAACAGCTTTTTGTATTTTTTACTCATATAGGTGTGATTTTTTTATAAAAAAGAAGTTATTAGCAAAGATAACTAGCTAAAATAATCAGAAAAATCAGAAGAAAATTCTTAGATTATGAAAAAGGACACCTCGTAGCGAGGTGCCCTTTTCTCTCAAAATAGATTATTTAAATTCTCTATCATAATAAACAACTGTCAAGTAGTGACCTTCCTGGATGTCATCTGATGTAAGGCCATTAACGTCTTTTAATTCCTCGATATAATCATAAACAGAAGCATAATCATTGCTCATATATTCTTTTGCAATATCCCAAAGTGTGTCACCACCTTGAATCTCAATACTTTTATAGTACTTGTATGACATAGGGGCTTCTTTCTGGTCGCCATGAGCATCTACTAGACCGCCTTTAAAACAAACACTAAAGCTAAGCAGCATAACGCACAATACAATACCTAACATCATCTTTTTTACAAATACCTGCCTTCTTCTCTTGCTTGCCGCATATAATCTTTTTGAACTCATAACTACTTCCTCCCCTTATTCTTTCCCAGAAATCTTCTTAAAGTTAAGTTTCAAGTTTTCTTTTCTTAAGTCAAAGTATAAAACATTTGTTCCGAACAGTTGTTCCTTTATGTTTTAAATTATATGATGCGAACGAATGTTTGTCAATAGTTTTAGATGAAATTTTCGAACATATTTTCTAAACATTTGTTTGCTTTTCCTTTTCACATATGGTAAAATACAGTTATATGAAATAAGTGTATCGAATGAGGAGGAGCGATTATGGCACAAGGCAAGATCAGTTCAAAGCAAAAGGAAATACTGGAATATATTAAATCACAAATTTTAGAACGTGGTTTTCCTCCGGCTGTTCGTGATATCTGTGAAGCGGTACATTTAAAATCTACTTCTTCTGTCCACTCTCACCTTGAGACACTGGAGAAAAACGGTTATATCAGAAGAGACCCTACGAAGCCCAGGGCTATTGAGATTCTGGATGATTCTTTTAATTTTATGCGCCGTGAAATGGTAAATGTTCCGATCGTAGGTCGTGTTGCCGCAGGAGAACCAATTCTTGCAGAGCAGAATATTGAAGAGTACTTTCCGATTCCAACAGAATTCATGCCTAACAAGCAGACTTTTATGTTGAAAGTCAGAGGCGAAAGCATGATCAATGCCGGTATTTTAGATGGTGATCTCGTTTTGGTTGAGGAACAAAAGACAGCACGGAACGGAGAAATGATTGTCGCCTTAATCGAAGATGGAGCTACTGTGAAGACCTTCTACAAAGAAGAAGGCGTAATTCGTCTGCAGCCAGAGAACGACACTATGGATCCAATCATCGTTCCAGACTGCCAGATTTTAGGAAAAGTAATCGGCGTATTCCGATTTATGTAAGGCAATTAATTCGCTTATAAAACAAATGAGAAAGGCTCTGGTGTGAACTATGCACAACTTAGAGTCTTTCTCATTTATTTTTCTTAATTCTTCTATAATTCTATCTGTTTTCCATCGCTCCAGATTCTTTCCAAATTGTAAAAACTTCTGCTTTCTGTATCAAATACATGAACAATTATATCACCATAATCGAGCAATACCCATGTTCCAGAATTTTGACCTTCGCGCTGTTTCTGGATATATCCGGCTTTATGCATCTTCTCTTCCACATTATCTACCAACGCAGTTACCTGGCTATTGCTGCTTCCGCTGGCAATTACAAAATAATCTGCCAAAACTGAAATCTCTGAAATATCAATAACACGGATATCTTCTCCTTTTTTATCTTCCAGTGCACGGCAGGCTACACTTGCCATTTCTCTTGCCTGTTCCATCGATTACTCCTCCTTTTTTTGTTCTTCTTTATAATACAAATACGTCTGTTCCGTCATCGGATCTATGGGGATTCCTCTGGAATTCAAATATACCAGTGAATCTTCCAAAATTTTATAAAGGCATTTATCAATATCTTCAAACGCCATTTGGCGGACATCTTTCATATTCGGGAGTTCTTTTCGTCCAGGCTCAATATAGTCTGCAATGTAGACAATTTTTTCTAGCAAGGACATTCCTGGACGTCCGGTCGTATGACTTTTAATAGCGTCTAATACTTCTGTATCTGAAACGCCGTATTGTTTCCTGGCAAAAAAAGCGCCAAGTTTAGCGTGAAGAAGGCTTGGATTAGCTTTCTCTACTTCTGAAACCGCCAACCTCTCTTCTCTGCAAATCTGAATCTTTTCCGAATTGGGAATACACTTTGCACAGTCATGCAGAAGTCCTGCTAAAAGAGCCTGCTCAAGATTTGCCTGATACCGCATTGCAAGTGCTGCCGAAGTATACATTACACCCAGGGTATGTTCATATCGTTCTTCATCCAGATGTTTCTTTAATTCCTTTTGTATTTTTCTGATCTGCTGATTCATTTAATCTTCGCTACCCCTTCTGTGTTCTGATATAAGCAATGCTCCTCAATATAATCTGCGACATCTGACGGAACATAAGAACGGATAGAATCTTGCTCTTGAATTCTTTGTCGAAGCTCGTGAGAGGAAACATCCATCAACGGAGTTGCCAGAATTTCAATCCGAGCATGATACTTCTTTTTGAGATAAGCAATCTGCGTCTGCATCTCTTCTGCAGTATCAATCTCATCCCGATAAGCCGCTAAAAACGTACAAGTCGGAAAAATCCGCTCTGGTTTTACCCAGGTTTCAATCGCAAATAAAGAGTCTGCACCAACAATAAAGTAGAGTTCATCTTCTGGATATTGAGTCTGAAAATGCTCCAACGTCTGATAGGAGCAGGACACTTTGGATGGATCCGACTCATAAAGTTCTAGCACAAATTCCGGATGCGGAGCAATCGCAAGCTCCACCATCCGGATGCGTGTCTCGATATCAGATCCAATAGAAGCCTGCTTTTTGTGTGGTGGATTACCGTTCGGCATAAACCAGATCTGATCAAGACCAAATTTTTCATAAGCAGCCTTTCCCAACATCAGATGTCCATTGTGAATGGGATCGAAGGTACCGCCCATAATTCCTATTTTCATTGTAATCTCCGTTTCCCTTTATGGGAGCTGAATTTTTTTGTTCTTATCTTTACCTTCCCGGTATAATACAATCTTCTTGCCAATCACCTGTACGACCTGAGAATGAGTCCGCTCTGCAACCATCTCAGCAAGAGCCCGTGGATCATCCATACAATTTTTCAGTACACTGATTTTAATCAGCTCTCGTGCTGCCAGCGCTTCATCCACTGCATTGGTAAGTTCCGGCGTCATACTGTTTTTTCCAATCTGAAAGATTGGATCCATAGTCATTGCAAGACTTTTTAAATATGCACGTTGTTTTGTGGTCATTTTTCTTCCCTTTCCTACTTATTTGTAATAATCAAACTGCAAACCATACATTCTAACAGTATCGCCCTCTTCGATTCCTGCGGCTTCCAGTTCGTCTAAAATTCCAGTATCTTTCAAGAATTTCTGGAAGAAGGCAAAACCTTTTTCGGAATCCAGATTGGTATATCCCAACATTTTTTCGATTTTCGGACCTTCTACAACGTATACTTCGTCTTCTTTTTCAACGGTATACGGAAGATCCTCGTAGATCAATTCTTCTTCTGGGAAATACTCCTGTTCAAATACAACCGGTTTCTGATCCAGGTCTTTTAGCTGGTCTGAAACATAGTAGAGAAGTTCCTTCATTCCCTCTCCAGTAACACCCGAAATCGGGAATACTTTTACTCCCTGTGGCTCAAATTCTTCTTTTAAACGGACAAGGGGATCTTCTCCATCTGCATAAATCACATCAATTTTATTGGCTGCAATTACCTGTGGACGTTTGGCAATCTCTGGATTATAAGCATTTAACTCTGCATTAATTTTATAAATATCCTCAACTGGATCACGACCTTCTGTGCCCGCGGCGTCTACAACGTGAATCATCAGTTTGGTACGCTCAATATGGCGCAGAAACTCATGCCCCAGTCCTACACCTTCTGAAGCGCCTTCGATAAGCCCTGGGATATCTGCAATTACAAATCCCCTTCCGTCTGGAAGATCTACTACACCAAGATTTGGATTCAATGTTGTAAAATGATAGTTAGCAATCTTTGGCTGAGCATTTGTTACACGAGAAAGGAGTGTCGATTTTCCAACATTTGGAAATCCAATCAGTCCTACATCTGCAATTACTTTCAGTTCCAGATTGACCCACAGCTCCTGAGAAGGCTGTCCTGGCTGCGCATATTTAGGAATCTGCATCGTAGATGTTGCAAAATGCTGATTTCCAAGACCACCTTTTCCACCTTTTAAAATGACCTGTCTGCGGTTCTCGCCAGACATATCCGCAATCACCTTTCCAGACTCTGCTTCCTTAATGACCGTTCCTTCCGGAACTCTTAAAATAATATCTTCCGCATCTTTTCCGTGGCAGCGGCGTTTTCCGCCCTGTTCCCCGTCTTTAGCCGCATATTTCTGTCTGTGTCGATAGTCTTGAAGTGTATTTAACCCTTCATCTACTTCAAAGATAACATCTCCGCCGCGTCCGCCGTCTCCGCCGTCCGGTCCGCCGTTCGGCACATACAGTTCCCGACGGAAGCTGACATGACCATCTCCACCTTTTCCTGATCTGATAAATATCTTTGCTCTGTCTGCGAACATATTTTTCCTCTTTCTTCTTTGAAAAAAGAGTGCTGCCTCATAACTTATCAGTTACCGTGCAACACTCTCTTAACTCATCATTACTTAAGCTACTGGATAGATAGAAACCTGTTTCTTATCTCTTCCTTTTCTTTCAAATCTTACCACACCGTCAACAAGTGCGAATAATGTATCATCTCCGCCACGTCCTACGTTGACACCTGGGTGAATCTTTGTTCCGCGCTGTCTGTAAAGGATGTTACCAGCTTTTACAAACTGTCCGTCTGCTCTCTTGGCACCAAGTCTCTTAGACTCAGAATCTCTACCGTTCTTAGTAGAACCAACTCCCTTTTTATGAGCGAAAAACTGAAGGTTTAATTTCATCATGGTAGTTACACCTCCTCGAATGTTAAATCAATATATTCTGCATAGTTCTCATCATCCGCCATCTGTTTTAAACCAAGAACCAATGTCTTCATAAGAAGCTGCGCTTCCTTTGAAGGCCTGTCTTTGATCTCATATTCAATGATTCCTGAGATATCATCTGAAACCATAGACGTCTCATCTTTTGTATAGAGTTCAATGGCATTAATCGTATTGATTACCAGCATAGATGCTGCTGCACACACAATATCCTGCCCTTCTTCTCCATACCCGGCATGTCCGTTCGTACGAAATCCGATGTATTCTCTTTTCTCATTTCTATAAATGGTTACATGAATCATGGATGCTCTCCAAATTAAGCGTTGATTTTTTCAATCTTTACTGCAGTGTACTGCTGTCTGTGACCGTTTTTCTTGTGGTATCCAGTTTTTCTCTTGTACTTGTAAACGATAACTTTTCTTGCTTTACCGTTCTCAACTACAGAAGCTTCAACTGTTGCACCCTCAACTGTTGGATTACCAATCTTTAATCCGTTGTCACTTACTGCAAGCACCTGGTCAAATGTAAAAGTCTCGCCAGCTTCTACACCAAGCTTTTCTACTTTAATGATATCGCCTTCGGATACTTTGTACTGTTTACCACCTGTTGCTATAATTGCGTACATATGGCACCTCCTATTATCATTACTCGCCAATTACGGTGTCTGCAATGCAGACTTACAACCTCATTGTGCGGCATACTATTGCATGATAGCATACTCTTTTCTAAAAATCAATACTTCTGCTAACTTTTTTAAGTTTTTTATCTAATCCCAAAAGCCGACTTGCATTTTTAGAAAAAATCTGCTCTTTTTCTTCTTCCGTCAAAGCGGATTTTCGGATCTTTTCTACGAATTCTGTTTGTCCAGCCCAGGGAGAATCCGTTGCAAAAAGAATACGATCCATTCCATGATTGCGAGCCAGTCTTATAAAATCTTCTTCTTTCAGATAATCAAGAACCACCGCGGTATCCAGGTAAACAGGCTGACCGACAAGCTGTTCTTCTACTTCGCTGGTCATATGATTGCCGCCCAAATGGGCAAGCACCAGTTTCGCAGGCGCCACCTCATCGATTACCTCGCGCGCCATCTTTGGTGTACAGTGAATATCCTGCGGACATTTGGGATCCACCCCTGCATGAACTACAATAATAAGATCTAGTTCTGATGCAAAGTCGATCATCCGTTTATAACGAATATCATTGAAGTAAACATTTTGGTAATCCGGATGGAGTTTAATTCCTTTAAAACCGGCCTGCTTAATTGCAAGAAGCGCTTTTCTATAATCTTCACAGTCTGGATGAATTCCCGCAAAAGAAAGAATCGGCCCATCTTGAAATCCGGCAGCAAATCGGTTGATGGAATCCATCTGGCTGACTTTTGTTGCAACCGGAAGCGCCACGGAAAGGGTAATATCTGCCCTATGCATAGAAGCCAAAAGACTTTCCTTTGTCGCTTTGGTATATGGTTTTGTGTTACATATTTCCGCTAGATAATCTACTGTAGAAGCGGCAATCTTTTCCGGGAAAATATGGGTATGAAAATCGATAATCATTTACTTATCACATTCCTTCATCTTGTCATAGCAGTATCCGATAATATCACGACGAGTAATGATGCCGATAAAGTGTTCTCTGTCGTCTACTACCGGTACAAAGTTCTGCTCCATTGCCCGTCCGATCAAATCCTCCATATTGGATTCAGCAGAGACGCATTGATAGTCCAGACGTCTGTCAATCTTCATAATACTGATATCTTCTGCATCTTTTATATTCAAAATGTTCAGTTTCTTTAATGCCCACAAAAGATCACCTTCCGTAATAGAACCGACATATTTTCCTTCTTTGTTCAATATCGGAACCGATGAGTATTTGTGATACTCCATAATCTCTAAAGCCTGTCGAAGTGTATGATAGTCATAAATATAGGCAAGTTCATTTTTAGGCTTCAGAAAAAACAAGATATTCATCTTACGCCTCCCTAAATCATTGTATTTACAAATATATCATAGATTGCTTTGATTGCCGGCTGGAAATCATGGTTTCTCACACCGATAATAATATTCAACTCGCTGGATCCCTGATCAATCATTTTTACATTTACATTTGCATGTGCAAGAGCGGAAAATAACCGTCCTGACGTCCCTCTGGTCGCGCGCATTCCACGCCCTACAACTGCAATTAATGCAAGGTCTGATTCCAGTTCCAGAAAGTCCGGTTCCACAGCCCGGTGAATTCCTGCAATCACCTTCTGTTCCTTTTCTTCAAATTCATCCTGGTGTACGAAAATCGTCATCGTATCGATTCCTGACGGCATGTGTTCAATGGAAATACCATTGTCTTCAAATACTTCCAGTACCTTTTTACAGAATCCAATCTGACCGTTCATCATTGCTTTTTCTACCGTAATAGATGCAAAATCCTTCTTTCCGGCAATTCCAGTGATAATAAATCTTGGTTTCCGGCAGGTATCTTCCACGATCAGAGTTCCCTTATCTTCCGGAGAATTGGTGTTCCGAATATTGATCGGAATTCCTTCTTTTCTCACCGGGAAAATAGCATCTTCATGGAGTACCGTCGCTCCCATATAAGAAAGCTCCCGAAGTTCCCGGTATGTAATAACATCGATAGCCTTTGGATTCGGAATAATCCGAGGATCCGCAATTAAAAATCCAGATACATCTGTCCAGTTCTCATACATATCCGCATGCACTGCCTTTGCCACAATAGAACCTGTGATATCAGAACCACCTCTGGAGAAGGTGCGAATCTTTCCGTCCGGTCCGCTTCCGTAAAATCCTGGGATTACTGCTCTTTCCAGATTTTCAAGTCGTTTTGCCACTGCTTCGTCAGTCTTCTTATCATCAAAGTTGCCTTCTTCATCAAAAAAGATGATTTCTGCAGCATCAATAAACTCAATTCCCAGATATGCCGCCATAATTTTCCCGTTCAAATATTCTCCACGGGAAGCCGCATAATCTCTTCCAATCTTTTTACTGAAATTTTCTTTGATCACTTTAAAATCTTCATCCAGGGAAAGTTCAAGGGAAAGCCCCTCGATAATCTCCTGATAACGTTCTTTAATCTTCTCAATCAAATCTTCAAAAGATCTCTGGTATTCCTCACAGTCATCATCGTCATTCGCTAAAATAGCCTGACCATAACAGTGATATAACATATCTGTAACTTTCGTGTCTTTTGGCGTACGCTTTCCCGGTGCAGATGGAATGACATAGCGTCTCGTCTCATCTTTACGGATAATGTCTCCAACCTTCTTAAACTGCTCTGCACTTGCCAGAGAACTTCCACCAAATTTTACAACTTTAATCATCTTTTGTTGCCTCCAAACTGCTGTCTTTTCTATATTTTACTATCTTACCCTATTTTTCTAACATCTGCAATGGAATCCCAGATTTATATTTTAACGGCTTCGCCTGTTACGCCTTGAATGACATCTGCAAATTGTGCATTCGCCGCTTTCTGTAAATCCAGCGGACTTAACGTAATCTGCATTCCACGCTTTCCTCCACTGACATGCATACTCTTAAGTTCCTTAGCCTCTTCTTGAATCACCGTCACAAACTGTTTCTTCATGCCTATGGCGGTACAACCGCCACGCACATACCCTGTCACCTTCGTAAGGTCTTTTAACGGAAGCATTTCCACGGACTTTTCACCAACGGCTTTCGCCGCCTTCTTAAAGTCAATTTCTTCTTCAATCGGGATAACGAACACATAATGCTCTCCGCTTTTCCCGGTTGTCACCATCGTCTTGTATACATATTTATGTTCAAAACCAAGCTGATCCGCCACATGAATTCCGTCCATAAATTCTTCACACTCGTAAGTCTCGTATGTAAAAGGAATTTTCTGGCGTTCCAAGATACGCATAGCATTGGTTTTCAGTTCCTTTTTTCCCATCTGCTTCACCTGATTTCTTCTAATTAAATTCAGGAATTAGATTTCCCAAACTTTCCAAAGATACAAATTGCGTCATATCCGTGTCTTTTCCATCGTTTGGATTCTTGGCGTACACTTCTAATCTATGGTAATGCACAGGCGTCTCTTCTTTTGTTGTTCCCAGGAATTTAAAAAATGCCTCCATAACAAGATCCGGCTTTAAATTTTCTTCACTTCCGGCAGCTAAGAACAAATGCAGCTGCTCCCCTTCCACTTCCATCCGGTAAATAAGCGGTTTAATATCAATTTCCCGCTCTTGTTTTTTGGACTTTTTCAGCACCATAATCTGATCCAGCTTCAGGAAATTATGAACCAGCTTTTCTGCGTCTCCTTTTTCTGAAAGCGCATCTCGAACAGAAATCGTTTCATAAGCCGACTTGGCAGATTTAAGAAAGCTTACTTTATATTCTGCCGCCGCCACAATCGTCATACCACTCGCCTTTTTATCTTCTGGAATCTGAACGAAGCTCACAATATCGATTCCTTCTACCATGACTGCATTCAACTGTTTTACTGCCTTTTCAGAAGAAATACTTTCTTTTAACTCAATATCCAGATACTCGCCGTCACTGGTCACTCCAACCCCAAGGGGCTGTGCAAAAGACATAATCATATGAGGACTGTAACCGCTGGTAAATGCGATTGGAATATCCGCCCTTCTCATTGCTTTCTGAAAATAGCGCATGACATCTAAGTGCCCGATAAAACGCATGACCCCATACTTTCGGAATTTAATTCTTGCCTTCAATACAGACACCTCCTCCAAATACACCTACACCACAGCCGGAACATTTTTGCCGGCAGTTTGGTGTAACTTCTGCTTTCATTGCCCGATCCCACTCTCTTCTTAAAAATGCTTTTGTTACGCCGATATCAATAAAATCCCACGGGAACAGTTCTTCTTGTCCTCGTTCTCTTTCATTGTAGAATGCAATATCAAGCCCGGTTTCTTCAAAAGCCTTCAGCCATGTCTCATAAGAAAAGTTTTCACTCCATGCATCATAAATACAGCCCATGGAGTAGGCTTTTTCAATTGCTTTTCCTACTTTTCTGTCACCTCTTGCAAAGACTCCTTCTAATACGGTAACCTCTGCATCATGCCAGTTATAGCGCAGGCTCTTGCGATTTAGCTGGTCATTAAACGCATGCTTTACAGTAGCCGCACGTGCGATATATTCTTCATTCGTATACATTTTAGCCCATTGAAATGGCGTAAATGGTTTTGGAATAAAGAAGGATGTACTCGTCGTGATCTGGCATTTTCCGTTTCTTTGATCCTTTGGAATCTCATAATACCGTCTGGCAACCTTGTCGGCCAATTCCGGAATTGCCCGCATATCTTCCTCTGTTTCTGTCGGAAGTCCCAGCATAAAGTAAAGCTTCACCTTATTCCATCCGCCCTCAAAAGCCTGTCCTGCGCCGGATAAAATATCTTCCTCCGTCAGCCCTTTGTTAATAACGTTACGCATCCGCTGGGATCCAGCTTCCGGCGCAAACGTCAGACTGCTTTTTCGGATATCCTGTACCTTCTCCATCACATCCAGCGAAAATGCATCGATCCGAAGAGAAGGAAGAGAAATGTTAATTCCCTTTCCCTGAAATTCTTCAATCAAAAACAGTACCAGCTCTTTTAGCTGTGTATAATCACTGGAGCTAAGAGAACTCAAAGAGATCTCTTCGTGCCCTGTATTCTTCAACATTTGATAAGCATAGTATTTCAGCCTCTCTACATCCCGCTCTCTGGTAGGTCGATAAAGCATTCCAGCCTGACAGAAACGACACCCACGAATACAGCCCCGCATAATCTCCAGCACACAACGATCCTGAGTCACTTTGATAAACGGAACTACCGGCGCCTCCGGGTAACAGGTATCCGTTACATCTAATACCATCTGCTTTTTAATTTTCTTGGGTGCACATTCCTTAACAGGATGAAAGGAAGCAAGCGTTCCATCCTCGTGATAAGAAGCTTCATAGAAAGATGGAACATAAATTCCTTCAATCTGCGCAGCTTTTTCTAAGTAGTCCTGTCTGGAACCACCATTTTTCTTATTTTCTTTGTATGCGTCCAGGAGCTGGTCATAAACCGTCTCCCCTTCACCAATATAGAATAAATCAAAAAATTCTGCTAAAGGCTCAGGATTATAGGTACAAGGTCCTCCACCAATAACAATCGGATGCTCCTCGGTACGCTCCGATGCTTTCAACGGAATCTGACTCAAATCCAGTACCTGTAAAATATTGGTGTAACACATCTCATACTGAATTGTAATTCCAAGAAAGTCAAAATCCTTAATTGGATCCTGTGATTCTAAAGCAAATAATGGAATCTCTTCCTCTCGCATAATCTTATCCAGGTCAAGCCATGGAGAATAGACCCTTTCACACCACACGTCTTCCCTTCTGTTGAACATATCATAGAGAATCTGAATTCCAAGATGAGACATTCCGATCTCATACACGTCCGGAAAACACATAGCGAAGCGAATATCCACTTCTTCTTTAGCTTTCATTACGGAATTGACCTCCCCGCCGATATACCGAGCAGGTTTCTCAATATTTAGTAATATTTCATCATTTAATGCAAGTTTTCTCATATATTTCCTTTCTGCTTTTTGCATATATTTCACAAATATCTGCTATGTGATTAAACTTCATCCAATCTACACTATTATATACATTTTAGGGAAGAACTTCAAGCAAATATCTTTCGGCAAACTATGTATTTTCAGATAAAAAACACGAAAGCAAAAATCTACTCAGATTCTTACTCTCGTGTTTTAATACCTGTTGAAACAGCTTTATACTAATCCCTAGCGCCCCTTCTTTCCAGCAAACATTACGATTCCTGCACATCCGAACAGTATCCATACATAGAACCAGATATTGTTTTCATCTCCAGTCTTCGCGCCATTCTCTTTCTTGTTTTCCGGCTCCTCCTGCGGTGGAACCGGTTCTTGCGGCTTCGTTTCATTTTCAACCCATTCGTTTTTCGGTTCTACTGTCACATCATAACGAACATTTCCGTTCTCATCTACTTCTGGAATAAATACCAGAAAAGGAGCTGAATGAAACAATCCATTATCATGGGACACTTCCCCCCTTGGAACACACAAATACATGCCTTCCGTTAAGTTCCGAAAGAGCACCCGTCCATTGCTTCCGGTGGTTCTACTCTCTCCCACCAGGTTTTCTTTCACCGTAAAGTTATATAACTGCTCTGCCACCTTTCTCTGTCCAGAAGAACTCATATCCGTCAGGTCTACTCCTGATACTTCAAAAGCGCCCTGCAGTTTCCATTCGTTTTCTATTTTCTTTCCTGCTTCGTACAAAGAAAATTCAGCTCCGGATAATACCGCCTGATTCCCTTGCGGCGTAATTCCATGATAATATATCGTTAATGAACCTGTTCTTTCAGAAGCAAACGCATCTTGAGGAATTACCAAACAAGTCAATGCAAACATACATGCGGTCAAAAAAGCGCCAATCTTTCTTACTTTTTTCTTCATCTTCTCTTTCTCCTCATCTCTTCTCGGATCTCCTTCTTTCTCCATAACTTATAAATCACAAACACTAAGAGTAAAATACCAATTGCCAGCAATAAAATCTTCACTTGGAACGGAAGCTTCGGTGCAACCTTTTTATCCGGTACCTGCCGAATGGCTTCTTCATAAGGAATTCTCGTACCTCTGACCAGGAGTCTGTGGGTATTGACTGCATATGGCGTACACGTCACCAAAGTAGCATAGTCCTCTCCCGGCATGATCGTAAGCGCCTTTGTATTTTCCGGCTCCACTGTAAGAATCTGATCCACCTGGTACGCAAGCGTCTCTCCAAGAACCTTAATGTAAAAGATATCTCCCTCTTTTAGCTTATCTAGATCCGTGAACAAAAGCTTAGACGGAAGTCCCCGATGCCCTGTCAGGACAGTATGTGTACTTTCTCCGCCTACCGGCAAAGACGTTCCTTCAAAATGACCTATCCCCGACTGCAGCACCTTCTCTTCTGTGCCGTGATAAATGGGCAGCTCCACTTCCAGCTTTGGAATTCTGATATACCCCATCATTCCTGCCGCATTTGTATTCAGCAGACTTTGGTATCTTTCATCTACTTCCTTTTTAATCGGTGAAAAGGGATCCAGCAATTCAATATTGCCCAGTAGTTCCTGATTATACTGTCTTGCCGCCTCCAGCATCGCTTGCTTCTCTCTTTCTCTTAACCGCACCGCATTTTCATCATAGGATGAAATCACTCTGGCGCTGTTTTTTTCATATAAATAATTACTGACTGTCGGATATAACAGTACAGAGAATGCAATAATAAGTCCAATTACACGGAAAATATCTCCAATATAAAATTTTTTCTTCTGTGTCTTTTTTTTACGCATGCTTATTCCATTCTCCCTGCTGTTATAAAGAATGGGAAGACTGCCCGAAGACAGTCCCCTCATCCATTCGTCAAAATAATTACTAATTAAGCACGTTTTCTTCTGCTGATTACAAAGCTTGCTGCAATGATAAGTACAAGTGCAATACCTACAACGGTAAACAGAATAGTACCCATACCACCTGTTCCCGGAAGGATGGTACCTGTGGTGTTTTCAACATCGATGATTTTATCATCTTCTGGAACGTTATCTTTAGATACAGTCCACTTCAATTCGTTCTCTCCATCCTGTGTAATGGTTATCTTGATTGGAGCTGTCAGCTTATTGTAACCTGCCGGAGCCTCTTTCTCCACTAACCAGTAAGTTCCAGCCTTAAGACCATTCAGATGTAAGTTATATCCGGCAGATACTTCCGTTTTCTTCGTAACCATATCCATGTTTGATTCTGTATTCTGATTTTCAGCTACTGTATAGCTTCCGTTAGAACCGGTTACCTTGATCGCATTATCGTTGGCTGCTTTTGCATCCCCTTCGTTTTTATATAAGCGGAACTTTGCACCTTCCAGCAGCGTACCTTTCGTATCGGTTTTCTCAATATCTAACGGATAAGTCGGTGTTGTAACTACCACTGGATTTCCTTTAGTCGTATCATTCGAATTGTTACCATACTCTAATTCAGCTTTATTGTTTGTCTGTACTACCGCATTTTGATTTACTTTTGCATAATAGGTTACTGTAAATCCCGTTCCTTTGTGTACCTGATTGTCTCTGATCCACTGGGATAAATTCAACTCCATTGTGCGGTTACCCTCTCCGCTTAATGTAGCATTCTGTGTAGTAGCGTTCTGTGTATCAATCTGTACAGATACCGGATATGCAGCAGGAGCATCTACTGCTGTACCGTCTGCATCTTTCACGAAATCAAGACCTTTTGTTAATGTATCGTGGATTTTGTATGTATAGTCCGCATATCCTGTTGTATCAGGGATTGTACCTGTAATTGTATAAGTTACAACCTGTCCGATTTCAACCGTTGCTGTATTTGCTGTTTTCGCAATGCTCGGAGCCTCGCCTTTTAAATTAACTGTTGCTTCCGGTTTATCTACAGATACAAGAGATGACTGGATTTCTTTTGTTCCTGTTTGATATACAAGGTAGTAACCGTAGTCTAAACCTTCAAACTTATGACTCTCAACCTTGCCTAATTTTCCAGAAGTTGCAGTTTCTGCTGTTCCTTCTGTCAATGCAGCTGCTGTAAAGTCATCTGCAAACTTCTGGATGTCAGTAGAGTTTGCTGTATATGTAGTAAGTTTCTCGTATAATGCTTTACTTGTTGACTCAGCTGGTAATCCTAATGCAGCTGCAATTGAAGTTTTATAAGTTTCATTCACTGTGTAAGCGTACTTATCCCCGCTTACAGTCAGATCAAAGAGTTTATAGACTTTGATTGTCTGTCCTTCTAATGTGTTGTTGGCGTTGACTTTTACTGTCAAGTTTCCCGTTTGTGTTCCTGCCGCAAAGGCTGTTGTTGTCATTGCCAAAGTCATAATGACTGTCAGTAAGACTGCCAGCATGTGTTTCATTTTTTTCATTTGTTCTCTCTCCTTTTTATTGATTATTTATAGCCACCCTGTCTTCTTTTGCTCTTTTTGTATCCCGTTGTTGTCACAAAGCAAAGAAGCAGAACACCTAACGTATAAAGCAAGGCTGTTCCCAAGCCTCCTGTCTCAGGAAGAAGACTATCGAACCAGTTTTTCTTATTGGTTACGGTAATGTCGTACTGATGATCTCCCTGATAGGTTACGGTTGTCTCGTAACCGTCAACCTTAGTTTCACTGATATGGTATGTATAGTGATATTTCTTCCCGTCCACACCTTCATGGTACGCAGTAAATTTCTCTCCGGAAAGAACCTTTTCCCATGTATCTGAGGTCTGTGCATCCTCTTTTGTCAAAATCACTTCCTCTTTGAAGGTCTCGTCTTTAAAGGTCTCTCCATTCACTACATAACTTCTTGTGACATGGAAGATAACCTCATTCGGGCGGTCTTTCTCATCGTCCCCTTTCCAAACCTTCTTAATACGAAGCTCAATCAAATCCTTACAAGGATCCTGTACATCCGGTTCCGCTTCGCTTCCACCTGGTTCTGTCGGACTGCTTGCTGTGTTGTTCATCAGAACAGCCATTGCACCGTCCTCCTGATACACATTAACCGGTTCTTTCGCCGTGCCATTTCCCATCAGTGAATCTTTTAAGTCTTTAAACTTAACGACCTTATTTTCGGTCATATGACGAATGGTATAGATGTTTTTCCATGAATCCCATTGATCATGCCTTTCCTCAAGGTGCGCTCCTGAACTTCCCAACAGATCATTATAAACCATATCCCCTTGTCGATATATCTGATAATAGTTTTCATCACCTTCAATTCCGACAATGTCGTTAAAATCCCAATTCGATTTTAAACTTGCCTTTCCGGTAAATGGTCCTGTCAGATCTTTTGCTCCTCGGACAACATCGGCCAAAAACATTTTATTATTTCTAAATAATCCTTCATTGTTCCAACCAATAAATCCACCGGCAATGCCGTAGTCGCCTGTGCCGTTGGCATTGTTTCCGGCGCCGCCTCCATAAACGTCATAGCCCTCTTTCACACCCGTCACGGTACAGGAATCAATTCGTGTCCGATTCGCCTTAATCAGCGAAATATTGATTTCATTTTTCAGGCTTTCTTCATCGATCGTGCCGCCCTCAGAGCAGTTGATTTCTATCTTGCTGTCTCCGATATAGATGGTAGCAAGGCTTTTATCCTTTGCCAGACCGACTTTGATATCCAGTCCGAGAAGATTCAGAGCTACCAGTTCTCCGTCATACAGGGCGTTGATTTTTATAATGCCCAGATCAATCTTAATGACATCACCTTTTTGTAAATTATCCAGCTGAAGAGCCTTTAATATCTGATTCACAGCCTGCACTAAATATTTGACCAAATCCGAATTCACTTTAATGTCTACAAGATATGCAAAATTCGTTTTTCCTGCATAGCCTCCGGCAATCTGGTTACTTGTTACCTGTTTTAATCCAGTAACCTCATTACCAGTCATTCTTCCCAAATCTGCATATCCGGTGAAGCCTCCGGCAATCTCTGATTTATCTTGCTTATCTATCGTATTATCGCTGTGTACTGTAAATCCTTCTGTCACGCCTGAAACACTGCACCGATCCACATGTGAGCCAAAAATATCCATCACGCCGGCGCCGGCGCTCAATAATTTCCCTAATGCGCCTAAATTATCCAGATCAACCGTACCGCTCTTTCCGAGATGTCCGATAAAACCTCCGGTATAATTCATTCCGTTGACCTTGCGAAGATTTGTCACCTTGGAATCTTTGACAGAGCCGTTAAGCAATGCGCCGCCAAACCCACCGGCTGACCCTGAGTAAACAGGGTCATTGACATATTCTGTCTTTTTACTGTCTCTTGCCCGTACCTCAAGTCCCGCCTCAGCTGCACCTGACACATCCGATGCATAGACAAAAGTTCGAAAGGCATCCAGTACACTTGTGCCGCCAAGCTTTAAAAGCTCTGCCAATATGCTTGTATTACCACCATCACTGACCTGCGCTACTGCAGATACGTCTGCCAGTCCAAAAAAGCCACCGACGTATTCTCCGCCTGTCACACTTCTGATATTCGACACATGAACACCGCTGTCTGGCGTGTTCATTTCTCCGATAACCGCGCCATTGATCTCTCCGGCAAAGCCGCCTGCCGCCTTTGCATAAGCGGTATTTCCTGAACCACTCGCATAAGCGCCGTTAACGATAATTCCCCACTTATCCCAGGCGTCAACATCTGCGCCGCGCACCGTTGAAATAGTTGTATTGAGTAAGGACAATAAATCACCCGGCGTCTTGATCAGGCTTTGAAGAAGTCCGCCAAGCAATCCGCTGCTTCCTGCTGTATCCAAAGCCGCCGCACTTGCCGGGTCAATCTGACCGGCAAAGCCTCCGATTGCTTTCGTACCTTCTACTTTTCTTAAGTTGGCCACGAAGCATCGCTTATTGTTCGGATCCTGTACAGCATCTGTTGCACCGTATGTACTTGCCTCAGACCAGTTGCCCCAAATCTGTCCGCCAAGCATATGACCGACATAGCCTCCGGCGTAACCGACTTTTTCTATTTTTAAGGTAGAATCCTTCACCGGGATGCCTGTCGCTTTTACTGTCATCCCTGACTGGAAACCGGTAATATCCGAATTTCTTATGACCGGAACGAAAGTCTGCACAGCACTGATCGAGCCTGTAATATCCAATCCGATTAAGGAAACCTTTCCGACTTCTGCAACGCCGCCGGTTTTCATTTCTCCGGCAAAGCCTCCGGCACTCGTGTAAGCACTGACAAACTTCGCATCCCACGCATGGGCATTGGTAACAACGCCTGCTTTCATGCGTCCTACATAGCCTCCGGCAACGCCCGCCTCCATATCCTGAGTTCCGACGTTCGTTCTTCCGGCTTTGACATTGTAGCCGTAAGCATATTGCTGAATCAATGACTGTAGCTCTTCTTCTGTAGTAACCGGTGTGCTCGGGAACTGATCTCCGTAAACACCATTGCTGCCCACTGCTTCTGCCCACTTGTTCCATGTATCCATATCCACTTTTCTAAGCGGTCCGTAAACGGCTGTATTCGTTTCCGTCGGATAGACAGCCCCAAGAAGGCTTAACACATTGCTCGTCTTCAACAGACCAAACAGAAGTTCTAAGTTTCCGGTTCCTGCTAAATCTGCAGTTTCCATCAATCCGGTAAAACCTCCGGCAAACTCGCCGCCGTATACAGAACGGATACGGGCAGCAGCACATTCTTTGCCGCCTTCGGTGGCATTTCCTAAGATTCTTCCGCCATGATTGTAGCCCACATAACCTCCGGCAAGCCCTCTCACACATTGGGTGTCAGTAAGTCCATCCGCACGAACCGCACCGCCGCAAGGCACACTGCTTGCCTGACTGTCTTCAATAATCGGAATGAAAGACTGTACCAAATTCGCAAGACTGTCTGTTACATTTAATAGTCCCTCTAAAATGCTGGCATCTTCTAATACGGATGCAACATTTCCCGGTTCCATAATACCCACATAGCCTCCGGCCGCCTCACGTCCAATGACATAGGCAAATAAATTCGCATCACTGTTTTTAATGATGGTGCCGGACATTTCTCCGATAAAGCCTCCGGCCTTTCCTAAACTATTATTCTTATCATCACTTCCGTTTGCCAGTACGGAATAACCGCCCACACAGCCATTGACGTCAGAATTTTCAATGGTAGACGCCACTACGTTCAGCGCCTCTAAAAGATTCGTCAACTGGATATTGCCAAGAAGCTTTAATCCGCCGCCAACTGCCGCTGCTGAATCGATATCTACGCATCCTGCATAGCCTCCGGCGTATTTTCCACCTTTGACTGCATATTGTGACTTCTCTCCAAAATAGTTTTCGCCAATTGTAGATTCCAGACTGTCTTCCGGCGGAGTCACCTTCGTATGCTTCAAGGAAGTGACGTCAGAATCTTTAATCTGCACACCGCCGCCATAGCCAAGATATCCTCCGGCACAGCTGTCTGTATCTGTAGCTTCCACAGAGAACCCTTTTTCTGCCGATTTTACACCTGCTGATTGAATGATCGGAATATAAACTTGCAGTACATTGAGCAACTGACCAATATCAAGGTTTAAAATTCCACCCAGCAGATTCAATCCATCGGAGGAAGCTGTCGCCCCTGCGTCAACTTTTCCCGCAAATCCTCCAGCGTAAGATTCACCCTTGACTTTTTCCAGTCCGAAGACTGCAAAAGCCTCTGTGCTTGTACGGTTATCAACCTTACCGCTTTGCATTGCCCCGGCAAAGCCTCCAGCAAGTGTTCCTTCTACCTGTGGTTTCTCACCATTAGATATAAACGTTACCGTTGTATCCGTATATTCTGGAAGCAGATACGGAACTAAGCTTAATAAAGAATCCACTTCCAAAATACCCGGAAGCTTCAGATTGCCATCTTCATCTTTCTGTGCCAATCCTGCCAGACCCCCAGTATGGGAACGGCCGATAAAGCCGCCCGCATAGCTAGCCTTTGTTTTATCATGTTTTGCAGAGACAGATTTTAATTGTCTAACATGGGAAGATTTAACAATCGAAGCAACCGATTCGCCGATAAATCCTCCGGCTGTAAAATCTTCGCCGTCTGTCAACACAGCCGTTCCATCGGAAAGAACTGTCAATCCAGTGTTCACGCCGACAGTCTCGCAATTCTTGATTGTAACCTGAATACCATTCGCCAACGATAACACGCTATTAAGCTTTACAAGTCCAAGTACGTCCAGTCCTCCGGCGGATACAAGGCTTGACGCCCCGGTTCTTCCGGCGAACCCTCCAGCATAGTTACCCGCCTGAATACTTTGAATGCCGTTTACCTTTACGCTGTCAGCCGTTCCTCCAAGCATCAGTCCACAAGCTCCAGCAGCATATTTTTCTGTTGCTTGCACCGCCCAATCGGTTCCCTCTGCAAAAATCTGCGACAGTTCAAATGGAATAAACTGCCCTACTCCAAGTGTTTTATTCACCACACCGATGGCATCCGCCGTCACAACGCTTCCGGCAATACCTCCGGCATATTTCTTTGCTTTTACCTGCTTTAGGCCTGTTATTGATGCTCCAAATGTAGTGCCTTGTGCATTGATTTTCACACCGTCACCCTGGCCAATAATGCCTCCGGCATAGGTTTCAGCACTTTCAATCACAAGTTTTTCTCCCTGTACGCTACAACCGCGTATTTCAGATGGTACTACACCTACCAGTGTCAAAAGTGTATTCCTTGCATCTGTATTTTCGGAAGACAGAACATTACCTAGCAATCCAGAAACAGACTCCAGTAAGTTTTCCTGTGTTTCTTTTCCTCCAAGCGTAGTACCAAATCCTATGGTTGCTCTTCCCGCAAAACCGCCTGCATACTTTTCTGAAACCACATTCTTAAGGTTAGACACGCTGGAATTGAGACTGACACTATTTGCCATAGCTCCGTTAAAGCCTCCAGCATATGAGTTGGCCTTAATTCCAATATTAGATCCCGTTACAGAGCAGCTTTCCTGTAGGGACTTTACATCCGGACAGAACAGATCCACTCCAAGATTTTGCAGCGCTCCTTTGATAATGGCGTCTCTTTCCAGTCCTGCAAATCCACCAGCGCCTGCTTTCGCCTGTACCGCTCCAAGATCTGAAACAACAGAATTCTTAATCTCGGTTCCTGTCTGAATTCCTACAAAACCACCGTTATAGTCTTCAGCAACATTTCCGATTGTTCCGTTATTCAATGCCACGCTGCAATTGGTAATTATCGGCTTGTGATACCCAGTCGGAATCAAATTCCCCAATGGGACGTCATTTTGCAATAACACGGTAATCAAATCACCCAAGCCAACACCAGGTACAATATTTAAAAGAGTGGATAATATTTTTACAACATTTCCTAATATCCCCGATAAACCGTCGTAGGTTTCCATACCTTCCGTAAATCCGACGAATCCGCCGGAGATTCCTTTTGCGCTGCTAACTGATGCCTGATCCACCGTACAGTTTTCAATACGGACATGACCTACGATTCTTCCAGCGAAACTTCCCGTAGCAAACAAATCTGGGCTATCCTTCTTCAATGTCAGAAGATCATGGATTACCTTATCTAGCCTTAAATCGCCAGGAAGTAGTATCTGGTCTAAGATGTCAAGAATTCCTCCTAATATCCCATCTAATAGTTTTAATACTCCATCTACCAGGGACTTTATGTCAGCGTCGACTTCCGTAGACTTATTTGTCACACTGACCTGTTCTAGATGAATGTTTTTCACGACTGCCATTCCCGCTGATCCCAACGTATTCTCATCCAATTTATTGGAGATTGTTCCGAAGAATCCGATACCGCTTGTGGTTTCCATATTCAGCTTGCCGGTCTGCTCCACATGAATATTTTTAATCGTCGGCGACACATCTGCCTGCATATTCAAGCAACCTTCCATCTTTCCCGAAAAATGGATTGGCGTCCAGTTATCGTCTTTTCCGTTGGAATATTCGCCCTGCAACAAGTCAATATCGCGAAAAATAATATAGTTGGCATCGGAGGAATATTTCAAATCCTCATATTCTCGTCTCAAATCATCAAACCGGGTATACTCTGGATTAGTTCCGAGGATCCCGTCTTTGCCACCAATGGAAGTCTTGTTATCCCCGCTCACTTTAATACCGACCAATTCCTGAGAACCACCTGCCAGTTCTAGAATGTCCTTGAGAAGTTCTCCCACAAGATCAATAACTCCTGCTAGAAGATTATCTGCTCTCCATTCGATTCCCATCAATTCATCCTTTTCATTACCCGCCTGTTTTTTGTATTGAAACTCTTCTGCACCCTTTTCAATCTCAGAATGATCAATCCCGGTTCCGGCAATACTTGTCATATTAAAATCCGCATCCCCAGGATAGTAAGGAATGATACTGTGATAAATAGGAATCAATCCCAGTATCTTGATTTTTGTCCGCAAAAACAGCATTGGCGTCACGCTCTTATCACTTCCAATTGCCCGAAGCTGCTGTTCATTTCCTATCAGGATATATTTTTCATTGTTGATGGTCTTATATTGCTGACCAATATAATCTCTTCCGCCCTTCTGTCCTTCCTTCTCATTTTCCAGCTTATACTGCTCAGATAAAAGCTCCGGCATCTGTTCCGTAAAGGACGGGCTTAACACATAATTATGCTCCTTACTGTATGTAAGATATTCCTGTGCTTCATCCAGACTCTCGCCTGCCGGTGTTCCATCTTTATACAGAAGCTGACCCATACCTACTTTTTCAGGAATCATATCGCTTGACATCATCGGTTCTTCTGCAGAATTCTCGGAAGCGATCAGGCGAAGCTGATAATTATTATAGACATAGACGGTATCGCTTTCCTTCGCATATAAGACCGCATCCTCCGCAGGTGTTCCGGCAAAGCTTCCGGTAAAGCCTTCCGGCAGCGTCCATATGTTTTCTGACGGTAATGCAATTTCGTTCATCAGCATATAATCTGCACCGGAAGAATAAGTGATCGTCTGCCCTTCTGCAAGAACTTCTTCCCCAGTGCCAAACTGCTCTTCATGCATGTCATAAGCTCGAACTGCCAGCCCCGTACCAATGGACTGAAGCTGTCGGAGATTATAGATTTTAATCACACCGTTTTCATAAATCTCTGTAATATTTTTCGGCGCTCCCTGCGTCTGCTCCTGTGAAGCCGGATCCTGTGGAGCAATGGTTGACGAATCTGCTTCTGGAAATGCCTGTTCTGAGGGCGTTTGTTCCTCTTCGGATACGGTTGGATTCGTCTCAGCTGCATCTGAAGATGGCTGCGTCTCCGATGGATCTGCTCCTTCTGTAACAACCGCTTCCGTTTGTTCCGAATATCCTTCCGACGATCCAATTACAGTCTCGTGGGCAGATACTGCCATGGTCTGAAATAAAATAGAAAAAGCCAAAACCCAGGCAGTTCCTCTTTTCCAGATTTTACACGGAAATAATCGTTTCATGTTCTTATCCTTCACTACTTTACTTTCCCTTTCCCTCTCGTTCCAAAATTTCCTTTAATGAAATACTGAAAAGATGTTGTTCCAATTTTTCTTGAATCTCTGCATAATATCTACGCACCGCACAAAAGTCTGCTGCATTTCTGCTGCATTTCGGCTGCATAGCGCATCCTCCTCCAAACATCGGTTTATTTTCGTGGTATTCTCCATAATGCGTATCACATCTCCCAGCGTAATCTCTTTTAACGTCTTGTTGAATTCAAATACCCACCTGAGAGGTATTGTATTTCTTCACACAACAAATGCCCGCATACAAAGATGCAGGTATTAAAAAATACTAACTACGGCGAATTTCTCTTTTTTCTATTTAATTATTATACCCCTCACATTTTTTTGTCAACCTTTTTGACATATTTTCTCCTTTTTTACAGATTTTTACAAGAATATCAAAATTTCTTTCTATTAAAAAATCACCATACAGATAAACTGCATGGTGATTTCCGCTATCCCATTTAGGAACTTATAGAGCCCGCTTTTATTTTATTCCATTACGCTTTCTGGAACACTTCTTTATCAAGCGCTTTATTCTGATGTGCCACAATTGTGGTACATACCGCATCTCCCGTAATATTTACTGCCGTACGGCTCATGTCTAAGATTCGGTCGATACCCATAATCAATCCAATTGCTTCCACCGGAAGTCCAACAGAATTAAATACCATGGTCAATGTTACCAGACCAACGCTTGGCACTCCTGCCGTACCGATGGAGGCCAGCGTTGCCGTACCAATTACCGTCAGATAATCTACCATTGTCAGATCAATTCCAAATGCCTGAGCAGCAAACACAACCGCTACACCCTGCATAATTGCAGTTCCATCCATATTGATGGTTGCTCCAAGAGGAATGGTGAAAGAAGAAATCTTCTTAGATACGCCCATCTTCTTAGCAAGGGTATCAATAGACAATGGAATCGTTGCATTGGAAGTCGCTGTAGAGAATGCAAATGCCATTACCGGGAAGAAGTTTTTTATAAATTTCAACGGATTTAATCCGGTGAAAATCTTCAAAAGTCCCAGATACACTACGAAGCACTGGATTGCAAGTGCAATCAGCACGCCAACCATATATTTTGCAAGTGGTACAAATGCACTGAATCCGATATTGGCAAAGGTTCTGGAAATCAGACAGAACACTCCAATTGGAGCCAGACTCATTACCATCATGGTCATTTCCATCATAATATCATTAAACTGGCTAAAGAAATTGCCAACCGTCTCTGTACGCTCTCCCAACTTTGCAAGAATCACTCCTACAATCAGGGCAAACACTATGATTTGAAGCATATTTCCGCTGGAAAGAGAATTCAACGGATTGTCAGGAATAATTCCAAGAAGCGTCTCTGATAGAGAAGTTGCTTCCATCGTTTCCACCTTAGCCGCATTGGACTGGATGGCGCTCATATCAAGTCCGGTTCCTGGATTGATCAGATTTCCAATACTAAGCGCCACTGTGATGGCAAGCGCTGTCGTAACCAGGTAGAACAAAAGCGTCCGGACACCAACCGTCCCCAGCTTCTTCGTATCTCCAATCGCCATGCTTCCGCATACCAGAGAACAGAATACCAACGGAACTACCAGCATCTTCATCAAACGGATAAATCCCTGCCCCATAACATAGAGCACGCCCTCTACAATAATATCATCTTTGATATGGCCAGACGGAACCAGATAACACAACACGACGCCGAAGATGGCTCCTACGATCAGTGAAATGAAAATCTTTGTGGTTAGTCCCAGTTTTTTCTTTTTTTCCTTCTTGTCCATATTAGCCTTCCTCTCTTTCGTTCATATATTCCTGAAGCGACTCTTTCCATTCCGGCATCTGATAGAGATCAATGATCCTCAGGATAAAGTTGTCCAGCACTGCGTATGCCGGTCTTGCATAAGAAAGGTCTGATTCTTTCGTCGGGACCGCCTTCATCTCCACTTCCTTGCCGGCCGCCTTTAAAATTTCCTGCGCAAATTCATATCTACTGCACATACCCTGGCAAGTTGCATGATACGTTCCATATTCATTTGTCTTGATCAGATGAAGGATCAGTCTTGCAAGGTCTTTGGCGCTGGTCGGACTTCCGAACTGGTCAGAAGCAAGTGCAAGCGGAGTCTGGTTCTTTGCCGCCTCTAAAACCTTGTTTACAAAGTTATTTCCCCTGCCGTAAACCCAGTTGCTGCGCACAACAAAATGCTTATGTGTAAATTCTTTTACATAGTTTTCACCCGCTCTTTTAGAACGTCCGTAAACAGTCTTAGGGTTGGTATCGTCAAATTCACTGTAAGGCGTCTTACTTAAGCCGTCAAACACATCGTCCGTAGAAAGTTGTACCATTTTCGATCCTACTTTTCTAGCCACAAGACTTAGATTTCTTGCACCCAGGGCATTTACGCGATAAGCAAGCTCCGGTTCCTTCTCACACAAGTTTAAGTCTACAATGCCTGCACAGTTAATAATAACGTCCGGACGGTTCATCTCCCCAAAATTCAGAACCTCTTCCGTATCCGTAATGTCCAGTTCTTCCTTGTCCGTATTGAATATTTCTGCCTCCAACGGATCGAGCACCTCATTAATCGCCGTACCAATCTGCCCATTTGCACCTGTTATCCAGATTTTTATCATCCTTTGTTCCCTCCTTAACACAGGAAAAGACTGTTGTAAAACAAGCCATTCCTCAACCTTTATTTCACAACAGCCTCTTCAGCTCTCTTATTAAAAAATTATATCAATTGCGAAAATTCATGTCAAGTGGAAGATCTATGTCCGCCCCGATCTCCGCCGCAATCTGATCACTGCTTACCGGGAGCTTCTCATTCCCTCGCTGATCCATCGCCACAAATGCAGTGAAGAGAAGGAAGCATATGAATGCACGAAAAGCAAACGTCCCCCGCATTTTCTCTTCTTTCGGATATAGTTCCTGATATACTGCATGGTATCTTGGATGTACCGCAGGAATGGTCTGCTGATCGGAGTATATTGCTCTCGCCTCTTCTAATAACTGTCTTCTTCTCTCCATGGAATCCTTCATTCGCCGTCACCTCTGTGTAACCTTATGCAGTAACAGCCTGACTCATTCCAATCATTTGAACCCCAGTTAACGATCCGCCAGCTCTTTTACGATATCCTCCCAGTCGATTCCTTTTTCCACCATCAGCACCATGGCATGATAAAGAAAATCTGCCAACTCATATTTCACTTCTTCTGGATTCGGATTCTTAGCAGCGATCACCACTTCTGTGGCTTCTTCGCCCACCTTCTTTAAGATCTTATCAATCCCCTTGTCAAACAGGTAATTGGTATAAGAACCCTCTTTGGGATGGATTCGACGGTCTTCAATTGTGCGGTAAACCGACTCAAATACACGCAGCGGATTGTTCTCATCATACTCCCTTCCTGCCAAAGGCTGGAAAAAACAGGTTGGATTTCCCGTATGGCAGGCAGCCCCTACCTGATCTACTTTTGCAAGAAGTGTGTCATAATCACAGTCTATCGTCAGGGATTTTACATACTGAAAATGCCCGCTGGTCTCACCTTTTACCCAAAGTGATTTACGGCTTCGACTATAGTATGTCATCTTTCCGGTTTTGATCGTTGCGTCAAAGGATTCCTGGTTCATATAAGCCAGCATCAGCACTTCCTGGGTACGGTAATGCTGTACCACAACAGGAATCAGCCCCTGCTCATTCGTTTTAAACTGAGAGAACTCCATGATGCTCTCAAAAGATGTCATTTTAATATCTTCATCGGTGCATTTTTCTTTAAATTTAAGAAAATCCATATCGGTCTGACTGATATATCGGCCGGACAATCCTTTGACACCCTGGCATTTTAGAATCTTAAACAGTTCACCTTCCTCCATGGTATCCGTCACGATTACACAAGGAATATCCGTAACATTCATCACAGAATTCAAATCCAGTCGATGCATGAAAATAATCTCTGAACAATACTTCTGCAACAGATGCTGATGTTTAAAAAGCGCATCAAAATCGTTTAATGATACGGCCATCTTTTCTTTTCCAAACCGCTTAGCAGCCTCTTCCAGCTGTTTCGCAGCATCCTGCTTGGAAAAGTTAATAATGGCACGCTTGGATCCTGCGTAAAGAATCTTCTTAATATCTTCCTGCCGTTTGATATTTCCACCTGCAACCATCGGGATCCGAATCACACGGTGAATCCGTTTCATCAGATCAATCGCTTCATCATGTTCTTCATCGGTATTAGAAAGATCAAATACCAGAAGTTCATCCGCCCCGTGACTGCTGTAATATTTTGCAAGCCCAATGACATCTTCCGAGATAACGGTCGGATCATCGAACCATCTTACAGCTTTTCCCCCTGCAATAAAAACACAGGGAATCAATCTTTTATAACTCATATATTCTATGCCTCCTCTACAGGCTTCCTTTCGTTGTCCATATCTCCTGAATCCGCGGCTCATCCTGCGTTGCCGCGTCCAGCGCTTTTCCAAATGCTTTAAATAACGTCTCTGCCATATGATGGTTGTTCTCCCCATCTAAAATCTTCAAATGAATATTCATCATCGCCCCATAAGAAAGAGCATAGAAAAATTCTTTTACCATCTCTGTGTCCATATCTCCGAGTTTTTCGGAAGTAAATGGCGCGTGATACCTAAGATACGGTCTTCCGCTAAGATCCACTGCACAAAGAGCCAGCGTCTCATCCATCGGAAGAATCATATGTCCATAACGACGGATTCCAGCCTTATCCCCCAGCGCTTCCTGAATTGCTCTCCCCAGAACAATTCCGGTATCTTCGATGGTATGATGACAGTCCACATCAAGATCTCCGGCAACGGACACCGATAAATCAAACAGTCCGTGGCGGGCCATCCCATCCAGCATATGATCAAAAAAACCGATTCCTGTATGAATATTGGTCTTTCCGGTTCCGTCAAGATTTAAAGTAATGGAAATCGTTGTTTCCTTCGTCTTTCTTTCACAAGTTGCAATTCGATTCATCGCCAACTCCTTTCTCTTACTCTTCTTCAAACCGCACTTTCACAGAATTGGCATGTGCAGTCAACTGCTCTGCCGCCGCAAATGCCTCAATATCTTCATGGACTTTATAAAGCGCATCTTTAGAGTAAGAAATGATACTTGATTTCTTAATAAAATCATCTACCGACAGCGGAGAGAAGAACTTCGCCGTCCCATTGGTAGGCAACACATGATTCGGTCCTGCGAAATAATCTCCCAATGGTTCGCTGGAATATTCGCCAATAAATATCGCCCCTGCATTGCGAATCTTCGTCATGACTTCATAAGGATTCCTTGTCTGAATCTCCAAATGTTCTGAAGCAATCTCATTTGCTGTATCAATGGCCTCCTCCATGGTTTCAGCCACCAAAATGTACCCGTAACGATCAAGAGATTTCTGAATAATTTCTCCTCTTGACAGTTCCTGCACAAATGTCTCCACTTGATCAGACACCTCTTTTGCCAGTGTTTCACTGGTCGTGACCAAAATGGCAGAAGCCAGTTCATCATGCTCTGCCTGAGACAAAAGATCTGCCGCCACATATCTTGGATTTGCCGAATCATCTGCTATAACCAGAATTTCGCTTGGTCCGGCGATTGCATCAATACTGACGTGTCCATAAACTGCCTTCTTTGCAAGAGCCACATAGATATTTCCCGGCCCTACAATCTTATCTACCTTTGGAATACTCTCCGTTCCATACGCAAGCGCGCCGACTGCCTGTGCGCCTCCCACCTTATAAATCACGTCCGCTCCGGCTTCCCGTGCGGCAACCAGTGTATTCGGCGCCACCTTTCCATTCGGTCCCGGCGGTGTCACCATTACAATTTCTTCAACACCTGCTACCTTCGCCGGCACAATATTCATCAGTACAGAAGACGGATAGACTGCCTTTCCACCCGGCACATAGACACCGACTCTCTTAAGCGGTGTCACCTTCTGTCCCAGAATCGTCCCATCCGGCCGACTGTCAAACCAGCTGTACTGCCGCTGTTTTTCATGGTAGGCGCGGATGTTTTCAAGCGCTTTTCTTATAATCCGAACCAGATCCGGATCCACCAATCGATACGCCTCTTCGATTTCTTCTTCTGTTACACGAAGTGTTTCTGCATCAATCTTGGCATGATCAAACTTCTCCGTATAATCGAACAGAGCCTTGTCTTTTTCCTTGCGTACCGCATCCAAAATTTCCAAAACACCTTGTTCATATTCCCCATATTGATTCGGGCTTCTCTTTAACAGATCCTCCAGAAGATTCTGTCTGGTGGTCTGATCTAAATGCTGTATTCTCATCCGAATTCATCCTTTCCTTAATGGATTATCTGTATCAATGGATTTGTGTTAACGAATCACCTGTGCCCGAAGGCGCATCAAAAGTTCTTTAATCCGTTCGCTTTCCAGCCGCATACTGACAGGATTAACGATCATCCTCGCTGACAGCGGGCAAATCTCTTCCAAAACCTCTAGGCCATTTTCCTTTAATGTGGAGCCCGTCTCCACGATGTCTACAATCACCTCAGACAACCCAACAATGGGCGCCAGTTCAATGGAACCATTCAGCTTGATCAGTTCTACCGTCTGATGCTTCGTGTTATAGAAATAATCCTTGGCAATATTGGGATACTTCGTCGCAACACGGATCAATTCCCGATGTTTCAAAAGCTCTGCTGCATCTTTATGCCCGCAGACACACATCCTGCAATTTCCATATCCAAGATCCAGCACTTCATGGACCTTCCTTCCCGCTTCCAGTATTACATCTTTTCCGACCACTCCGATATCTGCGGCGCCATACTCTACATAAACCGGCACATCCGGCCCTTTTGCGAGAAAAAAGCGGAGTTTCAGCTCTTCGTTTGTAAAAATCAATCTGCGTGAATTAGGGTCTTTCATTTCTTCGCAGGTAATTCCGATTTTTTCAAACAGCTCCAGAGTCTGGTACGCCAACCGCCCTTTTCCCAGTGCAAATGTCAAATATCTCATGTTGTCTAACTCCTATTCGTGCTTAATTCTCTGCATTTTTGTCTTTACTTCCCAGAATCTTATGATCTCCTGTTACAAGATTGATCATGGTAATTTCTCCATTTTTCTTCATGTAAATCAGATTTCCGGCATAATATTCTCTTCCGTATTCGACGTACTCTTCCAAAAGCTTTTCTTTTGACTTCTTGATCATCTCGGTATTCTTAGCTTTTCGCCTTAGATCCTTCGCCAACGCGATCGCCTCTCTTTGTCTTCCTTCATCGTACAGAATAATCGTATTCTTTCTCGTGTATACAATGCGAATTTTCTGGCGGATCAGCGCATTCATCAATTCATCAACGACAATGACGAATCCGATCGACGGAGACTGCTTTCCGAATTTCTCCAGCAGATGATCATAACGTCCGCCTTTGACAATTGCATCTCCCGTTCCGAACGTATATCCCTGGAAAATGATCCCTGTATAATACCCATATGTTCCTGTCATGCTCAAATCAAAAGTAATAAACTTCTCCACACCATAAAGCTTCAGCGTATCATAGATTTTTTCCAGACGTTTCAACGCCATGATTCCCTTGGAATTCGGGGCAATATCTCTTGCATGGGCAAGGACTTCAACGCCTCCTACCAGTTCTCCCAAAGAAGCAAATGCTTCTTTCGAGCTTCGTTTCACCTGAATACTGTCCAGAAATTCTTCAACTCCATAATAATTATGATTGCTGATCAGCTCACAGACCCGATCCTTAGCCTCTTCGTCCAAGCAGGCATCTTCAATAAGACTCTGGAAGAAATCCACATCTCCTAAGCTTAACTGAAACTCCTTAAGTCCAATCGTCAACATGGATTCAATCACGAGAGCCAGCATCTCCGCATCGGCTTCCACAGAATCATCGCCAATAAGCTCTGCACCCATCTGCGTCGTCTCCTTGGGACGCCCCTGATAGCTGGAATGATTGATAAAGGTATTGCCTGTATAGCACAGGCGAATCGGAAGCTCTTCCTCTTCAAAAAGTGTTGCCGATGCCCTGGCGATGGACGGTGTAATATCCGGTCGAAGCACCAGTGTATTTCCTTCCTTGTCAAAGAATTTATACAATTCTCTGGAAGGTGTTGTACCGATTTCCTCCCGGAACACATCAAAATATTCAAATGTAGGCGTCTGGATATCATGGTACCCATAAAGATGAAATACTTTTTTCAGCCGTGATTCCAACGCCAGCTTCTTTCCACATTCTACATTATATATATCCCGGACTCCCTCCGGTGTATGCAGTCTTTTTTTCATAGTTCCTCCCGGTAATAATTGATGTCTTCACTTTAGTATGCTACCATATTAAACTGCGTTTTATGGGAAAATTATACGCATTTTATTCCTTTTTGTCAATGTCTTTGTCCGGATTATCCCGCAATTCTAGATCTTGGTTGACGGCATCCAAATAGGGAATATAGTATCCCCGATAAAAATCCATAAAAAATTCTTCGTCTAGTTCTTCAAAACGAATACTCTTTCTGCCGCCGTTTTGAGCGCGATCCCAAAACTTCAAAAGTTCCTGAAACCGCATGTAGTAAAGCTTATTTTTCGCCGTATAATAAATGAGCAGAAAGGCAATTCCATCCTGGCGCTCGAACTGCCTCATAAACTCCACCTGATGCTCATGGATATTCTGCAGTGGAAACGTCTCAGCCACACATTCCTTCGCGTCAAAACAAACGGGAATTCCCTGCACTGCGCCGATATAGTCAATGGTACTTCTTTTATCAAAGTATGCCAATGTAATCTGACGATGTTCTTTATCCATCTTCACAGGTGTAATCGGGGTCGGTATCTTCTGAATCAGTGCAAGACCACGCTCCAGATACCAGTCATTGGTCCGGTTAACCATTTCTTCTAATGTTGAACCTCTAAGGCCTCTTGAGTTCCATGTTCCCATGCTGTCTCCTTTATCAGTCTCCAAAACTTCTGTGGTACCGCTGCTCTGTGAACACTTTCTGACCACGCTTCAAAT
Organism: Dorea sp. ICN-14282; assembly: GCF_037890115.1. Taxonomy (NCBI): domain Bacteria; kingdom Bacillati; phylum Bacillota; class Clostridia; order Lachnospirales; family Lachnospiraceae; genus Dorea; species Dorea sp. ICN-14282. Next base: position 458,730 of record NZ_JBBKBH010000001.1, on the reverse strand, counting down.
CGTTCTTCCATTGCCGGGAACTTCAGTTCATAGGCATGCAGAAGCTGGGATTCTACTTTGTACTGCTTTTTATATTTCTGATTCCACCCGGCATCCCCATACTTATAATCTCCCAAAAGGGGATGTCCGCAGGCTGCCAGATGGGCACGGATCTGATGCGTCTTTCCGGTAATCAGATGCACCTTCAAAAGAGTCATCTGATCCTGCCATGCAATCGGCATGTATTCAGTCTCAATTGCCTGCGCTTCCCCATCCCCTCTTTTGGATATTGTTACCTGGTTGGTTCTGGAATCTTTTTTTAAATAGCCTTTTAGATGTTCCGGCTGCGTAATTTTCCCTTTTACAATACACAAATAGTATTTCTCCAGTGTCCGATTCTGAAGCAGTTCCCCCATTCTCTGCAATCCGGCCAGGCTCTTTCCTGCTGCAATCAGACCACTGGTATTACGGTCTAACCGGTTACAGATAGACGGAGTAAATGTCTCAAGCTGAGCAGAAGTCAAGCTCCCGGTCTGCACCAGATATTGCACAACCTGATCTGCCACAGAGATATCGCCCTTCTTCGCCTTCTGAGACAGAAGACCTTCCGGCTTGTTAAGAAGCAGCAGATCCTGATCTTCATACACGACAGAAAAAGAAATATCTGCCGCCTTCTGTTCATCAAAACACTGCCCCTTCGTACTTTGCAGGCTTCCTGTAAACTTCCCAATCGTCTCATCCGCCAAAAAGAGTTTGACACTGTCGCCCTCTGCTAGTTTCTCGCTGCCCGTTGCCTTCTTCCCGTTTAATACGATGTTCTTCTTGCGAAGCATCTTGTACAGGAAGCTTCCAGGCGCTTCTTTTAAGTATTTTTTCAAAAGCTTATCCAGCCTTTGTCCTGCCTCATTTGGTCCAATCTGTATTTCTTTCATAATCTGCCTTCTACATTGATAAACTCTTTATAATATCTCGAATTGCCCGCTCTTTCTTTCGATGCTGCGGCCGTTCCACGGAAGCGATATTATTCATACCCTCTGCCCGTGCAAGAAACGCCTTATAATCATGGAAAATCTTTACTGTAATCTTCTCATAATGCTGGTTTTTAAGAGCCTGCTTGATATCTCTTGCCAGTCGGTTCTCATCCGTTTTCGCACTGCTGGTATATCCGCACACCACATGATCTGCAATTACAATTGCATCCACCGGCATCACCTTTTCGCTACTGGTAATAATCAGATCATAAATCCGAATCAACAATGGTGCTTTTTCTTCAATCTCTTTGCAAATTGCCGTATCTATGCTCTTATAAGGAGCCATTGTAATAAACTCCACCAGCATCTTGGCTGCCGGAAGACATCCAATAATGGCAAGTACCGTAAAAAGATTCAATCTGCTCTTGGTCTGAACATATCCTAAAATGAATACAGCCGCCACCATGGCGAACTCAACGACTGCATAAAGCAGATACCGCATCTTTCTTGCTTTAATATATCCCGGCTGTCCTTTTTCTATTTTCATCGTCTCTTGTACACTCCTCGTCTATCTTCTTTTTCATCTTTTCTAAACCTGATTGAGCTTCTTCATCGCCCATGCAAGAATACCGTCCGGTAGAATCTTTGCTCCAATCCGGCAAAGCTTCATGGTACTTCCATAGACGGATACCGGTTTTCTCCAAACAGCATCAAGAAGCGCCAGACGCACAACACTTGCTTCCTCTGCAAGAAGACCTTCTTTTCCTTTACCCGGAAGACTTCCTGCGCGATCAAAAAACTCTGTATCTACCGGTCCCGGACACACAGCCGTCACCGAAATTCCATGCTTCTTTAATTCCATGCGAAGAGCTCTGGAAAAACTATAGACATAAGATTTACTGGCTGCATAAACGGCAAATCCAGGCTGCGGCGCAAAGGCTGCAGCTGATGCAACCTGAACCACCCTCGCTCCCCGCTCCATATAAGGAAGACAAAGATGTGTCATCTTCGTAAGAGCTATGCAGTTAAGCTGAATCATTCCGCACAGATCCAAAGAATCCAGCTTTTCCGTAAGCCCCATCTTTCCATATCCGGCAGCATTTACCAAAAGCCGGATCTTTGCCTGTTTTTGATCCAGGGATTTTTCAATTCGCTCATAGATATAATCCCGTCCCAGATCTCCGTCAAAAATCCGCACCGGAACCGTAAGCTTTTTCTTTAATTCCTCTAACCTTTCCGTACGTCTGGCAACCACCCAGATCTCATCTAGATTTCGATAAAGCTTAGAGACTTGAACAGCAAACTCTCTTCCCATTCCGGAAGAGGCGCCTGTAATCACTGCGATCTTCATCCTGGCCCTCCTCTTTTCTTTTTCGCTGTCCTATTTCTTCGTCTTCTTTTTATGGACATTCCGAATCGTCCGTTTTTTCCGTTGTTCTTTTCCGACGAACGTTTTCCTATCAGAAGATCTGGTTTTGCCTCCTGGATTTTTACCCGAAAATGCCTGGGTGCGACCGTCCTTTTGTCTTGGACGAATTAGACAATGTTTGTCATACCCCACCAGATCCATACGCCCTGCTTTTTTTAACGCCTCCAGCACCAAATCATAATTTTTTGGATTCCGATACTGAATCAACGCACGCTGCATCGCCTTCTCATGGGGATTGCGCGGCACATAGACCGGTTTCATATCCCTGGGATCCACACCAGTATAATACATACACGTAGAAAGAGTAGACGGCGTCGGATAGAAATCCTGTACCTGTTCCGGCATATAGCCAAGATCCCGCAGATATTCTGCAAGCTCTACGGCTTCTTTCATCGTAGAACCCGGATGGGAGGACATCAGATAAGGAACCAGGTATTGTTCCTTATGAATCTCCTGATTGATTTTCTTATATTTCTTCGTAAATGCCTGATATACGCTGTTTTCCGGTTTGCCCATGCGTGTCAGAACTGCGTCGGAGACGTGTTCCGGCGCCACTTTCAGTTGTCCGCTGACATGATATTTACAAAGCTCCCTGAAAAAGGTATCATCCTGATCTGCCATCACATAATCGAACCGGATTCCTGACCGGATAAATACCTTCTTTACATTCGGCAGTTCCCGCAATTTTCGAAGCAACACAATATAGTCCTTATGATCCACATTTAGATTCTTGCAAGGTCTTGGGAACAGACACTGCTTCGTCTTACAGGCGCCATGCTCTAACTGCTTTTCACAGGATGGATGTCTGAAGTTAGCCGTCGGCCCTCCTACGTCGTGAATATAACCCTTGAAGTCCTTGTCCCAGATAAACTGTCCTGCCTCTGCAAGAAGCGACTCATGGCTTCTGGTTTGAATAATTCTTCCCTGATGGAAGGTCAGCGCACAGAAGCTGCATCCGCCAAAGCACCCCCGGTTGCTGATCAGACTGAATTTCACTTCAGAAATCGCCGGAACGCCGCCCTTCTCTTCGTAAGACGGATGATAAGTTCTCATATATGGATAACTATAGACACGATCCATTTCCGACTGACTTAACGGCTTTGCCGGAGGATTCTGCACTACATAAAGATGTTCTCCATATGGCTCAACCAGCCTCTTCCCACTGAAAGGATCGGTGTTGCAGTACTGGGTATAAAAACTGCGAGCGTATATAAGCTTGTCCGCCTTCAGTTCGTCATATCCCGGAAGGGTCAGCGCATCGTAGACGCTGTCCATACTCTTGGTCTTGTAAACAGTCCCCGGAACAAACGTTAGATCCTTCACATCAATTCCACTGTCCAGTGCTTCTGCAATCTCCACAATGGAACGCTCTCCCATTCCATAGGATAAAAGATCGGCCCCTGAATCCAAAAGAATGGAACGCTTCAGCTTATCCGACCAGTAATCATAATGCGCCAGACGTCTAAGACTCGCTTCAATTCCTCCCAGAATAATCGGCGTATGCTTATATACCTGGCGAATCAGGTTACTATATACAACCACCGCATAATCCGGCCGCTTTCCCATCACTCCTCCCGGTGTGTAGGCGTCTGTTTTTCGACGTTTCTTTGACACAGAATAATGATTTACCATGGAGTCCATGTTTCCGCTGGACACCAGAAATCCAAGCCTTGGCTCTCCAAATTCCATAATACTCGTTTTGTCTTTCCAGTCCGGCTGCGCAATGATGCCCACTGTATAGCCATGTGCTTCCAATGTACGCATAATAATCGCATGACCAAAAGACGGATGATCCACGTATGCATCTCCGGACACATAGACAAAGTCCAGCTGCTTGATCCCCATCTCTTCCATATCCCGTCTACATATCGGCAAAAATCCTTTTTCCATTTATAATACCTCGTATGTTCTCTTTTCAATCTCGGTGTAATCCTGAATGTAGTAGTCTGCCAGCTCTCGTTTCTTTTGAACCTGAGGACTGGAAAATGCATCTTCCACAGCGCAGACTCTCATTCCCGCATTCTTTCCCGCCAAAATCCCCATCGGGACATCTTCAAAAACCAGACACCTGGATGGATCTACTCCCAGATCTTCCGCCACCAACAGGTAAACTGCCGGAGACGGCTTTCCCGCTTCCACCTCGCAGGCGCTGTGTACGGAATCGAACAGATGACGGATTCCCAATGACTCCAGCGTGTCAAGAACCAATTCTCTGGCATTGCTGGTTGCAATTCCAATGGTCTTTCCCTGGTCTCGCATTCTCTCAATAAACTCTCTTGCTCCGGTTTTTAATTCTACTTGCGTCATGTATTTGTCATAGACCATTTCCATCCACTCTTCCATAACTTCCTGCGGGGTAAATGGAAGATCTGGAAACACTTCAAGAAAATAGTGAGCTGCTTCTGTGTAGCTCATTCCTTCCATATTCTCATGGAAACGCTCTGGTTTCGTCAAATGATATTTCTCCAGATAGTCATCATCGATAGATGGCCAGATCCACATAGAATCCAAAAGCGTTCCATCCACGTCAAAAATAATACTATCTATCTCCTCAAGCATCTGATTTTCCGATTGATTACAATCCAACTTCTTTTCCAAGTTCTTTTTGCTCCTTTTCTGTTAACGCACGGTATGATCCCGGCGTAAGTAAGGGATCCAGCGTAAGGGTTCCCATAGATTCCCGTTTCAGATAAAGTACTTCCTTTCCAACTGCCTGGAACATTCGCTTTACCTGATGATATTTTCCTTCCCGGATGGTAAGACGAATCGTGGAAACCTCTTCTCCTACCTCCAGGATCTGCAGCTCCCCGGGTCTGGTCCATTCTTCCTTCTCTTTCGTTCCGATATTTACTCCCTGCAGAAATGCCGCCTTATCTTCTTCCGACACAATTCCTGATACTTTGGCATAGTAGACCTTATCTACATGTTTCTTCGGAGATAACAGCCGATGAGCCAACTCCCCGTCATTGGTGATTAAAAGAAGCCCTTCCGTATCTTTGTCAAGTCTTCCAACCGGGAATAAATCCTTTCTCTTTCGATCCGCAATCAAATCAATCACCGTCCGACAGGAAGCATCTTCCGTTGCAGAAACCACGCCGGAAGGTTTATTTAACATATAATATTCATGCGTAACATAAGATACCTGTATTCCATCACAGAACACCTGGTCAGAATCGGAAATCTTTCTCTCCGGAGCCCGCACGATTTCATCATTTACGCGTACCTGTCCCTGACGGATCCTTTTTTTCACTTCCTGTCTGGTTCCCACGCCCATATCTGCAAGATATTTATCCAGCCGCATCATCAGCAAAGCCTCCATCCCGGCAGGTATTTATTCTTTAATACGCCTCCGGCCAGCTTTCCAAATCCAAGAGGATATCCGTCTACACAGACCAGATACCAGCCTTTCTCCTTACTTCCTGCCAAATCTTCCACATCCAGTGTCTCCCCTTTCAGATAACGGGTCACTCGTTCATCCTCTGCTTTCAAATCAATACAAAAGTCATAGTCTTCCTTTTTTAGCGCCATCGCCAATGCCTGACTTGGTTCAAAGCGGTTCTTTTTGAGTTCCCCTAAGAGAAGTCCTGTCCTAAGGAATCGGATTCCTTTTACCGCAGGCAGATTCTCCGGCATATAGTAAATTCTCTCTCCATGAATATCAAGTCTGGAAGGGTCCAATTTCCAAGATACATGGGCAAAAAATGTTTCCAGTTCCTCCGGAAGTTTCCGTGTTTTTTTCTTTGGCTTTCCGGTTTCTTCTGCCACTTCTTTTTTCTCACCTTTTTGCAGCAAGGCCAAATAGTGTCCTTCCCCTTTCATCTTATGTGGGAAGATTCTAACAGTCTTTTCGATGTCTTTCATCCCAGACTTCGTAAGTCCCGGCCGCCCCGGGCAGAATCCTTCATAAGGCTTTATAGGAAGAATCCGAAATTCCGGACAATGTTCTAAAAGATGCTCGATAATCTGTTCATTTTCCCGGCTGTCAAAGGTACAGGTAGAATACAGCATCATACCGCCTTTCCGCAGCATATGTGCCGCCTGAAGCACGATGCTCTTCTGGATATTACTGAAAAATTCTGGGCCATGTTCTTCCCATGCCCGGACCATTTTCTTATCCTTTCGAAACATCCCCTCTCCAGAACAGGGTGCATCGATTAAAATCTTATCAAAGTATTCCGGAAAATAGTCCATCAGTTTCCCTGGCTCTTCGCTAAGCACCAGCACGTTTCCGATTCCGAACACCTCGATATTCTTCAGCAAACCTTTCGCTCTGGAATTACTGATATCGTTGGCGGCCAGCATTCCGTGTCCCGCAAGCTTCGCCCCCAGCTCCGTCGCCTTTCCACCCGGAGCCGCACACACGTCCAGCACTCGGTCTCCCAGCTCGATCGGCAGACGGTCTGCCGGCGTCATAGCGCTTGGCTCCTGCAGATAATAAAGCCCCGCAAAATAGTACGGATGTCTGGACGGAGACACTTTGTCACCATCATAATAAAAACCATTGGAAATCCATGGAATCGGATGGATTTCAAAAGGACAGATCTTCTGGAATTCCTCCACGGAAATCTTCTGTGTGTTGACACGAAGCCCATAATATCTCGGTTCTTCGTAACAAGCAATATATTCGTCAAACTCTTCTCCTAAGAGTTCTTTCATTTTCTCTTCAAATGCACCTGGCAGGTTCATCGCTCTTCCTCCATATGTGTATCGTCGTAATTTCTCTATCACATGATCAAACATGATCAAATAAGTATAACATATTCCCGTGTATAACTCTAGGAATATGCGTATTTTAATTTCTTATTTTCTAAAAAACGTAGTACATAATAAGGATTTACGCTATTTTCTTTGCCATTTTCATAAGAATAAATCCCAAGATGCAGATGCACCGCAAACTGGCCTGTCGTTCCTTCCGGCCCATATCCGGAATCCCCCATATAGCCAAGAAGCTGACCCGCCCGTATCGAATCCCCCTTTTTTAAATTGGCATAAGATTCCAAATGCGCATAGTAGTAATACGTGCCGCTATCCGATGTAATTCCCACCCGATATCCGCCTTTCTCAAGCCATCCGATATTCGTCACCGTTCCATTCGTGATACTAATAACCGGATAAATTCCACTCTCCTGTCTTGCCGCCATAAGATCCGTTCCCTCATGCGCATGTGTATCTTTATATTTCCGCTCTGCCATCCATCCGTTTTCATAAGAAACCGTAAGAGATGGATCCACCGAGGACTCCGGAACCGGATAATAGGTGATCTCTTTTTCCACCTGCTCTAAGAAATGTTTGCACGATGGCGAAAGAACTTCCCGCTGCGCCCGCATTTGCTCTGAAAAGAATTCCTGTCGAAACCAAGGGTCCTCCGTCGTTTTTTTCTGCTGCGTAAACTTACGCGCCTGATCCTTCGCCTGCTGTGCTCCAAGAACAGAAAACAGTGCAAGGAGAAAGATCAGTACCATCATTTTCCCTGAGGACTGATAACGCATCTCTGTTCCTTCCTCTTATTTTTTCTTTATCAATATATGAAAACAGCCGGTTTCCTATGTCTCTACAGGAAACCGGCTGTACGCCTTATTCTTTATTTACAGTTTTTCAAAATCGTCTTTAAATATTCCCAAGTTCTCTGAGCGGACGCAATATCCATCCGCTCATTAAAGGAATGAATATCCGGAAGATCCGGTCCAATGGATACACAATCCAGATCCGGACGTTTTCCAAGGAAAATTCCACACTCCAGTCCAGCATGAACTACGGAAACTTCCGGTTCTCTTCCGTAAACTTCCCGGAAGCTTTCTACCATAATTTTTCTCAGTTCAGAATCCGGATCAAACTGCCATGCAGGATACTGACTGATGATTCTTCCCGTTCCGCCTGCAAGTTCTGCACAAAGATCCAGCTGTTCTTTCAGCTGCACTTTCCGGCTCTCCACAGAGCTTCGGATCAAATGACCCATCTTAATGCAATCTGCCTGTGTATCAACTACACCGATATTCAGAGAAGTCTCTACAATTCCTTTTAATTTACGGCTGTATTCCTGCAGACCATTTGGACATCCTGCAAGGAATCCGATTACACGTCCGGTAGAATCTTTATCACAGGCATCTTCTGACGCGCCTGCCTTCATGTCAACATCTACTTTTAATCCTTCTTCCTCTCCCATAAATTCATGGTCCCAGATTTCCTTCATTTCCTGGGCTTTTGCAGCAATTTTCTCTGCGTCTTCCTCAGAAGCCATAAGAGACGCTTCACATTCCATGGCGATAACGTTATGCTTCGCTCCTCCGAAAATATCAACCAGTGTAAACGGCACCTCTTTGCTTAAGCGATACAAGAAGCGTCCCATCATCTTGTGCGCATTTCCACGCTGCTGATGAATCTCAGAACCGGAATGACCTCCGTTTAATCCATGAATGCGAACGGTAACCTTCGTTCCGTCCTTCTTTTCTCTATGTACTGGAATCGCTGCCTCATACTCAATTCCACCAGCACATCCACAGGTTAACACGCCTTCTACCTCAGAATCAAGATTTACAACCTTTCTTCCTTTGAAGATACTCATATCAATTCCATTTGCACCGCCCATACCGGTTTCTTCGTCTACTGTAAAGAGCGCTTCAATTGGAGGATGCGGAATGTCATCGCTATCCAAAATCGCCATCGCCATGGCAACGGCAATTCCGTCATCTCCGCCAAGAGTTGTGTCCTTCGCCTTAATGAATCCGTCCTCTACATACAGTTTCAATCCGTCCTTCTTAAAATCATGGTCGGAGCCTGGTCGTTTCTCACCCACCATATCCATATGTCCCTGCAAAATCACTGGCTCGCAGTCTTCATATCCAGGTGTTCCCGGCTTCCGAATGATAACATTGAGACAGTCGTCCTGAATCACTTCCAGCCCACGTTCTTTCGCAAACGCTACGCAGTGATCACTGATACGCTGCATATCGAATGTCTCACGAGGTACAGCGGACAGCTCCTCAAAAAAATGAAATACTTTTTTAGGTTCTAGATTTTCTAATACTGCCATAATATTCCCTCTCTTTTCTGACATATTTAATTCTATACTCACATTATGGTACTATTTTCATAAAAATGCAACCTTAGTAATAAAATTAAATGAAAGAAATGGAAGGATTTTCTCCAAAATGAAATCTTATCTTTTCCCTTTTTCTGTCTTACTGCTCTTTCTGACCATGCTTTTATTCCCCGCCCCTGTCCTAAAAGGCGCAAGTGACGGTCTCTTATTGTGGTTTCATACGGTGCTGCCCACTCTTCTGCCATTCATACTGGTCTGCGACCTAATGCTTCACACCCGCGCTATCCACTGGATCGCACGAATCGGAAACAGGCTGTTCTCCCGGCTGTTCCGAACTTCGTCCTACGGATCTTTCGCCATCCTGTCCGGCTTTCTCTGCGGATATCCAATGGGTGCCAAAGTCACAACAGATCTGTTGCTTTCCGGTCTTATCTCCCGCTCTGAAGCCTGCTATCTTCTATCCTTTTGCAATAATACAAGCCCCATGTTTGTCATAAGCTTTCTGGTTCTGCAAAATTTAAAAAATCCATCCCTTATGATTCCCGCACTTGTCATTGTAATCCTGTCTCCCATCCTGTGCAGTTTCCTGTTCCGTCTGCGTTATCGGTCTGGTTCTTCTGCACAGACTTCAAGCTTTCAAACTCACGGCTCCAAAAGCATTGACTCACCATTCCATCAAGATGAGGATCTTCTCGACACCTGCATTATGCGGGGAATCGAAACCATTACAAAAGTCGGAGGCTACATTATGCTTTTTTCCGTCCTTACAACCTTAGCCGAAACATTTCACATTGCTTCTGTTCCTGTCCTGTCGGCGCTGGTACCCTCGCTTGAGATTACATGCGGAATTCAGCAAATCTGTTCCCTTCCTCTTTCCTCAGAACAGATTTTCATCAGAAGCCTCACTTTGACTTCTTTTGGTGGATTCTGCGCTGCATTCCAAACTCGATCTATAATCAAGAAGGGCGGGCTCCCTTTTCGCCCTTATATAACAGAAAAGCTGATTACTGCATCCGTAACCAGCTTTCTCGCCTTTTGTTATCTATTCTTCTAATTCATCCTCATCGTCCAGATCGTACTCGATGTCTTCGACTTCTTCCTCATCGGAAATGCCGTACTCTGCTTCCAGCCCCCGCTGAGACTGTTCTGGAATATCTAATTCAGAACGGTTGTTGCGTACCATATCATAACACTCCTGCAAGGAGTTTACCAGTCCGTCATATTTGGTGGTATAGCTGTCCAATGTATGACCAATGATGCTCTCTGCGTTTGACAGCAGATCATCTGTATACTGCATCGCTCCAATCCGGATATCGTTCGCATCATTTGTAGCATTGTCCAGGATCTGCTGTGCCTGTTCTGTGGCAGCAGTCACAATCTCGTTCGCCTGTGCATATGCCTGCTGCATAATCTCATGCTCACTGACAAGTTCACTGGTGTGAATCTGTGCTTCTTCGATCATGCTGTCTGCTTTTGCCTGTGCATCTGCTAAAATCGCGTCTTTATTCGCTATAATCTTCTGATATCTCTTAATTTCATCCGGAGTCTTCATTCTAAGTTCGCGCAACAGCTCGTCCATCTGATCTTTATTCACGATAATCTTTGATGTGGACAGCGGCTGGAACTTACAACTGTCGATATACTCCTCAATCTCTTCAATAATCTGTTCAATACGGCTGCTCATGATTTACACTCTCCTTTTTGCTTCATCTTCTCCTTGATCCGGTCGGCAACGTACTCGGGTACAAACTGGGAGATATCCCCTCCAAAAGCCGCTACTTCCTTCACTGTGGTAGAACTCAAATATGAATACTCAAGACTTGTCGTCAAAAATACGGTCTCTACGTCCGGCCTAAGTTTATGATTCGTCTGCGCCATCTGCAGTTCATATTCAAAATCTGTAATTGCCCGCAGTCCACGGATCACCATTCTGGCTCCCGTCTCATGGGCAAAATCCACTAATAACCCCTCAAATGGAATACATTTCACATTTGGCATATCTTTTAATACTTTCTCTAACATTCTAACACGTTCTTCTACGGAAAACAACGGGATTTTTGCATTATTATTCAGTACTCCGACAATCAGTTCATCTACCATAGATGCGGACCTGCGGATAATATCAATATGCCCAAACGTAACCGGATCAAAGCTTCCTGGGTAAATGGCTCTTAACATATCTCTTTCCTCCCTGACGGTTCCAAAAACACATGTTTATTTGTTTTATAAGCCTTTGTTTTTAAAACAGAAAAGCCAAGCTCCTCTGCATAAGAAAAGTCTGTATCCTTTGATGCTTCCACCACAATCACACCCTCTTCTGCAAGAAGCTCCGACTCCGCCAGATACTCCAGCACCTTTCTCTCCAGCCCCATATCATATGGCGGATCCATGAAAATATAATCAAACTGCTTCTCACCTTCCAGCTTATAGAGCGCTGTCATCACATCCGTCGTCATGGTCATCGCCTTGTGTTCCATGCGAACCGCTTTTAGATTTTCTTTGATACACCGCATCGCTTTGGAGTTCTTTTCTACAAATACAGCTTCCATAGCCCCACGGCTTAACGCCTCAATTCCAATCCCTCCGCTTCCGGAAAAAAGATCCAGGAAAATACAGTCATAGAGATAAGGAGACAGCATATTAAACAGCGTCTCTTTGATCCGGTCTGTGGTCGGTCTGGTATCCAACCCTTCCAGTGTCTTTAATTGAATCCTTTTTGCGCTTCCTCCGATTACTCTCATTGCCGTCTCTCCTTCTGTTCCAATGTTCCAAGCTTTCGATATCGATTCAGACATGCATAAATCTCCTGCCTGCGAGGAAATGCAAGATTTCCCGGCAGTACATTTCCTTCACAAACCACCGAAGCACCTTTGGTTTCTAACTGTTCCGCCACCTGTTCCACAGCCTGCTTAAGCGTCTTTCTTCCATCAAATACTTCTTCTTCCAGGTACCTTGTAATCTGTCCCAGCATCGTCAACTGTTCAGCATCTGCCAGCTGTTCTACATACCGAAGATCAATGGTCTCATGATTCAGCATCACACCATCACGTCCCATGGTCTTTAATTTTACTCGTCCTTTTTGTCGAAGTCCGGCGCTTGGCTTTACCTTTCGATCAAAATCGGGAAGCACCGGAGTATCTTCCGGAAGCTGAAGCCGTGGATATCCTTTTGCTTCTTCCTTTGCCAATTCCGTAATCTCTCTTGGTACATAACAATCCATCTGGATAATGGTATCTGCCACCTCAAAATAAGCGCCCGAACTTCCCGCTACCAGTACCGTTGAAATTTTGTACTTCTCATAAAGCATGCGCACCCGTTCGATAAATGGCGTAATCGGCTCCATTTCGCGGTGGATCACCCGCTGCATCAGCTCATCTCTCACCATAAAGTTGGTCGCACTGGTATCTTCGTCCATCAAAAGCGTTTTGCTTCCCGCTTCGATACTCTCCATTACATTTGCTGCCTGAGATGTGCTTCCGCTGGCATCCTCTGTATAGAAAGATTTCGTATCTTTTCCGTTTGGCAGCTGTCCAATAAACATAGAAATATCTACATTGCGAATACTTCTTCCATCCTCCGCACGCACTTTCACCGCCGTTTCATCCGTAACCACATATTCACGTCCATCCCCGGCAATATGCGGATAAACACCGCTTTCCAACGCTTTTAACAGTGTAGATTTCCCGTGGTATCCACCGCCTACAATCAGTGTAATTCCTTTTTTGATTCCCATGCCGACAATCTTTCCCCGGTAAGGAAGATCCATCGTAACCTCCAGTTCTTTCGGAGAAACAAATGGCACGGAATCCTTCAGTGGTTTCCCGGATACACCGGATTCCCGCGGCAGGATACTTCCATTGGACACGAACGCCACCAGTCCATTTCCTTCCAGCTGCGCTCTGATACTGGCCTGATCCTCTGCCAGTTCCATCACCTTACGAACCTGCACAGCATCCTGGCTCTGGTAGTAAATTCCACCTTTGACGCACTCTGGCAGATAATTGTAAAGAATCTTGATTAGCTCTTTTGCATTAATCGTACGCCCATTAGCCGGAAATCCAACCTCAAACCGCACCGTAACATCTCCTGTATGTGCATCAATGGTACATGCCGTTCTTTTTAAAATCTCCTGCCCGCACCGAGTCACCTGAATCACACCGCTCTTTCCGGACCCTTTGGCCTGGAACGAAAATTTCCCTGCTCTCTTCGCAAAACTCCGAATCAGATAATCCTCCAAAGCCGTCTTCTTTCCAGGATTATTATAAAGCTCTTCCGGGTACCCTGCCGTACGCCCCGGAACCCGGATACTGAGTTTGGACGGCGCCGCAAAAGGATCTCCTTGAACATGATCAATAAAAAGCACATATCCCGGGAATCGATAACTTCCCCTGGTATCCTTATATGCCGGATAGCTTCTGCGGTCAATCCTGTTCAATAAATCTCGTAATTCTTCTGCTGTCTTCATACTTTTTACTCTCCTTATTTTCCGGGATGACTGCATCGCCCCGACTTTCATCTTCTAATATCCTATCGCATCGTCCCGGCTCATCCAAAAATGGATCCCTGTCGTAGAATCAAACCACCGATCTTCGTTAAAATCTTTCACTTCGACCCATTCCCCTTTCCTGTAGACAAAGTTCTCATCTACCAGGGACCAGGCTTCCTCATATTCTTCCGTCGAATCAAAATTTTTGATCGTCAGCACTTTCGCCTTATTACATCGGCAGGACGGCAGCGTTGCACTGGTCCTCTTTGCATCAGCCGGAATCAAAAGCTGTACCAGTCGGTCATTTACGCATTTCTTATACCCTAGAATCGGTCCTGTCTCCGGACAATGCATCCGAAACCACCTAGTCTGTTCATCAAAACGCACTCCGTTAAGGTCTGCGCGTTCCAGCACAGCGCCAAAGAGATTTGCCCCCTCAATATCGCTGTCTGCCAGATCGCATCCCCGAAAAGACGCCGTCCTCATATTGGCATTCTTAAAATTCACTCCATGAAGAGAACAGCCGTCAAACAGAGAATTCTCCACACTGCTCCCCTCAAAATTCACTCCGTCAAGAACCGTATTCTGAAAAGAACTCAGCACAAAATCCATTCCACTAAGATCCATCCCAGTAAGGTCCATATTCCAAAGCTCCTTCTCTTTAAACGAGAGGCGTTCTCCCGGCCTCCTTGCGTTTATCACCGCGACCAGCTCTTCTTTTTCTATCCGTTTCATATTTCTTCACCTTCATGCTTACTTTTTACAGATCTACAATCCTTGGACGATGGTGCGTATATGGCAGAAACTTCTTCAGAAGATCCTGTGTTTTAAACTTCAAATGTGTCGTATTAATTCCGGTATTACATACAAAATACTCTGCCTCAGCCACTTCTTTATCAATAATCAGCTGAACATAGTCGTCCTCATCATTCAAAAGGCCAACGACGCTTGCGGATCCCGGTTTGGTTCCTAAATGCTCCCACATATGCTCCGGTGACGCAAAAGACATATGAGACACTCCAAGCTTCTTACTGAAAGACGCTGTGTCAAATGCCTTCTCTTCCGGCATTACCAGTAGGAAAAATGTTGTTTTCTTCTGATTACACAAAAAGACATCCTTGCGGACAGGCGCTTGAAACACCTTACCGATATCGGAGCACTCTTCCATAGAAGATGCCGGGTCATTGTCTACCCGCTCAAATGGAATGCCAAGCTTTTTAAATACTTTATATACTTCCTGTTCAAGCGGAACTCTCTCGCTGATATTCTCCGGTGGTGTTGTTACGATTTCGCTGATATACATGATCGTTCCCTCCTGTAAATTCACATATTTTTTCTTTATCTTTTTATTATATAAAATCCCTTTGGTCTTTGCAAACCTTCTTTCTTTATAATTTGCTCAATATTTACACTTTCCCTAAAATTTGTTAATATAAAAAGATATAAATAAACGAAACGGAGGAATTTTACCCATGAAATATATTTTAGCTTCCGCCTCTCCTAGGCGGAAAGAACTCTTAAGTCGGGCAGGCTTTCCCTTTGAAGTCATCCCTTCTGAAGTAGAAGAAATTTTAACCGGAAACTCTCCCGAAGAAATCGTCACACATCTGGCAGCTCAGAAGGCAAAAGACGTCTTTGACCGCCTTCCATCTGAAGATCTTCTGGTCATCGGCGCCGACACCATTGTCGTATATCGGGATGAAATTCTCGGAAAGCCCGCCGGAAGCTCGGAAGCCTTTGATATGCTCTCGATGCTGTCTGATCGAACCCATCAGGTCTATACCGGCGTCGCTCTTTTCTGGCGCAGAGAAGGTGCGCTTTCCCACAAATCCTTTGCGGAATGCACAGACGTCACCTTCTATCCTGTCAGCAAAGAGGATCTAAACGATTATGTGGCATCCGGCGATCCTCTTGACAAAGCCGGTGCTTACGGTATTCAGGGGACATTTGCCAAGCATGTAAAGGAAATCCGTGGCGACTATAACAATGTCGTCGGACTGCCCCTTGGCAGACTCTATCAGGAACTAATTCAGGAAGGACTTGTCTCTTCTTTCCCGAGAAAGGAGTCTACTTATGCATTCCAGCAGGAAAAATGAAAAATTTGAAAAATCGGCACTTCGGATCTCCCTGACCGGCAACCTGATCTTCGTTATCCTGGAGCTTGCAGTAGCCATTTATACCAGTTCCCAGGCGGTTCTTTTAGACTCTGTATACGACGGCGTGGAACTTCTGATGATTTTCGTATCTATTATACTGGTTCCGCTTCTTTACAAGCCATCCAACGAAAATCATCCCTTCGGATATCTGCAGGTAGAGACGCTGTTTGTCGTCGTAAAAGGAATTATTATGACTGCAGTGACGGCAGGTTTGATTATCAACAATATTCAGATCATCATCCATGGCGGAAGGCACGTAAGCTTCTCCGTAATTGCCTGGTTTGAATTGGCTGCCGCCATCCTAAGCGTCATATTTATCGCAATTCTCTCCTACATGAACCGGCATCTTTCTTCGCCGGTTGTTACCATGGAGATTCAAGAATGGAAGATCGATACAGCGGCTTCCCTGGGAATGACCGTCGCCTTCTTTCTTCCGATGTTCCTTCATGCAGACTGGTTCCGTCCCATTGTTCCATATCTGGATCAGTGCATTGCCATTATTCTGTCCATCTGCATGCTGCCTACCCCGATTCACGCCGTTGTCACCGGCCTTCGGGATCTCTTCCTTCTTCCTCCCGAAGAAGAAACCGTACAGAACATCAAGGACATTATTACGCCGATTCTGGATGCCTACGGCTATGACAAACTGTATTTCGACATTGTCCGTACCGGCCGAAAGCTCTGGATCAGTGTTTATATTACCTTCGACCGTGATGAAATCTCTATTTCCCGGTTTAAGATCGTCCAGAACTTTATTATTCAGGCACTGTCAAAAGAATATCAGGATTTCTATTTTGAACTCCTTCCCGATATCGAATATAACGGAAATACCGAGGTTACTCCTTCATAGGAGCACCTCGGTATTTCTTTTCTTGATACATGGCATGTAAAAAATCAAACAAATAAATTACCAGGATCATGGTTCCGCCAACCTTTCCCACTAGAACAGGAAGTGCATCCACCAGACTGGACACCATGTTCTGAAGGAAGAAGAACAGCCCAAGCGTATAGAATCCCCAGGCAATGGAACTTTCCAAACAGATAATCCCTTTGTAATTCAACGGCTTTTCGCGATAATCCCACCAGATTTCTCCAAAGATCCGATTCATAATCACCGCCGTGATAAATTCAATCGCCGTTGCCAGAATCATTCCCAACAAAAACAACTGAAATGGCTGATCGCTGTAAGGCCGCAGCAAAAAAAAGACTGTCAGCGCGCCCACACCGTAAATCGGACAAAACGGTCCCTTCGCAAACCCACGATTGGTCAGCTTCCGATTGCAGATCGACATATAGACAGATTCTACAATCCATCCCATCAAACTATAAACCAAAAACCATAACACCACATGGTAGCCGCTCAGACCAAATATTCTTCTATTCCACCACATTGTCTGTTTCCCTTTCTTTTTGGCAAACAAAATGGAGTGTTGTTCAATGCAACACTCCATTTACTGCACATATTAGTTATACTTACGCTTTCTAGCAGCTTCAGACTTCTTTTTACGTCTTACACTTGGCTTCTCATAATGCTCTCTTTTACGAATTTCCTGCTGAATACCAGCTTTAGCACAGTTTCTTTTAAATCTGCGTAAAGCGCTATCTAACGTTTCGTTTTCTTTAACGATTACATTTGACATAGTCTCACACCTAACCTCCCCTCCAGTCTTGTATTGTGCATCATACGACTGTTCGGGTATTTTTATTGCACTACATAAGATTATATCATATTTTTTTCTTACGTCAACAACTTTTTCCAATTATTTTATGATTCGATCTGACTATCCAGTACTTCTGCCGCTTTTGCCAGTGCATCTTCTATTCCAGCAGGGTTCTTTCCTCCCGCCTGAGCCATGTTCGGGCGTCCGCCTCCGCCTCCGCCAACACAGGCTGCACAAGCTTTAATCAGATTTCCGGCATGAGCGCCTTTCGCCATTGCCGCGTCCGTTGCCATAGCCATCAGGCTAACCTTTTCTCCTGTCGCAGATGCAAGAAGAATCACGCCGTCGCCCAGCTTTTCTTTCAGCTGATCTCCAAGGTCACGAAGACCATTCATATCAACGTCAGCAAGTTTTACCGCCAGAAGCTTCACACCTTTGATCTCCTGTACCTGATCCATCACATCGCCCATAGCGTCCTTGGCAAGCTTGCTCTTTAAGCTTTCTACCTCGCTTCCAAGAGTCTTGTTTTCCGCCATCAGGTGGGAAATCTTATCCGCTAACTGATCCGGTTTTGCTTTCAAGAGCTTTGCCGCATGAAGAAGCTGATCTTCCACATGCTGATAGTAGTTCATAAGTCCCTTAGAAGTCAATGCTTCGATACGTCTGACACCGGCAGCTACACCCGTCTCAGAAATAATCTTAAAGGCCATAATGGAGCTAGTATTGGATACATGGGTTCCGCCGCAGAACTCTTTGGAAAATTCTCCCATACTTACTACACGTACCACATCGCCGTATTTCTCACCGAACAACGCTGCTGCGCCTGTCTTTTTCGCCTCTTCAATCGGCATATTTTCTGCCACAACCGGAAGAGCCGCACGGATCTGTTCATTTACCAGCGCTTCTACTTTCTGAATTTCTTCTTCTGTCAATGCTGAGAAATGTGTAAAGTCAAACCGGAGACGCTCCTCATTTACAGAAGATCCAGCCTGTTCCACATGGCTTCCCAGTACTGTACGAAGAGCTTTCTGCAACAAATGTGTCGCGCTGTGGTTATTTGCAGACAGTCTTCTCTTTTCTTCGTCTACCTTTAAGGTTACGGTATCGCCAACCTTTACCATACCGGTTACAACATGTCCTTTATGTCCGATCTTGCCGCCTGCAAGCTTCACTGTATCTTCTACCGCAAAGGCAAATCCTTCCGCTTCAATGACACCGGTATCTGCCTCCTGTCCACCGCTGGTTGCATAGAACGGAGTTTCCTCTGTAATCAGCGTTCCCTTCTGTCCATCTGTCAAGCTTTCTACAATCCGGGTCTCTGTGGTCAGAACGCTGACCTTAGACGTACAGGAAAGCTGCTCATATCCCACGAATCTGCTGGTAATTTCCGGCGCAATTTCATCATACACATTGGCTTCTCTTCCACTGTAGTTGTGTTCGCCAAAGGTTCCCTTTGCTTTTTCTTTCTGCTCTTTCGCAGCCTTTTCAAATCCCTCTTCATCCATAGAGAAGCCTTTTTCTTCCAGAATTTCCATCGTCAGATCAACCGGGAATCCGTAAGTGTCGTAGAGACGGAATGCTTCTTCTCCTGACATTACCGTCACACCCTTCTTCTCCATTTCCGCAATGGAATCTGCAAGAAGAGAAAGCCCCTGGTCAATTGTCTTATTAAACTGTTCTTCTTCTTTGACAATTACCTGGAAGATAAAATCTTTCTTCTCTTCCAGTTCCGGATATCCATCTTTGGATCCCTCGATCACAGTCTTCGCAAGCTCTACCAGGAACTGTCTGTCAATTCCCAAAAGACGTCCATGGCGGCTTGCCCGGCGCAGAAGGCGACGAAGCACATAGCCTCTTCCACTGTTGGATGGAAGGATTCCATCTGAAATCATAAAGGTCACAGAACGAATATGATCCGTAATAACACGTAATGATATGTCTGTTTCCGGACTTTCTCCATATGCTACACCCGCCAGACGGCACACATGGTCTCGCAGTGCCTTCATGGTGTCAATATCAAACATGGAATCTACATCCTGCACGATACATGCCAGACGCTCCAGTCCCATTCCCGTATCAATATTCTTCTGTTCCAGCTCTGTATAATGATTCTGTCCATCATTATCGAACTGTGTAAATACATTGTTCCAAATTTCCATATAGCGGTCACATTCACAGCCTACGGTACAATCCGGGCTTCCGCAGCCATATTTTTCTCCGCGGTCATAGTAAACCTCTGAACACGGCCCACATGGTCCTGCACCGTGCTCCCAGAAGTTATCGGCTTTGCCAAAACGGAAGATACGCTCCGGCGCAATTCCGATCTCTTTATTCCAAATCTCCCACGCCTCATCATCCTCTTCATAAACGGACGGATACAAACGATCCGGATCTAATCCTACCACTTCTGTTAAAAATTCCCAGGTCCAGTGAATTGCTTCTGTCTTAAAGTAATCTCCAAATGAGAAATTTCCAAGCATTTCAAAAAAAGTACCGTGTCTTGCCGTCTTTCCTACGTTTTCGATATCTCCCGTACGAATACACTTCTGACAGGTGGTAACTCTCTGTCTCGGCGGTTTCTCCTGCCCGGTGAAGTATGGCTTTAACGGGGCCATTCCAGAGTTAATCAAAAGAAGACTTTTATCATTACGAGGCACCAGCGAAAAGCTTTTCATTGCCAGATGTCCTTTACTTTCAAAAAATTCCAAAAACATCTTTCTTAATTCGTTTACTCCATATTTCTGCATAATATCCTCCTGCACTTTTCTCTCTTATCAGTTGGTATGTGATTCCATATATCACGCTAAGGTTTAATTATAAAGAGAAGCGAAGGGTTTGTCAACGTCCCCTCCGCTTCTTGTCTTTCCCTAATTTATACTTAATTCAGCTCAATCTCTTTTAATTCCTTCGGCGGCAGTTTTTTAGAAGAAGCTTTTACAAATTCCTGTACCTTCTTCTGTGCTTTCGCCACCTGAAGATTCGTTCCGGCTCCTGCAGCACATCCGCCCGGACAGCCCATTCCTTCAATCAGGCATCCATCCATACGTCCTGCTTTTGCCATTGCCAGCACCTTCTTACATTCTGCCAGACCTTCTGCATGCTCAATTTTAACATCCACATCCGGATAGTATTCATTCACGCATTCTTCAATCGCTTTTGCAACGCCTCCGGCTACTGCATAGCCACGTCCTGCAGCCGTCGCATTGTGGAAAGACGATTCCGCCTCGTATTCCGTCAAATCAATATCTCTGGCATCAAACATTGCCTGCAGCTCCTCAAAGGTGATAACGAAATCCACATCACTTCTCACGGTACGGCGCATTGCTTCCAGTTTCTTTGCAGCACATGGTCCGATAAATACCACTTTGGCATCCGGATTTTCCTTCTTAATAGTACGTGCTGTTGCTACCATAGGTGTCAATTCCTGTGAAACCTCTCCAATCAGATCCGGGAAATACTTCTTTGCCAGCATTGCCCAGGATGGACAGCAGGAAGTCAGAAGAAATGGCAGTTCTCCTGTTGCTACCTTCTCTACATAGTGGTGTGCTTCTGCAATCGCACCGATATCCGCTCCAAGCGCCACTTCATATACTTCTGAGAATCCCAGTTCCTGAAGTGCAGCCTTTAAGTTTCTCGGCGTAATATTGTCTCCGAACTGACCTGCAAATGCCGGTGCAATCTCAGCAATAATCGGTGTCTTTTCCGTCAACGCTCTGGCCAGCTGGAATACCTGAGACTTATCGGAAATCGCGCCAAACGGACAGCTTACCATACACATTCCGCAGGAAACACATTTATCTGTATTAATGTATGCACGTCCACATTTGTCTGATTCAATCGCATTCACACCACAGGCTTTCGCGCATGGACGCTCCAGTTTAGAAATCGCATCGTACGGACAGACAGATTTACATTTTCCGCAGCTGATACATTTTTCCGGATCAATATAGGAACGTCCGTTAACCATGGAAATTGCCCCCTTTGGACAGACCTCCATACATGGATGCGCCAGACACCCCTTACACATATCACTGACTTTATATCCTTTGGAAGCACACCTCTCACACGCTGATGGAATCACCTGCATAAGCGGTGGCTCATAATATTTATCAGAAATATTGCTGGCTTCCATCCCCGCTGTCAAATGAACCGGTTTATTTTCCGGACGAAGGGACAGGCCCATTGCCAGTCTTAAACGCTCCCGGATGATTGCACGGGAACGATATACACTTTCTCTGTATCTGTTCGATTCATCGCTTACAATCTTATATGGAATTGCTTCCACATCATCATTTAAAGTCTCTTCATTTACTGTGAATCCCAGCATTGCGACTTCTTTGAATACTCTTCTTCTGATCTTTCTGACCGTTGTGTCCAACCCTCTCATCATAAGTGGCACTTCCTCCTGTTTTCTTTCCAAATCTCTACAAACTACGGGCGCCAGTGTGCACTGACGCCTCTTTACTACTATAATAAAATGTTAAAGAATTGTCAATATCCTGTTATCTCTAAAGCAGGAAAATCTTGTGTTCTTTACACACACGTCTCATTTCCTCCGGCCAGATACTTGCCTGCACTTCTCCCACATGAACACGATCCAGAAGAAGCATACAAAGTCTGGACTGGCCGATTCCTCCACCAATGGTATACGGCAGCTCTCCGTTTAAAAGCATCCGGTGATACGGTAGGGATTTTCGATCCTCGCATCCCGCCTTTTTCAGCTGCTCTTCCAGCGCTTTCTCGTCCACACGGATTCCCATACTGGAAATCTCAAGGGCACAGTCAAGCTGATCAAACCAAAACAGAATATCACCATTCAACTCCCAGTCATCGTAATCCGGCGCACGTCCGTCATGCGGCTTTCCGCCCTTTAATTCTCCACCGATCTTCATCAGGAACACGCAGCCGTATTCCTTCGTAATCAGGTTTTCCCTTTCCTTCGGCGTTTTTCCCGGATATCGGTCTTCCAGCTCCTGTGATGTAATAAAGGTTACCTGATCCGGCAAGATCTTCACTGCCTGCGGATACTTATACCACACTTCATGTTCCATATGCTTAATGACTTTAAAAATCGTACGAACGGTATCTTTTAAAGTCTCTTCATTTCTCTCTTCCTTTGTGATCACACGCTCCCAGTCCCATTGATCGACATAGCAGGAATGCAGATTATCAAGTTCCTCATCCCGACGAATTGCATTCATATTCGTGTAAAGTCCTTCTCCCGGCTGAAACCCGTATTCCTTCAGTGCCATTCGTTTCCATTTGGCCAGAGACTGTACAACTTCTACAGTCTCGTCCTTAATTCCCGCAATATCAAACTGAACCGGACGCTCCACGCCGTTTAAGTTATCATTCAATCCACTGCTTTTTTCTACAAACAGCGGTGCGGAAATTCTTTCCAGATTCATTTCTTTTCCAAATTCTTTCTGAAAGGTATCCCGGATATATTTGATTGCACTCTGCGTTTCCCGCACGCTGAGGCGCGGGTCATAACCTTCTGGTAATATCAGTCCCATATTCTTCTCCTTTTCCTGTATATCTGTGTATTCATCTGTTGCAGCCGGTTTCTTTCCCGACGAACGAAGCTCTTATTCTCCAAACAGTTGCTGTGCATAATAGACTGACTGCATAGCATCTTTTCCATAATAATCAGCTCCAATCATATCAGCGTATTCTTGGTTAAGTACAGCGCCGCCTACCATCACTTTACACTCCGGACAGGATTTTCGCAACTGTAAAATGGTTTCTTCCATACTGACAACTGTGGTTGTCATCAGAGCACTTAGCCCTACCAGCTGCACCTGTTCACGGACTGCCACTTCAACAATCACCTCCGGAGCTACATCTTTTCCAAGATCAATGACATCGAATCCATAATTTTCCAGCAGGACTTTCACAATATTCTTGCCAATGTCGTGAATGTCTCCCTTCACCGTCGCAAGAATAATCTTCTCCTTCTTTTCTTCTGTCTCTCCCAATTCCGACAACGCCTCCTTAAGTACTGTAAATGCTATCTTTGCAGCATCCGCACTCATCAAAAGCTGCGGAAGGAACAAGGTCCCTTTTTCAAAGTCTTTGCCCACCGCGTCAAGCGCCGGGATCATCTGTGTATTGATAATTTCCAGAGGGCTTTGTCCTTTCAGACATTCTCTGGCTGCATTCCTGACTTCTTCTTTCAACCCCTTCTCAACAGCTTCCCGAAGTGTAATTTCTGTCTGGCTCTTTACCGTCACATCCACCTGCCTGTTTCCATATTGTCTAATATATGCCTCACAATTCTGGTCATAGTTCATCAACGCACAGTAAGAATAGTAGGAACGCATCATATCTTCAGAAGAAGGATTGATGATTCCGGCGCTTAGACCATTGTACATAGCAAGCGTATAGAAGTTGGAATTGACTGCCGGACGATAAGGAAGCCCAAAGGAAATATTGGATACTCCAAGAACGGTACGGACCCCATACTGCTTTCGCACCTGTTTTAATGCATCCAGCGTAATCTTGGCCCCCTCCGGTTCTGAACTGATGGTCATAGCAAGGACGTCGATCACAATGTCTTTCTTATCAATCCCATACTTTTCTGCTTCCCGGATAATCTTTCCTGCTATTTCCACCCGTCCTTTGGCCGTAGCAGGAATACCATTCTCGTCAATCGTCAATCCTACCACGGTTCCTCCGTAGCGTTGAATCAACGGAAATACAGCATCCATAGATTCCTGTTTGCCGTTAACTGAATTAATCATTGGCTTTCCATTATAGATCCGCATAGCCGCTTCCATGGCCTTTGGATCTACCGTATCAATCTGAAGCGGAAGATTAATAATACTTTGAAGTTCCTGCACTACCTCACACATCATCGCCGATTCATCAATATCCGGAAGCCCTACATTGACGTCCAGAATATGTGCTCCATTATCCTGCTGAATGATACCTTCTCTTAAAATATAATCAAGATCGTGTTCTTTTAATGCCTGCTTGAACTTTTTCTTTCCTGTCGGGTTAATTCGCTCTCCGATAATGATCGGTTTCTCTCCTAAGACAACCGCTTTTCCATAAGAAGACACCACGGTTAGATCCTTTTTAACTGGCGGCCTTAACTGATTTCGCTGAATCTGTGCCGTCATTGCTTTAATATGCTCCGGTGTTGTTCCGCAGCACCCTCCAATCACACAGGCTCCTTCTTTTGCAATCTCTTCCATAAAACCAGCGAACTGTGCCGGATCCACATCATACCAGACCTCTCCGTCTTTCTGTTTTGGAAGCCCCGCATTCGGTTTTACAATCACAGGAATCGACGTATATGTCAGAATTTCTTTCAAAATCGGAAGCATCTGCTCTGGTCCCATGCCGCAATTGATTCCTAACGCATCGACCCGAAGCCCTTCCAAAAGCGCTACCACCGCCGGCACATCTCCTCCCGTTAAGAGTTTGCCTTTCTCATCGAAAATCATGGTTGCAAAAACTGGCAGACTTGTCTGCTCTTTTGCTGCAAGTACTGCCGCCTTCACTTCATACGTATCGCTCATAGTCTCAATATGAATGAAATCTACGCCCGCCTCTTCTCCATAACGCATCACCTCTGCAAACGCTTCATAAGCCTCTTCAAAATCAAGATCGCCCATAGGTTTTAAAAGCTTCCCTGTCGGCCCTACATCCAGACCAATATAGACCTCTCTTTTGTCTGTCACTCCTGACTCTGATGCTTTTCTTGCATGATGAACCGCCGCTTCCACTACATCCTTCAATGCATAATCTGTTCCTTGAAACTTCAATGCATTAGCGCCGAACGTATTCGTAAGTACAATATCACTGCCAGCTTCATAATACTGTCGGTGAATGTCTACGATATCATCTGGGTGAGTCAGGTTCCATGTCTCCGGCAGCTCTCCTGGTTTCAATCCTTTTGCTTGCAAAAGGGTTCCCATACCGCCATCAAAATATAATAATTCTTTTCCAAGTCGTTCTCTTATCATCCGTATTCTCCTTTGCAGTATCTCTCTGTTTACAATACTTATCTTCGATACTGGCAATCAGCCTTTTCACAGGCCTCACACCCTTGTCTGTGGCATGCAGCGTCTGTTCTGCTTCTCCCTATCAGCGCTGTCACCGATTTGGTTGGCGTCAGCATCCCCGCATCTGTCAAAGTAAGGCCAATGGACTTAGACGCATCCAGCATGCGAAGAATCTCTGACTGATGGCAGATTGAGAAATCTCCATATCCAGGGCTGAATCTCGGCCGAAGATACCATCCTTCTTCTTTCCATTCTTCTTTTCTTGCCTCCTGCCAGATATCCAATTCCTCTTCCAACATCGCCGCCGCACAGGCCTGCAGTACGACCACCTTTGCCATATCGGTAAGTGTATATCTGCGAAGCAAAAGATCTGTTCCTGTACCCAAAGTCCCCCCCAGAAGCACGATTTGCTCGCAGCCTTTTAAGTTTCGATTTAAGCTTTTGCTTGTCACTTTCATCGTTCCGATTTCTAAAGATTCGTTTTCCTTACGGTTTAAATCAAAAATGCGATAGATGATTCTGAAGTCCGCTGCCTGATCCAGTTCCTGAAAGGAACTTCTGATCAGCCGCAGCGTCTCATCATCTACCGCATGTCTACCATACCCCAAGTAACGAATCGCTTCCTTCGTTCTTGTATCCATGCATTCTGCCTTTCTATGGTTTTACAATCTCTGACAGATTCCGGATAATTGCTGCTGCAATCTCCGGCTTGTTCATAGAATAAATATGAATATGATTGATTCCATTCGCAATCAAATCAATAATCTGATCTGTCGCATATGCAATTCCCGCCTGCTGCATTGCTTTTGGATCATCTCCGAACCGGTCTACCACAGCCCGGAAACGCTCCGGCAGAACAGTTCCGGACAATGCACAAATCCGCTTCATCTGCTTTCCATTCGTTACCGGCATAATTCCAGGCAGCACCGGAACTGTAATTCCCTTCTCCCGGATTCGATACAGGAAATTATACAGGATATTATTATCGAAAAACATCTGTGTCGTAAGAAAGTCTACCCCACAGTCAACTTTATGTTTCAAATTTTGGATATCGTCTTTTTTATGCTCTGTCTCCGTATGTCCTTCCGGATAGCAGGCAGCGCCAATGCAGAAATCTCCCTGGCGTTTTATATCTTCAATCAGTTCACTGGCGTAGCGATAATGATTCGGAAGAGGGAACTCCCCGTCTGCCGGGACATCACCTCTAAGAGCCAGGATATTCTCTATCTTCTGCTCTTTTAACTCCTCAATCACCCGATGTACTTCTTCCTTTGTAGACGATACACAGGTAAGATGCGCCAGACTGGTGACCCCCAGATCATTGGAAAGATGAGAAGCAATCTTCACTGTGTTCTTGCTGGTTCCTCCTCCGGCTCCGTAAGTCACACTTACAAAGGAAGGCTTCAAAGCTGCAATCTCTTCCGTCGCTTTCATCACACTCTCGTATGCGGCATCCGTCTTTGGCGGAAATACCTCAAAAGAAATGTGCGGGTTACTGTCTTTTAATAAGTCTCTGATCTTCATGTCCTTCACCTCTTACTTCTTTAGTCCGATCTGCTGCTTTTTGCCATGTTTCCCGTCGCATCAGATACATGTTATCTATCTTACAAGGATCTGGCGAATTTGTCTACATTTCATCATAAAGTTTTTCATACTGTTTTGCGGAAGTTTTCCATGAGAAATCTGCATTCATGCCGCGCTCCACAATTTTATTCCACTCCCGCTTCTTGTCATAATAAATCCGTTCCGCATAACGAATCGTTCCCAGCATCTCATGGGCATTATAATTGGCAAAGCTGAATCCGGTTCCCTTTTTCTCAAATTCATTATATGGCTCGACCGTATCTTTTAAGCCGCCTGTCTCACGGACAATCGGAACTGTTCCGTAGCGCAGGCTCATTAACTGACTCAGCCCGCATGGTTCAAACAGAGACGGCATCAGGAATGCATCACAGGCTGCATACACCTTATGAGACATTGCCTCAGAATAATAAATATTGGCAGATACCTTGTCTGCATACTTCCAGTCAAAATGACGGAACATATTCTCATAACGTTCTTCACCGGTTCCAAGCGCCACAATCTGGACTGCATCCTGACACAGTTCATCCATAATATAAGCTACCAGATCAAATCCTTTCTGATCCGTCAGTCTGGAGACAATTCCGATCATCATCGTCTTAGGATCCTTAGCAAGTCCAAGCTCTTCCTGCAGCGCCGTTTTATTCTTAATCTTCTCTTTCCTGAAATTCTCTACAGAATAATTTTTCACAATATGCGGATCCGTCGCCGGATTGTATTCATCGTAATCAATACCGTTCACAATACCTGATAAGCAATTAGCACGGGCATTCATAAGTCCATCCAGACGTTCTCCATAGAACGGTGTACGAATCTCCTGTGCATAAGAATTGCTGACCGTCGTAATCCGATCCGCATACACGATTCCACCCTTCAAATAGTTCGCATCCTTGTAAGCCTCCAGTTTATCCGGTGCAAAATAATATTCCGGAAGTCCCGTAATATCTCTAACCCGCTTCGGATCCCAGGTACCCTGGAACTTTAAGTTATGTATGGTAATCACCGTCTTGATTCCCCGATAGTATTCATTCCCATAACGGAAATTATCCAAAAACACAGGAATCAGACCTGTCTGCCAATCATGACAGTGAATAATATCCGGTCTAAAATCAATCACTGGAAGTGAACTTAAGACCGCCTTGGAAAAGTAAGCGAACTTTTCAATATCTGTATAAGTGTCTCCATAAGGCGCAAATCCGTTAAAATAATATTCGTTATCTATAAAATAGAATGTAATTCCTTCGTATTCTAATTCCAATACACCCACATATTCGGTTCTCCAGTTAAGATCCATATAGAAGTGGGTTTTATAAACCAGTTTTTCTTTCCACTCTTCCTTCATACACATGTATTTAGGAAGCATCACACGTACGTCATATTTTTCTTTGTCAAAATTTTTCGGTAAGGATCCTGCTACATCCGCAAGTCCTCCAGTCTTTATAAATGGTACCGCCTCTGAAGTCGCAAAAAGTATTTTTTTCATAGCTTCTTTCCCTCCCATTCCCACTATATACCACTATTATAGCGTATTTTTTTTCAGAAGAAAAGGGTTATCTATTTTTATATTCCAGACGAATCGTGTCTGCAATCAATGCGATAAATTCAGAATTAGTCGGTTTTCCTTTTCCATTACTCACCGTGTATCCAAACAATTCATCCAGAGTATCCAGCTTCCCTCTGCTCCATGCCACTTCAATGGCATGACGAATCGCACGTTCCACACGGCTTGAAGTTGTCTGATGCATCTTTGCCACCGTCGGATACAACACCTTGGTAATGGCATTTAACACATCCATATCCTCAACCGCCATCATAATAGCATCCCTAAGGTAATGATACCCCTTAATATGAGCCGGAATTCCGATCTCATGGATCATATCCGTTACTCGTGTCTCCAAATTCATTTCCGGCACAGGAGCCGCCTGACAGGCAGAATGCCCTAAATAGCGCATTTCATGGCGAATCATCTGATTTGCGCTCTTAATTCTGTTCACCACCACATCATTGTGAAATGGCTTCATAATGTAATAACTAGCCCCTTTCTTGAATGCATCTTCCGTGATCCGCTCCTGTCCGACTGCTGTCACCACAATGAAATCCGGCTGTTTCTTTAACTCCTTATCATTATTCACCATATCAATGACACTTAGACCATCCATCTTCGGCATAATCAGATCCAAAAGCACCACATCTGGCTCCTTCTCCCTAATCAACCGGTACATATCCTCCCCATTATTTGTCTTCCCGACCAGATTTAGTTCCTTGTCACTGCTCACAATTTCGCCAAGCAGATCCAGAATCCTCTCATTGTCGTCAGCTATTGCCACATTAATCGCGTCCATTTTATTTATTTCCTCCTCTCTCTAATAAAAACCGTCGAGAATGATTATATAATCCCGCCCTGGCGAGTTCAAGAAATTGCTGTCGTAAAAACCTGACCGTTATCGACATAATTATTCTTATTTGACATAATCCAACATGTTTTCAATAAAAATTCCATACCCTTTTGTAGAGTCCTGTACAAATACATGGGTTACTGCTCCCACAATTTTTCCATTCTGAAGAATTGGGCTTCCGCTCATCCCCTGTACAATTCCGCCCGTTACTTCCAGTAATTTGGGGTCTGTCACTTCCAGCACCAGACCTTTATTGACTTCTTTCGTGCTTCTGTCGATTTTTGTGATACGAATCTCATATTCTTTAACCTTTCCTTCCACTGCACAGCGGATAGAAGCCGGACCTTCCTGAATCTCCTGCGTCTTTGCCGCCTCCATCAGCGTCTGGTCGGTAAATAACGCATCAATCCGATCAATTTTCCCGAAGATTCCACAATCTGTATTCTGTTCAATACTTCCCAGCATATTGTAGTTATTATAGACAATAATCCCCTCCATACCACCAGGAGTCCCGCTCTTTCCCTTCTGGATATCTTTGATGCTGGTCTCATAGACACGACCGCTTTGAATTGCTAATAAACCGCTGGTATCTACATCATGGATCCCATGTCCAAGTGCTCCGAATCTACTGTCCGCATTAAGAAATGTAATTGTTCCAAGTCCCTGCGCATTATCTCTTACCCAAACACCCAGTTTATATTCTTTGCTGTCACATCGGACAGGCTTTAATTTTACATTCATCATTCGATCCTGACGGCGTACTTTCAGTACGACTTCTTCTTTATCAATCTCTTTCACCGCATCCACAAGTTCTGCCTTATTGCGAATCTTTTGTTCGTCAAGCGCTAAAATATAATCTCCAGACTTAAGAAGGTGTTCTGCCGGCTCGCACTTCATACCATTAACATCCGTCACAGCCTCTGTTCCCAGCACCATAGCTCCCTCCATCTCCAGATAAATACCGATCGGCATTCCTCCCGGAATTAACATTTGCCCTTCTGACATACCTGCGCTTACTTCCTTTTGCAGCTTCTTCTGCTGAAATTGAATCAGATAATAACTTCCGCCCACCGAAACAGTGAAAGCTGTAATCATAATTAATATTCTGCGATACCAGTACTTTCTCATCTTGGTTCACCTCACTAAAAAAGATAGATATCCATCTTTCGGATATCTATCTTATTATGTGAACAATTCCTGATATTTACACTGGTTTATTTTGTATGTTTTGCGAGTTCTTTCATTTCTTTTGCGTTTTCAATTACCGTCTCCGTAATCTTTGCTCCTCCAAGGATTCTCGCAAGTTCCATCATCGACTCTTCTTCCCCAAGCTGTCGAATCGTCGTTTTGGTATCGGAAAAACCAGCTGTTTTTTCAATCAAATAATGACAATCTGCCATCGCCGCAATCTGCGCCAGATGGGTAATGCAGATCACCTGATGTTTCCGTCCAATGACCGCCATCTTCTCAGACACCTTCTGTGCCGTTCTTCCGCTGATTCCCACATCAATTTCATCAAAAATCAGCGTTTCTACTTCATCTCGGTCTGCCATCACCGCCTTAATTGCCAGCATAATCCGAGAAAGCTCTCCACCGGAAGCCACATTCGCAAGCGGACGCAAAGGCTGACCTGGATTCATAGAAATTAAAAATTCCACATCATCCATTCCGTCTGCCGTATATCCGGCGGTCTCCTGAAAGGAAATCTGAAAACGGACATCCGCAAAATTCAGATCTTTTAATCCTTCTGTAATTGCCTGTTCCAGGATCTTAGCCTGTTCTTTCCGAATTAAGGATAACGCTTTTGAAGAAGTCAAAAGTTTCTCTTCGGCCTGCCTGCATCGCTCCTTCAAGCCCAGAACATACTGGTCATAATCCTCCAAAATTCGGATCCGCTCCTCCTGTTTTCTACAGTATGTAGCAATCTCTTCCAACGTACTTCCATATTTGGTTTTCAAATGATTGATCTCATTGAGCCGCTTCTCCGTCTCGTAAAATTCTTCCTCTGAATATTCCAGACTCTTACTGTAATCCGAAAGTTCCCGATTAAAATCATTCAGCAGGCTATCCACCTCTACCAGCTGTCCATAGAGTTCTTCTGCCCGTTCATCGTACTGTGCCGCATCCGCCATCATACGGATCGCCCGGCTTAATCCGTCGCTTGCACTTCCTTCCCCTTCACTGGTATAACGGTAAGCTTCCGCCGTCTGATCGGCAATTTTCTTCCCATTGGACATTCTGCGGTACAGCGTCTCCAGTTCTTCATCTTCTCCTGGTTTTAAGTCTGCATCCAGAATCTCTGCCACTTCAAATTGAAGAAAAGAAAGTTCCTTCGCTCTCTCTCCTTCTTCTGATACACTTTCCTTCAGTTCTTTTTCACAGGCCTTATACTGATGATAAGCGTCTGCTGTATCCTTTTTTACTTCCGCGATATAATCACCAGCGAAAGCATCCGTAATCCCCAGATGATTCTTTTTGTACAGAAGAGACTGATGCTCATGCTGCCCATGAATATCAATCAGAATCTCTGCCACTTCCTTAAGAAGACTGATCGGAACGGTCTCTCCGTTAATTCGGCTGACACTTCGTCCCCGCATCAGGCGCCTGGAAAGCGTAATCATACCATCCTCCGGATAGACTTCCAGCCTGTGAAGTTTCTGAATCTGCTCATCTTTCTCTATGGAAAATGTCAATTCCACAAAGCCATACTCTGCTCCCTCGCGGATCATATCCTTTTGATACTTTCCTCCAAGAGCAAGGTTCACAGATCCCAGGATAATTGATTTCCCGGCCCCTGTCTCTCCTGTCAGAATATTGAGCCCCTCCTGAAATTCCACCTCGATTTCATCGATCAAAGCCAGGTTCTTTACGTGTAAATTCTGTAACATTTATCCTCCTATAAGACAATCTTTCTGATCTTGTCCATCACCGCTACTGTATCCTCCACGCTTCGGATCGCACACATAATGGTATCGTCTCCCGCGATACTTCCCACTACCTCATTCCATTTCATACCGTCAATCGCCACACAAACCGCCATTGCCATGCCGGATACCGTCTTGATAACCAAAATATTCTGCGCCATATCCATGGATACAAATCCATCTCTGAGTACTCGAATATATTTCTCACTCATTCCATTTTCTGCCGCCTGATGTACGGCATAACGCTGCTTTCCGTTTTCAGAAGGGACTTTTGTAAGCTTCAGATCTCTGATATCTCTGGATACCGTTGCCTGTGTCACATGAAAGCCTTCCTGATTCAGATAATCCGCAAGCTCCTCCTGTGTCTCAACATGATATTTGTTAATTAATTCAATAATTTTTGCATGTCTGTTCACTTTCATGGTTTAATTTCCTTTCATCTTTCTGCGCAGCGTTTCTAAAAAGCTGACCTTACTTAACTTCATAATTTTCGTATAAGCTTCCGCTCGGCGAACCCGCACTCGGTCGCCTGTTTTTAGTACCACCGTATCCGCACCGTCAAACGTAACAAACACCTCTTCTTGAGAACCTTCTCTTCCCGCCCCGATTTCAATTTCAATCTCATCTTCAGAAGACAGCACAATACTGCTGGTATTAAGCGCATGGGAACAGATTGGCGTAATCACAAACATAGATGCGGTAGGTTCCACGATAGGACCGCCTGCGGATAAATTGTAAGCGGTCGATCCTGTCGGCGTAGAGATAATCACGCCGTCGGCTTCATAAGAATTCAGAAGTTCTCCATTAACATATAACCGGAAATGAATAATCCGAAGCTGTCCCTTTCTGGATACCACAATATCATTCAGCGCAATGTCTTTCTTGCCATCTTCAAAGATCCCTTCTACCATCATCCGTTCTTCAAACATGCAGTGTTCTTTTATGATCTGATCCAGCGCATCGTCCAGATGAGACAGTTCAATCTCCGTCAGATAGCCAAGTGTCCCCATATTAATTCCGATAATCGGCACGTCCCGGCTCCATAATAACCTTGCCACCTCGATCAGACTTCCATCGCCACCAATTACAATGGCGCAGTCCAGTTCTTCCGGCACCGTATCTTTCCTGATATTTTTCTGTGCATCTTTTTGGCACAGCGTACAGATTTTCCCTGCCTTTTCCAGCGTCTCTTTCACCTTGCTGGTAACCGCATGATCCACATCTTTTCCGTCATTCGTTACAATTAGAAATCTTTCCATCTCGCCTGATCCTTTTTAACTTTTTGCCAGTGTCGCAAATGCCTCGTCTACCGTCTTCTTAATATCCACTGTCTCTGCTATTCTATCATATTCTCCGCACTTTTCCAAATGCACAAGATATTCAATATTGCCTTCCGGACCTTTGATCGGAGAGAACTCCAGATTCAACACGGCAAATCCAATAGACATTGCATACTGAATCACCATATCAATCACTTCCAAATGCGTGCTCTTTTCCCGAACAACACCCTTTTTGCCGACTTTCTCCCGTCCGGCTTCAAACTGTGGTTTAATCAGCGCTACAATCTGACCGTGTTCGGTCAGGTATTCGTGAATCGGAAGCAGAACTTTTGTAAGTGAAATGAAAGAAACATCAATAGAAGAAAAATCAATCGGTTCGCCTAAATCTTCCGGCGTCACATATCGAATATTCGTCTTTTCCATACATACGACACGTTCATCCTGCCGAAGCTTCCAATCCAGCTGCCCCCGTCCCACATCGATAGCAAACACCTTTTTCGCTCCATTTTGCAGCATACAGTCTGTAAAGCCTCCGGTTGAAGATCCTACATCCGTACAAACCTTACCGTCTACGCTGACGTCAAAATTATGGATTGCTTTTTCCAGCTTCAATCCTCCACGGCTGACGTAAGGCAGCGTATGTCCACGCACTTCAATCTGAACCTCTTCCGGGAATGTTGTTCCGGCCTTATCTTCTCTTTGCCCATCCACGAACACATTTCCTGACATAATAATTGCTTTTGCCTTTTCTCTGGAAGCAGCCAGATTCCGCTTTACCAGTAATACATCCAATCGTTCTTTCATACCGTTCTTTCTCGTTCTCCTTGCTTCATTTCTCTTCTATCTTCTGGAATACTTCTAAAATCCGTTCTGTCATCGTCTCATTATCAAGTCCGGTCTCTCTTCTTAACATACCGATACTTCCATGCTCCACATAATCATCCGGAAGAGCCAGCGTTAACACCCGCACCGGAAGACCTTTTCTGGAGACATATTCCACCACATGTTCGCCAAAGCCACCGGTCTGAACATTTTCCTCAATCGTCACCAAAAGACGATGATTTGCAGAAAGAGCCTCAATCATATCCGTATCAAGCGGCTTTACAAATCGTGCATTCACAAGCGTACATGACTGTCCTTTCTGTTTCAAAGCCTCGCGTACACGAACCGCTTCTTCATACATATGACCTACGCTTAAAAGGGCAATTCCCCTTTCTTCTTCGATCATTTCGCTCTTTCCATATACCACCGGCGCCCGATATTCCTCTCCACCATCATATGCCGTTCCGCGTGGATAGCGAAGCGCAATCGGACCCTCATACCTAAGGGCGAACCGCAGCATATCCGCCAGTTCCCACTTATGCTTCGGCGCTATCACTACCATATTGGGGATACTGCTCAAATAGGAAAGGTCAAAGATACCTTGATGCGTCTCCCCATCACTTCCTACCAAACCTGCCCGGTCTACAGCAAAAACCACCGGAAGGTTCTGAAGCGCCACGTCATGAATCAGCTGGTCATACGCCCGCTGTAAAAAGGACGAATAGACCGCAAATACCGGCTTCATTCCTCCTGCCGCAAGACCTGCAGCAAAAGTAACCGCATGCTCTTCTGCAATTCCCACGTCAAAAAACCGCTTCGGATACTTCTGACGAAACAGACCAAGTCCGGTCCCATCGGCCATAGCTGCCGTAATCGCCACAAGGGAAGGGATTCGTTTTGCTTCATCACAGAGCACCTTGCCAAAGACGTCTGTATACGTATCCTTCTCTTTATCTGCCAGTACTTTTCCCGTCTGTACATTAAAGGGACCTACCCCATGGAATTTAGAAGGCTGCTTTTCTGCCGGCTCATATCCTTTTCCCTTCTCGGTAATCACATGAAGGAGCACCGGCCCGTCAATCTTCCTGGCCTCCTGAAATGCCTCATAAAGAGTCCTAAGCTGATGTCCGGGAATCGGTCCCAAATAGGTAATTCCCATATCTTCAAAGAACATTCCCGGCACCACCAGCTGCTTAATGCTGCTCTTCGTCCGCCGGAGCTGTTCAATCATAGAATCTCCTACTACCGGCACTTTATGAAGCGCCGTCGTAATTCCTTTTTTCAATTCTGTATAAATGTCTGCTGTCCTAAGTCTTGCCAGATAAGCAGACATTCCTCCTACATTTTCGGAAATGGACATATGATTATCATTTAATACAATAATAAAATTCGTATGAAGGGATGCTGCGTTGTTGAGCGCCTCATAAGCCATGCCTCCGGTCAGAGAACCATCTCCGATCACGGAAATCACACGGTAGTCCTCGCCCTTAAGATCTCTTGCATGAACGTATCCCAGACCTGCTGAGATAGACGTAGAACTATGTCCGGTATCAAACGCATCACAGTCACTTTCTTTTCTCTTAGGAAACCCGCTCATACCGCCATATTTGCGAAGATCATCAAATCCATCCTTTCGCCCCGTTAAAAGCTTATGGGTATAAGCCTGATGTCCGACATCCCAGATAATCTTGTCCGAAGGAAGATCAAAAGCAAGATGCATCGCCATAGTCAGTTCCACCACACCCAGGTTTGAAGCCAGATGCCCGCCTGTCTTACTGATCTTTTCAATCAGAAATGTGCGAATTTCTTTTGCCAGTTCTTCCAGTTCCTCTGCACTTAGTTTTTTTATATCATTCTCTTTTTGTATCCGTTCTAACATTATCAGATAACCTCTCGATTCTCTTCTATCTGTCTCTGTGAATCAACTGAATCAACAACTGTTCCAGGTATTCGTTCTCTCCTGTCAGCTGATGAAGAAGGTCGATTGCCTGATCCGACAGTTCCTTTACTTTGCCCGCCGCTTCATCTACTCCCATCAGTGTCACATACGTTGTCTTCTCATTCTTTTCATCGCTGTGAATCGGCTTGCCAAGCACTTCTTTTGTACTGGTGACATCCAGAATATCATCCTGAATCTGAAATGCGATCCCTACGTATTTCGCAATCTGCTCCGTGATCCTTACTTCTTCTTCCGTTGCTCCGCCTATGATCGCACCGATCATCATGGCCGCCTCAATAAGTGCTGCCGTCTTAAGCTCATAAATCGTATCCAGAATCTCTTTTGAAACTGCATGACCGGTCTCCTTCACATCAATCACCTGTCCACCGATCATTCCGTAGATTCCTGCTTTCTTTCCCAACACGCGAAGAGCCCTTCCGATCATCAGGCTTTCCTCAGGATCCGTCACAAATGCCTGGAACGCTGTCTCGAACGCATAGTTTAACAGTGCGTCTCCTGCCAGAATTCCCATATCTTCACCGTAGACGACATGGGTCGTCTTCCTGCCTCTGCGGTATTCGTCATTATCCATCGCCGGAAGATCATCATGCACCAGGGAATAGGTGTGAATCATCTCAAGCGCCGCCATAAACGGTCGGATTGCCCTTGATGTACCTCCAAACAGACGATAGGTCTCCCACATCAGCATCGGTCTTAAACGCTTCCCTCCTGCCAGAAGACTGTAGCCCATAGCCTCCATAATGACGCTTTGGTCCCCCTTCTGTCTGGGAAGATACTCCTGAAGAACCGCCTCGATCTCTTCTACTTTCTTTTTCATCTGTATCTGAAAATCATCGTTCAAACTCATGGGTTTCTCCTTCTTCATCCAGTACCAATATCTGTTTTTCTACACTCTCAATCTTCTTGCTGCATCGGCGCAGCATCTCCATTCCGTCATGGTAGAGTGCGAAAGAATCTTCCAAAGAGAGATCTTCTCTCTCCATCGTTCCTACAGTCTCCTCCAAACGCTGAAACATCGCCTCCAGGGAAAGCTCTTCTCCCTGCTGTTTCATCACTTTATCCATGTTCTTCCTCCCTGATTTCTCTGACGGATGCCCGAATGACTCCGTCCGTCACATAGATCGACAGTTCTTCCTTTGGTCTGATCTGCGTGATACTTTTGACAGCCTTTCCATCTTCTCCTGCTACGTAAGAATATCCCTGACTCAACTTTTCCAACGGAGACAGTCCTTTCATACGTTCCGCATAAAGCGCCATCTTATGTCTTGCCATCTGCATTCTTCGTTCCATCAAAAGCCGCAGACGATCTTCTAAATCCACCAGGCGCTGCTGGCGTTCCTGCAGACGATACCTTGGATGCAAAAAGCCAAGCTTTGTCTGGAATTCCTGAAGCTTAAGCTTTTTGATCCGAATCTGCTGTTCCAGCATCCGACTCATTTTTCTCTCATACTCTCTGAGAAGTTCCTTCGTCTGCCGATAATCGCTGACCGCCAATTCTGCAGCGGCAGAAGGTGTCGGAGCACGAAGATCCGCCACATAATCTGCAATTGTCGTATCCGTCTCATGCCCGACCGCTGAAATCACCGGAATCCGGCAATTAAAAATCGCTCTTGCCACTTCTTCTTCATTAAACGCCCACAGATCCTCTATGGAGCCGCCTCCTCTTCCGACGATCATCACATCCACGCCATACGCTTCCAGTACCCGAATTCCCCGGACAATGCTTTCCTTGGCTCCGGTTCCCTGTACCTGAGCCGGATAGAGGATCAGCTGTACATACGGATTTCTTCTTGCCGCAATATTCATAATGTCCCGAATCGCAGCTCCGGTAGGTGCAGTAACAATACCTACAGTCTTGGCATATGCAGGAATCGGCTTCTTATATTCCCCGGCAAACATGCCCATCTCTTCCAGTTCGCGCTTTAGCATCTGGAATCTTTCGTACAGCACGCCGTCTCCATCCAAACGGATCTCCTTTGCATAAAGCTGGTAGGATCCGCTCCTTTCATACACACTGACCGAGCCCAGCACCACTACCTGCTGACCTTCGCTCATATGAAAAGAGAGCCCGCCTCGCTGCCCGGCAAACATAACGCAGGCAATCGTTCCGGACTCATCCTTTAATGAAAAATATATATGTCCTGATGTATGATACTTACAGTTCGACACCTCACCTTTGACATAGATGCGATTCAGCATAAAATCCTGTGTGAACATATTCTTAATGTAAGCGTTCACTTGCTTTACGGTATATACATTCCCGGCCATTTCGTCTCGCTCCCAACTATTCTGCAAGTTTCGCCAGCACACCGTTTACGAATGCCGGTCCTTCCTCTCCGCTGTACTTCTTCGCAAGTTCCACCGCTTCATTAATCGCAACGCCTACCGGTACATCCTCATCCCACTTCATCTCGTACACGGCAAGACGAAGAATCGTAAGATCCACCTTATTCATACGGCTGGTCTTCCATCCTGTCGTATGTTCATTCAGAAGTTTGTCTATTTCTTCCGTCTTATCTGCTATCTTCTGCGCCTTCGCCTGAATATATGCAAAGGCAGTATCATCTGCCTGTTCCAGCTGGGAAAAGTAAAGTTCCATCTGCTCCGGCAGCTCAGCCTCTGTATTAAATTCAATTCCAAACAGTACGCGGAAGATATGTTCTCTTAATTCTGACCTTTTCACTTATACTTCCTCCGGTATCTCAACGCCTGCAACGCGGATATTCACATCTGCAACTTCCAGTCCTGTCATGTTCTCAATGGATGCTTTTACCTTCTCCTGTACCTTAGCTGTAATCGTCTTAATGCTGTAGCCATACTTCAGATTCAGCGCCAGTGATGCGGTTACAATGCCTTCCAGGACATCTACTTTCACCCCTTTTGACAGAGACCGCATTCCCAGCTTACTAATCAATTCTCTGGTTGCATTGCCTGCCATAGAAGCAACACCATCCACTTCCATCGCTGCAAGTCCTGCAATAATGGAAACCACTTCATCTGCAATCTTGATCTCTCCCATATGGGCATCATCTTTTATTGTATACGTATTTCTCTCTTCTCTACTCATATCTAAACCTCCTGTATGGTTCTGCGCTTCTAATTATTATAACAAATTCCCAAAGATTT
This sequence comes from Dorea sp. ICN-14282, assembly GCF_037890115.1. NCBI lineage: Bacteria > Bacillati > Bacillota > Clostridia > Lachnospirales > Lachnospiraceae > Dorea > Dorea sp. ICN-14282. The sequence goes on along the minus strand of NZ_JBBKBH010000001.1, from coordinate 418,908 downwards.
GGAAAGTCCTTATCTTCCAAATTCAGCCAGTTCCAGCCCTTCATTCCTTTCCTGAGTCATGCGAATGCTCCATTCATTCACAAACAGAAGAAGCGGACGCCCTTTCAGATCCTTCACTTTCTTCATATCAGAAGTACCAGAAAGCTTGTCAAGATCGATTTCCGGATTCTCAATCCAGCGAATATATTCATATGGAAGACTATCCATGCGGATCTCTACGTTGTATTCGTTCTCCAGACGATATTTCAGCACATCGAACTGAAGCACACCAACTACGCCAACGATAATTTCTTCCATACCCGTATTATATTCCTGGAAAATCTGAATCGCACCTTCCTGTGCAATCTGGTTGATGCCCTTGATAAACTGCTTTCTCTTCATAGTATCCACCTGGCGCACACGTGCAAAATGCTCCGGTGCGAAAGTCGGAATTCCTTCGTAGACAAATTTATCCGGCGAAGTGGTCAACGTATCTCCAATGGAGAAAATTCCCGGATCAAAGACGCCGATGATGTCACCGCCATAAGCCTTCTCAATCATCTTTCTCTCACTTGCCATCATCTGCTGCGGCTGGGAAAGGCGTACCTTCTTACCGCCCTGAATATGGAACACATCCATCCCTGCCTCAAATTCTCCGGAACAGATTCTCATAAATGCAATTCGATCCCGGTGTGCTTTATTCATATTTGCCTGAATCTTGAATACAAATGCGGAGAAGTCTCCTTCCTCCATAGGGCTGATTTCTCCCTGATCCGATTTTCTTGGAAGCGGAGAAGATGTCATCTTCAGGAAATGCTGAAGAAACGTCTCCACACCAAAATTGGTAAGCGCTGATCCGAAAAATACCGGGGATAATTCACCTTTGCTTACCAGTTCCTGATCAAACTCTGCACCTGCCCCATCCTGCAGTTCAATTTCTTCTTCTAACTGCAGCTTCTGGGAATCACTAATAAGCCATGAAATCTCAGGATCATTGATATCCACCTTTTTTACTTCGCCCTGGGTCGTTCCCTTCTTCGTATCCGAGAACAGCTCCACCTTCTTCGTTTCCCGGTCATAGACTCCTCTAAAGTCCTTTCCTGATCCAATCGGCCAGTTGATCGGACATGTCGCAATCCCCAATTCATTTTCAATATCATCCAACAGTTCAAAGGTATCCATCGCTTCCCGGTCCATCTTATTTATAAATGTAAAGATCGGGATATGCCGCATCGTACATACCTTAAAAAGCTTTCTGGTCTGCGCCTCCACACCCTTGGATGCATCGATCACCATTACAGCAGAATCCGCCGCCATCAACGTACGGTAGGTATCTTCCGAGAAGTCCTGATGCCCCGGAGTATCCAGAATATTAATACAGTAACCGTCATAGTTAAACTGCAGCACGGAAGATGTAACAGAGATTCCTCTCTCCTTCTCAATCTCCATCCAGTCGGATACCGCATGCTTTGCTGTTGCCTTTCCCTTGACGCTTCCCGCCTGATTAATCGCCCCTCCATACAGAAGGAACTTCTCTGTCAGCGTCGTCTTACCGGCATCCGGATGGGAAATAATGGCAAAAGTCCGTCTCTTTTTTATCTGATCTTTCACTTCATTCTTTATCTGTGACATCTGTTATACACTCCTAATATCTAATTATACCCGTTTTCAAAACCATTAGTCAGTATACCATACCCTGCAGCATTCCTCAATGCAAATCTTCTTTTGCAATCTGCTTCTTTCTCCCAAACAGGAAAAACAGAATCCCTTCGCTAAGAAGCAGCATTCCCGCACCCAGGAAAATCAGCCACCGATATGGATATTCAGCTGTAAAATACGATAACTTTCCTTCCATGTACCTGCAGATCAAAGCAAGCACCACATTTCCAACTGACAAAACCAGACCGATTACGATCAAAACATAGAAGCCGCCTTCCAGCATCAGCATTTTCCACATCTGCCTTTTTGTTATCCCCAGACTTCGCATCGTCTTTAGCTCTTTTCTTCTTTCCAGGATTCCTGTCATACAAACATTACAATAATTCGTAAATCCTGCTGCCAAAAGAAGAAGGCTGATACAGCCTAACACGAGTCTGTTTCCCTCAATATACGAAGAAGCCTTTGCCAGAAGCTCTGATTTACAGATACAGAATACACCTGCTTCCTTTGTTTCTGTTCCATCCATTCCCAGAACCACCTTCTGCTCCTTCCTTTGATTCTCTTCTTCTAAAAGCTCTTGAACCTGCGCCTCTAATTCTTCTTCCTGACCTTCCTTTGCGTTCAATTCCATATAAAGCGTTTTCTTCTTCGTCGGAAGTTTCTCTGCTCCTTTTTCGCTCATCAGATAATAAATACTTCCTTCCGATCCATGCCAGGTCTGCTTAAGGGGTGGAACCCCCTCAGCCCGATTGTCCAAATACCCCGCCAAATTCAAAGGTTCTGATGCCATTCCTCTTCGCCTGCTTTCTTCCGCCTCTCCTTCCTGTTCCCGTTCTTCCTGCGTCTTCGCCAGCCATTTCTCCCGTTCTTCCTTTGACCACATGGCAGTAAAATACAAGGGTTCTCCTACACTTTCCTTCGCCAGTTCTTCTTGTTCTTTAGACAGTCTGTGGTCATGGAGAATGATGGCGCCTTTTCCCTCTTCCAATGCTCTTAGATCAATCGGAAGATTCTGTTTTTCTACATAGGATTTCAAACTCTTTAATTCCTCTTGTGTTAAAATCTGTATCACATCCGCAGTGACACTTTCTACCATAGCAGAATCAAAATCATACCCGGTTCCTTCTTTTTCTTTCTGATTTTTCGAGTAATGATCATCCATCGGAGACACACCTTTTCTGGAGGTTGTTGACAGTAGATACGCTCCTTCCATTACATAGGACTTCTCTTTATCGACTTCCGGAAGGTTCAAAAGTTCTTCTTTTAGCTTTGACGAAATGGGTGAAAATTCATCATAATCATTGGAATATAATAATTCAAAATGATCCCCTTTGGTTTCCATTGGATCTTCCCCGGCATCTCTTGAGCGATATTCGATTCCGTAACCCAGTTTTTGTCCTCCTTCGCTGAATTCTCCGGCAATCAGGACATCCGGGCGATTCTCTATTACATGAATATAGTCGGCTCCATTGATAATCACAATGGCACAAAGGAAGGTCTGCATCCCCAGGAAAAGAGAAAGCACCGTCATCCAAAAACGACTTTGGTATCTGGTAATATTCCTCCATGCCATATAAACAAGTTCTCCTGCCACACCGCGCTTTTTCCATTTTCTTTTTCTCTTTTCTCCCAACCTTACCTTTTTAGAATGTGTATACACAAGGCTGTCCACACAAGACATTCTCACCACTTTATGAATGACTATTCCCGATGCTATAAGCGTTACTGCCGCTGCCAGCAGAACTGCGAAAAGTAAAAGGAAGGGAGAAAAGAGGTCTATTCTGTCCACTTCCCCATAATGCGCCAGATAGGATTTTTCCAAAAATCTTGGAATACAAACCTTTAATAAGAATATAGAAAGCGCCGTACCTGCCAGGACTCCTGGAATCAGAGCCTTGAAAATCTGCTGGAAGTAGACACTTCTAATCTGTCTTTTTGTCATTCCTAATGTATGCAAAAGTCCCATCTGCCGAATATCCCCTGCCATAGAAATTTGCATAACATTATAAATCAAGAAGAAAAGCCCTGTCACAATAACCAAGGCTCCGAGAACCTCCAGTTCGTATCCTCCGATCAATTCATTAACAGCGCTGTACGCATATGGGTTCTGTGCCTTAATTTCCAGCATCACTCCAGGCTCTGTCTGATTGACGGGAAGATCTTGATATAGCCGTTCCTCTGTCTTTCTCCATCCCATATACTTAGATGTCTTCAGCCAGAGTTCTGCTTTTTCCTCCAAATCGTATCCCCACTCCCGATACTTTACTTCTGATATGTAGCCTACAGATCTGTTTCCCACATCTTTGGCCGCGCTCGTATACCATCCACTTAAGTGAAAGGTATCCTGCTCTGATCGAAATAAGGATACATCCACGGTAAGGGAGATCTCCATCCCCTGCTTCGGCTGTGTAATCCCCATGCGTTCCAACGCTTCTACCGGCATCATAATCTCCTGTTTCCCTCTTGGATATTTCCCGAAAACTTCCAGACAAGCCGGAGCAATCATCTCCTCCCATGCCGTCTGATCCAGCACGCGAATTCCGCAGACCGGTGTCTCGTTCCAGTCCGCACCTCCAATACCAGCGCTTCTTCCTGCCGCCTTTACATACGAAAGAGACTCAGCTACATGATACTGAGTCTGATCCGCGTCTTGAATACATACGGTAGCTTCGGTTCCTGCATCCCGCATTGCTTTTTCATATTCTGCCTTTATCTTCCCATCTACAATTCCAAAGATCAGAGTAAAGGCAACCACAAAAATAACTGCTGCCAGGAACAATAAATAGTTCCTTCCTTTATTCTCCTTTGCATACGCCTTTGCAAGCATTCGGATCTCAGAAAGGCTGCGGCTTTGTTTCTCTCTTCTCATACCACGCTCTCCTTCGCCTTTCCATCTGTAATCCGAATAACACGATCTGCCATTTTCGCAAGCTCTTCCTGATGCGTAACCAACAGCACCGTCTGATGAAAACGCTTTGCGCAGGTCTGTAACAACCGGATTACCTCCCTGCTGTTCCCGGAATCCAGGCTGCCAGTCGGCTCATCACACAGAAGAATCGCCGGTTTGCTAATCAGCGCTCTTGCAATTGCCGCTCTTTGCTGCTGGCCACCGGACAACGTCTGCGGAAGCCGTTCCAGCAATTCCTGAATCTGAAGCTGTTCTGTCACCTCTTTCAACAACTCTTCATCTAAATCCGCTCCATCCAGCCGAAGCGGCAGAACCAAATTCTCATAAATATTAATGACCGGAATCAGATTATACTGCTGAAATACAAACCCAATATTTCTTCGCCGGAAAATGGTCCGCTCCTCTTCCTCCATATCTCTTAAGCTCTCTCCTCTGATCCAGACGCCGCCTTCTGTCGGCACATCCAATCCACCAAGCAGATTCAAAAGCGTACTTTTACCACTTCCTGATGTCCCTATAATGGCCAGAAATTCTCCTTCCTCTACAGAAAGATCAATTCCATCAAGCGCATGTACCTCATAAGAATCCGTATGATAATACTTCTTTAATCCTGCTGCCCTTAAAATTTCCATACATTTGTACCCTCTATCCATCTTCTGTAGTTACACTTATAAAAAATTTAACAAAAATTCGCTATTCTGTCAAATTTACCGTCCTTCTGCATGCACCGGTGTAATCACGATGTTCTGCGCTGCAATTCCAGTTTTTCTCGTAATAATGTCCTCAATCTGCGCACGGTTAGCATCACTTAACTCCGCCGCATTCACAACTACATCTGCACCGTCCTGCGTCAGGCTCACCACTGCCTCGCTAAATCCCTTGGATGCCAGCATCGTCTCTGCCGCCACCTCTTTTTCTGCCAAATCTGTCATCGCAACCATTTGATTTACGGCGTCTTGCTTCTGTTCTTCACTCAAGTTCTCACTGTCAATGATTTGCTGAAGCGTCTCCTTATTCTTCGCCCGTACCTGTTCCCTGGTCACCTTCGCTTCTGCAACTACTGCATTTGCCGTTCCGCTGGTTAAAACCGCTTCCCCCGGCGTTCCTTCTACGCTTCCATCTTCTCCTGTCTTATCCTGACTTTCAATATCCGTTGAGGCATTTGCTTCCAGATCTTCTTCCGAGATATCTAATAACTCCTGATTGGCAAGTTCCGCCCCTGTCTCCTGTGCTTTCTTCTCCTTTGGGAAGATCTTTCCCGAATAATTCAGGTAACCTGCCGCTGCAATCATTACCGCCAACGCTGCAATCATCATCTGATTCTTTTTCAATATCCGTTTCACTGTTTGCCCTCCTGCTTTTACATCGTTTCATTCTTCTTCATGATTCTAATCTTATGCGTGTCTATGCCAAATAATGCCTGGATTGCTTCTGTTATATTCCTTTTGACCAAAGCATTTTCTCCTCCTTCTGCCAGAACTACCACTCCTTCTACCCGCGGCGTAAGTTCTTTGCTTACATAAGGTTCCTGACTTTTCTCTCCCATTCCTTCATACACGGTAGTCTCCTGATGACTGGTATTTTCTGAAGTTCTTCTGCCTCCCTGACTGTCTTCTTCCGTTATCGCATCCCTTTCTCCCTGCGTATCTTTCTCAACAATCTTCTGTGCCGAAGACTGAAGTGTTACCATAACCCGAACATTCCCCGCTCCATCTAACTGGGAAAGGGTCTCTTCCAGCCTCCGTTCCAGATAACGGGCATAGTCCTGTTCTTCCGCCTGGGTTCCTACCGCTTCTTCCCCATCAATCTCACTATGCCTAGAATCTTTCTCCTTTTCTTTCGTCCCCGAAGGAAGTGCAATCACCAGAAGCAGCACTCCCACAAGAAAAAAAATCAAAAGCTGATCTTTCCGCACATGACGCAATTTCTCTAAGTCTATCTTACTCCAATGCCTCTGTCCCTTCCTCTCCAATCTTAATTTCCTCCACTTCTATGATATCTTCTGAATCTTCCGAAATTTCCTGGATTGAAATATGCCGCTGTTCTCCTGCTTTTCCCTGCCCCGGCTTCCAGCTTTCCCAATCTTTCATTCCCTGTTCATAGCGCTCCATTATCTGCAACGGATCCTGCTCCTGAAATAATTGAAGAATGGGAGACAGCAAGAGTACAACCATGACAAGTCCCGTAAAAAAACGAATATATTTCCCCCATACCTCTCCCGGAATCATATGAAAAAGCGCCGTTACCAGAATTACATAATAAGCCAGATCCTTCAGCCATTCATAAATACCTTCAAACACCTTTCTCCCCCTATCTCCAGATATCTTCTTCTATCCCATACTGGTCACTGCCGTTACGATTGCGATGGTCAGCAAAAACAGAAGTGCCGTTGTCGATATCACCTTCAGCATCAGACGGCACCCCTCACTGACAGACTCGATACATCCGGCAATCCTCGGATCACATACCGGCTGGATTACCGCTGCCGCCAGCTGATATAAGAATGCAAGCAAAGCGGTCTGAATAATCGGAACCAGGCAAATCAGAATACAAAATACAGCTCCTGCCATTCCCATTCCATTTTTGATCAGTACAGCCGTTCCAAGAGCCACCTCTGCCATTCCGCCAAGTGCATCTCCCACTCCCGGAATCGCTTCGGCTCCTCTGGTAATTACACTTTGCTTGACCGAATCGATGGCCGGGCTTATCATCCCTTGAATCACATTGATTCCCACCACACATGCAAGAAGTGTCTTAAGCGCCCAGGAAACCACCGTCTCAATCAGCTTTGAAAACCGGCTTAAATACGCCTCATTTGATAAATGATTCAGAATGTTCATCATCATATAGACATGAATCAACGGCAGCAGAACCTTTGCGATCAACACTTCTACCAGAAAAATCAAGAACAGTACGATCTGATAAAAGGCCGCAGATGTCACGCTTCCCTTCGCAATGGTAACCGCCAGAAAATAAAGCGGACAAAACACTCCCATGAACCCGGTCAGATCTTCCAGACTTTCCGCTGCCCATTCCACCACAACACCAAAGGAATTCAAAGACAGGGCAACCAAAAGCAAATACAATACATAAAAGCCAATTTCTGCAATCTGCGTGCTTTTTAAAGCACCTGCCAGCTGATGAAACACTGCTGCCACCAGGGCAATGACCAGAATGTGGATGAGATTATCCCGGCAGGAACGATAAGCATACCCCACCTGATCTTTGATCAGACGGTTCACAAGGCTGCCGCTTAGCTCCTGTTCTCCCGACAGCACAAGATCCAGTACATCCTGAAACCGAAGCTTTTCTTCCGGAAACAGTTCCGAAAGTGATTGATCCATCTTGCTAAAATCAAATTGAGTTAACATCTCTTCCATCTCCGGACTTCTTTCCTCCTCATAAGCTTCCACTTTCAAGGACGCTCCTGCAAAAAAGAGCAGCAGAAGAAGAACGGTACAGTATTTTCGCCCGCTCATGCCAGGAACTCCTCAATCGTCGTAAGAAGCGCCGCCAACACCGGGATTCCAAGCGCCAAAATTGCCAGTTTCCCAAACAACTCAATCTGAGATGCGATACTTTGATGTCCCGCCTCCTTACAGAGGCCTGATGCGAATTCAGATACATAGGTGATTCCAAGCATCTTCATCAGAGTCCCCATATAAATCGTATCTGCCCGCATATAAGAACGAATCAGTCCAAGTGCATCAAGGAGGACATCCAGCCTGTCAAGCACTGCAAATAACAACAGAATACCAATTGCCAGACTGATATAGATTCCGTACTCTGGCTTTTCATTCTTAAATTGAACTGCCAGAAGGGTTCCTGCCACTCCCAGAACCGCAACCTGTACCATCTCCATTCTCCCGCCCCCTTTTATTTCACTTTCGCGCATATTCCACTACAGAGAAAACAGATTCCGAATGGATTCAAAGAGATCATAGATCAGCGGCACAATCCAGAATAACACCAAAAGAAGCCCCGCAAGACTGGTCAAAAATGCCTGCTCTTCCCGCCCGCTGTGTTTTAAGACCTGACTTAATACTGAAACCAGTATCCCCACTGCTGCAATCTTAAATATCAGATTTACACTCATGTTTCCCTCCTGTTTTCCCCTGTCTCTTTTCTCCCATATCTTTCTTCTACATCAGCAGAATCATAACAAAGACTCCGCCCATAATCCCCAGACATCGATACAGCCGAACCTTCGTCTTCATCGTCTCTCTGAGTTCTTCTGCCGTCAGACGAAGGTCTTCTAAATAAAGATCCAGGGTCTGTACCTGTAGTTCTACATCTGCCGTTCCCAGCTGATGTCCCAAATCCTTTAATTTCTGAAGGGTCGTCCTCTCCAGGCCTTTTCCAAGAAGGCAGGTATGTACTGAAGTCTCCCAAAGTTTCTTAAAGCTTCCGTCTCTTCGCTCTTCCATCTGACTTGCCAGAAAAGAAAGCCATTCTTTATACGGCTCTTTGGCCGTACCTGCAATATGAAGAAACGCTTCCTCCAGATAGGATCTGGAATACCGGATCTCACTCTTTAGCTGACAACAGATTCTCTGCAGCTCCTGAAGGTTCTGATACTTCTCTTTGATGTGATCTGCCGCTGTAATGCCAGCCATAGACGCTGCCCCTACCACCAGCACAGCTCCCAATACCTTTGCCACCATGCTTATGCATACTCCTTTTCCCGATACAAAAGCGTTCCACGTCCATCAAAAATGCCTTCAACCTGTCCTACACGGCGACTGTTGCCCAACAGGATATACCGATCAAACCGCCCTTCCTTCACCATCTGTGCGAACAAGGGTCGTCTTCTTAATTCTTCCATGGATCCGGCATGGGCAGTGGCCAGCATCCGGCAGCCGCAGTGCATCGCATACTCAACTGCATGTACATCCTCTGCAAGCCCGATTTCATCTACTGCTAACACCTGCGGCCCCATGGAACGGATCATCATAATCATTCCCTCCGCCTTAGAGCAGCCATCCAGCACATCCGTCCTCATCCCCAGATCATTCTGCTGCAATCCCCGGTAACATCCGCCGATCTCTGAGCGCTCATCTACCACACCCGTTGCCATTCCCTTCACCCAGCGGTTTCCATCGGAAATCTGGCGGATCATATCTCTTAAAAGGGTTGTCTTTCCACATCCGGGCGGTGACACAATCAGCGTATGATACAGTTCCCGGTTCCCCGTAATATAGGGGAATACCTGATCTGCGCACCCGATCACTTCATGCGACAGCCTTACATGAATCGAAGAAATATATTTCAAATTCTTTACCCTTCCATTTTCCATAATCGCCTGTCCTGCCATTCCGATTCTATGTCCTCCTTCTACCGTAATAAATCCCTGTTTCATCTCCTGCTCGTACGCATACAGCGAGTAATGGCTGATATAATCCACCATTTCACGCACATCCTCTTCTGTCACCTGATAGGGGTTGCCATGATCGTTTCTTACCGTCCGCTCTTCGCCGCGATAGATAAAAAGCAGCGGACGACCTGTACGGAACCGGATTTCCTGCAGATATTCATATTCCAAATGTTCCTTTTCCAGCATCCTTAGGATTCGTCCCGGCAAAACCCTTGCAATCTGATTCTTATGCATCTTTGTCCACCTCTTTAACTCAATATATGCGACGACTATTGATTTATGCACACAAAAAACTCCCCACAATTTCAAAAAGCACAGATCCTTGTAAAATCTGTGCAAAATCTCATTGTATTTTATTTTCCCACTCGTTCCAGCATCTCCAGAAACCTCGGATCATCTTTTAAAAACGCCGTCTCCTGGTCGGAATAGATTCCATTTAAAATCATATCCCTCAGCATCGGACCCATTTCCTTCCCTTCTTCTTTCTTCGAAGATCTATCAACATCCGTATAGTGAAAAACAACTGAGCCACTCAGACTCCACTCTTTCTTAAGCGACAAAAGCATAAGCTCCAGCGTCTCTAAAAATTTATCCCAATCTTCCAGTGAGCTGTATAGCTGAATATCTCCCACATACCATCCATACTCCCACATTTCAAACTGCATGGCCGTCTTCTTATAGATTTCTCCAATCTTTTTGGCATCTTCGATACGCCCCTCTTTCATGGCAAGCTCCATCAGCGTCAAAAGCGTTCCATAGACATCCCCTATTATTTTAGTCATTTGCTGTTCCGCAAGCCGCCCTGCATCTTCGTATTTTTTCTGTGCAATCCATGTACTGATCTGCACTTGTGTTTTATCAACAAAGCTCGCATCCGGGAGCGTATCGATCAGCTCCTGCGCCTTCTCATACTCTTTTCTTTCCCGATATGCAGAAATCAGCATCACCTTTGCCTGGTTTGCAATCCCTTCTTCCGGACTGGCAAGTGCCCTTTGATACAAGTTCTCGATCTCTTTGCGTTCACGAGCGTACTTTGATTTTACATCTTCCTCCATAAGAAGCACACCTTCTAAGATCACTCCAACATTTAAGAGCAGGGAATAGGAATTGGGGAACTCTGTTACCTTTTCCATTCCATAAGCATAAGCTTCCTCAAAACTCATTTGCTCCGATCGTCTTCTAATCTCTCCTACTATCTCTTCTACTTCTTCACGGGTTAAATCTTCCCGAAAAGAAAGCAGGGTATTCAAATCCGTTCCCAACAATCTTGCCAATACAGGAAGCAGTGTAATCTCCGGGTAAGAGACGCCCTTCTCCCACTTATTTACCGCCGGAGCCGTCACTCCCAGACGCTCCGCAAGCTGCTCCTGAGTAAGACCTTTCTCCAATCGTTTCTGTCTGATAATCTCTTGAATTTTCATCGCAATCTGCTCTCCTAATCAAATTTCAAAATGCATTTTGTAAGTTTACTATAGCATTTACCGGGAAGATACACAATTGACGGGTTATTAATTTCTATTCAAGAAAATTAACCGTAAGTTATGGATCAAAAAAGAACATTTATATATCAAGAGGCGCAGGATTTCTCCTGCGCCTCTTAAATATGCTCATATGATTCTGAATTTTATTCTGCCACATCTTTCATGCTGAATGAGATTCTGCCCATCTTATCTTTTCCAAGACAAACAACCTTGACAACATCTCCCAGCGTCAGAACGTCTTCTACATGGTTGATTCTCTCCTTGGAAATCTTAGAAATATGAACCATTCCTTCTTTGCCAGGAGCAAATTCTAAGAACGCGCCAAACTCTTTGATGCTGACAACCTTTCCTTCCAGTACCTGTCCAGCTTCAAAATCTGTCACAATAATCGTGATCAGCTTGCGTGCTTCTTCCATTGCAGAAGCTTCTGTTCCACAGATGGATACGTTTCCATCGTCCGTGATATCAATCTTCACACCCGTCTGCTCGATGATCGCATTGATCGTCTTACCACGCTGTCCTACTACGTCTCCGATCTTCTGAGGATCGATCTGCATCTGAATAATCTTTGGTGCAAATTCGCCCACTTCCGGTCTTGGCTCGCCAATTGTCTTGTTCATTACCTCGTCCAGGATATAGGTTCTTGCTTTCTTGGTTGCTGCAATTGCCTCTTCGATAATTGGTCTTGTCAAACCATGAATCTTAATATCCATCTGGATCGCTGTAATACCCTTGTGGGTACCAGCAACCTTAAAGTCCATATCTCCGAAGAAGTCTTCCAGTCCCTGAATATCTGTAAGTACCAGATAATCATCATCCGTATCACCTGTCACCAGACCAGCGGAAATACCTGCAACTGCTGCTTTAATCGGCACACCGGCAGCCATCAGTGACATAGAAGATGCACAGATACTTGCCTGTGATGTAGAACCATTGGACTCGAAAGTCTCAGATACCGTACGAATCGCATATGGGAACTCGCTCTCGCTTGGGAGCACTGGTACCAGCGCACGTTCTGCAAGCGCTCCGTGACCAATCTCACGACGTCCCGGTCCTCTGGAAGGCCTTGTCTCTCCCACAGAGTAAGACGGGAAGTTGTAGTGGTGCATATATCTCTTGGATGTCTCGGACTCGTCCAGTCCATCCAGTCTCTGCGCTTCTGCAAGCGGAGCCAGTGTTGTGATTGTACAAATCTGTGTCTGTCCACGGGTAAACATTGCAGATCCGTGAACTCTTGGAATCAGATCCGTCTCCGCTGCCAGCGGTCTGATCTGGTCAATCGCTCTTCCATCCGGACGCTTGTGATCTTTTAAGATCATCTTGCGAACCGTCTTCTTCTGATACTGATATACGGCTTCACCAAGAACTGCAAGCCACTCTTCTTTTTCTGCAAAAGCTTCTTCCAGTTTCTCCGTAATCTGGCGGATATTTTCTTCTCTTACCTGCTTCTCATCCGTAAATACTGCTTCTTCCATTGCTGCCGGCGGAACGATCTCTTTGATCGCCTCGAATAATTCTTCCGGCACTGCACAGCTTTCGTAAGCATGTTTTTCTTTTCCGCATTCTGCAACGATCGTATCGATAAATGCAATCACCTGCTGGTTCAGTTCGTGAGCCGCAAAAATCGCATCAATCATCTGCCGCTCCGGAACTTCGTTAGCTCCTGCTTCGATCATAATTACTTTTTCTTTGGTTGACGCAACCGTCAGAGCCATATCAGAAGCTTCCTTCTGCGCAGCCGTCGGGTTGAATACAAATTCTCCGTCAACCAGACCAACCTGTGTAGTAGAAATCGGTCCATCAAACGGAATATCTGAAATACTGGTTGCAATTGCAGCTCCCAGCATCGCTGTCAGCTCTGGGGAACAATCCTGATCTACGGATAATACCAGGTTCTCCAGGGTTACATCATTACGATAATCCTTCGGGAACAGCGGACGCATCGGGCGGTCGATTACACGACAGGTCAGAATTGCATTCTCGGACGCTTTTCCCTCTCTCTTGTTAAATCCTCCAGGAATCTTACCTACAGAATATAATCTCTCATTGTATTCTACACTTAATGGGAAGAAATCAATGCCCTCTCTTGGCTTCTCGGAAGCCGTCGCTGTACATAATACAGTTGTATCACCATAGTGCATCAGAACAGCGCCGTTCGCCTGCTTTGCCACTCTGTCTACATCAATACGCAGTGTTCTTCCGGCCAGTTCCATCTCAAATTTCTTGTACATATTTGCTCTCCTTTTTTTCATATTACCAGTGAATCAGTCCATACCGAAACTACTGAAAAACACACTTGCCTTTCTTAAATCTTATACAAATATTCTTTTCAGTGGTCTCGGAATAAAACGACTGCCCACAATCTTTTATATTATAGCATACAACCAACAGATGTTCCACTACTAAATTCCAGTTTTTAATCAATCTAATTGTCAAAAATTTCTCAATTATCTTGCCTAAAAAAAGTTCCCAAACTGCAAAACAGTCGGGAACCTTATTGTTGTGTTGTGTGTCTGTAGATTTTACCTGTGTTGATTACTTACGTAATCCAAGTCTTTCGATCAGTGTACGATATCTCTCGATATCTGTCTCCTTCAGGTATGCAAGAAGTCCTCTTCTCTGTCCTACCATTTTCAGAAGTCCTCTTCTGGAGTGGTGATCCTTTGGATTTGCCTTGAAGTGATCTGTCAGATCATTGATTCTTGCTGTCAGAATTGCAATCTGAACCTCCGGTGAACCTGTGTCTCCGGCTGTTCTGCCGTAATCTTTTACGATCTGTTCTTTCATTTCTTTCGTGATCATTTTGTTTTCCTCCTATATTCTTTGTTAAACGCCAAATATTAAGTAACGGTTGGAGAATCCTGTTACCGAACATCGGCTATTCATACCGGACTAGTATAGCATAATGTTTACGGATTGTAAAGGAATATTTCTATACTTCTTCATCCTCTTCCATTCCTTCATCCGGCTCCAAAATGGCGAACGCAATATTCGTCGCATGATCCGCCACACGCTCCAGCCCTGATACGGTATCAGAAAAAATCATTCCCGCTTCCGGCGTACATTTATTCTTTGTAAGCCGCTTTACGTGAACGCGCTGAAGATGCTTTTCCATATCATCGATCTCATCTTCCAGCTTCAGAATCTCCTGCATGTGTTCGTGACTGCGGTTGCTGAACATTTCTAAGGAATACTCCAGAATTTTCACTACTTTGTCCATCATTTTCTGAAGCTGCCCTTTTGCCTTGTCACTCAAAGGAATCTGTCCTTCCATACGCTCTTTGGCAGAATCCGCCAAATTTTCTGCATGATCTCCGATTCGTTCAATATCATTAACTACATGGAACAATCCTCCGAGAAGTCTTCCATCCGCGAGAGGAAGCTCCAACTCATTCACCCGCACCAGATAATCCGTAATCTTGTGGTTCATAAAGTTAATGTATTTTTCCGTTCCATAGACCTCATGTATCTTTTCCTCATTCAGGTCACAGAGAGCATCCATGGCGTTTTTCAGATTTTCAATGGCAACCTTTCCCATATGCACAATCTCATGGATACTGTCAAATACTGCTGTTGTCGGTGCAATAATCGCCCCGTCTCCAATGTATTTCAATTCAAACGCATCTTCTGTAGTGCGGTCACTTCCCGGAACCACTTTATACGTAGCCTTTACAATCCAGCCCATGAATGGGAACAGAATCAGAACTTCAAATACTTTCATCATGGTATGAATATTGGCAACTGCCCGCGCCGGATTATCTCCTGACATATGCATCACGGTATCCGTAATCGGATTCAATGCAACTAACAGGATTGCAAACGTAATTGCCGATCCAATGACATTGAACAGAAAATGAATCATGGCTGCACGTTTGGCGTCCTTTTTTCCGCCTAAGCTGGCAAGAAGAGCGGATACACAGGAACCAATGTTACAACCCAGTACCAAAAACGGACAGATGGTAAATGCAAGAAGTCCCTGGGATGCCATCAAAATAATAATTCCAACCGTTGCGGAAGAACTCTGCAGAACAGCCGTAATCAAAAATCCCACAAAAATAGCTGCAAATGGGTTTTTCATTGCCTTTAAGAGTTCCACAATATGCGGCGATTCCTTGATCGTCGTCATCGCGTCTCCCATAATGCTAAGTCCCATGAACAAAATTCCAAATCCCAGCACCACTTCTCCGATCTTCTTCACATTCAGCTTCTTACAGAACATAACCATCACCACACCACTGATGACAAACAGCGGTGCAATATCCGATAGATTAAACGCAATCAGCTGACCGGTTACTGTGGTACCAATATTCGCGCCCAGGATAACCCCTGATGCCTGCAGCAGGTTCATCAGCCCTGAATTTACAAAGCTGACTACCATTACCGTCGTAGCGCTAGAAGACTGAACTACTGCTGTAAATAAAATTCCCACCAACATTCCAACAAAGCGGTTTTTCGTAAAAAACTCCAAAATCCCCCTCATCTTTGCGCCAGCGGCTTTTTCCAGCCCTTCACTCATCAGCTTCATGCCGTACAAGAATAGTCCCAGCCCGCCAAGCAGCAAAAAAAACGTAGTGACACTCATCTTCTTTTCTCCTTTACTTCTCCATTCCGAAGAAATGTTTTCCGTATAAAATGTCTTCCTCTATGCATGCTTTCATCTCTTCTATGCTGTCAAACTTCTGCTCAGGTCTCCGATAGTGCAAAAGTCTGACCGTAACCTCTTTTCCATATGCATCTTCACTGTATCCAAACAGAAATGTCTCGATCAGCAAATGATTTTCCTCAGTGACTGTCGGTTTTACTCCCACATTGGAAATCCCTCCATACGTTCTGCCGTCTACGCTCACCTCACTTAGATAAACACCGTAGGGAGGAGCCATCTTATCTTCTGGCCAAACCACATTAAAGGTTGGAAATCCAAGCCGTCTTCCCAGCTTCTTCCCGTGCTCCACCACTCCCGTCAGTTCATACGGATAGCCCAAAAGATCAGACACCACTTCCATCTTTCCTTCTTTTAACATTTCTTTTGCGTAGGTACTACTGATCTCCCGATTGTGGTAACGTTCTTTCTCAATCACAATCAATTCATATCCGAAGGTCTCTGCATAAGACGCAAGCATCTTAATATCACCCTTTTTCCCGAATCCAAATCGGAAATCTGTTCCTACCACCACATAAGACGCATGGAACAAATCGCAAATAATATCCCGGATAAATTCTTCCGCGCCAAGTCCGCTGAATTTCTCGGTAAAGGGGCACTCCACCAGATAGTCTACAAGCCCATCCAGGTGTTTATAGCGCTCCTGTCCCGTCATCAGCATCTGCGGATGAATTCCTTTTCTTAAATACAGTGGACGCATATCAAAAGAACACACCACACTGTTGATTTTATTTGCATTTCCCAATTCCCGTACTTTCTCCACCAGCATTTGATGCCCTCGGTGAAGACCGTCAAATTTTCCGAAGGTCACTGCTGATCTTCTGTCGTCCTTGTAGTGGGACAGCCAATTGATGTATTGCATATCTTCCCCTTCTATGAATTAAAAAACATCTTCTTAATCTGATATTCTCTTCGCTTTTCTTCCCATTTGTAAAGCGCAATAAATTGCCCCTCTTCATCGTATAGACGGATCTTCTCCTGATCGGCAAGAGGCTCGTCTTTCACCGTCACCGCCTGATACGGAAGGACATTTCCATTTTTGGCAAGCGCCATCCAGCGGTTCTTTACCACTGCCGCCTTGTAAGACGTGAACATCTGATCCACCGGTATGACCGCTTCCAAAATTTGATCTTCCTTCTTCAGTCGTTCAATCTCTTCCAGCCGAAGGCTGTCTTTTATCAGAAATCTTTCCACTCTGGTGCGAACCAGCGATTCCATACACCCTCCGCACCCAAGCTTTTCGCCAATATCATGGCACAAAGTCCGGATATAAGTTCCCTTAGAACATTCCACTTCCATACGGACTCTTGGAAGATCTACTTCTAAAATCTGAATTCCTTTGATCTCTACCGGGCGCGCTTTACGCTCCACCGTCTTTCCTTCTCTGGCAAGCTCATACAGCTTTTTCCCATTGACCTTCAAGGCAGAATACATGGGTGGTATCTGCAGATACGGACCCACGAAACTTTCCACCGCCTTGCACACTTCACTATTTGTCAGATGCTGTGTACTTCCGGTGTTCAGCACTTCTCCGCTGACATCCTGGGTGTCAGTTGTCTGCCCAAGAAGAAGCACCGTTTCATAGACCTTATCCTTGTCTGTCAGAAGCTCACAAAGCCTGGTCCCTTTTCCCAGGCAGACCGGCAGAACACCTTCTGCATCTGGATCCAAAGTTCCGGTGTGTCCAATCTTCTTCTGTCCTAATATTCCACGAAGCTTTGCAACCACATCATGGGAAGTATATCCCTTTTCTTTATACACATTGATGATTCCGTGTATCATTGACTATTGTTCTCCTGTCTCTTTCGTATCATCCCTGCACAGATCCAATTGAATTTCCAGCTGCTTCGCCAGATTGTTCAGCACATCATGCGGGGTTCCTTTCATGGTAACTCCAGCCGCTTTCTTATGACCGCCGCCTCCAAAATACTGCGCCACTTTTCTGACGTCCGTCTCGTTCTTAGACCGAAGGCTTACTTTATACACATGAGATTCCAGCTCATACAGAAAAACTGCCACCTCTATCCCTTTGGTCACTCGAAGCTGACTGACAATTCCATCAAGATCCTTAGGTGTCACACCATAGAATTCCATTTCCTCTTGGGTAACATAAGACGCAATGCAGCGTCCATCCATAAAAAGAATACTCTCTAAAAGCGCCCGACCCAAAATCTGGTTCTGCGCATAGCTTTTCTCATAAAACGTATCCTGAATAATCCGCGGCCCGTCTACCCCCTTCTCCAAAAGGGATGCTGCCATCCGAAGGGTCTTAGGGGATGTACAGCTGTACTGGAACACACCCGTATCATGGACAATTCCCATATACAACGCTTCTGCTGTCAGAAGAGACACGTTCTCTTCCTCCAGAAGCTGATACACCAACTCTGACGTAGAACTTGCATCTGCCACCACATAATTCACATCTGCAAAGGCGGTATTGCTGATATGATGATCAATACATACCGTCTGCTTTGCTTGTTCAAACAAAGGTGCAGAAAAGCCCAGTCGATCCAGACTTCCACAATCCAGGCAGAAGAAAAGGTCGTACACAGTCTCTTCTGTTATCTCATGCCGGATCCTCTGTGTTGCCGAAAGGAAACCGAAACTCTCCGGAATCTCTTCCAGATATACGTCCACTTCTTTCTCCGGATACTGTTCTAACAGATACTGGAACAATCCCATAGTGGAACCTACACAGTCCCCGTCCGGTCTTACGTGTCCGCCAATTGCAATCTTCTTCCCTTCGGCAACCAGGCCTTTTAGCATTTCCTTATTCAGAGTCATTGCCCGTTACCTCTTCAATCTTCTTTGACATCTGAACACCATATTCAATCGACTGATCCAGTACAAAGGTCAGTTCCGGCGTATTGCGCATATTTAAGTTATGCGCCAATTCTCGGCGGATATATCCTTCCGCACTTTTCAATCCTTTCACGGTCTCAGACTGTGCATGTTCGTCCCCAAGCACACTGATATAGACCTTACATGTCTTCAGATCCGGCGCAACTTCCGCTGCTACCACTGAGGTCCAGGGAGCCACGCGGGGATCCTTGATCCCACCGCGAATGATATTGCTTAACTCCCGCTGTACCTCCATATTTACTCTAGTATTCTTAATACTTCGTTTTCTCATCGCTTCTATCCCTCCAGCCTGCAGGAGGTTTCAGATCCCTTATCTTGGGATCTCAACCATCTTGAATGCTTCTACCAGGTCGCCTTCTTTGACATCGTTAAAGTTGGCAAATACAAATCCACACTCATATCCTGCTCTTACTTCTTTTACATCATCTTTAAATCGTTTCAGAGACGCAAGAGGTCCTTCAAAGATCACGATGCCATCACGGGTAATCCGCACGGAACAATCTCTCTCAAAAGTACCATCCTGTACATAAGAACCGGCAATCGTTCCTACTCCGGATGCCTTGAAGGTCTGACGCACTTCTGCGTGTCCCAGCACTTTTTCTTCAAATACCGGATCTAACATTCCCTTCATGGCTGCCTCAACATCCTCAATTGCGCTGTAAATTACGCGGTACAGACGAATATCTACACCTTCCCGGTCTGCCGTCTCTTTTGCTGTTGCATCCGGACGGACATTGAATCCAATAATGATCGCATTGGATGCAGATGCCAGACTGACGTCAGATTCATTGATGGCGCCGACACCTCCGTGGATAATCTTCACTACCACCTCTTCGTTGGACAGTTTCAGAAGACTTTGTTTCATCGCTTCTACAGATCCCTGTACGTCTGCTTTTACTACAATACCAAGTTCTTTTAAGTTTCCTTCCTGAATCTGAGTAAACAGATCATCCAGAGACAACTTGGATTTCGTCTCTTCTAACAGCTTCACTTTACCCTGAGAAATAAATGTCTCTGCAAAGTTTCTTGCTTCTTTATCATTCGCGCATCCGACGAATACTTCACCAGCATTTGGAACATCATTTAATCCCAGAATCTCTACCGGCATGGATGGACCTGCTTCTTTCACACGTCTTCCCTTATCATCCATCATGGCACGTACTTTTCCGTGAGCGGAACCTGCCGCAATAGCGTCTCCTACGCGGAGCGTTCCCTTCTGTACCAGCACCGTTGCCACAGAACCACGTCCTTTATCAAGCTGCGCTTCCAAAACCAATCCTCTTGCACGTCTGTTTGGATTTGCCTTTAACTCCAGTACTTCTGCTGTCAGAAGGATCATTTCCATCAAATCTTCGATTCCTTCTCCTGTCTTTGCTGACACTGGTACGAAGATCGTACTTCCACCCCAGTCTTCTGAAATCAGTTCGTACTCGGTAAGCTCCTGCTTTACACGTTCAACATTGGCACTTGGCTTATCAATCTTATTCACTGCGACAATAATTTCAACCCCTGCCGCCTTCGCATGGTTGATCGCCTCTACCGTCTGCGGCATCACACCATCGTCTGCCGCTACCACAAGGATCGCAATATCAGTAGACTGCGCACCTCTAAGTCTCATAGCTGTAAACGCTTCATGTCCCGGTGTATCAAGGAAGGTAATCTTCTCACCATTGGCCTCTACTACAGATGCTCCGATATGCTGCGTAATTCCTCCTGCCTCGCCAACAATTACATTGGTATGACGGATTGCATCAAGAAGAGAGGTCTTTCCATGGTCAACGTGTCCCATAACACATACAACCGGAGGACGCTTCTTCATCTTTTTCTCATCCTCTTCTTCCTCTTTGAGCAGCTCTTCAATGACGTCTACAACCTCTTCCTTCTCACACAGAACATCAAATTCCAGTGCGATCTCTTCTGCAGTCTCATAATCAATTTCCTGATTTACCGTTACAATTTTACCCTGCATAAAGAGTTTCTTTACAATCACAGACGGAACAATCTTCATCTTGTCTGCCAGTTCTTTGATCGTCAGAACTTCCGGAACAATAATGGACTTAATTTCCTCTTCCTGCTTCTGCTCTTTTGGCTGTGGCTTCTGCATCTGCGGCTTCTGATCATTTTTCTTCTTGCCGCCTTTGATCATTGTTCCTTCTTCTTCCTCGCGTCGGTAATCTTTCTTCTTATACTCGTCTTTTCCCTTACCTTTGCTTCTCTGTGGCTTCTGACCTTCCAAAGCAGGTGCTGGAATCTTATTGTCTCTTCTGTCGCTGCCGCGTCTGTTATCCGGTCTGTCACCATTTCTTCTGTTATCGCGGTTATCACGACCATCTCTTCTGTCGCTGCCTCTGCGACCTTCGTTTCTTCCTTCTCCTCTTGCTCCCTGCGGTCTGTCAGAGCGTCTGTCACCGCCGCGTCCCTGGCGTCTGTCATCACCTTTATTCTCCTGTGGACGCTCGGAACGTCTCTCTCCACTGCGGTTCTGACGTCTGTCGTCCTCACGCGCCGGTCTTCTGTCTTCCCGCTCCGGGCGTTTCTCCGCTGCTGGTCTCTGAGCTTCTGCGCGCTTTGGTGCGGCTGCTTTTTCAATCGGCTTTTCAACTGGTTTTTCTGCCGGCTTTTCTACTACCGGTTTCTCTGCCGGTTTTTCTGTAATTGGACGTTTCACCACTTCTTTCTCCTCTTTTGCCAGCGCTGCCGCTTTAGACGGGCGTCCGTTATTAACCTGCATTGGGCGGCCCTGCTGCGCACTTTGTCTGTTCCCGCCTGTTCTTCTTCCCGGCTTATTTCCATTCTGTGTATTCTGCGGACGGAACACGTGCACAATATTTTTCTTCTTCGGTGCCTCTTTTGCTTCTTTCTCATCGTCACCTTTGGAAGCGCCTCCCATTGCTGCTCGTACTTTCTTGGCATCTGCTTCTTCCAGTGTACTCATATGACTTTTCACCTCTATATTGTTGCTGCCAAGGAACTCCAGGACGTCTTTACTTGGCACATCCAGTTCCTTTGCCAGCTCATATACTTTTATTTTTGACATATTACTACCTCCTCTATGCAATTGTATGACCTTCTGCGTCTAGTTGTCTGCAGATTCCATCTGCGAATCCCTGATCCAATATCGCCAGTGATGCCCGAAACTGTTTCCCCATCGCATGACCCAGGGTATCCTTATCCTCCAAAAACCGGATTGGAACCTGGTAGAACTCACACATATTTCTAAATTTTTTCTTTGTATTATCCGATGCATCTCCTGCCACAATGACCAGTGCTGCCCGCCCGGATTTCACCTCTTTTTCCGTGCAGAACTCTCCGCTGACTGTCTTGCCTGCTTTTGTGGCCAGGCTCACCAGGGAAAGGATTCTATTCTGTTTCAAGTGCTTCCATCTCCTTTTCCAATGCGTCGTAGACTTCCTTCGGAATCGCCTGTTTAAAAGAACGCTCCAGTCCTCTGCTTTTTACCGCCTTCTGAAAACACTCACGAGACGGACACAGATAGGCCCCTCTTCCGTTTTTCTTTCCGGTAGCATCCAAAAGGAATTCTCCTTCCGCTGTCCGAATCACCCGGATCAACTCTTTTTTATTCTTCATCTCCTGGCATCCGACACATTTGCGCTGCGGCATTTTCCTAGTATTACTCAAATAATCACCTATTCCTCTACTTCTTCAAACTCTTCAAATTCTATGATTTCTTCATCCGCGGACTCATCGTAAGGCTCTTCGTACTCTTCCTCAAATACGCCTTCCGTCATATCCATATAGTTCTCCGGCAGTTCTCCAGACTCTATCGCCTGTGTCTCGCTCTTGATATCAATCTTATACCCAGTCAGTCTTGCCGCCAGTCTTGCATTCTGTCCTTCTTTTCCAATTGCAAGAGACAGCTGGTAATCTGGTACAATCACACTTGCCGTCTTGTCATCCGGATCTGCCATAACAGAGATGACTTTCGCCGGGCTGAGTGCATTCTCAATCAGAATTGCCGGATTATCGCTCCAGTTGATAATATCGATCTTCTCCCCGCGAAGTTCGTTTACGATAGCATTGACTCTGGCGCCGTTCATACCGACACATGCTCCTACCGGATCTACATCCGGATCGTTGGACCATACAGCAATCTTCGTTCTGCTTCCAGCCTCTCTTGCGATACTCTTAATTTCAACAATTCCATCTTTTACTTCCGTCACTTCAGACTCAAATAGACGCTTTACCAGCTCCGGATGCGTACGGGATACCAGGATCTTTGGTCCCTTCGTGGTATTCTTCACCTCTACTACATACAGCTTAATACGCTCGGTCGGTGTAAAGACTTCTCCCTTCACCTGCTCATTCTCTGTCAACATCGCATCTGCCTTTCCAAGATTAATGCTGACATTCTTTCCAACATAACGCTGTACGATACCTGTCACAATATCCTTTTCTTTTTCAAAATACTGATCGTATACAACCTTTCTTTCTTCCTCGCGAATCTTCTGTAAAATCAGATTCTTCGCATTCTGAGTTGCGATACGTCCAAAAGATTTGGATTCAATCGGAATCTGCACAATATCGCCAAGTTCATAAGAGCTGTCAATCTCTCTTGCATCTTCCAGACTGATTTCTTCCAATTTATCTTCCACTTCTTCTACAACTGTTTTCTCTGCGAACAGACGATAATCGCAGGATTCTCTATCCATAATCAGCTTGATATTATCCGCTTTCCCAAAATGGCTCTTGCAGGCATTTAAAAGAGAATTCTCAATGGCATCCATCAGTGTCTCTTTACTAATATCCTTCTCCTTCTCCAGTATATTAAGCGCCTCTAATAATTCTGTGTTCATTTTCTTATATCCTCCTAATCTTAAAAATCAAACGCCAGGCGAATCAGCGCGATATCACTTCTGTCAAACGTCTTCTCAGTCTCATCTTCCATCGCAATGGTAACGGTATCTGCATCGTATCCGGTAAGCACTCCGGTAAATTCTTTCTGTTTGTCAATCATGCGGTAAGTCCGAATTTCTACTTCTTCTCCCATACTTCTCTTGAAATCCTTTTCCTTCTTGAGCGGTCTTCCCAGTCCCGGAGAGCTGACTTCCAGAATATATGCATCCTCAATATAATCTTTTTCATCCAAAAGATCACTCAGTCTTCTGCTGACCTTTTCACAGTCGTTAATGTCAATGCCGCCCGGTTTGTCAATGTAGGCACGAAGATACCAAGTACTTCCTTCTTTTACATACTCTACATCTACCAGCTCAAATCCATATTCTTCCGTAATCGGAAGTAGGATCTCTTCGGTTTTCTGTTCGTAATTTTCTTTCTTTGACAATCTAAAATTCCTCCTTACCATCTGCAGAATTCAAATACCGGCAGTCCTTCTTTGTATACACTGCAACAAAGAAGAGTGAACTTTCGTCCACTCTTCTGCCGATTCCTTTATGTTACTGTTATCAAGTATAACACTCCATCTCGCAAAATGCAAGGGGTGTTTATTCATTCCTTCGGATCTCCTCCACAAGACTATTCTTTCTCTGCGGAGCATAAGCAAGATATGGCACTGCCACACCAAGAATCAAAAGCAGTGGACACGCTGCCAACATCGGCCAAATCACAAAGTGGTACCGCATAAACCACAACCCGTCAGACAGCGCTCTTATTGCAGTGGCCGAAAACAAGGTGCCAAAGATCAGAACTACCCCGATGGTAATCACCGCATAATAGATTCCCTCTAAAATCAACATTTGAAGGAGCTGCTTCTTCGTCATGCCAATTGATTCCATCATAGCAAACTCTTTGCGTCTGGTCACAATATTGGTCAATACAGAGTTGATAAAGTTTAACACCCCGATCACGCCGATTACCACACTTAAAGTTCCGCCTACCAATACGAACAGATTCTTAAGCCCAGAAAATTCATCCAGCCATTTCTGTTTGGATTCGTAACCCATTAGCGGCTCTTTCGTAATCGTGTAGTCTTCTACAAACTGGCCATAGGCCGTTTCCTTTTCATCCTCTACATTCAGAAGATAACTCATCAGGAAATCTTCGGACTCCATTTCTTTAAATACATCTGCCACTGTGTAGTAACAAAATTCAATTCCATATCGGTTCGTCAAGCCATAGTAATTCTCTTTGATCACCGTCAGAATCTCAAACTCCCTACGGCTTCCGTCCGGAAGCGCCAGCGTCACCTTATCTCCGGAATGATGCATCATTTCTTTTGGCTCTACCTTGCCGTTGTCATCTGTAGAGGTACTATAAATCAAATACTTTCCGGTCTTTAGCTTCTCTTTGATCACCGAAAGATCCTCTTCACCTTCATATACATCGATCTGCTCAAGTGGAAAATCTTCCAGTCCATAAAGAACGGTGCTGGTAGAATAAGCCCCGTTTTCATCTTTTCGTAGATAGTCTTTCTCCGCTCCATACGTCCGATAATATCCTTTGCTGTCATGCGGGATATAGTCAGGAGCTTCCCAGGAGTCTGCCATAAGTCCGAATCTTGTAGAAGAATAAATCCGTCCCCCTTCTTCAAATCCATCCTGCGCCTCACAGGCCTCGATGAAGGACTCTGACAGATTTTCTGTCTTTACCTCTTCACTGTCTCCGCCATAATACTGATCGATACCAAAGTATCTGGCATTGGCAATCTGTAAATCCGTCGTCACAAATTTCTTTAAAAACACATCCATATCAAAAGAACTGGTAACGGTAAATACACTATTTAATAAAACAATCGCCAGTGACAGCGATAACACCGTAACCGTTGTTCGTCCCTTGCTTCTTGACAGGTTAGACCAAGCCATCCGCCAGATCTTTCCGCCATCGGTAGACTTCTTTTGACGCTCTGCCTGACTCTTTTTCTTTCCGCGCTTTCCTGTCGTCCCAAGTTCTGCGCCTTCTGTGTAGCGCACCGCTTCCACCGGAGACACCTTCGCCGCAATCTTCGCCGGCTTTCTGGTGGAAATCAGTACCGTCAGGAAACTAAAGAGCGCCGCTCCAATAAAAATCAGCGGATTCGCGGACACTGCCACTTCTGCCGCCTGATAAGCGCTTCGCTCAATGATCTTTGGCACCAGCGCTTTCCCCACAAAGAATCCACACAAAAGCCCTGCCGGAATTCCCACAAGCGCCATCCAAAACGCCTGTCTGCGCAAGATTCGTCTCACCTGCCGTCCAGTAGTTCCCACCGTCTTTAACAACCCGTAATATCGGATGTCCCGAATCACAGAAATGCGGAAAATATTATAAATGATAAGGTACCCAGTCAATAAGATCAATAAAAGGCCCGCTCCTGCTGCCGCAAATGTCATAGGATCTTTCTCGGTTCCATCCGAGATATAGGCCCAGTTTGCATTGGAAGAAATATAGTTTTTCGCTCCCTCTTTTACCGAATATCCACTTTCTTTGATCATTTTATTGAGCTTTTCCTGGATCCCTCTACTATTCGCAAAATTCACATCCATATAAATAGACCCTGTAGAAGAACCGGTCTCCTTCACCTGATAGGAAAGTTCTTTTTCATGGACTTTTAAATACTCTTTCGATACCGTGACAAATCCCACATTAAGAGCCGGATCCGCCTTTGTCACACCCGTCACCGTAAACGTGCGGTCGATGATTTCTTCTTCATTCTGCCGGATCTGCATCTTTAATGTTACCTGCTGCCCTGCTTCTTTTTTCAATCCCAGAAGCTCCATGGACACTTCATCCATTAGAATTTCGTCTGCTTTCTTTGGCGCTTTTCCATCAATGATTTTTGTAAAACAATGTGGATAGTGATATTCCGGATAGTAAAATGCTTCTACATGCCGTTTCAAAAACTCTGGATTGTTGATTCGATCCGCTACCAGGATTCTTGGCGCCTCCTCTTTGATAGATGGATGAGTTCTTAATTTCTCATATTGCTTCTTCGTCAGGTTCTTCAGTACCCCGTGGCTATCTCCTCCGGCCTGGCGCATGGTCTGCTGCTGAAGCGTCTCCGCCGTTCCAAGTCCCATCGTAAAAATAATGGTAAACAGCATAGTGGTAAGCGCAATAGCCAGCGTAGCAATCCGGTTCCTCATCCCATTGGCTTTGAAGCTTTTTTTCGCCAGCTTCTGAATCACTTTTTGATTCTTCACCTTACGCATCTTTCTCACCACCTTTGACCCGTCTGGTTTTAATTCTTCCGTCTTCAATTCGTATCATACGATCTGCAAGCTGTGCGATCTCTTCATTGTGCGTAATCATCACCACCGTCTGGCCAAATCGGTCGCTGGTTACTTTCAGCAGACTTAATACATCCTGGCTGGTCACAGAATCCAGATTCCCCGTAGGTTCATCTGCCAGCAAAATGGCCGGTTTACTGGCGATTGCTCTTGCAATGGCTACTCTTTGCTGCTGTCCGCCGGAGAGCTGGCTTGGCAGATTGTACTTCTTCTTTTCCAATCCCAACACCTCGATAATATCTTCTACATAGTCCGTATCGATCTCGTTGCCGTCTAATTCCACCGGAAGCACGATGTTCTCATAGACGTTCAGCACCGGAACCAGATTATAGCTTTGAAAGACAAAGCCAATCTTCCGACGCCGGAAAATCGTTAGTTCTTCATCCTTTAATCTGGAAATGTCTCTGCCATCCACTTTCACAATCCCTGACGTCGGACGATCCAGCCCCCCTAACATATGCAAAAGAGTGGATTTCCCGCTGCCGGAAGTTCCAACAATGGACACAAACTCTCCTGGTTCTACACTTAAATCTACTCCGTCAAGAGCCTTCACCAGCGTGTCTCCGGATCCATAATATTTTTTCAATTGACTGGCCTCTAATATCTTCATTCAAAACTCCTCCTTCATTGTCTGATTCTCTGCCTAGTAAAACAGCCTTACAGAAATGTACATTCCATTTCCATAAGGCTACTATATCACTACAATCTTTCTACATTCTTTCTGAAATCAAACAGTTTTGTAAGATTTGGGAAGATACATGCTAAAACAACTGCCCTTTCCTTCCTTAGACGTTACTTTCATGTACCCATTCTCTTTTTGCAGAATCTCTCTTGCAAGATAGAGACCAATTCCAATTCCGTCCTGCTGTTGTACCCGGTCACTTCTGTAAAACCGTCCGAAGATCTGAGCTTTCTCTTCCTCTTTGATTCCAATGCCCTGATCTTTGACATTGATACTCACATACAACTCATAAGCTTTCACCTCTATGGCAACGGTGCTCCCCTCTGGAGAATACTTCACTGCATTGTCAAGGAGGTTACCAAGCGCTTCCACTGTCCATTTTCGGTCATAGGCTGCAAAAATCTCTTCTGAAGCTTCCACTGTAATTTGGATTCCCTTCTTTCTGGCTTTTTCTTCCAGTTCACACACCGCATCTTCCACAAGCGGAAATACCGGCTGAAAAAGCGGCGATACTTCCAACACGTCAGATTCCAGTCTTGACATCTTCACCAGTGACTGAATCAAGAACTCCAGCTTCTCCGTCTGTGTTAGGATCTGATCGACAAGCGTACGTTCTTTCTGATCCGCCGAACACTCCTGCAAAAGCTGCGAATACAACAGGATATTGGAAAGCGGCGTTCTTGTCTGATGGGAAATATCCGACACCAGTGATTTCAGATTTTCCCGCTCCTTCTTCACCTGCTCCATGGACTGTTTAGATGCAGTAAAATACTGTTTCCATCTTGATTCCAATCTGGAAAGCTCTGTCTCGTCGTAACGACTTTCCTCAAAGGTCCCATTCATGGCATCCGTCAGCATCTGATCCAGTCTCTCCAAGGTCTTTTTTGCTCCGATCTGTATCATACTTTCTTCTCCCACACATATCCCAGTCCGTAAACCGTTTGGATTGGACACTTTCCTTCCTTTACTTCCAGTTTCTTACGCAGACGATTCACTGCCACAGAAAGTGCATTCTCATCCACATACCGAAGATCTCCGGTCCAAAGGACATCTACTAGATGTTCTCTGGTAAGGGTCTGTCCCGAATGTTCCACAAAGCTTCGAAGAAGCTTTTGCTCCGTCTTGCTAAGCGTTACTTCTTCGCCATCTGCAAAATACTTCATTTCATCAAAATAAAAGGCATAAGGTCCTTTCACATACCTCGTTTTCCTGTCACCGAACCGCTCCCTGCCCTCTTCCATCCGCATGCGCATCCGTTCCACTCTTGCCCGAAGCACCATCAGACTAAAAGGTTTGGTAATATAATCGTCCGCTCCCAGACTGAACCCCGTCACTTCATCAATTTCCAGATCATTCGCAGTCAACATCAGCACTGGAATCTGAGAAGTCCGGCGAATCTCTTTT
Organism: Dorea sp. ICN-14282; assembly: GCF_037890115.1. Lineage (NCBI taxonomy): Bacteria > Bacillati > Bacillota > Clostridia > Lachnospirales > Lachnospiraceae > Dorea > Dorea sp. ICN-14282. Next base: position 389,716 of record NZ_JBBKBH010000001.1, on the reverse strand, counting down.
AACAACTCATAACCGCTTCCATCGGGAAGGTTCTCATCTAGAAGCACCATATCCGCCGACTGTGCCTTCCAGAGCGTTCGTGCCTGATCAAGGGTAAGCGCAGACGAAAATTCCACGCCTTTTTCCGCAAGCGCCAGTGCTATTCCCTGATTGAGACCAGCGTCATCTTCTACAATCAATATCTTATAAGTATTCTCTGTCATCGGCTTCTCTTCATCTCTTTTCCTGTCTTCGCGTCTTGTCAGTTATCCTCTTGTCTTCGTACCGGTTCCGTCCCGTTTTGCCACTTTCAGACGATTTAATGTTACCTCTTTTTCTTTGTACTTCACCTTAACTTCCGTTCCCTCTTCAAAGAGATAAGCGTGCTCCACCTCATCGTTTTTCCGAAGCTTGATACCGCGGACTCCGACAGCGCCCTTTTTCTTCTCGGAGACTTCTTCGGCCGGAAACCGCAGGAAAAATCCATCTTTTGACTGCAGTACAATTTGCTGATTATCCGTAATGACCTGTACACTTACCAGACGATCTTCCGCCTGCAGCTTGGTCGCGGCAATGGTTCGCTTAGACACCTGGAACTCACTGCCTTCTACCTTCTTTATCATACCCTGGCTGGTAACGAACAGAAGTTTTGCGAAGCGCATCTGCTCAGAGTCACAAATATATACAATCTCTTCTTTGGTACTGTCATAATTACTTACATTATCGATTGGAAGGCTCTTGTCCCGGAATTTTCCATACGGAAGATCCAGCACCTTGACCTGGTGCATCTTGCCGGTATCGGTAAACAGGCAGATCTTCCCGGTATTCATACATGGCAGGATATATTTATTCTCTGCGTCTGCCGCTTCCTTATTCCGCTCATAGGTTGCCGGATCCACCGTCTTGGCATATCCAAATCGATCCATCAGGAATACCACTTCCTGTTCCTCGATCTTATTTTCTTCATAGACCGCTTCCTCGGCATTTTCTATAGCAGTGCGGCGTTTTCTTAAGTATTCCTTCTTAATGGCATCCAAATCTTCGATAATCACGTCTGCCATCGACTCATAATGATCTAGAATATCCTCGTATCTGGCAATTTTCTGAAGCGTTTCTTCATGTTCCTTCTGAAGTGCTTCAATCTCTAAACCAATCAGCTTGTACAGGCGCATTTCCAAAATCGCCGTTGCCTGCCGCTCGGTAAAGCGAAGCATTGCCGCCATTTTTTTTGAAATTCCGGATTTGAATCGAATGTTTTCCGTCTCACCTCTGGTCAGACATGCCTTGGCATCCTTCACCGACTGGCTGCCTCGCAGAATCTCGATAATCAGATCAATCACATCACATGCTTTGATCAGACCTTCTTGGATTTCTTTCTTATCCTGTTCTTTGCCAAGCAGCGTCTGATACTTCCTGGTCGCCATCTCAAACTGAAAATCTACATGGTGCTCGATGATTTTCTTAAGTCCCATGGTCTCCGGTCTTCCGTTTGCCACCGCCAGCATATTGACGCCGAAGGTATCTTCCAAACGTGTCTTCTTATAGAGCATGTTTGTCAGATTCTCAACATCCGCTCCCTTTTTCAGATCGATCACAATCCGGATTCCTTCTTTGGAGGACTGGTTGGAAATATCCACAATATCCGTCGTCTTCTTAGACTCTACCAATGCACAGACATCATTTAAGAACTTCCCGATTCCGGCTCCAATCATCGTGTAAGGAATCTCTGTAATCACCAGGCGCTTCTTTCCGCCTTTCATCTCTTCTACTTCTACTTTACCACGAAGCTTAATCTTCCCGGTTCCCGTCTCGTAGATTGCCGCCAGATCGTCCTTGTTGACTACAATTCCTCCCGTTGGGAAATCCGGCCCTTTGATGAATTTCATTAGTCCTTTGGTACTAATGTCGCTATTCTTCATATACGCTTTGACTGCGTCCACCACTTCCCCCAGATTATGAGGCGGAATGCTGGTCGCCATACCAACCGCAATTCCTTCTGCCCCGTTAACCAAAAGATTGGGAATCCGAACCGGAAGTACCACTGGCTCTTTCTCTGCTTCATCAAAGTTTGGTCCGAAATCCACAATATTCTTGTCCAAATCCGCAAGATAGACTTCCTGTGTCAACTTAGCAAGTCGGGCTTCTGTGTAACGCATCGCCGCTGCTCCATCACCTTCGATAGATCCAAAGTTACCGTGTCCATCAACCAGTGTCATGCCCTTCTTAAACTCCTGTGCCATAACCACCAGCGCCTCATAGATAGAACTGTCTCCATGTGGATGGTATTTACCCATGGTATCCCCTACGATACGGGCACATTTCCGATAAGGCTTGTCATAACGTATTCCCAGTTCATACATATCATAGAGCGTACGTCTTTGTACCGGCTTCAAGCCATCCCGCACATCTGGCAGCGCTCTTGCAACAATGACGCTCATTGCATAATCAATGTATGATTTTCTCATAACATCCGAATATTCCGTTCTAATGATTTGTGAATCCTGCATCTTTTCCTCCAACTGTTTCCATCGATCTCTTCCATTCACACGCTTTTACTATATATCCAGTTCCGCTTCGGTCGCATTCTCGTAGATAAATGCCCGGCGCGGCGGAACTTCTGTTCCCATCAACATCTCTGTTACATCTGATGCCATCCTTGCATCTTCAATCTCTACCCGCTTCAAGATTCTGGTCTCTGGATTGAGGGTTGTCTCCCACAGCTGCTCGGCGTCCATCTCTCCTAAACCTTTATACCGCTGCAGAGTAAACGGTCCCTCATGACTCTTACGGTACCGATCCAGCGCCCGGTCATCGTAGAGATACTCTTCTTCCCCCTTCTTTGGCATCACTTTATAAAGTGGAGGCATGGCAATATAGACATGTCCCTCATCAATCAATTCCTTCATAAAGCGATAGAACAAGGTCAACAGAAGTGTCGAAATGTGCGCGCCGTCCACGTCCGCATCGGCCATGATGATAATCTTGTCGTATCGAAGCTTCGTAATGTCAAAATCATTGCCGTATCCTTCTGAAAATCCACATCCAAATGCATTGATCATGGTCTTGATCTCTGCATTTGCCAGCACCTTATCGATACTCGCCTTCTCCACATTCAGAATCTTTCCGCGAATCGGCAGAATTGCCTGGTACATCCGGTCTCTTGCCGTCTTGGCAGAGCCGCCGGCAGAATCTCCCTCTACAATAAAAATCTCGCACTTTGAAGCATCCCGGCTTTCACAGTTCGCAAGCTTTCCATTGCTGTCGAAGGAATATTTCTGCTTCGTCAGAAGATTGGTTTTGGCACGCTCCTCCGTTTTCCGGATCTTCGCCGCCTTCTCCGCACATCCGATCACCTTCTTTAAATTCTCTAAATTTCTGTCAAAATAGCGTACGATCTCATCACCGGTTACCTTGCTGCACGCCTTGGCTGCATCCGGATTATCAAGCTTCGTCTTCGTCTGTCCTTCAAACCTCGGATCGGGATGCTTGATCGAGATAATCGCCGTCATTCCATTTCGGATATCGGCTCCGGTAAAATTGGCATCCTTCTCTTTCAAGATTCCAAGCTCTCTTGCATACTGGTTCATCACCGTCGTAAAGGTAGTCTTAAATCCCGTCAGATGGGTTCCTCCTTCTGCATTATAGATGTTGTTGCAGAATCCCATAACATTTTCGTGGAACTCATTTACATACTGAAATGCCGCTTCCACCTCGATGCCTTCTGCCTCTCCTTTAAAATAAACTGGTTCGTGCACCGTCTCCTTCTTAGAATTCAGATCTTTGATAAATCCCAGTATTCCGTCTGGCTCGTGATACACGACATGCTCTTTTTCCGCCCCTCTTTTATCCTCGAAGATAATCGTAAGAGAAGGATTTAAGTATGCCGTCTCATGCATCCGGCTCTTGACCTCTTCCGCCCGAAACCGGGTCTTCTCAAAGATCGTGTCGTCCGGCAGAAAATTCACCTTCGTTCCGGTCTTTCTCGTCTTCGCAATCTTCGGCAGCAGTCCGTCTTCTAATTCTACCACTGGTTTTCCACGCTCAAACCGATCGTGGTGAACGTATCCGTCACGGCTGATCTCCACATCCATATAAACAGAAAGGGCATTGACAACGGAAGAACCCACACCGTGCAGTCCTCCACTGGTCTTGTACGCTGAATCGTCAAATTTCCCACCTGCATGAAGGGTGGTATAAACGACCCGGGCCGCCGGAAGTCCGGTTGCATGAAGATCCACCGGCACACCACGCCCATTATCTTCCACTGTCGCAGAACCATCCGCCTCCAATGTCACTTTAATTTCCGTACAAAAGCCTGCAAGATGCTCATCCACTGAGTTATCTACCATCTCATAGATCAGATGGTTCAATCCCTTGGTTGATACACTTCCGATATACATTCCCGGACGCTTCCGAACCGCCTCCAGTCCTTCCAATATGGAAATGCTTTCCGCATCATAGGTATTCTTCTTCGCCATGGCTTCCTATATCCTTTCTATCCTTTTTGTGCAAACGCCCATATATGAGCGCATACGACTCCATACTGCCAATATCTTAGCACAAAGTCCTGTATGGGGCAAATAGAATTTATTTTGTCAGAGCATGGGCAATTTACTTTATCAGCACATGAGCAAGGGTATCTGCCAGAACTTCCATCGCATTTCGCATTTCTTCTACTGTATTGGTCTGAGCTCCTGCTTCAATTAGAAGTGTCCGCGGCTTAAAGTGCATATTATAGCGATATCCGCGCAGGAAAATACGTCTGGTAAATCCGGGGTATTTTTCATTGGCTGCCAGTTGAAGCTGAAGTGAAAATGCCAGATTATCTTCTATGTACGGGTTTGGCAAGTAACTGATATTTCCATTTGCTTTTGTACGGCTTAGTCCATTAAAGAACATAATCTGTGCCGTCGGCTTTCCACCAACTTCTGTCACCAGATGGGTTCCTTCCGCCACGCCGTCCCTGTGCAGATCGATCACCACCTCTATGCTGGGGTGCTCTGCCAGAATTTTCTGAATCTCTGGTTCAGCCAGCTGATAAGCCTGGCTTCGATCCAGCTTCCCATCTACCAAATCATAAACCCCTTCATGGTGAAGCGTTGGAATCTTGTACGTCTCACTCAAAAGCTGAGTTAAATAAGCACCCATTCCTACAATAGAAGTCGCCGGATCTCCAGGCGCCGAGTCGGCAAATGCCTCCTGCGAATGGGTATGATAGATCAATACCTTCGGCTCCTCCTGATCGGGAATCTCAATATGAAGATCTTTTTCCAACAGGGCCTTGGCATTTAAAAGCTGTGGATCTGCCATGGTGTTTCCATCTACCGCATAAAAATTTCCCAACAGATATTCGTAATTCATTAACTTTTCCATACTGGCATCAATGGGCGTGCCCGATGTCTGAACAGCCGTGTCTAAAGGCTTCTCTTCTCCGATCAGTTTTCCCTCTTCATCCACGGCATTTTCATCACTTTCCTGTCTCGCAAGAATCATGGCGTAGGTCTCCCTGTCTTCCACTTCCGTATCCAGAAACTCTTTGTCCTCTACATAGGTTCCAATGGGAAGTAGTTCCATAGCCCGATCAGCCACCCATTCCCAGGGCGTCTTCTCTTCCCCTGCTTCTACGCAGGCAAGCCCTGGAAGCCACCATTTCTTGGCATGTTCCACCGCTGCGTCGGAAAAGACCACCCCTATTTTCATCCATAGTTCTTCGGGAACCTTCTTTCCCAGGCGGATTCCCGCCAAAAGAAAAAGGATCCCTGCCGAAACTACCATCAGCACCCGGCTGATTCTTATTTTTACTTTCACATTTTTCACTCCGCTCATTCCCGGTCTCCCCTGCTTGAGAACCGGACTTTCGTCTTCCTACAGTGTCTTAACACTATATGAGTCCGGCAGATGGATTATGTGCCTGTCCTCCTGAAAACAGAAGATTGAGCGCTTCTGAAATAGTGAAACTGATTCTTCTTATGGTATCATCAATGTCTTTTGGCGTTACAAACAGCCCATTTAAGTGTGGTGAAATCAATTCTTTCACCAGTTCATACTTCTCCGCCGCATTATACCCGGAAAGCACCACGCCTACTCCTTTTAAGGTCTCAGAGCTTTCCAGCGCCCGAATAAAATTTTCCATCGTATCGTTTACGATGGTGGCTGCATCCACAACGGTTGGAACTCCGATTGAAATAACCGGTACTCCAACGGTCTCTTTCGTAATCGCATTTCTATGATTTCCAACCCCGGAACCAGGATGAATCCCCGTATCACTGATCTGAATTGTCCGGTTCAGCCGTCTGGTGCTTCTTGCCGCCAGTGCGTCTACCACAATCAACAGGTCTGGTTTCGTTTGCTTGATCACCCCTCGAATCACTTCCACCGTCTCCATCCCTGTCTGTCCCATCACCCCCGGAATCACCGCACTGACCATGCATACCTGATCTTTCCCCATAGCATAACGTCCATACTCCTTCACGATATGCCTGGTAATGTTCAGATGATCTGCCACATAAGCCCCCAGTGCATCCGGCGTTACGTATCGATTTCCAAGCCCTGCCACTAACACGGAATACTCCGGCTTATCCATCGGAACAAAAGGCTTTAAAAACTTCGCCAGTTCTGCCGAAATCTCCTCATGGTAGCCCTCGTCCGGCACAGCCAAATCCGGCGCCTCCATCGTAATATAAGTTCCTACCGGCTTTCCCATAATTTTCGCCCCATTTTCCGTCTCAATCTTCACCGTCGTAACTCGGATCTCTCTTTCTTCATCATATGTTTCATCCAAAATCACACCCGGAACTTCCACATTATCTGCCGCAAACCGTTCCTTCTGCTCCAGTGCAAGATCCGTCCGGATCCTATACTTCTCGATCATGGTTCCATCCTCCTGCCTACTGCTTCTTTTCATAATTACTATATTTCCTGTTTTTTGGGAAAATATGTAGGTTTTTTTGGAAAATATCTATTGACAGAAAGCATTCCTTGGCATAAAATAAGTTCGTATGTTTCGTTAGAACGTCCGTGTCCGGCTCTAACGAACTGGAATCGATCGAAATCGAAATATAGGATATTGGAGGTGGACAAGTTGGCTAATATCAAATCTGCAAAGAAAAGAATCTTAGTAAACGAAACAAAAGCTGCAAGAAACAAAGCAATTAAGTCTAAAGTAAAAACTTGCGTAAAGAAAGTTGAAACAGCTATCGCTAACAAGGATGCCGAAGCGGCTGCGGCAGCATTAAAGGTAGCAATCGTTGAGATCAATAAAGCAGGAAGCAAGGGTGTTTATCACAAGAACACTTGCTCCAGAAAGATTTCTCGTTTAACAAAAGCTGTAAACAGAATTGCTTAATTATAAATTTGGGACGGGGTTTTTTTAAAAAAACTCCGTCCCAAATTGCATTTTACCCTGTCCCAATTGTACTTCTACTCCAATCTGGAATATCCAAAGCTATTCACAATAGCTTCTATCTTTTCTCCATTCTGACACATCGGACATTTCCCCGGTTCATACGCTCGATAATCAGGAACGTCTTTGCTTGTGAAAATCGTTTTAATCTCCATCCCCGCCACTTTTGAGACGGCGCTGAAAACTGCGCAGACACCGCAAATAGTTCCACCATAATACAGCACCGATTCAATCGCTTTGCTGATCGTTCTTCCAGTAGTCACGGATCCTGCCAGCAGCAATACCTGTTGATCTCTAATCATTCGCTGCTTATTATCTCGGAATAAAATCTGCCCCTGTGTATAATATTCTGGTGTAATCACAGAGATATTATTCCCCGCACTCAGAGACATTCCGGAAGAATCTGCCAGCTGCTCTGCCAAAAAGGTTCCGATCACTTCCGTCTCATCCAGGCACACAATGGTGTTGACATGGGTGTTTGTCTTGTACTCTTCCGCTAAAACCTTCGCCGTTTCTCTGGCGTTATTGTGTCTGCATTTCACCGTCGACATATCGATATACGTGTTCAAATGTGAATTGCTTGTCACAAAATGACCTCTTAACACCTTGATTCTTGCCTTCGGATTCCTTGCAGAGCGCAAATCTTCCATTTTTTCAATCATATTATTCATTTTCTCCCTCCTTTTCAGTGCTTATTTTCTGTTTTCTGATTTCATTCTATCATAATTCACAGAAAAATCTATTCATTTCACATAAAAAGAATGAGGTCTTCCAAAATATTATAATTCAAATGTTATAATTCAAAAAAAGACACGGGATCTCGCAGCGTTCCTGCTGCTTTCCCGTGCCTTTTCTTCTCTATACAAATCTATACAAGCCAAAAACCCGCTGCTTTTAGTTGTTGATCAGTTTATCTGCATCACTCCAGCTATACAGTTTTCTTACTTCTTCACCTGTCTTCTCTGCCGGATGTTCTGCTGCAAGCTTTCTCATTGCTCTGAAGTGTGCCTGACCGCCTGCTTCAGACATGTCTAATAAAAATTCTTTCGCGAAGGAACCATCCTGAATGTCAGAAAGGATCTTCTTCATAGCTTTCTTTGTCTCATCTGTAATAATCTTTGGTCCTGTTATGTAATCGCCATACTCTGCTGTGTTGGAGATGGAGTATCTCATTCCTGCGAATCCTGACTCGTAAATCAAGTCAACGATCAGTTTCATCTCATGTACACATTCAAAATATGCATTTCTTGGATCGTATCCAGCTTCCGTAAGGGTCTCGAAACCTGCCTGCATCAGTGCGCAAACACCACCGCAAAGAACTGCCTGCTCACCGAAGAGGTCTGTCTCTGTCTCTGTTCTGAATGTTGTCTCCAGAACTCCTGCTCTTGCTCCACCGATACCAGCTGCATATGCCAGCGCTTTATCAAGAGCTTTTCCTGTAGCATCCTGCTCTACTGCAACAAGACATGGAACTCCTTTTCCTGCAACATACTCACTTCTTACGGTATGTCCTGGTCCCTTTGGCGCGATCATGGTAACGTCTACATTTGCAGGCGGTATAATCTGTCCGAAATGAATGTTGAAACCATGAGCAAACATAAGCATATTTCCTTCTTCAAGGTTTGGCTCAATATCGTTTTTGTAAAGTGCAGCCTGTTTCTCATCATTGATCAGAATCATAATGATATCCGCTTTCTTAGCTGCCTCTGCTGCCGTATATACTTTAAGTCCCTGCGCTTCTGCTTTTGCCCAGGATTTACTTCCTTCGTAAAGACCGATGATAACATCACATCCAGAATCCTTTAAGTTAAGTGCATGCGCATGTCCCTGACTTCCATAACCGATAATCGCGATTGTCTTACCCTCTAACATAGATAAATTACAATCTTCCTGATAAAAAATTCTTGCTGCCATTTTACATTCCTCCTAAAATAATAAATTCTCATTTTATTTATTAAACAAGGCTGGCCGAAAACCGGTCTCATTTAAAATCGTTTGCTATTCTCCACTAATCTTTCCGCTCTCATCAATGAAGGTAACGTCTTTAATTCCTCTTGCCAGACCTGTGATTCCGGTTCTTGCAAGCTCTAAAATCTCATGTCCGTCCAAAAGATTCAAGAACGCTTCCAACTTTGACTGGTTTCCAGTAAGCTCTACCATCAAAGATTCCTTCTCCACATCTACAATCTTCGCCCGGAAAATATCTGCGATAGAGATAATCTCTGCCCGCTGCGCCGCATTGGCACGAACCTTCACCATAATCAGTTCCCGGTAAACGGAGTCTGCCGGATCAAGTACCTTGATCTCTATGATGTCTTCCAACTTACGAACCTGCTTTTCAATCTGTGAAAGAATCAATTCATCACCACTCGCAACGATCGTAATCCGCGTAAATCTAGAGTCTGCCGTTACTCCCGCCGTAATGCTGTCAATACTGTATCCCCGTCTGCTGAACAATCCTGATATCCGGCTCAACACACCTGGATTATTGTCTACAATCAATGAATATACTCTCTGCATACTGCACCTCTTTTCTTATTTTTCCAAAAACAGAGTGCGTTCTGTTTTTAAATAATATCAATTAATCACACTTTTGTCAAGTAAATCGTGAAACTTTTTTGTAAACTTTTGTAGAAACTTTTTTGTAAACTTTTTTTTGCAAAATTCTCTTTCTACCGTACCATGCGCAGAATGTCTTCTGGATGTTCTGCAATCCCATCTGCCCCGGCCATTTCTAATTCCTCAAGGCTTCCAAATCCGTACAACACACCCAAACAGTCAATCCCAACCTGGTGCGCGCCTTCCACATCGTGCCTGCGATCTCCAACCATCAATACCTTTGTCTTGTCTTTTATTTTACAAACGTCAAGGGCATACTCAATAACCTCAGCCTTACTTCCGCGCCCGCCGTCCAGCTCCATTCCTGCAATATAATCAAAATACGGAGTCAACTCAAAATAATCCATAATTCTTCTGGCATAAACTTCCGGTTTAGAAGTCGCCACGATCAATCGTTTTCCTGCCTTCTTCAGGCCCTTTAGCGTCTCTTCAAGACCTTCATAAACCCGATTCTCATAGAGCCCTTTATCCGCGTAATATTCCCGGTAACAGAAAATTGCCTCCAATGCCTTTTCTTCTGAAAACTGATAATACTTCTGGAAAGAATCACTAAGAGGCGGTCCAATAAACTGACAAAGTTTCTCACGATCCGTCTCTACAATTCCGAATTTTTCAAGTGCATACATGACCGAATTGGTAATTCCTTCGGAAGAATCCGTAATCGTTCCATCCAAATCAAATAATAATGTATGATATTCTGTTCTCATTCTTTCTCACCCTTCTATCTTTCTCCTCTTTTTGAGGTTTTCTTAAAAGCCCTGATTTTTCAACCGGTGAACCAATTCCACGTAAAATTCCCTAACATCAAATCCAGGAATATTCTCCCGGTTCAAATCAATCATGTCCCCATGGGAGATTCCACGCTTCCCATCCACCATCAAATATTGATAAGAAGCACCCCAGGGGAAGGAGGCTTCCGACACGAGTCCATCATTATCTCCATCAAAATATTTCACCAATTGATAAGAAAAATTAAGTGGAAATCTTCCGCCCGATGCCACATTCAATTTAGAACCAACGCTCTGATAAAAAACCTCCGGCTGATCCGGTACTTCTGCATTGAATTTCCGGCATGCCGACGCCGTCAAATCCTGCACGGCCGCAAGGAAATCCGGGTTATCATCGCCCATTTTCCGAAGCGCCGCCTGATACCCATCCGCCACCTTCTGCTGTGCGGATTTCGGAATCTTATCTAAAAGATAATCAGCAAATTCACATCCTCGATGGGGCGTATTAATCGTAGTCAGAGACGCCACAAAGGGAGCCATTCCCAATTTACTGATGGCATAGCGGCTGTCAAGTCCTCCTTTGGAATGTGCAATAATATTGACCTTCCCAGCCCCGGTCTCTTCTAAAATTCCCAAAATTCTCCGTCTTAACTCTTCCCCACTATCTTTGACTGCTGCCGCCGACTGATGATTTCCATAATAGATTCTGGCGCCATTCTTCTTTAATTCCCCAGGTATTCTCCCCCAGTAATTGAAATACCGAAAATCACGAAAAAACACACCGTGCACCATCAGGATCGGATATCTGGTATCGCAGATCTTGTCTTTGACCCGCTCTTGATTCGATCGCATTTTCTGATTCTCAAATACCGCTTCTTCTGACGCCAGATGAATCAAATGATTCAACACCACCAGATTCACAATCGGAAGCCACCCACATAGCAGCCCAATAATCCGCCATTTAATTCCAATCTGAGCCGAACTTAAATACACTCGAATCATTCCATTCCAAAATACCACTGCCTCTGCCAGAAACACCGTCAAAAGATTCCAAAGCCACAGCCAGTGATGATTCCGTAAAACGGTAAAGGCAGATCCGCTCACCAGAATCAATGATCCTGCCAATGAAATTTGAAAAATTCTCAGAAGTTCACAGCCATCCCGACAGATACGAAGTCTGCGCTTTTCGATTTTCTCCCCTGCTGGCGACGGCTTGATATTGAAAAAAAGGAAGCCTGCCAGGAGGCTTAAAACTCCCCAAACAGAAGCTCTTTCACCAAGTACCAGCGGAATATTTCCCGTCAATACAACAATCACTGAAATCAGCAGCCACATCACCCATGTTCCAAAAGAATGTTTCATATATCTCCCCCTTCCTGACGGCATTCAACCGGAAAATCAGGTTGAATTTCCTGTAATGCAATCATTATACCACATTCGCTTCCATTTGACATTCCTTCAAATTCCTTCTATAATATTTGTATTACAAACGTAATATTTAAAGGAGACCGACTATGAATAAACTTCCACAAATTTCCGAAGCTGAATTTGAGGTCATGAAGGTGATCTGGAAATATGCACCTATTAGTACAAATGAAATCACAGAAAAGCTATTGCAGACGACAAACTGGAGCCCTAAGACAATTCAGACTTTAATCAAACGCCTTGTAACCAAAGGCGCTCTCACGTACGAAAAACAAAGCCGCATGTTTATTTATACTCCTGTAGTAAAAGAAAGCGAATATATTGGACAGGAAAGTTCTTCCTTTCTGAACCGTTATTATGATGGAGATATTACAACCATGGTATCTGCTTATATAGAAAGTGATAAACTATCGGAATCAGAACTGGACACACTCCGCATGCTTCTTTCGCAGAAACAGGAAAAAGGAGGAAAATAATATGGCTGTATAATCTATGGTTACCCGACTTCATGATTCTTTCTTCTATAGTACACCTGCAAACATTCTTTACGAATCAACCTAACTCTAGATAACAATATCTGTGTGGTCTATTTGTGTCCACATCTTTGTAATCCACATGGTACTTGCGTACTATTTGAAAATCTACTGGCTTTTTAAATAATGGTCCATCAAACACAAACGAATGGTATTCTCCATTTTCCCCACATATATCAGCACCTTGAGGATAGGTTTCAATAAATTCTCTATCAATTACTTTCCCAAGGAAACTTTCCGGTAATACCGAATGATCAATACATGTTATGATAGCTTTAAAACCAGTTTCAACAAATCGTTTCAAAATTTCCTGAGACGAAATATTCCAAAGCGGGAACTCCGCTTTTATTCCTGATTTTGCACAATTTGATATACGCCTGCTTCGAATTTCTTCTAAATATATGTCGCCAAAAAGTGCCGTTGTAATTCCCTGAGATTTAAATTTTTCAATATACCGTTCCATTGCCATTCCATATTCTTCATCCGACCAGCTTTCATTGAAACGAAATACTGTTAATGGTATTCCGATTTGAGTTGCCTGTTTCATAAGTAGTTCCATTCCGATTTCGTGCATCGCTATTTTGTCTTTTCCTGATGCAATTACTGAAAACAATGAATCCACCTTAAACTGCTTTCCTTGCATCACATAATATAGTGCAAGAGCGGAATCTTTTCCGCTGCTCCAATTAAAATATGCCTTTTCCATACTGTATAAATCTCCAAATTATATTCTCTCTTCTTTTCACCGTCTCTCTTCTACACTGCGCTTAAATCCTATATAAGTAACCGCAAAATAGATTGCATAGACTCCAAAGAACAACAAAAACGCAATGCCGAAATACTGAAGTACCGATGTCTTCACTCCCGTATAGAAGATAAATTTCCGACTGATATAGACTGTAATCACCCCGCTGATTCCTGCGGCAAACAGTGCCGGGCAGAGATAATATACCCCCAGCTGCTTGAAAATAAGGCGGGAAATCTCCTTCATTCCAAGTCCAAGCTTTCCAAGCACCTCATAACGGAATCGATATTTGGACGCATCAGAAAGCTGCTGCACGGTCAGCACAGTAAGTGCTACACAGACAAATACCAGCCCGATGTAAAATGCCGGGAAAATCACGGTAGATAAAATGTAACGAATCTCAGGGATTGCATTATCCCTCACAACATAGTATGCCGCATAGGTAACCACCGTATCGGAACCAAAGCACCAGTTTCTCCATTCACTCTCACCCGAAGCTTCCCCTTTATAGTCAACAGACTCTGCATCATCTTCTATGTTTTCCAGTCTACGCTGAAGATCAGCCGGAGCTTTCCCTTTGATGTCCACTGCCAGCTCAGCATAAAACGGCGTCATCTTCTGAATCACCCGATCCGGCACTACAATCACATAATCCCCACCATTATGTCCATCCTGGGAAAACGGCTCGGTCTGATATCCAGCTAACCGAAGCGGCGTTCCATCATTTGCATTTTCTGCAATCTTCATCCCTTTCGTGAATTCTCCTACTTCCTGATAAATACGTTCCTTTACATGTACAAGATATGCATCATCCTCTAAGTGAACCGGGTCATAGCCAAGCATTTTCCGCAAATGATTGTAATCACTCAAGCCCATAAACGTATCAAAACTACAATAAGACTGTTCCTGTTCTTTCTTAAGCTTCTCTCTATCTGCCGTCCCGTCTGCCTTTAAATATTTGTCACCAAAATACTGCAAATGCGTATAAAGCCAATGATTCACCTGGGCAGTTTTGTCCGTATAAATCGAATAGACATAACTTTCCTTCACGGTTGTATGATTTTCTATTACTTCCAGCTCCTCTGCGAAATCATCTGCCGCATCACTGCTGTAAGCATGCACATCAAAGGGAAATTTATCCTGTAAAATTTGATCCTGATAATCACTGAACATCATTGCCGCCGAACAGCCAAGAAATGCAATGGTAAAAAGGGATGTCAGCGTTCCCATTGTAAAGCGCATTGATTTAAGCTTGGAAGAAAACTGACGCATTAAAAAAAGATTCTGCCCCCGGTATATCGCCTTTCCTTTCTTTCTAACATAGCAGATCAGCCATGCAGAAAGACCTGTATAGAAAAGATAAATCACCAATACCAGACCTACCAGAAATACTAGGATACTTCCTACATTTAAGAGCCACCCCTGAAGAAGAAGCACCCCAAATACCACTAGAAAAAGAAGTGATAGGGGAAGAAGCCACCGCTTTGCTCCTTCATGCTTTTCCACGATTTCTTCATTCTTTCGCTGCGCTTCCATCAGATCATGGATATTCATTTTCCGAAATTTCCGTCTGCAGCGAAAAAGCGCCAACAGATAGCAACCTCCATAGCATGACATCGTCATCAAAATACAATATCGATTCATCTCCAGATGAAGATGATAATTGACCTGTATCATTCCATACAAAACAGACATCAGAATCTGCTGAATCAGAATCCCAAGTCCCATACCGGGAAGGAATGCTCCTATTCCAAGAAGAAGATTCTCCCGCATATAAAGTCCGGCGATCTCCTTCTTTTTCATACCTATCAAAAGATAGATCCCAAATTCCCGGCTTCTCTTTTCCATGATAAACCGAACCATATAATGAATCAGCCACGCAACAATCAACACAACGAAAAATGTAGCAAGCCCCACCATCGCCGCCATTGCCCCTGCAACTTCAAACATATTCTGTACATCTTTGGAAAACAGAATACTGTTAAATGCGAACATAAGCGCCGTCACAAAAGTCATCGTCAAAAAATAGACCAGATAATCTTTTGCCAACCCCATTACATTGCGAACTGCAAGCTTTCTATTCATCTTCCAGTTCACCTCCTGTTAAAGAAAGCACGTCTAAGATTTCATTGAGGAAATCTCTTCGGCTCTTCGCTCCCTTCACTAGCTCATGGAAGATCTTCCCATCTTTTAGAAACAGGATCCTTCCGCAGTAGCTGGCAGAAAAAGCGTCATGGGTTACCATGAAAATCGTAGTCCGAAGGTTCTCATTCAACTGGCAAAATGTCTTAAGAAGTGTCTGCGCAGAACGGGAATCCAGCGCTCCTGTAGGCTCATCTGCCAGCAGAAGACATGGATCATTGACCAGCGCTCTTGCACAGGCACAGCGCTGCTTCTGCCCTCCGGATACCTGATATGGAAACTGATCCCGGATTCCGTCAATTCCAAGCAATCTCATAATCTGATCACATTTCTTCTGAATCTGACGCCGGCTGCCCTTATGAAGTGTCATCGCAAGGATAATATTTTCCTCCAGCGTCAGCGTATCCAAAAGATTATATTCCTGAAATACGAAACCTAGATTATCCTTCCGAAACCTGGATAATTCATCTTCTGTAAGTTCCGTAATATCCGTATCCCCATAATAAATGTGTCCCGCCGTCACCTGATCAATGGTAGATAAAAGATTCAGAAGTGTACTCTTTCCAGAGCCGGACGCTCCCATCACTCCTACAAACTCTCCTTGTTCCACCTGGAAACTAACCCGGTCTACCGCCTTTGTCACCTGATTTCCATTTCCATAATATTTTTCTACATCGCATACGCGGATGTTCTGCTTCATCTGCCTTCACTCCTTCTTGTCTTTCTTTTCAGCCTTTTCTTTTCCCAGGATCTTTGCTGTTATCTTTATCTTATCAGGCTTCTGAAGATCGTTGTATCGAATTTCCTTTCGCAAGTCTTACAATTCTGTAAGATAACTGCTGACCGGGAACGTCAGGATAACCTTTGTCCCCTCTCCTTCTTTGGATTCTGCCAAAATACCAATTCCAAGCTTTCTGCAAAGTTTTTTGCACAGATAAAGTCCCATCCCCGTGGAACGCTCTGTATTTCGCCCATTACTTCCGGTAAAACCTTTCTCAAAAATACGGTCTTTTTCTTCCGTTTTCATTCCAATTCCATTATCCTGCACCATAAGCTTCGTACCATTTTCATCCCTCTGTGTGAAAATATAGATATAAGGAGACTCTCCTTTCCGGTACTTGGAACTATTTAAAATCAACTGATTCAAAATAAATCCAATCCATTTCTCGTCTGTATACGCAGAGTCTTTGCAGTCTATCTCCACCCGCATTTTGCTTTGAATCAGATACTGTTTATTCTTCTGTACCGCTTCTGCTGCAACTTTTCCAAGATCCGTCTTCTTGATCATGTAATCTTTGTAAACCTCATCCGACCGTGCGTAGTAGAGAGCCATATCCACGTAATTTTCAATCTTACGATTCTCCAGTCGAATCCTTCTTGTCAACTCATTTTTCTCATTCTCACACATCAATTCGATTCCGGTAATCGGCGCCTTGATCTCATGCACCCAGCCTTCAATATATTCCCGATATTCCGTCTTTTCTTCCTCAATCGCGTGGATTCTTTCAATCACTGCTTTATTCGACTTACGAATCAGTTCCCGGTAAATCCCATCCTCCATCCGACAGGAATCCGGCATCAGCTCTCCTAAAAGATATCTCTGATCCACCTGCTCCATCGTATCTATCATCTTTTCAAAATATCTTTTTCTAGAGACATATCGAACCAAAAGCCACACTGTTAATACTAGAGTCCACACTACCGCAATCAGCACAATCCCGCTGTTTGAATATCCTGTCACATGAAGGAAAGCACACAAAAGCGCCACACATACAATGTGAAGAAGGATCAGCAGCATCTGATCCTTCATGTATGTTCCGATCTGAAATTGAAATCCTTGTCTTTGTTTCATATATAATACCCCATCCCTCTCTTGGTTCCGATCAGGTCGTGAACCCCGATCTCTTTTAACTTTCCCCGGATACGGGTGATATTGACACTTAGCGTATTGTCATCGATAAACACCTGCTGATCCCACAGATATTCAATCAGATCTATCCGAGAGACGATCTGCCCCGGATGCAAGAACAGATAGTGCAGAATTTTCAGTTCATTTTTGGTAAGTTCCACACACTCTGCCTTCTGCCCGGTTTCTGATTCTCCCCTTTTTCTTGCAATCTCTCCGCGGGCAAGATCCAGGATCACATCACTATAGCTAATCGTAGGCGATTCCTGTTCTTTTTGTCCTTTCGCAGACCGCTTCAGCACTGCAGCAATCCGTGCCAGCAGAATCGGCGGCTGAAATGGCTTGGTAATATAATCATCTGCCCCTTTTAACATTCCCGTCAGCTCATCCATGGAATCTGTACGGCTGGTAAGAAAAATCACTGGAACCTCTGATTGCTGCCGGATTCTGGAACAGATATCATAGCCCGATATTCCCGGAAGATTCAAATCCAAAAGCACCAGATCCGGGCTTTTTTCCGCCACTTCTTTTGCCGCATTTGAAAATGTCTCCACTTCCTGTACTTGATACAGTGCATTTCTAAGAAGCTGGCAGATCTCCTGGCGAATTGCCGGCTCATCCTCTACCACCATAATCGTAAACGCCACCCTGGCACCTCCTATTCCACTGTCGGACACGGACAAAAACGATCTATCGTACGGTTAAAGAACCGATAAAAAATCCGTCCATATAAGCTGCCGAAGATATTGTGTGCAATCCGAAGAAAAATCGCTGCCGGAAGACCAAATAATCCCGCTGCAACTGCAATTGCCCCGAAGGTATTAAATACCGACTGCCACCGATAGCTTGCCGACAAGCCTACGCCGATTCCTCCAATGATTCCCGCATATGCAAGAAAGGACGGAGAAAGCCAAAGATACAAAAGAAGAAACAGAATTCCTCCGATAATATTCCCCGGAATTCTTGCGTCCGAACGCTTTTTGGAGTCATTCTCAAAGGGAAGCATCACCGACATCGCTGCAATTCCAGCCCACATAGATCTAGGAAGATGAAGTATCTCTGCAGCCGCCATTACAGACGCAATTCCCAGTGTCAGCGCAATCTGCCATCTGGTTCTGGAAGACTTCAGATCAATCTCACGGAAAAGATCCCGAATCGTTCTTTTATACACCCTGTTTTTGTGTCCTTTGTAAAACACGATCATCGTCAGTGCTGCTCCAACGGCTAATGCTCCTATCCGTACCGTGAATGCAGTTCCCGACACATCATACCCATAAAGCAAAAGATATCCTAACACTACCGTAGAATGATTCGACATCAACAGATTATGACAGCTTAAGAATACCAGCACGAAAATAGCCGCCGTATTGATCAGCATTCCTACTATAGGTCCCGTCAGATTGGCAAGTTTGGGCCCTATCAACAGAATTCCAAATACCAACGCAAGTACCAGCTGGGAGTCTTTCCTATCTATTCCAAAATCTGCATTTTTAAACACCATCAAAAACAGAAGAATCACAACGCCGACAATGCTGTTCTCCTGACCAAAAATCTGACCATAGGCCATCACAAAACACATACAAAACATCATGGTAATTGCAATTTTACACATATAGATCGCTGTATGATGAAGTTTTTCCCTTCTTCCTGATACACTCCGAATGAGCGCCTTAGATCCTTCCTGGTTTAATTGCAATTCCTGATAAAATGTCATAAAATCTTCCTTTCTTAGTTCTCATTTTTCGTTTTCTTCAAACAGACGGGGACGTAGTGTTTTTCGTCTCCTACTACGTCCCCTGCTTTTCATTTTATTTGATCAACAAGCTTGTTCCTGTCATCTCTTTTGGCTGTTCCATTCCCATCAGTTCAATCAAGGTTGGTGCAATATCTGCAAGGCATCCGCCTTCTCTTAAGCTGTATGCCGGATCTGCGTTAACCAGAATAAACGGTACCGGATTAGTGGTATGTGCAGTGAATGGCTCACCCGTCTCTCCATCAATCAGCTGCTCTGCATTTCCGTGGTCCGCACAGATAAACATCTGTCCATCCACTTCTTTGATTGCTTCTACCGTTCTTCCGACACATTCATCTACCGCTTCAATTGCTTTGATGGCTGCATCTTCCACTCCGGTGTGTCCAACCATATCCGGATTTGCAAAATTGATAATAATAACATCATATTTATCGGATTTGATCGCATCTACCAGCTTATCGCATACCTCATAGGCACTCATTTCCGGCTTCAAATCATAAGTCGCAACCTTTGGAGATTTTACAAGAATACGATCCTCGCCAGCATTTGGCTCTTCTACTCCTCCATTGAAGAAGAAAGTCACATGTGCGTACTTTTCTGTCTCTGCAATACGAGCCTGTTTCTTACCGTTCTTTGCAAGGAATTCTCCAAATGTATTCGTAATCTCTTCTTTCACAAATGCAACCTGCTTATTTGCAATCGTTACATCATATTCTGTAAAGCATACGAAAGTTGTATGGAGTCTGTCTCCACGCTCAAATCCGTCAAAATTATCATCACAGAAGGTTCTCGTAATCTCTCTTGCACGGTCCGGACGGAAGTTAAAGAAAATCACAGAATCATTCTCTTTAATTGTCGCAACAGCTGCGCCATCCTTTTCTACTACCGTCGGAAGTACGAATTCATCCGTCACATCCTGATCATAAGAAGCCTGAATTCCAGCTGGTGCGCTTGCTGCTTTCTCACCCTCGCCAAATACAAGTGCACGGTAAGCCTTCTCCACACGATCCCAGCGGTTATCACGATCCATTGCATAGTAACGTCCCATCACAGAAGCAACTTCTCCGATTCCGATCTCTTTCATCTTCGCTTCCAATGCCTCTACATACTCTTTTCCAGATGCCGGAGGGGTGTCACGTCCGTCTAAGAAACAGTGTACATAAACCTTCTGAAGTCCCTGTTTCTTTGCCAGTTCCAGAAGTCCATAGATATGGCTGTTGTGGCTGTGTACGCCGCCATCGGACACCAGTCCGAATAAGTGCAGTGCACTGTCATTCTTCTTTGCATTTTCACAAGCTGCAAGAAGCGCTGCATTTTCAAAGAAGTCTCCGTCCTGAATCGATTTGGTGATTTTGGTCAGATCCTGATATACAATCCGTCCTGCTCCCATATTCAGATGTCCAACCTCAGAGTTTCCCATCTGTCCGTCTGGAAGACCAACTGCCATTCCACTTGCATTTCCTTTTACAAATGGATACTCTGCCATCAGCTGATCCATAACCGGAGTCTTACCTTCTGCCACAGCGTTTCCTGTGGTGTTTTCATTCAATCCATATCCATCTAAAATCATCAATACTGTTGGTTTCTTACTCATATTGCTATTCTCCTTCTCTTTTATACACGGTGTCAAAATACTTCTGCTTCCTCCTGCCCACACTGACTGTCAAGCCAGGCATCCGCAAGATGAATCCACTGTGCACATTCTTTCTGTATTCCACTTCCATCCATCCGTTCTACCAGCGGACTGGCAAGGCTTAATCCATGCTCTCCCTCTGGGAAAATATGAAGCTCCACCGGAACCTTTACCCGTCGAAGCGCCATTGCCATCAAAAGGGAATTTTCTACCGGCACCGTCCCATCCTTTGCCGTGTGCCAAATAAAACAAGGCGGCATCGCATGTGTCACTTGACGTTCCAAAGACATGGCATCCTCACAGATCGAACGCTTTTCTCCTAAAAGGTTCTCAAAGCTTCCAAGGTGCTGATATCTTGGATCTGCAGTAATTACCGGATAACTCAGCAAAAGCCCGCGAACCTTTAACTGATCGGAATCCGTCTTAAGCTTAGAAGCCATAAACTCCTGATTCCAAAAGATTCCATAGCTTGCTGCCAGATGACCTCCTGCGGAAGAGCCCTGAACGAAGATTCTCTCCTCATCAACATTCCATTCCCTCGCATGTTCTCGGATCTGTTTCACTGCTGCTCCCACTTCCAGCACCTGTACCGGGAACCGGCAGGGCGCCACGGAATACCGAAGGACGCAGGAATGATAGCCCCGGCTCAAAAAATGCATTGCCAGCGGTTCTCCTTCCCGGAAGCTGGTCTTCTCATATCCGCCGCCCGGACAGATCAGCACCATAGGCCGCTTCTGAATCTTTAGATTCTTGTCGCGAGGCGTATCCAAAAGATACATCTGCATCTTGGTATCCTTTGCAGATCCTTCTACACTGACCGCAATCTCTTCATATCTCATATCCAATCACCTTTATGCGCTGCAACCCAAAAATCGTAGGGAGCATATGCTGCCCCCTACGACTGAGCATAATTCTTACTTATAGTTTACGATCTTACCGAAGTCAGCCTTTAAGGAAGCTCCTCCTACCAGTCCGCCGTCGATATCAGCCTGTGCAAATAATTCTGCTGCATTTCCTGCATTTACAGATCCGCCGTACTGAATACGGATTGCCTCTGCTGTCGCCTCATCGTAGATCTCAGCGATGCATGCACGAATGCCGGCACATACTTCTTCTGCCTGCTCTGTAGTTGCTGTCTTACCTGTTCCGATTGCCCAGATTGGCTCGTAAGCGATAACAGCTTCTTTTGCCTGATCTGCAGTTACGTTCAGGAAGCCGATTTTTACCTGCTGACGGATGAAGTCCATAGTAACACCCTGCTCTCTCTGCTCTAATGTCTCACCACAGCACATGATTGGTGTAATTCCATGCTCAAAAGCTTTGAGCATCTTCTTATTTACTGTCTCATCTGTCTCTGCGAAATATTCTCTTCTCTCAGAGTGTCCCAGTACTACGTATTTTACGCCAGCGTCTGTCAGCATTGCCGGAGAAATCTCTCCTGTATATGCTCCGCTCTCTTCAAAATACATATTCTCTGCTCCAACCTGAATGTTGGTGCCTTTGCAGGCTTCAACAACCGGAATAATGTCGATTGCCGGTACGCAGAATACAACATCTACGTCTTCACTTGCTACCAATGGTTTTAATTCTTCAACCAGTGCAACTGCCTCACTTGGAGTTTTGTTCATCTTCCAGTTGCCTGCTACAATTTTTCTTCTTGCCATTTTCCTATATCTCCTCAATATTGGTATGTTCCCTTTCCCGGGTTCACAAATACCTTATTTATTATTTGCTGCCGCAACACCTGGCAGTTCTTTTCCCTCTAAGAATTCCAGAGAAGCGCCGCCACCTGTAGAAATGTGCGTCATCTTATCTCCATATCCCAGCTGGTTTACTGCTGCTGCAGAGTCTCCACCACCAATGATGGTTGTTGCATCTGTCTGTGCAAGTGCTTTTGCAACTGCTTCTGTTCCATGAGCGAATTTTGGCATCTCGAAGCATCCCATTGGTCCGTTCCATACAACAGTCTTTGCATCTGCTACAGCATCACAGAAGATCTTCTCTGTGTCTGGTCCGATATCCATACCTTCCCAGCCTTCCGGAATCTCTCCACTCTTAACAACCTGTGTATTTGCATCATTAGAGAAGTCATCTCCGATAATATTATCAACTGGCAGTAATAATTTCACGCCCTTTTCTTCAGCCTTTTTCAGCATATCAAGAGCATACTGAAGATAATCATCTTCGCAAAGAGAAGTTCCGATCTTTCCGCCAAGTGCTTTACAGAATGTGTAAGACATTCCACCACCGATAATCAGTGTATCTACTTTATCGATCAAGTTCTCGATAACAGAAATCTTGCTGGAAACCTTTGCTCCTCCAAGAATAGCAACGAATGGTCTCTCCGGATTGTTTACTGCATTTCCAAGGAAATCAATCTCTTTCTGCATTAAGTAACCAACAACTGCAGTATCTACAAACTCAGTTACTCCTACGTTAGAACAGTGTGCACGATGTGCTGTACCGAACGCATCGTTTACAAATACGTCACACAGGGAAGCAAGTTCTTTGCTGAATGCCTCACCATTCTTAGTCTCTTCTGCTCTGTAACGGGTATTTTCAAGAAGGATCACTTCTCCATCTTTCATTGCCTCTACTGCAGCTTTTGCATTTGCTCCTACAACTTCTGGATCAGCAGCAAATTTTACTTCCTGTCCAAGAAGTTCGGATAAACGTACTGCTACTGGTGCCAGAGATAATTCCGGCTTTGGCTCTCCCTTCGGTTTTCCAAGGTGGGAACACAGAATCACCTTTCCGCCATCAGCGATCAGCTTTTTGATCGTTGGCAGTGCAGCAACAAGACGGTTCTCATCTGTGATCTTTCCGTCGATAAGAGGAACGTTAAAGTCACATCTTACCAGGACTTTTTTCCCTTTTACATTAATGTCATCTACTGATTTTTTGTTAAGCATATCCTTGCCTCCTCAGATTTTTCTAATAAACAAAAGGGTCCGGTCCATAAAGACCGGACCCTTGTTGAGTCTTAATAATACTAATAATGTAGTTCTTTCAAATTAAGCTAACTCAGAGAAGTATTTGATTGTTCTTACCATCTGGCTTGTGTAAGAGTTCTCATTGTCATACCAAGAAACAACCTGAACCTCTGTAGTTCCGTTGTCTAATGGCAGAACCATTGTCTGAGTTGCATCGAACAGAGAACCATACTTCATACCAACGATGTCGCTGGATACGATCTCATCTGTGTTGTATCCGAAAGATTCTGTAGCTGCTGCCTTCATAGCTGCATTTACTTCATCAACGGTAACGTTTCCTTCAACAACTGCTGTTAAGATTGTTGTAGATCCTGTTGGGGTTGGAACACGCTGAGCTGCTCCGATTAATTTTCCGTTCAGTTCTGGGATAACAAGACCGATAGCCTTAGCTGCTCCTGTACTGTTTGGAACGATGTTTACTGCTGCTGCACGAGATCTTCTTAAATCCCCCTTTCTCTGTGGTCCGTCAAGAGTCATCTGATCTCCTGTGTAAGCGTGAATTGTACACATAATACCGGATTTGATCTTAGCAAGATCATTCAGAGCCTTAGCCATAGGTGCTAAACAGTTTGTTGTACAAGAAGCTGCAGAAATTACAGTATCTTCTGGCTTCAGTTCTGTATGGTTAACATTGTATACGATTGTAGGAAGGTCGTTTCCTGCTGGTGCAGAGATAACAACTTTTCTAGCTCCTGCTTTTACGTGAGCAGATGCTTTCTCTTTGGATGTATAGAATCCTGTACACTCAAGTACTACGTCAACACCGATTTCTCCCCATGGAAGTTCCTCAGCATTAGCCTTTGCATAAATTTTGATTTCTTTTCCGTCTACAATGATAGAATCCTCTGTAGCTTCTACCTTGTCAGCCAGAGCATATCTTCCCTGAGAAGAATCATATTTTAACAGGTGAGCAAGCATCTTTGGAGATGTCAGGTCGTTGATTGCAACTACCTCATATCCTTCTGCTCCGAACATCTGTCTGAATGCAAGACGTCCAATACGTCCAAATCCATTAATCGCTACTTTTACTGCCATGATTAATTCCTCCTAAAGTTTTATATTGACTGCTTTTCACAGTCTTTATTATCATGAATCCTTAATCTTGTTAAAGAATCATCAACCGTTTTTTATTGTACTAAATTTGATACAAAAATTCAAGTGCTTTTACACTTTTTCATCAAAGTGCCCGAAATACCGGCTTACGACCCTGAAATTCTGTATAGTACCGAAAACCACAGTCTCTCAAAATCTCTATTCCCCGGTCAAAATCATAGGCAATATGTTCTGGTTTGTGACCATCTGCCCCCACGGTAAGAATCTCTCCACCTAATTCCCGGTAGCGTCTCAGTACATCCTGATGAGGATGTGCGTAGGGAAGGCCATACTTCAATCCCGCGGTATTTAATTCCAGACCTTTTCCTTTGGAAATCAGCGTTTTTAAAATTTCATCTATCAGATCCTGATACCGCCGATACGAATATTCCTGCTCTCTTGCGCTTCCATAGCGTGTCATATAATCTAAATGACCAAGCACATCAAAGGATTCATGCAGGCGGACATCTTCCAGCGTCTCCTCTAATGTCGCCCGGTAAACTTCTTCGTCCGTTCGTCCCTCGAACACACTGCCCGCAGCAATGTCCCGCCTCCAGATGCTGTGCACGGATCCGATTACAAAATCAAACGGATATTTCTCCACAAATTCCTGGTAAAATGGTGCAAGATAGGGCTGCATTCCTATTTCTACACCGATATTTACCCGGATCTTTCCCTGGTACTTTTCCTGAAGCGGCCGAAGAACCTGAAAATATGCTTCCGGATCAAAAATATCTTCGGCTCCCCATTCCATATTATCCTTATCGAAATGATCGGTAATGCAGATCATCTCTAGTCCCTTTTGAATGGCACCCTGAATCATCTCTTCTGGCAGCGCCTCCGAATCGTGGGAAAAATTTGTATGCATATGCACGTCTGCTCTCATTCTACTCATCTCCTATAATTGTTCCGCCGCCAAGCACATACTCTCCTTCATAGAGAACAACTGCCTGGCCTGGAGTAATGGCGCGCTGAGGCTCTTCAAAGGTGCATAGGATTTCATCCTCTCCAGTCTTTTCCACAATACACCACGCCCCTTTATGGTTGTAGCGAATCTTTGCCCAAACCCGTCTCTTCTCCGGCAGATCTTCCACTGACATAAAATTCACCTGATTTGCTCTCACATAATGAGACATGGACTCCTCATTGCTTCCTACTACAACTTCATTCGTCTCCGGACGAATCTCCAATACAAAAACCGGATGTCCCAGAGACAGTCCCAAGCCTTTTCGCTGACCGACCGTATAATGTATGATTCCCTTATGTTGTCCTACCACTGTTCCATCACTCAACACGAAATTTCCCGGTTCGATTTTCTTCACGCTGTTTGCTTCTATATAGGAGGCGTAATCTCCATCCGGCACAAAACAAATATCCTGACTGTCCGGCTTATCTGCAATCCTAAGCCCAATTTTTTCTGCCATTTTACGAATCTCTTCTTTGGTATAATCGCCTACCGGCATCTTGGTTCTGGAAAGTTGTTCCTGTGTCAGATTGTACAACGCATACGTCTGATCTTTTGCCGCTGTCTGAGAAGTACGCACCGCGTATCTTCCATTTTCCAGCTGATCGATTCTAGCATAATGACCGGTCGCAATATAGTCTGCCCCGATATCCAGACTTCTCTTTAGCAAAGCCTCCCACTTCACATAGCGGTTACAGGCAATGCAAGGATTCGGCGTACGCCCCTGCTGATATTCTCCGATAAAATAATCGATCACCCGTTCCTTAAAGTCCTGCCTGAAATTCATAACATAGTAAGGAACTTCAAGGGATGCCGCCACTCTTCTGGCATCTTCAACTGCGCTTAACCCGCAGCAGCCTCCATTCTCTTCCTGATCGTCTTTTTCTTCCTCCTGCCAGATCTGCATGGTTACTCCAATTACATCATATCCCTGTTCTTTCAGAAGCCATGCTGCCACAGAAGAATCCACACCGCCTGACATTCCGACTACAACCTTCTTTTTCTCCATTTTACGCCTCCGGCCTAGTATTCTTCTTCCTCTTCTTCATCTTCGTGAATATCTGATTTTGGTTTTTCCAGACCTTCAATCTTAATATCGTGCTTTTCTGCATAATCCCAAAGGGCTGCATGAATTGCCTCTTCTGCCAGCAAAGAGCAGTGAACTTTCACCGGCGGAAGTCCATCGAGGGCTTCCATAACCGCTTTATTTGTCACTTCCATCGCTTCCTGAATGTTCTTACCCTTAACCAGCTCCGTTGCCATACTACTGGTTGCAACTGCAGCTCCGCACCCGAAAGTTTTAAACTTTACATCCTGGATAATCTGATTCTCATCAATATCCAGATAAATTCTCATAATATCTCCGCACTTTGCGTTTCCTACCGTACCTACACCGCTTGCGTTTTCAATTTCTCCCATATTTCTAGGATTCTGAAAATGATCCATTACTTTTTCTGTATACATACACTTTTCTCCTTATTGATTCTCTGTTTCTATCGTTTTATTATTTGCTTTTTCCACACTTTGAACTATTCCAAATTAATTCCCCTGCTTTTTTATGAAATCTTCATAAAGCGGAGACATACTTCTTAGACGGGTCACAATCTCTTTCAGGCTCTCTACCACATAATCAATCTCTTCTTTTGTAATCTCTTCATTCAGAGTCAGGCGCAAAGAACCATGTGCAATCTCATGCGGAAGCCCGATTGCCAGAAGGACATGGGATGGGTCTAACGATCCTGATGTGCAGGCAGATCCGCTTGATCCACAAATTCCTTTCATGTCCAGCATAATCAGAAGAGACTCTCCTTCAATAAATCGGAAACTAAAGTTCGCATTATTCGGAAGCCGATCGGTACGATGTCCATTCAGCTTACAGTAAGGAATCTCCGCCAGCACGCGCTCAATCAGATAATCCCGAAGCTGCGTCTCTTTCTTTGCTCTGTCTTCCATCGTATCTGCCGCCCGTTTTACCGCTGTTCCAAGACCGATGATTCCCGGCACATTTTCCGTTCCCGCACGTCTTTTTCTTTCCTGTGATCCGCCATGCACAAAGGAACGAATCTTCACACCTTTGCGAATATACAAAAATCCGATTCCTTTTGGACCATTCAATTTGTGTCCGCTTGCACTTAACATATCAATATGACATTCATCCACATTGATCGGTACCTGTCCAAATGCCTGAACCGCATCGGTATGGAAGAGAATCCCATGCTCATGTGCAATCTCGCCGATTTCTTTAATCGGCTCAATGGTTCCTATTTCATTATTAGCATACATAACAGAAATCAAAATGGTAGTTGGACGAATCGCTGCTTTTAAGTCCTCTAGCTTCACCTTTCCATCTTCATCCACATCCAAATAAGTAACTTCAAACCCTCTTTTTTCCAGATATTCTCCCGTATGAAGAATCGCATGATGTTCAATTTTGGTTGTAATAATGTGGTTTCCTTTATCCTGATAAGCTTCTGCTGTTGCTTTCAGCGCCCAGTTGTCAGATTCCGAGCCGCCCGCCGTAAAATAAATCTCATTGGCATTTGCGCCCAGTACTTCTGCAATCCGCTCACGCTGACAGGTAATGTCCTCTTTATTAGATGCTGCAAAACTATATACACTGGATGGATTTCCAAATTTTTCTGTAAAGTATGGAAGCATTGCCTCCACCACTTCCGGCGCCGTCTTTGTGGTTGCCGCATTATCTAAATAAATCAGTCTGTCCATATTCTTTCCTCCTGTTTTTTCTCAAATCTTTTGATCTTTTCTTCTCTATTTCCATACATCGCCATTTTAACTGTTGCAGCGGTGCTCTCCCTCTTCTCCTGACGGATTTACTTCTAGACTCTTCTGAACCAGTTCATCCAGCATAATCTCATTTACCGTCTGGTTAATGCTGTCATTAATCTTCTGCCACACATATTTGGTAACGCAGCTTCCCGCTGACCCACACCCTTCTTCCGAATAGAAAGCTGCACATTTTACCGGTTCCAGGCTTCCTTCCAGCGCCCGCAGTACATCTCCAACAGAGATCTCCGCTCTTGGCTTTGCCAGCACATAGCCCCCGGATGCACCCCGGATACTTTTGACTAATCCCGCCTTCTTAAGAAGGGCTACCAACTGTTCCAGATATCTTTCTGATATATCCTGACGCAACGCAATACTTCCAATGGAAACCGGTTCTTTATCTGCATATCTGGCAAGATCAATCATTGCCCGAAGTCCGTATCTTCCCTTTGTCGAAAGCTTCAAATTCTCACCTTCTTTTTAATCCCTAGTATTTTACTTGGATATCTTTCTTCTGTAGAATACCATCGCATTTTGGTTCTGTCAAGCGCTTCCCCGGAATATCTTATAACAATATCACTATTTCTGCGTTTTTAAGGAGTCTTTCATGTCAAGAAAGCATTTGCTCTTAAAAGGGACCTTTATTTTAACTGCAACCGGATTCATCACACGGTTTATGGGCTTTTTCTATCGCATCTTTTTAAGCCACACATTCGGGGAGGAAGGAGTCGGTCTGTACCAGCTGATTTTCCCGGTCTATGCCCTGGGCTATTCTCTAACCTGTGCCGGCATCGAACTAGCATTATCCCGCCTCGTTGCCAGAGAACTGACGAAAGGGAATGAAAAAAACGCCAGACAGCTTTTGATTACCAGCCTATTTCTGACGGTATCTTTTTCCCTTATCATCACCTTTTTCCTGCAGCAGTCTTCATCCTTTCTTGCTAAAAACGTTCTTTGTGACCTTCGCTGCACCCGATTTCTACTTATTTTGTCCTATGTCTTTCCTTTTGCCGCCGTTCACAGCTGTATCTGCGGTTACTACTTTGGAAGAAAACAGACAAAAATTCCCGCTCTGTCTCAACTTCTAGAACAGGGCATCCGAATTCTGTCCGTATTTCTTCTGTATCAGTATTTGACAAAACATAGTATCTCCTTCGATATCTCGATTGCAGTAACCGGACTAATTGCCGGAGAGGCATTTTCATCCTTATTCTGCCTATATGCCGTCAGAAACCACCACCTATTTGGTCCATTTGCACCGCCTGCACCTTCCACATTTTTCAATCATACCAAGGAACTGCTTTGTCTGTCTGCACCTTTAACTGCCAGCCGCATCCTATTGAATATCCTGCAGAGCATCGAGGCAGTCTCCATTCCGGTTCGTCTGCAAATTTATGGCATGACGGTAAAGGAATCCCTAAGCATTTACGGTGTATTAACCGGAATGGCACTCCCTTGCATCTTGTTTCCTTCTGCCATCACTAACTCCGTCTCCACTATGCTGCTCCCAACGGTTGCAGAGATCCAAGCATCCAAACACCGGATGGGGCTGAAAAATCTGGTAAAGAAAGTGACTTACTCCTGCATTTTTCTTGGCAGTATCTGCTGCGTTTTCTTTATTACTTTTGGCAGATGGTTCGGAAAAACTTTATTTCACAGTCCGCTGGCCGGAAATTTTATCTTTCTGCTGTCATTCATGTGCCCCTTTCTTTATCCCAACAATACACTCCTTAGTGTAATCAATGGAATCGGAAAAACTACGCTTTCTTTTTTCATCAATACCTTAAGCCTGGGAATCCGAATCTTTAGTGTATGGATCCTGATCCCACATTTTGGCATACTGGGATATCTGTATGGGCTGTTGGCAAGCCAGATTTGCATCTTTCTACTCTGCATTTTCTTTTTGTCAAATTTTTTAAAAAGTCAAAATTGATGTTGAAAAAGTCTTATCCCAAAAAGAGCCGGAGTGTCCAAATTATTCTCCCAACACTCCGGCTCTTTCTTTACAATGTTTTTAAAAATCCCTGCATCAGGATCGGATTCACATAAGCTTCCAGCACTAATCCAATAGCTAGAAATAATATGGTACTAACCGTTTTTTGTGCGTTCCAGCGCATAACCGGGTAGGTATAAAAGTACCAGATGAGAATCAGATATCCCGCAATATAGAAAATCATATGCGGCGTCATCCCAATCAAACACAAGATCAACCCTTGAATTCCCATCTGCAGTACCGATGCTGTCATGATCATTCCACAGGAAAAACCTGTCCATAGTAAGAACGCAGAAACAACTACTCTTCGGAACCTGGTATACCCAAGCATAGCTAGCAAAACAACCGGCAGAATCCGAATTCTCCCCAAATACCAAAGATAATCCGGCATATCAATCTCTACCATTCCATATTGCTGCAGGAAAAAATCATTGAAAATCCCAATATTTCCAATATAGTCTCGCGTCATAAGATTCGCATAAACAATGCCCACTGCAAATCCAAGCATGCCAAACGCTGCCAGCATCCTTTGATTCCTTTGTATCTTCACATCCATCCCTCCTGTCTCTTTTCGTTCGCTAAAACTCCATTTCAAAATGTCATGCAAAAGATACTTCATTATATGCCATTCCTGGTTTTTATTATGCTTTTATAACGCTTCCTCTTTTATTTTCTCTTCAAACTCTATTACTTCCGCAGATATTTAGACTCATATGCCAAAAGCGCTGCAACCGTTTTAGAATCCTGGATAGTTCCATCAAAAATCTTTTCTTTCAATTCTTCCAATGTGTAGGCTTTCACATCCACATACTCATCTTCATCCAAATTTTGTCTGGACGGAATCAAATCCTTGGCAACATAGACTTCAATCCGCTCATCACAAAAAGCAACGGTTGTGCGAAGTGTAAGGATCCACTCCAGATTTTCACTGCGGTAGCCCGTCTCCTCCTCCAGCTCCCGTGATGCACATACCAGACCGGATTCATTCGGATCATCCAGCTTTCCGGCCGGAATTTCCAATGTATCTCTTTCCAATGCATTCCGGTACTGCGTTACCATCAGAATTCTTCCATCTTCCATAATCGGCACTACTGCCGCTGCACCATCGTGATGGATAAAATCCCATTCTGCAGTATTCCCATTCTCAAATTGCATATGATCTTTGTAAACCTTTAAGATCGTTCCTTCATACATTAATTCTCTTTTCACTCTTTTGATCTCTTCACTCATACTTCTCTCTCCTTTTTTCTCCCACACTTTCGTATCCAGGTAAATAAATATACTGACTTCTAAAACAGTCAAATTTATAGTCAAAAATTGAAAAACAGGACCGGCTTTGGAACCGGTCCTGTTATACATTTATCTTCTACTTGGCATAATCTGTAACCCTTGATTCGCGGATTACATTAACTTTAATCTGTCCAGGATATTCTAGCTCATACTCAATCTGCTTCGCAATATCTCTAGCCATCAATACCATGTCTGCATCAGATACTTGTTCTGGAACTACCATAACTCGAATCTCTCTACCTGCTTGAATTGCAAAAGATTTATCAACTCCCTTAAACTGGTTGGTGATATCTTCTAATTGTTTTAACCTGTTTGTGTATGTTTCTAATGTCTCTCTTCTCGCTCCCGGTCTTGCCGCGGAAATAGTATCAGCCGCCTGCACAACACATGCAATCAGAGTTTCTGGTTCTACATCTCCATGATGTGACTCTACCGCATTGATAACTGTTGCAGATTCTTTGTACTTTCTGCAAAGATCTACACCAATCTGAATGTGTGAGCCTTCCACATCATGATCGATTGATTTACCAATATCATGCAGAAGTCCTGCGCGCTTTGCCACTCTGACGTCCAGTCCAATTTCTCCAGCCAGTAATCCAGACAACTGGGCCACTTCCATAGAATGCTTTAATGCATTCTGTCCATAACTGGTTCTGAACTTCATACGTCCAAGAAGTTTGATCAATTCCGGATGAATACCGTGTACACCGACTTCCAGTGCCACAGTCTCTCCTTCTTCCCGGATCATTGTCTCTACTTCTTTCTGCGCCTTCTCAACCATCTCCTCAATACGAGCCGGATGGATTCGACCATCCACAATCAATTTTTCCAGCGCAATTCGTGCAACTTCACGTCTTATCGGATCAAAACCTGACAGCACAACTGCTTCCGGTGTATCATCAATAATCAATTCCACACCCGTCAGTGTCTCAAGAGTTCTGATATTTCTTCCCTCTCGTCCGATAATTCTTCCTTTCATTTCATCACTTGGGAGCTGTACAACAGAAATTGTAGTCTCCGCAACATGATCTGCAGCACATCTCTGGATTGCAGTAACGACATATTCTTTTGCCTTTTTATCTGCCTCTTCCTTTGCCTGCGCTTCCATCTCTTTGATCATCTTCGCAGTATCATGTTTCACATCATCTTCAACAGTTTTTAACAAATATTCTTTTGCTTGTTCGGAGGTAAGTCCTGAGATTCTTTCTAGTTCCTGTACACGCTGCTTACTCAGCTCTTCCACTTTCGCTTCCCGCTGTCTAAGCTGTTCTTCTTTTGCCGTAAATCCTGCTTCCCGCTTCTCGATAGCATCTGCTTTCTTATCCAAAGCCTCTTCCTTGGAAAGGACACGCTTCTCATAGCGCTGTAATTCCGCTCTGCGTTCCTTGGTTTCTTTCTCAAGCTCATTCTTGTTCTTGATCGATTCTTCCTTAATTTCCAAGAGAGACTCCTTCTTCTTTGCCTCTGCCGTCTTCACTGCATCATCAATAATTTCTCTTGCCTTTGTCTCTGCATTTCCAATCTTAGAATCTGCATTCTTCTTCAGATTTGAAACAGTGACAAAATGGCTGATGACTGCCGCTACAACGATCAACACAATTGCTACAGCAATTATAATTCCATTCGGCACAGGAGCACCTCCTTATTTAATTTTCATTGTACAAATACAACACTTAAATTTTATACTGTTTTCACAATTCTGTCAAGCATTCACCTCAGAAACTTGTATCAGTTGACCTACTCAGACGATACAACTACCATTCGTCCAACCGCATTGCGCTTCGGACCTCCTCATAAGAGAATCCTTTCCGCACCAGATATGCCATGACCTTATGCTTCTCTTCATAATCTGCTTTTTCCGCATCATAACCTTTTTTCCGAAGGAGAGTGCGAATCGCCTCTTTGGAATCCTCGTATTGATATTCTTCTTCCATCGCTTTTTCAATCCATTCTCGTGAAATTCCTTTCTGGCACAATGAAGCATAAATCTCTTTTCGGCTTTTTCTCTCTTTGCGGCTATTAATAAAACTCCTTGCATACTCCAGATCGTTGATATATCCAAAAGATTTCACATAAGCAACCGCTTCGCTTACAATCTCTTCCGAATAGCCATCTCTTAAGAGCTTTGTCCGAAGCTGCGCTTCTGTTCTCCCCATATCAGTCAAAAGATGCATGGCACGAAGCTTCACTCTCTTTAATACAATCTCGCACCGAATGATCTGATATGTCTCCTCCTCCAGTTCCATCTCCGGTTTCAGCTGATAACGCGAAATTTCTCCTTTATAGAGTGGAAATACCGGCTCCCCATCAAGATACACCTGACATTTTGTCTTATTTATCGGTTCGATCCCGGTAATAACCATTCTTACTCTTCTCCGATCTCTCCGTCTTCCTGTGCCTCTGTGCCAATATGATAGTGAGCACGGATTTTCTCTTCCAATTCCTCCATCACTT
This sequence comes from Dorea sp. ICN-14282, assembly GCF_037890115.1. NCBI lineage: Bacteria > Bacillati > Bacillota > Clostridia > Lachnospirales > Lachnospiraceae > Dorea > Dorea sp. ICN-14282. The sequence continues at coordinate 355,281 of NZ_JBBKBH010000001.1, read as the reverse complement.
CCGGATGTTCTGAAAGATACTTTTTGGCATTCTCTCTTCCCTGTCCGATCTTCTCGCCATTATATGCAAACCAGGATCCACTTTTACTTACCAGATTAAGTCCTACTGCCAGATCCAGAATATCTCCTTCTTTAGAAATTCCTTTTCCAAACATAATATCAAATTCCGCTTCCTTAAACGGAGGCGCGATCTTATTCTTTACCACCTTCACACGGGTTCTGTTACCCACCATCTCACCGCTCTGCTTTAATGTCTCAATTCTCCTTACGTCCATACGAACAGATGCATAGAACTTAAGGGCACGTCCTCCCGTGGTCGTCTCCGGATTTCCAAACATCACGCCTACCTTCTCTCTAAGCTGATTGATGAAAATCACCACACAATTAGACTTGCTGATCACAGGTGTCAATTTCCTGAGCGCCTGAGACATCAATCTTGCCTGCAATCCCACATGGCTGTCTCCCATATCTCCTTCAATCTCCTGCTTTGGAACCAGTGCTGCTACAGAGTCTACAACAATAATATCAAGTGCCCCTGAACGTACCATCGTTTCTGTAATCTCAAGCGCCTGGTCTCCGCTGTCCGGCTGAGAGATATAAAGTTCATCAATATCGACTCCTATATTCTTCGCATAAGTTGGATCAAGCGCATGTTCCGCATCAATAAACCCCGCGATTCCGCCTCTCTTCTGAACTTCTGCTATCATATGCAACGCAACCGTCGTCTTACCACTGGATTCAGGTCCATAAACCTCAACAATACGTCCTCTTGGCACACCTCCAAGCCCAAGCGCCAGATCAAGACTTAAAGATCCGGTCGGAATCGTCTCCACCGCTACCTGAGCTCCCGGATCTCCAAGCTTCATAACCGTTCCTTTCCCAAAATCCTTCTCCAGCTTTGCAATCGCCGCATCCAATGCTTTTTTCTTATCTTCATTTGCCATAATAAATTCTCCTTTTATCCAACGAACAAGTGTTCGTTTTGTAGTTAATATAGTAGTATACTTATTCCAAATTGTCAATATGTATTTCCCAAAATAAGGAACAAACTTTACGATCTGTAAACTTACGATAGAAACAGAAATATAAGAGCTCTCTTAGATATTTATTACGTTAGCACAGAACCCATTTTACGTCAATGCTATTTTCCGAGAAAAAAATCACCCACCCCTCAAGGCAACAACCTCTTGGGAGTTGGGTGATCTCATTTTTATGCCGCAGTTCTTCTGCAACACAGACATATTTTCCAATCTAGCCAAGTAATTTGTCGATGCTCACCAATTTTACGCTCAGCACAAAAATTTTTACGGCCTCTTTTAATTCTTCCAACGTCGGATAAGACGGTGCAATACGAATATTGCTGTCTTTTGGATCCTTTCCATATGGGAAGGTCGCACCTGCCCCTGTCATAACAAGACCAGCTTCCTTCGCCTTCTCTACAATCGCTTTCGCACAGCCTTCCATTGCATCAAAAGAGATAAAGTACCCGCCGCGCGGTGCAATCCAGGAACCGATCTCCAGTCCTTCCAATTCTTCTTCCAACGTCTCCAGCACAGCATCAAACTTTGGACGCATAATATCGGCATGTTTTTTCATGTGTTCTACCATACCATGTATATCTTTGAAAAATCTTGCATGGCGCAGCTGATTTACTTTATCATGGCCAATTGTCTGCACCTGCATCTGCTTCCGGATCTCTGCCAAGTTCGCATCGGACGCCGCGATTGCCGCGATTCCAGAACCCGGAAAACTGATTTTCGATGTAGATGCGAATTTGTAAACCATATCCGGATTACCGGCTTTCTTACATTCCATCAGAATCTCAATCAGATAATCCTGCTTCTCTTCATAGAGATGATGGATTCCATATGCATTGTCCCAATAGATACGAAAATCTTCTGCTGCCGGCTTCAGACATGCAAAACGATGCACTGTCTCATCAGAGTAAGTGATTCCCTGCGGATTAGAATATTTCGGAACACACCAGATTCCTTTGATCGCATCGTCCTCCGCAACCAATTTCTCTACAAGATCCATATCCGGACCTTCTGAAGTCATCGGAACATTGATCATCTCAATTCCAAAATGCTCTGTGATTGCAAAATGTCTGTCGTATCCCGGTACCGGGCAAAGAAATTTCACCTTGTCAAGCTTTGCCCACGGCGTGCTTCCCATAATTCCGTGTGTCATCGCTCTTGATATTGTGTCATACATTACATTCAGGCTGGAATTTCCAAAAATAATAATATTATCCTTTGGCACTTCCATCATATCTGCAAGAAGCTGTTTTGCTTCACGAATTCCATCTAAAACGCCATAATTCCTGCAATCCACACCTTCTTCACAAATCAGGTCTGAATCGCTTCTTAATACATCCATCATTCCCATGGAAAGGTTCAGCTGCTCTGCCGACGGCTTCCCTCTGGACATATCCAGTTTTAATTTTTTTGATTTTACTTTTTTAAATTCCTGCTCCAGCTCCTGCTTTAATGCAGACAGCTCTTCTCTGCTCATGTCTTTATATGCTGCCATGCCGATTTCCCTCCACTTTTTATTCACGATTGCTATTTTATATGATTTTTGACATTTCGTCAATTAAATCTTGCATTTTTCCCAAAAAAACTTGCATTAAAATCCTCACAAACCTTTCTTTTTGAAGTATACACTTTCCAAAGATTCATTTGTTCATATTTTGACAATCTAGTTTCAAAGGCACATCCATTCCATCACACATTTCAAACACCAGAAAAAACTGCGCTTTTTAACACTTTCACAGGCTTCTATCTGATAGGATGCAATTTTTTCACCATTCAGGAAATATTCCATCTCCCCCACCGCCTGCCCCTGTGTTACAGGCGCCTTCACGTTTTCTTCAATCCTTTTCTTAACAGTGACTTGCTCCCCTTCCTTTAGAAGCATCTGAAAACCAGAATCCTCCCGCACTGCCGCTTTCACCTTCTTAGTCCGTTTCCAGGGGCTTTCTTCATTTACGGCATTTTCTGCCAAAAGGTTCATTTTCCCCGGATCTTTCCATATGTAATAAGGCGCATAGACTAAAAGTCCATACTCCATCAATTTTCTTGTATCACTCCATTTATAACTCTTATGATTTGGCCACCCACATGCGAGAAGCGTTACAATAAGGGTTCTATTTTTTTCTCGAAGCGCCCCTACATAGCAATATCCTGCATCATTTGTAAAACCAGTTTTCCCAGACAGTGCCCCATCCATCATATTCAAAAATGTATTATGATTTCTACAGAAAAATTTTCGTTTTCCCTCCACATCCCCAAAAGTGTACTCTCTAGTCTGCGTAATCTCAAGAAATCGTTCTTTTTCCGGCGACTGGGTAATACAGTAACGCATGATAGCTGCTAAGTCAGCCGCCGTTGTCCCATGTATTCCATCCTTATCCGAAGCATCCAACCCGTTCGGAGTAATAAAATGGGTATTCTCACAGCCAATTTCCCTTGCTTTTTGATTCATTCGGTCTGCAAATTTTTCTACCGTTCCTTCCACAGCTTCCGCGATGGCAACCGCACTGTCGTTATGTGATTCTAACATCAGCGAGTAAAGAAGATCTCTAAGATAAAACTTCTCCCCTTCTTTCATCCCCAACCGTACTTTCGGCTGACTGGCCGCATTGCGGGAAACGCATATCACACGCTCGCCTGCCTCTGACTCCAGTGCAAGAATACAGGTCAGAATCTTAGTTGTACTCGCATTTGGACGAATCACCTCTGCCTCTTTTCCAAATAAAATACGCCCATTGTCCGCGTCCATCAGGACTGCAGACTGGGCGTATAACTGTTTCGGCTCGTCCTCACTCTCTGCTGTTTTCGCCCAGACATTTCCCATACCCAGACCCAACAACATTTGCACCAAAACAAGAGCTCCTGCTATGTATCGCTTTTTCTTCATAACCCCGGCACCACACCATCTGATATCACATCAATATATGAAAGTCCCAGCCTTATTATTCCAAAAGATGATCAGATATCCAGTTTCAGCTGCACCTCTTCCTCTGCTTCCTCTTTGAAACTTTCTACTTGTTCCGGATTCGGACTTGGCAGCTCCTCTACCGACTGAATACTGAATCTTCTTAAAAATTCTTCCGTCGTTCCAAACAAAATCGGCTTTCCCGGTGCATCCAAGCGTCCTCTTTCACAGACCAGATTATACTCCACCAGCTTATTAACCGCATGATCCGACTTCACTCCTCGGATTTTTTCTATCTCCAGTTTAGTCACCGGCTGCTTGTAGGCAATGATCGACAGCGTTTCCAACTGTACATCCGTAAGTGCATAACGCTTTGGCTGTTTTGCCACGCGGATCAGATATTCATACATTTCCTTCTTCGTGCACATTTGAAACGCATTTTCCAGCTCAATAATTCGAAGTCCACGGTCTTCTGCATCGTACTTGTCCATCATTCGATGCAGGATTTTGCGCGTTGTATTCTCATCATGCTCAATGGCTGCTGCAATCTTGCCAAGCTCTACAGAATCTCCCATGGTAAACAAAATTGCCTCTATAATTCCTTCTAATCTATTGATTTCCACTCTATCCATACTACCTTTCCCATTCAATCTTTCTCCCGCTATTCTTCAATCCGGGACAGGATCAAAATATCATCAAATGCATGCTCCTGACGGATCAGAATAACCCCTTCCTTCATCAGCTGCAGCACTGCAAGAAACGTCACCACAATCTGTGTTCTGGAAGTTTGCTGTTCTAAAAGCGACCGAAAACTGAATCGACTATGGGTTCTGGCATATTCACTGACAAAATCAAGTCGATCCGGAAGGGTGACTTCTTCTTTTTCGATCTTTCCAAACTTACTTCTGACTGGATCAATCTTATCCACCTGCTTTTTCATCACTTCTTTGAAAATACGGTTCAGCTTAGCCAAAGTCAGATCTCCAAGCAATTCATCTAAGTCTACCGGTTCTACATATTCCAGCACTTCATTCGGAATTGACGGGTCTTTATACAACACCTGTTCTCCGTCCATCTGACGATCCCGCAGCTCGTAAGACATGTATTTGTACATCTTATATTCCAGCAGCTGCTCTACCAGTTCCTGCCTAGGATCCTCTTCCTCGCCCTCTTCATTCACTTCTTTCGGAAGCAGCATCTTGCATTTAATATCCAAAAGTGTAGCCGCCATCACCAGAAATTCGCTCATTATATTCAGGTCCTCTTTCTCCATCGCCTGAATATACTCCATATATTGATTTGTGATCTCCACAATCGGAATATCGTATATATCAATTTTATTTTTATCAATCAGGTGCAGCAACAAATCCAGCGGTCCTTCAAACACCTGCAGTTTTACCGGAATTCCCATAGATATCCCTCACACATTCATCCTTTTATCACAATTTATATATTATACAGGATTTTTTTTATTTCCACAAGTTTGAAATTCCAGTACAACCAGTTCTGCCGGGTTCCACAAACGAATGGGAATAGAGTGCGCGCCAAGTCCTCGACTCACCACAATATCCGTATCTTTCTTCCGGTAATGTCCTCCGGAATACTTCGGAAACAAGGTGAAATTCGGCGCAATGACACCGCCAACCCACGGAAGCCTTACAATTCCCCCGTGAAGATGACCAGACAGAACCAAATCAGCTCCCCATTCCAGATACTGATCCATATAATCCGGATTATGAGCAAGCAGAATCTGATAACTCTCATCTGCCTGCCCGATCCTTCGCTTCAATTCACTTACAGGAATCTGTTTCTTCCCAAATCTACTATATCCATAGAGGGGAATTTCAAGTCCTGTCAATTTCACATTTGTTTCATCCCACAAAAGCTCTGCACAGTCATTTTCCAACATTATAATCCCTGCGTTTGTCAGAAGCTTTCGATACTCCTGATAGGATTGGCGATACTTCTTTGGCCATTCTTTCAATTTCTGCTCATGGTTTCCGTTCGCACAGTAAACATCACAGATTCCAGGCAGTTTCCCCAAAAATTCCGCCGTTTTTTCAAAGGAGCATCCATCCTTTCGGACCAACATATCTCCCCCGATGAAAATCACATCCGGCTTTGCGTCTACAATAGCCTGGTAAAGTCTCGCATTATTCTCCCCGTAACAATAATTATGAAGATCCGTCAGGAATACTGCCCTTCTGGCACGCTTCATTCCCATAAGTTTTGGTGACTCAATACAATAATGTACTACACGAAAGGTATGCATCTCCCGAATAATTTCTATCATCAGGAATACTCCCAGGACGACTGCCGCCCCTAGAATCCCTGCCGTTTTCATTTCTATCTTCAATGATCCTTCTCCTTTTTATATCTTGGATCATTATATAATTATTTTCCCGGATTTGCAAATACCTTTCCCGCTCGCTTTTACTCTTTGCTCTACAACAAAAAGCTTCTGGCAGCTTCTTTTGCAGCCGTCTTATATGTAATCTCTCCGACCGCCTCTGCCGCCACAATTTCAACATTTCCGACTTTCTCCCCATTCAGATAATAAACAGACATACCAAGAACCTGCCCTTTTCTTATCGGCGCCTGAATCTTCTTATTCCAAACAACTTTTCGTTTCATTCCCGTCAAATCAAGTCCCTTTGTATCTACATAAGCAAACGGTTCTTTCTGCTTTGCTTTCGCCGTCTTTTTCACTCCCCTTATAACCTTTGCCTCTCCCACCGGCCGTACCTTTTCCTCTTGATATCGCCTGCATATTCCGAATCCATAATTAAGAAGAGTCGTTGCATCCCGAAACCTCTGCTTTGGATCCGGGGCTGCCATGATCACCGCAATCAGTTCTACACCGTCCTTTTCTGCGGTAGCCGAAATACAAAATTTTGCCTGACCCGTAGATCCGGTCTTCAAGCCTGTGGTGTACTCGTACTGGCGTACCAGCTTGTTGGTATTTGCAAGCCCAAATTCTGTCTCGCCTTTCTCTGTAACGTGGGTAATATTCTCCATCCAGATCATGGAATATTCGTGAATCTTTGGATATTTGATGATCAGTTCCCGCGACATCAATGCGATGTCCTTCGCCGTCGTCTTATGCCCGTCTGCATCTAGACCATTACAATTCAAAAAACTGGTATTCTTCATTCCCAGTTCCTTAGCCCGCTGATTCATCTGGCTGACAAATGCCTCCTCGCTTCCGCAGAGATGCTCAGCCATTGCCACACATGCGTCGTTCGCACTGGCTACTGCAATACATTTAATCATGGTATCCACCGTCTGCGTTTCTCCCGGCTCCAAAAACACCTGAGAACCGCCCATCGATGCCGCATACTCTGACACCGTCACCGAATCCTCTAAACGAATCTTACCTTCCTCCAAAGCATCGAAAATCAAGAGAAGCGTCATCACTTTCGTCACACTGGCCGGCGCAAGCTTTTGATCTGCACTCTTTTCATAGATAACCTGACCCTTGGATGCTTCCATAAGGATTGCAGACGGCGCGGCCACTTCCACTGACTTACTCATTTCTTCTGGTTCTGCTTCCTGTTCCTGCTGATTTTCCTGCGAGCCAGGCAGCTCTTCTGCACAGACACATTTTTCTCCCGGAAATATCCATATGCTTTGGATTCCCACTAAAATTCCCACAATAACTGCAATGATTTTTTTCATACTTTCTTCCTCTAGCAATCGATTACTACTATATATAATAGAAAAAAGTCAAAATTATACAAAAGGGACAGGGTAAAATATAATTCGGGACGGAGTAAAGTTTCATTTTACTCCGTCCCGAATTAAAATAGAAGTTATTTTCCAGCCATCTGTTTTTCCTGCTGTTCAATCATCTTCTTCACCATATATCCACCTACAGAACCATTCTGTCTGGATGTCAGGTCTCCGTTGTACCCATCTGTTAACGGTACGCCCAATTCATTTGCAACCTCATATTTGAATTTGTCTAATGCACCCTTTGCTTCAGGTACGGCTGCTTTGTTAGATGAACGATTTGCCATTACTCTTCTCCTCCTTTTGGTAACTTTGTAACTTTGTTGTTTGTTACAATGCTAGTATATGGAGGATTTAGATAATTACACTGGAATTTCTATCATAATCTGGAAGATTTTTCAACCAGTCAGGATCGGCTTTAATAATCTCCGATGCCGCTTCATTTGCCATTTTAAGAATTTTTGCATCCTGGTAGACATCTCCCAAACGGAAATTCATAAGACCGCTCTGACGGATTCCAAAAAGGTCTCCCGGCCCCCGAAGTCTCAAATCTTCGCTTGCGATCCGAAATCCGTCATTAGAGTGATTCAGAATATCCAACCGTTCCTTTGTCTCCTTGGATTTGGATGCTGTCATAAAAATGCAATATGACTGATACTTTCCTCTTCCCACACGCCCTCGAAGCTGATGCAGCTGTGCCAAACCGAATCTTTCCGCATTTTCAATCATTATAACCGTCGCATTCGGCACATCGATTCCAACTTCAATTACGGTAGTCGATACCAAAATCTGAATCTCATTTCTTCCAAATCGTTCCATAATATCGTCTTTTTCCGCCTGACGCATCTTTCCATGCAGGTAGGCTATCACAATATCTCCCCCCAGCTCCTGCTTAAGAGCTTCGGTGTAATCCAGCACATTTTCTGCTTCCATATGTTCACTGGATTCCACCATAGGACAGATAATATAACACTGCCTTCCTTCTCCAATCTGCTGCTTCATAAATCGGTATGCGCTCTCTCGATATCCGGTTCCTACTACACAATTCTTAATCGGAAGACGATTCGATGGCAGTTCATCAATCACCGAGATATCCAAATCCCCATACAGAATAATAGCCAATGTCCGCGGAATCGGTGTTGCACTCATTACAAGAACGTGAGGACAGCCCCCTTTATTCGCAAATATTTCCCGCTGCTTCACACCAAACCGATGTTGTTCATCTGTCACTACCAGCCCTAAGCAATCATAACTAACCGCCCCTTGTATCAACGCATGTGTTCCGATAATAATCTTTGCATACCCGCACGCTATCCGGTCATAAGAACGCCGCTTTTCCTTCGTGGTCATAGACCCTGTCAACAGTTCCACCTTCACTGCTATGCCGTAGGTCTCAAACAATTTTGTAATCGACTCATAATGCTGTCTTGCCAGCACCTCCGTTGGCGCCATCATAGCTCCTTGATAACCGTTTAGCGCCGTATAAAGAAGCGCTAACACCGCCACAATCGTTTTTCCCGATCCCACATCTCCCTGCACCAACCGGGACATAGCCGCATCTGAGGAAAGGTCTTCCTGAATTTCTGCCCAGACTTTTTGCTGTGCTTTCGTCAAAGTATAAGGAAGTGCTTCAATCAGGTCATCCACTTCTTTTTTCGGCTCCATTCGATATTCGTTTGGAAGGCGTTCGTTTTGATCCTTCATCCTGCGAATAGACAAAATAAATTCCAGGAATTCCTCAAATACCAGCCGCTCTCTGGCATGATAGTAAACCTCTTTATCCTCCGGAAAATGAATCCCGCGAATAGCATAATTGTATTCCGCCAATCCATATCGCTGTCGAAGCGCTTCCGGCAGATGTTCCTTCGTCAAATCCAGCCCGTCAAGCGCCTGTCGGATCGCTTTTGCCACTGCATTGTTACTAAGCCCTGTTGTCAGTCCATAGACGGGCTGAAGGGTATCTTGCTTTTCCTGATATTTTTCACTGGGATAAAAGATTTCCGGATGTTCCATAACCAGATCCTTCTTCTTTCGGACAACTCGTCCTCGTAATGTAATCTTCCCACCATCTGAAAGTGTATTTTTAAGAAATGGCATCCGAAACCAAACACACCGAAGCACTCCCGTTAAATCCTTAAGACACAACGTGGTTACTTGCAGATTCCGGTTCCCGCTCACCTGTACCCGACCATAGATCATGCCGGTCACTGTCTGCACCCGTCCTTCCTCCAATTCTCCAATCGGAACCGCTGCCTCATAGACATCATAGCCGCGCGGATAATAACGAATCAGATCACCTACCGTCTCAATTCCTAATTTCCCAAAAAGTTTCTCCGTTTTTTCTCCAATGCCTTTTAATTCTTTGATTCTGGTACGTTCTATCATCTTTTCCTTCCTACTAATTAACATTGCTGTAACTTGATGCGGAAAAAGAGCCAGATCCGTTTTGAGCAGCTCTCACACCGGTATCTGACCCTTTTTCTATCGTTCATTCTTTTATTCTACTGCAAGTACGTAGTAATAGATCGGCTGTCCACCGAAATGCGCATCCACATCTACATCCGGATACCGCTCTTCAATCTGCGCTGTAAACTTATCCGCATCTTCCTCAGATACTTCTTCTCCATAGTACAGACTGATCAGCTCAGAATCTTCATCAACCAGAAGAGCCAGCATCTCCTTCGTCGTATCCTCCACAGATTTTCCTACTGCAAGAATTCCCTGATCTCCGATTCCCATAATATCGCCTTCGTGAATCTCTTTGTCATCGATCTTTGTGTCTCTAACGGCGTAAGTAACCTGACCGGATTTTACGTTTTTAATCTCTTCTAGCATCGTTTCTTCATTGGTCTTTGCATCTGCATCCGGCATAAAATTAATGATCGCTGTGATTCCCTGCGGAACTGTCTTCGTTGGGATTACAATAATCTCTTTATCTTTGACCAGCGCCTTTGCCTGATTGGCTGCAAGCACGATATTCTTGTTATTCGGAAGAATGAAAATGGAGTCCGCATTGACACGGTCAATCGCATTTAACATATCTTCTGTACTCGGGTTCATCGTCTGTCCGCCTTCAATAATATAGTCGGCTCCAAGTTCCCGGAAAATTTCATTTAATCCTTCTCCGATAGAAACCGCAATGAATCCCATCGGCTTTCTTGGCTCATCTGCTTTTCTTGCCTCTTCCGCTTCCTTTTCCTGCTGCGCCAGTTTCTCTGCATCACGGATTAATTTTTCCTGATGCTCTTCGCGCATATTATCGATCTTCATACGGGAAAGCTGCCCGTATGTCAGTGCTCTCTGGATAGCCAGTCCCGGATCATTCGTATGAACATGGATCTTCACCACATCATCATCAGCCACACATACAATGGAATCACCAATGGAACTTAAGTACTCTTTGAAGGTATGCTCATCTTCTTCTGTAAACTCTTTTTCTGTAAGAATAATAAACTCTGTACAATATCCAAATTTGATATCCGCTGTATCTTCTGTACTGATCTTTGCAACTCCCGCGCCTGTTCCGGGCGTAATTGCAGTGTAATCAATCTCTTTTCCCAGGAATGCGTCATAGGCACCTTTGATTACTTCCAGAAGCCCCTGTCCACCGGAATCTACTACCCCAGCTTCTTTTAATACCGGAAGCATATCCGGCGTCTTTGCCAATACTTCTTCGGCATGTTCAATAACCGCTGGAATAAAGACTTCCAGATCGTCCGTCTCTTCTGCCATCTGAGCCGCTTTCTCAGCGATTCCGCTTGCAACTGTTAAAATCGTTCCTTCCTTCGGCTTCATGACCGCCTTATAGGCTGTGTCTCTCGCTCTTGAACAGGCTGCTGCCAATGCAAGTACATCAATCTCTTTTTCTTCACGAATTGCCTTCGTAAATCCTCGCAGCAACTGGGAAAGAATAACCCCTGAGTTTCCTCTTGCTCCTCTTAATGATCCGGAAGAAATTGCTTTTGCAAGTTCTTTCATATCAGATCCTGAAAGCGCAGTCACTTCCTTCGCCGCTGACATAATGGTCAGAGACATATTTGTCCCCGTATCGCCGTCCGGCACTGGAAACACATTCAGCTCATTAATATATTCCTTCTTCGCTTCAATATTCTGTGCACCTGCAAGAAACATCTTTGCAAGCATATCCACACTGATTGTTTTTGTAGCCACTTTCCTATGTCCTCCTTAATTAATCGATGACCCTGACGCCTTCAATGTAGATATTAATTTTATCTACCGGCATTCCGGAAAATTCTTCCACGCGGTATTTTACATTACTGTTCAAATTCTCTGTTACCGCAGAGATACTTACTCCATATGCAACAATAATATGGAAGTCTATAGTCAGATGATTATCATCAGAGATATCAACCTGGATTCCTTTTGTCAGACTTTCCTTCTTCAACAGATGAACTAGTCCGTCTTTTACATTCACTGCAGCCATACCAACGATGCCAAAACATTCAACTGCTACTGTACCGGCATATTTTGCGATTACTTCTGGATCAATTGTAATAATGCCGAGATCTGTGCTCATACATCCTTTCATAATTAAAAACCTCCGTTTTTTATTTTATATATAGCCATAGTAAACCATAATAATATAATATTATACTCCCTTTCCGCATATAATACAACACAAAAACTTTTACAATTATTCATGTTTTTTGTATAAAAAAGCACATTTTTCTTCCCTTTATGACAATAAAGTGATATAATACGTAATATTGCATATATTGCAATAGAATTTTTCATAGAAAGGATTGAGAACATGGAAAACAACAAGAACGAGTTCAAGCCGTATATTCCAGCCGACCGTGTCGTACCGGAATTTACAGCGACCTCTCTCTTGATTGGTATCCTGCTTGCTATCGTGTTTGGAGCAGCTAATGCTTATTTGGGGCTTCGCGTAGGTATGACAATTTCAGCTTCTATCCCTGCCGCAGTTATCTCCATGGGTATTATTCGTGTTATTATGCGTAGGGATTCCATTCTTGAGAACAACCTGGTTCAGACCATCGGTTCTGCCGGTGAGTCTGTAGCCGCAGGAGCAATCTTCACACTTCCAGCATTATTCTTATGGGCTGAAGAAGGAAAGATCGATTCTCCTAGCATCATTACCATCTTCCTGGTAGCATTTGTCGGAGGTATCTTAGGTGTATGCTTCATGGTACCACTTCGTCAGGCGCTGATCGTAGAGGAACATGGTACTCTTCCATTCCCGGAAGGAACTGCTTGTGCAGAAGTACTTCTGGCTGGAGAAGAAGGAGGAAGCAAAGCAAGTACTGTATTTGCAGGACTTGGAATTGCAGCTGCTTACAAATTTATCGCTGACGGTGTAAAACTGTTCCCAAGCGAAATCGGTTATGACTTCAAAGGTTACCCAGGATCTCACGCTGGTATTCAGGTTCTTCCTGCACTGGCCGGTGTTGGATACATCTGTGGACCTAAGATCTCTAGCTACATGCTTGCCGGAAGTACATTAAGCTGGTTTGTGCTGATGCCTATGATCGCACTGTTCGGTGCTAATGCAACGATCTTCCCAGGAACTACTCCAATTGCAGAACTTGCACCTGGAGACCTGTGGGGAACTTACATTAAGTACATAGGTGCCGGAGCCGTTGCTGCCGGAGGTATCATGAGCTTGATCAAGAGTCTTCCTCTGATCGCAAGAACCTTCAAACAGGCAATGTCCAGCATGAAGAAAAACCATACTGCTTCCAAAGCACTTCGTACAGAAGATGATCTTCCAATGCCATTACTGCTTGTAATCGTACTGGTAATCGCAATTGCAATCTGGTTGATCCCAGCATTCCCGGTTAACCCACTGGGTGCTCTGATCGTTGTTATCTTCGGATTCTTCTTTGCGACTGTATCTTCTCGTATGGTAGGTCTGATTGGTTCTTCCAACAACCCTGTATCCGGTATGGCGATTGCTACACTGATTATCGCAACTCTTCTTCTGAAGGTTACCGGAACAGACGGAACAACTGGTATGATCGGTGCTATCGCTATCGGTGGTATCATCTGTGTTATCGCTGCTATCGCAGGCGACTGTTCACAGGACTTAAAGACCGGATTTATTCTTGGTGCTACACCTAAGAAACAGCAGATCGGTGAAATGATCGGTGTATTTGCTTCTGCAATCGCTATCGGTTATGTACTGAACCTGTTGAACCAGGCATGGGGTTATGGCTCTGCTGAAATCCCTGCACCACAGGCAACAATGATGAAAATGCTTGTTGAAGGTATCATGAACGCTGAGCTTCCATGGTCACTGATCTTAATCGGTGTATTTGTAGCTATCGTAATTGAGATCCTGAAGATTCCGGTACTTCCATTTGCTGTAGGTATGTACCTTCCATTCAGTCTGAATGCTGGTATCATGGCAGGTGGTGTCGTAAGATTCATCGTAGAACGCCGTAAAGGTGAAGAAAAAGAGAAGAAAGCTTCTATCGACCGCGGTATCCTGTACACATCAGGTCTTATCGCTGGAGAAGGTCTCATGGGTGTTGTTCTTGCAGCCCTGGCTGTTGCAAAACTGGATACAAAGATTGTTTCCCCATTTGCACTTCCACAGATTGGAAGCCTGATTCTGTTCATCCTGCTTCTTGTTTCTCTGTACATGGTATGTATTAAGAAATCTAAAAAAAGCAAATAAGATGAATAAAAGTCTTGTAAAATAAGCATAACGGATACAGCCTGTGATTCGCAGGCTGTATCTTATTATCAGATAGTTGTAATCAATGCAAACGAGGAGTTTTACCCATGTCAAAGAAAAACAAGAACAAAAATTATCTAGACTTCATTCCTGTCCGAAATCCAAAGATCGAATTTGAAACCAGCGAGAAAGGGCAGGTAACTCTTTTCATTGAATGGAAAGGATTCTATCACAAGATCGCTCAGCGTATTTTCCGTCGCCCGCGAGTAAGCGACATCAAGCTGGATACTTATGGAAGCTTTGTATGGCTGTCCATTGATGACTGCAAAGATGTTCATCAACTCTCCAAAGATATGGATGCAAAATTTCCGGGAATGGAAAAATCTTTGTCCCGGCTGATTAAATTTCTTGAAATCCTACATGATCACAAATTGATCCACTGGAAAGGAGAAGAAAAATAATGCTAAAATATCTTCCCTATGTTTTATTATTCGCAGTCGCAACTGCCATCATTTACGGATGGGGGCTTTGGCGTTCTATGCGGCAGGGTCAGGATCTTTCTAATATGCTATGTTCCAAAGGAATTTCCAAGGTTCGAAAAGCTCTGAAAAAAAACGGCCCAATGACTCGCATGGAACTGGAACCTATTGTAAAAGATCTGACTGCAAAGCAGCCTTTTACCACAGAAAAAATGGGTGTTACAGATCCCAAAACTTTTTTGGAGTCCATCCTTCCATATATGATGAAACAAAAAATGATTCAGGAAATCAAAGAAAATAATAAAGTGAAGTATCAGATATGCAAGTAGAAAAGAATAATATAAAAAACGGACTGTCTCAGGCATAAAATGCTCCAGGACAGTCCGTTTTTTATTGTTTTTATCGCTGCATTACAAATGCCTATAAATTCGCCATTCTCTTTAATACATCCGTCAAAAGTTCATAGAATCGCTCTACAGAATCCAGTGGCAAACGCTCATCCGGAGTATGACAACCCTGAATGGTCGGTCCAACTGCAATCGCATCAATTCCAGGAAGGGCATCAGAAAACAGTCCGCATTCCAATCCTGCATGGATCGCTTCGATCTTTAACTCATCTTTGAAAAGATCACGATAACTGTCTTTGAAGACTTCCCTTACTGCAGATTCTTCTTTATAACTCCACCCTGGATACTCTGCACTAAATTCGCAATCAAATCCATACTCTTCCATGGACAGTCTGATTCGAAGTTTCAGATCCTCCATCAGAGATACTACAGAAGATCTTGGCGAGAAGTTAATATACATCACATTCTCTTCAAGATTTACAATTCCAAGGTTTGTAGAGGTAACAACAAAGCCTTCCATGGTCATATTACGCTTCTGAACACCGTTTGGCGCCATATATACCGCTTTTACAACCGTCATGCTATCCTCTCTTGTCAACGCAGAAACTACCGCCTCCTGTGAAGTCACATTGCAGGCAATTTCCTTCTCATACGCTGCTAATTCATCACGGAAAGCTTCTGCCAGCTCTTCTGCCAAAGCCTTCGCATTTTCTGCTTCTTTGGAATCTGCATAAACCAAAGACGCCTTACACTCTCTCGGGATTGCATTATCTTTCGTTCCGCCCACGAAGGAAACCACTCTTCCATCCGTTCCTTCCAGCAAACGGTACAAAAGTCTTGCCATCAAAATATTACCGTTCTGACGTCCTTTATTAATATCGCTTCCAGAGTGTCCTCCCATCAATCCAGATACAGACAACTGAAGCTGCGTTCCATTGATCTCTTCTCTTTCCACTTTTCTGGACGCAATGATACGAAGTCCTCCCGCACAGCTTACCGTCGCAATTCCTTCCTCTTCTGAATCCAGATTGATCATAGTAGATGCACTGATCTGGGATTTATCAAGTCCAGCTGCTCCAAAAAGTCCTGTTTCCTCCTGACTGGTAAATACGCACTCAAGCGGCGGATGCGCAAGTGTCTCATCATCCATTACCATCAACATCAACGCCACCGCAATTCCATTGTCCGCGCCCAGGGTTGTCCCATCTGCTTTCAAAGCTCCATCTTCAACCAAAAGATTTAATCCATCTTTCGTAAAATCATGCTCAACGCCTTCCAATTTTTCACATACCATATCGATGTGCCCTTGAAGCATCACCGGCTTCTGCTCTTCTGCGCCTTTGCTTCCCGGCTTCTTAATAATTACATTAAAAAGTTCGTCCTGGTAATACCAAAGTCCTCTTTCCTTTGCGTAGGCTACCAAATAATCGCTGATTGCCTTTTCATTTCCAGATCCTCTTGGGATCGCACTGATCTCCTCAAAAAAGTGAAATAATTTTTCCGGCTTGCATCCTGTAATCTTATATTCCATCTCTGCCGTCTCCTTTCTGATTCCCTTTTTATAATTTTAAAACATGAAATGTACTTTTTGACATTTCTATAATTAAACAAAAACTCAGATTCCTGACGAAATCTGAGTTTTAATTCTTACTGATATCAGTTTCAATTAAGCACGCTCTACTCTGCCTGACTTCAGACAAGAAGTACATACATACATCTTCTTTGTAGCTCCGCCTTCTGTTTTAACACGAACTGATTTTACATTTGATTTCCACATTTTTGGTGTTTTTCTATGAGAGTGGCTTACATTGTTTCCAAAGTGAGCTCCCTTTTCACAAATAGCACATTTTGCCATGATTGCACCTCCTAACCTACCTATATAGTCTCTTCTCCAGACTCACAACAATAGTATTTTATCAGATATGGGCTGTAATTGCAAGTGTTATTTTACTATTTTGCTTGTTTTGTCCATTTTTATATTGCTGTCTCTTCTTTTCCTCCTAACAGCAGAACAAATTGTAACCTGCAAGGATACACAGAATAATACACAGCACTTCCACAAATGTATTCGGCAGGATCAACGCCAGAACCATTCCAACCGCCACCCAGAAAAGCGCAAATCCAACGACCCGCTTCATACACTCACCTCTGCTTGCATTTTCTATCAATCTATGCACAGATGCCGATATTTATTCTTTAACAGAAAAAGATTGAAATTAATCGCCTTTATTTCTCTGCTTCATCCAGGATATCCATCACATCCTCTTCTGTCACTTTTCCCTCTTTTCTCTCCTGAAAACGATCCATGACATCCGGAATCAAATCCAGAATCTTGGTCATGGTATCCTGATTTCGAATGTTGACCAGTTTGGTATGTCCGTTCTGAATCACTAGCACTGCACTTGGAGTCATCTTTCCGCCAATACCGCCTGCTCCCTTTTCCCTATTTTCACCATTGAATGATCCGGCTCCCACCGCAAAGGATACATCCACCAACGGAAGGATAATGGTATCTCCAATATGAATCGCATCTCCTACCACCGTTTTACTGGACACTACTCCATTCATCCCATGAAACAGCGCTTCCACCGTTCCTTTAAAATTACTTTCAGCCATACTTTTTCTCCTCCTGCCTGCTACCATTTAAAATTTTTGATCTGCCGATACGCCAAGCGCACTTCCTTTGCCAAAACCAGTTTCAGCAAAAGACCCACAAACGGCGAAACTCGGATTCTTCCTTTGATATAGCAACTTCCTTCCAGAATCTGGTTTTCAAAATCCGGTTCGATCTCCACTGCCTCTCCATAAAACGGATACAGTATTCCAAGAACCGCCAACACCTTCCCTGTATTGTAAGGATCCGAAAATCCATAGTGAATCTTTGCACTTAATTTCTTAGGCCGGATCTTTTTTAACAGTGTAACAATTCCTTTTTTCACCTTCGCAAAGGCTTTTCTCTGAGTCGGATCCGTCAGAAATTCCGTGACTTTTTCTTTTCTATCCAATAATATTTTTATTTTATCACAGATCTTCTGAAATGTACATTTGATCTTATCGATCAGACTTTCTTTTTCTTTCTTTTCTGCATTGCTTTTTGAAGTGCTTTTACGTTCTTCGCCGCTTTTCTCCACTTTCTTCCGGTCAATCTTTGCACTTTCTTCCACTGTCTGCGTTTCTGCTTCTCGAACTTTTTCCACAGCTTTTTCTTCCATCTGCAAAGCTTCTTCCAGAGCTTCTTTTTGCGTTTCACAAGCTTTTTCAACTGTTTTCCATCCAGTGTCTTCATCCTGCTTTGCCTCCCTTTGTTCCCGTTTTTCATTCTCCAATTCCAGTTCCGCTTTCAGTTCTGCTTCTGGTTCTGCTTCTGCTTCCGACTCTGAAGCTCCCATCATTGTCTTCCATGCAACCCGAAGCTTCCATTTGATGCGTCCATCCTTCGCCGCCAGTCGGAAACTGACCAGATGCAAAAGCCAGCTTGCCCGCACCTGCGCCTGAAGATTCTTCATCGTCTTTTCACAGACCACTTTTCCTTCATAGCGGACAGGGACGAAGAGGATAATTCCGATCAGCAATACCAGTATCCCCAGTATTCCTACAATTATCATTCCAATTATTTTTAAAATCAGTAATAGAATATGCAGCATTCCTACTCTTCCTGTTCTTTCTCTAATATAAGGGACCGTACATCTGCCCCGCCTGTCTTTCGATACACTTCTTCTACAATGGCTTCTACCAATTTCACTGCCGCGTCATAACCTCTGGCAATTCCCACCACCAGATAGTCTTCCGTGGGATAAGCCGGCTGCAAAAACTGCACGGTATTATAAATCTCCAGTTGATTCTTTTCCCCTTCCGGCAGTGTAACTACAAACAAATCCCACTGCAGACGGTTCTCATTCAGCCTCCTGATAATTGTTTCTTTCTTCTTTTCCAGTCCTTCTGACCAGAAAAGTCTTCGACAGTACCTCATAGTATAACCCCTTTTCAGGAATATTTTCTAGTAATAATAAGTATCAAACACCTGCTTTGCCACATTAACAGCCTTGGCCGTTCCATCAGAAGACTCAATAATCACACTGATGACAAGTTCCGGATTTTCCACATTAGACATTCCTACAAACCAGGAATGGTCTTTCTCTTTATCAGAACTATACTCCGCAGTTCCTGTCTTTCCTGCCGCCGTATAAGACTGACCGGAAAGAACGGATCCCGTTCCATAATCCACCACACTTTGCATATAAGATTTCAACGCCGAAGCCTCCTGAGCCGTCATAAGCTCTCCGTATTTGGATGGTTTATTCTTACTCATCTCTGCGCCTTTATAGTTCGTCACTGAATCCACGAGATACGGCTTCATCAACGTTCCGCCATTGGCAACAGCTGCCGTAATCAGGGCCATATGGTAAGGACTTACCTGCGTCTGCCCCTGTCCCATTGCCGTCATCATTCTTGCCGCACTTCCATCCTGCGCTGACAGAGTAAAACTACTCTTCGCCGCCGGAAGTACGCAAGGGAGCTTCTTTCCAAACAACAGCTCTTTCGATGTCGCCTGAAATGCAGACGGATCCAAGCTCAAACCAATATTGGAAAAAGATGTATTACAGGAATAGGCAAAGCTTCCCTGCAAATCCAAAGGACCATGTACATTTCCGCCGTAACAGTGAATAGCTGTGCCTTCCTGTTCAATGACACCCGTGCAATTGTAGCTGTAAGAATTATAATCACTGTGTTCTCTCATATATTCCAGCGCCGTCACAATTTTAAAGGTAGAACCCGGTGCATAGAGCCCTTGCGTAGCCCGATTTAAAAGCACACTGTTCTCATCTGTACTAAGGGCTTCCCAGTTCTGCTTTACCGTATTTGGATCATAATCTGGCTTCGATACCATAGCAAGAATTTTTCCTGTGCTTGGCTCCAAAACTACAACCGCACCCTTATAGGCTCCCAGGGCATCATATGCCGCCTCCTGAAGCGTCGCATCCAACGTCGTCACCACGGTATCTCCCTGATTCTTCTGATCCTGAAATTCATTCTTTAGCTTCTCCAGGAAGAATGCATTAGACGTCAGAAGTTCATAGTTTTCTTCCGCTTCTAATCCGGCTTTTCCCTGCACACTGTAACCAACTACATGCGCGAAGATATTCCCATATGGATATTCTCTCGTCTCTGTTCCATCAGGAGCCACATTTGTCTGCGCCAGTACATTGCCGTTCTTATCTACAATCTTTCCTCTCACAACCCGGTCTGCGTAAGAGTCCTGCCTGGCGTTATAAGGGCTTCTGATAATATCCCGGCTCTTTACCACCTGGAAATATGCAATATATCCCATCATTCCAAGGAAAAGCGCCACAAAAATATAAGTAACCCTAGCGAACTCTTTGTTCCGGGCGCGCTTTGCCTTTTCCCGCTTCTTGTCTCTTTTGACCGCTTCTCTTCGCTCTTTCCGGGACATTTCCCGTTTTTCCTGGTCTCTGCGGATACGCTTGTCTGCTTCTCTTTGCTCGTAACCGCTCCTTCTTCTTTCTTTCAATATCCTCTTCCTCGTCTTCTCTTAATATATATAACCCTTGAATAATTGCAAACATAATCAGCGTGCTCAGAAGGGAGCTTCCTCCGTAGCTTACCAGCGGAAGCGTCACCCCCGTGGAAGGAATAAACTTCGTCACTCCGCCAATTGTCAGAAACACCTGGAAAATATAGCAGGTTCCAAGTCCAAGTGCCACCATCTTATAGAACATGTTATGAAGCTGCATTGCAATATTTAAGAACATAATATAACAGCTAACGCAGATAAGAATCATACATAATGCAAAGATCAATCCCATTTCTTCTGAGATAGCAGAAAAAATGAAATCTTCATCCGCTACCGGTATGGTATCCGGCTCTCCCTGAAACAGTCCCATTCCAAACCATCCGCCAGTACCAATCGCAAACAGGGATTGCGCCACCTGATATCCTCCATTGTCATACGTCGCAAAGGGATCTCTCCACACATTCACACGGGTACGCACGTGTCCAAACAGATAGTACGCTGCAACGGAAGCCACACTTCCTGCCCCCAGCCCAGCCAACAGATAAAGCGGCTGATGGGTGGCCACATACAACATTGTAAGATACACCACAAAAATAATCAGCGCCGCCCCCAAATCCTTGGACGCAACCAGAATCAAAACATGAAACGCTGCAACGGCTGTAGTAATCACAATATTCTTAAATTCCATGGAATACTTAAAACTCGCCGCCACAAAAAATACAAAAACAATCTTCACCAGCTCTGACGGTTGAATACTGATTCCTCCAATGGTAAATCCCAGCTTGGCACCGTAGGATACCTGCCCTAATACAGCAACAACCCCTAGCGACACAATTCCTGCAATGCCATAGAATTTACGCCACTCAGGAAGTTTTTTAAATTTTCTGATAATGACCGGAACCACCAGACTTAGGGCAACTGTTCCTGCCGCAATCACATACTGCTTCACCGCTTTTTCATAATTCAGCCTGGTCAGCATAATCAATCCGATCGAAAGCAGCATACACATATTGTTGACAACCAGCCTTGAGACCTTCGGATAAATCAATGTATACAGAAGAATGATCGCTCCCAACAACACCACCTGCATCAGATAGAATGCAAACATTTTAATATCTTCCGTCTCCAGATACATCACCACAAACGCGATCATATGAATCGTAAACATCAATACATTCTGCTTCCTCAGCATCCGTTTCTTTTTATCCGGATCATAATATCCGAAAATGTTAAAACACAGATATGTATACATTGTGATGAAAATAATCATCAGATATTTTGATAATTCTACAATAATATTAACCAATTTTCCACCTACTTTACTCCCCGTTTAAAATGTCCCCTGGTAAACTCAGATACGAACGGTTGCGTTTTTTCACCAGAAAGAAGGGCATGGATGCAGGAAGCTGTTATTTTCTGAAGTTCCTTTCCTGTCTCCACCGTCATATCCAGACGAAGCTCTGCAGGCGCTAACGCCCGAATCTCTTCCTGTTTATCTGCCAGGTAGAGAGGATTCAAATTATAAATCACATTATAGCAGTATTTGCAGCACTTTTGAACCCGAAATTCTTTCTGATATCTGTCAAATATCGACAATCCCCCTTCCTGTCTCCTGCAGGTTCCAGTCGTTTTCTCTATACAGTTTGCTGTAATCATTACCGGCTGGTAACCATAAACAGGCAGTGCTGCCTCCGTAATTCCAAGCCGCAGCAGCTCTCTGTCATTAAGTTCCGCAGGCGCTGTAATCCTGCTGATTCCATTTTCTTTAAAAAATGCTTTCCCATATTGATTCCACACATACAAATTCTGATCAGAACGTATCTCTCCTTCATATCCCTTTTCCCACAGCCAGGACAGGCTTTCCCAGTTTCGAATCAACATTCCGTCATAGTGTGTAAGTGCTTCGCTATATTCCTGCTCTAAGAAAGAAATCCCCTCCTTGCGCAGGATATAAGGAAGTGCAAGAAAGAATCTCTTCTCGCTCCCGGCATGACTTTGAAGCAGACGATACGCTTTCATTCCAAGTCCCACTGTACTGTCCACATAGATAGCTGAAATCTCCGGAATTAAAAGAGCCTGCTCCAGCTGTTCCTGCGTGTGAACCAACATCGTAATTTCCGGATCCTTCCCTTTCGATTCCGGGATTGTCTCCTTCTTGGGCTGTACTTTCACTTCCCTCCGATAGGTTTTTAATAAACCTTCACTGAGGAGAGAAAGCCCCTCCCGACGCAATTCATTCAGCGCCTGCATTGGAAGAAATACCTCCCCTTCCAACACAATCTCCAGCTGATCAAACAGAAAATCTGTATTTCCTGTCTTTCGCATCTGTTTTTCTATCCGCTCTTTTGAAAGCGGCTGGCTCTGAGCCTTCTGAACTATCTCCCCGGTACACAGAATTTGCGTTTCCTTGGCGCTCACCACCAGTTTAGCACTCTGCCCGACAGAAAGTATTAATTTGCCATTAATTTTTTCTTGTATTTTTTCATCCAACCAGCTGTTTCCCTGATCTTTTTCCCGATCTTTTGCCGGCTGCGGACGCTGAAAGGATATCATATTCTTTCCGTTGTGCTGTCGATAATACCCTTCACTATATCCCCTTCTTTGATAAGCCTCCTGCAGTTTCTGAAGATCACTTTGCGTAACCCGGAACTTCTCTCTTCCATTTGCAAGATACGCGTCCGCATACTTCCGATACATCTGAGTCACCACAAACACATATTCCGGCTGTTTCATCCGACCTTCGATTTTAAAGGAGTCGATTCCTGCATCAATCAAATCCGGAATCATCTCAATTGTGCACAAATCTTTCAAGCTCATAAGATCCTTCGGCTTCTGCCCCTTCACTTGCCACGGAAGACGGCATGGCTGAGCACACTGTCCTCGGTTGCCGCTTCTTCCTCCAATCATGCTGCTCATTAAACACTGGCCAGAATAACAGTAGCAGAGAGCTCCATGTACAAAACACTCTACCTCCAGACCCGTTTCCTGCTTGATCTGTCTAACCTCCGCAAGAGACAGTTCCCTGGCCGGAACAACACGAGTAATCCCCTGGGCTTTCCAAAATGCCGCTCCCCTGCTTCCGGTAATGGTCATCTGAGTACTTGCATGGATCTGAAGATCCGGAAAATAACGGCGGATATAAGCTGCCACACCTGCATCCTGTACGATCACCGCATCCAATCCTCTTTTATAGTATGGAAGAAGATAACTGTACAGTCCATCCATCTCTGAATCTTTCAGCAAGGTATTCACCGTCAGATAAATCCGCCTCCCATGGATATGCACATAATCAATTGCGTCTAACAATTCTTCTTCTGACAGATTTTTTGCATACGCTCTTGCGCCAAATTGTATGCCGCCGATATAAACGGCATCAGCCCCTGCAAGAATCGCCGCTTTTAAACTTTCTATCGATCCGGCAGGCGCCAATATTTCAACTTCTCGTTTCATCATATTCCTTTTCCTATCCCTATTTATCTAGCAGGGATTTGTCTGTTCCCCGCACCTTATCTCTTTGAAGAAAAATAGGCTGTCCTCGGACAGCCTATTTTTTATGATTATTCTTTATCTCTGTTTCAAGCTGTACGATCTTCATCTGAAGCTCCTTGTTCTCCTCTTTCAGCTTGTCCATCGCTTTTTCTGCATTCTCAAGCTTAATCTGTACAGAGATCAATTCATGTTTCAGATCGTACATCTCCTTGTCCTTGGCTTCGATATCACTCTCCAGCGTACTTCCCTGCTTTTTCGCCTTAAAGTAATCATCTGCAATATTCAATGCCAGCAGGATACTTCTTGTCTCCGCACTCTGCTTCCGGTATCCATCGCTGTTCCCACATTCGTCAATCTTATGATTCAGATAAGTAGATACCTTCTGCAGATACTCTTCACTCTCGAATCCGCTAAGCGTAAATACTTTTCCCCCAATTAATACTTCTGTATAATTTTTTGATGATGCCATAAAAAGCCTCCTCGAACTTTCCTAATACTCTGATAACTATTATAAACTAATCCGCTGCAAATTGCCACAAATTTATTCATTTTCGCATGAAATTCCAAGATGACGATATGCATGATCTGTTACAACCCTTCCTCTTGGTGTTCTCTGAATAAATCCATTTTTCAGAAGATAAGGCTCATATACGTCCTCTATGGTTCCTGCATCCTCGCCAAGTGATGCCGCCAGCGTATCGAGTCCTACCGGCCCTCCCTGGAACTTTTCGATCATAATCAGAAGTAAATCCCGATCCGTCTGATCTAACCCTTCCTTATCCACATCCAGCAAATCCAGCGCATAGTTAGCCACTTCCTCTGTAATATGTCCTTCGTATTTTACCTGCGCAAAATCCCGAACTCTCTTTAAGAGGCGGTTAGCCAGACGCGGCGTTCCTCTTGACCGTCTGGCAAGAGCGTAAGCGCCTCTTTCATCAATTCCAACCTCCAGCACATGTGCTGATCGTATAATAATCGTCTTTAATTCTTCCACAGTATAGTATTCCATCCGGTTTACCACACCGAAGCGATCCCGCAGAGGAGCCGTCAGCATTCCCGCTCTGGTGGTAGCACCAACAAGGGTAAATTTCGGCAAATCCAGACGAATCGACCTAGCACTTGCCCCTTTTCCAATCATAATATCAATTGCATAATCTTCCATCGCCGGATAAAGTACCTCTTCCACCTGCCTGTTCAGCCGATGAATCTCATCCACAAAGAGAACGTCTCCCTCCTGAAGATTGTTCAAAATCGCCGCCATCTCCCCCGGCTTTTCAATTGCCGGTCCAGAGGTAATCTTCAAATTCACATTCATCTCATTGGCAATAATTCCCGCCAGTGTTGTCTTCCCTAACCCCGGAGGACCATAGAACAGCACATGATCCAGAGCCTCTCCTCTGGCTTTCGCTGCTTCAATATATATTTTCAACGTCTCCTTTGCCTTCTCTTGTCCGATATAATCTTCCAAAAGCTGAGGACGAAGATGGTTCTCTATCTTAATATCTTCTTCCAAATTCTCCGTCGTGATAATTCTTCTGCTCATGCTCTGCTCCCTACATCATGTATTTCAGCGCCTGTTTCAGCACCGTTTCCACATCGGTATCTGCCTGCATCTCTACCTGTTTCACAGCTCTTAAAGCCTCTGTACTGCCATAACCAAGAGCCACCAACGCCTGTACCGCTTCACTTTGCACCTCTCCTTGTCCACCGGAAGAGACCCCCGATGTAGGTGCTTCTTCCAGATGATCCAGTACATCCTCTAGATGAAGCTTGTCCTTTAATTCCAAAATCAACTTTTCTGCTGTCTTCTTTCCGATTCCCGGCGCCGCACAGATTGCCTTGACATCATTGGACAGAACCGCAAATCGAAGATCATCAGGCGACAGGACAGACAAAACCCCAAGTCCTCCTTTCGGACCAATTCCATTTACTCCAATCAACAATTTGAATACCCGCAAGTCATCGCGGGTAAAAAAGCCATATAACTTCATGGCATCTTCCTTTACACTTAAGTATGTGTGTAGTTTAACCTCACTTCCTGCTGGCGGAAGCATTCCCATGGCAGAACCCGCCATGTAAATTCCATATCCCACTCCGCCTACATCTACAATCACCTTGTCCTCTTCGCAGTCCACAAGGGTTCCTCTGATATACGATATCATAACTCCTCCTACAATTGAATATCTTTTAGTCTCCTAATCATCCCGTTTGCCACCAGACCAATCACCAGACCTGTTGCCACTCCGGCAACAAGAAGAACCGGCACATAATAAGCCACGCTGAACGTCTCAACGACCAGCATGGCAACAATTAACTGACCGATATTGTGGCAGACACCTCCAGCCACACTGACTCCCATCACGCTGAAGCCGTCATTTTTTTTCAAACACGCCATAGCTGTCAGGCTCAAAAGCCCCCCTGCCAAACTGTATATAATACTAAAATAATTTCCAAATATAAATCCGGATAAAACCACTCTGACTACTGAAAGTAGATAGGCTTCCGAAAGACGCATTTTATAAAGTGCGATCACAATAATCAAATTGGCAAGCCCCAGCTTCACACCTGGGATTCCGAATGAAATCGGAATCAGCGTCTCTACATAACTGAAGATCAGAGCCAATGCTGTGAATACGCCAAAATATGCTACTCTGCTTTTCACTGCTCTTCCTCCCTTGCCGTCCCGTTAATTACTGATCCCGTCCAGCTTTCCTGACTCTGCGCTTTCCACTTCCACTACAACCTTATGCGGCAGACAAATAATGCTCTCATGGTTTTTTGAAATGGCTTTCTGGTGCACACAGAGCTGATCCGGACAATCCGCTTCCTCCATATCTGCTTTTCCATCTTTGATTATGAGGATGTTCGTTCCTCCATTGATCGAAATTTCCTGATCCTTAGACAACGTATAGGTACCTTCTAGCACACCGTCCACCTTCACGCTAATAACACCGGCGCCCTCGCCCCCAATCAGCTCGTGAAACAGAAATGCAGCGCCTGCCACAACCACAATAATTCCTATCAGAAGCCAGTCTTTCTTTTTGAATCGAAATTTCTTTGTATGATTTTCACCCATGGTTTTTACCTCTTTCATTCATTCTGTTCTATTTTAACACAAGAAATCTATGCCATCAACCATATGTCAGTTTGCAGATCCGACTTTTCATGGTATAATAATTGCATTATATGCAATTCAAGCCGATATATCGGCTTGCTGTCACGCCCGTGACAGATTATACCCTGCAATCCAATTTTACAGATCAAAGAGGTGTCTTATGAAATCAAAACGACTGATTGTTTTGCTGGCATCTGCCGCGCTCCTTTTAAGCGGATGTTCCAGCTTATCGAAAAAGAAAGAACTGACTTATACTGATACCCTGTTCGATACCGTCATCAGTGTACAGATTCTAGATCCTGCAGAAGAAAGCATCCTTAACGGCTGCAAAAAACTGTGCCAGAAATACGACCTGATGTTCTCTTCTTATAATGAAGAAAGCGAAATTTCTAAAATCAATTCTGCCGGCGGCGCACCCGTAGAAGTGTCCCCTGAAACGGCAGCGCTGATCAAAAAGGGAATCTATTATAGCGAGCTTTCCGGCGGTGCCTTTGACATCACCATTGGCCCCGTATCCAAATTATGGGACTTCAAATCCGGTGAGCACATCATACCGGATGCTGGTGCGATCGCCGAAGCTCTATCTCATGTAAATTATGAAAACATTATGATCTCCGACAATGTGGTCACTCTTGCCGATCCGGCAGCTGCCATCGATCTTGGCGCACTGGCCAAGGGATACGTTGCTGACCGCATCCGCGATTACCTGGAGAAGCAGGGAGTCAAACACGCTTTCATCAATTTAGGAGGAAATATTCTGGCCATGGGAACCAAACCAGACGGTTCTGATTATAACGTTGGAATTCAGGCTCCTTTTAAAGACACTGGAGAACCGATTACTTCCGTGAAGGTTGCCGACAAATCTGTCGTAACTTCCGGTACATACCAGCGCTACTTCGAAGTAGACGGGAATCTGTATCACCACATTTTGGATCCAAGAACCGGTTATCCATGCGAAAATACGCTGACCAGCGTTACCATCATTACAAATTCCTCTTTGACGGCCGATGCTTTCAGCACTACCTGCTTTCTGTTGGGCTACGACGAAAGCATGAAAATGATCAGCCAGATGGAAAACGTGGATGCTGTCTTCATTACAAATGACAATAAGATTCACTACTCCGCTAATTTTCAACAGAAATAAATCAAAAAGCAGACGGCTCATTTTGTCGCAAGGTCTTCCCAAGTGGATGACTCTAAACAAAATAAACCCTCTGCTTTTTATTTTTATACCTTCTGATACGAATCTTTATCTCTCTATACAGCCCTTCCTTTTCGGAAAACTCATAAATATTCCCGAATTCTTGACAGCAGATTTCCCGGATAATAACTCATAGGCGGCTCTCCCGGATAATAGCGAAACATCCGCCACACGTAGAACGCTACCATAAGAAGCATACCTGCCACCAAAAGCTGCAGCATCCATTTTCTGCTCTCTCTAAGGAACACATACCGATTGATTCCGAACAAAAGCACGAAGAATATTACCGCATAGATAAATGGATGGATTTTCCATGCCCCTGCAAAATCAAAATGCAAAAGACATATTCCCGCTCTGGTAAGTCCACATCCCGGACACGGCATTCCCGTAATCAGAACCCATGGACACCCACCGTGAAAAAACGTTCTTAAAACGACAAAATAGGCGATTATACCCATAATCACCCATTTTATCTCTTTGACGTCACTCCACAGCAGACGCAGTCCATCCCGCACAACCTGCCTGAAAGTTCGTCTTTTCATGCTATGTCCTCTCTTATAAGATAATCTTCTTCGGACACTTCTCTGCACATTTTCCACAGTTCGTGCATTTTTCCGGATCAATGTGGGCGATATTGTCGATGACTTTCACTGCATCAAATTCACATACCTTCTCACACATCTTACATCCGATACATCCTACGGAACATGCCTTCATAACATCCTTACCTTTATCTCTGGAACTGCACTGTACCAGATGTTTCTGATCATATGGCACCAATTCAATCAAGTTCTTCGGACATACGGCAATACATTTTCCACATGCCTTACACTCATCCTTATCCACCACTGCAACTCCATCTACGATATGGATCGCATCAAATGGACAGGCTTTCACACAGCTTCCTTCTCCAAGGCAGCCATAATTACATGCTTTTGGCCCTCCGTCCTGCATCATATTCACCATTACGCAGTCGTTTAAGCCATGATATTCATATTCCTGCTTTGCTTTGTCACAAGTTCCTGCACATTTTACAAAAGCAACCCGATGAACCTGTGTTCCTGCTTCGATTCCCATAATCTTGCCAACCTTCTCCGCAACCGGAGCACCGCCGACCGGACATCCGCCTACTTCAGCTTCTCCTTTTACGATGGCTGCTGCAAGACCGGAACAACCTGCATATCCACATCCTCCACAGTTATTTCCAGGAAGGACTTCCAGGATAGCCTCTTCTCTTTCATCTACTTCTACTGCAAACTTTTTTCCCGCAATTCCAAGGAACACACCAATGAATAATCCGGTGCCGCCTACGATTGCAGCAGCAATAATAATTCCTGTAATACTCATAGTCTGTTTCCTCCTAAATCAGTCCAGAGAATCCAAAGAACGCAATAGACATCAGTGCTGCTGTAATCAGCACGATCGGTGTTCCCTGGAAGGACTCTGAAATATCATTGTATTCAATCTTCTCACGGATTCCTGCCATAATCACGATGGCGATAGCAAATCCAACAGAAGTTCCGATACCATTGATCACACCTGTCAGAATACCGTAATCC
This sequence comes from Dorea sp. ICN-14282, assembly GCF_037890115.1. Lineage (NCBI taxonomy): Bacteria > Bacillati > Bacillota > Clostridia > Lachnospirales > Lachnospiraceae > Dorea > Dorea sp. ICN-14282. The sequence goes on along the minus strand of NZ_JBBKBH010000001.1, from coordinate 325,227 downwards.
TTCTGTACGTTGGTTAAGGCAACACCCAGAACCGCACAGTTAGTAGTAATCAGCGGAAGATATACTCCTAACGCATCATACAGAGACGGCATTGATTTCTTCAGGAACATTTCCACAAACTGTACCAGCGCCGCAATCACAAGGATGAATACGATCGTCTGCAGATAGGAAATATCCAATGGAACCAATATAAACTTATAGATCAATCCTGTAAAGAATGATGCAATTGTGATAACGAAGATAACGGCTCCACCCATACCGGAAGCTGTCTCAACCTTTTTTGATACTCCGAGGAACGGACAAATTCCCAGGAACTGGCTGAGTACAACGTTATTTACAATTGCAGACCCAATTGCAATAATCAATAATTCTTTCATCTATGTACTCCTCCTATTCTTCATTTCCCGTTGGGAATACTTTGCCGCTGCATCCTCCGCAGGAACCGCAGCCTTCTCCGCATCCGGAAGTCTCTGTAACCTTCTTGCCCTTCTTTGCCGCATTTTTCTTAATCTTATTCTGTAATGCTACCAAGCCTGCCAGTACAAGGAATGCACCAGGAGCAAGAATAAAAATGGTTACCGGAACGTATCCTGCTTTTCCCGCCGCCTCATCTGCAAGTGGAAGCAGCTGATATCCGAAGATCTGACCGGCACCGATCACTTCACGCACGATACCGATACATGTTAAACCAACTGTAAATCCAAGCCCCATACCAATTCCATCAAAGATAGACGGAAGCACCGGATTCTTAGATGCGTAACTCTCAGCACGTCCAAGGATAATACAGTTTACTACGATCAGCGGTATGTAAAGCCCCAATGCATCATAAAGACTTGGAACAAATCCTTCCAGCAGGAACTGTACAATTGTTACAAAGGATGCTACGACTACAATGAATGCCGGCATTCTGACAGAATCCGGAATAACCTTACGCAGCATGGAAATCAACATGTTAGACAGTACAAGTACGACCGTCGTAGAAAGACCCATACCCACACCGTTGATTGCGGATGTTGTTACCGCAAGGGTCGGACACATACCCAACATCAAAACGAAGGTAGGATTTTCTTTGACCAGACCGTTATATACTCTTTCGGTACATCTATTCATCTTTCACTACCTCCCTACATAAATACATTCTGGTAGTAGCTAAGGGCAGCGTTCACAGCTCCTGTTACCGCTCTGGAAGTAATGGTTGCACCGCTTAACGCATCGATCGGCTCCCCGTCTCCTCCATCCTTAGATACCACGAATTTTTCTGCCTGTTTTCCCTGATACTGCTCATAGAATGCAGGTTCTTTAGCCTTCATACCAAGACCTGCAGTCTCACTGATAGACAGAATAGAAACACCGTTTACCGTTCCGTCTGCTGTGATTCCGACGGTAATCTTAATATCTCCGCCGTATCCTTCAGAATCTGTAGTTGTGATCACATATCCTTCCTCGCCAACGGTACAGACTTCATCAATAGATCCTTTAATTCCTAAATCTTTGATCACCTTGTCAGCAGCCTTCTGATCCACATCCATCGGCTCAAATTCATCAAGATCCGCCTCTGGGAATACCGCCTGCCATGCTTCTTTCTTTGCAGCTTCCTGTGCCTGAGCGATCGGCTCTTTGGTAATTTCATACACAAATCCAAGTCCCAGACCAGCCACCAATGTAATGACTGTAAGAATCAATGTGTTTTTAATAATCTTATTCATTATTTTTCTCCTCCTTTACCGAATGGTTTTGGAAGAGTAACCCTTTCAATCAACGGAACCAATAAGTTTCCAATGATGATTGCATAGGATACACCTTCTGCTGATCCGCCAAAGAGACGGAACAGACCTGTTAAAATACCAAGCAGCGCACCATAGACATACTGCCCTTTCTTGGTAATCGGCGCCGTCACATAATCGGTTGCCATAAACCATGCACCGAGCATTAAACCGCCTCCGCACAGATGTGCTGTAATGTACTGCGGATCGAAAAGTCCTACAGACGCTTCTGTAAACTGTCCGAAGATTCCCACGAAGAGCACGAAGCTTACAATGTATGTTCCCGGAATACGAAGATCGATGACACCCGTCAGAATCAGTAAGATTGCTCCAATAATAATTGCAATCACGGAAGTCTCTCCGATGGTTCCCGGAACGGTTCCGATCAGCATATCCATCGTGTCAACTGCTTCGCCGCCCTTTAACAATGCCAAAGGAGTCGGTCCTGTCACACCATCGTAGATAAATCTGGTCATCGGTCCTGTAAAGGAAATCAAAAGGAAACATCTTGCTCCCAATGCCGGGTTCATAAAGTTCTGCCCCAGACCGCCAAACAACTGTTTTACGATCAGAATACCAAACACACTTCCCAGCGCTCCCATCCACCATGGTGCGGTTGCCGGCATGTTCAGTCCAAGTAATAAACCTGTAACCACTGCACTGAAATCATTGATGGTTACTTTCTTATGCATTAATTTCTCGTATATGTACTCTGTCAGGACTGCAGATACCGTTGTGCTGATCAGCATAATCAGCGCAGGCAGTCCAAAGTTCCAAACCCCGAAAGCTGCTGACGGCAGAAGTGCCACAACAACCAAAAGCATAATATTGCTTGAGGTAATCTTGGAACGAATGTGTGGTGAAGATGACATTTTTAATAAATTGTTCTCACTCACGATTGTTCACCTCTTCCAAATTATTTTTTCTTTTTGCGATTTGCCATTGCAATCTTTCTCATAGATCCGATTGCCTGCTTTAACGGACGTTTTGCTGGACATACAAAACTGCACGATCCACATTCCATACATTCCAGACCCTCGCGCTTTGTAAATGCTTCCTCATTATGATGCTCCGCGTAGTCTGCAAGTCTGGATGGAATCAAACGGCTTGGACAGGCTTCTACGCAGCGCCCGCAGTTGATACATGCCGTCGGCTCAAATTTTGCCACCTCGTCTTTGGTAAAGCACAGAATGGAGGAAGATGTCTTTGTCACCGGAACATCCAGCGTAAACATCGCAAATCCCATCATTGGACCGCCGGAAATCATTTTTTCCGGATCCACCTTAAATCCGCCCGCTGCTTCTACAAGCTCTGCCTGGTTCGTTCCAAACGGCACCTTAAAGTTTCCAGGCTCATTGATCGCATCACCACTTACCGTAACAACACGATCCATAGACGGCTTGCCTTCTGCAACTGCCTGGTAAATATTGATCATCGTCTCTACGTTGTCTACCACACATCCTGCATCAGCCGGAAGCATTGCGGAATTGATTGCTCTTCCTGTTGTTGCATAAATCAGCTGACGCTCTCCGCCCTGTGGATACTTGGTCTTAAGCGCAAGCACTTCCATACGCGGTTCATCCTTCGTCAGTTCTTTTAATTTTGCAATACAATCCGGTTTGTTGTCTTCTACACCGAAGATTCCTTTTGCATTGTCGAACAGCTTCAGAACAACCTTCATTCCTCCGACCAGCTTCTCCGGATTTTCAAGCATCCGTCTGTAGTCCGCCGTAATGTAAGGCTCACACTCCGCACAGTTCGCGATTACATATTCGATTTTCTCAGGTTCCTTCGGTGACAGCTTTACTTTCGTCGGAAATCCAGCTCCGCCCATTCCGACTACTCCTGCTTCCCCAATTGCATTCAGGATCTCTTCCTTTGACATCTCGTCCAAAGATTTTACTGCCGGATACTCTACTTCTTCATATTCTCCGTCATTCTCAACTACGATACTGTTAACCGTAGCACCCGTCGGATTCATATGTGGTTCAATTGCTTTTACAGTACCAGATACAGATGCATAAATCGGTGCTGATACGAATCCTCCGGCCTCTGCAATCTTCTGACCTCTCAGTACGCGCTCTCCGACTTCTACAATTGGGCTTGCCGGAGCACCAATATGCTGGGATACCAGATACACCAGATCACCCTGGGGTTTTACTTCGACAATCGCCTTTTCCTTTGCTAGGCTCTTGCCGTCATCCGGGTGGATACCACCCTTAAATGTTAACAATGCCATCCCTTTATCCTTCCTTCCTTTTTACTCTTTAATATACTATACAGGAATATGCACTGTTTTTCCAGTCAATACAGGCAATTCCTTGTATATTTCCATAAACATTTTGTTGTTTTTTTAACAGACAGAAAAGATAGAGGCTGATACGCCTCTATCTTGTATTTCGATCAACATATTCTCTTTTCAGATTATTCTGCTGTATCTTCTTCTCCAACTTCTTCCACGCTTTCTGCCGGTTCTAAAGCTTTCATGCTTAAGCTGATCTTCTTCTCAGACTCGTTCAGATCAACGATCTTCGCTGTAATCTCCTGTCCGATAGCCAGAACGTCAGACGGCTTATCCACATGTGCTCTTGAAATCTGAGACACGTGAAGCAGTGCATCCACACCAGGTGCAAGCTCTACAAATGCACCAAAGTCTGTCATTCTTGCAACTTTACCTGTAATTACAGTTCCTACTGCATAATTCTCTGCTGCATTTGCCCATGGATTTGCCTCTGGGAATTTCAGAGTCAGTGCAACCTTGGTATCGTTAATATCTTTGATCATAACTTCTACCGTCTCACCAACCTGGAATACCTTCTTTGGATTCTCAACGCGTCCCCAGGACATCTCAGAGATATGAAGGAGTCCGTCCACTCCGCCAAGGTCGATAAACGCACCAAAATCAGTTACGTTCTTAACGGTTCCTTCCATTCTGTCTCCAACCTGGATCTTTGCAAACAGTTCTTTCTGCTTCTCTGCACGTTCTGCAACTAACAGCTGTCTTCTGTCACCGATCACGCGGTTTCTTCTTGGATTGAACTCACTGATTACGAATTCAATCTCCTGATCCTGATATTTGTTCAGGTCTTTCTCATAAGTATCAGATACCAGGCTTGCCGGGATGAATACTCTTGCCTCATCGATAACAACGCTTAATCCTCCGCCAAGGATCTGTGCTACAGGAGCTTTCAGAACCTCATGGTTCTCATAAGCTTCTTTCAGTCTCTCGTTGCCCTTCTCAGCAGCCAGTCTCTTATAAGTCAATAATACCTGACCTTCTCCGTCGTTTACTTTCAGTACCTTTGCTGTCATCTCATCTCCAACAGACACCATCGTTGTAAGATCTGCACCTGATTCATTGGTGTATTCACTTCTTGTGATAATGCCGTCTGCCTTATAGCCTATATTTAAGATGATCTCATCCGGCTTAACGTCGATGACCGTACCATCTACGACCTCTCCATTTCTAATTGTCTTAAATGACTCTTCTAACATCTGTTCAAAAGTTAATTCTGACATTATTTTGAACCTCCTCAATTATATTGTTGGGCGTGGATGCCCCTGCTGTAATACCTACTGTTTCCACGGACCCTAATTGATTCATATTCAAATCGCCGAGTGTCTGTATATAGTACGTATTAAGACATGCATTCCTGCATATTTCAAATAACTTCTGAGTGTTGGAGCTGCGCTTGTCGCCAATGACGATCATCGCATCCACACTCTCTGCAATTTTACGTGCCTCTTCCTGGCGTTCTTTCGTTGCATTGCAGATCGTATTTAAAACAATTATATCATACCCCTTTTTTTCAATGATTTCAACTAAATCTTTGAATTTATTGTAATTAAATGTCGTTTGGGATACAATACAAACTTTCTGACTCTGATCTGGAAGGAAAAAGCTTTTCGCATCCTCCGGTGTCTGAATAACAGTAACCGGACTTTCTGACCACCCCCGGATCCCCTCCACCTCAGGATGCTCGCTATTTCCAATGATCACAATGCGGGATCCTTTCGCGCTTTCTTCTGCCACAATGCGATGAATTTTCTTCACAAATGGGCAGGTAGCATCCACACAGTCAACCTCTTTTCTTTCCAGCATATCACAGATCCTTTTGGGTACGCCATGGGATCGAATAATCACCACTCCCTCTGTCAGCGCCTCCAGCTCCTCTTCGCTGTCCACAACTTCTACACCATGCCGCTTCAGATCCTTGATCACTTCTTCGTTGTGAATAATCGGTCCATAGGTGTAGATTTTTTTCCCTTTATGAAGAGCAATCTGTTCATAGACTGTATCTACCGCCCGCTTTACGCCAAAGCAAAACCCCGCCGTCTTTGCCAGTTCTACCTTCATCTTTCGCCTTTCGCTCCTTCCTCTTCCTTCTACCTGCAAAGCTTCACAATTGCAGCCACCACTTCATCAATCGTCATATCTGAGCTGTCCAAAAGGACTGCATCTTCTGCCTGACGAAGCGGTGAAATCTCCCGGTTTTCATCCCGTTCATCCCGCTCCTTAATATCTCGTTCAATCTCAGCAAGATCGCAAGCCGCACCTTTTTCTCTTAACTCATCATAGCGTCTCTTTGCACGCGTCTCTACACTGGCAGTTAAAAACACTTTCACATCTGCATCCGGTAGCACACAGGTTCCAATATCCCGTCCATCCATAATGACGTTCTGTGTCCGTGCCAGTCCCTTCTGGAGCTCCAGAAGCTTTGCCCGCACTTCCGGAATTGCGGACGTTACAGAAGCCATATTTCCTACCGCCTCATCTCTAAGCCTCGCCGTAATATTCTGCCCGTTAAGATAGACCTGCTGAAGACCATCTTCATAGCAGATTGTCACATCTGCACTTTCACATGCCTTTACTACTTTCTCCGTCTCATTTGGCAAAATTCCCTGATCCAGAAAATGAATCGCAAGACCGCGATACATCGCGCCTGTATCTACATAAACATAACCTTTTTCTTTTGCTACCAGCTTTGCAATCGTACTTTTCCCCGCACCTGCCGGTCCGTCAATCGCCACATTATATCCCATATCGTTCCTCCGAATGTCCTTTTTCTAGTTATATTTCAACTCTTCTTAGTATAGCGCATGCTTCTATACGAAACAAGCTGTTTCCTTACTCTTCTTTACACAGACATTCCTGCCGCATATCCGGTAGACCACGCAATCTGCAGATTAAATCCTCCGGTTACCGCGTCAAGATCCAGCACCTCACCGGCAAAGCAAAGTCCCTTAACCAGCTTTGACTCCATCGTCCCCGGATCAATCTCCTTTACTTTCACACCGCCCTTTGTAATAATCGCTTCGTTATATCCCCGAAGACCGGTTAATGTCACCGGAAGATTTTTAATCAGCGACACAAATCTCTGGCGTTCTTCTCTGGAAATAATATTTACCTTTTTATCTTCATCAATTCCACTCAATTCAATCATCACAGGAATCAGTTTTGCTGGAAAGAGCTTTCCAACCGCATTCTTAAACTGACGATTCTGATTCTCTTCAAAATCCCGCAGCACCCGCTTTTCCAACTGTTCCATAGAAAGAGCAGGCTTTAAATCTATTACAAGCTTTAATTCTTTTTCTCTTAGCTTCTTCCCCACAATGCTGCTGGCACTTAACATCAGAGGCCCACTCACGCCGTAATGGGTAAACAGCATTTCACCGAATTCCTCATAAAGCCGCTTCTTTCCATCATAGATCACTGCGCTGACATTGCGAAGCGACAATCCCTGAAGCCTCGGAACCCAGTCTTCCTTCGCCGTCATTGGAACCAATGCCGGCATACACGGCGTAACACTATGTCCATTCTCTTTTGCAAAGCGATGTCCGTCTCCGGTAGATCCTGTTGTCTGGTAGGAAAGTCCTCCAGTCGCCACAATACAGGCATCCCCCTTGATCTGGCTGCCATCTGTAAGTTCAATGAAGGAAAATCTTCCCTCATCCGATACCACACGCCGAACCTCTGTGTACAAATGGATCTGAACTCCCCTGCGCCGCATCTCTGCTTCCAGTGCACGGATTACATCTGAAGAATGATCCGATTGAGGAAAGACTCGCTCTCCTCGTTCGACTTTGGTTTTCACGCCAATCTGTTCAAAGAAATCAATCACATTCTGATTGGTATATCCGTAAAAGCTGCTGTATAAAAACTTGGAATTCGTCACGACCGCATCAAACAGCGTCTCTATATCACAGGCATTGGTAATATTGCATCTTCCCTTTCCTGTAATAAAAAGTTTCTTTCCCAGTTTTTCATTTTTTTCGTATACATGAACCTCGTGTCCGTTCCCTGCCGCCGCAATCGCCGCGAACATTCCGGCGGCTCCGCCGCCAATCACCAGTGTCTTACTCATCATCTTCTCCCGTCTTCATCTTCATGGTCAGCTCTACTTTATCTCCTACCATATTCAGCTCATCTTTACTGTAAACCTGATATTCATCCCAGATCTGTTCCAGTGTCTCCAACGTAGTAATGACTTCCTCCTGCTTTTTCATGCACAGAGCCACCACTAACGCATTCACCACGCTAAGGGGGGCTACCAGCGAATCCACGATGGATGCCATATCGCTTCTTGCAATCAGATTACAGGAGGAATAAATCGTCATCGGAGAGTGTACACTATCCGTCAATGTAATCACCTTTGCCTTACGATTGCTTGCGAACTCCAACGCCTTCAAGGTTCGCATCGAATATCTTGGGAAACTGATTCCAATGACCACATCCTGCTCTCCTACCCGGATAATCTGCTCAAAAATCTCGCTGGAACTATTGGTATTCACCAGTTTTACATCCGGACAGATCAGATTCAGATAAAATCCCAGAAAACTTGCAAGCGGAGCGCAGCTTCTAATTCCAATAATGTAAATGGATTTGGCATTTAAGATGGTGTCTACTGCCAATTCAAACACGCTATGATCGATGGATTCCATCGTCATCTTAATTTTTTCAATATCCGACTGCAAAACGGATGCAAGAATCTCTCCCTGACTGATTCTTCCATAAGTCACTTCCATCCGCTGAATGGAATTTAGCTTCGTACGCACCAGTTCCCCCAGCGCTTTCTGGAACTCCGGGTATCCATTATACCCAAGCGCAGTCGCAAATCGAACAACCGTAGATTCACTGACTCCTACTTCTTCTCCCATCTTTGCCGCCGTTAAAAACGCTGCTTTATCATAATACTCCCGGATAAAATCAGCCAGCTTTTTCTGCCCCTTGCTGAACTTTCCATATCCTTCCTCTATCTTCTGCAATAATTCATTCTTATTTCCCATATATTTGCTGTCCTTCTCAAATCCGATTTCTTTCAAAATTATAACAGAATTATTATATAGCGAATTCCGTTAAGATTCAAGCAAAGAAAAAAGCCCTGACAGGGAACCTCTATCCAAAAGATAGAGATTGCCCTGACAAAGCTTTTCTATTTTCTGTCAGAAAATATTTTCTTATACCGGATAGCTTCCGTTTTCTGTATCAGCTACAGTCTGATCCACTTTGGTCTGCTGTGCTTCTCTGTATTTGAAGAAATCCGTTGCAACCTGTGGGAAGAGTGCATATGTCAATACATCTTCATCCTGCTGGCTCCACTGTGCCATCTCCTGTCTCAATGTATCCAGCTCATCTGGAATCAGGTCTGCCGGACGACAAGTGATAATCTCAGCGTCATCGCCAAGAACTTTCTTTCTTACCTCTTCATTAAATGGTTTTACAGTTGCACCATACTTTCCACTTAATACATCCTTAGTCTCTTTTGTCGCCATCTTATAACGCTCGCCCATCAGCACGTTAAATACAGCCTGTGTACCAACGATCTGAGAAGAAGGAGTAACAAGCGGCGGCTCTCCTAAGTCTTTCCGAACCTTTGGAACTTCCTCTAATACTTCATAGTATTTGTCCTCTGCGTTCTGCTCTTTCAGCTGAGAAGTCAGGTTGGAAAGCATTCCACCAGGTACCTGGTATAACAATGTTTTAATGTTAACACCAAGGTTCTTTGGATTCAAAAGTCCGCTTTCTAATGCTTCGTCACGAATTGGACGGAAGTAGTCAGCGATCTCTGCCAATAAGTTCTGATCAAATCCTGTATCGTATGGCGTTCCCTTAAAGGTCTCAACCATAACTTCTGTTGCCGGCTGAGAAGTACCCAGTGCAAATGGTGACATTGCAGTATCAATCACATCCACACCTGCTTCTACTGCCTTTAAGTAAGTCATAGAAGCCACACCAGAAGTATAGTGTGTGTGCAGCTGGATTGGAAGATCCACTGCTTCTTTCAATGCTCCGATCAACTCGGTTGCTTTATAAGGAACCAGAAGTCCTGCCATATCTTTGATACAGATAGAGTTTGCACCCATATCCTCGATTCTCTTTGCGATGTCTACCCAGTAATCTAGAGTGTATGCATCTCCCAGTGTATAGGACAAAGCAACCTGTGCCTCAGCCTTTTCTTTATTTGCTGCAGATACTGCTGTCTGAAGATTACGAAGGTCGTTCAGACAGTCAAAAATACGGATGATATCAATTCCGTTTGCAGCTGATTTCTGTACAAAATACTCTACTACATCATCTGCATATGGACGGTATCCAAGAATATTCTGTCCACGGAACAGCATCTGAAGTTTGGTGTTTTTAAAACCATCACGGAATTTACGAAGTCTCTCCCATGGATCTTCTTTCAGGAAACGAAGGGATGCATCAAAAGTAGCTCCACCCCAGCACTCTACAGAATGATATCCGACCTTGTCCATCTTTTCTACGATCGGCAGCATCTGTTCTGTCGTCATACGTGTGGCAATCAGAGACTGGTGAGCATCTCGCAGGATCGTCTCTGTAATCTTAATTGGTTTCTTTTCTATTTCTGCCATTATATCTTCCTCCATATATAATTATTATATTATTACATTACTCCGAAAATAGCCATAAATGTTCCGGCAGCTACCGCTGTACCGATAACACCGGCAACGTTCGGTCCCATTGCATGCATCAGCAGGAAGTTTGTAGGATCCGCCTCTGCTCCCACCTTCTGGGATACTCTGGCAGCCATCGGCACTGCTGATACACCGGCAGAACCAATCAGTGGATTTACCTTACCATGCGTTGCAATACACATTAATTTACCAAACAGAACACCTGCCGCGGTTCCGAACGCAAACGCGATCAGTCCCAAAGCTACAATTTTCAATGTATCAAGATTCAGGAACGCTTCTGCACTCGTTGTTGCTCCTACGGATGTTCCCAGCAGGATAACGACAATGTACATCAATGCATTGGAAGCCGTATCGGTCAGCTGTCTTACCACTCCTGATTCACGGAATAAGTTACCCAGCATCAACATACCAACCAATGGTGCTGTAGTAGGAAGAATCATACATACGACGATGGTAACAATGATTGGGAACAGGATCTTCTCCAGCTTGGATACTGGTCTTAACTGCTCCATCTTAATCTTACGTTCTTTTTCCGTTGTCAATAATTTCATAATCGGCGGCTGAATAATCGGCACCAGTGACATATAAGAATATGCCGCTACTGCGATCGGTCCAAGAATCGCCGTCTGCTGTAATTTACCGGCAAGGAAGATGGATGTCGGTCCGTCTGCTCCACCGATAATAGAAATTGCTGCCGCTGCCTTATCAGAGAATCCCATTGCCATAGCTCCCAGATAAGCTGCAAAAATTCCAAACTGTGCCGCTGCACCAAGAAGGAAACTCTTCGGATTTGCAATCAGCGGTCCAAAGTCTGTCATCGCTCCTACACCAAGGAAAATCAATGACGGAAGGATGGACCATTCGTCCAGCATGTAGAAGTAGTAGAGCAATCCGCCCGTTCCGTTTGCAGCATCTTCTGCATGCAGCATAATATCCGGATAGATATTAACAAGCAGCATACCAAATGCAATCGGAACCAGAAGCAGAGGCTCAAACCCATGTCTGATTGCCAGATATAGGAACGCACATGCAACCGCAATCATGATCAAATTGCCCCATGTAAGACTGAAAAAAGCGGTCTGATGCACGAGGTTTCCTAATGTTGTTGTTATATATTCCATTTTTTAACCTCCAGTCGTTTCAGTAAACGTCTTCTGCCTATATGCTAGTTCAATGTAGCCAATACCTGTCCAGCATCGATTGCATCGCCTACAGCCACATCAATACTTGCCACGGTTCCGTCTTCCGGTGCCACAACTGGGATCTCCATCTTCATCGCTTCGATAATGACAACAGCGTCACCCTTCTTTACGCTCTGTCCTACACTCGCCTCAACCTTGAATACTTTTCCGGCTGCTCCTGCTTTTACTTCAATAGAACCTGCTCCTGCTGCCTTTGGTGCTGCTTTTGGAGCTGCCTTCGGTGCTGCCTTTGGAGCCGCTTTCGGTGCTGCTGCAGGTGCTGCTGCATTTCCGTTTTCTTCTACTGTTACATCATATACATTACCATTTACTGTGATTGTATAGTTTTTCATCTTTCTTAATCCTCCTGATTTTTCGGTATTGGTTATTTCTTACCACTTATTCGATGGACGGCGTCTAATACTTCTCACAGTAAATCCGTCCGTACTGCTGCTTCCTTCTGAAGCTGCGATTGCCGCTGCAATAACTGCAACCAACTCTGTATCATCTGTTACGTCTTCTGCTTCTTCCACACTTGGCGCTGCCTCTGGCTGTACTGCCGGAGCTGCCTTCGGAGCATCCTTTTTCTTCTTGAATGCTGCTTCAATTGCCGGAATGAAACGGAACAGAGAAATCAATGCTGAAATAAAGATCAGTACCACAAACACGGTTCCCATACCAAGCACGGTATTCAGACCTGCTTTTTTCAGAATCTCTCCCGTTGTATATTCCGCATCTACCGTCATACTGTCCAAATACTGATTTTCATCAAACACAAATGTAATATGCGCATCCCGATCTGCAAATTCAGCCTCTGTAGATACTTGTAATTCATCCTTGGAGGCCTCGTACGTATAGTCTCCATGACTTACGTATTCGCCACATTCCTTCTCTGCTGACTGCCATGCATCCAAAGCACCCAAGAATCCATCTTTGGTAAATGGAAGTCCTGCCTGTGTCAGCTGAGACTCCAGCGCAAAGTCTGTCATCGTCTCCCACTGTTCTACCGTATCGTCCTGCATACTGGCACAATACTCGATCAGAAATTCCGTGCTCTGCTGCACTGTAGCTTCATCATACGCCATCGTCTCCTTGCTGCTTCCACAGCCGGTAAAGCACAGCGTCACTGCAAGTCCACAGAATAATAAGCTAATTTTCTTTCTCACTTTGCCTCACCTCTCTAAACCGTTCCATGCTTTTTCATCGGACGATCTTCTCTCTTTGTGAATAACATTTCAAAAGCACCGATCACATACTTTCTGGTATCTTCCGGCTCAATGATCGTATCCACATATCCTCTTCTTGCTGCAGATAACGGGCTGGACTGTAATTCCTTATATTCTGCTGCTTTTTCTTTCAATGTCGCAGCGTCTGCTCCTGCATACATAATCTTTGCTGCAAGTGCTGCATCCATCATTCCAATCTCTGCATTTGGCCATGCATAGACCATATCTGCACCTACAGATTTGCTGTTCATGCTCACATAAGCTGTTCCAAACGCTTTACCGATCACAACATTTACCTTCGGAACGGTTGCATTTGCGAATGCATAAGTCAGTCTTGCTGTCTGTCTTGCAAGATCTTTCTCTTCTTCCATGCCTGCCTTGAAGCCAGATACGTTGGTAAGTGTCAGAACCGGAATATTAAATGCATCACAGAAAGATACGAACTCTGCTGCTTTCTTTGCTCCGTCTGCTGATAAAGAGCCATCGAATTCTGCAACCACTTCTGCCTCTTCATTATAAACTTTGGAACGGTTTGCAACTGCTCCAACAGTCATTCCGTTCAAACGGATAAATCCTGTTACCATATCCTGTGCGAAATATTTCTTTGTCTCAAAGAAGATACCTTCATCAGAGATGGATGCCAGTGCAATCGCTGTATCCTCTGCTGCATTCTCGATTCCTTCGCATGCACGGTTCAAATCATCGTTGCACTCATCATAAGAAGCATCTTCCTCATTATTACATGGAAGCATGCATACCAGAGTACGGATGTTTTCCAACATCTCTTCCTCTGTTCCCATATCATCTACAAGACCTGCTGTCTCTGCCTGATATTTTGCAGAAGAGGTATCGTTCTTGGAGATCTCATTTCCAGGAATTGCATTTGGAGAATTGACAAAGAGTTTGCCTTTCTTTTCTTCCATAAATGTAAAGTCTGTCATAGCCGGAACTACGGATAATCCTCCTCCGCATGTACCGAATACAGCTGTAATCTGTGGAATCACACCAGAAGCCAGTGCCTGTTTCAGATAAAGTCCGCCGAATGCCTCCAGCGCGTCTGTCGCCTCCTGAAGTCTCATTCCGGCACAATCGATCAATCCGATCACTGGTGCCCCCATCTTCATTGCCATATCATAAATGTTAGCAATCTTCTTTGCATGCATCTCACCGATTGCTCCGTTTAACACGGATACATCCTGGCTGTATACATATACCAGGTTTCCATCGATTACTCCGTATCCGGTGATAACACCGTCTGCCGGAGTTGCTTTGTCCTGCAGATTGAAATCTGTATTTCTGGCTGTTACAGCGCCGCCGATTTCAACAAAACTGCCTGCATCAAGCAAAGAATTAATTCTTGCGCTTGCTGCGCTTTCTGTTGCCATGTTGCCCATAGTCAAATCCTCCATTTTCTAAGATATTAAAAGTTGGTTAATACCAAATTTTTTGCCAATTATATTATATATCTTTTCTTCCGATTGCGCAACAGTTTTTCCCTATTTTCGTTAAGAAATTGACAAACAAATATGGACACCTTTTTTCAAGATGCCCACACGCTTTTCTCCTTGTTTATATTCTCTTTTTTCTGCCTATTTCTGGCTCCTGAACTGCATTGGCGTCATATCGTACGCCTTCTTAAACAGCCGGTTAAAATGTTCTACATTTTGATACCCAACTGTGAGCGCAATATTCTCTACCGTCATATTACTGCTCTTAAGAAGCGCTCTTGCCTTCTTCATCCGAATCTGTTTTACCAACTCGCCAAAGGTCATTCCGGATTTTTCCTTGATGTATTTGGACAGATACGGCTTTGACAAATAGAATTTTTCCGCCAAATCATCCAGTGTAATATCAATATAGTTTGCCTGAATATAATTCAGCATCTCGATCATCCTTGGATCTTTACATCCTTCGGAATTCCCGATTTCATCAATTTTATTGACCGCTACCGTCAGCGCCTCCATAGACGCGCTGATAATATCTGCATCAATACCAACTCCCCAAAAGGTCTTTCCCTTGAAAACGATTCCCACATATGCCACCGCTTTAGAAGATGATCCTTTCGTCAGGGAATGCTCCTCATAAAAGCTCAGCTCATAACTAATATTAAAATATTGCTTGATTGCATTGCTGACCGCATCCAGACGTCCATTTCCCATAGCCGCTATGGTGTGCACCTTATTCTCATGGTTCAGCGTCACCTCTGCAGTAATTCCATCTGCCTGTTTAAAATGGCACTCGTCAATATGGAACACCGGCTTGGTATTCACATAATGATCGGAGAAAATCTGGTATACCCAGTCAGCCGTCAGTTCCTTGTGTGCTTTATCAGAAATATCCTTCACCAGATATCCCACTTCGGAACGCATTTCCTGCGGAAGATTGATTCCATGGCTCTGCTTCAGAATATAGTTCACACCGCCCTTACCGGACTGACTGTTAATCCGAATCACATCCGAATCATACTGGCGTCCCACATCCTGCGGGTCAATCGGAAGATACGGAACAGACCATGTTTCGCATGCCTTCTCTTCACGGTATGCCATTCCCTTGGCAATCGCATCCTGATGAGATCCTGAAAAAGCGGTAAACACCAGGTCTCCTGCATAAGGCTGACGCTCATATACATGCATCCTGGTCAGTCGCTCATAGGTTTCCCGAAGACGCTTCATATCTGAAAAGTCAAGCCCCGGATCTACTCCATGGGAAAACATATTCATTCCCATTGTAATCAGATCCACATTTCCGGTCCGCTCTCCATTGCCAAACAGCGTTCCTTCGATTCTGTCTGCTCCTGCCAGCACACCAAGTTCCGCCGTCGCCACGCCGCATCCTCTGTCGTTATGCGGGTGCAGACACAGAATAACGCTGTCGCGGTATTTTAAATGTTTATTGACATATTCCAACTGACAGGCAAATACATGCGGCATTGCATTTTCTACCGTAGTCGGAATATTGATAATTGCTTTATTGTCCTGCGTCGGCTTCCACACATCTAAAACTGCATTGCAGACGTCCACCGCGTAATCCACTTCCGTCCCCGAAAAACTCTCCGGACTATACTGGAAGGTAAAGTTTCCATCCGTCTCAGATGCCAGTTCAAGAAGAAGCTTCGCTCCGTCTACTGCAATCTGCTTAATCTCTTCTTTGCTTTTCCGAAATACCTGTTCCCGCTGCGCAACCGACGTGGAATTATACAGGTGAATCACAGCGTGAGGCGCTCCTTTTACAGCCTCAAAGGTCTTCTTAATGATATGTTCTCTGGCCTGCGTTAATACCTGAACCGTCACATCATCCGGAATCATATTCTTCTCAATCAGGGTCCGCATAAACTGATATTCCGTCTCAGACGCTGCCGGGAATCCTACTTCTATCTCTTTTAATCCGATGTCTACCAGCATCTGAAAGAATTCCAGCTTTTCCTCCAGGCTCATAGGTTCAATCAACGCCTGGTTTCCATCTCTAAGATCCACGCTGCACCAAATCGGAGGCTTTTCAATATATTCCTTTTTCACCCAGTCATAAGTTACCTCCGGTGGCATAAAATATGCACGTTCATACTTCTGATAATTCTCCATTGTTGCATTCCTCTCCTTCTTATATCCTATTTTGAAAGGCTTTGCTTGCGAAAGTCATTCGGATAATATTCATCAACTTTGTTGTTTATTTTTAACACTCTTTTATCCTATCATATGTGTTTTTAAAATTTAAGTGACATTTTTAATCACTTTTATTGATCTTTTTTAATCTTTCCAATCTTTCATCCCAATTCTTCTACTCCCGACAATTATTTCTGGTCTCCAAAGGAAGATTTTCTAGAAATCACAACCTTTTCTTCATAACACTCAAAGATCTGATCCACCTGTTCCTGTTTCGGCTTCGGCGTCAGCAAACTGACCACAGGCACCACCACAAGTCCCGCCGCCATGGCAAATGCTCCTGCATTAATGGGAGACTCAATATAACCGATCACCATGTTTGATACAGTAATTCCTACACCAACGGCAAAGCTTGCCCACACAGAGGCTTTCGTCACCCGTTTCCAGTATAATCCGTAGAGGAACGGCGCCAGGAATGCTCCCGCCAGCGCTCCCCAGGAGATTCCCATCAGCTGGGCGATAAATGTCGGCGGATTCCATGCCAGAAGTACCGACACCGCAATAAAAAATACGACCAGAATCTGCATCACCCGAATCTGTTTCTTTTCACTCATCTCCTGCATCAACGTATCCTTCAGGAAATCAAGGGTCAGTGTGGAACTGGAAGTCAACACCAGTGACGCCAATGTCGACATGGAAGCAGACAGAACCAACACCACCACAATTCCGATCAGAATATCCGGAAGGGAAGAAAGCATATGAGGAATAATACTGTCAAATACCACCACGCCAGATGCATCGTAAATTTCTTTCCCGTCAAACAGACGCCCAAATCCTCCAAGGAAGTAACACCCCCCGGAAATAATCACCGCGAAGATCGTGGAGATCACGGTTCCTGTATGGATGGATTTCTCATCCTTGATTGCGTAAAACTTTCCGACCATCTGCGGCAGCCCCCAAGTTCCAAGAGAAGTCAAAATAACAACTCCCAGAAGGTTCAAAGGATCTGGTCCGAAGAAGGAAGTAAATGCTCCCGGCTGCCCCAGTGTCACCGGAATATCACTTGGAATCTCCGCCATCTTCTCTATCGCTTCCAAAAATCCTCCCTGACCGCTAAGCACAGAGGCAATGACTGCCACAATTCCAATCAGCATAATAATTCCCTGAATAAAATCATTAATAGCCGTCGCCATATAACCTCCCAGAATCACGTAGATTCCTGTAAAGACCGCCATCCCTGCCACACACACTGTATAAGGTATGTGAAACGCCATTTCAAAGAGCCGTGACAGCCCATTGTAGATAGACGCTGTATAAGGCACCAGAAAGACGAACACGATCACCGATGCCGCAATCTTTAAAGCACGGCTTCCGTATCTGTTCCCGAAGAAATCCGGCATTGTTCTGGAACCTAAGTGCTGCGTCATTACCTTCGTCCGTCTTCCCAGAACGACCCACGCCAGAAGACTTCCAATCACTGCATTTCCAATTCCAATCCAGGTAGAAGACAACCCGTACTTCCAGCCAAACTGTCCGGCATATCCAACAAATACTACTGCAGAGAAATAGGAGGTTCCATATGCGAACGCTGTCAGCCACGGTCCCGCCGACCGTCCACCCAGCACAAATCCATCTACGCTCGTTACATGCTTTCTTGCATAAAGTCCGACTGCTACCATAACAGCAAAAAATACGATTAGTAATGCAATCTTAATCCCCATATCTGTTCTCCTTTTCTCTTTGTTTCGTCTTACTTTAAAGCGTTGCGCTTTAAAGCATTAAAGTTTTCTTCATAAGAATAACACACTGCTAAAAGAAATGCAAGTAAAAACAGGGCAGAAAGCCTTTTTGCCTTCTGCCCTGTTTTTTAACGCATTTTCTCGACCCGGTCCTGAATCGTTTTATTAAAATTCTCTACCTTCCGGCTGTATTCTTCTGTCATAAACTTAGAATTCAGCATAAAGTCTGCTGTTGCCAGGTTATTCGCTACCGGAATGTCATACACTACCGCGATTCTAAGAAGCGCTTTCACATCCGGATCGTGAGGCTGTGCCTCCAAAGGATCCCAAAGGAAGATCATAAAATCCACCTGGCCTTCCACAATCTTGGCGCCAATCTGCTGATCTCCTCCCAGAGGACCGCTGTTATAAGCTCTTACCGGCAGTCCCGTTTTATCTGCGATCAGTCTGGCCGTAGTTCCGGTTCCACATAAGAAATGCCCTTTTAAGACATCCTTGTTCTTATCGCACCACTCAACCAGTTCCTTCTTCTTTCCATCGTGCGCAACCAGCGCAATGCGTTTCGCTTTTCCAATCTCGAAAGATACATAATTATCGTTCATCATCTGCATTTCCTCCTTCATAATATTTCATCAGCGCCTGAGTTCCCAATTCTCCATACCCTTCTGCTTCTAATTCCTCATAGTTGGCAAGTACCTGACTTAACACGTCTAAGCTTAGGCCACTTCTGTTCGCCTCAATAAGCGCCAGCTTCATATCCTTAACAAAATGTTTCAGGAAAAATCCCGGCGCATAGTCTCCTGCCAAAATCTTCGGTCCAAAGGTATCAAGCTGTTTACTTCCCGCAGCTCCGGTTGCCACTGATTTCAAAACGGTATCAAGGTTCATCCCTTTGGCTTTCGCATAGGTAAGCGCTTCACAGACGCCAGACAATGTGCCTGCGATCATAATCTGATTGGCCATTTTGGCATGCTGGCCACATCCTGCGCTTCCCTGATAATTGATATTCGTTCCCATGGCTTTAAAAAGCGGCAGACAGGCCTCATAATCTTCCTGTTTTCCTCCCACGAGGATGGACAGCGTCCCTGCCTTCGCACCACCGTCGCCTCCGGTTACCGGCGCATCCAGCACGCGGCACCCTTTCTGCTGTCCGGCTTCGCTGATCTTCTCAGCCAGCATAGGACTGGTCGTTGTCATATCAATCAAATAGGTGCCTTCCTTCACGCTGTCTAAAATATTGCCTTCTTCAAAATATACTTCCTCTACATCTTTCGGAAAGCCAACAATTGTAATTACCGCGTCGCATCCTGTCACACAATCCTTTATGGTTTCATGGAATACCGCTCCTTCTGCAATGACGTCTTCCACCTTTTCTTTGTGTCTTGCAAAAATATGAAGCTCATATCCCGCCTTCATCAAATTACGAACCATGGATTTCCCCATAATTCCAACTCCGATAAATCCGATTTTCTTCATTGTACTCTCCTTTTATATTCCGCTTTTATTGTTTTTCAACTACTTCTCCCTGTCTTTTGTAAATACTCTCCTGCGGAACAAACCCTCTGACACTGGAAAGAGGATAAATATTCGTACGCTTTCCTACGACACTTCCCGGATTCAGCACAGTTCCACATCCTACTTCTACTTCATCACCAAGCATTGCACCGAATTTTTTCAGTCCGGTTTCCAGATTCCCTTCTGCCGTCTTAACCACAACCAGCTTTTTATCCGACTTCACATTGGATGTAATGGAACCGGCTCCCATATGCGCCTTGTATCCAAGGATAGAATCTCCCACATAATTGTAATGAGGTACCTGCACCTTGTTAAACAGAATGACATTCTTAAGTTCTGTAGAATTTCCTACCACCGCACCTTCTCCTACAATTGCATTTCCCCGAATAAACGCGCCATGCCGAACTTCTGCATCTTTCCCGATAATGGCTGGTCCATGAATATAAGCCGATTCAAATACATGTGCAGATTTTGCAATCCACACATCCTCTCCCACTCGGTCATATTCCTCTTCCGGAAGTGTTTCTCCTAATTTTAAAATAAAATCATGAATCTTTGACAATACTTCCCATGGATAAACCGCACCCTCAAAAATCTCTGCCGCAATGGTCTCATCCAATGTATATAGTTCCTGAATTGTTAATGCTTTCATCTCTTCTTATCTCCTTTTTTACTATTTGCCGTCGTCTTATAAAACTGCGCCGCCTTGTCATAACAGCCACGAAGCTGCCACTGATTTGCCAGCCCTTTGACTCCCTGCGTTCTGCTGACAATAAAATGATCCAGCTTCTGCATATATTCTTCCGGTGTGATCTCTCCGTCCGCCACGTAATTAAGTCCCTTTTCCCAGCTGGCTGTAAGCTCTGGATTCAAAAGCGATTTAATCGAGTGATCCACCACATCGTAAATCATCTCGCCCAACATGGTTGGCGTTACAATCTGCGTCTTTTTATTCAACGCCAGATATTTGTTGTGGAACAATTTTTTCAGGATTTCACCCCTGGTCGCACTGGTTCCAATTCCGCTTCCCTTAATCTGTGCACGAAGCTCCTCATCCTCGATCAGCTGCCCGGCATTTTCCATCGCAAGGATCAAAGACCCGGAATTGTAACGCTTTGGCGGCGACGTCTTTCCTTCTTTGATCGCGAGATTGGAAACCTCCAAAGACATCCCCTTTTTCAACGTCTGTATTTTCTGAAAAAAGGCTGCATCGGCGTCACGATCGTCTTCGGACTCTTCTTCCTGCTCTTCTTTTTCCTTCTTTAACGCCTGTGGCTTCGCCACCTTCAGATACCCTTCCTCTGCCAGCACCTTAAAGCTTGAGAAGAAAGACTCTTCCTTTATCTTCGTCACAATCGCCACTTTTTGGTACACCGCAGGCGGGTAAAAGATACTTAAGAACCTGCGCACAATTACATCATACACCATTCCTCCCAATCGTGGAAGAGAAGAAAGTGCATTCATTCCCTGTCCCGTCGGAATAATGGCATAGTGATCTGTAATCTGCTTATCATTTACATAGCGGGTTTTCTCCAGGCCTTTGTAACTCCCAAAAGATACAATTTCCTGAAGATACGGTACCGCCGGATCATATTTCATCAGACCATTTAAGTTTTTGTGAATCTCTTTTGCCACCGCAGTAGACAAAACTCTGGCATCCGTTCTCGGATAGGTCACCAATTTCTTTTCGTACATCTCCTGAACAATCCGAAGGGTCTCATCCGGGCTGATCTTAAAGCGCTTGGAGCACTCGTTCTGAAGTTCCGCCAGATTAAATAAAAGCGGAGGATTCTTCTTTTCCTTCTTTTTCTCAATGGTGGCAATCTGACACTTTAGAGGTTTTCCCTCTTCTGTTCCTTCCCGAAGCCAGCGGATCAATTCTTCTGCCTTTTCTTTCGTCTTAAAGCCATTTTCCTTATACAAATCAAAGGACTCAAAATAACGGGAGCCTTGCACTGCTCTCCATTCTCCTTCAAACCCCAGTTCTGATCCTCCGATCGTACTGATTACCCGGTAGAAGGGAGTCTCAACGAACTCCCGGATCTCCCGTTCCCGACGTACTACCATCCCCAGAACGCAAGTCATAACCCGCCCCACAGAAATGACCGAATATTTTGTATGTAAATAATTAGAAATACTGTTCCCATATTTCAATGTCAGAAGTCTGGAAAAATTAATTCCCATCAAATAGTCTTCTTTTGCCCGCAGATAAGCCGACGCAGAAAGATTGTCATATTCTTTCAAATCTTTTGCTTCACGAATCCCTCGAAGAATCTCTTCCTCTGTCTGAGAATCGATCCACACCCTTCTTCGCTCCTTGCCATGGACACCTGCCTGTTGTTCCACCAGTCGGTAAATATACTCTCCTTCCCGTCCGGAGTCGGTGCACACATAAATGGTATCCACGTCCTCCCTGTTTAAAAGGCCTGCCACAATCTTAAACTGCTTTGCCACTGCAGGAATCACCTCATATTGGAACTCCTGCGGAATGAATGGCAGTGTTTCCAGATTCCATCGCTTCAGCGCCGGATCATAGGCTTCCGGATAGCTCATGGTAACCAGATGTCCCACGCACCAGGTAACCACCGCATCTTCAGATTCCAAATATCCGTCCTGCCGTCTTGTCTTCATCTTTAATGCTTTGGCAAATTCCTGTGCAACACTTGGTTTTTCCGCGATATAAAGTGATTTCCCCATAAATATTATTCTAACTCCTTATATTTACTGTCTTTTATACCAGGCGGCAATACTCATTACCTCCGAAACAGACTCCTGATTCGTGCTGCAAAACTTTCTTTTTTCTCCTCCGGCTCTTTTCTTGCCGCCTGCAGAGCTTCTTCCATAAACACTGCCTGAGAATCAATAAATGGCTCGGACTGCTCCTTTTTTCGATAACTTCCGTCTCTTTGCAGCACCCTGGCTTTGATATTATCTTCCAGCATAATTTTCAAATAATGATTGATCTGTTCCTTAACCTCTTTATCCCGAACCGGACATGCAACTTCTACACGCTTCTCTGTGTTTCTCGTCATCATATCTGCAGAGCCAATATAAATTTTCTGCTCCGCTCCAGTTCCGAAACTAAAAATTCGCGGATGCTCCAGATAGCGCCCTACCACGCTCATCACCCGCAGATTGTCGGTATATCCCGGTACTTGCGGAAGTATACAACAAATTCCCCGGACAATCAAGTCAATTTTCACACCTGCACGAGACGCCTCTGATACTTTCTCGATAAAATCCGTATCCGTTACGGAATTCATTTTCATAATGATTCTTCCGTTGCTTCCTTTCAAAATTTCCTCATCCATCAGGGCAAGCACCGTCTGTTTCAGACTGGTCGGCGCCACAATCAGATGATGATAACTTCCATTCAGATTACTGATCGACATATTTTTAAAGAACTCTGCGGCATCCATTCCAATCTCTGGATTGGCAGTCATCAATGACAAGTCCGTATACATAGCAGCTGTTTTCTCATTATAATTTCCGGTACCAATCTGCGTAATATATTGAATCTCTCCTCGATTCCGGTAAGTGATAAGACAGATTTTAGAATGCACCTTATATCCTTCAAATCCATAAATCACCCGACAGCCTGCTTCTTCTAGTCTCTCCGACCATTCAATATTATTCTGTTCATCAAATCTGGCCCGAAGCTCGATAAGTACCGTGACTTCTTTGCCATTTTCCGCTGCTGCACAAAGATATTCCACCAGTCTTGCTTTCTTTGCCAGACGATAAATGGTAATTTTAATGGTCATAACATTCGGATCCACAGAAGCTTCTTTTATGAGCTTCAAAAATGGATTCATACTCTCATAAGGATAGAATAACAATAAATCCTTCTTCCGAATCTGCTTCATCATACTGCCGCTTGTCACTCTCGCAGATTCCTGCGGTGAAAATGCCGGGTAAGTCAATGATTTTTTCATAGGCTCCGGAAGATTTCCACTCATCGCAAAAATGTAGGAAAGCTTCATAGGCATTTTAGTACGGAAGATCTGATATGGTTTAATATCGAACTTCTCGCAGAAATATTTCTGCGTTTCGTCATTTAACTTCTCTGCCACTTCCAGACGCACCACAGACATTTTGCGACGTCTGTGAATGGTCTTTTGCATTAGTTTGCGGAAATCATCCGTAACTTCCAGGCCTTCATCATCCGGCGAAACGTCCCCGTTTCTGGTTACGCAGATATAATTAGCATCAGAAACCGTATACTGCTCAAATACCAAATCCAAGAACTCCAGAATCACCTTCTCCATGCGGATATAACGGATATCATACCCCGGAAGATACAGCACATCTGAAATATACTGAGGCACAGGAACAATTCCCAGCATGGATTTCTCTTTCCATTTCAATGTCGCTGTCACATAGATTTCTTTATTAAGCAGATGTGGAAACGGATGATTCGCATCCACAATCTGTGGAGACAGAACCGGAAGGACCTGTTCCTTAAAGTACTTCTTTACATATTTCTTTTCTGTCTGCTCAAGCTCCTTAAAGTCCAGCCCGCACACCCCATAAGGATGCAGCTGCTTCTTGATATCTGCGTAAGTCTTATCTCGTTCTTTGTAAAGCGGCGCAACCGCCTCATAAATCTTTGCGAGCTGCTCCCCTGCCGTCATTCCGGAACGGCTGTCCACCGCCTTTTCATCCGTGTGTACCATATCAAATAAACTTCCCACACGAATCATAAAAAACTCATCCAGATTACTGGTAAAAATTGCAACAAACTTCATGCGCTCCAACAGCGGAACGGTGATATCTCTTGCCTCTTCCAGTACCCTCTTATTAAATTCCAGCCATGATAATTCACGGTTCTGTGTGTAATTCAAGATTTCCTTTCTCATGGATAGCCTCCCATTCTTCTCACGGTGTTCGAGCTGAATATCTGACGAAAATGTCAAAAACTTCCACTTATAAAACGTGATATCAAGCATGCATTTTCTGAAAGAGGCAGATAAGATATAATATCTGCTGTATGAAATGTTCTAGATACTCAGCACTCAAATATGCCAAATAAGATAATAGAAAATATATTTTTTATCATCTTAACATAAGCAACACCCAGTCTCAAGTAGAAAGCATGTTAAGTTCTTGTTAAAATTGATTATTTCAACGACAAAAAGGACAGAAAATCTCTGTCCTTTTTGTCGTGATCTTATTTTGCCTTAATATATCCCTTCGCAGTCAGCGCCTCTGCACAGAGCACTGCTCCGCCTGCTGCTCCTCGAACCGTATTATGAGAAAGTCCGATAAATTTGAAATCGAACATAGAGTCCTCTCTCAATCGTCCAATGGACACACCCATACCATTCTCATAATCCACATCCATTGTTACCTGCGGACGATTATCCTCTTCTAAATACTGGATAAACTGCTTTGGCGCGCTTGGAAGCTCTGTCTCCTGTGGGAATCCCTTGAAGTTTACCAGCTTCTCAATCAGCTGTTCCTTCGTAGGCTTCTTCTCAAAATTGATAAAGACTGCTGCCGTATGTCCATTCAATACCGGTACACGCACGCACTGACAGGTAATCTTTGGAAGACTTGCCTTGACGATCTCACCATTTTCTACCTTTCCAAGCACACGAAGCGGTTCCTGCTCGCTCTTCTCCTCTTCTCCGCCAATGAACGGAATAATATTTCCTTCCATCTCCGGCCAATCCTTAAATGTCTTTCCTGCACCGGAAATTGCCTGATAGGTTGTTGCAACTACTTCCTTTGGCTCAAACTCTTTCCACGCTGCAAGGCATGGCGCATAGCTCTGGATAGAACAATTTGGCTTTACCGCAATAAATCCACGTGTTGTTCCCAGACGCTTCTTCTGATCAGCAATCACATCAAAATGATCGGCATTGATCTCCGGTACAACCATCGGTACGTCCGGTGTCCAGCGGTGCGCGCTGTTATTGGATACTACCGGAGTCTCTGTCTTTGCATAAGCCTCTTCAATCGCTTTGATTTCATCTTTTGTCATGTCCACCGCACTGAATACAAAATCAACCGTTTCCGCTACTGCTTCCACTTCATTGACATTATGTACAATCAGATTCTTTACAGCTTCCGGCATCGGAGTCGTCATCTTCCAACGTCCGCCAACAGCTTCCTCATATGTCTTTCCGGCAGATCTTGGGCTTGCCGCAACTGTCACCACTTCAAACCACGGATGATTCTCTAAAAGCGCAATAAACCGCTGTCCTACCATTCCCGTTGCTCCCAAAATTCCCACTCTTAATTTCTGTTCCATGTTCCTTCCTCTCCTTTTCTTGGTTCTCTTTATGCAATTCCTCTATACTGTCTCGTATGTCTCCATATATTTCTTATAAACTTCAATGACCTGCTTCATCACCGTCTGTCCCGGAGCCCCCGTCGTAACTCGCTTATTCACACAGGTTTCCAGACTGATCGCTTCATAGATATCCTCTTCAAAAACCGGAGAAATCTTCTGATATTCAACAAGCGGAAGCTCATCTAATGCAATCTTCTTCTCCAGACATGTTAATACCAATTGTCCCACAATTCCATGGGCATCTCGAAATGCCACTCCATGATTCACCAGGTAATCTGCCGCATCCGTCGCATTGGTAAATCCATGCCTTGCACTGTCCTTCATACGATCCTTGTTAAACTGCATGGTTTTCAACATCCCGGTAAACAGGGAAATGCATCCTTTCGCATTGTCGATTGCATCAAAAGCCCATTCCTTATCTTCCTGCATATCTTTATTGTAAGCAAGCGGAATTCCTTTCATAGTAACTAAAAGGCTGTTAAGCGCTCCATAAACCCGTCCCGTCTTGCCGCGTACCAACTCCGCAATATCCGGATTTTTCTTCTGCGGCATAATGCTGCTTCCAGTACTGTAGGCATCGTCAATCTCCACAAAACCATATTCATTGGAATTCCAAATGATCACTTCTTCAGAAAACCTGCTTAAATGCATCATCATAATGGAAAGTGCAGACAAAAGTTCTAACAGATAATCCCGGTCAGACACCCCATCCATGCTGTTCATCGTAGGTCCGTCAAATCCAAGAAGCTCTGCCGTATAATTCCGATCTAACGGATACGTCGTTCCGGCCAGCGCACCAGATCCAAGCGGACAGGTGTTCATCCGTTTGCGAATATCTGTCAGTCTTTCGTGATCTCTTTTAAACATCTCGAAATAAGCTCCCATATGATGCGCAAGGGTAATTGGCTGCGCTTTCTGAAGATGGGTAAATCCCGGCATATAGGTATCCGTATTTTCCTCCATAATCACAAGTAACGCTTCTAACATCTCTTTTACCAAACCATTCAGCACTTCGATCTCATCTCTGGTGTAAAGCTTCATATCCAAAGCCACCTGATCATTTCTGCTTCTTCCTGTATGAAGTTTTTTACCCGGTTCTCCGATTCGGTCAATTAAAGTTGCCTCCACAAAGCTGTGAATGTCCTCATATTGATCTGTGATCTCAAGTTTACCACTTTCTACATCCGCAAGAATCCCTTTTAATCCATCAATAATCGTTTCTTTTTCCTCTGCGCTTAGAATTCCCTGCTTTGCCAGCATCGTCACATGCGCAATACTTCCTGTAATATCTTGTGCATAAAATCTTTTATCAAAAGAGATGGATGCATTAAAGTTGTATACGAGCTGATCTGTCTCCTTTGTAAAGCGTCCGCCCCATAATTGTGCCATATTTTCTGCTCCTTCCTGTTTTGTCATGTATACGATTGTACCACATTTTTGCATAAAATCAAGTATTTTGCTTATATTTATACATTTCATTGCATGATTCTATGCTTTCTGCTGTTCTCGTTCCCGTTTGGAAAATTCGCATCCACAATAATCCTGCCGGTAGAGTCCGTATTCCTTCGATAATTCAATGGAACGTTTATACCCATTCTTTTTCTTAAAATCCGACAATAGATACGCAACCTGATATTCTTCTGCCAACCGCATTCCAATCTCATTTAACTTAACCGCGTTCTTCATCGGGCTGATACTAAGCGTCGTAGTAAAATAATCAAAATTTCCTTTTTTTGCAACTTCCGCTGCTTCCCGAAGCCTAAGTTCATAGCATTTCATACAGCGCGCACCGCCTTCTTTTAACGCCTCCATCCCCTCTGCCATCGCATAGAAGCGTTCTTTGTCATAAGCTCCCGCCATAAAGGAAATGGGATGTTTACTCTTCATTTGGCCAATCAGCGTCTGCTGCTCCAAAATCCGCTTGGTATATTCACTCTCCGGATAGATATTCGGATTATAGTAGAATACAGTAATTTGAAAATACTGGCTTAAATATTCCAATACATAACTACTGCAAGGCGCACAACAGCTGTGAAGCAGAAGTGTTGGAACCTTCGCTTCCTTATCTAGCTGTTCCAAAGTCTTATCCAATTCTTTCTGATAGTTCATCGGGTCTTTCTCCCTTTCTCATATAATGGTTATACTTTTGAATTATACTGCTTCTGACTCCTTCTGACAAGCCTTAGCCATCCTAATCCTTTCACCAACCACCGTCTCCTGTCATAGAATACAGTATAGTCCATCCAGGAGGTTCCCATGAAACGAATCTTAGAATTAGAACACGTCCACTATGCCTATCACACACCGGAAGGGGAGACCCCTGCACTTACAGATCTTACCTTTTCTGTGAACGCCGGAGAATTTCTGGCTATCGTCGGTCCGTCCGGCTGTGGAAAAACCACACTGCTTTCTCTGATCGCAGGACTTCTGACCCCCGAGAAAGGACAGATCCGAATCTATCAAAAGCCCTTGAGCGAAAGCACGACAAATATCGGTTATATGCTCCAGCATGACGAGCTGTTTGAATGGCGCACCATCTACCAAAACGTACTGCTCGGTCTGGAAATCCAGCATATGTTAAACGCCAGTACACGCCAGCATGCCCATGAACTTTTGGAAACCTACGGATTAAAACAATTTGAAAACGCAAGACCTTCGGAACTTTCCGGCGGCATGCGCCAGCGCGCTGCACTGATCCGCACCCTGGTCCTAAAGCCAGATCTTCTTCTCCTAGACGAACCATTCTCTGCGCTGGATTACCAGACCAGGCTCAATGTAGGCGATGATATTGGGCAGATTTTAAGAAAAGAGAAAAAAACTGCCATCTTAGTCACGCATGACCTATCCGAAGCAATCTCCTTAGCTGACCGGGTCATCATTCTCTCCCGCCGTCCCGCTACCATACACCAGACAATCCCCATTTTCTTTGACCTTGACAACGATACTCCTCTGAATCGCAGAGATACTCCTGAATTTAAGTCTTATTTCAAATTGATCTGGAAGGAGATGAATGAACATGAATAACCTGTCTACCGGACAAAAAAATTATCTGCATCAACGCAGACAGCACCGGCGTATCGTCTCTTTTTCCCGGATTCTAATTCTCGCAGGATTTCTCCTCCTCTGGGAAGCGACCACTGCCGCTGGAATCATTGATTCCTTTATTTTCAGCAGCCCTTCTGCAATCGCACAGTGCTTCTTCCGAATGATTTTAGACAAAAGCATTTTTCTACATTTGTCAGTCACACTCTATGAAACGATCCTAAGTTTCCTGCTGGTAACAATTTTCAGTATTTTGGCGGCCGTACTCCTGTGGTTCAGCAAAAAGCTATCGGAGATTCTGGACCCATTTCTAGTCGTATTAAACAGCCTTCCAAAATCCGCACTTGCCCCACTTCTCATCGTATGGCTGGGGGCAAATCAGACAACCGTCATCGTTGCCGGTATGTCGGTTGCCATCTTTGGAAGTATCCTGAATCTTTATACCAGCTTTACCACCGTCGATCCCGGAAAAATCAAACTCATCTATACCTTGGGCGGAAGGCGTTTACAGGCGCTTTCCAAAGTGGTGCTTCCAAGCTCCATTCCCTCTATCATCAGCAATATGAAGGTGAATATCGGACTTTGTCTCGTAGGCGTGATCATCGGGGAGTTTCTGGCAGCTAGAAGCGGGCTTGGGTATCTGATTATCTATTCCTCACAAGTTTTCAAAATGGATTGGCTATTAATGTCAATTGTTCTTCTTTGCATCATGGCAATGGGTCTATACGCAATCATTAACCTCCTGGAAAAATGGTGTATAAGGAAATTCTGATCATCCACCACAAAAAGAGAGCCTATGGAGAAACCTTAACATCTCCATAGACTCTCTTTTTTCTCAAGCTGGAAATCGGACTTGAACCGACGACCCCTTCATTACGAGTGAAGTGCTCTACCGACTGAGCTATTCCAGCATTTGTAACCTTTGACAGTCACAAATATTATTATACTCAATTCTGAGTTTTTTGCAAGACTTTTTTTCGTGAAATTACCCTTTCATATGCACTGCCAGCTGCGGATACGGGATTTCAATTTCATTCTCATCCAGAGTCAGCTTAATTTCTTCCAAAAGCCGCCATCTGGTTGCCCAATACTCCTCACTCTTCACCCATGCACGGGCACCGATAATAACTGCACTGTCCGCCAAATCATCAACAAACACATTGATCTCTTCTTCCTTGATGGTAGAGGGATCCTCACGAAGCAGGTTTTCTATCAGGGTCTTTGCCTTTTTAAGATCCGCTTCATAAGATATAGACACCTTCAGATCCAGCCGTCTCTCATCCTTTGCCGTCGCATTGGTCAAACTGTTATTCGTTAAAATTCCATTAGGAATCACAATCGTCTTATTGTCAATGGTACTAAGCTTCGTGTAAAAGATCTGTATCTCCTTTACCGTACCTTCATTTTTATTCGTATCCTCAATGATATAATCTCCTACTTCAAATGGTTTCAAAAGCAAAATCAACACTCCGCCTGCAAAGTTGGACAGACTTCCCTGCAGCGCCAGACCAATCGCCACACCTCCGGATGCGATTAACGCTGCCACAGACGCCGTATCCACGCCAAATTTTGCTGCGATGCTAAACAAAAGCAGAAAGTAAAGAATGAACTTCAAAAAGGAATCTACAAACTGCTCGACTCCTTTATCTGCCTTCGAGTGTTCCATAGACCGCCGCACAATTTTACGGATCCATTTGATCAAAAATCTTCCAATAAAGAAGAAGATCAACGCAAACAACACCTTGATGCCAAATGCAATAAGCGACGGAATATGATCCTGCAGATACTGTGCAAACCGTCCTACTTCCTCCACTGTCTCCTGCGTCACTTCTTCTACTTCATTTGTTCCTGACAAAAGCATAATCCCAAATGCCATATCATTCCTCCTGTCGTATCCCTTCTTCTTCGATGCAACGGCTTTTTTGCCGTTCTTTCTATTTTAATGCCAAAAACGCGCTTAAATTTCCTCGTTTGCCACCGGTCGCCCGATGGGAAAACAACACATTCGGATTACAGTGTGTACAAAGATTCGTCACTGCAATCTGATCCTTTGGAATTCCCGCTTCCTTAAGAACTAATTCATTTGCCTTCCAAAGATTCAGCTGATATTTCCCAGCTTCTCTTTGCTCTTCTTTCTGGTAAAACAGCTGCTGCCAATGGCATTCTTCAAAACTGTCCCGGAACTTTGCAATTACGTCTTCACTTACCTCGTAGCAATCCTGGCAGATAGACGGTCCGACAGCCGCCACGACATCGGCAGGATTCGTTCCATAGACCTCCGTCATCTTCTCCACTGTCACTTTTCCCATCTTATGAACCGTGCCCCTCCATCCGGAATGGCTAAGCCCGATCACTTTCTTCACCGGATCTACAAAATATAACGGCACGCAGTCTGCATAAAACGTCACCAGACAGATTCCAGGTACATTCGTTACCATTCCGTCGGTCTCCATAAATCTTGTCCCGCGATCTTCTTCCCGAACCACCGCTACATTCGTCGTATGCGTCTGATAAGTAAAAGTAAAATCTTCCACTTTCACTCCCAGCGCACCGGCAAGACGCCTTTTATTCTCCTCCACAGCTTCCGGCGCATCACCTCTTGTAGTACTGATATTCATCGTCGCACAATCTCCGGTGCTGACACCCCCTAACCGCGTAGAAAATCCATGCTTTACAACATTCGTTCTTTCCAACAGCGGATAAGTCAGAAGCGGAACTCCATTTACCACCTTTTCTTCTAATACGTTTTGGTCATCCTTATAAATTAATCCCAACATTTTTATTCTCCATAATCAAATGCGTTCTGATACAGCCGAAACTGCTCCCCTTCAATGCTGACCACATCAAAGCGTACCGGCACATCCACAAGACCATGCACCATCAGATAATAAAGCGCACATTTTGAAATCTTCTTCTGCTTGCGAAGATCCACCGCTTCCTCCGGATAACCACTTCCTGCCCCCGAGCGATACTTCACCTCGCAAAACACCAGGTACTCACCGTCTCTTGCTACAATGTCCACTTCTCCCTGACGGCATCTGTAATTGTATTCCAGAATTTTATATCCGTATTTTTCCAGATAGGCACCTGCTTTCCTCTCATAAACGGCTCCTGTCCGGCGTGTATTCTGATAGCTTTCCTTTTTCATCTTTTCTTCATACTTCTGATACAAAATTTTTGATAAAGCTTCTTCTATGAATCGGACTTGCCCCCTGACTTTTCAGCGCTTCTATATGAGCTTTCGTTCCATATCCTTTATTTTTAGCAAAATCATATCCCGGAATCACCCCGGCATACTCCGCCATCAAACGGTCTCTTGTTACCTTTGCCACAATACTTGCCGCTGCGATCGACACACTTTTCGCATCACCTTTGATAATCGGAATCTGGCGGATCTCAACTTCCGGAATCGTCACCGCATCATTAAGCAGAAGATCTGGCTTTACCGCAAGCTTGGAAATAGCCTCCCGCATCGCCTCATAGGTCGCCTGCAAAATATTAATTTCATCAATTCTTGCCGGACTTACCATTCCAATTCCTACCGCAACCGCCTTTTCCATAATTTCATCATATAGCTGCTCTCTTTTCTTTTCCGACAGCTTCTTAGAATCGTTAAGATAGAGAATCGGTTCATCTTTTGGCAGAATGACAGCTCCTGCTACCACTGGACCGGCAAGAGGGCCTCTGCCCACTTCATCAATTCCGCAAATATACGTACAGTCTGAATGTTCTGTTTCGTATACACTCATGCCTTTGATGCGTTCCATCTCTTTTTCCAGCTTTTCCTGCTGCTTTCTTCTGCGCTCTTCTTCCCTCTTATTCATGCCGAATCACTCCCATCTTATCAAACGGGTAGATTCTGACCCAAGCTTTTCCGATCAGATCTTCCCGATGCAGAATTCCAACACTTGGATCCCTGCTGTCAGAACTATGATTTCGGTTGTCGCCCAATACAAAATATTCGTCTTCCCCCAGCGTAATTGGCTCTGCAGCAATTCCAGGGGAATCCATGATCTCTGCGCCATAAATATCACTGGTCAGCTGCTGTCCGTCAATATACGCATATCCATCTATCACCTGCACAGTTTCCCCCGGCAGACCGATAATCCGCTTAATATAATAAGTATTTTCTTCATATTTATAAGGAAATACAACAATATCATACCGTTTCGGATCTTTAAAACGATAACTCAACTTATCTACAATCAGATTATCTCCATCACTGAGCGTTGTCTCCATAGAATGCCCACTGACTCTGGTTCTCTGTCCGACGTAAGTAATAATCAGATACGTAAGACCAATCAAAATCAGAATATAAACAAGCCATCCAAATATCGTTGAAAAAATTCCTCTTTCCTTTTCTTCCAGTCTTCCCATAACTGCCTGTTTCCCCTTTCCGGCTTCTCTTTACTTCTGCAGCTTCTTTCCTTCTACTTTTCACCTTCTGCCGGATATTCCAGCGTCAGTCTTCCAAGCCTGCCACTGCGGAAATCATCCAGCATCAGCATTGCCGCCTTCTCTGTATCCAGCCCGCTTCCTTTTAACAGACAATGTCTGCTCTGTGCAATTCGTTCCAAAACCACATATGGATCAGCCGACGACTCCAGTGCATACTTTTCTTCTAACACTCCCGAATAATACGTATTCATAAATGTGATCGCTTCCGCTGCCAACTCTTCCGTCTGCAGAATCTCATCCTTAATGGAACCAATCAGCGCAAGACGAAGTCCCACTGCCTGATCTTCAAATTTCGGCCACAGAATCCCCGGAGTATCCAAAAGCTCTACCTGCTTATTCAAACGAATCCACTGCTTTCCTTTTGTAACTCCCGGCTTATTTCCGGTCTTTGCCGCAGCTTTTCCAGCCAGCGAGTTAATAAATGTGGACTTTCCAACGTTCGGAATCCCCACAACCATTGCCCGCACCGGACGGTTTAAAATCCCTCTTTTCCGGTCTCTCTCCATCTTTTCTTTGCAGGCTTCCTGAATCACATTCTGAATGGATTTCAGTCCGCCTCCTTTTTTGGAATTCACTTTTACTACAGAATATCCCTGTCCTTTGAAATATTCCGCCCATGCATCATTCCATTTATCCTCTGCAAGGTCTGCCTTATTCAACAGAATCATTCTTGCTTTATTTTTTCCCAGCTCATCAATATCTGGATTTCGGCTGCTCATCGGAATTCTCGCATCCACAAGCTCAATTACCAGATCAATCAGCTTAATATTCTCCTGCATCATACGCTTTGCCTTCGTCATATGACCCGGATACCACTGAAAATGCATCTATCTGCCTCCTTTTAATCAAATACAAGCCCAAAGTGCTCTTTTGGGGAAAGTGTCAGCCAGATCTTTCCATAGATATAGCTGCGTTTCACATTCCCTACATCCGCATTCCGGCTGTCCTCACTGTTTTCCCGATTGTCTCCCAATACAAAATATTCGTCTGTACCAAGCTGTATTTCTTCATTTACAATTCCAACATCATCAATCTTTGTCGTCTTGTAGTCCTCTTCTAATTTCTTTCCGTCAATATAAATCCGATTTTCCACAATTTCGACCTTTTCACCTGGAAGTCCCACAATCCGTTTGATATAGTAGTGTGCATTCTCATTTCCTTTCGGCTTAAATGCAATAATATCTCCCCGTTTCGGTGTCGTTGCATTATAAATAATCCGATTCACCAGTGTCACATCCTTATTATGCAGCACCGGGTTCATGGAATCTCCAATTACGCTGACCCGCTGACCAAAATACCATACTGTCACATATGCAAATAGACAGACAACGCCAATTTTAAATATCCACTTTCCCACTGATTTCCACCTGGAAAGACTGAAATGAAATGTTCTTTCCCGTTTGACTTTTTTTACCTTGCGGGAACTCTTTTTCACACTATATACCGGCTGTTTTTTTCTTTTGTGCCTCATGAAACACCTCATATGTGCATATACAGAAAAAGGACAATATACATTATGTACTTGTCCTTTTTTGTTTCAGCTATTATTTTACTAATTCTTTTACTTTAGCTTTCTTACCTACGCGCTCTCTTAAGTAGTTCAGTTTTGCTCTTCTTACTTTACCTCTTCTTACTACTTCTACACGTTCAATGTTTGGAGAGTGCAGCGGCCATGTCTTCTCAACACCGATTCCATTAGAAGTCTTTCTAACTGTGAAAGTCTCTCTGGATCCGCCTCCCTGTCTCTTCAGTACAGTTCCTTCAAATACCTGGATTCTTTCGCGATTACCCTCTTTGATCTTACCGTAAACTTTTACAGTATCACCAACGTGGAACTCTGGTGCATTCTCTTTTAACTGCTCTGCTTCAATGTTTCTAATAATATCGTTCATAATGTGTGCCTCCTTATTTTCTCGGATGTTCTTAATACCTTTCGTACCAGAGGACCATCTCTTTTCTTCACAACACGCTACATTTTATCATAGATACCTTCTGTTTGCAAGGATTTTCTTGCCAATTCCTGTTCTTTTTCGCTTAATTCTGCCTTTTCCAACAAATCCGGACGATTCTTTGCTGTTCTGATAATGGACTGTTCCCGTCTCCATTTTTCAATATTGGCATGGTGCCCCGACAACAGCACAGAAGGCACCTGCTTCTCATGCCAGATCTCAGGTCTTGAATACTGCGGATACTCCAGCAAATGATCTTGAAAGCTTTCAAATTCCGCAGACACATCATTGTGGAGCACTCCCGGTACCAGTCTGGAGATACAGTCTACCATAATCATCGCCGGAAGTTCTCCTCCCGTCAGCACATAATCCCCAATAGATACATAGTCCGTCACAATTTCTTCCAGCACCCGCTCATCAATTCCTTCATAATGTCCACAAAGGAAAACTAAATCATCCTCTTTCGCGAATTCTTCTGCCATTTCCTGATTAAATGTTCTTCCCTGCGGCGACAAATAGATCACTCTCGGCTTTTTCACCGCTCCACCGCTCTTTTTCTTTTTCTGTATAATCTGTTCTTCCAACGCACGATAACACTGGTAAACCGGCTCCGCCTGCATCAGCATCCCGGCTCCCCCTCCATAAGGGTAGTCATCTACACTGTTATGCTTATTAAACGCAAAATCCCGGATGTTCCAGGCTTCAATGCCAAGAAGGCCGTTATTGACAGCCCTTCCGATAATACTCGTATTTAAGCCTTCCATCACCATATCCGGAAATAAAGTCATAATATAAAACTGCATCGCCACTCCTTACCGCTTTGCTAAATCAATCCGTCCATCAGATGGATCTGCATCTTCTGTTCCTCTATGTTAATGTCCAGAATACATTCTTTGATTGCCGGAACCAGCACTTCTCCATGTTCACTGCTTTCAATGATATACACATCATTTGCGCCCGTCTCAATCACGTCTTTCAGAGTCCCGAATACGGCGCCGTCCTCTGTCACAACCTGCATTCCAATCATATCTGCAATAAAATATTCATCTTCCTGAAGTGGTACTGCATGATCTCTGGTTACTAAAAGCGGGCATCTCTTATAACGCTCCACTTCATTTATATTATCAATCCCTTTGAACTTCAGTATCACAAACTGTTTGAAAAACTTCACGCTCTCCACTTCCAGATCCCGCTTCTCTTTTCCGGTATCCAGGATCACCTGCTTCAACTTTTTGAATCTTTTCGGATCATCTGTTGTTGGAAATACCTTCACTTCTCCCCGGATTCCGTGGGTGGAAGTAATTACTCCTACCTGTAATAATTTTTCCATGTCAGTCTCCTTTGCTTTCTGCCAAAAACAGGGACAGGCTTCGATCTCTCGGGCCTGTCCCTGCCTGGAAAGCAAGCTTATGAATCTAAAATATCAACAACTACTTTCTTATCTTCCTTCGCTGCAGCTGCTTTTACAACAGAACGAATTGCTTTCGCAATACGTCCCTGCTTTCCGATCACTTTTCCCATGTCGGAATCCGCAACCCGCACTTCCAGAATCGTCGTCTTCTTATCCTCGCGCTCTGTTACCACAACGCTGTCCGGATCATCCACCAGTGCTTTCGTAATCACTTCAACTAACTCTTTCATCTCGAGCACCTCCAGTCAAGCATCTCAAGGGCAAACTTATTTATTTCTCAATGCCTGCTGCTTTTAAGATCTTGCTCACTGTCTCAGTTGGCTGTGCACCGTTTGCAAGCCACTTTCTAGCTGCTTCCTCGTCAACCTTGATTGCACTTGGATCACAGTTTGGATCATAAGTTCCAACCTCAGCGATGAATCTTCCATCTCTTGGTGATCTAGAGTCAGCAACAACGATTCTATAGAAAGGAGCCTTCTTCTGTCCCATTCTTCTTAATCTCATTTTTACTGCCATGTTACTTACACCTCCATAATTTTTTATCATTCATTGTTTTATCTATATAACGCGCTATGCGCGATATACCTTAGTTAGAACGGCATTCTGAATTTTCCTCTTCTTCCGCCTTTTCCCATCATCTTCATCATCTTCTTCATCTCGTTAAACTGCTTTACCATGCGGTTTACCTCGCTGATGTCCACGCCGGCGCCCTTGGCAATCCGGTGCTTTCTGGATGGATTCAACAGATCCGGGTTTCTTCTTTCTTCCAGCGTCATGGAATAAATCATCGCTTCCATTCTCGCCAGATTCTTCTCAGCCTGGGCTGTCTGGTCATCATCAAGACCCTTCATCTTACCCATGCCGCCAAGTCCTGGCAGCATACTCATCACACTGCCAAGGCCGCCCATATTCTTCATTTGACTCATGCTGTCTAAATAGTCTTCAAAATCAAACTGGGCTTTCTTGAGCTTCTGGCTCATCTTCTTTGCCTTCTCCTCATCAATCTCAGCTTCCGCCTTCTCGATCAGAGTCAGCACATCTCCCATACCAAGAATACGGGATGCCATTCTCTCCGGATAGAACTGTTCCAGATCTGAAAGCTTCTCTCCCATACCTACATACAGGATTGGCTTACCGGTCACCGCTTTTACAGACAGCGCCGCACCGCCTCTGGTATCACCGTCAAGCTTTGTGACGATCACACCGTCTATTCCTATCTTATCGTTGAAATCTTTTGCAACATTGACTGCATCCTGACCCGTCATAGCATCAATTACCAGGATCGTCTGATGTACGTCTACCGTATCCTTGATCTCCTGAAGCTCTGCCATCATGTCTTCATCAATGTGAAGGCGTCCCGCTGTATCCAGGATTACGATATTATTCTTATTCTTCTGAGCATGCAGAAGCGCCGCCTTTGCAATATTAGCCGGCTTATGGTTCTCTCCCATGGAAAATACTTCCACGCCCTGCTTCTCACCATTGATCTGCAGCTGTTTAATCGCAGCCGGACGATATACGTCACAGGCTACCAGAAGTGGTTTCTTTCCCTTCAACTTAAACTTACCTGCAAGCTTCGCGGTCGTCGTTGTCTTACCGGCTCCCTGAAGGCCCGCCATCATAATGACTGTAATAGCGCTCCCCGGCTGAAGTTTAATTTCGGTCGTCTCGGATCCCATCAGTTTTACCAACTCTTCATTGACGATCTTCACAACCATCTGCCCTGGGTTCAGACCATTCATAACATCCTGCCCGATTGCACGTTCCTGGACGTTCTTAATGAAATCTTTTACCACCTTAAAGTTTACATCCGCCGCCAAAAGTGCACGTTTGATCTCTTTCAGTGCTTCTTTTACATCATCTTCGGTAAGACGTCCCTTACTTCTTAGATTTTTAAATATATTCTGAAGTTTTTCTGTCAAACTGTCAAATGCCATGCTACAACTCCTCTATAATCTCGTCAGATATTCTGCGGATACTTCCAAGCAGTTCTTCTCTTTGCTCTTCTTCATATTCTTCCAGTAATTGATCAATCTGCTTTACTTTCTCCTTAACTGCCACAAACTTCTCCACCAGATGCAGTTTCTCCTCATAACCTTTGAGCGTCTGACTGCACCGCTTCACCAGATCGTGTACTCCCTGTCTGCTGATCCCCGCTTCTCTTGCGATCTCGCCCAGCGAAAGATCCTCTAACACAAACTGTTCATAGATTTCTTTCTGATGTTCCGTAAGAAGCTCGCCGTAAAAGTCAAAGAGCAGAGCCTGTTCCAGAATTTCATTCACATTTATCACCTGTGTTATCATACAACAAAGCCTCTCTGGTGTCAAGTATTTTTTCTTGTCGAACTTATGTTCTTTCTTTATCTTTATTTTGAAATTGATTTCCATGGTATTTTGTCGTAATATAGAAATGCGCCAAAGGGGAGGCGTAAATCAGGGGAGGCAATCAGCAATGATGCATACGAATCAAAATGACGAAAAAAATTACTATGATATATTAGAAGTAACACAAACGGCATCTGCCGATGAAATTGCAGCGGCCAAAAACCGACTCGCAAAAAAATTTCATCCAGATACCAATCTTCAATACGGAATCGACACCACAGAACAGATGCAGGAAATTCTGGAAGCATACCGAATTCTTTCCGATCCGGTCTCCCGTGCCGATTATGACCAGTCTCTTCAGGGGCATCGCTCTTCCATGCAGACCTTCGACTTAAAAGAGGAAGACACCGCATCAGAAGACGCTTCTTTTGTCACCTGTTGGAAAGCTTCCGGGCATCTCTATGAACTCATCCTAGAAAGTGAGGAATTATTTCGTTCCCACAATCGAACCAGCCGTTTAACGCATCTTTCCATGCAGGCACTAAAGGATATTCTCGTTCTTAAGGAAGCTCAAATCCCGGAACAATACTGGTATCCCGATATCATGAACTGGCTGCTGTTCAAATGGTATCAAAACCGGAACTTCACCGTTCCGTATCTGCTGACACTCTATGACGAATATACAAAACAGGAAATGAAAGCTGTAGATCGCCTGAAACTTCAGCACCGTGCCAATCGTTTCTGCCATGCACTGAAACGATTGATGAAATATTAGCTCATCCTCTTTTCACACTTTGAAATCTTCCACATATGATATTACTGTAAATAAGATTAACGGAGGATTTTAACATGAGTGATTTAAGTGCGGCTAACTGCGGATGTGGATGTGGATGTGGATGCGAGGCTGACAGATGTGGACGGCATAATGGATGCGGTATGATGAACAACAGTTGTATCTGGATTATCCTTCTTCTCTGCTGCTGCGGCGGTTTCGGTGGAAATGGCGGATGCGGCGGACGTGGAAACGACAGCTGTCTGTGGATCATCCTTCTGCTTTGCTGCTGCGGCGGTTTCGGCGGATGCGGCGGCTATGATGATGGCTGTGGATGTGGATGCTAATATAAACGTCATACCATTTCAGCAGAACAATTCTTAGTCAAAATAGAGAAGAGGGTGCGGAGTATATCACTTCGCACCCTCTTCTCTGTTTCGATTCTGCGCTTCATTCATTCCTTTTTCTACTTCCTCCTGTGTCAGTCTTTTCTTAAGCCGGCACTCTTCATCAATCTCATAGACTACATTTCCTTCGATAATCAATGTACGCCCCATAGCTTCTCCTTTCTATTCCCATTTTTTACTTTCTTTTATTTTTCAAAAAGAGTATTGCCCCATTTCATAAAATTCATTCCCGTATCATATATATTTACAACGTTATCTTCAGGGGGCTTTTATGAATCAGAAATTTCCCAAACCCATGACGCCATTTGACAGCCTTGTCACGCCTCACCCTCTCTATCTTATGAAGCTTTTGCTCCCTTATGTTCCCCCAGCTTTCCAACGTATGCTTGCCTGCTATATTAAATTTATGGAATTTCAATATACATTGGAACACTTCCAGGGATTCTCCTCTTCTTCCGATGAGACTTCCCATATTCTAAACGACCTAAAGCCCTACATGGACCCCGGTGAACAGGAAATGATGGAACAAATGGAAAGCATGATGAATATGATGGAAATGGTACAGGGAATGCAGGAAATGGCATCTTCTATGCCGGATTCCGATTCTGATAATACGGCCTCTCCAGGGTTTGATCCCATGGAAATGCTAAAATCCATGCTGTCCCCCGATTCTTAAAAAGGAGTATCTGATTATGAATGAATGGATGAATCACCCCGCCATGAAAAATCTGGATCCGATTAAGCTGGAGCTGATCCGCTCTGCCGCTTCCCAGACTGCCGGAAAGACCGGACGCTCTCTTGCTCCCGTTATGATGACTCTCATCACCAATGCCAACAAGAAGGGAATCCGATTCACCTCCGATGAAGTTTCCTTAATTCTGGAAATCTTAAAAGAAGGCAAAACAGAAGAAGAACAAAAACAAATTGAAAATATGATAAAAATGGTTACTACTTATATGAAAAAACAAAAATAGGAAAAGAGCCGGCGTCAGCCGACTCTTTCTCTATTCGCATCAGAATTATAATTCTTTCTATATTCCTTCTTCTTTTCTGCGCATCTTAAGCTCTTTACGCATCTTGGCTTTCTCCCACTCTTCCCGATCTTCATCCGTCTCTAATTCCAACTGCGGAACCGGAACTGGTTTATCATCTGGTCCTAAACCAACCATCGTAAAATAGGCATGGTTAATCGGTGTCATCTCACCGTCAATCGTCTCGATATAGGTATCTACCTTTACTTCCATAGAGGTTCTGCCTACATAGGTGACTTTCCCAACAATCACAATGACATCATTCTGATAAGCTCCTCTCAAAAATGAAAGATTATCAATTGATGCCGTCGTAACATTCATTCTGGCATGACGCTTTGCCACAAGACCTGCGATCTCATCAATCCACTGTACCAGAATTCCGCCAAACAAACGTCCCGCACCATTGAGATGATTTGGACGTACCATATGAACTGTTTGCACCATAGATTCTGATACTTTTCTGCTTTGTATACTCATTGATAACTCTCCATTCTAGTGTTTTTCTATAATTTCTTCAATTCTGCTATTCTTTTCTGATCAAGCCCTTTTATTATACCACAGGATTTGTTATACTGAAACTGATTTATGACACAAGGGAGCGATTTGAATGAGAAATATTCGATTAACTATAGAATACGACGGAAGCCGTTACCAGGGCTGGATCCGTCTCGGAAAAGAAGAGACCGGAAGCAATACCATTTCCGGTAAGATTATGGAAGTCTTAAAAAAGATGACCGGAGAATACTCCATAGAATTAAACTGTGGATCACGCACCGAAGTCGGTGTGCATGCCTATGCTCAGGTTGCCAACTTCAAAACACAGTCAACCATGGACGTTTTGGACATCAAGCACTATCTAAACCGTTATCTGCCAATGGACATCGCCATTACCAGCGTAGAAGAAGTGCCGGAACGCTTTCACGCACAATTGAACGCCACTTCCAAAACCTATGTCTACCGAATGACGATCGATGATGTCCCAAGCGTCTTCGACCGTAAATATACC
Organism: Dorea sp. ICN-14282; assembly: GCF_037890115.1. Taxonomy (NCBI): domain Bacteria; kingdom Bacillati; phylum Bacillota; class Clostridia; order Lachnospirales; family Lachnospiraceae; genus Dorea; species Dorea sp. ICN-14282. The sequence goes on along the minus strand of NZ_JBBKBH010000001.1, from coordinate 282,568 downwards.
TATCACTGTTACCGAATTCCGGATAAACATCTGATGCAGCAGGCCGCCATGCTTCTGATTGGAAAGCATGATTTCCGTTGTTTCTCTTCCGCTAAGAAAACCAAGGTAACAGAACGAGAAATTTATGAAATTGAAGTCTATGGAGATACCGAAGAAATGCAGATTCTAATCCATGCAGACGATTTTCTTCATAATATGGCAAGATACATTATTGGCACCCTTTTGGACATCGGATTCGGAATTCGTCCCAAAGAGGACATTGAAGAGATCTTCGCAGGGAAGGCACTTCCAAGCACCGCCTGCGATCCCAAAGGTCTGTATCTTCAGGATATTACTTACTAACATAATTCAAGACACCAAACACCTTTTTAATACCTTAAAAAGAGACTTGCCAAAATCGGCAAGTCTCTTTTGCTAATGATCAATTTTGTCCCCGGATGATCACGGTTCCCATCTGCCTCAACTCTTCCAGTTCTTCTTTACAAAACTTATAGTCTGTCACGACTGCCGTGTAATCTTTCAGATGGTTCACACGGACCATCGCCTGACGGTCAAACTTGGAATGATCTACAACCAGATAGGCCTTTTCGCACTGCTTCGGGGTCTCCCTCTTAATCCACATTTTTTCAACCGTAGGTGTCGTCACCTCATAAGCTTCGTTGATGGATGCCGCACCAAAAAATCCAATGTCAAATTTGAAATCTGCAAGAAGCCCTGATGCATACCTATCAAACATGCTTCCAGTCTCCTTCTGCACTCTTCCGCCGCAGACGAATACTTCCACTTCACTGTCCATAAATAGTCTCGCGATCTCCAAATCATTGGTCACAATCAAAATGCCAGGAATCTCCTTAATCCGTTTCGCAATCTCATAGGTCGTTGTTCCCGCATCCAAAAAGATGGTATCTCCCTCTGACACAAAAGATGCACATTTACTGGCAAGCTGCTCTTTCATATTTCTATGACTGGTCTGCTTCTTAGCATAATTAACTTCCTTTTTTGCCACTGCCCCACCATGACAGCGCTCCACCTTCCCTTCTTCCTGCAGCTTCACCAGATCTCTTCGAATTGTCATAGCGCTGACTTTCAGTTCCTGTGCCAGATCTTCCACCTGCACACTCCCCCTGCTTTTAATCATCTCTGTAATCTTCGCCTGTCGTTCTGCCGCCAGCATATACACCCCTCCTTTGTCATCTATTCTTATTATAATAAGAAACACAGCAGGAAGCAACTCCTGCTGTGTTTCTCGTATGTAATCATTGTATTTTTACATGAAGATGTTTAAGATCAAAACTTCCACAACACCAATTGCCCATGCGATTGTAGATGTTACTGACCATACCGTCAGCTGGTCTTTCGCTTCGCTGACACCAAGTGTTCTGTTTACTACCCAGAAATAACTGTCATTGAAATATCCAAAGAACAGGGAACCTACACAACATGCAATCGCTCCAAGAAGCGGACTTGCTCCGGATGCAAGAATAATCGGTGCAGAAATACTTGCTGCCGTTGTCATTGCAACAGTACCTGATCCCTGAATAAAGCGCATTGCTGTAGAAATTAACAGCGGAAGAATAATGATCGGGATTGCAGTCTGTGCAAGTCCTTCTGCCATAAAGTTTCCAAGTCCGGAGTCTTTAATAATCTGTCCTAAAGCTCCGCCTCCACCGGTAACCAGCATAATAATACCTGCAGACATCATTCCTTTTTCCATCTCAGAAAGACAAGTATGTCTATCCAGCTTTCTTCCCAGTGTAAAGATTGCAACCAATAATCCAAGACCTACCGCTACAATTGGCTGTCCAAGGAAGACCAAAATCTCCATAGCACCTGACGTTTTACCAAGTGCAGACGCGATTGTATTGATCAGAATCAAAATAATCGGAACCAAAAGTGGCATAAAGGATTCCAATGCTCCTGGCACTCCGTGCATATCCATTGCAAATGCGCCTTCGTAATCCGGCTCCTGATAAGGTACTTCTACAATTTCACCTTCGTCATTTGGAATACGGTAATATTTTTTAGATAAGAATAATCTTGCATATGCAATACATGCAATCGTCATTGGCAGTGCAAGCACAATCGTAAGAAGAATAAAACTTCCTACGTCAATACCAAAGATACCACATACTCCTAACGGTCCCGGTGTCGGCGGTACCAAAGAGTGCGTAATAACAAGTCCTGCTGCCAGAGCTACTCCAAGACCAATGAAGGACTTCTTGGTAGCCTTTGAAATCGCTTTTGCAATTGGCGCCAAAACCACAAATCCAGAATCACAGAAAATTGGAATAGATACTAGGAATCCTGTCAAGGCAAGTGCTTCCTCTTCTCTCTTCTTACCGAACAGGCGCAAGAATGTATATGCCATTCTCTTCGCAGCACCCGTTACTTCAAAAATCTGCCCCATCATAACACCAAAGCCGATGATAATACCAATACTTCCAAGTGTTCCTCCGAATCCAGATGTAATCGAGTTAAGAATACCAAATGTCTTTTCTACTCCATCTACTTCAATTGTAATGTTAGCAAGCGGCATACCGCCAACTACACCAACGATAATCGTACAGATAATCAATGCCAGGAATGCCTGTACTTTTGTTTTCAATACCAGGAAAATCAGAACTGCAATACCTATTGCCAAACCGATTAGCATTCTTTCCCCACTAAGTCCATTTACCATGTTAGACCTCCTCGTTTCCTTTTGCCTTATTATTTTGTAAAGTTTGGTGCGTATTTTGCTGCCAGTAAAATAGCTTCGATCATGCTGACGGCACTTACGATTCCTTTTCCTGCGATATCAAATGCCGTTCCGTGATCTACGGATGTCCGTAAGATCGGCATTCCATTGGTAATCGCAATCGTCTTTTCAAAGTCAAGCGTCTTTGTCGCAATGTGTCCCTGATCATGGTACAAGGATAATACACTGGTATATCTGCCCTGTGCTGCCTGGTGAAATACAGAATCCGCCCCGATCGGTCCTGCTACATCATATCCTTCCGCTTTCAGTTCCTCCACTGCCGGAATAATCTCATTGACTTCTTCCCATCCAAAAAGTCCATGCTCTCCACTATGTGGATTCAATCCGGCAATTGCCATTGTTCCATCTGTCACACCCAGCTTTTTAAGCGCTTCCAGACAACGTTTCACATAATCTTTGATTCTGTCTTTCGTAATCATATCAAGCATCTCTCGAAGTGATACGTGTCTGGTAAGGAAGAATACTCTCATCCCGTTGGTCTCAAACATGGTCAATGGATCCTCGGTGCCTGTAAGGGCTCCGAATATTTCCGTATGTCCGATGTAATTGATCCCGCCTGCACGGAGAGATTCTTTGTTGATCGGTGTCGTTGCCACAGCATCAACCTTGCCGTTATTGGCCAGCTCAATACACTTTGCAATATATTCATATGCGGCTTTTCCGCACATTCCATCGACCTTGCCAAATTCAAATTTGGCCATGTCAACATTGCCAAGATCAATTAGATTCAGGATTCCTTCCCGGAAATCTCCCTCCTCTGGTTCTGCAATCAGATTCACTGTCAGGTCTGCACCCACAATCTGAATCGCATTCTCCATAATCTGTCTGTCTCCCACAATTACGCAGTTGGCCACATCAAAGACTTCTTTTGATGCAACAGATTTTGCTACAATTTCCGGCCCTACTCCTGCCGGATCTCCAATTGGTACTGCAATAAGTGATTTTTTCATGCTGTCTCATCCTTTCCTTGAATTTATAAAACGTTAGATATATAATTTTTCCTTCAAATAAGTGATACAACGGTTGATAGCGTCTCGTCCGCCCTGACTTCCACCCTTGGTAATAATATGAACTCCTTCAAACTTTCCTTTCAGGAACTGCCCGTACGCTGCCAACGGCAATACTTCATCCATCAGACTTAATCCTGCCGTTTCAAATCTTTGGCAAACAGACACTGTCACATCCCCACCACTGGTATAGAGTCCTTTGAAGGTTGGCTCCGCCTGGAAGATCCGGTAAGTAATCTCCGCAAATGCCTGGTTGATCTTTCCTGTCACCTCATCTAAAGAGCACTGATAACGTTCCATATAAGGTGCAAAATCAATTCGATTCTCCGGATAAATACCATCTCCGGTCACTGTAGAAATCACATTTCTATCGCACTCATCTAGAATTTCCTTCGTAACACGTGCAATTTCCTGTTCCCGTCTTCCTTCATCCTCCAAAAGTTCTTTCGTCTGAACAAACACATTGTGTGTCCGCTGTGACAGCCATAACTCCTCCATTTGTACCTTTGTATTCGAGTTAACACTTCCTACAACGGCAAGAATCTTATTTTTCTCTTTTTTCTTTGCCGGTACAATTAATTTTCTGGAAAGAGTCGCCGTAAAGACACCCGGATCTACTGCAACCACTTTCAACTTACTGGTAATCACCGCATCGGCAATCAAATCCAGATCCTCCTGTGTCACACAGTCCACTGTAATAATCCTGCTTCCGGCGTTGACACAATCCAAAAGCCGATCCGCCAGATAATGCTTTCCGTGCATCATATCCTTCATATAAATAGAGGATACCTGATACTTGCTCTGCTCCTTAAACAGCACTTCCACCTCAGACACTTTTACCGGAGTCTTCGGATCAATCGCAATATTCGTCTTATGGAGAGGAATTCCTTCTACCAGCATATAACCACCGATCACAATACGCCCGGAAGACGGAAAACAAGGCGCCACAATCGCCACGTAATCTTCTCCCAGTCCGTCCAGCATGGCATCCGTCTCGCTTCCAAGATTTCCCCGCAGGGTACTGTCAATTCTTTTAGAATAGACCTTCACCTCATCATTTTTCAACAGATTACATACATTGTATACCCGGTTATATGCAATCTCTGATTCCACCCCGCGACTGTCTGTCGGATACAGCACACAATCACATTCCGAAAGCGTCTCCAGTTCAATCCGTTCTGTATTCATTACCGTGTACGCTTTATAATTCATTTTCTTCAGGAGTACCCCCGTGGCATTGGCCCCGGTCAGATCATCCGCAATCACAACACACTGTGGCATGGTATTTTCCCCCTTTTGCTACCGTTTATGTTTGTTTATGTTCATATTGTACTCCCAATGTTCCTTTTTGTCAAATAAATCTATTTTTTATCAATCTTTTTTTCACTAATTGCACAATACCAATGTTATTATTTGTTCATAAGTACTTCCACAGCTTCTTTCAAAGTTGTAATCTCTCCTACATTTCCAGGGAAGATCACATACGGAGTAAGCGGAAATCTGCTTTCCTCTCCCGTCTGCCACACCGGGATGCCTGGTCGAATCTGACCTAACACATTCGCCTTCTTCACCGCCAGCGCTTTCGTACCCACGTCGCTGGATGTAATACCGCCTTTGGCAATTACAAAGCTTGGAGTAACAGAAAGACGTCCCACCAAAGACTGAACCGCATCGGAAATCTTTACAGAAAGACGAAGTTCATCCTCCTTATCTCCCGTATCTGCGGTAATCAATGCACGTGTCGTGTAACAGCATACTGTTTTCCCTGCCCGGATACATTCTTCTTCCTTTGCAAGGCATCTTTCCACCTCTGCCTCAAACGCTGCATCATCTTTCACGAGCGTCGCATCCAATTCGATAAATTCAAGATCCTGCAATTCTTTCAGGCACTCTACCTGCTTCGTTGTCTTCTCCGTATGAGAGCCTACCACAATAATACCGCCATTTTCTGTCTCTTTTACCACCATCTGGTCTCTGCTAAGAAGCGGCTGGTCTGTCACTGCGCCCATCACCTTCACAATCGCCGCTGCCGTACGGAACATAAATACTTTTCCTTTTGCCATAGCCCGGTAAAGCGCCACACAGAACACCTTCACATCCACATAATCAACCGCATTGACGATGATTTTGTTAAAATCTTTCACTTCCATTAACTGCGCTTCTATTTTATCAATATCCATATTGTGAATATCTTCCAGGGAAATGCAGGTTACATCAGAAGCCTTGTATTCACCTTTCGTCTTCTCTTCAATGTATTCCGGCATGGTAGACGCTGTATATCCAAATGTCTTATCCTTCGCAAACTCTGTTTCATTTGCCGGAACCAGCTCATCCCCATACTTTACATAATGTACATTATCAATGGTAAATCTTCCGCCTTCTTTGAAGAACGGACACATAATTTCTCCATCAATAGTACTTCCTGTATATTTTTCATAATCCGCCTTTAGAAGCTGTGTCTCCAACGGATAATGGCCGCGCAGCGTACTGTCGCTCCGGCTGATAAATATGTACTCTTTGCCGGTTTCCTTCGCAACTTCATCCACCACTGCCGCAATCTCATGGTGCGCTTTTGTCGTCTGTTCCACTGTAAACCCTCTGGAATTTGTCAAAATGTAGAACAGATGATTTTCTTCTTCAAATCCCTGTCTGATGCTTTCCTTCTCCCAATTCGTATAAACCGAAATGTCATGCACCGTCTGTACTCCCGTCGGATCATCGTCAAGCACCACGATCTTCTTATTATTCGCTGCAATCTCTTTCTCCAAAAGCCCATCAATATACGCTTCATCAATTGTTTTAAAAGAAGTCAATACCTCTGCTTTGATCGCCATATTCCTCTCCTCCTGTCCTAACGCTTCCTCTTAGTCGAATTTCTTCACTTCTACATCGGCCAGTTTTTCAAAATACTGTACGATTCCGCCATGATCATCATTCATATGGCCATGAATCTTCAGCGCCTGAAGAATCTCATATAACTGCGCGGTATATGGAATGGGAACATCAATGGCATGAGCTGTATTCACGACATTCTTAATATCCTTATGATTGATTCTAATCGGTCCGCCCGGCTTAAAGTTGCGCTCTACAATCATTGGAATTTTCGCATCCAGCACAGCGCTTCCTGCCAGTCCGCCGCGAATCGCTTCGTATACTTTCTGCGGATCTGCCCCTGCCTTTGTCGCCAGTACAAACGCCTCAGATACTACTGCGATAGTGTTATTTACAATAATCTGATTCGCAAGCTTGGTTACGCTTCCACTTCCGGACTCGCCGATCAAAAGTGCAGAAGAACCAAGAATATCAAAATATTCTTTCAGTGCATTAAAATCCTTCTCGTCTCCTCCTGCCATAATTGCCAGGGTTCCTGCAATTGCCCCCGGTTCTCCGCCGGATACCGGAGCGTCCACAAAGCCCACACCCTTCTCTTTCAATCTTGTGTAACATTCTTTTGACTCTACCGGTGTCACAGAACTCATATCACATACGATACTTCCTGCTTTCAGCGTGGATGCCACTCCATTCTCATCAAACAGAATGGATTTTACAATGTCTCCATTTGGAACGATTGTGAACACAATCTCACATGCCTCTCCAATCTCCTGATAACTGGCTTCTTTCGCCCCTGCTGCCACTACATCTGCAACCGCTTCCTTGTTCAGATCCGTCACCAACAGTTCTACCCCTGCTTTTACAAGGTTTTTTGCCATAGGTCTTCCCATAATCCCAAGTCCGATAAATCCTACTTTCATAATGATGTCCGCTCCTTTTCTCTTATTTTTTAATGTTTGATCCTGTTTTTTGAAATAATTCGTTCATTATTTCCTGTCTTAAGCACACTATACTGCAAACCGGTATACCGGTCAACCACCCATATATTCTTTCTCCCATTTTCACATAATTTTCCTTTATTTTTTATGCAATTTTCACATAATAATCACGTTTTGTTCGTTATGTTTTTAACATTTTAGACATAAAAAAGCGCGCATTTCTGCGCGCAATATTGACCCTATCAGCTATTTGTTGTATGATATTCTTTAGAAAAATCAAAGAAGGAGATACCATGACAGCATTAAACGAACAAGCTTACGAACATCTGCAAAACTTAATCTTATCAAACCAGCTCTCCTACCAGCAGGTATATTCCGAGACAAAGCTTTCCAAAGAACTTGGAATCTCCCGGACACCTTTTCGTGACGCCATCCACCGATTGGCTCAGGAAGGCTATGTTGATATTATTCCAAGCCGTGGATTCACACTTCACCAGCTTTCCAAAAAAGACGTCGAGGAAACCTTCCAGATCCGTTCTGCACTGGAGTGCTACTGTACCCTGCAAATTGCGAAACATGCCGATACACCGGACGCTGCCAGACTATTCGGGGAACTGGACTTGATCATGGAAAAGCTGCGTGAAATTCTAAACACCACCCAATCCATTCCAGCATTCAGCAAATATGATTTTCAGTTCCACACCAAAATTATCGAATATCTGAAAAACGAACAGTTTGCCTCTGTTTTCGCAACCTTTCTATATCGAATGCAGCGTCTTGCAGCGCTGTCTTTATCACACGAAGGCCGGATGCAGGACACCTTCCTGGAGCACCAGGCAATTCTGGATACTATGAAACGCGGCGATACAGAACACATCTACGAGGTCACCCTGCAGCACATGGAGAAACCACGGGAAATCAATCTGGAAGATCTGTAAGACATCCCCTTAATAAGCCCTTGCTCCCACTACTGCTCCAGATATCGTTCCAGCGCCTCATACTGACGCTTCATCAACCGATATCCATGCTCATAGAAATACATCAGTGTATCATAATTTTTTTCCAGCCTGGACACCGTTGGAACCAAAGGACGAAGTACGAATATCTTCCCCTCTTCTTCCAGCTGTTCTACCAGTTTCATCTGTTGATTGTACATCAGACTTCTGCGAATGCAGGTTCGCGTAAGATTCGGATACTTCTGATAGGATCTACGGTAAAGTTTCCCCACTGCCTTGGAAACAGGTTTCTTACGGTATCCCGGATTTCGGGTTAAAATCAGCACAATCTTCTCATTTCCCTTCTGAAGCGCCCGTTTCACAGGAATCGAATCTGCCAGACCTCCATCCAGATAGGGAACCCCATCAATATTCACAATGGGCGATACCAGCGGCATACTGCTGGATGCCCGACAAATCTTCATCAGACGGCCTCCGTCTTTCGTTTCGGTCATATATTCTGCCTGTCCCGTCTCACAGTTTGTCGTAACAATCTCACACTCTATCTCCGAACGAAAATACGTATCAAAATCAAACGGAAATACTTCTTTCGGATATTTTTCAAAAACCATATCCATATCCAACAGACTCTTCGTCTTAATGGACTTTGTAATGCTGTTATAATAACTGTACTCTTTCTCTCTGTGAATCATACAGTCCCTGGTTCTGCCCGGCTGCTTTGATACATAATCCACACCATTGCAGGAACCGGCAGATACTCCTATCACATGGGACAGATAAAGTTCCTTTTCCATCAGATAATCCAATACGCCAGAGGTAAAGACACCCCTTGTGGCTCCGCCTTCTAATACGATTGTTGCTTTTTCCATACTCGTCTCCCTCGCTTTCTATTCTGTTATTATATACCCATTTTTTAGGTTAGCAAACCATTCTGCAAAGAAAAAAGTATCCTTGCTATTTCCCTTCATATTTGTTAAGATGAGAATTGTATGTAGAAATAGAATGAATAACAATCATAAGGAGTATTGAAATTATGATAAGTGCAAGCAATGTCACACTGCGCGTTGGTAAAAAAGCGCTGTTTGAAGATGTCAATATTAAATTTACCGAAGGAAACTGCTATGGCCTGATTGGTGCAAACGGAGCCGGAAAATCCACATTTCTGAAGATTCTCTCCGGACAATTAGAGCCAACCAACGGAGATGTCATCATCACCCCCGGAGAGCGTCTGTCTTTCCTGCAGCAGGATCACTTCAAATATGATGAATTTCCGGTTCTCGACACCGTCATGATGGGAAATGCAAGACTTTATGAGATCATGAAGGAAAAAGAGGTAATCTACGCGAAAGAAGATTTCACCGATGAGGACGGAATCAAGGCCAGTGAACTGGAAGCAGAGTTCGCTGCTATGAACGGATGGGAAGCAGAATCTGACGCTGCTACTTTGCTAAATGGGCTTGGTATCCCGGCAGAGATGCATTATGATATGATGAAAAATTTAACCGGTCCGGAAAAAGTTAAGGTCCTTCTTGCCCAGGCTCTGTTTGGCAATCCAGATATCCTTCTTCTTGACGAGCCGACCAACCACCTGGATCTGGACGCTATTGCATGGCTGGAAGAATTCCTGATTAACTTTGACAATACAGTTATCGTAGTATCTCACGACCGTTATTTCTTAAATAAAGTATGTACACAGATCGCCGATATCGACTACGGAAAAATCAAACTGTACGCAGGTAACTACGACTTCTGGTACGAATCCAGCCAGCTTCTGATCCGTCAGATGAAGGAAGCAAACAAAAAGAAAGAGGAAAAGATCAAGGAACTGCAGGAGTTTATCTCAAGGTTCAGTGCCAACGCTTCCAAATCCAAGCAGGCGACATCAAGAAAACGTGCGTTAGAAAAAATCCAGCTTGACGACATCCAGCCGTCCAGCCGAAAATACCCATACATTGATTTCCGTCCAGACCGCGAGATTGGAAATGAGGTTCTCATGGTAGAAGGTCTCAGCAAAACCATCGATGGTGAAAAAGTATTAGACAACATTTCCTTTACCTTAAACCGTGAAGATAAAGTTGCCTTCGTTGGCGGCAATGAGCTCGCCAAGACCACCTTGTTCCAGATCCTCACCGGGGAAATGGAACCGGATGAAGGAACCTATAAATGGGGAGTAACTACCTCTCAGGCTTATTTCCCATTAGACAGCGGAAAAGAATTCGATAACGACTACACGATCGTAGAGTGGCTGACCCAGTATTCCGAAATCAAAGACGTCACCTATGTCCGCGGCTTCCTTGGAAGAATGCTGTTCTCTGGTGATGACGGCGTCAAAAAAGTCAAAGTACTTTCCGGTGGTGAGAAGGTGCGCTGCCTGTTATCTAAGATGATGATTTCCGGCGCCAACATCTTGCTCCTTGATGAGCCAACCAACCACCTGGATATGGAATCTATCACCGCCTTAAACAACGGACTGATCAAGTTCCCAGGTGTAATCCTCTTCTCTTCCAGAGACCATCAGATTGTACAGACAACCGCCAACCGAATTATGGAAATCGTTCCAGGCGGCAAACTGATTGACAAGATCACAACTTACGACGAATATCTGGAAAGCGATGAGATGGCAAGAAAACGCCAGACTTACAGTGTACAGGAAGAAGACAACTAAAACAAAATAGAACCTTCAAAAAAAGATCCTTTGGGAAATTACTCATTTCCCAAAGGATCTTTTTTATGCAATTTACTGCGCAGCGTTTCATAAATCTCATCGAACGTCTCCTGAAGCCCATCCCCTTTCACATAGGATACGATCTCATGGCGACCTCCTTGCGGATCCGTTAGAAACAGTACTTTTTTAATATCCTGCTGCTTTCCTACCTCAATCTTCTCCATATCCTCGATCCGAAGGATCTCCGGGACCGACTGATCTGTCAGCACATAATCCTTACTGATCATCACATGCACCAGCGGATATTCCAGAAGATCCGGCGCTGAGAGCTGCCAGAAAAAATCTTCCCTGTCTTTCACCCCATCCAGACATTTCATCAGCGCCTTTCTGGAATTATGATTGGCTGCTGCCAAAAAGATTCCAATTGCTCCCAAAACCACACCTATCATAATATTGGAAAGGGCTGAAATAAACGCCACTCCCAACATGCTGACCCATACGATTCTTCCCGTTTCAAGTCTGGTCTCTCGTTCTTTCATAAAATCATAATACTTCTGCTGTCCTGCCGTCTGTATCTTCATTCCGTATTTCCCCTTTCATTAGCGGATTCTCTCCGGAAATCCAACCTTCTTCTGCACTTTTCGCAGAGTCTTCATCGCGAAATAATTGGCTTTTTCTGCATTATTCTTAATGACACTTTCAATATAAGCCTTATCCTTTTCAAGTCTTGCTACTTCATCCTGCAGTGGCTTTAACACGGATACTACCGCTTCACCCACTGCCATCTTAAAGTCTCCATATCCCTTACCGTCGAATTCTTTTACCACTTCCTCCGGCTTCTTTCCGGTACATGCACTGTAAATATCAATCAGGTTCTTTACACCCGGCTGCTCATCCCGATAAAGGATCTGAGCCTCTGAATCGGTTACGGCACGCTTGCATTTGCGGATAATCGTATCCGGATCATCCATCAGATAAATGCTGGCATTCGGATTCTCATCTGACTTCGACATCTTTCTGGTCGGATCCTGAAGGCTCATAATCTTCGCTCCCACTTTTCCGATATAAGCCTCCGGTACCGTAAACACATCTCCATAAATATTGTTAAACCGCTCCGCAATATTACGGGTCAGTTCCAGATGCTGCATCTGGTCAATTCCAACCGGCACGACGTCCGCCTGATAAAGCAGAATATCCGCTGCCATCAGGACGGGATAGGTAAATAATCCCGCATTGATATTATCTGCGTGCTTAGATGCCTTATCCTTAAACTGTGTCATACGATTCAGTTCTCCCATATAGGTAAAGCAGTTCAGAATCCATGCAAGTTCTGCATGACCTGATACATGGGACTGATAATAGATACAGTTTTTCTCCGGATCCAATCCCGCTGCAATGTAAAGGGTCAAAAGAGCTCTTGCACGCTTTCTAAGGGTAGCCGGATCCTGTCTGACTGTAATGGAATGCATGTCCACCACACTATAAAAGCACTCATACTCGTCACTTAATGTCACCCAGTTTTTCAATGCCCCCAGATAATTGCCAAGCGTCAGATTTCCCGTCGCCTGCATTCCGCTGAACAGCACTTTTTTATCATTAATCATATCTTCATCCTCCTCTTGCCATCTATCTGGAGACTGTCTATTTCCCAATTCCCCAGTCTTCTACTTTATCATCATAATAAACTACATTTTCAGACAGAATCTCAATTCTGCCGTCTGCCGCGAACAATTCTGTCACTGCACAATTCTTATGTACGCCAATTCCCCAGTATTCTTCTATCGAGCCGCCCCGGATATGGTTCAGAATTCCTGCCAGCGCAGCTCCATGAGTCGTAATCAGAACATTACTCTCCTGATACTGCCTCTTCCCGCAGAGCTCCTCAATGAATTCTCCTGCACGTTTCTGCACCTGTTCAAAGGATTCTCCGCCTTTCGCAGGCTTAAAATGTGCCGGGTCGTGAAAAAAGCATTCAAATTCCTGAGGAAGGTTCCACCCTTCTTTGGAACAGCATTTTCCTTCGTATTCTCCAAATGCCATCTCCATAATCCGATTATCTGTAATAATCGGAACATCTCTTTCATTTAGAATCAGCCGCGCCGTCTCTTCCGCCCGTCCAAGAGGACTGCTGTAACAGACATCAAAAGGAATACTTTTCAGTCCTTCTGCCGTCTTCTTTGCTAAACTTCTTCCAAATGCATTCAGTGGGATATCTACTTGCCCTTGTATCCTCTTTTGCTTATTCCAGTCCGTTTCACCGTGGCGCACCAAATATAGTTTCATTTTCCTTCCTCCTTAAAACTCACCCTGTAAGTATAGCACATCTTCTGACATTTTTCATAGTATATTATACGTAAAAGTGCTATAATACCTGTAATTACAGAGAAAAGGAGTACAAAAATATGCAGAAAATTACCAGTTTCACAATAGACCATTTAAAATTAATTCCCGGTGTCTATGTTTCCCGGGTAGATTACGCAGGCGAATCACCGATTACCACTTTCGACCTTCGCATGACCAGTCCCAACGATGAACCTGTGATGAACACCGCCGAGATGCATACCATTGAACATCTTGCAGCAACTTTTCTTCGCAATCATGCCGAATTTGGCGATAAAACAATCTATTTCGGCCCTATGGGATGCCGAACCGGCTTCTATCTTCTTCTTTCCGGTAAGTATGAGTCTCGCGACATCATTCCTTTAATGCAGGAAATGTTTTCCTTCATTGCCGCTTTTGAAGGAGAAGTTCCCGGAGCATCCGCAAAAGATTGCGGAAACTACTTGGATATGAATCTTCCCATGGCAAAATATCTGGCAAAAAAATATCTGGAAGAGGTCTTAACCGACATTACCGATGAACGTCTGATCTATCCCTAATGTGGCAAAATCGTTTATTGTCCGATAATCTGAATCTGACACATATTCATAGCCTGCAATGCATTTTGATGGCTTTCTACCGTAACTCCGGCACAACAGCTGGCATCTACAATCACCGGAGTTTCCGGTAGAAATGCCTTCACCAGCAAAGCATTTGAAATCACACAGATATCGGTGCAAAGCCCTACCAGCGTTACCGATGTAATTCCCTCTTTCCCTTGTTTTTTCAGATCCTCGTCCTGCGCTTTCAAAAGCTGGCCAAGCACCGGACTTCCAAACGTCGGCTTATCGATCGGCTGCTCTTTTCTAAGCAATTCTATTTCCGGACAAATCTCCCATCCTTGCGTTCCGCGGATACAATGGCGTACCGGAAGATGACGTCCTTCCTGCGTATCAAGGTAATTCTCTTCGTGCGTATCTCTAGTGTACAGAACCCGACTGTTGGTTCCATCCTTGAAAAGACGAATCTTCTCTGCAACCTTCGGCACAATCTCTACCGCTTCTTTTGTTCCAAGCGCACCATCAACAAAATCATTCTGCATATCTACCACTACTAATATTTCCATGTTTTTCTCCTTTTTATTATCAACTATACTCTTGTTAACAGCTATCTACTTCCCTCAAAAATCCGTCTTGCTTCCTCTTCCTCAAACTGCTTATCATACAGATTTCTATAATATCCCTGCCGGGCCAGCAACTCTTCATGCGTTCCTTGCTCAATCACTTTTCCATCCTTCACCACCAAAATCAGATCTGCATTCCGAATGGTAGACAGGCGATGTGCAATTACAAAAGAGGTGTGCCCTTTCAGCAGTTTTTGTGTTGCCTTTTGAATCAACTGTTCTGTTGCCGTATCAATCGAAGAGGTCGCCTCATCCAATACAAAAATTGCCGGATCTGCCAAAATCGCCCTGGCAAAAGACAGAAGCTGCTTTTCACCCGTCGATAAACGGCCACCACTTTCACCAACATCGCTGTCGTATCCATCTTTTAATTTCCGAACCACCTCATCTGCCGATACACTTCTTGCAGCTTCCTCTACTTCCGCATCTGTTGCATCCAGACGGCCATACCGGATATTCTCCCGTACCGTCCCTGAAAAAAGATGAGGATTTTGAAGGACATACCCGATCTGGCTATGAAGCCAAAGCTGACTTCGTTCTCGATAATCTACACCATCAACCAGAATCCGTCCCGCCGTAGGCTCAAAAAACCGTCCCACCAAGTTTACAAGAGTTGACTTTCCAGCCCCTGTTTCTCCCACAATTGCCACATTCATGCCTGCAGGAACATGCAGATTAAAATGCTCCAACACATATTCTTTTCCATCAGGATAGCGAAAGGACACATCTTCAAATACAATATCTCCTTTTATCTTCTCCCAGTTTTCCTTTTTCGGCTGAAAATGATCTCCATACTTTTCGATTACCTCCGCCCGATCCGTTACGTTCGGTGTCTGTTCCAAAAGATCCATCACCCGTTCAATATTTGCCTGACAGGAAATTAAATCGGCCAGAAGCCTCGCCAGCTGCTGAATCGGCTCAAAAATAACGACCGCATAGGAAATAAACACCGACAGCGTTCCCAGCCGTATCAAATCCTCCTGTACCATGTAGCCGCCTCGGTATAAGACGAACGCGGCAGCCGATGATCCGCAAAGCAAAATCAATGGAATATAGACAGCATTTAGCTTTGCCGCACGCCCCGCCGCCTGGTACATATCCGAGGTTCGCCCGGAAAAGGCATCTTCATTCTCCTTCTCAATCCCCATACTTTTCGATGTCCGAACACCGGTGATTCCTTCGTTATACGCACTGGTAATCTGAGAATTAATCTTTCTGACCCGCCGGTTCCAGTAAAGAATCTTATTTTGAAATACCACCGTCAGTACAGCAATACAAGGCACGATTACCAGAAGAATCAACGCAAGACGAGCATTCAAAAAAAACATAATAATAAACACGCTGACCACATAGAGGAACGCCCAAAACATATCCACTAGCCCCCAGGCAACTACGCTGGCAATCTTTAACGTGTCACTCATCACCCGTGCATGAATATACCCCACCGGCGTCGTATTATAATAGGAAAAAGATAACGTCTGCAGATGCTTAAACTGTGCCCATTTCAAATCCTTCCCTACACACATCTCAATCGTAGTAGCCGCGTGAACCGACCAGTACACCGACACCGTCTGCATCACGATCATTCCCACATAAGCCGCTGCAAACACTCCGATTCCCTGCAGCGTATTCGGAACAATAAAATGATCAATCGCATAACTTTGAAACAGTGGTGTCAACACATCCACGCCTGCCAGGAAAATATTCAATCCCAGTGTAATCATAAAATATTTTCGGTAAGGCTTAAAAAACGGAAACATCTTTGCCCAGACTTTCATTTGAAACGGTTTCTTATACTCCTGTTCTTCATAAGCCGCCATCTTGCTTTTTCACCTTCTTTCTGTCATCCTGACTCATCTGTATCTCATAGATCTTTCGGTAAATTCCCTGTCCCTGAATCAGCTGCTCATGGGTTCCCAGTTCTTCTACCCTTCCATGATTCAAAACCAGGATCTGATCCGCTCCCATCAATGTTGTAATCCGGTGAGAAATCAAGATCATCGTTGTATCTTTTCGATTCTTAAGAAGCTCCTTACGGATCACATAGTCCGTCTGTGCATCCACTGCAGACAGCGAATCATCAAACACCATCACCTTTGCATTCTGAAGCAGCATTCTTGCTATCGCAATCCGTTGCCTCTGTCCACCTGACAGGGTAACGCCCCGCTCTCCTACCAGTGTATCATAGCCATCCGGAAATCCCATAATCGCATCGTCCACACAGGCAATCTTTGCGGCCTGACGGATCTCTTCTAAGGATGCTCCCGGCGCAGAAGCCTCGATATTCTCCCGAATTGTTCGTGAATAGAGAAATGGTTCCTGCAGCACCATCCCCACCATCTTTCTAAGTTCCTCCAACGGGATATCCTGAACTTCCCGGTCTCCCACGAAGATCTTTCCCTTCCCCTTCTCGCACTCATACAGACGGGTCAGAAGCTGTGCAATTGTAGACTTACCGCTTCCGGTTCCTCCCAGAATTCCAAATGTTGTCCCTCCTGGAATCTCAAAAGATACATCGGAAAGAACTTCTTTGCCTTCTCCATAAGAAAAGTCAACATGTGAAAACCGAATATCCAAAGCTTTCTCACATTCCTCCTTCTTTGCATTCTGCCCATACGCCTCTTCTTCTCCCTTTACAATGTAGTCTACACGTTCAAAAGACACGCCAGCCTTACTCATATCAGAGAGAATTCTTCCAAGTCCGCGAATCGGCCATACCAGCGTCGTATTATAGGAAGCAAACGCCACAAATTCTCCCACTGTAATATTGCCATAAACCGCCTCTACAGCGCCAATCACAATCACCGTCACCACCTGAAGCCCGGTAATCAGATCTCCCACGCCCCAATAGAGGCCGGAAAGTGTTCCAAGCTTAATCCACAGCTTCGCAAATGCGTCATTTTTCTCTTGAAATCGATCCATCTCAAACTTTTCTCTTCCAAATGCCCGCACTACCCGAACCCCGGTAGCATTTTCCTGCACTACGGTAGACAATTCTCCTTCCGCCTCATCGGCATCCGTAAACCGCCTTGCAATCAGGCGATAAAAAACAGCCGAATATAGCACAACCACCGGGACAAATCCCAGAACAATCAGCGACAATTTCCGATTCATGGAAAACATCATACCAAACGATACTGCCACCAGAAATGCAGTCCGAAACACCTCCAAAAGCTGTGTCACAACAAAATTTCGGATCACTTCCACATCCGAAGTACAGCGCTGAATAATATCTCCTGTCTGATTGTGGTCATGCCAGGACATCGGAAGCTTCTGCACATGGGAGAACAATGACTCCCGCATATTTCTGGCAAATGTCTCTCCCGCCAGCGCCGTTCCAACCCTTCCCATATACAGAAAAATTCCGGACAAAGCTGCAACTGCCACCAGTATCAGCGCCATGATCCACAGATGCGACAACAGATATGGGTATTTTCCACTTCCCAACACCGAATCGATGGTAAATCGAAAAATCTGGGGCGTCAAAGCATTCAGCGCAGTCGTCATAAGAGATGCAAAAACTGCTCCTGCAAAATACCTTTTTGCACCGTTAAAAAACTGTGCTGTCATGCGTATTTTTCTGCTTTTCATATATTTTTCTCCTCATAATTTCCTATGTTACAAGAAAATGATACAAGAAAATCCCGGACTTATGCCCGGGATCCATCTTATAACTTTTTCATCCAATTAAGCAAGTTTGCTCTTAGCAAGCTCTGCAAGTGCTGCAAATCCTTCTGCATCATTAACAGCCATCTCTGCAAGCATCTTTCTGTTCATGTCAACATTTGCTACCTTTAAGCCGTGCATGAATTTGCTGTAAGACAGACCATTCATTCTTGCTGCTGCGTTGATACGAGCGATCCAAAGCTGACGCATCTGACGTTTGCGCTGTTTTCTTCCTGCGTATGCAGAAGTTAAAGCTCTCATAACAGACTGTTTTGCAACTCTGTACTGTTTAGAACGTGCTCCTCTGTATCCTTTTGCTAACTTTAATGTTCTATTGTGTTTCTTTTTAGCGTTTAATCCGCCCTTAATTCTTGCCATCTCTTATTATCCTCCTTCAATACTTCCGATATCTTACAGATATGGTAATACTTTCTTCATGTTCTTTACGTTAGTTTCATCAGTAATGATTGATTTTCTAAGATTTCTTTTTCTCTTTGTAGATTTCTTAGTTAAGATATGGCTCTTATAAGCTTTATTTCTTTTTAATTTTCCTGTACCTGTTTTTTTGAAGCGCTTTGCAGCCGCTCTATTTGTTTTAATTTTTGGCATAATAACTTCCTCCTTAAATTTGTAAATGTATTTTTAACGTTTTACGGTTAAAACCATGCTCATACTTCTGCCTTCCATCTTAGCAGGTTTTTCTACTACAGCAACATCTTCCAGCATTCCGGCAAAATCATCCAAAATATGTTTACTCTGCTGAACATGTGCCATCTCACGTCCTCTGAATCGAAGCGTTACTTTTACTTTGTTTCCTTTACTGATGAACTTCTTAGCATTGTTCACCTTCGTATTCAAATCATTTGTATCGATATTAGGTGACAGACGTACTTCCTTCACTTCAACGGTCTTCTGTTTTTTCTTCGCCTCTTTTTCTTTTCTTGCAAGCTCATATCTGTACTTACCATAATCAATAATCTTGCAAACCGGCGGCTGAGCCTTTGGAGCAATCTTTACCAGATCAAGCTCTGCTTCCTGCGCAAGTTTCATTGCTTCTCTGGATGACATGATTCCCAACTGGTCTCCATTCTCTCCAATTACTCGTACTTCTTTGTCTCTGATTTGCCCGTTAATCATTAAATCGCTAATTGTCGTGCACCTCCATCATCATAATAAAAAATAAGTGAACAGTCTCAGACCATCCACTTATATATCTGTATACACACGAACTTTCATCGTCGTAATACTCAATATCAAACCGATAGTCACCCGATTGTGCTACGGTGAGAGTGGATACTCTGCTTTCTTTTTTCCTCATGCATTTATTAATCTACCATAACTGCGTTCAGATGTCAATAATTATTTTTCTTTCTTCTGCTTTTCTTTCATTTTTTACCATATTTATTATAATTTTCGACATCGTTTCATTAATTGTAACAGTTTTGCTTGAAAAAATCAATCTTTCATGCAATAATAGAGCATAATCTATTTTTTAGGAATGATTGCATACTATTTTTAGAGGAGGTTTTGTAATATGCAAAAACGAAGTAACTTTTCCAGTAAACTGGGATTCGTACTGGCTGCTTCCGGTTCCGCTGTAGGTCTTGGAAATATCTGGCGTTTCCCTTATCTTGCTGCCCAATACGGCGGTGGTTCTTTTCTTCTGATCTATTTGATTTTGGCAGTCACCTTTGGTTTCACACTCATGGTTGCCGAAATCGCAATCGGAAGAAAGACCGGCTTAAGTGCCATCGGCGCTTTTAAGGTTCTCGACAAACGATTCAGTTTCCTCGGCGTATTGGCTGCACTGGTTCCGATTATCATCTTCCCTTATTATTCTGTAATCGGCGGATGGGTAATTAAATACTTCGCAGTATTTTTAACTGGCGGCGTACATACTGCAGCAGAAGATACTTATTTTAATAGTTTTATCAGCGGAACTTTTGAACCCCTTGGATGGTTCTTCCTGTTTATCGCTCTGACTGCTATTATCGTACTGTGCGGAGTAGAAAAAGGAATTGAAAAAGTCAGCAAGGTGATGATGCCGATTCTGGTTCTTTTAACCATATTTATTGCGGTATACGGATTGACACTTGATGGAGCAATGGAAGGATTCGTTTACTACATCAAGCCACATATGTCTGACATCTCTGTAAAGACAGTTCTTGCAGCGATGGGTCAGCTCTTCTACTCCATGTCCCTTGCAATGGGTATTATGGTAACCTATGGTTCTTATATGAAGAAAGAGAACAACCTGGAAAGTTCTGTCAGACAGATTGAAGTATTCGATACCGGTATCGCCTTTTTGGCAGGACTGATGATCATCCCGGCCGTATTCGTATTCTCCGGCGGTGACCGTTCCATGTTAAGTTCTGGTCCTGGACTGATGTTCATGACACTTCCAAAAGTATTTGACAGCATGAAACTCGGCGGATTTATCGGATGCCTGTTCTTCCTGATGGTATTCTTCGCAGCACTTACTTCTGCGATCTCCCTGATGGAAACTATCGTATCCATCTTCCGTGACAAATTCCACTGGAGCAGAAAAGGCGCTTGTCTGTTCGTAACAGCTCTTGCACTGGTAATGGGTATTCCATCCTCTCTCGGATTTGGACCTCTTAGCTTCATCAGCTGGATGGGACTGACAATTCTGGATATTATGGACTTTTTAAGCAACAGTATACTGATGCCAATCGTAGCATTCTTTACCTGTATCTTTGTAGGATTTATTATTAAACCAAAGGCAATCGCAGACGAAGTCAAAGAAACCAACGGTAAATTCAAAGGCGAAAAGCTTTTCACTGTTATGATCAAATGGGTTGCTCCAATTTTCCTGATTCTGATTCTGGTAAGTTCTGTAGCCAATACATTTGGAATCATCAAATTATAATTTTAAAATGAATCCATAATAAAAACACCGGATTTGATATTCTTACAAATCCGGTGTTTTCTTACCTTTTATTCTACAATCCAGCTTTCTATTTCTTCTGCACCTGCGTAAGTTTCCAGATACCGTTTCCCGTATTCTAATGCCTTTTCCAGATCGTCATTGTCCGAAAAGGAATAGATTAGCGTCAGAACCTCGGCGGCTGATTCTGTAATCATCGCACGCTCCGAATCACTGGTAGAGCTTCCAATGGCTCCTTTTTCATCCGCCAGAACCGGAAGACAGTCGATTTTGATCTCTTCTTTTCCAATTCCTTTGTAAGTCTCTCCTTCTCGCCCTACACGAAACACTAAGTCTTCTTCGATATTCGCAGTATCATAAGAACCCACTGAGAAGCCTGATTCAATCGAGATCAGGTTGTTCACATCCACCACTGTATTGACCTCATACAGACCTTTGCCCTGTCCAATTCGGCGAATCAACGCTTCTGAGGATACGCGGTAACGGCTAGGATCCTTGCCAAAAGCCTTATATGCAAGTCTTGACTCTTTAATATTGGGAATATCATTTACCCCATAATCAAAGATTGCATCCTTCGTTTTTTTGAAAATATCCTTCTTCAGATACTTCCACATTTCTTCATTTTTCTTTTCTACCTTTACCCGATACTGAAAACACCCAACCCTTGTCGCCGGCCAGAGTTCTTTCATTTTGGCATCAATCGTCAGATTCTTCTTCATTTTTGTTTCCTCCGACTCTGTTAACGCTTATTTCCCATACAGAATACCGCTACCACTCCCGGTCCTGTATGACTTCCAATTACCGTTCCTATATTATTAATCAGAATATTCTCAATTCCCATCTTCGCGCGAACCAGTTCTGCAACATACTGGGCATCTTCCAGACAGTCTCCATGGGTAATCATTACAATGTCCTGTTCCCATCCTTTGCTTTGTTCAACTGCTTTATCCACAATCTTATTCAGAGAGCGCTTCCGTCCTCTTTCTTTTCCAACTACCTGAAGCGAACCATCGTCAGCCACATGAATCATCGGCTTAATCTGTACCATTGTTCCAAGAACGGCTGCCGTCTTTGAAATCCGTCCGCCCCTCTGCAGATGATTCAAGTCATCTACGGTAACATTGTGACAGATATGAAGTTTATTTTCCTCCACCCACGCTTCCACTTCTTCGATGGTTTTTCCTTCCTGCTTAAGTTTCAGCACATAATAGAGAAGAAGTCCTTCTCCAAGGCACGCGCACAGCGTATCGATCACGATAATTTTCCGCTCTGGATATTCCTCTTTCAACTCTTCCGCCGCAATCCGCATACTATTGCAGGTGCCGCTAAGAGCAGAAGAAAATGCCAGATGGAGTACATCTTTTCCTTCTTTTAAAAACGGCTCCAATGCCTCCCTTGCTTCCTCCGGGTTGATCTGTGATGTCGTAGCCATCTTTCCGTCTCTTAGTTTCTGAAAAAATTCTTTGGATGACAGCCCCGCCATATCTTCACAGGTCTCGCCATCTATGGTATATTTCAAAGGAATGACCGGAACATTTCTCTCTGCAAGCCATTCTTTCGGAAGATCCACGGTACTATTCACTGTTACAACATAATCGCTCATGTATTTCCCTCCTCTGATGCTTAATTTTTCTTTTCCTCCATCATATCACTTTTGCCCATCTTAGGCAAAATTTTTTTCATTGTAAAGATAAACAATATCGATGTAACAACCACAGACGTTACATCCGCAATTGGCTCTGCACGATAAATTCCCATAACACCCATCCATTTCGGCAGAAGAATTGCCAGAGGGATTAACAAAATCACTTTCCGAAGAAGTGCAATCAGCACCGACACTTTTGCCTCTCCAAGCGCCAGAAAAGTAGACTGACACGCAGACTGAATACCAAAAATGGTAAGCCCCATAAAATAGACCGGCATCACCTGAGACGTCAGTTCCACCAATTCTCTCTTAGATGTAAAGATGGATGCATACACCTCCGGTGCCAGCACGGCAACTCCGGCAAGGACCAGCGTTGCTCCAAAACAGATTCCAATCAGACGGCTGAATGTGCCAATCACTCTCTTCTTATTCCCGGCTCCATAGTTATAGCTGATAATCGGCTGTACCCCTTGTGTAATTCCCTGTACCGGAATTACGATCATCTGCATAACACTGGTCATAATCGACATCGTTCCCACATAAAGGTCTCCGCCGTACTTTTGCAGTCCGGCATTCAATGTAATACTTACCAAACTCTCCGTGCTTTGCATAATAAACGGTGAAATTCCAAGGCTTGCGATATTGCGCACAATCTTTCCTTCTAAGCGCATATTGGATGTTTTCAGCCGGATCACACTCTTGCCCGAAACAAGGAAACGCACAACCCACACTGCGCTGACCGCCTGTGAAATCACTGTTGCAAGAGCCGCTCCCTTCACTCCCATATCCAGCGCAAAAATAAATACCGGATCCAGGCAGATATTGATCACTGCTCCAATAAGAACCGACAGCATCGCAGTCTTTGCAGCTCCCTGCCCGCTGATAAATGTATTCAGTCCCAAAGCAAGCTGTACAAAAATCGTTCCAAATAAGTAAATTGTAATATAATCTTCTGCATATCCAATTGTTGCATCACTGGCTCCAAAAGCATAGAGAACCGGCGTCTTAAAAATCAAAAATCCAATGGTAAGAACAATGGAAAAAAACACGATCATTCCCGCAGAATTTCCAAGGATTTTCTCGGCCTCCTGATAATCCTTTTTCCCCAGCTGAATGGATGCCAACGGTGCTCCACCCATTCCGGCAAATGCACTAAATGCAGCGATTAACATAATAATTGGAAATGTCACTCCTACTCCAGTTAATGCCACATCTCCATACCCCTTAATATGGCCAATATAAATTCGATCCACAATATTATACAGCAAGTTAATAAGCTGAGCTGCAACCGCCGGAAGCGCCAATGATACCATCAGTTTCCCAAGCGGTTCTGTTCCCAGTCGATTATCTTTTTTCTCCTGCATATTTTTCAAACCTCTTCCCTTCACAAATTATTTCACATTGTATGATTTTAACACTATCCTCTCATTCTGTAAAATAAAATTACTATGAAAGAGTCGGATAAATCCCAAAAAACACCTGTATAAGCATCCACAAATCCGGGCATTCTATTGCTGAAACAACTGATTGAATAAGCGGAGGAAATCATATGCCGGAACCAAAAATCATTACAGCATCCAGAGAAGCCAGCATGAACTATATGAACGAAACACTGCCGGTGAAAGAAAGCTTTGACATTATTCAGCGGGACATGCTGATCGGAGGCCGCATGGCGACCTTTTATTTTATAGATGGATTTACCAAAGACGAAGTCATGCTCAAAATCATGGATTCCATGTTCAAGGTAACAGAAGAAACCATGCCTGCAGATGCCACACAATTTGCACGCATGTGCATTCCATACGTAGAGGTAGACGTTCTTGGCGACTTTGACCAGGTATTAAAAAACGTCCTGTCCGGAGTCACCTGCCTGTTCATAGACGGCTATGAGTCCTGCATCGCCATCGATTGCCGCACATATCCTGCAAGAAGCGTGGAAGAACCAGACAAAGACAAGTCCTTACGCGGATCCAGGGATGGATTTGTGGAAACGATCGTATTTAATACGGCACTTCTTAGACGACGCATCCGGGATCCTCATCTGACCATGCAAATGCTGGAGGTAGGCGAAAGTTCCCGCACTGACGTCGCCATCTGCTATATGTCAGACCGGGTGGATCAGAAGCTTCTGCAGACCGTATCCGAACGGATCAAAAACATTCAAACCAATGATCTTCGTATGAACCAACAAACCCTGGCAGAATGCATGTTCAAACGCAAATGGTACAACCCATTCCCTAAATTCAAATTCACGGAACGACCGGACACTGCCGCCGCCTGCCTGTTTGAAGGGAAAGTGATTATCCTTGTAGACAACTCGCCGTCTGCAATGATTCTCCCTACTTCTGTACTGGATATCATTGAAGAAGCCAACGACTATTATTTTCCAACGCTCACCAGCGTATACCTGAAGTTTTCCCGCGTATTGATTAATCTGATGACCATATTTTTAACCCCTTTATTTCTGCTCTTTATGCAAAACTTAAACTGGCTTCCTAAAATTTTTGCCTTCGTAGCCGTCAAGGACACGGTTAATATTCCGCTGATTTTTCAGCTCCTGATGCTGGAAATCGCCATCGACGGTCTGCGCCTTGCAGCCTTAAATACCCCTAGTATGCTAAGCACTCCCCTAAGTGTCATCGCCGGCCTTGTGATGGGAGAATTCTCAGTGAAATCCGGTTGGTTCAACTCCGAAGTCATGCTTTATATGGCATTTGTCGCAGTGGCAAATTATACTCAGCCCAACTTCGAACTTGGTTACGCCTTGAAATTTATGCGGTTGCAGCTTCTGATTCTGACTGCGTTATTTAACTGGGCAGGCTTTGCTGCCGGATGTCTCGTTATCCTCTTAAGCTTCTGCTTTAACAAGACATTATCGGGACGAAACTATTTGAACATTAAACTAAACTAACGAAAGAGGAAGAACGCTTCGCTGGCTGTTCTTCCTCTTTCTATCTTTCATTCCCTTTTATTTTTTATCTTCTTTTACTTTTTTCTATTTGGTCGTACTTCCAAATCCGCCATTTCGAACTTCCGTTGCTTCATCATCTACCGTGATGCCATACTCCACAAAGATTCCCTGCATAAATCCGGTTCCCTGCTTTAACTCCACCGTCTTTCCTTCATTGCTGTCGTTGGTAATCTTCGCAAAAATATGCCCTTCATTATCAGACATATAATAATCACTGTCAATAATTCCCACGGTATTATTCAGCTGCAAACGATATTTAAATCCCAGTCCGCTTCTCGGATAGCACTTTAATACCCAGTCAGTCGCAATCTTAACACGGATTCCCGTTGGGATCTTCAGAGTCTCTCCCGGCATTAATTTTGCTGTAATCGGCATATAGAAATCATACCCCGCAGACCCTTTCGTTGCCCGCTTTGGAAGCTTAATCTCCTCATAAATTCCGCGAAGCACTTCCTCATCTATTGTTCCAAATGTATCCTCATACCCTTGCTGAAACTGCTCAAAACTTACTTTAAAAAACTGTGCAACTTTCTTTGCCATCCTTTGCTCTCCTTCTTTCTTTCTAATGTCTTCTAAGATTGTAGCCGATTTTGCAAAGTACTGCAAGCACATTCCTAATTTCCGCACTCAATACTAATCTCATTAAACAGACCCAAAATCTCTTCTACCGACGTTTTTTCCTTCTCTTGCCCCTTCTTATCCAGAATCACCCGTCCCTGGTGCATCATCAGCAGACGGTTCCCGTACTCTACCGCATACCGAAGATTATGAGTCACCATGATCGTCGTCAGGTTCTTTTCCTTTACCACTTCGCTGGTCAGCTCCATAATCCGATCCGCTGTCTTAGGATCCAGCGCTGCCGTATGTTCATCCAAAATCAGGAAATCGATGGGTGTCATCACCGCCATCAAAAGTGCCAGTCCCTGACGCTGTCCGCCGGACAGCGCTCCTACTTTTACCTCCAGCTTATCTTCCAGTCCCAGATTCAGCTTTCTTAATTCTTCCCGGTAAGCCTCCACTCTTGCCTTATTACTCCCTCTTCCCAAACCAAAGCGTTTTCCTTTGTTATCTGCCAACGATAGATTTTCCAATATCGTCATAGAGGGGCAGGTCCCCATTGCCGGATTCTGATAAACGCGTCCAATCTTTGCATTTCTCTGGTATTCCTTTTTTCTTGTGATATCACGCCCCTGCATCAGCACCTGACCTGATTCTAGCGGAATGCTTCCGCAGATGATATTCAGCATCGATGTTTTCCCTGAACCGTTGCTTCCAACCACCGACACGAACTCTCCTTGTTCAACCTTCAGATCAAATTGATCAAACAGGCACATTTCATTTATGGTCCCTGGGTTATAGTATTTACAAATTTTTTTCAACTCAAGCATGCTTCTTCGCCCCTCCTTTTCTCTCCATACTGAAAATCAAAACAATCAGGAACAGAACGGCCGTAATCAGCTTCATTGCATTCGGTTCAAAGTTTTTAAGAGCAATTGCCACACACACCTTATAAATAATCGAACCGATTAAAACTGCCGTTGTTGCCTTGAATACCGTCATCTTCCGAAATAGACTCGTTCCGATAATCACACTGGCAAGACCAATTACAATTGCTCCGGTTCCCATGGATATCTCAAAGACCCTTTCTTCCTGCGCAAATATACTTCCTGCCATCGCAACCAGTCCATTAGCAAGAGAAAGTCCCAGTATCTTCACATTCCCCTGATCCTTTGCAAGCGCTGTCACCAATGCCTCATTATCGCCAACTGCCCGCAGCAGATACCCGGATTTTGTCTTTAAATAAAGGTCTAGAAGCACTTTGCAGATCATCACCAGTACCAGAATCAGAATCAGCGTTGAATAAGGACGCAGACTCTTTGGAACCATTCCATCCATCAGTTTATTTTTGAAAATCGTCTTCTGTGAAAAGAGTGGTACATTGGAAGTCCCCGCGATATAAAGATTCACAGACCACAGAGCCGTCATCATAATAATCCCTGAAAGCAGATCTCTGACTTTCCCCTTTACATGAATAAGACCGGTACAGATTCCCGCCAACGCTCCTGATGCAAAGGATACCAGAAGCGTCAGATAAGGGTTCATTCCCCTGGTAATGAGCGCCGCTGTAACAGCCGCGCCCAATGGAAAGCTTCCATCCACCGTAAGATCCGGGAAATCCAACACCTTATACGTAATATATACTCCCAGTGCAAGGATTCCGTAAATCAGTCCCTGCTCAATAATCGTCACCATAAAATTCATAACTCTGTCTCCTTATTCTGCGGAAATCTCATGAAAACTTTCTACTGCATTTTTTGCCAGTTCTTCCGGTACTTCTACTCCCAAGTTTTCTGCCACCTTGGTATTGACATAGAATCCCGGCTCCGTGATAATCTCATATTTCATTTCGGATGCTTTCTTTTCTCCCTTTAATACTTTTGCTGCCATTTTCCCAGTCTGTTCACCAAGAGAAATGTAATCGATTCCTTCTGCTGCAAGACATCCAAGTTTGACCTGCTCAATCTCACTTCCAAATACCGGGATCTTCTTCTCCCCAGCCTTCTCCAAAATTGTAGCCAGTGAAGAAACCACCGTATTGTCTGTCAGATTCGTAATACAGTCCACTTCACCAAGAAGCTCATCTGTCGCCAACGGAATATCTGCAGTTGCCGTAATTCCTTTCTCTACAATCGCAAACTCATAGTCTCCCGCCAGTTTCTTATATTCTTCAATTGCAGATACAGAGTTTGCCTCGCTTGTCGTATACATAATTCCAATCTTCTTTGCATTTGGAAGGAGATTTCTGATCATCTCAAGCTGTGCTTTGATTGGAAGCTTATCAGAAGTTCCTGTCACTTCCCCAACCGCATTGCCATCCGCGTCTGCCAATTCCGCTTCTACCGGATCTGTAACTGCGGTGTAAATCACGGGGATCTCCGCATCCATTGCTACATTATATGCACTCTGCGCCGCTGGGGTTGCAATCGCACAAATCATATCTACTCCATCAGATACAAAGCTGTCGGAAATCTGTCCTGCCGTTCCCATATCTGCCGCCGCATTCTTGTAGTCTATCGTCAGATTCTCACCTTCTACAATCCCTTCACTTTCTAACCCTTTTAAAACCCCTTCCCGGCAGTTATCTAAAGAACCATGTTCTGCAAACTGCTCAATTCCAATGGTATAACTTTCTTTTCCGCTTTCCTTCTTGTCTCCAGATGATCCTGCACATCCTGTTAACATCATTGTCATCATTGCTGCTGTTAATAATCCTGCTGTTACTCTTCTTTTCATAGCTCCATTCTCCTTTTTTCATGCTGATTCTTACGCAAATGCGCTGTTTCACTTTGTTAGGAGAGAAAGTTGCCGCCATGTCCCGGAAACTAAAAAACCGCCCCAAACCTTACGGTTTGAGACGGTAATAATATACTTATTATCGCGGTACCACTCAAATTGACGAATCGTCCACTTTCTCATGTACTAACATACACTCCTGATTGATAACGGGTTCGGTTCCCGACAAGTCCTACTGTTCCTGAATTGAAATTTCAGACTGCCCTCGAAAGGCCATTCGCTCATCTGCTTCATACAGCAATCTCACCATCTGCTGTTCTCTTTGATGCCGCCTGATAAGTTACTCTTCTTTCTCAACGGTTTTGCTCTTTATATTTATCACTTTAATCCATTAAAATCGATTTGTCAATCCCTTTTTTTATTTTTATTCATCCAAAACCGGTACCGGCTCCTCATCCCATGCATCCAGATTGTTGATGTACTTCTTCGTCTCTTTTGCAATTACATTTGACAACAGAAGCACCGCAATCAAGTTCGGAATCGCCATCAACGCATTCAGAATATCTGCCAATGCCCATACAACATCAAGTGCTACAATTGGTGCGATTGCTGCAACTGCAACATAGAGAATACGATATGGCACCAGTCCCTTTTTCCCTGCAAAATACTCAACCGCACGCTCTCCGTAATATGCCCATCCAAGAATCGTAGAGTAGGCAAAACAGATAATTCCAAGCGTCAGAATAATCGGTCCAAGAACTGGAATCTGTCCAAATGCCAATGTCGTAAGAATACCACCATCTTCGATCTGATCCGCATTAATCGCCGGATTCTTCATAATCGTGGAAACCAAAACCAAACCTGTCAATGCACATACCACTACCGTGTCCCAAACAGTTCCTGTAGAAGATACCAATGCCTGACGAACCGGATTTCTTGTCTGTGCTGCCGCTGCTGCGATTGGCGCAGAACCCATACCAGATTCATTGGAGAATAATCCTCTCGCAATACCATACTGCATTGCCAGACGAATACCGCTTCCTACCAGACCGCCTGCTGCTGCGCCCGGTGTAAAGGCAAGCTTAAAAATAGTGGACAATGCCGGAATAATATAATCATAGTTGATTCCCAGAATGATAATACATCCAAGTACATAGAAAATCGCCATAAACGGAACTAACTTTTCACAAACTTTTGCAATAGACTTAATTCCGCCAAAGATTACGATTGCCGTTAATACTGCCACTGCGATACCAACCGCCGCCTTTGGAATACCAACGTTCTCCTGAACGATATTAGCAATTGCATTTACCTGTGTTGCACATCCGATACCAAAAGAGGCAAATGCTGCAAAGATTGCGAAGATAAGTCCCAAGGCTTTTCCCAGACCTTTCCACTTCAGTCCCCTGGAAAGTGCGTACATCGCGCCGCCCTGCATACGCCCGTCTTTTGTCTTTACCCGGTACTTAACTGCAATCAATGACTCAGAATACTTGGTTGCAATTCCAAATACACCAGACAGCCAACACCACAGAACTGCTCCCGGACCTCCAAGTGCAATTGCCGTACCAACACCGACAATATTACCAGTTCCGATCGTTGCTGCCAAAGCGGTTGTCAATGCACCAAAGTTGGATACTTCACCTTCTGCTTCCGGATCTTTCGTAACGGACAATTTAATTCCTTTACTGAAAGTCTTTCTCTGAATGAATCCGGTTCGAATCGTCATAAAGATATGCGTTCCGAACAACAAGATGATCAGCCACCACCCCCAAATAATGCCGTCCACTTTGTAAATCCAATCTGCAATCTGTCCAAACATACTATGCCCCCTTTTCCTTTAAGTTTTGTTGTGCACCTTCCACTCACGAAATTAATTGTTAATTCATTCTACCTTAATACTTTTAAAATAGCAATAATAGTTACAGAAATGACATTCTTTTTGTTTATTTCTACTTATTTGATAGAATATTTGCATTTTATTTTGTGTTAATTATATAACAATCATATTTTATATATATTCTCTGATTATTCATACTATTCTGGAGGTATCACCGATATCCGAACAAGCTTATTGGCCGATTTTAACAGATTCTCCCGGTAAGTTAAATTCTTATAACGGTGAATCTGTTTTACCGTAACTCCCATCTGTCCTGCTGTCTCTTCCTCATTAGCACCATAAGCAAACAGTGTTACTCCGCAGGTATTACGGATACTCTGCGCACTATAACAGGGAATTCCTGCCTGCATCTCATATTTTTTCAACATCCTGCTGATATACATCAAATTCAACACATCTCCGCGCCGGTTACGGAACAGATACCCCTGTG
This sequence comes from Dorea sp. ICN-14282, assembly GCF_037890115.1. Taxonomy (NCBI): domain Bacteria; kingdom Bacillati; phylum Bacillota; class Clostridia; order Lachnospirales; family Lachnospiraceae; genus Dorea; species Dorea sp. ICN-14282. The sequence continues at coordinate 251,096 of NZ_JBBKBH010000001.1, read as the reverse complement.
GCTGACACACCTCCAAATAATGAAGCAGAACCTTTGCTGCATCTTCCGGAACATAACTTGGCGCCTTTCGCCCCGGTACCGCTAGATACATTCCATTATCATAAAGCAGAATATTTTTCACCTTCATTTCTGTAATCTCCCTTGACGTAAGTCCTGCCCGATACAAAAGTGTAATAATTGTATAGGATGCTTCATCCTCCCTGGCCGCCGCTAAAAGTCTGTCGATATCCGCAATCGGAACCGACCTCGCATAACGTTCCTGCTTTGCCAGATAAGGAAGATATCCTGCGTAAACATCCGAATAACTTTTCGGAATCTGATACTTTTCCCGATGCTCGCACAAATAGGCCGCAAAGGAATGATATTCTTTAAATTTCTTTGCCATTGTAGCGGGACTGATTCGCCCAGCCTTCGTCCTCTCCTTCAATTCTTCATAAAAGGCCTTTACCTCTTTTGCCGTAATCTCCTGAAAATCTTTCCGACAATAAGCCATCAATTCTTCAATATCTGCAAGATAAGACCCCTTCGTCGTTTCGCTTTTAAAATGTGCAATATAGTCCGGCCAGATTTGATTTTTCAGTTTTTTCGATGCATAACTGCTTTTCATAAGACGGTCCCTCCCTCCTTGTCTGCTTTTTCCGCGAAGCGGATTCCCTAGAAATGTTAGAAGTATTACTCATACTATAACATTTTTTGTGTAAAAGAAAAGACTTTTACAAGCCTTTTCCCAATAAATATTTTGCCTGTTCTAGATCTTTCTGGTGTACAAACACTTCATATTCATACATCAGCTCCATGGACTGCCCAAAGCTTCCCGTCCGTCCGCGAACGGTACCTTCCCGTCCTGCCCAGCTTCCCGCCTGATTCTTTACTTTGTAGGTATAGTCAATATGGTTCTGCGCCAGGCATTCCCGCACCTGTGCACACTTCTGCATATCAAAACCGATATATACACTCCTGCAGTTCCAAACTGCGATCATATTTTCCTCCCCTCCGTCTCTACGAAAGAAGTCTTAAAAATTCGGTGTTCCTTCCAAATCATACGGTGTTACCTGGTATACGTAATAATTCAGCCAGTTGGTGTACAGATTATTCGCTGTCGCTCTCCACGTCAGAAGCGGCTTCTTGGTTGGATCATCGTTTTCATAATAATTCTTCGGCACCTCAATCTCCAGACCTTTACCAAGATCTCTTTTATATTCTCCATCTAACGTAATCCGGTCATACTCAGGGTGTCCCATTACAAAAATCTTGCGCCCCTCTTCTGCCATCGCAAGAAACAGACCTGCTTCCTGTGACTCTGCAAGAACCGTCAACCTTTCCTCTGCACGGATCTGATCCATCGGAATCTCCGTGTGTCTGGAATGCGGCGCCATAAATACATCGTCAAATCCTCTAACCAAAGGAATTCTTCGATTCATCACCCGATGTTCAAAGATTCCGAACATTTTATGATCCAGCTGCACTTTATTAATTCCATAATGATAATAAATGCCCGCCTGCGCTCCCCAGCACAAATGCAGGGTAGATGTCACATGGCTTTTCGTCCACTCCATAATTTCTGTCAGTTCTTCCCAGTAATCTACCTCTTCAAACGGCATCTGCTCTACCGGTGCTCCAGTAATAATAAATCCATCAAATTTCTGATTCTTAATCTCTGAAAACTTCTGATAAAACTTATTCAGATGGCTGGTCGGCGTATTCTTAGACTGGTGACTTGACACCGTCACAAAAGAGACGTCCACCTGCAGCGGCGTATTGGATAAAGACCTGAGAATCTGAAGCTCTGTGTCTTCTTTTAATGGCATCAAATTTAAGAGACCTATTTTGATAGGTCGGATATCCTGATGCGTTGCGCGGTGTTCATCCATTACGAATATATTTTCTTTCTCTAAAATCTCCTTTACCGGAAGATCATTCTGTACACGAATTGGCATATGTTATTTCCCTCCTTGCTCCATTTCCTGTTCCTTTACATGGCGGTATTTTCCATTGCTGTCCACATAACTTAGGGCATCATAATTCTGCGAATCTACCGGTAGCTTCTTCTTTTCCAATCGATTGTTCATCAACATTTCCACAATATAATACAAAACTGCAAACGTCGGGACACCCATAATCATTCCTGCAAATCCGAACAAGCCTCCTCCCAGCAAAATGGCAACAATTACCCAAAATGCAGACAAGCCTGTCGAGTTTCCAAGAATCTTCGGTCCCAAAATATTTCCATCAAACTGCTGCAAAAGTAGAATGAAAATCACAAAATAAATTCCCTTCAGCGGATCAGACAGCATAATCAGAACTGTACTTGGAATTGCACCGATATAAGGTCCGAAAAACGGAATAACATTTGTCACGCCAACGATTACACTGACCAGCATTACATACGGCATATCCAAAATACTAAGTCCAAAGAAGCAAAGAACTCCGATAATCGCAGAATCAATAAGCTTTCCGATGATAAACCCGCCAAAGATCTCATTACTCTTCGTCGTCAGATGCAGTACAAAATTCGCATGTCTTGGTGAAAACATCGCATAGATGCATTTTTTACACTGACTGGAAAACGTCTCCTTGCTGAACAGAATATAAACCGATACAATCACACCGATCAATGCATTGAAAATCTCATTCAGAAGATTGATCACACCCTCTGTCAGATTCGTCATCAATGCATTGGTTCTGGCCAGAAGGTCAGTACGCAGCCATTCCTGCAGCATATTCGTGCCCTCTTCTAACGCTGTCTTCATCAATTTTCCCGTCGTGGAATCGTCAATCTCAATTCCGTTTAGACTCTGAATCAAGTCATTTAACTGTCCCGGAAGGGTAAAAATCATGTTGCGGATACTGGAATATAATTCCGGAATCAGCAGGTTGAACAGCGTAACAATCAATACCGTCATCAAAATCAGTGAAGCCAGAATCCCGATTCCCCTCGTCAGCTTCAACGCTTGTTCCGGCTTTTTCATATGCTTTTCCAACTGCGGCCGCAAATATGTATCAATCTTTTTCACCAGCGGATTCAGAAGATACGCGATCACACATCCATACACCACCGGTTTTAACACGTTAAAAACCTTGTTCAGCACTCCTGAAATATCCGTCATCCTAAGCAATGCAAAGTAGAACAGCAGACTGGCTGCAACGACCAGAAAAAATGTCATCCCTCTGCTGAATTGCTGTCTAAGCTTAGATGGTCCTCCCATTCCAAGCTTCGGTCTGCCGGCATAATATGCGCGCTCTTTCTCCGCTTCTGTCTGTGATTTTATTTCTTCTTTTTTTTCTTCCTGATTCATGCAATACACCCTCGTTTTCTACATATAGAACAATTATAACCTTCCGGCATATATGCGTCAAGACGCAACGAAATGGACGACACAAAAAAAGGAGAGACTTTTCAAATCGTCTCTCCTTGTCCTTTAAGATCCACACGAAAAGGTTGCACACTCTGTCTGCTCACATTTGCAGGCGCTGCTTCCCTCTACGCTGATTTTTCCGGCATGACAGTTACAGTCTTTATTGTACATACATTCCACCGCTTTGCAGTCGATCTCACTCTTCGGAGACGCTTCACCGGTTACATTGCTGTAGGAATCGGCAGTACGTTCCTCGAAGCTGTCACAGCAAGTCTCACCGGAACGCTTTGCACCACTTCCTCCCACTACAATCTGATCTAAATCACAATAAAAGTTTTTGTTGTGTGTACAAGTCTGTACCGTACATTTTAATTCTGGCATAATAATCCCTCCTGTTACAATGATCAGTAATTATTATGCCCACTTTTTTCTGTCTTACCCGTAAAATTTAATCTTCTTTGGTCACTTCTCTCTGCGTCTTTGTATCAATTTCTTCCCGAATCGCACTGATAAAATCAGCAATGCTCTTCTGTCCTTCATCTCCTGCAAAACGGCTTCTGACAGATACCAGAGAACTTTCTTCCTCTTTTGCTCCTACTACCAGCATATATGGAATCTTCTGCATCTGAGCTTCACGAATCTTATATCCGATTTTTTCTGCTCTCTCATCAATTTCTGCACGAATTCCTACTGCTTCCAACTCTTTCAAGACCTTCTGTCCGTATTCCAAGTGTTTCTCAGAGATTGGAAGTACCTTCACCTGTACCGGTGCAAGCCATGTTGGGAACGCACCTGCAAAATGTTCAATCAAAATACCGATAAAACGTTCAATGGAACCAAATGCCACACGGTGAATCATAATCGGGCGATGTTTTTCTCCGTCTGCTCCTGTGTATTCCAGCTCAAATCTCTGCGGCATCTGCATATCCAGCTGAATCGTTCCACACTGCCAGGTTCTTCCGATAGAGTCTTCCAGATGGAAGTCAATCTTCGGTCCATAGAATGCGCCGTCTCCTTCATTTACCACATAATCAAGTCCTAAGTCCTCCAGCGCTCCACGAAGTCCTTCGGTTGCAAGTTTCCAATCTTCATCGCTTCCCATGCTGTCTTCCGGACGTGTAGAAAGTTCAACATGATACTTAAATCCAAATAGACTGTAAACCTCATCAATCAGACGGGCAACCCCCTTGATCTCCTCACGAATCTGATCTGGCATCATAAAGATATGTGCATCATCCTGCGTAAAGCAGCGAACACGGAACAATCCATGCAGTGCTCCTGATTTCTCATGTCTGTGTACCAGACCCAGTTCTCCTGCACGAAGCGGCAGATCTTTATAGGAACGTGGTTCTGATTTATATACCAGCATTCCGCCTGGGCAGTTCATCGGTTTTACTGCGAAATCTTCTTCATCAATTACCGTTGTATACATATTGTCTTTGTAGTGATCCCAATGTCCGGAATTCTCCCACAAGTGTCTGCTTAAGATGATCGGTGTGGAAATCTCCACATAACCGTTTCTCTTATGGAGGTCTCTCCAGTAATCGAGCAGCGTATTCTTAAGCACCATTCCCTTTGGCAGGAAGAATGGGAAGCCTGGTCCCTCATCGCACATCATAAATAAGCCAAGCTCTTTTCCTAACTTTCTGTGGTCACGCTTCTTCGCCTCTTCCAGCCTGTGCAGATACTCTTCCAGCTCCGCTTTCTTTGGATAAGAGATTCCATAGATTCTGGTCAGCATCTTATTCTTCTCATCGCCGCGCCAATAAGCACCTGCAAGGCTTGTCAATTTCACAGCCTTTACCGTCTTCGTAGACATCAGATGCGGTCCTGCACACAGGTCCGTAAACTCTCCCTGTTTATAGAAGCTGATCTCTTCTCCTTCCGGAAGATCCTCTACCAGTTCTACCTTATATGGTTCCTCATTCTCTTTGAAATATGCAATAGCTTCTTCTCTTGGCATCGTGAAACGTTCAATCGGAAGCGCTTCTTTTGCAATTTTCTTCATCTCAGCTTCAATTTTTTCCAGGTCTTCCGGCACAAATGGTGTCTCTCTATCTAAATCGTAATAGAAACCATTATCAATGGATGGTCCAATTGCCAGCTTTGTCTCCGGATACAGGCGCTTTACTGCCTGTGCCAGAATATGGGATGTCGTATGCCAGAACGCACCCTTTCCTTCTTCTGAATCAAAAGTCAGAAGTTCCAGTTCACAGTCTTTCGTAACTTCTGTTCTCAGATCAACAATCTCCCCATCCACTTTCGCAGCTGTTGCCACTCTTGCAAGACCTTCACTGATATCCTTTGCGATATCCAGCACGGACATGCTCTGCGCATATTCTTTGACAGATCCGTCTTTTAATGTAATTTTCATACGTCATTTCCTCTCTTTTACTTTTGTTTTATTTTCATGGTCTTATCGACCTTTTTGAACCGTTTTAAACTGTTCTCGCACTGCAGCCGTCCGGGTGAAGCCGGGACCAGCCGCTCTGCGGAATTGTGCCGATTCTGTACATATCTTCCTCGGAAATTTCAAAATCAAACACATCCTGATTCTGTTTCATCCTCTCATATGCAGAAGATTTTGGAAGCGGTACGATGCCTCTTTGCAACGCATAGCGAATACAGATCTGCGCCACTGACACGTGATATTTTTCTGAAAGCTTCAAAAGAACCGGATGGTCTAAAAGAGCGCTCCGACCGATCGGACTCCATGCCTGCACCAGAATGTCCCGCTCTTTGCAATACTGCACCGTCAATTCCTGGGTATACCCCGGATGAAATTCAATCTGATTCACCATCGGTTTGATCTTGCTATGCTTCATCAGATTCTCCAGATGATAAGGAAGAAAATTGCTGACTCCGATTGCCCTTACGCGCCCCTCCTCGTACAGCTCTTCCAACCCTCTCCAAGTCTCAAGATCCAGTTTTTCCCAATCCTCATATCCATCTTCCGGAAGAGGCCAGTGAATCAGGTAGAGATCCAAATAATCCGTCTGAAGTCTTTTTAGCGATTCTTCAAATGCCTGTCTGACCTTCTCATATCCCATCTCCGTCTTCCACGCTTTGGAAGTCAGGAACAAATCCTCTCTTTTTACTTTGGACTCCTGAATCGCTTCTGCCAAATACTCCTCGGTTCCATAAAAGGACGCTGTATCAAAATACCGATACCCGGCATCCAGCGCTGTTTTTATCACTTCCGCGCTCTTCCCGTCCGCCGCTTTATAGGTCCCGAATCCAATACAGGGATTCTTCACCCCGTTTCTAAGTTCATATCCGTCATACATATTGTTCATACTGCCGTCTCCTATAAATAAAAAGCCCCCTACAGCTATAGCTGTAAGGGACGAGTTCACATTTCTCGCGGTTCCACCCTGCTTGAACCGGCACACATGCCGGAACCACTTCATTTTACGATGGTAACGGAATCACCGGACTGGTTCACAGTCACTCAGAGGTGGTCTTCAGTTGGTTTCCGATTAAGAAGCTCGCAGCCCATGGCTTCCCTCTCTGCAAATCTTTCTCCAGCCTACTCTTCTCTTCAACGTGTTGCAATATATGTTACTATTATATCACGGAAGATCACTTTGTCAACCACATCTTCCAGATGGCAAAACATTCCCGCACCATGTAATTCACGAACAATACCGGATTACATCCTGCTGCAATCGGGCATACATTGGAATAACCTGCCGCCTTCGCATACTGAAGCGCTCGATACAAATGGAAATTATTGGACACAATCCCTACCGGGCATCCACTCTCCTTTATAAGCGCCGCTGAAAACAACAGATTTTCCTTCGTCGTTCTTGACTGATCTTCCTGGGAAATGCGCTCTTTTGCAATCCCGTTTTCCATTAAATAGGACGCCATTGCTTCCGCTTCTGAAAGATCCTCTCCTTTGCCTCTGCCTCCGGACACAATCACCAAAGTCTCCTCATTTTGAACCAGATATTCTCTCGCACGGTCAAGTCTGCGCTTCAGGGAATCGGTAATCCGTCTTCCCGAAACCTGAGCTCCCAGTACAATCAGATACCGACATGGTTCCTTTTCACCCCTGCGCATCCCACTGCCAATCAGAAGGCAGGTAAAAAGGACTGTCAGGACAAAAACGAGCAAAAGAATACCAAAAATCCCCATGCATCCAAGTCTTTCTGCCACAAAGCTTCCTAACAGCAGAAAAATTCCTGCTGCCAGCCAAAAGCTCGAAAACGTAGAGTTCCACTTACGAAGCGTACACGCAATCAAAAAATAGTACCCCAGACACAGAACTCCTGCCACACAGAAAATTATCTGCCACAGCATTTCTTATATTTCTTTCCGGAACCGCACGGACACGGATCATTTCTTCCGATCTTCTTCTCCTTGCGAATCGTTGTAGACTCCTTCTGCTCCTTGTACAGTCTCTTTAATTCTTCTTCAGAATAAATCTCTTTCCACTGTGGAAGTTCATACAGCCAGTCTGCCTTTGCAGCAACCATATTCTTATACAGTTTCTCCTTGTCAAATGCAAGGCTTACAACCGTATCTTCTTCCATCGTCTCAATTGGATTTTCTTCCTTCAGACTTTCATTGATTCCATCCAAAAATCCAACCATAGTGAGAACTTCCTGTCCATATTTCTCAGCCAGTTCTTTTACAGTTCCCTTTACTTCCTCGTCCGGATTTGTCAAAAGCTTTTCATAAATTTCTTTTTCAATCTGAAAATAAGTTCCCCAGAATCTCTGAAGCTGCCCTCTGTCAGCAGTCTCATCATAAGCAATATCTCTCCACTGATCTAATAATGTACGACTCATATTCTTGTACTCCTTTGTATATTCATTTGCAATTTTTCATCGCTCTTTATATAATATACTAAAGTCTTGTATAGATGTAAAGGATGATTTGTGATGAAAAAATGGAAACGTATTATTGCCCTTGCGGGCGCAGTGCTTCTTGTAATCATGTATGGATGTACTCTCATCCTTGCATTAACCGACCAGTCAGAGACGATGGGGCTTTTTAAAGCATCTGTTGCCTGTACCATTATTATCCCGGTGCTTCTCTACGCCTATACACTGGTCTACCGTCTTACGCGTCACGATAAAGATGACGATGATACGACGTAATATTCATATGGAGTCAGACCGCTCTGCCTAGTGCGGTCTGGCTTTCTTACTTTTTTCCTTCTATTTAGGTATTCTTCCATAGAAATCACTTCCGGTTCCGGTACAACCCATTCTCTCTTATGCATATTCATACCTCCGTTTCCCTATTATTTATACTCTTCTTATCTTCTCCCCAAGGCCAATCCTGCACTCTATCATTATATGAGCACATTCTCTATTATATGCAGCGTTTGTGACTAGAATATGGCAGAAATCTAAAAGAAACATTAGGAATTCCTTAAGGCGCTTCTATGCAAAAAACAGGAAAACCCCGCATTTTGCGCAGTCTTCCTGTTCTTTTCTTTGGTACTATTCTTTATCGATAAATAATATCATCCCGTCCCGGTCCATTGGAAACCATGGTAATCGGATATCCGATTTCTTTTTCCACAAATTCAATATAATTTTTGCAGTTTTCCGGAAGTTCCTCATATGTTCTGATTCCTCGGATATCACACTTCCAGCCTGGCAGCGTTTTGTAAACCGGTACTGCCTTTTCAAGCAGATGCGTAGGCGGAAACTCTGTTGTTACCTCTCCCTGAATCTCATAGCCGACACATACCGGAATCTCATCCAGATATCCCAGCACATCCAGCACGGTAAATGCCACATCCGTCGTTCCCTGCATCCGGCATCCGTATTTGGAAGCCACGCAGTCAAACCAGCCCATTCTTCTTGGCCGTCCGGTTGTTGCTCCGAATTCTCCTCCATCTCCGCCGCGGCGTCTTAATTCATCCGCCTCGTCTCCAAAGATTTCACTAACGAATGCTCCCGCTCCTACTGCACTGGAGTAAGCCTTACACACCGTAATCACCTTCTTAATCTCATATGGCGGTACTCCTGCACCAATGGCTCCAAATGCTGCCAGTGTAGAAGAAGACGTTACCATAGGATAAATTCCGTGATCCGGATCTTTCAACGTCCCTAACTGTCCCTCCAGCAGAATCTCTTTTCCCTCTTTTATCGCTTGGTGAAGGTAAAGAGCCGTATCACACACATAAGGCTCTACCATTTTTTTATATTCCTGAAGTTCCTTATAGAGGTCTTCCGGATCAAGCTCCGGTTTCTGATATAAATGTTTCAAAAGCACATTCTTCTGCTCTGCCACACGAATCACCTTTTCTTTGAGCAGTTCATCATCGAACAGCTCACTGACCTGGAACCCAATCTTCGCATACTTGTCAGAATAAAACGGTGCAATTCCAGACTTGGTGGAACCAAAGGATTTTCCTCCCAGACGTTCCTCCTCATAGGCATCAAAATCTTTGTGATAAGACATCACGATCTGTGCGCGGTCAGATACCAGTATCTTCGGCATCGGCACCCCTCTGTCGATGATGGTCTGAATCTCGTGAAACAAAACCGGGATATCAAGTGCAACACCATTTCCGATCACACTGGTTGTGTGGTCATAAAATACTCCTGACGGCAGTGTATGCAGCGCAAACTTACCATAATCATTGATGATGGTATGACCTGCATTGGCTCCTCCTTGAAATCTTACAATAATATCCGCCTCTTTCGCGAGCATATCCGTAATCTTTCCTTTTCCTTCATCGCCCCAGTTTGCACCTACTACTGCTTTTACCATATTCATTCCTCCTGAATTATGAACCTGTATCTTCCTGTTATTCTGTGCAATTCCATAAAAATTACTTAAAAATTATACTATAATTCTTCTTTCGTGTAAAACGCAATTTTCCTCTTATTTCACAAGAAATTTCCCCTTATTTTCGTGCATTTCCCACAAAAACTATCGGTTTTTCTGTGCTTTACATCAGTGGCGCAATCAGACGGAGTACCTGTCCTGCAATCTTGGTAAAGGCGCTTCTTTTCTTCACTTCAATCAACGTCACCTTATGGCACTTGGCAAGTGTCTGCTGAAAATCCCGCTCAATTCGGTCGATCTCTGAGTTGTTATAAATAAATGTTCCACATTCAAAGTGCAGATATAAGCTTCGGTAATCCAAATTGATGGTTCCCACCGTAGCGGTATCATCATCCGCGACAAACACTTTCGCATGGACAAATCCCGGCGTGTATTCGTAAATCTGTACCCCGCTTTCAATCAACTCCTTATAGTATGTCTTCGCCACTACAAATGCATACCATTTATCTGGAATATGAGGCATAATAATGATCACTTCAATCCCACTTTTTGCCGCTCTGGTAAGCGTCGTAATCATCTCATTATCAAGGATCAGATACGGCGTCATAATATGGACATATTTCTTGGCATGATTCAGAATGTGGAAATACACCTCTTCTCCCACATTTTCATTGTCAAAGGGACTGTCAGCATATGGAATCACGTATCCTAACTCCCTTTTAAGCCCCGGTGTCTTCGGCGTCAGATAACGCCTGTAATCTTCCTCTTTCCGTTCATCCACATTCCACATCTGCAGGAAAATCATTGTCAGACTCTGAACCGCATCTCCTTTAAGCATCACAGCAGTATCCTTCCAATGTCCAAAGCGTTCCTTCCGATTGATATATTCATCTCCCAGATTGATTCCTCCTGTAAATCCAACGCAGCCGTCGATGACGCAGATCTTCCGATGGTCGCGGTTATTCTGGGTTGTCGACAAGAATGGTTTCACCTTGTTCACCATCTTGCACTTAATTCCCCAGCGATTAATCTTATTCGGGTAATCATATGGAAGCATAGAAATGGCGCACATCCCATCATACATGAAACGAACCTCCACCCCTTCTTCTGCTTTATGCCGCAAAATATTCAGGATCGTTCCCCACATATAGCCTTCTTCTACAATAAAGTATTCCATAAAAATATACTTCTTTGCTTTTTTCAGTTCTTCCACCAGCGCTTTAAACTTATACTCTCCCAGTGGGAAATATTTCACTTCTGTATTCCGGTACGTCGGAAATCCAAGTCTCTGGGACAGATAGTAGGACAACTGTGCATTGGCGGATTTACTTGCCCAAAGCGCTTCTAGCACTTTCGGCTCCTGCTGCAGATAAGGATCCGTCTCAATCCGAAGTTTTGCCAGGCGATGCTCCATATAGCTAGATCCAAACTGCATCTTCACGAACAGATAAAACAGTGTTCCAATAATCGGAAATGCCAGCACACACAGCATCCATGTCATCTTGAATGCCGGATTTCCTTCCGAATTAATAATATAGATCAATACCACAACCTCCAAAATTGTGGTAGCTCCATAAATATAGGTCATATATTCTTCCAGATAAAGAGGCATTCCAATAAAGACCGCCGCCTGCAATGCAATCAAAAGCAGAATAATCCCTGTTCGACTGAATACAATCCGAAATAAGCCTTTTTTGGCTGTACCTGACACTTCATTTTTAACCATAAAACGCATTTCCTCCCTCTTCTTTCTATTCAAACATATGCTACAGTGTAACACACTTTTTTCTTCATCTCAACTTGGCGCGTATTTTATTTTTATTTTATACCCAAAATCAGATGATATGTGTTATGATATAAGTTATAAATTGATTTTGAAAGGAGTTATATTATTATGGCAAAATGGGGAAAGAAAATTTTAAGTCTGGCTGTAATCGGAAGCGCAGCTGCAGGACTTGTATATTACTTTAAAAAGAAAGAAGCTTCCGAAGATGAGGCGTTCGCCGATGACTTTGAAGATCTGGATTTTGATCTCGACAATGATTTAAAACCGGTATCCGACCGTGAATACGTGCCGCTTACTCCAGCTGCAAAAGAAGCAGATACAAAGGCGGAAACTTCAGAAGAGGCACCGGAAACCAAGACCGCTCCTGCTGAAGAAGTCTCTACTGAAGAAGCACCTGCTGAGGAAGATCCTGCTGAAGAAGCGAAAACAGCAGAGGAATAAAATCCATATCCGACTATCTCCTAAAACAAAAGAAAGCGGCGGCATCTAAGGTGAATAAGGCCTCAGATGCCGCTATTTTGGTTTATCTCCACACCCGGTTCAGCACTTCTGCTGCATCCCGGATCTCATCTTCACTTAAATTAGCATACCCTAAAAGAATGGTTGCCCCCTCTTCTTTTCTGCCTTCTTCAATACAGTAATCCGAAAGCCCATACACTTTGATTCCCTGTTCTTTTGCCAGGGAAACCAATTCCTGCTCGGTCCGCCCATTTTCAAAGGTCAAAAGAAGATGTACTCCTGCATTTTCCCCAGACACCCTACAGACAGAAAGGAGCGGTCTTAAAGATTCTAACAACGTATCATGCCGGCTCCGATAGAGGGAACGCGTCTTATTCAAATGACGTTCATAATGCCCTTCCTCTAAAAAACGCGTCACAATCATCTGATCTACTTTGGATACTGTAGAATGAACAAAACCAAGTCTTTCCCGGTAGGTTTCCGCCAGTTCTTCCGGCAGCACCATATAGCTTAATCGAATGGCCGGTGCAATGGATTTGGAAAACGTTCCCAGATAGATCACTCTCCCATGGACATCATATCCCTGGAGCGCCGGAATCGGTTTGCCCTTATAGCGAAACTCACTGTCGTAGTCATCCTCCACGATATAACGCTCTCCTTCATCCGCCCACTTCAGCAGTTCCATCCTGCGTCTGATCGGCATTACAATCCCAGTGGGATACTGATGCGAGGGCGTTACATAAGCAATATCGGTCCCGGAATCTTCCAGCGCGTCTACCCGCATTCCATACCGGTCAAGCCCCACGGGAACCGTCTCATATCCAAGCTTTCTCACTACGCGGTACGCCTGCTTATAAGCCGGATCCTCGAAAGCAAACTTGTGCTCCCTCCCAAGAATCATCCCCAGAAGCATCAGCATATAATCGCTTCCTGCTCCCACAATCACCTGCTTAGGCGTACAATTCACTCCCCTGGCCTGGTGAAGATACCGACAAACTGCACTGCGGAACTCATACTCTCCCTGTGAATCTCCAGAGCGGAACAATTCCGTTCTGTCATCCATCAGAATCTCTCTGGAAAGTTTCCTCCACACATGATACGGAAAGCTGTTTAAGTCCACCCCATAAGGCGTAAAATCATAGGCAAACGCCTCTTCTTTCTGCTGTGGCTTTATCGGGATGGAAGCGGCTGTTTCCCACCTGTACATCCCTTCAATCTGCGCTACGAAAAAGCCCCTGCAGGGTTCCGATTCAATATACCCTTCCGACAACAGCTGCTCATAGGCAAGCTCCACTGTACTCCTGCTTACTTCCAGATGCCGGCAAAGTGCTCTCGTTGAAGGAAGCTTCTCACCATAGAGAAGCTTCCCATCCTGAATATCCTTTTTAATATACTGATAAATCTGCTCATAAAGCGGAACGTTCCCTCCCGCCTTAAGATTGATCGTCAATTCATTCATCTTATTCTTATTTTGGCAGTTTAAAAGAACTCTTCAGCGATACGATTCGGTTAAACACCAGGTTCTCCGATGTGGAATCTTTAGAGTCAATGCAGAAATATCCATTTCTTACGAACTGGAAGCTGTCGCATCCCTTCGCATCTTTGAAGCTGTCTTCTACATAGCATTCCTTTAAGATGGTTAAAGAATTTGGATTCAGGTTCAGGGAACCGTCTTCCTTATTATAAACACCCTTCTCTTCATCTACCAGGTTCTCGTAGAGTCTTACCTCCGCCTGTTTTGCATACGGCGCTGCCACCCAGTGAATCGTTCCTTTTACCTTGCGTCCCGTAAATCCGGTTCCACATTTTGTCTCCGGATCATAAGTTGCATGTACCACTGTCACATTGCCATCTGCATCCGTCTCAAAGCTTTCACATTTCACAAAATATGCATTCATCAAACGCACTTCATTGCCTGGGAACAGACGGAAATATTTCTTCGGAGGCTCAATCATAAAGTCTTCGCGTTCAATGTACAGCTCTCTGCAGAATGGAATCTGTCTCTTGCCAAGTTCTGGATTCTCCATGTTGTTATCCACATCCAGGTACTCCACTTCTCCTTCCGGATAATTATCGATCACCAGTTTAATCGGATCCAGAACCGCCATCATACGTGACTTCTTCAGCTTCAGATCCTCTCGGATACAGTATTCAAGCATTGCGTAGTCTACAGAACTCTGGCTCTTGGAAACTCCGCAAAGCTCAATAAACATTTTCAAAGACTCCGGTGTAAAACCTCTTCTTCTTAACGCTGCAATAGACACCAGTCTTGGATCGTCCCATCCATCTACAATCCCATCCATAACCAGCTTTTTGATGTATCGTTTTCCAGTTACCACGTTAGTCAGATACAGCTTTGCAAACTCAATCTGTCTTGGCGCCGGATCAAATTCACACTCTTTTACCACCCAGTCATACAGTGGTCTGTGATCTTCAAACTCCAAAGTACAAATAGAATGCGTAATCTTCTCCACTGCATCTTCAATCGGATGCGCAAAATCATACATCGGATAAATACACCACTTATCTCCGGTATTATGGTGCGTCATATGAGCCACACGATAGATAACCGGATCACGCATGTTGATGTTCGGAGAGGACATATCAATCTTGGCACGAAGCACTTTTTCCCCATCCTTGTACTTGCCTTCCTTCATTTCCTCAAAAAGCTGCAGATTCTCTTCTACAGAACGATCACGGTACGGACTGTTCTTTCCCGGCTCTTTTAATGTTCCTCTGTATTCACGAATCTCATCTGCCGTCAGATCGCAGACAAATGCTTTTCCTTTTTTAATCAGCTTTACTGCACACTCATACATCACATCAAAATAATCAGATGCAAAGTACAGATGCTCTTTCCAATCAGCGCCCAGCCACGCCACATCTTCCTTAATAGATTCTACAAACTCCATATCCTCTTTCATCGGATTGGTATCATCAAATCGCAAGTGGAATGTACCATTATATTTTTTTGCAAGTCCTGAATTCAGCAAAATGGACTTAGCATGTCCGATGTGCAGGTATCCGTTCGGCTCCGGCGGGAATCTGGTGCACACTTCGCTGTAAACACCCTCTGCCAGATCCTTATCAATCTCCTGCTCTATAAAATTTTTGGAAACTGTCTCTTCTCCCATTCTTTTCCTCCTACTACTAAAAAATCTCTTAAAAATCCCTTGTTCCTTATCTTATCATAAAAAATATGGCGAAACAAGGTGACTTTGCAGGATTTTATCCCCACTTTCTCGAATCCCATCCTGAAATCAAGCGATTTTTACAACTAAACAGGAACTATTGACTTTTGATCCTTCGCTTGCTAAGATGTAGAAATAGAGCAGAGAAGTCCTTCGCCGTAAGGCGAGGACTTTTTGATTATGTCAAATGTAAAAAGGAGTATTTCCATGGAAGAAAATAGAACCAAAACCAACGAAAATAAGATTGAGGGGCGTAACGCCGTATTAGAAGCTTTCCGCTCCGGCAAGCCGGTAGACAAGCTTTATGTACTGGACGGCTGTCAGGACGGACCGGTACGGACCATCATCCGGGAAGCCAGAAAACACGATACGCTCATTCAGTTCGTAGAAAAGGAACGTTTATCTCAATTGTCAGAAACCGGGCACCATCAGGGCGTCATCGCCTTTACCGCAGCATATGAATATTCTGAAGTATCCGATATGCTGGAACTGGCACGAAAGAAAGGGGAGGATCCTTTCCTGATCCTTCTTGACAACATAGAAGACCCTCACAACCTGGGCGCCATTATCCGTACGGCAAACCTGGCCGGCGCACACGGTGTCATCATCCCCAAACGAAGAGCCGTCGGTCTGACGGCCACCGTCGCCAAAACCTCCGCCGGTGCGCTGAACTACACCCCGGTTGCCAAGGTAACCAATTTAAAGAAAACCATGGAGGACTTAAAAAAGGAAGGTCTCTGGTTCGTATGTGCCGATATGGGCGGGGAAAAGATGTACGATCTGAATCTGACCGGACCGATCGGACTGGTGATTGGAAATGAAGGCGAAGGCGTCAGCCGCCTGGTACGGGAAACCTGTGATTTCATTGCCAGCATTCCAATGAAAGGTGAGATTGATTCCCTGAATGCATCGGTGGCAGCCGGCGTACTGGCCTACGAAATCGTCCGGCAGCGTCTGCCAAAATAAGAAAAGGCGGGAATGGTATATGGCAGGATATGAACAAAAGACGGATGAACAGCTCATCCGAATGCTCCGCAAAGGAGATACTGCAATCACCGATTATATTATGGAAAAATATAAAAATCTGGTCCGCAAAGAGGCGAACGCCATGTATCTTCTAGGCGGCGAAAACGATGATCTGATTCAGGAAGGTATGATCGGACTATTTAAAGCCGTACAGAATTATGATCTGGCACAGGAAACATCTTTTTACAATTTTGCCAGACTCTGCATTACCAGACAGATGTATTCGGCAATCGAAGCGTCAAAACGAAAAAAACACAGTCCGCTGAACAGTTATATCTCTCTTTATGAAAAAACGGGAGAAAAGGGACCGCTGATTGATACAATGGAAGCCGCCAAAGAAAGTAATCCGGAAGAACTTCTGGTAGGCAGGGAATATGTGGAGCTGCTGCAAAATAAGCTAATGGAGAACTTAAGCGATCTGGAAAACCGTGTTTTATATCTGCATCTTCTGGGAACAGACTATAAAACCATTGCCAGGCTTCTTGATAAGAGTCCCAAAACGATAGATAATGCACTGCAGCGAATAAAAAGTAAAATGGAAAAAATTTTAGCAAAAGAAAAAGCAGAAAATTAAGAATTCATATTGACAAATACCAGGGCAGTATTGTATATTAATACCGTTGCATGTCACACATGTGTGCTGCCTTGGCTCAGTCGGTAGAGCGTCGCCTTGGTAAGGCGGAGGTCGGCGGTTCGATTCCGCTAGGCAGCTTAAAGAATACTTATTAAAAGCCCTTGTTTTCAAGGGCTTTTATGTTGTTCAAAAAAGAAAATAACAAAGGAGAAAAATCTATGGAACGTAACACCACGATGACAGAAGGCTCCATCTGGAAAAAGCTGTTGTTTTTCTCGATCCCGCTGATTTTAGGAAATCTGTTCCAACAGCTGTATAATACGGTGGATTCGATTATTGTCGGTAACTATATCGGAAGCGAGGCCTTGGCCGCAGTTGGCGCCAGCGGTCCGATCATTACATTGCTGATCGGTTTCTGTATCGGTACATCTACAGGCGCCGGAGTTGTCATCTCCCAGTATTACGGGGCAAAAGACAAAGAAGGCGTAAGAAAGGCCGTACATACGACACTGGCCATTGCCATCGGCGCCGGCGCCATCTTAACCATTGTCGGAATTCTTCTGGTACCTTTCATTCTGCGGGCAATGGGCACACCGCAGGAAGTATTCGATCCGGCAGTTCAATATCTGCAGGTCTATTTCGGTGGAATTCTCTTCTCGGTAATCTACAATATGGCTGCAGGAATTCTAAACGCAGTAGGCAATTCCAAGCGATCCTTAGTTTATCTGATAATTGCAGCCGTATCCAATATTTTCCTGGATCTTCTGTTCGTAGTCGGACTGAAAATGGGAATTGTCGGCGCAGCGCTGGCAACGGATATCAGCCAATTCCTTGCATTCGTGTTTATTATGCAGTTCTTGATGCGAAGCCAGGATATTTACAAAGTACGACTGAGGGAAATCCGGGTATACGACCATCTTTTTTCCAAGATTGTGCGGATCGGTCTGCCTACCGGGATTCAAAATATCGTAATTTCTCTGTCAAATGTAATCGTACAGTCCAGCGTCAACAGTTTTGGCGCAGTCGTGATGGCCGGATACGCAGCCTACGTAAAAATTGACGGATTCAATATCCTGCCCGTCCTAAGCATCGGCATGGCCGCAACCACATTTGCAGGTCAAAACATCGGAGCAGGTAAATACGACCGAGTAATGAAAGGCATGAAGGTGTCGCTTTTGATGGGACTGATCTATACCATTTCAACCGGAATTCTGC
Organism: Dorea sp. ICN-14282; assembly: GCF_037890115.1. Taxonomy (NCBI): domain Bacteria; kingdom Bacillati; phylum Bacillota; class Clostridia; order Lachnospirales; family Lachnospiraceae; genus Dorea; species Dorea sp. ICN-14282. The sequence goes on along the minus strand of NZ_JBBKBH010000001.1, from coordinate 232,733 downwards.
TTCTGATCTTCGCACCTCAGGTCATTGGCATCTTTACCAATAACCAGGAAGTGGTAAACATTGGTATTTATATTATGAGATTCTTCTGTCCATTCTACTGGCTGATTGGTATTCTTCAAATTGCATCCGGAAGTATTCGCGGCGCCGGAAAAACAATGGAAACCATGTTGGTATTCCTGTTCTCCCTGTGCATTTTCCGGGTGGCATGGATCTGGTGTGCAATGAAGATCTCCCATGAACTCTTTGCCGTCATGATTATCTATCCACTATCCTGGGTAGTCGGCGCACTTCTGATTCTTTTGTATGCCTGGAAGGGCAAATGGATGCCTGCAAGCTACTATGAATCCTTATCAGAAAAAAGCAACTGTTAAACGAAAAAAGATCAGGCAGGAAATTCTCCCGCCTGATCTTTTTTCGTTTTTCTATTCCAGACTTTCCAGTCCAATCTTAATCAAGTCCAGCATCCGCTTCCACTCTTTTTTCAAATACAAATATCCCATCAAAGCCTCAAATCCTGTTGCCCTTCGATAATCTGTAATAGACTGGTTCTTCGCCGGCGAAACACTTTTCGTATTTCTTCCGCGCTTAAAGACGGCATGCTCTTCTTCCGTCAGATGTTCCTGCATCCTGCGCATCATTTTCGACTGCGCAGACGCCTGTACCAGTGTACTGGTCGCCTTATGGAGCTTCTGCACCTGTTTGTTGCCTTCATTTACAACTAAAGATTTAATCACCAAATCATAGATACTATCTCCAATGTAAGCCAGTGTCAACGGAGAATACGTCCCCGGATCCACCTCTTTCATCTGAAAGATTTCCTGCATATATGAATCAAACTGCCATACTACGCCTTTTTCCATTTTACACCTTCTCTGGTATCTTCCAGAACAATTCCTTTTTCCAACAGTTCATCACGGATTGCATCTGCTCTCGCAAAATCTTTTGCCTTTCTTGCAACCTGACGTTCCTCGATCAGCTTTTCAATATCTTCTGCAAGGATTTCCTCTTTTTTATCCACAATAAGACCTAACACGTCGGTTAATTTCACCAACAGATCGAATAAATTCTTGAGATACTCCTTGGAGCTTTCTCCATCTGTATTGGTATTGATATATTTTACCAGATCAAATACGGATGCGACCGCATCTGCCGTATTAAAGTCATCGTCCATCGCCGCTTCAAAGCCATCTACAAACGCATCTGTTTTCGCATAAGCTTCCTTCTCTTCTGCTGTCATAGCTTCCGCTTTCGCATTCTTCATCAGATACTTTAAGTTATCTGCTGCATTTACGATTCGCTCCAACGCATTTTTAGAAGACTCCATCAGATCTGCACTGAAGTTCAGCGGACTTCTGTAGTGCGCGCTCAGCATAAAGAACCGAAGCACCTGAAGATCATACTGCTCACTGATTTCTCGAACCGTACGGAAATTGCCAAGAGATTTGCTCATCTTATGGTTATCGATATTCAAAAATGCATTGTGCATCCAGTATTTTGCAAATTCTTTGCCGTTAGCAGCTTCACTTTGCGCAATTTCATTTTCATGGTGAGGGAATACCAAATCCTCTCCACCTGCATGAATATCAATCTGCTCGCCCAGATATTTCTTAGACATCACAGAACACTCAATATGCCAGCCCGGACGTCCGTCACACCATGGAGACTGCCATGCCGGCTCTCCCTCTTTTTTCGGTTTCCAAAGTACAAAGTCCAGCGGATCTTCCTTCTCATCCTCTCCGGTTACCAAAAGAGAACGCTCTCCGGAACGCAGATCATCCAAATTCTTGTGGGATAACTTTCCGTATTCTTTAAACTGTCTGGTACGGAAGTATACGGTACCGTTCTTCTCATAAGCATATCCCTTATCAATCAATGTCTGAATCATCTCTACCATGCCGCAGATCTCTTCTGTTGCAAGAGGATGCTTGGTGGCAGGTTTTACATTCATGCCAGCCATATCTTTCTTACATTCCTCAATAAAACGTTTGGATACCTCATCTGCAGAGGTGCCTTCTTCAATCGCTTTTTTGATAATCTTATCGTCCACATCGGTAAAGTTGGATACATAATTAACATCATATCCCTTGTATTCAAAATAGCGTCTTACCGTATCGAATACGATCATCGGTCTTGCATTTCCGATATGGATAAAATTGTACACGGTCGGACCGCACACATACATTTTTACCTTTCCTTCCTCCAACGGAACAAATTCTTCTTTTCTCTTTGTCAACGTATTATATAATTTCATGACTGTCTTCTCCTCCTTCGTCAATCTTCTCTTTGCTTTTTAAACACTTCATATGCTTCTCCATCTCATGGATCTGCTGGTGAAGCTTCAAGTTCTCAGACTGAAGCTGTTCAATCTCGCTGCTGATCGGGTCAGGCAGATGCACCTGATCCATATCCATCCGCGGCAGTCTTTCATTATCCCTCTTTACAATACGACCGGGAACACCAACCACGGTACAATTCGGCGGCACTTCTTTTAACACGACAGAACCGGCTCCGATCTTCGAGTTTTTCCCAATGGTAAAAGATCCAAGAACTTTTGCCCCGGCACTGACCATCACATTATCCTTCAGAGTCGGATGGCGCTTTCCCTGCTCCTTTCCGGTACCCCCAAGGGTTACACCCTGATACAGCGTCACATTATCTCCTAACTCCGCTGTCTCCCCGATGATCACGCCGCTTCCGTGATCGATAAACAGACCTTTCCCGATAGTTGCTCCCGGATGAATCTCAATTCCTGTCTTCCTAACTGCCCGCTGAGACACCCATCTGGCCAGGAAATAATGCTTCTTCAAATACAGCTTATGAGCCACCCGGTAACGCATAATTGCTTTAAAACTCGGATATAAAAATACTTCCATATTCGACTTAATCGCCGGATCCCGTTCCCGAATCACTTGAATTTCTTCTCTTACATACGATATGATCCCCATGCCGTGCGCTTCCTTTCCATAAAAATAAAAAATTCGTCTCCTGAATAATTCAAGAGACGAATTCAATCCGCGGTTCCACTCTTCTAAAGGCTCCAGATCTGATCATCCGTATAAGCCTCCACTTGATACACGTAACGTGTGTAATTCCCGTATCCGGCTACCTGGGATCTCTCCCGCTCGCCAGATCAACTCCCGGATGCACTTCACAGCCATTTCACCGAAAACTGCTTTCAGCCGGTGACAGTTTCTCTCTGTCGGATCCATTATCTGCTACTCTTTCCGTTCTAAGTCTTTTTCGTATACATTATATATTATGCGAAAAAGACTCATTTGTCAAATAAATTAAAACGTTATCTCCACTTTAAATAAGTCTGCTTCTGTCTCTATCTGCATTTCCCCTTTCTGCAATTCCACAAAACTTTTGACAATCGCAAGTCCCAGACCCGATCCTTCGGTATTCCTTGATACGTCTCCTCTTACGAACCGTTCGGTCAGTTCTTCCGGATTGAAGTTCAGTTCTTGTGCTGACATGTTCTTTAACTGGATCACTGTTTTCCCAGCTTCCCTTGCAATCCTTACGTACACTCGCGTATGCGGCATCGCATACTTGGTGATGTTCACCAACAGGTTTTCAAAAATACGGAATGTCTTCTGACTATCTAATGGTATCACAATTTTTTCTTCCGGATAATCACACCGAAATTCAAGTCCCGCTGCGGCAAACTTATCTTCCATCTCCAGCTTTACCTGTTTAAAAAGATTTACAATATCGACATCCACCACGTTTAACGTTACATTCTGACTGTTTGCCTTACTGATTTCAAAAAGATCTTCAATCAACACCTTTAACCGCAAAGACTTTCTCTCTAACACGTCAATGTATTCTTTTTGTTTCTCTTCATCTTTTTCTTCTTTTAATAAATTAACATAAGTAATGATTGCTGTAAGCGGTGTCTTTAAATCGTGAGACACATTGGTAATAAGCTCCGTTTTCATACGCTGGCTCTTCACTTCTTTGTCCACCGCCAGTTTGAAGCCCTGGCGAATCTTTTCCATCTCCGCCTTAAATGGGGTGAAGACTCCCAGATCTTCTGTGATCTCCACATCCAGATTCCCTTCTGCCATCTGGTTTGTCGCTTTTAATAAGATTGCGTACTTTGCTTTCAGATCATTGAAATATTTCCGCAGGATCAAAAACAGGATCACCGAATAAATAACCAGTGCAATGATACCGAAAACCCAGATAGAACAAATGCAGACAAGGATTACAAAGTTCACCAGCACAAGCTTTAAAATAAACCTATTGTTCTTGTCATCCAGATCAATGTAATCAAAGGAGCGATAAATCTTATCCAGTCCCGCCTTACACTTTTCTATCATCCACCGTACTCCTTTTTTGATCTTTCCAGAGAAGCGCACAATCAGGGAATTTTCTTTCAGATATCCTTTCAGTCCCATTGTAAAGAGATGTCTTACATTTGCCGCTGCCCAGTAAGTTCCTGCGAATACTCCCGTCCACACAAGTACATCCAGCGCTTCCACCCTTCCTTGATTTCTGGAAAACAGATACCAAAGATTATCAAAGAGTATGATATAGCCAAAGAATGCTGCCGCTACAACGATTTCCATCGGACACCGGAAAATTTTCTCTGTTCCTGTGTGCAAGGTTGAAAATATCGGAAGCAACAAAGCCGCTGCCGCTACGACACATAAGAGTATGAGAATCACTCCACTTGTTCTTTCAGACACCATATAACCGGTATAATGCCAGTTATCCATATAGGCCTTTAAGTTGCTTTCCGTCATTGCAAATGTAAAGGTACGGTTTTTCGGCGTTCTCATATAGACGTCCGCGCTTTCTTCCGCAGAGTACTGATATCTGTCCTGAATATTTCTGGAAAATTCATTCAGTACAGAACGAAGCTCCCGGATCTGCCCCGACTTATATTCACCCGCCTGAATCTTCGCCTCCGGAATTCCATTCCGATCGTAGTGGATCGTCATTGCAAGTCCATAAGAAGCAATGGATTTCTTCCCGGAATTGACCACGCTTTCCGCTACTGTCTTTCCCTCTTCGTCCTCCACAGAATACTCCAGATATGGATATAGATTGTCAAACTCATTCAATTCTTCCTGAAAGTCATACTCAAGCTCCTGCTCTTTCTCTACCTTTGACATTCCCGCATCCGATTCCGTAGAATAGAGAATGTAGCTTGCCCATACGAATTCTTCCAGAAAGTCAGAAGAACAAAGAGCCGCTTCATCTAACTCATTCTGAAGATTTTCACACTCTCTGGAATATGCAGGATATCCAGAAAGTACCGCCATCGTCGGGATGGCAATCATCAATAAAATTAATACAATGGCAAGTTTATGCCTGTTTTTCAATTTTGTATCCAACTCCCCACACCACCTTCAAATATTTTGGTTCTTTCGGGTTGATCTCAATCTTCTCCCGAATATTTCTGACATGTACCATAATCGTATCCGTATTTACTGCCCGTTCATTCCACACTCGTTCGTAGATCTCTTCTGCCGAAAAGACTCTTCCCGGATGCTTCGCTAACAAAAGCAGGATCTTATACTCTATCGGCGTCATCTTGATAACCTCTCCGTCTACGGATACCTCCACCGCATCCTCGTTGATCTCCAGTCCGCCGATGGTATGAATATTGGCCGTCTTTTCATGGTTTTTAAGCTTTTCTAAGAATTTCCGGTATCGACGAAGCTGGGAATTTACCCTTGCTAACAGTTCCATTGGAGTAAATGGTTTCGTCACATAATCGTCAGCTCCAATATTAAGTCCCATAATCTTATCCACTTCTTCCGATTTTGCCGACAGAAAAATCACCGGAAAATCATGTTTCTCCCGAAGCTTAATGGTCATGGCAATCCCATCCATCCGCGGCATCATTACATCCACAATAGCCAAATGGATCTCTTCTTTTTCAATGATTTCCAGCCCTTCCACTCCGTCTGCCGCCTGATACACTTTATATCCCTGGCTTTTTAGGTAGATCTCAACTCCCTTCCTAATTTCTGCATCGTCCTCCACAATCAGCACATGATTTATTTCCATTGTATGTTTCATCCTTTCTCATTCCCTTTGCCGTATTCTCTTACGTCTGCCCTGCTGCCTTATAGTTCTCAACAGGCATCCCTGTCATTATACTACATTCCTCCTCATTCTGACAGATTCGAATTCCAGCCGGCTTACGGGCAGATACCACTCCATAGGAATCAAACCGTACCGTAAGTTTAGACAACGGAAGCGGAATATGATAATGATCCCACCTTCCAAGGAGGGAAACCTTTCCCGAATAGGACAAGGTAACACCCACCAGACTTTTCTGACTGTTCTCTGACAGTACATACGTCAGTTTTTTGGGAATATGTCGCGGTCCAAGAGGGCCATCCATGGCAATGGCTACACTTCGATTTTCTTCTTTCAATGCTCCCAGCAGTTCTTTTAAGACTCCCGCATTGCAGAAACCATATCCGATCCGCACTGCTCTCCCACCGCAAGCCTCAATCAAATGTTGAATATACTCCCCTCTTTCATCTGCCGTTACCAGTACGTCAACCTTCTTATCTCTTGCAGAAATTTCAGAAAGAATCAGGTTCATAGCGAAGCTGTCCTCATGCCAGAATCCCACCACATGATTGCCTTCAAACACTTCCGGATGAATCCATTCCATCCGCACCGTCTTTTTAAGACATTTTAAATAGCCGTAAAACAGATGATTTAACATGTTTCTTTTCCACTGCCTCATATCCATATGCCGTCTTCCTCTCCTTAAAATTCTGCCCGTCATACTGCCAAAGCGCCTGCTGATAATACTGCTCTGCCAAGGCTGCGATATCTTCCATCCGATAATTCTGCGCCGTCATTTTTGCACCCCTTTTCAGCCTCTTATAGTCTTCCTCCCGCTCCAGCATCGTTAAGACCTTCTTCGCATACGCTTGCGGATCCTCTTTAGCCAGGTATCCATTCTTTCCATCTTCCACGATGTCATTGACACCACAGGCGCTTACAGCAGTCACCGGAAGACCTGCCGCCATTGCCTCTGCCAGTACGATGCCCTGAGTTTCAGACTTGGACGAAAATAGAAACGCATCGCACGCTCCCAAATAATCTCTCACTTTCCGGTTGGGAACGCCGCCGGTAAATATTATTGTATCAGAAAGCCCCTTCTCCTTCGCATACTGCCAAAGGGCTTCTTTTTCTGCTCCTTCTCCGATAAACAAAACCTTGACCAGGTCGCCTGCTTGTTCCCGTATCTTGCCGATACAATCCAACAGAAAGTAAAGATTCTTTTCTTTATCCATCCGGGACACCGTACAAAGCAAGTACTTTCCTTCTCCCAAATACTCCCTTCTGATCCTGTCGGAACTCTCTTTACACTTCTCATAAGCGAAATCCGAAAGCCCTGTTGGAAGTACACATACCGGCGTTTTTATCTTTTGCTGATACAGATAATTCCGAAGATCTGAGGACGGCGCAATCACCAAATCACAATGGTTCGCATAGGCATTTAGATATTTGGGGAGCAGCTTTTTCCCCTTCTCCCTCAGATACCTTCGCATCATCTTCTGACACTTTTCATCCGAAAACATTCCAATATAATGCAGGTATTCCTCATACCTGGTATGATATGTATACACCAGCGGAATCTGATGCTTCCTAGAAAGGTGCATCGCCACATTTCCAATCAGCATAGGCTGATGCACATGAATCAGATCAAAGGATCTTTTCTCAAACTCCCGACTAATGACCGGATCCATGATATTGGGAATCACCATTTTGTTTTTCAGTCTTTTCTCACAGGAACGATATCGTACAATATCTTCTTCCTCTTTATCTTCTGTACTTCCCTCATACTGCGGTGCAAAGATACAAACCTCATGTCCTTTTTTCCGAAGCCCTTTTGCAAGGTGCTCTACGGAAATCGGAACTCCTCCTACAAAAGGTTTATAATTATTCGTCATCATTGCAATTCTCATTTTTATGTCCCTCCCTCTTGCTGTCACGTCAGCAGGTTCCACACGGCATCTCCCAGATAATATCCGGCTCCTACAAAGACTAGATTCCAAACCAGAACTCCAAGAAGAGAACTGATCGTATAGGAAAGAAAATCCATGGAAATCATTCCTGCCGGAATGGAAACCAGCGTTCGCACCATAGGCAGCAATTTACTTACGAATACTCCCGGCGCTCCTTTCTTTCGCAAAATTCCAATATGTTTTTCTAACACATCTTTCTGCTTCGGAAACTTTCTTACATAAAACCGAAAGAAACGATCTCCTCCAAGTCTTCCTAAAAAGTATAGAATCCAACTGCCAAGAAGCCCTGCTGCCACCGACAAAAGAAGCACCACCAGGAAGCTTACCTCTCCTTTTGCCGCCCAGATTCCAGCAAGCGGCATGATCACACCCGCCGGAAAGCCCGGAAGATTTAAGTATTCCAGCAGCACAATAAAAAACACGAAAAACGCTCCGTACTGTGCAAAATACTGTGTCAGTTCCTGTACTCCCATTTCAAACCGCCTCCTTTCTTCTGATGGTATTAGGATACCCACAAATTCTTAAGATCCTTTTCTTCAATTTCCAAAGATTTTCTAAAGATTTATGAAAAAACAAGCGGATATGGAAATTTCTTTCCATATCCGCCTGGATTGTACAGATTGAATTTTATTCATTATTATAATTTCAGTACGCCAAAAATCACAGCCGTCAAAATAACCACTACGTTGGTCACTGTCTGAATTGGAACCGCTTTTTTACAGAAATGCGGCACCTCTGTTTCCGTTAATGCACAACCAAGATAGGTGGACGAGTTCGTCGGTGTAGAGCTTGTCGCCAGCGAAAGGTTACATACAAATGGCGCAATCATCGCCACCGGAGGAATTCCAAATCCCGCACCGATGGAAACAAACACCGGATACATGGCATTGAAAATCTGAAATGGTACAAAGTAGATGATCACAACACAAAGAAGCAGCAACACAATATGAATGTACCGGAGCAAAAATTCCGGACAAATTGCAACCAGCCCCTCTGACAGCGCTCCCACCATACCGGTACTGTTAAACACTGCCTGATACATGGAAATCGCAAGCAGCATGACCAAAATATTCAGATACATCGGTCCCACCTTATTAAAGATCTCCCCATAGTTCTTCGGATAGTTAATCATCGCAGTCACAACCGTTGCCACGATAAATACGAGATACGGTGCAATTCCAAATACTCCAAGCGCAACCATAAACACAATAAACAGAATCAGGTTTACCCAGAAAAGTTTCGGGCGAACATTCGGTTTTTCTTCTTCCTGCTCTTTCTTTTCCTCCAGAGCCGCTACCGCCTGGAATGTTCCTACTCTCTTTTTATGTTGTCTGGCAAAATACACCCACTGCAGGATAATCGCCGGAATAAAGCAAAGCCCCCAAGGCATGGACGCTGCCGCCAGTTCTCCGGTATCAATTCCTGAAGCCATCGCGGTATACGCCATTCCAATTCCCCACGGAATAAAACACATTGCCGACATCGCCGTCTGGGCAATAATAAATGCCGCTTCCCTGTCAAAATCAAACTTTTTGTATAACGGCACCAAAATCGGGAATGTGATCAGATATGCCGGTGTAAAGTTTCCAGTCAGAATACTGAACGCACCGATTACTGTCGTCAATATCATAATCATAATAACATTCATTTTGTTCCCAAGCTTTTGAATCAATGCTGAAACAATCGTATCGAACATTCCTGTCTCTGTAAGCATCGTAAAATACAAAAATGCAAACAACAACATAAATCCCGTCGATTTCATCAAAGCTGCAAACTGCTCCAACACAAAATCGCTGACCTCTGTCACCGAAAATCCAAGCAGCATAGCACATACCATTGGAATAATTAATAACACAAAATTAAATGGAACCTTCTTGGTTACGACCGTTAATACAACAATCAAAATCAAGAGAATCGCCATAATCGTAACATTCATCTTTTCTTTTTCCTTTCTTTATAAGTATTTTCTGATAAACGTTTCTACCAGATCCATATTCTTCTCTGTCCAAAACGCAACATCGCCGTGACCGGCATTTTTCATCCGGTAGAACTCTACTTCTTTTCCTTCTTCCAGAAGTTTTTGAAATAACCGGACACTCTGATAATAGCTGACCATCTGATCATCCATACCATGCATCATCAGAACCGGCGGCGAAGGAATCTCTCTTCGCACATAATTGGCACATGCAATTGGTCTTGATAACTGCGGATATTCATAGACGTTTCTTCCTCCGATCAGTTTCCCTTCCGGACTGTCCGGCTCCCCCTGATTCAAAGTTGTCGGGAAATCTTCCTTCACACAGACATCCGATACTCCATAGAAATCTATCACGGCCTTTACTTTACAAGAATATTCTCCGTATACATCCGTATCCATCTGATTTTCATCCGCCGTGAATGCAGCGATAAAAGCGGTATTTCCACCGCTGGAATCCCCCATCAAAAAGATCTGATCCGGATCAATGTGATATTCCTGCGCATATTTTCTAAGAAAACGTACTCCCGTTTTCGTGTCTTCGATCTGTGCCGGAAAAGATGCAATTTCACTCTCTCTGTATTGAAGAATTGCCGTCACAAATCCTCTCTGTGCAAAACGCGCCATCACACCAAGTCTCTTATATTCATCTTGTTTCATCCACGCCGACCCCTGCACATAGAGAAGCGCCGGATACTTCTTCCCTTCTTTTTTCATTTCGGGAACAATCATTTGAAGCGTGCGCTTTATCCCGTCTCTTTCTACATAACATACATCATGCTTATATAGGCTGTATTCTTCGTCTCCCTCTGCAGTAAGTGTATGTACCTGTTCCATCCCATCCATTGCTTTTTCAAATTCTTTCAGGTTCATATCTTCCAATACGATTCCCTCCTTTTTCAATTGCTTTCTTCATATTGTTAATTTTATAACCAGCACTTACTCCCAGGTCAACCGAGTTTCCATTCTATTTCTGCATGGATATTGCTACTTTTGTTTATTTTCTTTTTGTGTTATCTATTGATTGTCTTATTTATTTTCAGCTGTTTTTCCAGTTTTCTTCCCCAAACACAAAAAATCAGGGCAACCCGTGAGTCACTCTCAGGTTGCCCTAATCTTCTATTCAGGATCCGGGATCACAATTTTAAAATAATTCCAATCCTTTCCCTCTTCATCATACGTAATTTTAATCCGAATCGCATAGGCTGATGTCTCGAATGTATCTCTATATTCTCCATAAATTCTGCGAATCTTTTCTATCATCTCGCCTTGTGAGACATAGGGTCCGGTTACCCGCATATAGGTCACAAACGCTCTCCTTGCAAAAATATGTTCAAATCCTTTCCGATCCTGCATCCAAGTTTCTCCTTCCCGGATACAGATTCCCTGTCCCCAGGAAAAACGAACGGCCTTCCCGTTTAGATACTCCGGTGCAATTTTCACCACATTCTTGCTGCGCGGCGCGTAATCAATCAAGTTGATACCATCCGACTCCATGTACCCATCATCCAGGTATTCCAGATTTTCCGACTGCCTGCGAAAATAAAAATCCGGACACCTCTCTAGATACCATTCGTCAAGATGTTCATCCAACATTTCCAGTTCTTTAGAGTATTCCCGGATACAATCTCTAAGTACACATGCCTTTCGGATCTCTTCTTCTACTTCTTCCAATCGTTTGGCAAGCATTTGCTTTAACCGATCATCGTCTGCCTCGCCGTGAAGAAGACCGATCTCTTTCAGCGAAAATCCCAAATTCTTATACTTCACACACTCATAAATATCGGTACAGGCTCTCAAGCCATAAGACCTGTAATTCGACTGTTCCTTCCTGTTTGCACGGAAAAGTCCTATTTTTTCATAATATTTAATTGTATGCGACGATACTCCGGTAAATCTGGCTAATGTTCCTATCGTTGTCTCTTCCATAGACATTTTACGCATGCAGCTTCTTCAGTATCCATGCCAGATCCTCTACGCCGATCTGTCCCGGTGCCGAAGCCTTCTTCGCTGCTCCAAAGGTAAGTGCAGATCCAAAAGTTTCCCCTGCAAGGCGGCTGATCACCCCCGTTCCCGCCATAGACATGGTAATAATCGGACGGTCTGCATGCATTTCCTGCATGGTAAGGGTTGCATCAAGAAGTGTCAGAACATCCCGGCTGCATGTCGGCATTGCGGCAAGCTTCGGAATGTCTGCTCCCATCTCCTGCATTTTCATAAGACGTCTGACAATCTCGTCTTTCTTTGGCGTCTGATCAAAATCATGGTTGGATGCCACAACCTTCACTCCAGCCTTATGAATTCCTTCTATCATGCGGGTTACTTCCTCATCTCCAGTAAACGCTTCTACATCTACCAAATCCACATAACCGCTTTCTGCCACCTGAATATTCAACTTTTCATATTCTTGGGTCGAAATCGCCTTTTCTCCGCCTTCCTTCTTCGTACGAAATGTAAAAAGTAACGGAATCTCTCCCAAAACCGTCCGAAGCTGTCTTGCCGTTTCCAGCGTTTCTTCCAATTCAAGCACCTGATCGTACCAGTCGGCTCTCCATTCAACTACATCAAGCGGAAGCTCCTTACACTCCTCTGCCGCCGCTAGAATTTCTTCCCTTGTATTTCCTACAATCGGAACACAGATTTTGGGAATTCCTTCTCCAATCGCGACTCCTCTTACTACTACCGGCTTTATCATAATCATCCTCCTAGTCGTACTTAATATCCAGAATCTCTTTCATATATGGAATTGGCATTGCTTTTCCTGTGTACAGCTGCACCGCTGCATCTCCCTGGAATAACATCATGCCCAGTCCATTCATTGTCTTACATCCTACTTCTTTCGCCATCTTAAGAAGTGCTGTCTCTCTTGGTGCATAGATCACATCTACTACAATCAAATCCGGTCTTAAGTAGGAAGCATCCGGAATATAGGTCTGACCTTCCAAAGGTTTCATTCCCACGCCAGTCGCGTTAACAAACAGATAACTGTCTGCAATCTCTTCTTTTAATTTCGCAAGATCCGCAAGATCATATACGTGAGCGGTACATTCTGTATTGTTGTTAATCTTTTCTGCATTCGTAATTGCACGCTCCCAAGAAGCATCTTTGATATTAAAGATGGAAATCTCTTTCACCCCGTCAAGAGCTGCCTGAATCTGAATTGCAGTTGCCGCTCCGCCTGCACCTACAATCGTCATTTTCTTTCCAATCACGTCGATATTATTATCTTTCAAAGCAGCCATAAACCCAAGACCATCTGTGTTGTGTCCTGTCAGATGTCCATTATCATTTACAACCGTATTAACTGCTCCACACAGCTTAGCTGCCGGAGACAATTCATCCAAATACTGCAAGATCTCTGTTTTATTTGGCATAGATATATTAGAGCCTCTCATACCAAGCGTACGAATCGCATTCACTGCATCCTTCAAATTGCTGTTGTCCACCTCAAATGCCATCTGTACATAATTAAGCCCCAGCTTTGCATACGCCTCATTGTGCATGGTTGGGGAACTGGAATGTCTGATTGGATCAGCCATCAGCCCGATCAATATTGTTTTTGCATCTACTCTTTCTGCCATCTTTCTTCTCCTTTCAAGATTGTCAAATTCTTAACTTAATTATAAACTTAAGCCTACCTTCCGACCAATACTTATTACTCTTCCAACCTATAATTTTTATCTATCGGTTGTCTCCTTATATCTATAATAAATATTTATCAAAAAATAAAATATTATAATTTTACATTATTGTTAATCTGCGTTATATTGAACTGGAAGAACAGATAACGAAAATCCATCCACAGGAGGAATTGAAATGATGTACGATATAATCATTATCGGTGCCGGACCAGCTGGAATCAGCGCCGGACTTTACGCAGTCAGCAGGGGAAAGAAAACACTTGTTATTGAAAAACACGAAGTCGGCGGACTGATCAAAAAGGTATCTTCCGTCACCCATTACAGCGGATTGATCGAACAAGAAACTGGAGCTACCTTCGCTGCCCGATTAAAAAAACAGGCAGAAAACGCAGGTGTTTCCATCGTGCAAGAAACGGTAACGGAAGTATCTCTGACTCCGACAACAAAAACCGTCACTACCGACACTCATACCTATGAAGCTCCCCGCATCATTCTTGCTTGCGGAACTACTCCACGCAGACTTGGTATTCCCGGTGAACTGGAACTTTCAGGAAAGGGTGTATGCCAAAATGCCACAAAGGACGCTCCCCTTTGCGCCGGTAAACATGTTTATGTCGTAGGCGGAGCAGACGGCGCCATAAAAGAAGCGCTCTACCTTGCAGGCTTTGCCAAAAAGCTTACCATTCTTCATTTTGAAGAACAATTGGGCTGCATCGCAGAATTTAAAGAAAAGCTGAAAAAAGCAGAAAATATAGAAGTATGTCTCTCTTCCCGTCTCCATGCAATTCACGGGACAGATCAGATTGAGACACTGGAAATTAAGAACGAAATCGATTCATCCATCACTACCATCCAGGATCCTGGCTGTCAGGTATTTATCTATGCCGGATCCACACCAAACACCGAACTTTTTACGGAACTCTCTTTAGAAGACGGTTATATTCCGACAAATGAAAGGATGGAAACCTCCATTCCCGGAGTCTACGCTGCCGGCGATATCCGTATGAAGCAGGTGCGCCAGGCTGCAACTGCTGTATCTGACGGAGCTGTCGCAGCAATCAACGCTTCTATGTAAACCACGTAAAATACCCCCGCCTGTGTGTTGGCATCTTCTGCCAGCACACAGGCGGGGGTATTTTATAATCGACTTTTGCATTCTCTTCTCAAAAAGCCCTCTAGACTATCTCATTTAAATAAATCCGGCTTAGAGGTATCAATTTCTTTAATTCTTCTTTCAGCCTCACAGAAAGTTCAACCCCTTCTTCTTTCTCAATCCCTTCTACGGAAGCCGCACCAAAAATCAGACTTGTAAGGGCTCCTATGGTAATGGTTCCCTCCTTTTGATGTTCACTTCCCTCCATCAGCATAACACCGGAATATTCTGTCCCCGTCAACAAAATGCAGCGATTGTTCTCTTCAATCACTGGATCGGTAACCCGAAAACACATACCGACAAAGGAGCAAACAGAAAGACTCATCAAAAGCCGCCTCACATCCACAATCCGAACCATAATCTTCGGGCGCTTCTCTCCCTGTGGCTCTGAAGCAGCAATCCTGCAGTCTGTAATATGTCCATCTGTCCGATAAACCATCAATCTGCCGCCATCACTTTCGCATTCTTTCCAAAGTCTTCTGTAATACGCCTCGTCCCGAAATGCATACACCTGATATTTGGAAGCCAAATCCTGATTGGCCGCCCTGGAAAGTTCTGATAAGTCCGCTTCCGTCACCTCCGCAACCTGCACGTTTTTAGGATACACTTCACCATCCTGATAATAGAGCGGATTCTGCTCATATACCGTCCGAAAATCATAAGGCGTATAAATTGCTTCTGCCGCTGGCATCAAAAAGGTAAATGCCTCTCCTTCCTGATACATATCGTTTAAGGCTCGCTTTAACAGCGCACCCATATATCCACGCCCTCGATATTCCTTTTGCGTGGCAACCGCCACAATATAATTGGCATTCTTTTTCCCCCGGTTTACCATTAGTGAATACGGATTCAGGTGAAGCATCGCCCGAATTTCACCATCTTCTATCACAGTATAAATCTGATTATCCTTTGTTTTCTCTGTGTAGTAGTAATCCACAAATGCCCGGCTATCCTCTGAGAACACGGTCTCATAAAGCGGCCTGGTATCTGCGCGTTCCAATTCTTCAAGTTTCCTGATCTCCATCCTTTGCTCCTACTCTCTTTATCTGTCAGTCTGTTTGCATCCCGGGCAGGAGTCGCAGGCTCTGTCCGTATCTTCTACTGTATAACTGTAATTGGAAATGGTATCCAGGGCAGCAATCGCCTGAGCTGAAATTCCTTCTCCACTTCCTGTAAAACCAAGTCCCTCTTCCGTCGTTGCCTTAATATTAATCTGGCTGACATCAATATGAAGAGCTTCTGCTACATTTTTTCGCATTGTTTCTATATGCGGAGCCATCTTTGGACGCTGTGCAATAATTGTCGCATCAATATTTCCAATTACATAAAGCTCCTTCTCAATCAGCTCTCCAACGTGTTCCAACAGACGGATACTAGAAGCCCCTTTGTACGCCGGATCGGTATCCGGAAAATGTTTTCCGATATCTCCAAGCGCCGCTGCCCCCAAAAGCGCATCCATAATCGCATGCAGAAGCACGTCCGCATCTGAATGCCCCAAAAGCCCTTTTTCATAAGGAATTTTCACTCCTCCCAGGATCAGCTCTCTTCCTTCTACCAACTTATGCACATCATAGCCCATTCCTATTCGCATGTCCCTTCCTCCTTTTCTTCTTAACTTTGCAAAAAAAGCCCATGTATCATGGGCTTTTCTCTAGTAGCGGAAACTGGATTTGAACCAGCGACACCACGGGTATGAACCGTGTGCTCTAGCCAACTGAGCTATTCCGCCATATAATATTTTGATGGTATGGGACCAATAGGGCTCGAACCTATGACCCTCTGCTTGTAAGGCAGATGCTCTCCCAGCTGAGCTATGATCCCATTTTCCGTTCTGTCGTGTTCCTCTCTCGAACCGACTTCGTTATTATACTATTATCTCATGCGAAATGTCAACACTTTTTTTCACTTTTTTTATTTTTTTATTTTCCAAGGATTTTCTTACCGTTTCCAGCCTAAAAGAGCCCACTTTTTTCCCTTCTGCAAATGCCAGAAAAGGAGCCAAGAACCCTTGCGGATTCTTGACTCCTTTTCGTCTTTCATCTTAGCTTTCCCTTACGGTACTTCTTGGCTGTTCATCAATATGTGTTAGATTTTCTTTCTCTTACGCATAACGACTACTGCCGCTCCTGCCAAAAGAAAAGCTGCTGCCCATCCGGCAACCGGAGCAGTATCTCCAGTCTTTACACTGCCTGCCTTGTTTCCGGCTCCCTTATCTGAACCGCTAGAAGCAGAACCAGAGCCCTGTCCATTTCCAGATCCATTAGGTCCTGTCTGGCCGCCCTGGCCTTCGTTCTGGTCGCCCTGACCTCCCTGGCCACCTTGACCTTCACCTTCATCCGGATCTTTCACTTTTTCCAAATTGCCATAGGCCTCTTTCAGTGCACGGACAGCTTCTGCCACCGCATCTTCCAACGCATCCGGATCCTCACTGACCTTCTGTGCTGCCTCATATGCCTTCTGGAATGCCTCGTATGTATCCTTGGTATATAACGTTCCATCTACATTCTTATACTCTTCCAGAAGCTGATTTAACTCGGTCTTATCTCCAAGTACGCCGCCCGCAATCTCAACATCTCTAAGCACACGGTTATAAACCTTAACATTGTCAAAATATCCCTGGAAGTAAGCATCATTTCCATAGAAGGACTTTCCAAGATAAGATTTTAATCCCACGCCAAGATCCTTTACAGAGATCGGAATATCATTCTGCTCTGCAATCAGGTTTTCACCCAGATACAGCTTCATGGTTCCATCGTCCATAACTACTGTCAGATGCAGCCACTGATCCTTCACCGGCTCTTCCACTTTCTGAGTAAATCCAAACTCTCTTCCATAAGAACGAGTTGTCATTACGGATTTCAGGGAATCCTTTGATGTCTTTAAGAAATAATATTTGTTACTGTCTTGTCCAAATGTAAAGGTAAAGAAATCACCGTCCACTTTTTCCGGCTTCACATCCATGGAAATAGAGAAGGTGTCGCGTCCATCAAAGAAACCTACAGGAAGTTCTGCGAATGTTCCATTACTTCCATCCAGATACAGTGCGTTGCCGCTTCCGTCTTGTCCTTCCTTAATGGCTGCATTTCCATTTAAAACTGCGTCATTGCCATTGCCGCTGACATCTGTAACAATTGTCTGATCTACCGTTTCAAAATCATATTCCAGTACCGGTTTCAGCTGCTCTTCTTCTGCATTTTCCGGTGCCACATCTCCCCATTTTGCCATAACAGCATCATACTCTTCTCTTGTAATCCGAATCGGAGTACCGTGTCTTGCACGAGATGGCATTAAATGAGTCGCGTCATCCGGACGGGTGAACTCACCGCTTGCAAGATCATTGGTCAAAAGAGGATAATAACCGATTCCGCCAAAGTTATCTACCAGCAGACACCACTGATCATTTTCTGAATCATCTGCATTAAACTTGAAGATTGTCGGACCTTCCACCCATTGATTTGCATTCAGGGACTCTGATCCTACCGGTGTCCATTCGCCCAAAAGAGTTCTGGACTTTTCAATAAAGATGGACTTTGTCTTCGCACCCAGTTCATTGGTGTTTCCACCTTCATTCTTGGTATAACGGTAGTACATATCCTCTTTGTCATTGTAAATAACGGTCGTGTCGATGCTGGATTCATTCTTTTCGATAAATTTCTTTGGCTCTGTAAAGCTATAGAAATCTCTCGTCTTTGCATAATAAACGATCTGCTTTCCATAGTTGTCCGCAGATGTCTTAGATGCCCAGTAGACGATGTATTCTCCCGTAATCGGATCATAGGTTGCCTCCGGCGCCCAGGTACATCCCGCATCAATGGAAGCGCTAACCTCTACCATACGCATATCGGACCAGTTCACCAGATCGTTGGACTCCCACACCATCAGGGACTGGCTTCCGGCTCTCTGAGCTGCTCCCCAGTCATTATTGCCATAGATCTTTAAATCCGTCGCGATCATGTAGAACTTATCCCCTTCCGGAGACCGAATAAGAAATGGGTCACGAACTCCCTTTTCTCCCTTATCAGACGTCAGTACCGGTTTGTTTCCATTCAAATCATTCCATCCAATACCATCCTCACTGGCTGCAAAATAGATCTGCTCTCCATCACTATATCCTTCGCCTGCAAAATAACCGAAGAAATAATCCGTGTAATCTTCTTCTGTCAGCTTTGGAACGGCTGCTTTTACCAGGAATTTAAATTCTTTCGTATCAGACAGCTCTCCGAGGGAAATGGTCGCTTTCATCGTTACCACAGTATCTTCAGCCGGTCTTGTCACTGTTCCTGCCGGAGTTGGATCATACCCTTCATTGGCATGCTCTTCTACGTCAACAATTCCTTTTCCGTCTGTTTCTTCCCAGGTAATCGTGGTCTCATTGAGTCCTGTGGACGGAAGCGTAATATTTCCATATACTGGCTGAGTCGTCTCATTATATGGAAGATTCAACGCTTCTTTCGCTTCTGCTAATTTTCCTGCATCAGAATGATCCTTTGTTTCTGCAAGAATCTTAAATGATTTTAAGTTGCCCTTAAATGTCGGATCTGGAGAATAGAGAGATTTTCCAATGTATCCCATCGCGTCTCCTTCTGTACCGTTCTTTAAGATCTCCTGAATCGAATATCCTGTTTCTCGTTCTCCTACCAGATTTCCATCTACAGAAACCTTTAAGAGTCCCTGCTGGAATTCATAACGAACCGTATGATACTGATTTAAATCCAGTTTCATAGACTCATCTAACAGAAGTTCAGAACTTCCATCTTTAATTCCTGTACGGACATTGCCCTGTTTTCCATTGTTATTATTGCCCTGTGCCGGACAAAAGAATGCATAGTTCTTAACATTTGGCCATTTATTTACCTTAGTTCCAAGACAGAACAGCCAGGAATTCCCCTCTGCTTTTGCCTGAAATACAGCTTCAATAGCAAATGCTTCTTTTTCGATCAATCCCGCTGGAAGCGTAACATACTGTTCTTTCTTTCCCTCGAAATTCAGAACGTTTTCTCCGTCTTCCACCACGAAATTTTCCTCTGCGAAGCCGGAATAAGGCGCATCATTTCCGTTTCCGGACTGATCTTTTAACACGCCGTCCTTATGGCTCATATCGTATGATGCCACAAGTTCCATCTTCGCATCCTGCGGCGGATTCTCTTCGGCTCTGGCAGGTAGCGCCGGCAAGAGAGATACCGCCATCACCGCACTTAAGATCCAGGCGGCGATTCGTTTTGTTCTCTTCATGTGTCTCCTCCTTTTCTCACCGGTCAAATCCGGCTCAAACTTTTCCATATATACAATATCATTTTCCCCAAAAGAAGGATACGGAATTATTTTCGATCTTTGTTGGAATATTTTTGATCTTTATTGAATATTTTTTGCTTTTTTAAAAAGCCGGCGCACACTGCACCGGCTTTCGATTCTGTTTCACATATGTTTTTAGACTGTCCTTACTACGGTTCTTTACACAATTCCCTGAGCAGTCATTGCATCTACAACTTTCTCAAATCCCGCAATATTAGCTCCAACTACATAATTGCCCTCTGCTCCGTAACGTTTTGCAGCGTCCGCCATGTTGTGGCAGATATTCACCATGATTCCCTGCAATTTTGCGTCTACTTCCTCAAAGGACCAGCTTAATCTCTCGCTGTTCTGAGACATTTCCAATGCAGATGTTGCCACACCGCCTGCATTAGCTGCCTTTCCAGGAGCAAACAATACGCCGTTCTCCTGCAGATATTCTGTTGCCTCTAAGGTAGTCGGCATATTGGCACCTTCTGCAACTGCCATACATCCATTTTCCACCAGCATCTTAGCATCTTCCAGATGCAGTTCATTCTGGGTTGCACATGGCAGAGCAATGTCTACTTTGACAGACCATACGCCGCGTCCCTCATGGTACTCGGCATTTGGACGATACTTCTTGTACTCTGTCAGTCTTGCGCGGTTTACTTCCTTGATCTCTTTTAATGCAGCAAGATCAATTCCTTCTTCATCATAAACCCATCCAGTAGAATCACTGACTGTTACAACCTTGGCCCCAAGCTGCTGTGCCTTCTCAGCCGCATAGATAGCAACATTTCCGGATCCAGAGATCGCAACCGTCTTTCCTGCCAGATCCTGTCCATTTAATTTCAGCATTTCCTGTGTCAGATAGAGAAGTCCGTATCCGGTTGCCTCTTTTCTTGCCAAAGATCCTCCATAGCTTAAACCTTTTCCGGTCAGCACACCTTCGTATACGCCGCGGATTCTCTTATACTGCCCAAACATATAGCCAATCTCTCGCGCACCTGTTCCAATATCACCAGCCGGAACGTCAGTATCTGCACCGATATATTTGCAAAGTTCTGTCATAAAGCTCTGGCAGAATGCCATCACTTCTCTGTCTGATTTGCCCTTTGGATCAAAGTCAGCTCCACCTTTACCGCCGCCGATCGGAAGTCCAGTCAGCGAATTTTTAAAGATCTGCTCAAATCCCAGGAATTTGATAATTCCAAGATTTACAGATGGATGCAGACGCAAACCACCCTTATATGGTCCAATCGCACTGTTAAACTGTACACGGTAACCAGTGTTCACCTGTACCTGTCCATTGTCATCTACCCATGGTACACGGAATTTAAACTGTCTTTCTGGTTCTACCAGTCTCTCAAGAAGAGCATCTTTTCTGAACTTCTCTTCATTTGCCTCTACTACCACTCTCAGGGATTCCAGAACTTCTTTGACTGCCTGGTGAAATTCTGGCTCTGCCGGATTCTTTGCAACTACTTTCTCCAAGACTTCATCAACATATGACATAACTTCTACCTCCTAATGCTGCTTTTAACTTTCACTGTTTAGTATTGTAAAGTATTTTTATCTATAACACAAGATTTTTTTATAAAAAATTTTTAGTTTTTGCAATTTGTTTTTATTTTTCCTGCAAGTTAGATGATTTTTATGCAGTTTTTATTGATGTATTCCACTATATATGCAACAAACCATAATTAATGTTGCATTTCTTGTTGTTTTAAACATAGCAAAAGCCCCAAATAATTATGAAACCTATAGGGCAAATCTACTTCCGCTTCCCCTTTGACCAGCAGTAGCTACACAGAAAATACAGTTTGCGACAGGGGGAAACGTAATTTGGGACGGAGTAAAGTTTCATTTTACTCCGTCCCAAATTAATTATTTAAAATATTTCACGCCTGATTCAAAGATCTTCAAATCCTGCTCACCATAGATATTTTTCGCTACGCTTCTTGCACGTCTCTCGGAGTGCGCCATCTTACCAAGCACACGTCCATCCGGGCTTGTGATACCCTCGATTGCACAGTAGGAACCGTTGACATTCCATTCTTCGTTCATAGTAATATTTCCTTCTGGATCACAGTACTGCGTTGCTACCTGTCCATTAGCAAAAAGTTTGTCTATCCATTCTTTGCTTGCCACGAAACGTCCTTCCCCGTGAGATGCCGGGTTCGTGTATACACCGCCAAGCTCTGCACCCTGAAGCCATGGAGACTTATTGGTCACCACTTTGGTATATACCATCTTGGAAATGTGGCGTCCGATGGTATTGTAGGTCAGTGTTGGAGAATCTGCGGTCTGTCCGGTAATCTCTCCATTTGGAACCAGCCCTAATTTAATCAGTGCCTGGAATCCGTTACATACACCAAGTACCAATCCGTCACGCTCGTTCAAGAGCTTCTCTACCGCCTCTTTCATCTTCGCATTCTGGAATGCCGTTGCAAAGAATTTTGCAGAACCATCAGGCTCGTCGCCAGCAGAGAATCCACCTGGGAACATGATGATCTGTGACTGGCTGATCGCTTTCTCAAACACTTCTACAGAATCTACAATATCAGAAGCGCTCATGTTCTTGAACACCTTCACAATCGTCTTCGCGCCAGCACGCTCAAACGCTTTCTTGCTGTCAAACTCGCAGTTTGTTCCCGGGAATACCGGAATAAATACAGTCGGCTGTGCAATTTTATGAGAGCAGATATGAATGTCGGAAGCATTGTAAAGTCCTTTCTCGATTACCTCTTCCTGTCCCTCTGCTCCGGAATTGGTCGGAAATACTTTCTCTAAAGTTCCCTTCCAAGCTTCCTCTGCCTCAGATAACGGAATCTCTACATCTCCATAAGAGAATACAGCATCATCTGTTACTTCACCAATCACAGTATATGTAATGGCAAGTTCGCCAAGTTTTTCTGCCGGAACTTCTGCAATGATATCACCAAATGCAGGAGCAAATAAATCTCTTGCGTCCACATTATGCTCTAATTTCACACCCATGCGATTACCAAACGCCATCTTGCTTACTGCGGAAATAACGCCGTGTCTGTCAAGCGCATATGCAGATACGATTCTTCCAGCTCTGATGTCTTCTGTAAATTTACCATACTGAGCCATCACTTCTTCGTATTTTGGCACGTCATACTCATCCGTCGGAATACGAAGCCATACTAACTTATTACCAGCTTCTTTTAATTCCGGTGTAATAATATCTTTCTCCGTTGCAATATCTACTGCAAAAGATACCAGTGTCGGCGGAACGTCGATATCTTCAAACGTACCGGACATACTGTCTTTTCCTCCGATAGACGGCAAGCCGAAACCAAGCTGTGCATTGTAAGCTCCAAGAAGCGCCGCAAACGGCTGGCTCCATCTGTGTGGATCTTCAGTCATACGACGGAAGTACTCCTGGAAAGTGAAACGGATCTTACTATAATCTCCACCTGCTGCCACGATCTTTGCCACAGACTCTGTCACTGCATAAATCGCTCCGTGATATGGACTCCAAGTAGAAAGATATGGATCAAATCCATAACTCATCATGGATACGGCATCGCAATCTCCTGTAAGTACCGGAAGTTTCGCTACCATTGCCTGTGTCTCTGTCATCTGATATTTTCCGCCATGAGGCATGAATACGGATGCAGCTCCGATAGAACCGTCAAACATTTCTACCAGACCTTTCTGAGAACATACATTCAAATCTTTCAATACAGAAAGCCACTGTTCTTTTACATCTTTTACCTCTGCTCTTGTAAGAACGGTATCCTGTCTGTTTGGAATATCCACCTCTACGGTTGTCTCCTGATGAGCTCCGTTGGTATCCAGGAATGCACGGGAAAGATTTACAATCTCTTTGCCTCTCCAGGAAAGTACCAGTCTTGGAGACTCGGTTACTACCGCAACCTCAATAGCCTCTAAGTTTTCTTCCTTCGCATAGCCCATGAACTCTGCCACATCTTTTGGATCCACTACGACCGCCATACGCTCCTGAGACTCTGAGATTGCAATCTCAGTACCGTCCAGTCCCGCATATTTCTTCGGCACTTTATCCAGATCAACCTTCAGTCCATCCGCCAGTTCTCCGATCGCAACAGAAACACCGCCGGCTCCAAAGTCATTACATTTCTTAATTAATTTACTTACTTCTTCTCGTCTAAAAAGACGCTGAATCTTACGCTCTGTCGGTGGATTTCCTTTCTGTACCTCAGCACCGCAGGTCTCAATGGATTCCTCTGTATGTACTTTAGAAGAACCAGTAGCGCCACCGCAGCCGTCACGTCCTGTACGTCCGCCAAGTAAGATGATGATATCACCCGGATCAGAAGTCTCACGAATAACCGCACGCCTTGGTGCTGCGCCCAATACCGCTCCAATCTCCATACGTTTTGCCACATAATTTGGATGGTAAATCTCTTTCACCGCACCGGTAGCCAGACCAATCTGATTTCCGTAGGAACTGTACCCATGAGCCGCCTCGCGAACCAGTTTCTTCTGAGGAAGTTTTCCTTTCATCGTATCTTTCACAGACACGGTTGGATCTGCTGCTCCTGTCACGCGCATTGCCTGATATACATATGTACGTCCAGAAAGCGGATCGCGGATCGCTCCTCCCAGACAGGTAGCTGCCCCGCCAAAAGGTTCAATCTCTGTCGGATGGTTATGGGTTTCATTCTTAAAGTTTACCAACCATTCTTCTTCCACGCCGTCAACCTTAACCGGAACCACGATACTGCATGCATTAATCTCATCAGATTCTTCCTGATCTTCTAACTTTCCTTCCCGTTTCAGTTTCCGCATTGCCATAAGTGCAAGATCCATTAAGCAAACAAACTTGTCTTCTCTGCCTTTAAAGATCTCGCTGTGATCTGCAAGATACTGACGATAAGTCTCTTCGATTGGCTCTCTATAATCTCCTTCTCCAAAACTTACATCCGTAAGCTCTGTAGAAAACGTCGTATGACGGCAGTGATCAGACCAGTAAGTATCAAGCACTCGAATCTCTGTCATGGAAGGATCTCTTTGTTCCTCTCCTTTAAAATAGTTCTGAATGTGCTGGAAATCTTTAAAAGTCATAGCAAGTCCCAGAGAATCATATAATTCTCTCAACTGATCTTCTGCCATATCCTTAAATCCATCAAAAACAATCACATCATCCGGTTCATCAAAAACCGTCACCAATGTCTCTGGTTTCTCCATACCTGTTTCTCTGGAATCCACCGGATTGATGCAGTGATTTTTCACTGCCTCAAATTCCTCATCCGAAATCGGAGCGTTCTTTCCTACAATCACATAAGTCGTTGCCGTCTTAATTACCGGCTGCTCATCCTCTTTGATAAACTGAATACACTGAACTGCAGAATCTGCTCTCTGATCAAACTGACCAGGGAGAAACTCTACAGAAAATACTCTGCTGTTTGCTTCTGTTTCAAAATCTTCTCTATAAAGGGTATCCACCGGAGGCTCGGCGAAAATACCATTACATGCTTTTTCAAATACTTCGTCAGAAATATTTTCCACATCATAACGGATCAGAACTCTTACATCTTCCAAATCTTTAATACCGAGATAGCTTTGAATCTCATGCCGGAGATCTTTTGCCTGTACTGCAAAATCAGATTTCTTTTCTACATACACTCGTCTTACATTACTCATACATTTTCCTCCATTTGGTAACTTGGTAATTCCATTACACTGTTAGTTTCATTGTAACACACTTTTTGTTATTAATGTAATTAATATAAATTAATATTTTTATAACCTCTTCTTATAATTCTCATATCTTTTCCACAAATAAAACAGGACCCAGACTCCCAGCAGTATTCCCAAAAATATACCGCCAATCCGAAATACCATATCTGCGAAAAACCCTTCCGGCAGCATCCGAATCATATAATCGGAAGCCGGATCAAACAGCCAAAGATCATTTGAAAAAAAGAGCTCATGAAACAAAGTAAAGCAGGCTGTAAAATCAACCGAAACTGCCACTGCCAGCAAGGTAATCGCCAAAAGGAATACCCCCAATGAAATGGAATACGCCCGGAAACATTGATTCCCGATGTCCCTCTCCTTCTGTCCCTCTTTCCGATTCTTCCAGGACAGCGAAAGAAGGAAAAGAACTGCCACAAACACCACAAGGAAATTCCTTATCTTCAATCCTCCGAGAAAGAGCTTTCTTACATCTGCCATGTGAAGTCTGTCCTGTTCATTAAAAAAATCCTGCCTTCGTCCAGCCACTTCGGTCTTAACAGACAACACCTCTTCCCGTCCAATCAGATAATCCATCATATAATCCGTAACTTTCATCACATTTTCCATTGACATATGAAGGTCTTCTGTCACCCGGTACTTTCGATACTCTTTTTCATAAAATCGATATTCGCTGTCTCCATAAATAGCAATCTGAAAGCTGGTGATCAAAATTATCATCACCAATAAAAACATCGCCGTAACCGTTCCGGCCATCCGTAATTTCCTCATACCCTCCTATATCTCCCATGCAAGCAGTCTTAATCAAACATTTCTAAATGATCTTACCAGTAAGTATATCACAATAGCAGTTGTAATTCACTTCCTTTTGACTTATAATAAAAAATAGTTTATTAGGAGGACTTATAATGGATATTAACTATGAATTATACAAGGTATTCTACTACGTTGCCAAAACGCTTAGCTTCTCCGAGGCATCTAAGCAGCTCTTTATCTCTCAGTCGGCCGTCAGCCAGTCTGTAAAGGCTCTGGAGAAAAAACTGGATCAGACCCTCTTTATCCGCAGCACCAAAAAAGTTCGATTAACACCAGAAGGGGAAATTCTGTTCCGCCATGTAGAGCCGGCAATGACACTCATTCAAAAAGGGGAAGCCCAGCTTCTTGACACCGAGAATGGCAGTGGGCAGATTCGCATTGGAGCAAGCGACACCATATGCCGGTACTTTCTGATCCCATACCTAGAAAAATTCCACAAAGCATTTCCTCGCGCCCACATCAAGGTAACCAACGCAACCTCGATTCGCTGCGTAGAGCTTTTGGAAACTGGTCAGGTGGATCTGATTGTTGTAAATTACCCCAATCCGGCTCTTGGAAGCATCTACAATGTCAAAAAGATCTTGGAATTTCAAGACGTCTTTATCGCCAATGAGACTTACTCCGAATTAAAGGGTCGTCACCTCTCTGCGGAAGAGCTTCTGAAGTATCCAATCCTTATGCTGGATAAAAAAAGTACCACCAGTGAATTCCTGCACGCACTCTTTCAGAAATATCAGCTGGATCTGGTGCCTGAAATCGAACTTAGCAGTAATGATCTTCTGATTGATCTGGCAAGCATCGGGCTTGGAATTGCTTTCATTCCAGACTACTGCCTTCCAAGGAAGCCCGAAAATCTGTTTATTGTAGAAACCCAAGAAGAGCTTCCCAAACGAGAACTTGTCATCGCGTACAACGATCACATTCCGGTTTCCAAAGCAACCCGCGAATTCTTAAACTACTGGCAGGGGGATCTTACTTCCTAATCCCCCTTATCCTCCTTATCCTTTCTGTTCTTCCCCCTGTTCTTCTCCCTGTTCTTCGCTTTGTTCTTCTATCTGCTCCCAAAACGTCTCCATCTTATCAGCCACATTATCTGCATTACAAGTTCCATAGTCTTTCCACTCTCTTGGAAAAATTTCCTGATAACGATAGTCGCGAAAGCGTTCATCCAGCAAAAGAATAACGCCGCAGTCCCTATCCGTTCGGATCACACGCCCTGCAGACTGCAGTACCTTATTCATACCGGGATACAGATATGCATAATCAAATCCTCTGATGCCCTGTTTCTGAAAATAGTCTTTCAAAAGTTCTCGTTCCCGACACACCTGCGGAAGGCCGGTTCCAACAATTGCTGCGCCAATCAGCCGATCCCTGGAAAGATCGATCCCTTCCGAGAAAATTCCTCCCATCACACAGAATCCAATCAGACTTCCCTCCCGTTCTTCCTCAAAATTCTCAAGAAAAATCTCCCTTGCCTCCTCGGACATATACTGAGATTGAAGGATATAATCAATCTCTTCTAGCTCTCCTGCAATTCTTTGCTCGGCAAGCAGAATTTCAAATGCCTCATAAACCTCTTCCATAAAACGGTAAGAAGGAAAAAACGCCATATAATTTCCTGCTTTCGCCCGTACCATACAAAGAAGATACCTCGCATATCGGCGATACATTTCCTCACCCCTGCTGGTATACTTACTGCTCACATCATTGCCCACAAGAAGAAGTCGTCTCCTTACATCAAAGGGAGATCTGGCATACACCGCATAATCTTCCTTCGATGTACTCAGCAAGTTTTTATAGTAATGAATCGGAAGTAAAGTTGCCGAGAAAAAAACTGCACTATTCCCTTTCTCTAAAAATTCCTGCAGGCAGGCGGATGGATTAACACAGAATAACCGAATCCAGAAATGCCCTTTTCCATCTAATTCTGAGTAAATCAGATAGTTCTCATCCACCCTTTCATAGATATTGACAAACATCCGTACCTGAAAATAAAAATCCAAAACCTCTTTTCTGATCTCCGGATCTGTGCATTCTTCCAAATACTGTTCCAATTCCCCCATCAGTGCAATCAATTTCAAATAGATATGTCCTACACTATTTAAGATCTGATATTCTTCACATTCCCGCTTCAATGCCAACATCTGCTTATTGCATTCTTCCAGCCTTCTGACAAGTTTCGGATCACTCATTTTTACCAGGCGCTTCACCTTCAACACTTCTTCTTTACAGACGGAAGCGCTATACATCTCCCGCCCCCGATCCACCAGGTTATGCGCCTCATCAATCAGGAACAGGTAATCTCCTTTCACGCTTTCTCCAAAAAAGCGCTTCAAATGAGCGTTGGGATCAAACACATAATTATAATCACAAATCACAGCATCCACCCAGGTTGACACATCTAAACTCATCTCAAATGGACAGACCTTCCACTTTCTTGCATGTTCTTCCAGAATCTCCCGGCTCATTTCATCGGAAGCGGTCAGAAGTTCATAAACCGCATCGTTCACCCGGTCATAATGACCTTTGGCATAAGGACATTTTTCCGGATTGCAGTCCGCTTCTTCACAGAAACAAATTTTCTCCTTTGCCGTCAGTACCAGAACCTTCATCCGAAGCGCCTGTTCTTTTAACGTATCAAACGCCTGCCACGCCACCGTTCGGGTAATCGTCCTCGCCGTCAGATAGAAAATCTTCTCTCCCAGTTCCTCTCCCATCGCCTTCACTGCCGGGAACACGGTAGCCATTGTTTTTCCCACGCCCGTCGGCGCCTGGATAAACAGTTTCTTCTTCCGAAGAATGGTACGATACACAGAAACCGTCAAATCTCTTTGCCCCTCCCGATAAGGAAACGGAAATTCAATCTTCTTAATCGATGCATTTCGCTTCTTTCTCCAGCTAATCTGATATCGCGCCCATTTTTCATACTGTCCCGCCAACTCCAAAAACCAACGTTCCAGCTCTTCATACGGATACACATTTTGAAAACGTTTGATTTCCTCCGTCTCCAGATTACAGTAAGTCATTTGGACACCAATGTCAGAAAGCCCCTGCTGATTCGCATAGATATAAGCATAACACATCGCCTGTGCCAAATGTACGGGAACCGGCTCCTTTAAAAATTCCAATTCTTTATAGATTCCTTTTATTTCATCAACAACAATCCCGTCCGCAGTCTCCATAATTCCGTCTGCTCTTCCTTCTACAGACAAGATAAAGCCCCGGCATAAAATCTCATGCTTTAACGATACCTCTGCATGATACCCCGCACCCATCTGTCTTTGAATCTTTCGATGGATTTTGCCTCCCATCAGCATGGCGTCCTTGTCCATACCTGCTATACGATTGTCAATATCTCCGCTTCTTAAAATAAATTCCACCAGATTCCGTACGGAAATCCGGATGATTGGCTGTTCCTGTTCCATTGTACACTTCCACCTGCCTCACTGGCTGTCATCATTTCTTCTATCTTATCATACTTTTAGCCTCCCTGTGAAAATTCTGTCATATATGGACGAAAACGAAACGGCAGATGCTGTGCCTGCGCCTTTTTATCTTCCCTCTCTGAAATGGAAATCGTCTCACAAAACCCTCTCCACAGCTTTTCGTATCTTTTCTCCTGTTCCGACACCTCCAATTCTTCCAAACAAAATTCTTCCAAACAAGATTCTTCTGCCCAAACCAACACCCACCGTCTTCCTGATTCATGTACGGCAAACATCCGATGCGACTTGTCATAAATCATCCAGTTCTCTTTCGGAAGACGTTCTTCAAAATGGGGTGCAAGACAGGGAAGCACCTGACTTTTCGGACGAATCACCGCACAGAGAATCCCTCCCTTCAACTCTCGAAAACGTACAAATCCTTTCAAAGCGTGCGCTTCTGCTCCTACTCGTCTGCTAAGTTCAAATACCTTTTCCACGTCAGGATGTGTCAGATGTTCCATGATTCTTCGGCTGTCTGGAATATGCCTGGCCTCCATCATTGTTCCAAGAATAGCGTCCCCTCTTCCCGGATCATCTGAAAGAACTGCCTGGCTAATCTCCTGATAGGCTGTACCTCCCAAATGCCTGCATATCATGCGGTCTACCGCCGCTGCTTTTTCTCTGTT
The DNA here is from genome assembly GCF_037890115.1 of Dorea sp. ICN-14282. Lineage (NCBI taxonomy): Bacteria > Bacillati > Bacillota > Clostridia > Lachnospirales > Lachnospiraceae > Dorea > Dorea sp. ICN-14282. The sequence goes on along the minus strand of NZ_JBBKBH010000001.1, from coordinate 202,048 downwards.
TTCCTCCACCTCTTCGTAAGTACAAAATAGCTCCGGTTCCACATGTCCTGCCAATGCAATTCCACTATCCTGCTGATCTTTCCGTCTCCAGGCTTCATAAATCCCAGAAAAAATCCCCGTCGCTGAATCACTGCATATATATACCTTTTTCACCCAAACCACCTCCAAACCTTACATCATCGAACAGTGACAATTGCTGATATCCCATATGAACCACCTCTTTCGGAAGCCGTTCCCCAGATGCCAGAAGATTTCTCGCAATCGACTCCTCGGTAAACTTCACCGGATACATCATCTTCCCCTCACAGGTAATAAAATAAACAGCCCTCTTAAGTACCACTCCCATCTTCTTTAAATCTTCATAGGTTAAGGTACCAAGCCGTCTCGCCTTCACAATTCTGGATGCCGATTTGTATCCGATTCCAGGCACCCGAAGGAGCGTCTTATAGTCTGCCTGATTCACCTCAACCGGAAAATATTCTAAATGCTTCAATGCCCAATTACACTTTGGATCAAAGAGCACATTGAAGTTCGGTTCCTCTTCTGACAGGAGTTCTTCCGCACGAAAGTGGTAATAACGAAGCAGCCAGTCTGCCTGATACAGCCGATGTTCCCGAAGAAGCGGCGGCCCTTCATCCGACCGTGCCGGAAGATGAGCATCCTCATTCACATGAACAAATGCAGAAAAGAACACTCTCTTCAAGTCAAACTTCTGGTAAAGAGACTGTGTCACCTGCATAATCTGATAATCACTTTCCGGTGTCGCACCAATAATCATCTGGGTGCTTTGTCCCGCCGGTACAAAGCGAGGTGCATGGCGGTAAAGAGCCAGTTCCTGTCGATTTTCTTCCATGCCGTTCTGCACCAGACGCATCGGCGTCAAAATCTTCTTCCGCGTCTTATGGGGAGCAAGAATCTTCAGACTCTCCGCTGTCGGAAGTTCCAGATTCACACTCATCCTGTCCGCCAGAAACCCCACCCGACGAATCAATTCCGAATCTGCGCCAGGAATCGCCTTTACATGAATATACCCTTGAAATCCACATTCTGTTCTCAGCTTATAAAGCGCCGCATAGATCAGTTCCATCGTATAATCCGGACTCTTTAAAATACCGGAACTTAGGAATAGTCCTTCAATATAATTCCGTCGATAAAACTCCATCGTAAGCGTACAGATCTCATCTGGAGTAAAGGATGTACGCACCACATCATTGGTTCTTCGATTCACACAATACTTACAGTCATAAATACATTCATTGGTAAACAAAATTTTGAGAAGGGAGATACATCTTCCATCCGCCGAAAAACTATGGCAAATTCCCGACTGCTCACAGCTTCCCATTCCCGTTCCGTCATTCCTTCTAGATGTTCCGCTGGAAGTACAGGCCACATCATACTTTGCCGCATCCGTCAGAATATTCAGTTTCTCATACATTGTTAAGGTCTCCTGAATCCTCATCCTCGTTCTTCCTCCTCTGACCACCGTATCCTTCTTATCTTCCTCTTTGATTCTTCACCCTTTCTTCCAAAGAAAAAAAGAACACACGTTTGTATATTTCGTATTATACAAACGCATGTTCTTTTTGTCAATATCTCTTATAACTTATTCACCGCATCCGTCAGATACTCATTGCTCACCGAAGCAAATGCTTCTTTTTCTACCGCTTCCGCCAGCCTAGCATCAATCGGCATCTTTCCAAGCACTGGAATCTCAAGCTCCTGCGCCACCTCATCAACATGACTTTCTCCAAACACAGAGATCATCTTGCCGCAGTCCGGGCACACCAGATAACTATAGTTTTCTACAATTCCAAGCACCGGAATATTCATTTTCTTTGCCATATTATAAGCTTTCTTTACGATCATTCGAACAAGATCCTGCGGAGATGTAACAATCACAATCCCGTCTACCGGCAGAGATTGAAATACTGTAAGCGGAACATCACCGGTTCCCGGAGGCATATCCACAAACAGATAATCCAATTCTCCCCACATAACATCGGTCCAGAACTGTTCTACCACACCCGCAATCACAGGTCCTCTCCAAATCACCGGATCTGACTCATGCTCAAGCAAAAGATTCACCGACATAATCCTCGTTCCATCTTTCGCCTCACACGGAAACATTCCCGCTTCGCTTCCCTTGGCATTCTCGTGAATTCCATACATCTTCGGAATAGACGGACCTGTAATATCCGCATCCAAAATTCCAACGGAAAATCCCTGCTCCCGCATCAAGCGCGCCAGAGACGCCGTTACCATTGATTTTCCAACTCCACCTTTTCCGCTGACCACTGCAATCACATTCTTTACATGTGAAAAAGGATTTGCCGGTTTCTTAAAATCCTGAGGCTTACTGCTGCACGAATCTGCATGTGCACAGCCGGCACAGTCAGACGAAGTACAGCCGCTTTTCTGTTCTTCTGCCATATCTTTTACTCCTCCACTGCTGCAATTACTTCTACTTCACACAATACGTTCTTTGGAAGTGTCTTTACTGCCACGCAGCTTCTTGCCGGTTTCGATGTGAAATATTTTGCATACACTTCATTGAAAGCCGCAAAATCTCCCATATCTGCCAAGAAACAAGTTGTCTTTAATACCTTGTCATAAGAAGTGCCTGCTGCTTCCAGAACCGCGCCAATATTCTTGCACACCTGCTCTGTCTGCGCTTCGATGGTCTCTGCCTCTACCGCATCCACCTCCGGGTTAATTGCAATCTGTCCGGCAGAATAGAAAATTCCGCCGTGTACATATCCCTGTGAATATGGTCCCAATGCCTTTGGTGCTTTCTCTGTTGCTACAACTCTCATGCTAATCTCTCCTTTGCCATTTCTAAAATTTTCTGTGCGATGCATACGTCAAACAGTCCCATTCCTACGGATTTATAATACACTGTCTTACCTTCGTCTGCCCCCGCATCCGCTCCTGATGCCAAAAATTCATTCATCAGTACCGTCTGTTCTTCTTTCAGTCTTCCTTCCACCAGTGGCTGACTCAAATCCCCACTTTCTTCACAGGCATACGGAAGTTCGATGTACACCTTATCAACCAAATCCCAGATCGCGTCCGGGATCTCCCTCATCTGCGGCGTATAAGAACCGATTGCAATGATGCATTTTCCTCTCAGAAGTTCTTTATCATTCGGAAGAACCGGTGAAGTTGCGGGTGTTGTCGTACAGATAATCTCACTGTTCTTTACAAGCTCTTCCACTGTCTTACATTGTACTACCTCTACAGCCGGGTTATCAATAGCTTTTTTCAGACGCGCCAGATAGTCGGTAAGATCCCTGTCGCTGTGATTGTACACATAAACGGTGTGAATTTCACGTGCCGCACATGCATACAGCGCCTGATGGAACCCCTGCACTCCTGCTCCTACGATACCGACGGTGTGACAGTCTTTTCTGGATAAATGACGGACTGCCACTCCTCCAACCGCTCCGGTTCTCCACGCTGTAACAGCCTGTCCATCCAATACTGCCAACGGCTTTCCTGTCGTATAATCATTCAAATATACGATTCCGTCAATGGATGGAAGCCCAAGCTTTGCATTATCCGGGAAAATACTTAAAATCTTTGTTCCAATTATCTCTTTGGTATAACATGGCATATACATCATTGTCTTATTCGCATCTTCCACCGTAGGTCTTGGCGGCATATAGAAATCGCCGCTTCCGAAAATACGATAAGCCTCCTCAATCTGATCCATCATTCCATTCAAATCGACGACTTCCTCAATCCGTTTTTTATCAAGTACAAGCATTGTTGTTTCCCCTCCTTTTTCATACTTTGCTAATGCTAATTATAGCACACTCTTTGTTCATTTCCTATCTCACATTCAAATAATATACTGCCAACTGTGTTCGATCTCTTAGATCCATTTTCTCCAAAATCTGACTCACATAATTTCTGACAGTTCCTTCACTTAAGAACAGTCTCTTAGCAATCTCTTTATTACTAAGTCCCTCTGCCACAAGTGAAATCACCTTCTGCTCCTTCTCCCCGATCTCATACTCTGACCAGTCAAAACGCTTTCTTTCTTTTAAAAGTTCCGGAAGTTTTGCCGTGATTTCGGTTCCAAAGACACTTTGACCAGAATATACCACCTGCAGCGCCGACAAAATACTATGATAATCCTGTTTTAAAAGATAGCCTTTCACGCCGTACTTCAAAGCCTTCACAATATACTCATCATCCGAAAACGTAGTAAGAAGCAGGATCTTCGCCTGCGGATCCTTGCTTAAAATCTCCTCTGCCGCCTCTAATCCACTCATCTCTTTCATTCGTATATCCATAAGCAATACGTCCGGCTTCTGACTATGGTATAATTCCACCGCTTCCTTTCCATCCTTTCCCACGCCTGCAACCGTAACCTCTTCGCCCGACTCCAGGATCGTCTTAAGCGCCCCGGATACGAATGTATCATCATCAACAATTACAACTCTCATCTAAGCTTCCCCCTTCTTTTGGCACTGTAATATAAATACTAAATCCTTTCTCTGCAGTAATCTGGATTCTTCCGCCAAGCGCAGCCACTCTGTCCTGCATATTACGGATTCCAATTCCCGCCTTTTCTTCTCCGTCCGTTTCCTTTACTCCACACCCATTATCTTCTATAATAAGCTGATAAAGTCCCGGGTGCTCTCTCACTACAATATCCACCCTGTCAGCTTTGCTATGCTTTGCAATATTGCTTAAGGCTTCCTTTACAATGGCGATAAAACTATATTTTACCTCCCTGGGAATCACGTAACCCATATCATAACTTAAAGATACCGGACAAAATGTATTCGCCTCTGTGAGGCTTAAAAGAACCTCTTTTAAATTCACTGAATCATCATAAAGATCATGCACACTTTCCCGCACGCTGGTCATCGCTGTATGAAGCGTCCCTTCCAGCTGCTCCAACGGCTCTTCCAAATTCCCTTCCCGATTTACCGCCTTCATAGCGCCCACCATGAGAATCGCTCTGGACAACATATGACCTACGTTATCATGGATTTCTCTTGCAATACGATTTCTCTCCTTTAACGTAGCTGTATAAATCTCATAATCCTGATTCTTCAGCAGGTTCTGATTTTTTTCCTTCAATTTTAGATTCAGCTCCATGCTGTCATCTCTTATCTTACGGTATTCTTCTGCAAGCTTTTCACACTTCCTGCTTTGGTAGAAAAGCACACAGGCAAATCCACAGCCACATATTAAAAGAACAAAAATTTCCACATCTCTTCCAACATAAAAGTATGCACAGATAATGCCAAGAACGATACCGGCTCTGCCCCAGCCCTTTTTTAACATCTCATATAAAACTGCCGGAGCAAATAGCAAAAAGTCCGGGAAGCAAACAGCAGCCAGCAAATATAATCCCGTCGTTATCGTTAAAATTCGTTTTGAAACAATCGTATTTCCCAAACAAATATAGATCAGCGTTACCAAAAATGCAGCTACAAATTTCATATCTGCCGGAACCCTCATCAGAAAGATAAAACTATATAGCATTAATAATCCTTGTTCTATGAACTGCCCCATAACTATTCCTCATTCTCTACTTTCGGGATTTTCTCTGTCACCATGACATTTGTCATATAAAACTATGACGTGCGACACTACCATTATAAACACAGAAAACCTATACTACAAGTAACAAAAGTCACGATTCTAATTTGACACAGAAAGGATAGATTCTAATGATTCACATTGAAAATCTGGTAAAACGCTATGGTTCTTTCGTAGCCCTTGACCACTTAAATCTACAGATTCAGGAAGGAGAAATCTTCGGACTTCTTGGTCCGAATGGATCCGGCAAAACCACGGCAATCTGCTGCCTTCTTGCTCTTCTTAAATATGATAAAGGACAGATTACCATCTTTGGAAAAGAAATGCAGCCTGATCGCTATGATATCAAGAAGGATATCGGCGTTGTTATGCAGAATGTCGCCGTTTTTGAACAAATGTCTGTCTGGGAAAATATTGACTACTTCTGCGGTCTGTATGTAAAAGACAAAGCAAAGCGAAGAGAGCTGGTAGAAGAGGCCATTCGCTTTACAGATCTGGAAGAATATAGAAAGGCCCGTCCCAAAAAGTTATCCGGCGGACTGCTTCGAAGACTGAACATCGCCTGCGGCATCGCACACAAACCCAGGCTCATCATTCTAGATGAACCAACCGTTGCAGTTGATCCTCAGAGCCGCAACAAGATTCTGGAAGGGATACAGGAATTGAACCGTCAGGGTTCCACCATCATTTACACTTCCCACTACATGGAAGAAGTAGAACAAATCTGTTCCCGCATTGCCATCATCGACCATGGACGTGTGTTGGCAACAGGTACCACCGAAGAATTAAAAAATATGATTAAGACCGGTGAAACCATTACCATAGAGGCTGTTGCTGCAGATGAACATCTGCTTGAAAAACTTCAGACTCTTCCGCATGTATTTGACATTTCCTACGAAAAACAAGTTCTGAAAATCCGCTTAAGCAGCGGCAGACATAATCTGGTACGCATTTTAAATTTTCTTACAGAGCAAGACATTTCCTTTGGTCGGGTATTCTCTGAACTTCCCACTTTGAACGATGTCTTTCTGGAAATCACCGGGAAAAAATTGCGAGATTAGGAGGCTTATTTTATGTTATTTCTATTCAAATACCGCTTTTTGCAAACGGTACGGGATCTTCCTATTATGTTTTGGGCTTTGGCGTTTCCACTCATCCTCGCTACCCTTTTCTATTTTAGTTTTGGAAGAGCCGGACTTTCTGCTACAGGAGAATCCAAATGGGAGGCTGTAAAAGTATGTGTGATAGATCATTCTCCTGCCTTTTCTTCTTTTCTGCAGTCCATGGACGGCGATGCGCTTAACATCCTGCCGTCTGCCTCAGAAAAAGAGGCGCTCCAAATGCTGGATGAAGGTACCATTGCAGGGATCTACTATGCAGGCGAGACGCCTTCCCTCACCGTTGGAAGGAATGGCTTAAATGAAAGTATTTTAACTACAATGCTGGATACTTATAACCAGAATGCTGCTATCTTTAAAAAAATCGCCGAAACACATCCAGAGAATCTTCCTGCTGCCATCCAAAGCAGTCAGGACTATCGGCAGCTGGTTTACGAGACCACTTTAGGCGGAGAAACGCTAGACCCAAGCGTACAATACTTTTTTGCTCTGATTGCCTACGCCTGTCTCTCCGGCGCCTTCCTTGGTGTCCGGGCAAGTTTTGACAGCCAGGCAAATCTTACTGCCTTAGGCGCAAGAAGGAGCGTTACGCCCACGCACAAACTGACCCTCATTCTCATTGATATGCTCGTACTGGTAACCATTCATTTTGCAAACATTATGATACTTACCATTTATATCGGGAACGTACTTGGTATCAGCCTCGGAACAGACTATACGTCTCTTCTCCTTGTAAATTTCATGGGAAGTTTGATCGGAATCACCATGGGACTTGCCTTTGGTTCTCTTACAAAACTGTCTCTTAATATCAAGATGAGTCTGACCGTAGTAATCACACTGCTTCCAAGCTTTTTGGCCGGACTTATGTTCGCCAACATGAAAAACATCATAGATCAACATGTGCCTTTCATTAACCGGATCAACCCGGCGGCGGTGTTAAGCGATGCCTATTATTGCATGGGCGTATACCAGGATATGGATCGTTTTGTCCGATGTATCGTGACACTGGTTATTATGAGCATTCTGTTTCTGACCGCTGCATTCCTAGGTATAAGGAGGGAACGCTATGACAGTATTTAAAGGATTTTTGACGATAACCAAACGGAACCTCGGCATGATGTTCTTATACATTGCAGTCTTCCTTACCATCAGTATTTTTGTCTCAAAAACACTCGGCGACTCCGACCTGTCAGGCTTTACAGCCAAGCGCCTTAATATTGCCGTTATTGATCGAGATGAAAGTCTCCTGTCAAAAGGATTGAAAAATCATCTTCGTCAGTTCCATCATGTCAAAGACGTCCCTGATGACGCTGCCGTTTTACAGGATAAACTCTTCTACCGGGACATTTACTACGCAGTAATTATCCCTGAAAATTTTGAACAAAACTACACAAAAAATACCGAAAAACTTCCCGTAATAAAAGTTCCGGGGAGCACTTCCGGACACTATGTAGATCAACAAATCAACACATTTTTAAACAATATACGAACACTGACTGCCGGAGGATTCTCCGCCTCTGAAGCGTTGGAATACACAGAAGAATCCCTCTCTTTTCGTCCGAATGTAAGGCTGATTGATCAAACCGGACACAATGGAAATATGGCAAAACATGCCTATATGTTCCAATACATACCCTACATCATTTTGTCGATCCTCTGCTACATTTTGAGTTATATCATGCTTTCTTTCGGCAACAAGGATGTGAAGAACCGTATTCTTTGTTCCTGTACCTCGACACGCAGCATGAATCTCCAGCTCATCCTGGGGCACATTGTAATCGGCCTTGGTATCTTCCTCATCTGTGTCAGTATGCCCGCCATTCTGTACCCGAAAGATTTTTTAACGGATACCAACCTGCCTTATTATCTAATAAACAGTTTTCTAATGATGCTGGTTGCTTTATCCATTGCATTTCTCATCAGTTCTTTTCCACTGAGGGAAGAGACGATCAATGGAATCGTTAATGTAGTTAGCCTGGGAATGTCTTTTATCTGCGGCGTATTCGTCTCCATGGACATTCTCGGTAAAGGTGTGAAAACGCTGGCTCGTTTCCTGCCAGTCTACTGGTATGAAATCGTCAATAACCTTTTAGCCAGAAACCACTCCCTTTCCGCATCCCAAACAAACGAACTTTGGCAGTGTTATGGCATTCAGCTTCTCTTTGCTCTTTCTTTTCTAGCTGTCGCAATGGTGATTCGAAGAAAGAGGCCTTCATAAAATATGAAAAAGTGCAGCTCATAGGTATTCCTTCCTAATAAGCTGCACTTTTTTCACTTTATTTAATCATCAAAGGCTTCTTTGACTTTATCCATAAAGCCCTTCTTCTTTTTGCTTCCTTTTCCTGCAGGCTCTGTACTCTCTTCTCTTCCCAGTGAATTGCCTGTCAATTCATCAAACTTACGAAGTGCCTCTTTGGCCTCAGCGCTTAAGTGTTCCGGTGTCTGGATCACCAGTGTTACATAGTGGTCACCTCTCACCTGTGCATTCCGAAGGGACGGAACCCCTTTTCCTTTCAAACGCACCTTGGTATCTGTCTTGGTGCCCGGCTTTACATTGTAGATCACTTCTCCGTCCACCGTCTTAATCCGGATATCAGCTCCAAGAGCTGCCTGCGCAAACGTAATCGGCACTGTGGAGAAAATGTGCATATCCTGGCGCTGGAAAATCGGATGTCTGGACACCGTCACTTCTACCAGAAGATCTCCTCTTGGTCCGCCATTTACGCCCGGTTCTCCTTTTTCCCGAATCCGAACGCTCTGTCCATTGTCAATACCAGCCGGAATGGATACGGAAATCTTCTTTCGGTTGGAAATGTAACCCGTTCCGCCGCAGTCCGAACATTTTTCCCGAACAATCTTACCGCTTCCATGACAATCCGGACAAGTCTGAACGTTCTGAACTGTTCCAAAGAAGGACTGCTGTGTATAAACAACCTGTCCTTTTCCACCACATTTCGGGCAGGTCTCCGGTGATGTTCCCGGCTTCGCACCCGTTCCGTTACACTTCGGACACGGATCCTTCAGTACAACGTCCAGCTCTTTTTCACAGCCAAATACAGCTTCTTCAAACGTAATTCTAACGCTTTTTCGGATATTCATGCCTTTCATAGGGCCTTGATTTGCACGGCCGCGCCTTCCGCCGCCAAACAGATCCCCGAAAATATCTCCAAAGATATCACTGAAATCTGCGCCATTAAAATCAAATCCGCCGAAACCGCCTGCTCCTCCAGCTCCGCCTTCGAACGCCGCATGACCAAACTGATCATACTGGCGGCGCTTCTCTGGATCACTCAAGATTGCATAAGCTTCTGAAGCTTCTTTGAATTTCTTCTCAGCTTCAGCATCACCCGGATTCACATCCGGGTGATACTTCTTAGCTACCTGTCTGTATGCTTTTTTCAGAGTTGCCTCATCTGCGTCCTTGCTGACGCCTAAGACTTCGTAGTAGTCTCTCTTTGTTTCTGCCATGATTATACTTCCTTATAGTCCCCGTCTACAACGTCGTCGCCCTGGAATCCTTCTGGAGCCGGACCTGCTCCTGCTCCCATATCCGGTCCTGCACTCTGAGCGCCTGCTGCTGCGCCAGCCTGCTCATACATCTTTGTAAACAGTTTCTGTGCACTTTCTGTTAATTTCTCTTTTCCAGCTTTGATCTCTGCAATCTCTGCATCCGTCATGCTTTCCATGTTTACTTTTTCCAACAGCTCTTTCAATGCCTTACAGTCTGCTTCTACAGCTGCCTTATCAGCTCCGTCAAGCTTATCGCCTACTTCGCCGAGCGCTTTTTCTGTCTGGAACACCATAGCGTCCGCTTCATTCTTAGCATCAATTCCCTCTTTACGCTTCTTATCCTGCGCTTCAAATGCTGCTGCTTCTTTTACTGCTTTATCGATATCTTCATCAGACATATTAGAACCTGCAGTAATCGTAATATGCTGTTCTTTTCCTGTTCCAAGGTCTTTTGCAGATACGTTTACAATACCGTTTGCATCGATATCGAAGGTTACTTCGATCTGCGGTACTCCACGTGGAGCTGGTGCAATTCCATCCAGTCTGAACTGTCCGAGGGACTTGTTGTCTCTTGCGAACTGTCTCTCACCCTGTACTACGTTGATATCTACTGCTGTCTGATTATCAGCTGCCGTAGAGAAGATCTGGCTCTTCTTTGTCGGAATTGTTGTATTTCTTTCAATCAATCTTGTAGCAACACCGCCCATTGTCTCAATAGACAGAGAAAGTGGTGTAACATCAAGAAGAAGGATATCGCCTGCTCCTGCATCTCCTGCCAGTTTTCCTCCCTGAACAGATGCTCCAAGAGCCACACACTCGTCTGGATTCAGAGACTTACTTGGCTCTTTTCCAGTAAGACGTTTTACTTCTTCCTGTACTGCCGGAATACGTGTAGATCCTCCAACCAAAAGTACCTGACCAAGCTCGGAAGCTGTAATTCCAGCATCAGAAAGCGCTCTTGTTACAGGCTCAGATGTCTTTAATACCAGATCATGTGTCAGTTCATCAAATTTTGCTCTCGTAAGGTTCATATCAAAATGTTTTGGACCTTCTGCTGTTGCAGTGATGAATGGAAGGTTAATGTTCGTTGTAGTTGCGGAAGAAAGTTCTTTTTTCGCTTTCTCTGCTGCTTCTCTTAATCTCTGAAGAGCCATCTTATCAGTAGACAAGTCTACACCTTCCTGTTTTTTAAACTCTGCGATCATGTAATCTGTAATCTTCTGGTCAAAGTCATCTCCACCAAGTTTGTTATTACCTGCTGTAGATAATACTTCGATAACACCATCTCCAATTTCGATAACAGATACGTCGAAGGTACCTCCACCCAAGTCGTATACCATGATCTTCTGCTCTTTCTCATTATCCAGTCCATATGCAAGCGCTGCTGCTGTAGGCTCATTGATGATACGCTTTACATCAAGACCTGCGATCTTACCTGCATCCTTGGTTGCCTGACGCTGAGCGTCGTTAAAGTAAGCCGGTACTGTAATAACTGCTTCTGTTACTTTCTCTCCCAAGTAAGCTTCTGCATCTGCCTTTAACTTCTGAAGTGTCATTGCAGAAATTTCCTGTGGGGAATATTTCTTATCATCAATTGTTACTCTGAAATCAGAACCCATCTCTCTTTTAATAGAAGAAATGGTTCTCTCTGCGTTCGTAACTGCCTGACGTTTTGCAGGCTCTCCTACTAGACGCTCTCCGGTCTTTGTAAATGCTACAACAGATGGTGTCGTTCTTGCACCTTCTGTATTTGCGATTACGGTCGGCTGTCCACCTTCCATAACGGCTACACAACTATTTGTGGTTCCTAAGTCAATACCTATGATTTTACCCATGATGTTTTCCTCCTATTTTATACTATTGTTCCATATACTACTGTTTTGGAAATTTAGTTTGCTACCTTTACCATACTGTGTCTCACAATAGAGTCACGGTAGGCGTACCCTTTCTGGAACTCCTCTGTGACAATATTCTCACCAAAGTTCTCGTCTTCCACGTGCATCACTGCATTGTGAAATTCCGGGTCAAATTCTTTCCCGACTGCCTCGATCGGTTTTACTCCAACCTCTTCCAATGTCGTCATCAGCTGTTTATACACCATCTCCATTCCCTGAACGAAAGGATTTTCCTTTTCCTCTTCCCCGACTGCACCCAGTCCGCGTTCAAAGTTATCAACGACTGGAAGGATCTTATCTATGATATCTTTCGCACCTACTTCGTACATATGAGATTTTTCTTTCTCCGTACGCTTGCGGAAGTTATCAAACTCTGCCATCTGACGGGTAAGTCGATCCGTCAGTTCCTCGATCTTCTCATCTTTTTTATCTTTCTTATTCTTTTTGCCAAACAGTTTTTTGCCGGACTCTTTGGAATCTTCCGTCTCTTTTTGGCCTTCTTCGGTATCTTCGGTATTTTCTGCGTCTTCAGAAGCAACTTCATCTGCCGCTTTCTCATCCTCGGAAGGAGCTCCTGACGCTTCGGCTGCTTTTTTTGCTTCTTCCACAGCTTCTTTTACCATTTCCTCCTGGCTTTTTTCCTGATTGTTTTCCAAGGGTACATCCACCTTTCTTTATTCTTTCTTATGAAACATCTGATCCAGTTCATTCTGAAGACGCTTCATAGACTTTAATACATGTTCATAATCCATTCGCTTCGGCCCGATAATTCCGATGGTTCCCTTCATGCCGTCTCCCAGTTCATAGGTTGCGGTCACTACGCTGCAGTCTTTCATGGTCTGAACCGGCGTCTCATTTCCGATATAAACCTGAATTCCTGTATTGTCCTCCTGCGAAAGGGTCTGTGTTACCAGCTCTGTAAGCTGCTGTTTTTCCTCAAATGCACTGATGATCTCCTGGGCGCTCTGCTTATCGGAAAGCTCCGGATATTTGAAAATATTCGTCGCGCCGCTGGTGTAAATCTGCATATCTTCATCAACCTGTATCGCGTCTGCCACTGCATCAAGTACATTTCCAACCACCTCACTGTGAATACCGGCCTGTTCCTTTAATCTGGCAATCAAACCCAGATTAATCTCTTCAATCGGCATCCCGGTCAGTGTTGTATTCAGAAGCATATTCAGCTTTAACAGGTTTTCATTGCTGATTGGCTCTGCAATATTAATAATCTTATTCTTAATCACATTGCCGTCCAGCACGATGACCGCAATCACCTGCTCTGCATCCACCATGGAAAGCTGGATGAATTTCAGCTTGTTGGCATTGACCATCGGTGTTGATACCATAGTCGCATAATTCGTACTGTTAGCCAGCACACGCGCCGCCTGCTTTAACAGCTGTTCCATCTTGTCTACCTTCTGGAGCATCTGCTCCTGCATCTCGCTAAGCTCCTGTTCTTTCTCCTGCATCAGCATATCAACATACAACCGATAGCCCTTGTCCGAAGGGATACGTCCCGCCGACGTATGAGGCTGAATGATATATCCCATCTCTTCTAAGTCGGCCATCTCATTACGGATCGTTGCAGAACTCAAATTCAAATCTGTATACTTGGAGATCGTTCTGGAACCAACCGGCTCTCCGGTCTCTAAATAAGTCTGAATAATCGCATGAAGAATCTTTAACTTCCGATCGCCAAGACTTTGTTCTGATACCATCAATCCTCCTCCTTTCGGCTTTTGTAGGTTATTAGCACTCTTTTATTTTGAGTGCTAACATCTTTCGATTATTAATGTAGCACTACGTTTTTCATTTGTCAACCGTGTTTATACAAATTTTATCAATTTAACCCACCATTTAAATGCTATCCGTCTTTGTCTTTCTATAAAAAAGACCCTGTACCTTTTTCTCAGATACAGAGCCTTCTCTTTTCTTATTTTTTAGCTTAATTCTACCTTCTGTGCCTCTTCTGATTTAAACTCATTCTCAAGATCGTAGATATTATGACCTGTGGACTCTCCTAATACTTTGCCTTCCAGAGAATAGCAGCGAATAAATCTTTTCACATCGATACTGGACCAATGTTCCACATCCCATGTAAGATATCCGTCTTCATCAGACTTTTTCTCCTTCAAATAGAGATCCACCTGACGGCCGTTTCTCATCAGCTCAATCAGTCCCTTTGTCCCCTCTACTTCCACTTCTTCTTTGTTTACCGTATCGTATACTTTCATTTGGGTTCCCTCCTGTAACACGCATTCTAGGCCGGATTCACTTCCGCCTCGTTCTTCTGTGTCTCATTATACCCCTTTGCCGCGCAAAAGGAAAGTCTGAAATCACTTTCCTCTGCCCAAATTTCCTCTTGACAAATAAATCTTCCAGTTATATGATTGTATCAACTAAATAATACAACAGAACAATAATACAGGAGGTAACCTATGAGTGTTATTTTAAGAACGAATCATCTGACCAAGCGCTATGGTCACCGAACCGTTGTAGACAATCTGTCCATGACGATACACGAAGGAGATATTTATGGTTTTATCGGGAAGAACGGAGCCGGAAAGACAACTTTAATCCGTATGATTACCGGTCTTGCCGCTCCAAGCGACGGTAACCTTCTTCTATTTGGCAGTTCTAATCTTCTGGAAGGAAGAAAGCAGATTGGAACCGTCATCGAATCACCTGCGCTCTATCCGGGCATGACTGCCAGAGAGAATCTAATCACCCAATGCAAACTGCAGGGGGTAACAGATGAATCCCAGGCTGATTCCATCCTGACTTTAATCGGACTTTCGGATACCGGCAAAAAAAAGGTCAAAGATTTCTCACTGGGAATGCGTCAGCGCCTTGCCATCGGTCTTTCTCTCGTCGGCAACCCGAAGCTCCTTGTACTGGATGAACCAATTAACGGACTGGATCCGGAAGGCATCAAAGAAATCCGTGATCTGATCTTAAAGCTCAATCACGACCGCAACATCACTGTACTGATCTCTTCTCACATTTTAGGGGAGTTATCAAGACTTGCTACCCGCTACGGCATCATACACCGTGGACGTCTGATTGAAGAATTTACAGAAACCCAGCTCTTTGAACGCTGCCATACCAAGGACGGCAAAGCAGAGATGGATTTGGAAGAATACTTTTTAAATGCAATTGGAGGAAAATAGAATGATTCATATTATAAGAAGTGATTTTTATAAATTAAAGAAAGCCCGTTACTTTTGGATCTGCCTGATGGCCAGCATTCTGCTGGCAGTCGTCACCATCTTCATCCTGGACTTTACCTACAAAGTGGCAGGCGAACAGATGAAAGCTTCGATGGCTTCACAGGAACAGGCTCTGCAGGAAAATGGCTTTAATATTTCCACCGATGGCGTCCCTTCAAGCTATGAGGAATTGACTGCTTCCAGTCAGATGGTCAGCTTTTTCGCTGGAAATACACCACTGATCCTTGCCATCTTAATCTCCCTGTTTGTGGGCAGTGAATTTAACAATGGCACCATCAAAAATATGGTGTCCAAAAATTACAGCCGAACCAAAATCTACGCTTCCAAGCTGATAACCAGCTGCGCCGCTGCCATTTTCTTCGCCTTGGTATCTGCTGCTGCATCTGCTGTTACGGCAACGGCTCTCTGGGGATTTGGAGAGACCCCCGATGGATACTGGGCAGAACTTTTTGCCTCTGCTACTTTAGAACTTCTGCTTTTATGTGCATTTGTCTCTATCTTCGTAATGTTTGCCATGCTGATTCGTCAGAACGGAGGCGCACTTGCTGCCAGCATTGGATTTTTAGAGTTCTTCTATCTGTTTGTAGTCCTTGGTGAAGCTTTAATCAACAAGATTTTTGATCAGGATCTGGCGCTGTCCAACTATCTGATCGACGCCAATATGTCTGCCATTGCCGCAGGTCTTAACCACACGGTCGTTACAAGAAGTCTCCTCGTCGGTCTTGGATTCTTCGCCGTAGCTGCTGCCATCGGACTGATCAGCTTCCAGAAACGAGACATTAAATAAGCTTCTCCTTGTTACTCCCGAAGATACTTCATCCATGCCTGGATCTCTTTTTCGTGGCCATTCTCACTAGCCTCATAGAATCTGGCATTCTTTATTTCATCCGGCAGATACTGCTGTGCCACATAATGTTTCGGATAATCATGAGCATAGCAGTATCCTGTTCCGTGCCCCATATTCGCCGCTCCCGGATAATGGGAATCCTGCAGATGAACCGGCACTGTCGTCTTTTTACTTTTCACACTGTCCATAGCTGCAAAGATAGCATTGCAGGCCGAATTACTCTTCGGTGCAGTCGCTACATAAAGCACTGCCTGGGACAGAATAATCTGCGCTTCCGGCATTCCAACCCGCTCTACTGCCTGCGCTGCCGAAACCGCCACCGTAAGCGCCATAGGATCTGCATTTCCCACATCTTCAGAAGCGCAGATCATAATGCGCCTCGCGATAAACTTAATGTCCTCCCCTGCATACAACATTTTCGCCAGATAGTAAACAGCTGCATCTGGATCACTTCCTCGCATACTCTTAATAAATGCCGAAATCGTATCGTAATGATTATCCCCTGTCTTATCGTAACGAACCACCCTCTTCTGAATACACTCAGATGCAACGTCAAGTGTCAGATGGATTTTACCGTCTTCACTTCTTTGTGTCGTAAGTACACCTAATTCCACCGCATTCAGTGCGCTTCTTGCATCACCGCCTGCGATATCAGCCAGAAAGTCAAGCGCCTCTTCCTCAATCACCGCCTGATAGCTTCCCATTCCCTTCTCCATATCGTAAACTGCCCGTTTCAAGAGAACCTTGATATCTTCTTTTTCCAGCGGCTTCAATTCAAAGATACTGGACCTGGAAAGCAGAGCCCCGTTCACTTCAAAATATGGATTTTCCGTGGTTGCTCCTATTAAAATGATGGTTCCATCCTCCACAAACGGAAGAAGGTAATCCTGCTGTCCCTTATTGAACCGATGAATCTCGTCCACAAACAGAATCGTCTTCTTCTGGTACATTCCCAGCGTTTCCTTCGCCCGTTTCACGACCTCTTCCATATCTTTCTTTCCGGCAACCGTCGCATTGATCTGGGTAAATTCTGCACTGGTCGTATTGGCAATCACCTTTGCAAGGGTCGTCTTTCCTGTGCCCGGAGGTCCGTAGAAAATAATGGAACTTAATTTATCTGCTTTAATCGCCCGGTAGAGAAGCTTATCCTTTCCGATAATGTGCTGCTGTCCCACCACTTCCTCTAACGTTACCGGACGAAGTCTCGATGCCAGGGGCGCTTCTGTTTCCATATTTTTTTCTCTCACATAATCAAACAAATCCATGGTTGTACCTCTTTCTTTTACACGAATTTCTCTTATCTTTTTGTCTTTTTAAAGCTTTCTTCTACGCCAAAAGATCCCGGATCACTTCTCCGGCAATCAAAAGTCCCGCTACCGGCGGAACAAAGGATACGCTGCCTGGAATCTGACGCCGGTTTCCTTTCTCTTCCTTCGTCTCTTTTCCCCGGATATCTATCGGCTTCTCCGGAGAATACAGAACCTTCAGATGGAAAATTCCTCTCGCTTTTAGTTCTTTGCGCATAACCTTGCACAGAGGGCACACGGATGTTTTACTGATATCCGTAATCGTAAACATTTCCCCGTGGAGCTTATTGCCAGTTCCCATACTGCTGATCATCGGAATTTCTTCCTTTTCTGCCTTTTCTGCTAGCGCCAGCTTTGCCGTTACCGTATCAATGGCATCAACAATATAATCCGGCCGCTCCTGAAAGATCTCCTCCAGATTTTCCGGCAATACGAAACACTCATAAGTCACTACCTCGGTCTCCCTGCAAATATCTGCAATCCGCTCCTTCATCACCTGCGTCTTGTACTTTCCAATGGTGCTGTGATAGGCAATGGACTGACGGTTAATATTCGTCAGCGATACCGTATCGTTATCCACCAAAATCAGTTTCCCCACACCGCTTCTTGCCAGCGCTTCTATACAGTGGGATCCCACACCTCCTACACCGAGCACCATTACACAGACATTCCGAAGCTTCTGTACTCCTTCCTGTCCCAATAATAACTCTGTTCTTGAAAATTCATTTATCATCATCATCGCTCTTTTCTATTTCATTTTCCTGCCGGCTTTTCAGCAGCCTAAAATCAGCTGATCCACCGTTACAAATTCGTAGCCCTCTGCCTTTAGCACATCCACAATCTGAAGGGCTGCATCTACACTGGACTCATAACAGTCATGTAATAGAATGATATCATTTTCCCCTGCCTGCGTCACTACCTTATTCACAATTTCCTCCACATTCTTTGTTGTCCAGTCCAAAGGATCAATGGTCCACATCACCGGCAGCACATCAATCTCCTGCTCCAATTTCTCCTGCCAGACTCCAAAAGGGGGTCTCATATATTCCACATGTTCTCCCAAAATCTCATAGATCACCCGATCCATCTCCTTTAGTTCCTCTCTGGCTTTCTCATCCGGAAGCTTGGTAACATCCACATGATGATACGTATGATTTCCGATCAGATGCCCCTCTTCTTTTACCCGTCTTACCAGATCTTGATTCCTTTCTGCTGATTCTCCGATCATAAAAAAAGAAGCTTTTACGCCCCGCTTTTGCAGTCCCTCTAACAGCTTTTCTGTATACCGGCTTGGTCCATCATCAAAGGTCAATGCTATCTTTGGCGGAAGGTCTCTTTGCATCTTTCCTGTTTTTTCTTCCGCTTCTTTTTCCATGACTTCTGCCTCCACAGCCATTTCTTCCCGCCCTGCCTCAACGAAAGAAGATACCACCTTTTCTTTCTCCACTTCCAGTCCCGCAGGCAGTAGTGATCCTCCCCATAAGCGCAGCAGACAAATGGTAAGAAAGAACCCGCATAAGATCTGATATTGCTTCAAATATTTCATCATTTTCCCCAAACAAACTCTTTCTCCTATCTATATGAAATTTCAAAAAATAGTATGTCGCACATTGCAATATAATTTTTCTGATGCTATACTATTTGTCACGGGTGTCAAATTTCTTTGACACTTTTTCTATTGACTTTTCATGATATAAAGGAGGTACACTATGTCAGAAAATCATACGACCGAGGCTTCTGTTGCCGAGAACAAGATGGGGGTCATGCCCATTCCGAAGCTTCTGATTACCATGTCCCTGCCCATGATGCTTTCCATGCTGGTGCAGGCGCTCTATAATATCGTAGACAGTATGTTCGTCGCTCAGTTAAGTGAAGATGCGCTGACTGCTGTCTCTCTTGCCTTTCCGATTCAAACGCTGATGATTGCCATCTCCTCCGGTACCGGAGTTGGTATCAATGCACTGTTATCTAGAAACCTTGGCGAAAAGAACTTTGAGGGCGCCAACAACGCCGCAAAGAACGGATTATTCTTAAGTATTGTAAGCTGTATCATCTTTGCCATCGTCGGAGGACTGGGATCACACCTTTTCTTTACGTTGCAAACGGACAATCCGACCATCATCAAATACGGAACGGAATATATGACGATTATCACCGTCTGTTCTGCCGGAATCTTCCTGCAGATCACTTTTGAACGATTGATGCAGTCTACCGGAAAAACAATCTACAATATGATTACCCAGGGAACCGGTGCAATTATCAATATCATTCTCGACCCGATTATGATCTTTGGTCTGTTCGGATTCCCAAGACTGGAAGTTGCCGGTGCGGCCATCGCAACCATCTGCGGACAGGTTGTTGCCGTAATCATGTCCTTCTACTTTAACCATAAGAAGAACAAAGAGATCAATATCAATATGCGCGGATTTCGCCCACACCTTCATACCATTGCAGTCATCTATGAGGTTGGTATCCCCTCTATTATTATGCAGGCAATCGGTTCTGTTATGACCTTTGGCATGAACAAAATTCTGCTGATGTTCTCTTCCACTGCAGCCGCTGTATTCGGAGTCTACTTCAAACTGCAAAGCTTTATCTTTATGCCGGTATTCGGACTCAATAATGGAATGATCCCGATTATCGCTTACAACTACGGCGCCAAAAGTAAAAAGAGAATCACCCAGACCACAAGACTTAGCGTCATCATTGCCGTTCTCATTATGATCGTTGGTCTGATCATCTTCCAGGCAGCTCCTGCGTTCCTTCTTAAGAATCTTTTTGATGCTTCTGAAAATATGCTGGAAATTGGTGTTCCGGCTCTTCAGATTATCAGCTTAAGCTTTTTATTCGCGGGATACAATATTATTGTAGGTTCTGTATTCCAGGCTCTTGGAAATGGTGTTTACAGTCTGCTGGTTTCCGCAGCCAGACAGCTGGTTGTCATCCTTCCGGTGGCATACCTCTTCGCTAAAATCTTCGGACTTCATATGGTATGGTGGTCCATTCCTTTGGCTGAAATTGTATCGCTTCTGATGTCCACGGTACTGCTAAAACGGATTTATCGTCTGAAAGTTAAGCCGCTGGAACAGGAAGCAACTCTATAAGCATTAAAAAAGACACGCCTTAAAAGCGTGTCTTTTTTGCTGAACTCTATTTTTTCTCTGTCTTCTTTTTCTTCTTTTGTCCGCGTCCGGAAGGCGCTTTTTTCCGAACGCTCCACCCAAAGGTACCAAGACTTTTCCCAAGGCTTAGATATTCCCCGTGAGAGTAAGCCAAAAGCCCTGTAGCATTCAGCTGAAACTTCCCGTTCTCATCCAGATATCTTTCATCTACCTGCACAGCCTTCACTTCTGCCAGGAACATATGATGGGTTCCCAGTTCTTTTACTTCCGTTACCTTACACTCTATATTCACCGGGCTTTCCTCGATAATCGGCGCATAGGAAAGCGCCTTTGCCTTTCCCTTTGTCAGATGCATTTCTTTCCATTTATCCACATCCCGTCCAGACCTCACTCCGCACCAGTCTGTCGCCTTTGCCAGTCGTTCGGTAGTGAGATTGACTACAAACTCTCCCGTTTCCCGGATCATATGGTAGGTATGCCTCTGAGGACGTACCGAGATATAAAGCATCGCCGGATCCGAACAAATGGTACCCGTCCACGCCACCGTCAGGATATTTGCCTCACCTTTTTCGTCTGCTGCACTTACCATCACCGCCGGAAGCGGATAGAGCATGTTGCCGGGGCGCCAGACTTGCCTGCCGCCTGACTGCTCCTTTATTTGCCCCTTTATTTGCTTCTTTGTTTCTTTCTTATTCACAATTCTTCCCTGTCCCTTTTCTTCTTAATTACTGCTGCAGCGCGCCGACCAACGTCGGGATCAGCTGCTTCTTTCTGGATACAACACCTTTTAAGATGATTCGCTCCGCATCCTCAGGAAGATCAAATGCATCTGCAATATACGATCTGGCTCCGTGACCGCAGCAGATGATCTCCGTCGATTCGTCCAAAATATCCGTCAGCATAAAGTAGATCATCTGCAAGCTGTGTGTCTCCAAAACCTTAGGAAGATGCGGAACCAACACTTCTTTGATCTCCTGAAGTTCTTCCCGGTTCATCGAGTTGATCTGTCCAACCCCAAATACGATATCATTTACCGTAAACTGTTTGAAATCCTGGAAACAGATCTCATCTGCCGTCTTTCCACAGAGACTGCTTCCTGCGCGGAACATTTCCTGCGCCATATTCTCCAGTTCAATTCCTGCAATCTTTGCCAGTTTCTTCGCAGTTCTTTCATCTACTTCCGTGCAGGTTGGCGAGCGGAACAAAAGCGTATCCGAGATGATTGCAGAACACAAAAGCCCTGCGATCGTCGGCGTCACCTTTACCTTCGCCTCTTCATACATCTGATACACAATCGTTGCCGTACATCCCACCGGCTGATTCCGGAAAAATACTGGTCCCATCGTCTCAATATTTCCCAGTCTATGATGATCAATAATCTCTATAATATCCGCCTCTTCAATCCCGTCTACCGCCTGAGACTTCTCATTGTGATCCACTAAAATGACTTTCTTTTTGCTCACATCCATAAATCTTCGTCTGGAAATAAAGCCTTTAAACCGTCCATGCCTATCCAGAATCGGGAAGTCACGGAATTTCTTCTTCGTCATTACATCCTTAATATCTTCCACATAATCGCTCATCCGAAATGTTACCAGCGGAGTCTTGGTCATAAAATGCTTCACCGGGATACTTTGGTTAATCAGACGCGCTACCGTAAAAGTATCGTGGGGCGTGCTGATAATCACAATACTCTGCTCTTCTGCTTTGCGGATCAAAGCCGGCGGTACCTGCGCGCCCTGGCAGATTACCAGACAGCTGGCGTCAATATCCACCGCACACGCCTGTGCTTCATAGCGGTTCCCCAGAATAACCAGATCATCTTTTTCGATAAACTCTTCCATTAAATCCGGATTGGATGCCGCAATCGTCACTTTTCCCTTCGTAAAATACCCATGATCATTTCCCGTAATCAATGTACCATCCAGTGTCTTGATGATATTCTTATATTGCGTTCTCGCCTCTGCAAGAATCCGGCTATCATACACTTCCATATAAGAAGTAGCAATATCACCAGTGGAAATCACACCTACCAGTTCCTCGTCTTTCAGAATCGGAATGGTCTTGACATTGTTCTCCTTCATCTTCGTCCAGGTATCCTTAATGGACACATTGGGGGCAACCCCCTCAATTTTATGAATATCCATATCTTTTACCTGCAGTTTAACATTGGCAAGAAGCGGCGGTGCATCCACACCGAAACGCTGCAGTACGTAATGCGTCTCTTCATTAATCTGGCCTGCCCGCCTTGCTGTGTATTCCTGTCCTGTAATCTCCCGTTTCAGATTTGCATATGCGATCGCCGAACAAATAGAATCCGTATCTGGATTCTTATGTCCCACAACATATACTTTTCCTGCCTTCTTTCCCATAAATCTACTCCTCATGTTCATACTTATACCGTAAAGCTTGCCACCTTTTCCCCATTTCGTCAACCACAAATCCTTAGATAAATGTTTTTTTCTTTGAACAACTCTGCCATTCTATGTTATACTAAAACTAATATGTATTACAGACATTAGAATTGTCAACAGAAAGGGAAGAAGAAATGAGCGAAGAATTATTACACGAAGAAACACACACAGAAGAAAACTCCATGACCATGGCAGATCTGGAGGATCATTTTGACGATGCAAATCCTTGGAACCTTGTCACTTCCTATATGGAAAAAGGCACCATCCTTCCTGTGAAAGTAGAAGGAATCGTAAACGGCGGAGCCATTGCCATGGTAGAAGGCCTGCGTGGATTTATCCCGGCATCCAAGCTGTCCTTATCCTACATCGAAGATCTGGAAACCTATCTTTTGAAAGATATTGAAGTCAGAGTCATCGACGTTAATCAGGCAGATAACCGTCTGGTTCTCTCCGCCCGTGAGATTTTAAAAGAGCGCGAGCTGAAAGAAAAAGAAGAAAAAATTGCTAATGTAAAAGTCGGAAGCGTTATCAGCGGAACAGTAGAAAGCCTGCAGAATTATGGTGCATTCATCCGCCTGGAAGATGATCTGTCCGGTTTGGTTCACGTATCTCAGATCAGCCAGAAGAGAATCAAATTCCCAAAAGATGTATTAAATGTAGGTGATGAAGTACAGGTGAAGATCATCGGTGTCAAAGACGGCAAGATCAGCTTGAGCATGAAAGCTTTAGAAGAAGTCAAAGAAGAGGAAGAGCCTGTAGAAAAAGTAGAAATTCCGAAGGCTGAAAATATCGGAACCAGCCTGGGTGATCTGTTCAAAAATATTACACTGTAATATCCATACATAGAATTTTCCATAGGATTAAAATGCAATTGGGGACGGAGTTTTTTGAAAAAACCTCCGTCCCCAATTGCGTAAAACATCATATCAACACTATCTGTCTAATATTTCTGCCAGGTATTCCTCTGTCAGCGCCGCTGCGTCTTCCACGCACTTGGTACAGCACACCAGCGGCTGCGGACCATCCACATTCTTTAAATCCCGACAGTAGATGGAGCGATTCTCCTGCTGGAATTTTTCCGCTGCATCCCGGAACTTCCGGTACGTATCCATCTTCGTTGCAAGCGGACGATCCATCTCTCCTGCGCTGTTTGCCAGACTGATGGTCAAAAACATTCCCATCACAGCACCGCAGGTATCTTTCAGACCGCCGATTCCGGAACCAAATCCTTCTGCTAGCCGAAACATATCTCTTTCTGGAATTCCCAGTTCTTCACAATAAGTACAGGCAACTGCCTGACAGCAATTGTATCCTTTTTTAAACTTCTCCACTGCGATTTCTTTTTTCGATTCCATTTTCCACATCTCCCTCTGTTATCTGCGTGTCCACAAAGCGAAGCTCGCATCACTTGGCATCCGCCAATCTCCTCTTGGTGACAATGCCACGGTTCCCACCTTCGGACCATCCGGTAAACAGGAACGTTTAAACTGCTGTGTAAAGAATCTTCGGCAGAACGTAGAAAGCCATTTTTCGATTACCGCCTCTTCATAAGTTCCTTCAAATGCATACTTTGCCAACCGGAAGATTTTATCCGGCTCATATCCAAAACGCAGGAAATAATATAAGAAGAAATCATGCAGCTCATAAGGTCCTACCAGATCTTCCGTCTTCTGTGCAATCTCTCCGTCTTTCGGCGGAAGCAGCTCCGGACTGACCGGCGTATCCAGCACATCATACAAAACTTCTCGTAATTCTTGATCTTCACAGGTATCTGCATAATACTGTACCAAATAACGCACCAATGTCTTCGGAACAGAGCCGTTCACACCATACATGGACATATGATCTCCATTGTAGGTCGCCCATCCAAGCGCAAGTTCTGACATATCTCCCGTTCCGATAACCAGGCCGCCATTTTGGTTTGCCACGTCCATCAACACCTGCGTACGCTCTCTTGCCTGTGCATTTTCATAGGTGACACTGTGATCTTCCATGTCATGCCCAATATCCCGAAAATGCTGTTCTACCGACGCTGCAATCGGGATCTCACGAAGAGAAGCTCCAAGCTTTCTCGACATCTTGCAGGCATTTTGATAGGTTCTATCCGTCGTTCCAAAACAAGGCATCGTCACTGCCTCAATCCCATTTCTTGGAAGTCCCAGCGCATCGAACGCTTTCGCCGTTACCAAAAGCGCTAATGTGGAATCCAAACCACCGGAAATTCCCACTACTGCATGCTTCGTTCCGGTATGATCCAACCTTTTCTTCAGTCCCATTGACTGAATGGTCAAAATCTCCCCGCAGCACTTTTCCCGTGCTTCTTTCTCTTCCGGCACAAACGGCATCTGAGAAATCTTCCTTGTCAGCACCGTATCTTCTGCCATCACATGAAACGGTACCCGCACCAGCGACTTTTCCGCTGTCGCCTGGAAGGTCGTATTTTTCCGCCGTTCACTGACAATCCGATTCAAATCCAGTTCGGAATAAATCACGCCGTTTTGGAAACACTTGCTGCTTTCCAGCACACTTCCGTTCTCCGCAATAATATTATGTCCGCCAAACACTAAATCTGTCGTGGACTCTCCTTCTCCTGCATTCGCATAGAGGTATCCACAGATCAGACGAGCCGACTGCCCTGCAATCAAACGATTTCTGTAATCCGTCTTTCCAATCGTCTCATCACTGGCAGAACAGTTGACAATCACCGTCGCACCTTCTCTTGCCGCCCGGATACTCGGTGGAATCGGAGACCATACGTCCTCGCAGATCTCTGCGGAAACGATCAGTTCTTCTATCTCATCCGACACATACAGAATCTGTGGGCCAAACGGCACCTTCTCTCCATCAAATAAAATTTCTTCTGCTTCCCTGGGACCGGGACGAAAATGACGCATCTCATAGAATTCTCCATAATTTGGCAGGAACATCTTCGTCGTAAATCCTAGAACCTTTCCGCCACTGACAGCCGCTGCCACATTGTAAAGAGCCCCGTCCACGGAAAGCGGCGCTCCCACAAAATACAGTCCATCCTTTCCCCTGGTATGCTCTGCGATCACACGGATCGCCTGTTTTGCCTCCTTTACTAAAAGGTCCTGCGCAAATAAGTCTCCACAGGTATAGCCCGTCACGCACAACTCCGGAAATACGGTCACTTTTGATTTCTGCGCTGCCGCCTCATCAATCAGTCGACAAATTTCTCTGGTGTTATACTCCACATCTGCCACTTTGATATCCGGCGTTGCAGCCGCCACCTTAATAAAGCCATGTTTCATTTTTGCTTCTCTTCCTTCCTCACTGCTTTCCTATCTTCCATCTATCTGCTGTTCTTTATAATCCGATTCAAATCTTCTACCGTATATTGATATGCCGTATTACAGAAATGGCATTTTACTTCGATATCTTTTCCTTCCTGAATCATTTCCTGAATCTCTTTTTTCCCAACACTGGCAACCGCACGCTCCACCCGTTCCTTTGAACAGTTGCAGTAAAACTGTGTCGGTATGGTGTCTGTGATTTCAAGACCCAGATCGCCAAGCAGAGCTTCCAAAAGCTGTTCCGGCGTATATCCCTGATCGAGAAGCGCCGTTACAGATGTGACGTCCTTTAGATTCTCCTCCAGCTTACAGATCACTTCTTCTGTAGCAAATGGCATCAGCTGAATAATAAATCCGCCTGCGCAGCGAACGGTATTGTCTTTTTCCATGAGCACTCCAAGTCCTACGGATGACGGCACCTGCTCAGAATTTGCAAAATAATAGGTCAGATCTTCTGCAATCTCGCTGGTCACTAAAATCGTCTGTCCAGAGTAGGGTTCTTTCAGTCCCATATCTTTAATCACCTGCAAAAGACCAATTCCAACCGCTCCGCCTACATCCAGTTTGCCATTCTTTGGCGGAAGCATCACATCCGGATTGCCTGCATACCCTTTGACATTTCCTTTACTGTCTGCTGTGACGGTCAGCCCTTCAATGGGCCCGTCCCCTCTTACCTGCAGCGTCAGCATATCTCCTTCATTCTTCATCATACTTCCCATAATGGCTCCCGCCGTTAAAAGGCGTCCTAAAGCAGCTGTAGCCACTGGGCTTGTCGCGTGATGAACTCTCGCCGTCTCCACACACGCTCTTGTCGTCGCGGCAAATGCCCGGATCTGCCCATCTGCTGCCGTTGCTCTTACAATATAATCCTTCATTCTTCTTCGTCCTTTCCTATTCTATCTTATCTTTTTATCTTGTCCTTCTTTCCACATTCCCTTGCAGCCACCGTAATGCGCTCACTCTTACTGGTTGGCTCTTCCAGGGTATAAGCATCATATGCTGCTTCAAAGATCAATCCTCCCGCCGCCAGAAGCTCTTTCATCTGCTCCAGCGTATAGGCTCTCTGATAATGCAGCTCCTGATACTTCCGATAGAGACTTTTCTGTTCTTCACACTGTACAAACAGAGTCAGCTCATACTCATTGATTTCCTCTTCCTCATCGTAATAATTATCCCAGATAAAACTACATGCTTCCCGATCTTCTGCAATCACCTGATCACCTAAGATCTCCTGATACTTATACTTCGTATTAAAATCAAAAAGGAACACACCGTCGGGATCTAAATAGTTATTCACCAAGCGGAATACCTCCGCCAGATCCTCTTCCTCCGTCACGTAATTGACACAGTCACATACGCTTACTACCGCCCGAACAGTTCCGTAAAGTTCAAACTCCCGCATATCCTGAAGAAGATACAGGATATCCCTCCCGGTCTTTTCCTTCTTCTCCTGCGCCAGTTCCAGCATATCTTCTGAATTATCTATGCCGATCATATCGTAACCTTTTTCTGACAGGATCTGTGTCATACTCCCGGTTCCGCATCCAAGCTCCATCACCAGACCGTCTTCGATTCCATACTCTTTTAACCGTTCTTCCAGATAGTCTGCCCATTCCTGATAGGGAACATTATCCATAAAAGTATCATATACTTCCGCAAAACTTGTATATGCTTCCAAGCGTCTCCTGCTCCTTTCCGTCATCCTTTGTTTTTCATACGTTATTTATTTTACCATATCCGGCTCTTCCTTTCTAGGAAAATATATGGCAGAAAATACTGGCGGAAAATATATAAAGAAACATCTGTAACCCCAAAGGAAAAGCGAAGCCTTGTGCTCTCCAGATTCTCCATCTGGTCTTTGCACACTGCTTCGCTTTGCTCTCTCTTGCTATTTTTTATTTGTAATACCTTCCGTCTCAATGATGAACTTGGTGCTTCCATCCATGTCATCTTTGATTCCGGCAAAAGATTTGTAATTTCTTCCAAGCGTTGTCATCGCGTCGATTCTTGAGGTAACTTTCGTGATATCCCCTCCGAAAACCTCTGCAATCTTGTCGATTCCGGAAGTCTTAAACTCTGACATTCCCTCTGCCAGGGTCTGATTTCCGCTTGCCAGTTCTCCCGCTCCGCTTGCCAAGGTATCTGCTCCTGTATTCAGCGCGCTTGCTCCGCTTGCCAAATCTCCCGCTCCCTTTGCAGCCGTCTGGGCTCCGACTGCCAGTTGCTTAACACCTCCTGCAAGCTGTGTTCCGCCCTCCTGAAGTTTGGAAGAACCAGTTATGAGAAGACTGCTCTGGCTGTTTAAGTTCTCTGCTCCGTTTGCTAGATCTGAAGCGCCTTTCTGAAGTGGAATCGCTCCTTCGTTCAAAAGCTTCGTATTGCCCTCCTGAAGTGGTGTAATTCCTGTCTGAATCAGATTTTCCGTTCCCGCAGAAAGGGCAGTCACAGTTTGCTGTAATCCGCTCGCATAAGTATTTGCCGTTCCCACTGCCGTTTTTGCTGCTGTAATTGCATCTGTTGGATCAACGCTTCCGGCTCCTTTTGTAACTTCTGCCATTGCACTGATGTTTTCCGCCATCGCACTTCCAATTGCTGATACTGCTGCCTCTCTTTGCTCCTGCGATATAATTCCAGAGGCAATCAGCTGATCTACTGCTACCTGTGCGGCTGTATCTTCTCCCTGCACCACTGCGTTTGCCTGTATAGACGCTTGATTTTCCGTCATCTGCGCAAGCAGAGATGCCAAAGTATCAATCGCCTTTGATGTGCTTCCAATGGCCTGCACGGTTCCTGCTGCCAGCGTATTTGCTCCCGGATTCTGCGCCGTTCCATCTCCCTGATATCCGGCATTTAGTTTCCCTGCTCCTTCTGCCAGTGCGGCAAGCCCGGCCTGTTCCTGCTCAATTCCTGCCGTCAATGCATTGACACCGTCTTTCACCTGACTGCTTCCGCTTGCCAGACTGCTGACACCTCCTGTGTAGGCATTGACACCCTCTGCCAAATCATTGACACCCTGCGTCAGTTCCCCGCTCTTACTGTTTAGCGTATTCACACCTTCTGCTAACGCTCCTACTCCGGTCTTTAGCGCACTGCTTCCATCAGCCAAGGTCTTGCTTCCGTCTGCCAAATCCTTACTTCCATCGGCCAGTGCGCTGCTTCCATCGGCCGCCTTCGCAGAGCCTTCTGTCAGCTGCTGCGCTGCGTTTTCCAACTCATCGACAGAATCACTAAGCCCATCAAAGCTGTCGATGCCGTCTAAGCCAACCTGATCCAGAACATCTGCCGCTGCCACCGTCATCGTCGGTCCTACGGATGCATTCTTTACGTCTGCCGTAATCGTAATGCTGTCAGGAATCTCAATATCCAGATCTTCACTGGACAGATTCAGATTCTCTTCCAATCCCGGAAAACCAAGACCGACCACAATGTTTTTGTCTCCGTCAGAAAGGATTCGCCCATTGTCGATCGTGACATTTGTATACTCATCTCCGGGAAGCATCATTGCTGTTACCATGGTAAACGGCGTGTACATTTCTACCTGCTCTCCTGACACATCTACCATCTCTTTCGACTGATTTTCATATTGAATCTTCATCTGAAGCTTCCCGTTCTTCCCCTTAAGTTCCTTTGGTGAAATTTCTTTTCCATCAAGCTGATAAGTAATCTTGACATTTACCGGAAGTTTCTGATTGGTAGTTCCCTGATAATAAATGTCTTTTCCTTCGGACTTCCAACTCATTTCATCCGCGCCATTTTGCGTATAGGTCTCTTCGCCCTTTACATTTTCAATCTCCTGAAGCGCTGTCACATCCTCTACTGCCCCTGTTCCCGGATTTTTCAGCCATTCTGTGACGGTTGTTTCTTTTACCATTCCGTCGGCGTCCGCTTTTACATACACGGACTCATCCTTGTAAACCTTTCCTTCTTCTATGACTGTACTATCTCCTAATACCTGTTCTGCTGCTTCTTTCAATTCCTGCGTATCCACTTCCTGCGCATCTGCCTGAAGGGATGTCTCATATGCACAAGTTCCAAGTAATCCGGTTCCTACAACAACTGCCATGGAACCTGCCAACATCTGTTTTACTTTTCGATTCTTCATTGTCTACTGCCTCCTATTTTCCTTCTGCCTTCTGGGGCAGAAAATTTTTACTCGTTTTTACAATTACTTTATCAAAAATCATAAACATGGACGGCAGAATAAATACTACCACCAGCATACTGATCAAAGCGCCTCTTGCCATCAGAATACAAAGAGAACTGATCATATCGATATCAGAATAGAATCCAACTCCGATCGTCGCCCCAAAGAAGCTAAACGCACTGACGATAATCGATTGTGCTGACGCCTTGTGAGCCGTGGTAATCGCATCGTATTTGCCTGCTCCGTGATTCCGCTCTCTCTTATAGCGGGTTGTCATCAAAATTGCATAGTCAACCGTTGCTCCAAGCTGAATCGTTCCAATTACAATAGACGCCACAAACGGAAGCTTCGTACCCGTATAATATGGAATTCCCATATTAACGAAAATAGCAAATTCAATAACACCTACCAGAATCACCGGAATGCTTGGTGACTTAAAGAGAATCAGAATAATCAGGAAAATGATTCCGATGGAAACCGCGCTGACCGTCTTAAAATCCTTATCTGTGATGCTGATCAAATCCTTCGTAAGCGGCGCTTCTCCTACCAGCATAGCTCCTTTGTCATAATGATCTAAAATCTTGTTAATCTCTGCCACCTGATGATTGACCTTCTCTGATGCCACTTTATAAGTAGAATTAATCAGAATCATCTTATAGCGGTCGCTCTGCAGCATCTCTGTCACCGACTCTGGAATCATGCTTTCCGGAACCCCGGGACCAATTACCCGATCCAGACCAAGCGCCCATTTCACACCGTCTACACTCTCAATCTTCTTTAGCATTTCCCCAGTATCTTTCGCTGACAGAGAACGATCTACCAGCAGCATATGCGTGGTATTCATATCATAATCATCTTTTAGTTTTTCATTGGCAATAATACTTGGAAGATCCTTCGGAAGCGTCTCATCCAGGTTATAGTACACTCCTACATGATTATTTCCGTAAACGGCCGGAATAAGTAAAAACAAAAAGATCGCCACATACCAGCCATATTTTTTTGTTACCTTATCGGAAATCTTTCCAATATCCGGAAGCAGCGGTCTGTGTTTCGTCTTCTCAATCCATTTATCAAAACAAAGAATCATAGACGGAAGAATGGTTACACATGCGATCACACCAAAGATGACGCCTTTTGCCATAACGATACCGATATCTTTTCCCAGTGTAAAGCTCATAAAGCACAGTGCAATAAAGCCGGCCACCGTCGTAACAGAACTTCCGATCACAGAGGAAAAGGTCTGGGAAATTGCATGTGCCATCGCCCGTTTCTTATCTCCGTCATACCGCACCTGTTGTTCCTGGTAGCTGTGCATCAGGAAAATGGAATAATCCATGGTAACTCCCAGCTGAAGCACGGCCGACAACGCTTTTGTTACATACGAAATCTGTCCCATGAACACATTGGATCCCAGGTTGTAAACAATCGCCATTCCAATACTAAGAAGAAACAGGATCGGTACAAATGCCGATTCCATCGTCACTGCCAGAACCAGGGTAGACAGAAGCACTGCAATTAATACGTAGATCGGTGTCTCCTTCTCAGACAATTCCTTGGTATCTTCTACTACTGCCGACATTCCACTTAGAAAGCACTGCTTTCCGGAAAGTTTTCGTATCTCCTTCACTGCATCAAGGGTCTCATCCGAGGATGTTGTATCGTCAAAGAAAATGGCCATCATCGTTCCATTTTCTGAATTAAACACTTCATAAATATCATCCGGAAGCATCTCCATCGGTACAGAAATGTCTGCCAGTGAATCATACCAAAGTACATTTGATACATGATCGACTTTCTCAATCTTATCTTTTAACGCTGCTACCTCTTTTTCTTTCATTCCATCAACCATAAACATGGAAAATGCTCCCGTTCCAAAGTCATCTACCATGATGTTCTGCCCTTGCATCGTCTCAATGTCTTCCGGCAGATACGTCAAAATATCGTAGTTAACTCTAGTATGGAGATATCCAAACACAGATGGAATCAAAAGCAGAATGCTGGCAATTAAAATCGCCACCCTGTGTTTTACCACTTGCTTTCCAAACTTAACCATAACTCATAGCTCCTTTTCTTTTATGACTATTAGTCATTTGTTACTCACTGCAATATACTACAAAAATGACCTTTAGTCAATATGTTTTTGACCAAAAGTCATTTTTTAGCTTTTCCTATTGCAATTCTCCAAAATCTCTGGTTATAATATGCCTAAGGAGTGAGTGATATTATGGGAAAAATCGACGAAAATAAGAAAAAAAAGAAAGAGGCCCTCTTTAATACAGCCTATGAGCTTTTTACCACCAAAGGGATTACCTCTACAACAATCTCAGATATTGTAGAAAAAGCAAAGGTTGCAAAAGGGACCTTCTATCTCTATTTTAAAGATAAATATGATATTAAAAACAAGCTGGTTGCCCACAAGACCCAGGAACTATTTGATGCGGCAGGACTGGCTCTTTCGGAAGCAAGAATTCACGGACTGGAAGATCAGATGATCTTTCTAATCGATCATCTGATCAACAGCCTCAAAGAAGACAAGCCTTTGTTAAACTTTATTTCCAAGAACCTGGTCATGGGAGCCCTGCGCTCTGCCCTGCTCACCGGAGAATACTCCGACGGGAAGGTCTACGAACAGTTTCTGGAACTGGTCGCTGCCGACGACCATGAATATGAGGATATCGATGTCATGCTCTTCACCATTGTAGAGCTGGCAGGGTCTGCCGGATATAATTCCATCATGTACGAAGAACCACTTCCCATCGATCATTACAAACCGTTCCTGTATCGAACGGTACGCTTAATTGTCAGAAGTCACCAAAAAGGAAATCTTCCTGATTAAGCCATTCTGGCAATACTCTCTGTAATCAATTTCTGAAATTCTGCTGCCACGCGGTCTGCCGTCTCCTGCACCTCCGCGTGGTTTAATTTTTTCTCTGACATTCCCGCTGCCAGATTGGTAATGCAGGAAATCCCGCACACTTCCAGTCCCATATGTCTGGCCGCCATAGCTTCGCACGCCGTGCTCATTCCCACCGCATCTGCGCCCCAGCTTCTGAACATCCGAATCTCTGCCTTTGTTTCGTATGCCGGACCGGTCGTCTGTACATACACTCCTTCTTTTAAAGAAATGGAAAGCATTCCGGCCGCCTCCTTTACTGCCTCCTGCATCCTGCGGCTGTACACTTCACTCATATCCGGAAATCTTGATCCTAACTGATCTATATTTGCCCCAATCAGCGGACTTGGCACCGCTGTTGTGATATGGTCTGTAATCAGCATCAGATCCCCCGGATGATAATCAAAATTCACACCGCCTGCTGCGTTCGTCAAAATCACTTTTTTTGCGCCAAGCATTCCCATCACCCGAATGGGAAGGACGACATCTGCCATGGAATATCCTTCGTAATAGTGCACCCGGCCCTGCATTGCCACCACTGGGACAATTCCCACATACCCGAATACAAACCTCCCCTTATGTCCAGCCACCGTAGACATCGGGAACCCTTCAATCTCCCGATACTCCACCGTCTGTTCAATCCGAATCGTATCTGCATAGTCTCCGAGTCCGGAGCCCAATACCAATGCAATCTGCGGCTGAAAGTCCGTTTTCCTTTGAACTGCTTTCACGCAGGATTCCAATTTTTCATAAATTTCATTCATATTTTTTTGCTTCCTTTCCTCTCTTATCCATCTACCATCCATATTATATTTCATTGAATCAAAGAAGCTTCGCAAGCATCGAAGTTCCAATGGTTCCTTCTGGCATCTCTATCTGAAAGTTCTCTGCGATGGTAGCGCCAATCGCCGCAAAGCTCTTCCCCTCTTCCAGCCTTCCGCCTTCCTTTATTCTCCGGGAATAGGAAAGAAACGGCACGTACTCCCTGGTATGATCGGTACCCTTGTACGTAGGATCATTCCCATGGTCTGCTGTCAGGATCAACAAATCATCTTCTCGAAGTCTGTCAAGCAAAACGCCTAAATTCCGATCAAACTTCTCGATCTCCTTTCCATAGCCTTCCACGTCCCTTCGGTGTCCCCACAGAGCATCAAAATCCACCAGGTTTACAAAGCAAAGGCCACAAAACTCCTGATCACAGACTTCCAGTGTCTGCTCCATTCCATGCACAGAACTGTCCGAATGATACGCCTTCGTAATCCCTTCTCCGCAGAAAATATCGTTAATCTTTCCAATACCGATCACATCCAGATCTGCATCCTTCAATGCATTTAAAACCGTCCTTCCTGTAGGTTTTAACGCATAATCACGACGGTTGCTGGTACGGTGAAATTCGCCCCGTTTCTTTCCCACGTAAGGTCTTGCAATCACACGTCCCACTCGCCATTCATCCTTCATGGTAATCTCTCTGGCAATCTCGCAGCATCGATATAAATTGGCAAGATCGAACGTCTCTTCATTTCCGCAGATCTGCATCACGGAATCTGCCGACGTATAGACAATCATGGCTCCTGTCTGAATCTCTTCTTCTCCCAGTTCTTCAATAATTGCCGTACCACTTGCACTCTTATTCCCAATAACACGCCTGCCGCAGCGTCTCTCAAGCTCCTGAATCAATTCCGGCGGAAATCCATTTTCCGTAAACGTCCGAAAGGGCTTTTCCGTCCGAAGCCCCATCATCTCCCAATGACCGGTCATGGTATCCTTGCCGTTGCTGGCTTCCGCAAACCTCGCATAACGCCCGATGGGACGTTCTTCTTCCTTCATTCTGCCGCCAGGATGAAGATTCACAAGTCCCAGTTTTTGAAGATTTGGAATCTTAAGCGTCTCCATTTTCTCCAGAATATGACCAAATGTATCTGCTCCTTCATCCCCAAAGGCTGCCGCATCCGACATCGCCCCAATTCCCAAAGAATCCAGTACAATTAAAAATATTCTCCGATATGCCTTCATGTGCCATCACCTCTCTACCGTCTTTGCCTGTTAAAGTTTTCCAATCTATCATAGAGCTCTTTTCGCATCGGTTCGTCCACGAATGCTGTGGTCGCTGCATTTTTCATACACCTTAGGATCTGTTCATTCGTCACCTGATACTGCTTTTGAATCCACGCGAATTCTTTCGTAAGAGACGTATTGCTCACCGTCCGGTTATCCGTATTAATGGTTACCAGAAGTCCGGCATCCAAAAATTCCTGAAGCGGATAAACAGACGCATCCGGTACCGCTTTCGTCTGAAGATTGCTGAGCGGACACATTTCCACTCCAATCTGTCCTTCCCTCATCTTCCTTTGTACTTCTTTGTTCCTGCGCATAGCAATTCCATGACCGATTCGTTTTGCACCAACTGCGGCTGCATCCAGAATATTTTCCACACTTCCACACTCGCCTGCATGAATCGTAAATGGCATTCCAAGTTTTCTCGTCTCCTGAAAAAGCTCCGCGAACTGTTTCATTGGATATTGGGCTTCCGCTCCTGCAAGATCCGCTGCACATACTCCTTTTCCAAGAAATTCCCTGGCAGAACGAATCATCTCATAATTTTCTTCAAAGCTATGGTGACGCATCGCACAGACAATCACATTGTAAGCAACATGATACTTTTCTTCCCCACGCTTCAGCCCTCGAAGCAGCGATTTGATTACCGTTTTTACATCCATATGATCGTTCACCGAAAGAAGCGGTGCAAACCTGATTTCTGCGTAGATGACGTTCTCCTTAGCCATCGTTCGAAGGACATCTTCTCCTGCCTCTTCTAAGCCTTCCTCATCCTGCAGACAGGACAGAGGAAGTGAAAACTTCTCCAGATACTCAGAAAGGCTTTGACAGTCTTCCTGCACGCAGAGTTCCCTTTGGCTGACAGACCGCCCAAGCCTTCGTTCTATATATTCCTGACTGAGAGAACCATCTAAATGACAGTGGAGTTCAATCTTCGGCAATCTTCTCAATTCTTCTGCTGTCATATTCCTCTCTCCCTTCCCAGATTCTTGGGTCCAAATCCCATCGGAAGTAATTCTCTCAATGTAAAAATCCGGTAATGTTCCCGGTCTATGGCCAGGATAATCTGAAACTGATCCGGCTCGCAAAATTCCATCATTACCTGGCGGCAGACACCGCAAGGCGCCGTATAATCTGCTGGCACGCCGTCTGCTCCGCCTACGATACAGATCCCAGAGAATTCTCGTTCTCCTTCACTGACCGCCTTGAAAAACGCGGTTCTCTCTGCACAGTTCGTGGGAGTATAAGCAGCATTTTCTATATTGCAGCCTGTGTAATATCTGCCATCCTTCGTTAACAGCGCCGCTCCTACCCGGAAGCCGGAATAGGGCGCGTAAGATTTGGAAAGCTGTTCAAGCGCCAGTGTAATCATTTTCTCAATCTGCATCTTAGAAAGCATTTTTCTCCCCACCTTCCCGGTCCTTTTGAATCATTTCCCGGATAGCTTCTACCGCTGTCTGGATAGCCAGATCCGTATCATGTACCACAGGATTTTCCATTCCCAACTTCTCCCGTTCCTGATTCGCAATCACCAGAAAGCAGGCTCCTGCCCGTACGTGAAGATAACTTGCCACCGTAAAAAGCGCTGCCGACTCCATCTCGGAAGCCAGACACCCTAACCGTTTCCAGGCTTCCCACTTCTGCATCAATTCATAGCCAACCGGCTTCGTTTCCGGTTCATGCTGTCCGTAAAAGGAATCCTTACTCTGCACCACACCTGTATGAAAGGAAAGCCCCTTCTTCTTCGCCGCCTGCAAAAGTGCATTCGTTACTTCAAGATCCGGAACGGCCGGAAACTCAATTGGTGCAAATTCCCGGCTGGTACCTTCCATCCGAATGGCGCCGGTAGCAATCACAATGTCCCCGCTTTTCACCTGCGGCTGCATGCCTCCGCAGGTTCCTATCCGCACAAACGTGTCTGCTCCGCAGTGATACAGTTCTTCCATAGCAATGGCCGCCGATGGTCCGCCAATTCCCGTTGATGTGACGCTGACCTTCTCGCCATCCAACATCCCCGTATAGGTAACATATTCCCGGTTGTCCGCAATTAACACCGGATTCTCCAAATACTGTGCAATCTTCACACACCGCTTCGGATCTCCCGGCAGTATCACATAACGTCCAACCTCTCCTTTCGACACCTGAATATGGTATTGTCTTTCTGCATCTTCCGAGTAATTCTTCATACAATCAACTCCTTTAGCACTATCCTTTTTAAGCTCTTTCCCCATCATCCTTCTGTCTTATAGTGTACCACAAAAGCGAAAAATCTACCATTCTTTTCGCTCCAGGAAGCAGATCGAGATCTTCATCGAAGTCAGCCCTGCCACGCACCAAAAGATACCAAGTCCCAGCACAATCACAGCACCCGACAGCTGTTCTACCTTACGAATCAGGTTAAGAACGCCCATAAGTTCTCCATCCTGCGTCAGCTTCATTACGAGATAGAAACCAAGGAAAAATACTGCCATAATCACGATAAAACCGATTCTTCCCTTCTCTACACCAAATTTAATCTCGATTGGGAACGCAATACTTAAGAACAGCACACAAATCGTAATCGATGACAATCCGGTTGCACCAATTGTCACAAGATCCACGGACTGCCCTTTGATCACACTTGCACCTATTGCCAGCACAGTAGAAACTGTCAGAGCAATAAGACAGGTAAGCAGCCCAAAAAGATATTTCTCTCTTACATAGGTTTTCCGGCTAAACGGCAAGGTAAACAAATAAACCGCGCCATTGTCAAATTCATCATAACTAAAAGACGTAATGGCAAACATAGAAAACATCATGGTAATATAACTGATTGCAAAATAAGGGGCATCCCAGGTAATCAAAAAGATCAGCCCCACAACTGCCATAACCATAAAAAACGATTTCTGATTCTTCATTAATTTCAAATCTTTGATTAACAATCCCTTCATGATCTGTCACCTCTTACCATCATCATAATCAACTCATCGATACTTCCCTTCTCCACAACGATATCCGGATAATTTTCCTGATAAAACTGTTTCTCATTCGTCAGGCAGCTATATCCAAAGGTTTCCTTTCTGGATCGAAGCACATAGGTCTTATCAAGACGCTCATACTGCTTCCCGTCAACCTTTAAGAGTCCATATTCATTCAATAGCGTATCCGTCTCCTCATGGAGAATCACCTGTCCATGATCAATCATATAAATATCATCACAAAAATCTTCCAAATCGCTGGAAATGTGGGAACTGATTAAAATCGCACGCCCTTCTATCTCCATATATTCCCGCAGCATCGTTAGCATCTCATCTCTTGCCAGCACGTCAAGCCCTGCCGTTGGTTCATCTAAGATCAAAAGATCTGCATGATGCGAAATTGCGGCCAGCACCTGTAGTTTCCGCTTCATCCCTGTTGAAAACTCTTTGATCTTCTTCGTCATAGGCAGTTCAAATCTGCGGCACTGCTCTTCAAAATAGGTCTGATCAAATTGATGATACATGGCCTTTAAAACCGGTATCAGATCCCGTATACTTAAGTATCCGCTAAATCCCGAATCTGCCAGTACCACTCCAAGCCGTTCCTTATCTTCCGGTGTTATCTCCTCCGGCCGTTTCCCGAACAGCTCCACCATTCCGCTCTCTGTGCGAATCAGTCCCAGCACAGCCTTGAATGTCGTACTCTTTCCTGCTCCATTCGCCCCAATCAACCCGGTAATCATTCCTGGCTTCACAGTCAGGGAACAGTCCAGATGAAAATCCTTATACTGTTTTTTTACATGTTCCAATTTTAACATTTTTAATCCTCCAAAATAATCTCAAACAGCTGCTTTAACTCTTCCCTGCTCATTCCACAACTTCTGCCTTTTCGGATCGCCGTCTCCAGATCTGCTTCCACTTCTTTCCTTTTTTCTTCCAGCATCACATTCTGATTGGCAAATGCCACAAAGCTTCCTTTCCCATGAACGGTAACGATCAGCCCTTCTTCTGTTAAAACATCATACGCTTTCTTTACCGTCAAAGCGCTGACCTTTAAATCCTTTGCCATTCCCCGAACCGACGGAAGCGGAGTATTTTCTTCCAATTCTCCCCTCATCACCATTCCTTTAATCTGATCTACGATCTGCTCATAAATCGGCTGCATGGAAGAATGATTTATAATCAACTTCATTTTTTCCCTCCTTTTCTATAAACAGCATATAACAGTTCACATCTGTTGTCAACTGTTATGTGCTGTTTATTTTCAATTTTTCTCCATCGGACGAATACTTCACATGAAACAATTCCATTTTACAGACAAAAAAGGACACCTGCCATCTGCAAAGTGTCCCTCTTCTTCGTTCTATATTCTATATCTTGTAGTTTGCCTAACAAACTCTGTGAATCCAGCCTTCCGGCGCTTCAATATGTCCCATCTGAATGCCTGTCAGCGTATCATAAAGCTTCTTTGTCACCGGTCCCATCTCATCCATACCGCTTGGGAAACAGATCTCTTTTCCATGATCTACCACCTTGCCAACCGGAGAGATGACTGCCGCTGTTCCGCAAAGTCCGCACTCTGCGAACTCTTTCACTTCATCAAAGTATACTTCCCGCTCTTCTACTTCCATTCCCAGGTAATGCTCTGCCACATACATTAGAGAACGTCTTGTAATCGATGGCAGAATGGTGGAAGACTTTGGCGTTACCAGTTTCTGATCTTTGGTAATAAAGATAAAGTTGGCGCCTCCTGTCTCTTCTACTTTGGTTCTGGTTGCTGCATCCAGGTACATATTCTCGTCGTATCCCTGGCTGTGAGCCTCCATAATTGCGTACAAACTCATGGCATAATTAAGACCCGCTTTTACGTGACCTGTTCCATGCGGCGCTGCACGGTCATAATCACAGACGCGAATGGTAATCGGCTTTGCACCCCCTTTAAAGTAAGGTCCAACCGGAGTCGTAAATACACGGAACTGATATTCATCCGCCGGTTTTACACCGATAACTGGATTGGATCCAAACATATAAGGACGGATATACAAGGTTGCTCCTGAACCATACGGCGGAACAAACGCCTTATTCGCCTCTACCACTTTGTGTACCGCCTCTAAGAAACGCTCTTCCGGGAATGCCGGCATCATAAGTCTCTTTGCTGAATCCGCCATTCTCTTTGCATTCAGATCCGGACGGAACATCACGATATGCCCATCTTCTGTCGTATATGCCTTTAAGCCTTCAAAACAAGTCTGTGCATACTGAAGTACACCCGCACACTCGTTAATCACAACATTTGCATTATCTGTTAAAAGTCCCGCATCCCATTTTCCATCTTTATAATTGGAAACGAAACGCTTCTCGGTCTCCATATATGAAAATCCCAAATTTGACCAGTCAATCGCTTTCTTTTCCATAAGTTCCACTCTCCTTCATCCTTCTACAGCTAATTTTAAATCTGAAGTTATTATAATACCATCGTTTTTAAAATTCAAGAGTGCGCTCTGTTTTTTACAGAAAATTTTAAATCCAAAATTTTAAATTACCGCTCCATCATGCTGATAGATTCAATTCCAACACTTCCTCCGCGTACCACTTCAATGCTGTCAAACTCTTCTTTCATCAGCTTAATCACCGCATCATTCTTCGTTCCGGTCTGCACAAATTCCAAAAGAACACTGTCCTTCCCATAATCAATGACCTTCGCCTTGAACGTCTCTGCGATCTGGAAGCACTCTACCTTATCTTCCGGTGTACATCTGCGCACTTTAACATACAGAATCTCTTTCATCCGAACAAACACGTCTGTAAAATCTATTACTTTGATGACTTCTACCATACGGTTTAACTGCTTTTTGATCTGTTCAAACGTCTCATTATCACTAACCGTTGCAATCGTCATCCTTGACACGGTAGGATCTTCCGTTGTTCCTACCGTCAAGCTGTCCAAATTATAAGATTTCCCTGAGAACAGACCGGAGATCTTAGAAAGAACTCCTACCTGGTTCTCTACATACAGAGAAATCCAGCGCTTTTTCATTCCATTTCCATTCATATGCCCATCCTCCTTAACAATCCAGAATCATCTCTTTGAGCGTTCCACCCGGCTGAATCATTGGATAAACCAGATCTTCCGGATCAATCTCAAATTCAATAACCACTGGTGTCTTCTGGCTCTTCATCGCCTCGCGAAAAGCCGGTTCAATGTCTTCCTTTCTCGTTACCCGGATTCCTTTTGCGCCATAACTTTCCGCCAGCTTCATAAAATCAGGCGTATAAGTCGGACACTCTACCTCTCCGCATCTTCCTCTGCAGGCAGCTCCGGAACGCAGACAGGTCATGGAATATCTCTTTCCATAGAACAGTTTCTGCCACTGACGCACCATTCCCAAATTGCTATTATTAAAGACACAGGAAATAATCGGCAGTTCTTCCAACACTGCTGTGGCCAGCTCCTGGCTGTTCATCTGCATTCCGCCGTCTCCGGAAATCGAAATAACCGGTGTATCCGGATTCCCGATCTTTGCACCAATGGCGCCTGGAAGTCCATACCCCATCGTTCCAAGTCCACCGGACATATAGAGCCTCTTCTTCTCATTCAATTCAATAAACTGCGCGGTAAACATCTGATGCTGACCTACATCGGTAATAATAATCGCCTCATCAAAAAGACGATTGATTGTCTGAATCACATCTTCTGGCGTCATAATCGGCTTTTTCTTCATCTCCATCGGATGCTCCTGCTTCCAGGAGTCAATCTGAGAAATCCATGCTTCTGTCTCACATTCTGCAGCGTATTCCCGCATTTTCTCAAGGGCTTCCTTCGCATCTGCTACAATCGGCACATCAACCTGCACATTTTTGGAAATTGCCGCCGTATCAATATCAATGTGGACAATCTGCGCATTCGGTGCGAATGAATGCAGTTTTCCGGTAATTCGATCATTGAATCTTGTTCCGATTGAGAACAGAAGATCACACTCATTGACCGCCATATTGGCTGCATAAGCGCCATGCATCCCCAGATTTCCAATATAAAGCGGATTCGTTGTTGGAATTGCCCCCCGCCCCATTACTGTCGTCACAACCGGAACCTTCGTCTGATTCACCACCTCGGTAAACAACGCTCCTGCACGGGAAATATTCACACCGCCTCCAGCCAAGAACAGGGGACGTTTTGCCTTTCCAAGCATCTTAATCGCCCGTTTCATCTGACCAATATGGACATGTGTATTCGGTTTGTATCCCCGGATATTTACTTCTTCCGGATATTCATTGCTTCCCAGCTCTCCCATTACATCCTTAGGAAGGTCTACCAGTACCGGCCCCGGCCTTCCGCTTCTCGCAATGTAGAAAGCCTCTTTCAAAATCCGCCCCAGATCCTCTCTTCTTCTTACGGTTACTCCGTACTTCGTAATGCTTCTGGTAATACCGACAATGTCTACTTCCTGAAAGGCATCGTTTCCAATCAAATGCCTTGCCACCTGCCCGGTAAAGCAGACAAGCGGTACGCTGTCATAATAAGCTGTCGCAAGTCCGGTTACCAGATTGGTTGCTCCCGGCCCGCTTGTCACCAGACAGACACCTACTTTCCCAGTCGATCTTGCATAAGCATCTGCTTCATGTACCAGCGCAACTTCCTGACGCGGAAGAATCACCTTCGTGTAATCCTGCTTATACAATTCATCACTGATATCGATCGTACAGGCTCCGGGATAACCAAAAATGGTATCTACCCCTTCTTCTTTCAATGCCTTTACCAATAACTTATTTCCACTGATTTTCTTCATATTCTCTACCCTCCATCAAAAGCTCTCATCAAAAAAGTTCCGTATCTTCTTTGCAATCGCCGCCCAGGAAATCCGGCTGACATCCGCCGCCTTTTTTGTCTCTGTCTGAATACTTGCAAATAGTGCATCTGCAAGATTTTTCTCGAACACAGGAAGACTTTCTTCTACTGCTTCATCCGTATTTTGCATCTTTGGCATCGGTACATAACGAACAAATGCCCCACTCGTATTAGATTCAATCCAATCTCGAATTCCCGGAAGATCCGTCACTACCACCCGGTCACCGCAGGCCAGTGCTTCAATGACCGTTAACGGCAGACCGTCAAAAAAGGAGGGAAGCACAAACACATCGCTCTGATTATAAACTTTGGCAAGCTCTGGCTGTGAAAGTCTTCCCAGAAACCGAACCGGATACGGACACTTAGACGCAAGATCCTGAATCTGTCGAAACTCCGTTTCATTTCCCGCACTTCCGGCAAGCAGAACTTCCAACTCTTCCCGCTTATATGGCAGATAAGAAAGACTCTTTATCAGGCTTTTTACCCCTTTTTTCTCTGCAATCTTCCCGGCAAATACAAGTCTGGTAATCCCATCTTCCGGCTTTTTCCCCATCACGTGGAATACATCCTTATTATATCCCATCCCAAGAATCGTGATCTGTTCTTCCGGCATATCATAAATCTTCTGCACGCCCTGCTTTTGTGCACTTTGAGGAACAAAGATATGATCCAGCTTCCGAATCTGCTCCCGAATATAACTGCGCTTCAAATCTGTCTTCTGCATCTGTCTAAGGTCAGTATTATGACAGAAGCCATAGATCGCATGCGATGGAAATCGTTCCCGAATCAGAGCAGTCAGTAGATACAGGTGATGACACAAAATCAGATCCGGACGGAACTCTCTTACCGCTTTTTCTGCTACTTCCAGAAATGCCTCTTCAAACTGCCGCGTCATCGTTTCCGTAAGATCGCAATACCGGATACTTTGATACGGCATCTCATCCGACATTCCCACGACAGGAAATGGCAGCCTCTCGCTTTCAAACAGAACCGGATA
Organism: Dorea sp. ICN-14282; assembly: GCF_037890115.1. Classification (NCBI taxonomy): domain Bacteria; kingdom Bacillati; phylum Bacillota; class Clostridia; order Lachnospirales; family Lachnospiraceae; genus Dorea; species Dorea sp. ICN-14282. The sequence continues at coordinate 157,840 of NZ_JBBKBH010000001.1, read as the reverse complement.
CCATGCTGTCCCTTCCGGAAGCTCCACCTGGTCTTCCCGCGTAACACCTGCAATTACCGCCTGCGTACACCCTGACTTTGCAAATTCCTTTACAAGCTCCGTCAGATAGATCCCACTTCCGGTGCTGCTTGGCTTCTGTGCAGTAATACTCAATATCCTCATTACTTCCTTGCGTTCCTTTCGTAAATCGTAAAATAATATTCCAAATTAAAACAAGTCTGTTCTTCACTGATCTTTGTCATCGTCCACTCCGGATCCTCATCCAGATTCGGGAAGTAGGTGTCCGCATCGTAAGCATGATCAATCTTTGTCACCAGCGCCTTCTCACAGTACGGAAGCATAGCGCGGTAGATGCTCTCTCCGCCAATGACGTAAATCTCTCCTTCATACTTTTTCGCTTCTTCCATCGCCTCTTCAATACTGTGCACGATAAGCGCATCCTTCACTTTATAATTTGGATTCTTAGTAATCACAATATTGGTACGGTTTTTCAATGGCTGTCCCTGAGGAAAACTCTCCAGCGTCTTTCTTCCCATAATAACAATATTTCCCTTTGTGGTCTCCCGAAAATACTTCATATCCGCCGGAATACTCCACATTAATTTATTATTTTTCCCAATGGCCCAGTTCTTGTCCACTGCTACAATCAAATTCATCTTTGCATTTCCTCCTTTTTGTCCTTTTCGTCTTCTATATTGCTACCGGAATATTTTTAATCTGCTCGTGTGTCTCATAGTCAATCAGCTTTACATCATCCCGCGTAAACTCATAGAAATTCTTGACTTCCGGATTCAACCAGAATTTCGGCGCCGGAAGAGGCTTACGGCTAATCAGCTCCTCGATCATCGGAATATGACGGTCATAAATATGAGCATCTGCAATCACATGTACAAATTCTCCCACCTTCATGTCGGAAACCTGTGCCATCATATGAAGAAGCACCGCATACTGGCACACATTCCAGTTATTCGCTGCCAGCACATCATTGGAACGCTGATTTAAAATTCCGTTCAAGGTCAGCTTCTCGCTTCCCGGCTCCTTGGTCACATTAAAAGTCATGCTGTATGCACACGGATACAGATTCATCTCATGGAGATCCTGATGCACATAGATATTCGTCATAATCCGGCGGCTATAAGGATTGTTCTTCAAATCATAGAGCACTCGATCTACCTGATCAAACATTCCTTCCTTATACTCATGCTTTACTCCCATCTGATATCCATAGGCCTTTCCGATGGAGCCATCTTCATCCGCCCAGCTATCCCAGATATGGCTGTGAAGATCGTTAATGTTATTGGATTTCTGCTGCCAGATCCAAAGCAGTTCATCGGTACAGCTCTTAATGGCTGTGCGCCGAAGCGTAAGCGCCGGAAATTCTTTTGACAGATCATAGCGGTTGATGACTCCGAACTTCTTCACTGTATAAGCCGGTGTTCCATCCTCCCACACCGGGCGTACCTTCTCACCTCTGGTATCTGTCCCATTGTCAATTATATCTCTGCACATATCAATAAAGACTCTGTCTGCATAACTCATTTGCTTGCCCTCCTGTCCCTTATTCCATACATTATGCAACCATTTTACCATGTTTGTCCCAATAAAAAAAGAGGGATTCCTCCCTCTTCCACATTTCTCCTCTTCCCTATTTGCAGCACGTAAGCATAGCCTCCAGCGCATTAGCACTGCTGCTGTGCGACCGCTCCACACGGATATTGTAACGCTCTGCCTCTTTCAGCGCACAGCGAACCATCTTGTGCGCCACCGTAGAGGTGAACAGGATAATCAAATCCGGCCGGCCAATCTGCGTCTTTAGATTTCCTGACATTCTTGTAAATACCTTTGCCTTACATTGGTGCTTCCTGCATATCTGCTTGTACTGCTGTTCCATCCTCTCGTTGCCGCCTATAATTACAACACTCATCCGAACCTTCCTTTCCTGCCGCTAGTCATTTCCCTTTGGATTCCCGATTCCATATCTGTCATGCCAGACCATTCCTACGCCGCATGACAGACAATTTCACACATTCTCTTTCCTGTCAGAAATTCATTCACCGCACTTGTCTTCGCCTTGTCATAAGCCAAAAATATCATTCTTGCCCGCTCAGGATTCTCATAAACCTTCCAATATCCCGTCAAAAGACTTCCCTTTCCTTCCTGCCGGATAAACCCTCTGACATCCTCCACCGGATAATCTAAAAATGCTCCGATTTCGTGGGGAAAACAAATATGATTTCCGGAATATTCACAGACTCTATGTGCCAGCCTCTCAAGCACCCTCTCAAGCCACTCTTCTTCCATTTCATCCGCATTTAACGTTCCGACTCTTCCTTCTTCGTCTCTCTCCATATCATACGCATATCCATATTCCCTTAAAAAAGAGGCGACATCTCGCCGTTTCAGATATCGAATCAAAGACTTTCTTCGATAAAAATACACCAGACTTTTCCCCTTACGGGATGCCAGCACAAAATATTGAATCCCTGTTTCTTCTAAAGCTTCTTCCAATTCCTCACACTGCGATGCTTCCAGATTCATCACACAGGCAACTTTGATTCCTTTTAAAAACGGCGCGCCCTGCAGAATCATCCGAAACTGCAGCCTTCTCCTGATATCTTCATTGGAAAGCATGTATGATATAACTTCTACCGGCATTTTAATTCCCTCCTTTTATTTGATTATGATTATCATTTGCATTAATATTATCATAGACGAATTGCCTTGGCAAGAACTATTTTTCTAATACGGATATCTGAATACATAAAAAAGACCCCTATGCTTAACATAAGAGTCTTTCCATTCTTTTCTGCTTTTATTCATACGGACACTTTCATGGATCTTCAAACCATATTAATTACGGATCTGAAATATTATACAACACCTGATCCAGCATCCGTTCCAATGCCGCGACCTCCTTCTTACTCATACCAAGAGTCAGCATCTTGTCGATCTTCTTGCGGTCTGTCTCCATCCTTCGCTGGATATCATAGGCTTTTTCTGTCAAATAAATATTCTTGCATCTGCGGTCCTTATTACTTGGAATAATCAAGATATATCCTTTCTCATCCAGACGTTTTAACAACCCGGTTACGGTAGGATTCTTAAGGCTTAACGCTTTCTCAATATCCTTTTGGTTGACCGCTTCCTTACTGCTATGGAACAAATAATCCAAAACCGCGCACTGAGAGGATGTAATGCCTAACTTTTTCAGTCGGTTATTGCATTCTTTCTCATATACGTTATTAATCTGTTTGATCACAAACCCAATGGGCACCCTCTCTTTCATCCGCTCCTCCTACTTAAGATCTGGCAGTGCTTCCCACCTCTGAAAATACCCGCGCACGGGAAAGAATTTTCGCCACCGAATAATACAGCACAATCTCAATTGGAAGCATAATCAGCTGCTTTACTGCTCTCGCCGGAAATAAAGCAGCATAAGTGTCTCCATAGAGAATGGTCATCCAATAAGTGTTAAGAAACAGATTGATTAAGATCGTCACCGTCGTATTGGCCATGATAATCCGCTTTAAGCTAAGCGGCTTCCGATACAGGAACATTCCATAAATAACAGACGCCAGCATGGCGCTGATGGTGAGTCCTGGGAAAAACGCTCCTACCGGCTTAATGATAAAAGAAATAATATCAGCCAAAGCCGCAACCACACACCCCACTCCGGGGCCAAAAAGCATAGCCGTTAATTCCTTTGGCAGGAAATCAAAGCCAAGCCTCAAAAAGTCTGTCAGCTGCAGGCGGTAAAAGCCCAATACCACGGTAATCGCCAGCAGCATAGATGCCGCCACCATGGTTTTCATGCTTCTCAACTCTTGAAAGGAATCTGTAAATTGAGTTCTTAGTTTCTTCATAAAAAATACCTCCTTTGCAGTAGTCCTTAATGCTACGCATAAGCAGGTATATACACTGTCTATGTGTAGCAGCGGGATGCGGAACATGTACCGCAAACAATCCATTGCTGATTGCTTTTCGTCCCTCCGGCAACTCCCCGTCCGACTGGCACTTAACGCACATCTTCCTACTCTGCTTTTCTTTATTCTATTATTACACACACATTCTAGCACACTCTGTTTTATAACTCAACCCTTTTCATCCGGCGAAGTTCTCACAACATTTCATTTTGCGAAGCTCTCGCAGCGCATATCCAATTGCCACCAGTGCCGCCGCTGCGTCTGCAATCGGTCCTGCATACATGACACCGTCAATTCCCATAAGAATCGGGAAAATAATAATCAGCGGCAAAAGGAAAATCACCTGTCTTGTTAAGGACACCACAATTCCAAGCTGCGCCTTCCCGATCGAGGTGAAAAATCCCGACGACATAGGCTGAATTCCATTGATAAACGTCATCAGCATATAGATGCGCAGATAACGCTCTGCAAAGTGAAAATATGCCTCACTTCCCCCTCCGAAGATTCCCACGATAGATCGCGGGAAAATTTGGAAACACAGGCAGAAAATAATCCCCGTCAGCAATGCTGCCCGAAACGCCAATCCATAGGCCTTCCGCACCCGGTCATATTTTCCGGCTCCGTAATTATATCCCCAGATTGGCTGACATCCCTGGGAGATTCCGATACAAATTGCCATAAAAACCATATTCACCTTGGAAATCACACCCACACAAGCCAATGGAATATCCGTTCCATAAGAAGACAACGCACCATAATGGCGCAAAGTATTGTTCATCGTAATCTGAACGACTGCCATAGAGACCTGATTGATGCAGGACGCCATACCAAGGGATGCAATTGCCCGAACGAAATCGCCCTTCGGACGAAGCATAGAAAGCGTCAGTTCCATATTCCGCACCTTCCAGAAATACACAATCACCATCATGCCGGATACCATCTGACCAATCACCGTCGCCCACGCTGCACCTTTAATCCCCCAATTGCAGCCAAAGATAAACAACGGATCCAAGATCGTATTTAAAATGGCACCTGTCAGCATACACATCATGGAATACGTCGGGCTTCTGTCCGCCCGGATCAAATGATTGCCTCCCGTCGTCAACACCAGAAACGGAATTCCAACGGCCGTAATCCCGGTATAGTCCTGCGCATAAGGAAGCACCTCCGGCGTGACGCCAAAGAGCTCCAGGAGAGGGTTTAGGAACACCCCTACAATGATAGATATGATGACTCCACATATTACCAGGAGCGAAAGACCTGTCGCAGCAATCTGACATGCTTTCTTTCCCTGTCCCGCTCCCATCTCCAGATTAAAATTAGACGCACTTCCGATTCCCAAAAGCAGCGCTGTAGCCGTACAGATAATCGATACCGGAAATGCAATGTTCGTAGCTGCATTTCCCAGCATTCCCACTCCCTGCCCAATAAAAATCTGATCCACGATATTGTAAAGAGAGCTTACCAGCATACTGATAATGGCTGGTATTGAAAATTTTGCCATCAACCTTCCAATCCGTTCTGTTGCCAGCGGATTTGCTTCTTCTACTCTTTCACTCATGTTCTAACCTGCTTTTTCCAGTTTCTTACTCTTTCTTTAATATTCCCGGATCACACTGCTGATCTCTCTTGTGGTCTCCATATCCCGAAGATGCATCAGTGCATCTTCCATATGATATTCTTTCACCGGCTCTGTGACGATCACAAGTTCTGCAACTCCATCTGTAATTCTTTTCTGAATCACCTTTGAAATACTTACCTTGTGTACACCAAATACGCTCGCAATTGCCGCTAATACCCCCGGCTTATTGTCTACCTGCATCCGAAGGAAGAACTTATTCTTAATATCACGGAAATCCTTTATCTTCGTCGTCCGGTAACAGGTACAGCTGATCCGCCCCGTACAGTGGTACTGGATATCCCGGATCACATCGATCACATCACCCATCACAGCACTGGCTGTAGGGAATTCACCGGCGCCACGCCCATAGAACATCACATCGTCAACCGCGTCTCCATGCACAAACACTGCATTAAAAGAATCCCGAACAGATGCCAGCGGATGGTTCTGATCAATCAGCATCGGATATACCGCCACTTCGATTCCACCTTCTGTATTATGCGCAACACTCAAAAGCTTAATCACACTTCCGAATTCTTTCGCATAACTGATATCTCTGCTGGAAATTTTCGTAATTCCTTCTGTATAAACATCCTGAAATGTCACACGTGAATGGAATGCAATTGAAGACAGAATCGCTGCCTTTCTTCCTGCGTCCAGCCCCTCTACATCCGCCGTAGGATCTGCTTCTGCATAACCATACTCCGTTGCCTTTGCAAGCGCTTCCTCAAAATCCATTCCATCTTCAAACATTTTGGTCAAAATATAATTGGTGGTTCCATTCATAATTCCCACCACTTCTGTAATCTCATTGGCTGCAAGGCACTGTTTCATCGGACGAATAATCGGAATTCCTCCAGCCACAGCAGCCTCAAACAGGAAATCCACCCCATGTTCTTCAGCCGCATCCAGAAGTTCCCTTCCATGCTCCGCTACCAGATCTTTATTCGCAGTTACCACGTTCTTCCCAGCGCGAAGAGCTTCTAGAATCCGGGTTCTGGCTGGTTCAATTCCACCCATCACTTCTATGATCAGCTCGATCTCATCATCCATGATAATCTCTTCCCACTGATCTGTCAGAAGCGCGGGATCCACGCCTTTTCTCTCTTTATTTCTATCACGCACCAAAATCCTAGTAATCTCAAATCTTGCTCCCGTCTTCGACTCCATCTCTTCTTTCTGACGTTTTGCCAGTTTATAGACACCTGCGCCCACCGTTCCAAATCCAAGAAGTCCTGCTTTTATTATCTTATGTTCGGCCATTGCACTCGCACTCCTTTTCCAAATATTTTCTAAAAGTATAGCATAAAACAGGGCAATCTGCACGGCAGAATTATTTTTTCATTTTTTTCAGAAAAAGTGTTGACATCCATCTTTTCTTGTAGTATAGTATTCATTGTTCTGAGGAACACAAACGACACAGAACAACACAAAACATCAAATGCGACAGTGGCTCAGTTGGTAGAGTACGACCTTGCCAAGGTCGGGGTCGCGGGTTCGAACCCCGTCTGTCGCTCTCAAAAAACACTTGGAAAATTCCAAGTGTTTTTTATTTTATACCGAATGAAAACTTTTATAATTATGTCAGTTCTCTTCCATCCATACACAAAGAGGCGGCTCCCACTTTGGAAACCGCCTCTTTGCGATATTTACTCTTTTATCTTTCTATTTTTACTCTACGCTTTCTTCTTCACCTTCGCCCAGAGCCAGTCCCAGCTCTTCCAACTGTTTTTCGTCCACCACGTTTGGCGCTTCTGTCATCAGACAGGATGCATCCTTCACTTTCGGGAACGCAATGACATCACGGATACTGTCCTCTTTTGCCATCAGCATTACCATACGGTCCAGTCCGTAAGCAAGTCCTGCGTGAGGCGGAACTCCATATTTAAATGCATCTAAGAGGAAACCGAAACGGTCATAAGCTTCTTCTTTAGAGAAGCCAAGTGCCGCAAACATTCTCTCCTGTACGTCATCCTGGAAGATTCGTACACTTCCTCCGCCGATCTCATTTCCATTCAGCGTAATGTCATAGGCTTTCGCGCGTACGCGTCCCGGTTCACTTTCCAGATATGGCAGGTCTTCTTCCATCGGCATGGTAAATGGATGATGCATCGCCACATAACGGTTCTGCTCTTCACTCCACTCCAAAAGCGGGAATTCTGTAATCCACAGGAACTTATACTCATCCTTGCGAAGAAGGTCCATCTGTTTTGCCAGCTCCAGACGCAGATTTCCTAACACATCCCATACCACTTTATTCTTATCTGCGGCGAAAAGAAGCAGGTCTCCTGATTCTCCGCCCATGGCATCAATCAATGCCTTCATCTCTTCCTCTGTCATAAATTTTGCAAAGGAGGATTTCACTGTCCCGTCATTTTGAATTGCAATATAAGCAAGTCCCTTTGCGCCATAATCCTTCGCAAAGCTTACCAGCTTATCAATCTTCTTTCTTGGCATCTCGCCCTGGCCTTTGGCGTTGATTCCCCGAACCGTTCCGCCATTCTCGATTGCCCCTTTAAACACTACGAACTCGCTGTCCTTCACAACTTCTGTCACATCCGTAAGCTCCATGCCAAAACGGGTATCCGGCTTATCGGAGCCATAACGATCCATGGCCTCCTGCCAGGTCATACGCGGAATTGGAAGCGGCACTTCCACATCAAGGACATCTTTAAAGAGTTTTGCCAGCAGGCGTTCATTCACGTCAATCACATCGTCCACGTCTACAAAGGACAATTCCATATCAATCTGTGTAAACTCCGGCTGACGGTCTGCACGCAGATCCTCGTCACGGAAACACTTTGCAATCTGGAAATACCGATCACATCCAGAACACATCAGCAGCTGCTTGAACAGCTGCGGAGACTGTGGAAGTCCATAGAAATTACCTGGATGCACACGGCTTGGCACCAGATAATCTCTGGCTCCTTCCGGAGTACTCTTTCCAAGAATCGGAGTCTCAATCTCCAAAAATCCTTCCTCAGCAAGGAACTGTCTCGTCAATGTTGCCACTCTGCTTCGAAGCAGCAGATTCTTCTGCATATCCGGACGTCTCAAATCCAGATAACGATATTTCAGTCGAATCTCTTCCTTCGTCTTGGAATTTTCTTCGATCGGGAACGGAGGCGTCTCTGCCTCAGACAGCACCCGAAGCTCGGATGGAATCACTTCAATATCTCCGGTAGACAGATTTTCGTTGACTGCTCCAGAACGTTTTGCTACCTTTCCTACAATTGCCACTACATACTCTGCACGAAGCTTTGCTGCCTTTTCAATCAACGCTGCGTCCGTACTTCCTTCTTCAAATACCACCTGGATCAGCCCAGAACGGTCTCTGACATCAACGAACACCAGTCCGCCTTTGTTTCGATTCTTCTGTACCCATCCCATAATCGTCACGTTCTCGCCTACGTTTGCCGCAGACAATTCTCCACATCTGTGACTTCTTTTTAAGCCTTTCATTGACTCTGCCATTTTTCTTTACGTCTCCTCTCTATAACTGATCCACAGAATCGCAATAACAGTCTACAATCTCACTGTATCCGTCTTCCATCAGCTGCTCCTTCTGGAACTTCTTATTCTTCTTCATATTTGCAATCAGCACCTGGCTTCCGGCTTCTCTGTCCGCCTTCGCCATAGCAAGCACCTTCAGCATTCCTTCTTTTGGCATGTTTTTCTCCAACAGATAAGCTTTTCGCTTCGCCTTTCCCGGAACCTGATAACCATTTTCCAAAAGCAGCATTACGATTCTCTCAAATCCGATGGAAAATCCACAAGCCGGCGTATCCTGTCCGGTAAATTTTCCGATCATCTTATCATAACGTCCGCCTCCGGCTACTGAGCCGCCGAAATCGTCCATGGTTACCTCAAAAATCGTACCTGTATAGTAAGATTGTCCTCTCACCAGCGTCGGGTCAAATTTAAGATTAAACTCACACTCTTTGGCCGCTTCCACACTGGATATAATCAGCTCCATACCATCCGCCGTCTCATCTTTTAAGTAATCTCCAAGCTTTTCCTTCAAGTAACGGACACCCGTCACATCCGAATTCACTTCCTCAAAAAGATTCAAATAGGTTTCCACATTTTCTTTGGTATAACCCATCTCTTCCAGTTCTTTTGCAACGCCTTCGGCGCCAATCTTATCCATCTTGTCAAGAATGATGAACACTTCATCATAATCTTCTTCTCTAAAGCCACTGTAAGCCGCCATCGCCTTTAAAATGTTGCGGTCATTGATGCACACTGTAAAGTTGCGGAAGTTCAGTTTCCCAAGCATGGCTGTTGTTGCAAGGATCAGCTCAATCTCCGCCAAATTGCCCGGTTCTCCCAAAATATCAATATCACACTGCATAAACTGGCGGAAACGTCCTTTCTGCGGACGGTCTGCACGCCATACATTTCCAATCTGCAGAGCTTTAAACGGAGACGGAAGCTCATTTGCATGATTTGCGTAATATCTTGCAAGAGGAACCGTCAGGTCGTAGCGAAGTCCGCCGTCTGCCAGATCATTTTCCTCTTTTGCCGTATCAATCTTAAGCTTCTCTCCACGTTTCATAATCTTAAAGATCAGCTTTTCATTATCTCCCCCCTGCTTGCTGCACAGGTTCTCAATATGCTCCACACAAGGAGTCTCCATAGAGGTAAATCCATAGGTTTTATAAGTATCTTTGATCAGCCAGATCACATAATCCCTAATTTCCATCTCCTGTGGCAGGATATCTTTCATCCCGGTAACCGGCTTCTTCTTTAACGCCATAACCATTCTCCTTTTCGTTCTATCATCTCATCAATGCGGTCAATGTACGCATCAATCGCCTTTACATTTTCAATCCGCATCAATCGCGTCAGTTTCTGATTTCCACGTCCAGATGGCACCGGCTCTTTCAGCACAATTTTCGTCGATGCTCCAGCACCTGCTGCCACAATGGACTGTTTTTCTTCCATAATAAGTATATTGTATATTCCCGCTTTGTCAACCTTTGCATAACCAACATTTTCAAAATTCCCGGCAATATTCTTCTGGCGGTACAGATAATACGGGAAAAGCCCCATCCTGGCCGCCGATTCTGATGCTGCATGGATCATCTGTCCCAGACATTTTGCCAGCTTTCCACCGTCTTCTCCTAAGTCTTTCTGCTCCATCTTCGCCGCCCGCTTAATCGCAAGGGAGTGTACCGTCAGACTGTCCGGCGCCAGGCTTTCAATCTGGCGGAGAGTATCTTCCATCTCTTCACTCGTCTCCCCCGGAAGCCCGGCAATCAGATCCATATTAATATTATCAAATCCGATTTCTCTTGCTAGATGAAACGTCTCATAGATCTCTTCCACCGTATGTTTTCTTCCGATCGCATCCAGCGTTTTCTGCTGCATACTCTGAGGGTTAATCGAAATCCTGGTAATTCCATGCCGCTTCAATACTTCCAGCTTTTCTTTGGTCACACTGTCGGGGCGTCCCGCCTCCACGGTATACTCCAACAAAAATTCCCGCGAAAAACTCTGATCAATACAGGCAAGAAGACGCTCCAGCTGTTCTGCACTCAGAGTTGTAGGCGTTCCTCCGCCGATATAAATGGTATTTAACTTCTTATCCTTCGACCGTTCTGCAATAAATGTCAGCTCTTTGCACAGAGCATCCACATACTCTTCTACCCGGTCTTTCCAATCTGAGAGAGCACCCGAACTAAAGGAACAATAGGTGCAAACCGATGGGCAAAAGGGAATCCCCACATACAGACTATAACCATTCTCATAATCCAAGCGGTCTAAAAGCTGTTTTTCTCTTCCTGCAATCTCCCATGCAAGTGCTGCTTTTTCTTTACTTACCTTCATTTCATTTTGAAACCATGATAGGTATGTTTCATAATCCCAACCTACTTCCAGCTTCTGCATGGCAAGCTTTGTCGGGCGTACCCCTGTTAAAATTCCCCAGGCAAGTGTTCTTCCTGTAATCTTTGCAAGCTTCTGATAAAGTATCCGGTCCAGCTCTTTTTTCTCCATTTCCCCGGCCGCAGAATCTGTATCATCAAAGATTTCCACCTTCTGTCCGTCCGCAAGCTGTACCATTACATAATTAGAGGCTTTTTCCTCTACTCTGCAATGAATTTCCTCAGAGGGGTAAAAAGCCTTAATTACATGATACGCATTATAAGTATAAGTGTCTCTCTTACATATAACCTGAATCATTCTATTTGCTCCATTCTAAATAAATGGGTTATTCTGTTTCTCATAACCGATGGTGGTTTCTCCCATGTGTCCCGGATAAACCTTCGTCTCATCCGGCAATATCAGCAGTTTTTCCCGGATGGAATGCATCAGATCCGACATACTGCTGTTTGGGAAATCCGTCCTTCCTACCGATGCCTGGAACAAGGTGTCCCCACAGAAAAGTGTGTTTTCCGCCTCTACATAATAACAGCATCCGCCTTTCGTATGTCCCGGTGTATGAATCACCCGAAATTCATATCCTGCAAAGGAGAGGATCTCTCCATCTTGCACCGTCTCTGCCTTCGTAAATACATACCCCTCTGTATAAGTAGCGGACAGGTTCAGCCGCGGATCTTGCAGCACCTCTTCGTCCTCCTCCTCTACATAAACCGGTACATCATATTCTTTCAGGAACCCATCCAGCCCCATCATATGATCAAAATGGCCGTGTGTCAAAAAGATTGCTTCCACCTTAAGTCCTTCTGATTTCAAATGGTTCATCAGATATTCCGGGCTTGCTGCCGGATCAATGATCACGGTCTGCTTCGTTTCTTCATTAATCACGAGATAACAGTTGGTACTGATGATCCCCGTTACAAATTTTTCTATTTTCATCTCTTCTACCCCGCTGTTCTTTCTATATCGATCACACCTTCTAACTGCCTAAATTTCTCAATCAGCCGCGTCAATTCTTCTCTTCTGTGAACGATAAATCCCATCTCAATCGTTGCTGTTCCCTTCTTGCTGGTACGCACATTCATAGACTTCACATCTACATTACCCTCGGTGAAAATCTTAGACAGCTCCATCAAAAGTCCCTGTCTGTCATAGGCATACATTTTAATTTCTGCCAGATACTGTCCGCCCGACTTTTCTGCCACATCGCTTTCCCACTCGGCGTCGATCAAACGCGCCCGCTCTGACTCGGACAGGTGAATCATATTCACGCAGTCGGTTCGATGGATGGAAAGTCCCCGTCCTCTGGTAACAAATCCTACGATTTCGTCTCCCGGCACCGGATTACAGCAACGGGAAAACCGGACTGCCACATCGTCAATTCCTTTGACCACAATTCCACTCTTGGATTTTGCAATATGCACCTTATTCTTCGCTGCTTCTGCAACCTTCTCAAGAACCACTTCATCCGTCAATTCCTGCTTGTGCTCTTTGTTGTATTCCTCAGCCAGACGGTTGACTACCTGGCCTTCCTTCAATCCACCGTGGCCGATCGCTGCAAGCACCGCCTCCCAATCTCGGAATCCGTACTTTTTCTGTACAATCTCCATATACTTCGTATTCATAATATTGCTCTGGTTGATGTTCTTGGTCTTACAGTAAGCAGTAATCATCTCTTTTCCCTTGATGATATTGCTTTCCTTAAATTCCTTCTTGAACCATTGGTTGATCTTATTCTTTGCCTGTGTACTCTTAACGATGTTCAGCCAATCCCGGCTTGGCCCCTTGGAATTCTGGGATGTTAAAATCTCAATTCTGTCACCGTTTTGAATCTTATAATCAATGGTTACCAGTTTGCCATTTACTCTGGCTCCTACCATCTTATTTCCCACTGCACTGTGAATCGCATAGGCAAAGTCGATCGGTGTAGAGCCGTTTGGAAGATTCTTAACGTCTCCTTGCGGGGTAAAGCAGTATACATCCTCTGCAAAAAGATCCAAATCCCCTTTGATCAGATTTAAGAACTCCCGGTTATCAGACATATCTCTTTGCCACTCCAGAATCTGTCTAAGCCAGCTTAATTTTTCTTCTTCCTGCGCTGCCACACTCTTCTTTCCATCGTTTGATTCCTTATATTTCCAATGAGCAGCAATTCCATATTCTGCCGTCTTATGCATCTCCTGCGTACGAATCTGAATCTCAAATGGCTGTCCCACCGAACTCATCAGCGTCGTGTGCAGGGATTGATACATATTTGGCTTTGGCATAGCAATATAATCCTTAAAGCGGCCGGGGATCGGCGTATACATCTCATGAATCACTCCCAGCGCCGCATAACAGTCTTTCACAGAATCTACAATGATACGAACTGCGAACAGATCATAAATCTGATCCACCGTTTTATCCTGATTCACCATCTTTTTATAAATACTGAAGAAGTGCTTAACACGGCCATTGACATCCGCCTGAATCCCGGCATTTTTCATATGCGCGGAGACTTCATCCACAATCTGCTGAACGAATTCTTCCCGCTCCGTCTTTCTGGCATTGATTTGGTTTACCAGATCAAAGAATACCTCCGGCTGAGAATATTTTAAAGCCAGATCGTCAAGCTCTGTCTTAATCTTGGAAATACCAAGCCGCTGCGCAATCGGCGCATAAATGTCCATGGTTTCTTTCGCTTTTTCTTTTTGCTTCTCCGGCCGCATAAACTGAAGCGTCCGCATATTGTGAAGGCGGTCCGCAAGTTTGATAATAATCACACGAATGTCCTTTGCCATTGCAAGGAACATTTTCCGAAGGTTCTCCGCCTGTACTTCTAATTTATCCGAAGAATAAGACAGCTGTCCCAACTTTGTAACGCCATCTACCAGAAGCGCTACTTCCTCGCCAAACTCTTTCTTAATATCTCCGTCCGTCGCATCCGTATCTTCCACCACATCGTGCAGAAGTCCTGCTACGATCGTCTCCTTATCCATCTCCAGATCTGCCAGAATAATAGCAACCCAAAGCGGATGAACGATATACGGTTCTCCTGATTTACGGCACTGAATCCCATGCTTGTTAGCTGCAATATGATAAGCCTTCTCAATCATGGTCACATCCGTAGACGGGTGATATTTTCTGATACGGGCGATCAACATATCAAATAACTGGTCTGGATTTTCATAATCCTTTTCTGCCTTTACAGCGTGGCCGTCTACGATATCCAGTCCTTTTGCATTGTCTTTCACCAGCGCCTCCGTCACCGCGTGGCCGTCCAGTGTCTCATATGTTATTTTCCCTGACATATCAATGCCCCCTTTTTTTCGCTCATTCTCGCTTTAAACTTATTCTTAAGTATAGCATTACTCCGCATTATTTTCAAACAATTCTGCATATTTCCTATTCCATCATTTACTGATAATGGGTAATCACAATCTGAGGCGTCATCTGTCCCTGATACTCATTGAGATCTGGATAATAGGTCAGGGACATCCGAATATCTCTTCCTCTTCCCGTCAACAGCTCTTCTTCTGCCTTTTGTCCATATCGTTCTTTTACACACGCAAGGAAATTTTCTGCGTCTCGAAAACACAGTGCGTCTATCGATACTCCTCTTCCGTCTCTGACGCGAAGCTTTAGTACGCTGCGATTTTTCCCCAGGATTCTGGCTCCTAGAAGCTCCACATTTCGAGCTGCAAATACCGGCTTGGCATTCCCTTTTCCAAAGGGCTCCAAAAGCGACAGCTCTTCTATAAATTCTTCCGTTACACAGGAAAACGGAAGTTCCATGTCAATGACCACTTTTTCCTGCATCTCTTCTTCCGTCAGCGTACAACATTCATTCAGCATCCTGCGAAATTTCTCCACGTTACAGCTTTCCAACGAGAACCCTGCCGCCATTTTATGACCTCCGTATCGCGTCAAAAGTTCCTTACAGCGGCTTAGCTCCTCGTACATATGATACGTCTCAATGGAACGCCCGGACCCTTTGACACCTTCTTCCGCATCCGTCAGCACAAAGGTCGGCCGGTGATAACACTCCCGAATCCGTCCTGCTACGATTCCCGCAAGACTTTCATGGCAGCCCGCAAGATAGATCACCAGCACCCGGTCCTTTGAAAGACTTGTGGTTTCTACCAGTTCTTTCGCCTGCTCTACTGCTACTTCTGTCAGATCTTTGCGGCTGTCATTGAGCGCCTTTAAATCTCCCGCCAAAAGAGCCGCCTCTTTTTCGCTTTTGCTTCGAAGCAGATTTAATGCCCGCTTCGCAGTATCCAGACGTCCGCTGGCATTCAGACAAGGCCCCAGTACAAATCCGATGTGGTAGGCATTCACCCGTCTACGGTCAATTCCCGTACACTCCATCAGCGCCTTTAACCCAAGGTTCGAAGTCCGCCCCAGCATCTGCAGCCCTTCCCGAACCAGAATCCGGTTCTCACCTTCTAAGTCCATAACGTCGCCTACCGTAGCAATAGCCACATTTTCAATCAAATCATCAAAATCCTCTTCATCTCTTCCCATGGCCTCTCCTAATGCCTCAATCAGCTTATAGGCTATGGTTGCACCACAAAGTCCCGAAAAGGGATAATCACAATCCTTCTGCTTTGGATCAATGACTGCATCTGCCGGCGGAAGGTGGTACCTCTTCTTTCCTTCTGTTTCCTCATAAGGAATCTCATGATGATCCGTCACGATCACGGTCATTCCAAGACTTTTCCCATAGGCAATCTCCCTGGAAGCCGCGATCCCGTTGTCACAAGTAACAATGGTATCTGCCCCTTCCTGATATGCCCGTTCCACCAATTCCATGCTCAATCCATATCCATCTGCGATCCGATCCGGAATATCACTGTCTACTTTCGCTCCAAGTCTCTCCAGCCCTTCCATCAAAATATAGGTCGCGTTGACTCCATCAATATCATAATCTCCTATAATTCGGATTTTGCATCCTTCTGCAATCTTCTCCCGAAGGATATCCACCGCCTTTGACATATCCTTCATCAACATCCCATCTTTCAGATCGGCCAGTGTTCCATTCAGATACTGGTCAATCGCATCATCTCCCACAATATCCCGGTTACGGATCAGACACGCCAGTCTGGGACTAATATGGTATTTTTTCCCAATTGCTTCAAAATCAGCACCCTTTCTCAAAAGCACCCATTTTTCCATCTTGTCTTATTCTCCTCTTGTTCTATAAAAAACGGACTGCTGCAAAGAAAATAAATCCCCGCAACAGTCCATTGTTCTTATTTCTGTTTCTTTTCTGCTTTTTTCTCAAGCTTTGCCTTCATAACATACCACAATGCTCCTGTGATACATACAGAAGAATATGCTCCTGCTATAATACCAACCATAAGCGGAAGCGCAAACTCACGAACGGAGCTGACTCCCAAAACAAACAGTACCGCTACCATTACGAACGTAGTCAGTGAAGTATAAATACTTCTGGTCAGCGTCTGTGTGATACTCTTGTTTACCACCTCTGCAAGATCCGTTGTTCTCGTCTTGTAACGAAGTTCCTCACGGATACGGTCAAAGATAACGATGGTTGCATTGATAGAATATCCAACGATGGTCAGCATACATGCAATAAATGTATTTCCTACAGAAATTCTTGCCACTGCGTAGAATACCATTACAATCAGTACGTCATGGAGCAGCGCCAGTACTGCACTCGTTGCAAACCGGATATCCTTAAATCTAAACCAGATGTAAAGCAGCATACAGATTGTCGCAATAATCACTGCCACTACTGCATCCTGACGCATTTCATTGCTGACAGTAGAACTGATATTTTCTGCTGTAATCTTGGAAGTATCTACACCAAATTCATCTGCCATCGCCTGATTCAACGCTTCTCTTTCCTTCAGATCCAGTGTTACCGTCTTGATAATTACCTGCTTCGTTCCAGCTACTTTCTGGGTCTGTACATTGTGATCTCCGGTTACCTCTTCAATGACCGGCACAATCTCACTGTCAATCTCTTCAATGCTGTAAGCCTTGTCGAAGGTTACGTTGGTTGACGTTCCTCCTTCAAATTCCAGACTGTATGCAAATGCGCCCTTGCCTGTTGCAGAGTTAACTCCCATATAGATAACTCCTGCCACAATCACAGCCAGTGAAATACCAAAGAATACTTTTTTCTTCTTCAGGAAGTCGAAAGCTTTCCGCTCCTTCTGCGGACGATAATACAGTCTTTCCTTCTTAAGTCCCACTGCATAGAATGCATATACGATCATTCTGGTAATTACCAGCGCCGTAAACATGGATACGATAATACCAATGGCAAGTGTCTGTGCAAAGCCCTTCACAGAACCGGAACCTTTGAACCACAGCACTGCCGCAGCAATCAACGTTGTAACGTTTCCGTCCACAATCGCAGACAACGCTTTTCCAAAACCGGTTTTCAGAGAGTTCTTCACACTCTTTCCGCGGCTTAATTCCTCTCTCACACGAGCGAAGATAATGACGTTTGCATCCACCGCCATACCAATACTTAAGATGATACCTGCAATACCCGGAAGCGTCAGTGTTACGTTAAACGCATTCAGAATCACCAGGACAAGTCCTGTGTAAATCAAAAGCGCAAGACTGGATGCCAGTCCGCCCAGCGAATAAACACAAATCATAAAAATAAATACGATGGCAAGTCCGATTGCCCCTGCCTGTACACTCGTCTTAACCGCTTTTTCTCCAAGCTGAGCTCCTACAACATTGGATCTTAATTCCTCCAATTCCAGCTTCAAGCCACCAATACGAATGGTAGACGCAAGGGTGTCTGCATCTTCGAATGTCATGGAACCGGAGATCTCTGCCTGTCCGTCTTCAATTGCCTCATTTACATTCGGTACGCTGACGAATGCCCCGTCATAGTAAATTCCGATGGATTCTCCCGCTGCTGCTGCCGCTCTTGTTGCATCCGCAAATTTTGTCGTCCCCTCATCGGTAAACACCAGAGATACTACATTTTTATTGGCATTGGTTGTCTCATCCTGTCTGGTTCCTGCTTTTGCACTCTTAACGTCCACACCTTCTAAAACAATGCTTCCATCTGCCTTCAATTCATCAATTGTCTTCGTTAACTTATAGTCCTCTGCCTCGTTGCCGGTATTATTTACCCTTTCATAATTGGCTGTTCCGTCGCTTCCTGTCTGCTTAATAAAATACAAGCTTCCAGGCTGTCCCAGATCTTCCAGGATCTCATTTGCATCAGACACTCCCGGAATTTCAATATTGATCCGGTCGTCTCCTTCCTGGTAAACACTCGCCTCTGTGCTGTACTGCTCCACACGTTTCTGCAGTTTATAGATGGTGTCACTCATCTCTTCTTCTGTCGGATTCTCATCCTTGACCTGATACGTGATACTAACACCACCCGCCAGATCCAACCCCAGCTTGATGTTCTTCATCGCACCGGTTCCGTCTTTTCCGAATCCGACCAGCACTGTAAATCCCAGTACCGCAATCAGTACCGCAGTCGTGATCAGACTCAGCACGCCTTTTTTCTTGTTCATGCCGCTACTTCCTTTCTTAATTCCTTCCCTTATAATGATATATGTATTATACGTCAGCCAAGGCTGCCTTCATCATAATCGCACATTCTACACGCTTGCGCTGCATTTCACAGCCAATATCATAGGCATCATGAATGGTGCCATGGAAATTATAGGCATTCGCCATACATCCGCCGCTGCAGTAAAATTTCGCAAAACAATCCCTGCACTTATCCTTGGAATAGACATTGCAGCTTCTGAACTCGTCTGCAATCTCCGGCTTTACAATTCCCTCATCTACGTTACCCATCAGAAATTCTTCCTGTCCAACGAACTGATGGCACGGATAAAGATCCCCCCACGGAGTCACAGCCAGGTATTCCGTTCCTGATCCACATCCGGATAAGCGTTTTGCCACACACGGCCCACCGTCTAAGTCTATCATAAAATGGAAGAAATTAAACCCTTTTCCCTCTTTCTCCCGCTCAATCATCATCTTCGCAAGCTTGTCGTATTCTTCCATAATCACCGGAAGATCTTCCTTACGGATTGCGTACGGATCACTCTCATCCCCTACAACCGGTTCAATCGACATCTGCTTGAATCCCAGATCTGCAAAGTGCAGAATATCCTCTGAGAAATCCAGATTATTTCTGGTAAAAGTTCCTCGAACATAATACTTCTCCTGATTCCGGCTCTCGGCCAGCTTCTGGAACTTCGGAACGATCAGATTATAGCTTCCTGCTCCGTTTCTAAATGGACGCATCCGGTCATTGACTTCTCTTCGTCCGTCCAGGCTCAGTACTACGTTGTCCATTTCTTTATTGACAAACTCCTGAATCTCATCATTTAACAACACTCCATTTGTCGTAATGGTAAAACGGAAATGTTTGTCGTGAAGTTTCTCCTGCTCTCTTCCGTAAGCGACCAGGTCTTTCACTACCTGCCAATTCATCAGCGGTTCTCCTCCAAAGAAATCCACTTCCAGATTTCTCCGGTTGCCGGAATTTGCAATCAGAAAATCCAGCGCCTTCTTGCCCACTTCAAAACTCATCAGCGCGCGTCTCCCATGATATTCCCCCTCTTCTGCAAAGCAGTATTTGCAAGCCAGGTTACAATCATGCGCAATATGAAGACAAAGAGCCTTTACCACCGTCTTTCTCTTCTTTACTTCATCAATCATGCATTCATAAGTATCCGGAACGAACAGTCTCCCTTCTTCTGTCAGCTCCACAACGTCAGAAAATGCGTCCCGAATCTCTGACTCCTGATACGTTCCGCTGAGCTTTTCAATCACACCTTCTAAAACAGAAGGCTCCAAAAGTTCTTCCTTTGTATAGTCTTTTCCAGGCTCGTTTAAACTCTCAATCACGTCATAACACAGGTCGTCCACCACGTGAACGGCTCCGCTTATCACATCCATTACAATATTATATCCATTATTACGGTACTGGTGAATCACAGCCATATACCCCTTTCTATTTTCCTATTCTTCCGGCTTCTCTGATAGTGCCGCATACTGCTTTCACACAGCACCGAACTTTACCGCCGGATTCTCTTCCTTGTCCACAACATTTCTCGCCCAGATCCGTTTTACCCGGAGATGCCAGTAACGCAAAAGAAACAGCGACCCTTAAGACCGCTGTCTCCGAGTATTCCATATGACCTGAATCTTTCTTATTTCTTCTGCTCGCAAGTCTGATTTCCTACGGTACAGGATGTCTTGCATGCAGACTGACAGGATGTCTGGCACTCACCGCATCCACTCTTCTTTAAGTTGTTGTTCATCGTCTGTGTATTTAATGTCTTTACGTGTTTCATGTCCACATTCCTCCTTACTTTGCTTAACTTCTGTTATTATACCATCTTCCCTTCATTTTCGCAATGCTTTTATCACGAAATCATCCCTCCTGCCATACCGCCTCCCGCACACAGGATGAATGCCGTCAGCAAATTCCCCCCGCTTCCATTCAACGTATGATAAACGCCAAGGGTAATCAGAAGCAGTAGCACAAAATAGCCGGTGCCAAGCAGCATTCCCCACAAGAATCTTCTTGTCTTCGCCATCTTTCCAATCACAACGCCCCCAGCCAGTGTAGAGGTAAGATAAATTCCGATAATAGCTGCCGACACCGTCTTCTCATTCAATTCCAGCTTGTAAAGCGCTATAGTCAAAAGAAGAAGCAACACTCCCGTAATGACATAAGACAGCAACAGCGATTTCAGAACCCACATCACTTTCGATTCCTTTTGCAGATGTTTTTCCATCCTCATCCCTCCTTGTCTCTGTCACATCGTATGCGGAACTTCTTTCCGGTATGCCTATTACTGCTCCATTTGGCTTCCTAAAAATTCTGCTGCGCACTGCGCCATCTTCTGCTCCAGTTCTCCAAAGGGCTTCTTTGCTTCTTTTTCAAGCAAAATCACCCCGCCGATTACATCTCCTGCACAGATTACCGGCCATAAAACCTCATGCGCATAATTTTCTGCCTTCTCATCTATAGTCACATATCCCGTCTCTCCCTCCGATGCCGCAATCATCTTTCTGCCTGCAAGTGCATTTTCTAATGTCCGGTTGATATATCGCTCCTTCCAGTCCTTTTTTCCACTTCCAGCTGCCGCAATCACCTGATCCATATCACAGATCAACACCAGACAATTCAATACCCGAGACAGACTCTTAGCATACTGTTCGGCAAAAGCTGACAATTCTCCAATGGGCGAATATTTTTTCAGGATTACTTCCCCTTCTCTGTCTGTAAAGATTTCCAACGGATCTCCCTCCCGGATTCTCAAAGTCCTCCTGATTTCTTTCGGTATCACCACTCTTCCAAGATCATCGATTCTTCTGACTATCCCCGTTGCTTTCATAAAAAAACTCCTCCACTTACTGTACTTTCCATTTTTGGAAATAGTATCTGTAAATGGAGGAATTTTATACCTTATTTTACCGTTTATGTTGATTTATTTGTCGTTTTCTTCGATACACCCCAAAAACACTAATACCAGAAACCATTACCAGTAAGATCCAAAGTGTCATGTTTGTGCTGTCTCCTGTTTCAGGAGTCTTATCATTTACAGATGCATTTGGCACAACTGGTTTATTTAGATCATTTGGTTTGTTTGGTTCACTTGGAACTACCGGTGTAGCTTTTGCTTTTACCGTTACTTTGATTGTTTTCACTGATGAAGCGCCTTGACGATCTGTCACCTTATATGTAACTTCATATGTTCCTGCTTTTGTAGTATTGACCTCATTTTTCAAGACTGCAATTACGCTTGTAAGATCACCATCTTCCTTATCGGTTGCAGTTACATCTTTTAATGGATCAAATTCATCTCCGACTGTGATTGTCTTATCTCTTGCGTCGATTGTTGGAATCTGATTCAGACCTTCCATTTTCGGATTAACGGTTACATAAATCGTCTTTATGAAAGAAGCTCCCTGGCTATCCATTACTTTATAGGTAACTTCGTATACTCCAGCTTCACTTGTATTTACTCCATTTTCAATCACATTTTCTATTGTCAATGGAATACCGCCATCTTCTTCATCGGTTGCAGTTACATCTTTTAGTGGATCGAATTCATCTCCAACAGTAAGTGTCTTATCGCTTGCATTGATGGTTGGAACCCGATTGATCATACTTGCATTTCTCTTAAACTCCCAAGTTCCAACAAACTCTACATTCTCTGTTACGTTCTCATATTGATCAGGTGTCCAGCCTTTAAATGTCCATACACCATCTGCAACTTCTACATCATCAAATGTTGTATCCGGTGCAGTTACTGTACTTCCATGCTTAATGCTTCCTGCTGTTGGTAACTGATCTTTGATTTCTGTTGGAAGTTCTTCATCTTCGTTTGTAGATTTAAAGCTGTAATTTACCGAATAGCTATTTAATTCAAATTCCCAGGTTCCTGTAAATTTAATGTTTCTGTCTTCATCTGCTGTCGTTTCACTTGCTATTTTGCTATCGGCATCATATCCCTTAAATGTCCATGCACCATCTGTAACTGCAACTTTTGTTTCCCCTGGTTGAATTGCATTGATTGTATCACCTTCGGAGTATTTATTAGAATCTTCTGGCAATAAAGCAGTCACCTCAGGTGGAAGCGCTTTTCCTCTGGTTCCACTTATAAAATCATAGATTACATGGTATTCATCTTTAAAAGGACTTATTTTAAAGGAAACTGTTCCAGTAAAGTAGCTTTTAGTTCTAGAATCGGCGCCTTTGTTGTTATTAAATAAAAATGATAGTTGTGCTTTTTCAAATGGATTTTTACTTTTGCTATTTACATCATTCTCAGGAATATAAATATATGTTTTTCCATTTAATTTAGAAGTTGTATAGCTCTTTGAAGTATTGTCTGCAAATTCAACATTAACAGAGCTAGTATCCGTTAATGTGCCATCAATATCAATCGGCATTGGCAATTCAACTTTATACATGCCATTTTCTAAAGTTGTGATTACTGTTTTATCATAAGTAATACTTTGACTTCTAGCACTAAATGTTCGTCCTGCTACAATACTATTTGGCAGAGTTGTTTGCATTGGACTTAAATCAAATATTTGATTGCCTCCCAGGTCTAGAAATCTTAAGCTATCAAATTTAGATTTACCTAATGGTTCAACAGATTTAATTTTATTACGTCCTAAAGCGAGCGTTCCAATTTCTTTATGTTTTTCGATACCTTCAATAGATTCAACTTCATTGTAATTACATTTTACATAATATAATTCTCCATTCAATTGGCTAACCACAGGAAAATCTTTAAAGCCTGTTCCACTTAGAGATAATTCACCTAAATTTGGCATATTGCTAATTGCTTTAGCAATCATTTCAGGAGTATATGAATCTTTTGGCAAATTAGTACTATTGTCACTAATTTCAGTTATTCTTAATTGTTTCAAATTCGGATAATATGTATTCGTAATAGGTTCAATTGTTTCTCCTTTTGCCAATCTACTACAATCAAACAAATACATTCCATGAATATTTGTTAAATATTGTAACCCATCTAATGAAGTCGTATATTTAGCTGTACTTCCATTATCTCCATCTTTACCAAAATCAAAAACAAGATCTCCCCATGGATCATATTGAGGAGTTGCTAAAATCTCTTCTGTAACATATTGTCCACCCTGGTGACTTAATCCTGTAAATTCACCATAATTATTAATTAAATGTCTACGCATTGCCGCATCTTTGATAGAAACTAAACCTTCTACCGTATACGATTTTGTAACGGAGTGTTCTGTCCCATTCAAAGAATAGTTGATTGTAAAATTATAGGTTCCATTATCATAAAAATAGAATGTATATGTCCACTTAGAATTCTTATCATCTTTCTTAATTTCAGAATACTCAGGATATAAAGATTCGGCAGACGGCTCTATACTCGTTATTTCCAGACCATCTTGATATGGAATTTCCACAGTCAGCTGCATTAACTGCCATCCATTATATGGAACTTCTCTATCATATTCTAGAATTGTTTGTGTTGTTCCGCTCCATGGAGTACCATCAAAGAAAGTTGCTCCTTTTAACTGAATGTCCACATTTAATTCATCGTTTTGATTTGCAGCTACTTTTGTTTTATCTTCATTAACTTCTTGCAAGGCTTCATATGGAAGTGGAGAAGCATCTGTTCCTTGCGCGAATGCAGTCTGAGGTATCAAACCTAATACCATAACCAGTGTAAGAACCCTTGCAATTATCTTCTTAGGTAAATTCACTTTTATTCACTCCTTATTCCTCATTCTTCATTTTATCGATTTGTTTTTCGTCTTTTTCGATACGCACCAATAAAGGCAATACCGGAAGCAATTAATACTAACGTCCAAAGTGTCATGTTTGTGCTATCTCCTGTCTTAGGAGTTTTATCATTTACAGATGTATTTGGCACAACTGGTTTGTTTGGTTCACTTGGAACTACTAGTGTATCTTTGGCTTTTACAGTTACTTTGATTGTTTTCACTGATGAAGCGCCTTGACTATCTGTCACTTTATAAGTAACTTCATAAACACCAACTTTCGTATTGTCTACTTCATTTTTAATGACATTTTCGATGGTCAATGGAATATCGCCATCTTCCTCATCGGTTGCAGTTACATCTTTTAGTGGATCAAAGTTATCTCCTACTGTAATTGTTTTATCACTTGCATTGATGGTTGGAACCAGATTGATCACACTTGCATTTCTCTTGAATTCCCATGTACCTGTAAAAGTGATGTTTTTGTTTTCATCCGCATTAGTTGCGTTTGCTAATTTATTTTCTTCGTCATATCCATTAAATTGCCATGTTCCATCAGATACTTCAACCTCGGTTTTCTCTGGTTGAATAGCGTTGATTGTATCTCCTTCAAAATACATTTTAGAATCTTCTGGTAATAAAGAAGTCACTTCAGATGGCAGTGTTTTTCCAGATGTTCCACTTTCAAATGAATAAAGAACTTGGTATTCATCTTTTTGGGCTACCTGCCACATATCGTAATCTGATTTATCTTCTGTGTTTGCATCTGCAAGCTTCTTAAAATATAAACCATTTGTTTTTGCATTTTCATTTGCTAATTCAAAGGTATTTTCACTTACCTTTAATGCATTGATATAATTCTGTCCAACAATCGGCTCACCTTCTTTTGAAGTGTCTTTTTTATCAACAAGAGTTACTGCCGTTTTTCCTGTTGCTGTCCCCAAAATTTCTAAAGGTATCGTTTCATCAGGATAGTTTTCATCGCCTGTAAAAGCGAATAGATTTAATTTACTTGAAGCAGCATTATAATTTCCATATATACTAGTTGGGACAAACACACTCCATGTACTATTTGCAATTTCAGCATTACCATAGATTCTATTTATAAAGGCATGTTCATTAAATATATATGTATCATCACTGCTTGTTACAGCGATTTTATCATGCGGATTATCATCTTTATATCCATAGCCAAATGCAGCATAGTCATTCATTACAATTTTGGAATTTGATGTGTTTGTTGCACTTGTAATATATAGATAACCATTTGCAACCCATGTGCCATGATCCATATTCAAAGCACCTTTTGCATATGCTTGTTTATTGGTTGTCAATTTAGCATTTGTATTAATGTTTACATCATAAACTGTTCCAAATGCGTTCTTATTCTCATTTCCTAAGATTACATCTGAATCGTTTATTACATTTACAGTTTTGAAATAACCCACAATCGGAATAGAAGTACTTGCTTTATCCAAATTCAATACCGACTTATCACCAGCGCTGTTTTCTGTGACTTTTTGTCCCCATACCCCGTCTGTAAGCAATGTAAATTTAGGTTGTCCTGTAATATTAACGGTTGTATTTCCTTTTGTTGTACCAACACTACAATTAATTTGAGAAACTTGACCACCATCCATGTTGATTGTTGCGTTTTTCTCTATTGTACCGTCACTGATAGGATAGATATAACTGGTATTATCTTTGTCTCTTAATTCTGCATTTGTTGCATTAATAATAACATTCCCTTTCACAAGAGAGCCACTTACCATGGACTCATCCACACCGGTAATATCTTCCAAATGAGAGCCGTGGACATTGATGATCACATCTCCACCGACCACTGCGGAGTCTGCGCCCACAATCCCCGGTGGGTCATAGTCAGGCGTTCCGTTCCTATCCCATCCCCAAACATTTTCATAGGTGTCAATCGTTACATTGCCTTTCACCTGAAATAGACGACCGGAATTATTGATTTGCTCTCCGGCACCAGTAATATCCCAGTTATGACCAACGCGACAAATACGATCTGAGTCTTCGTACGCGGGATCACCGCCGATTATATGGATATTACCGTCCACAATAGACTGGTCGGCGTCTTCACGCATACCATTGATCCCATTAAAATAACCAGATTTAACCTGTACGGTTACATTCCCTTTAACGTGAGAATTATATGCACCGATCACATTCTGTGGTTTTGTATCCTTCGCTGGACTATCAAGAATCAATGTTACATTTCCGCCTACATAAAGCGGTCCGCCACCAGGCTTGTCTCCACCGTAAGCAGTTGCTTTATTCGTAGCCGCCAGATAATTTCCGCCTTCATTATTACCATAACTAATATTACCCGCAAGCTCTACATAAATGTCGCCTTCTACAGCCCCCTTGTAACTTCCGCCAATAACAACATTCTCTAAATCAGCAGTATTAATCTTACCTGTACCATTGATTTTGACATAAACGCTTGCGACTGTCTTTTTATTTCCGCCACCGTAAAGTGTACCAGAAATAGTAAATTCGCAATTCTCGGTAAAAATCGTTCTATGTCCACTACAATACAACGTTCCAGCAGAAGCCTTTACATTGTCTAATGTAATATCACCTACTAATTCACTTCCAAGAGTAAGTGCATATTTTTGACCTTCTGTACTTTTTACAATAATGGATTTATCCGCAACACCAACAAATTTTACATTACTTCCAATATTAGCACTTAAAACAATTGTTGCTTCTGTCTCTT
Organism: Dorea sp. ICN-14282; assembly: GCF_037890115.1. NCBI lineage: Bacteria > Bacillati > Bacillota > Clostridia > Lachnospirales > Lachnospiraceae > Dorea > Dorea sp. ICN-14282. The sequence goes on along the minus strand of NZ_JBBKBH010000001.1, from coordinate 130,428 downwards.
GATTATTTTTAATTTCTTCTAATGCATTCTGCAATTCATCCGCACTAGAAACTTCATAAGTAGTTCCGTTAGAAATTGGATTTTCCTCTGAAGCTGGTAAAACTTCTTCATCCGTTTTCTTTTCCTCTAATCCAGATACTTCAACAGGAATTGTTTCTTCCTGTGATGTTCCATCCATCAAATAATTTACCTTGAAATCATATGTTCCATTTTCAGACGCAGCATAAGTAATAACTGATAAATCTTCTGCTTTCTTTGTACCATCCGGCAATGTTACATTCTCTAACTGAATGATTTCTGTATCTGCAAACTTTATAGAAATAGTTGCTTCTGTTTTGTCTTCATTAACTTCTTGCAAGACCTCATATTGAAGTGGAGAAGCAGCTGTTTCTTGCGCGAATACAGTCTGAGGTATCAAACCTAATACCATAACCAATGTAAGAAACCATGCAGTTATCTTCTTAGCCAGGTTCATTCGCATTCCCTCCTTATTCATTTTTGAACCAAAATACATATTAAGAGATAAATGAAATGGTAAGAAAAGCAGACTTTTTATCCCATGAAATAATAAGACTAATTTCTAAGGGAAACTACATAGATATCTGTTTTTCTCTGTATTTATATGTGTAAACAGTAAATACCGTTCATATTATCTCAATCTATAATTTTAACACCGCTGATAACAAAAGTCTACTTTTTATCCCATGAAAACCTAGTACTTTCAACACTTTTTTCGTATTTATTTATCCAGTTGGAAAAAGTATTATGATTTGTATTTAATAATCTTGCTCCTTTGCGTTTACTAATTTTATTTTCTTTCCATAATTGATAGATTTCTTCAAATTCTTTTGGAACCGGAATCGGTGGACGCCCCAGTCGTATGCCTTTTTCTTTTGCAATTCGTATCCCCTCTGCTTGCCGCTGTCTGGTATTTTCCCGTTCTACCTGTGCGACATAAGAGAGTATTTGCAATACCAAATCAGCTATAAACTTTCCTGTAATCCCATTCACTTGATTTCTAGTATCCAAAAGCGGAAAATCTAATACGATAATATCAATATTTACCTTTTTTGTAAGATAACGCCATTGTTCCTGAATTTCGTCATAATCTCGTCCCAAACGATCGATAGAATTGTTTATCTATAAACATCTCTTTTTCTAAAATCCCAATACTCTGCATTGCTTCTACTTGTCTTGCAATATTCTGATCTTTGCTTGAAACTCGAATATAAGCGTATTTTTTCATTATAATTCCTCCTTAATATTAAAGTATAAGAGAAATTATAATTTTCTTATCGCTTAGAAAATGAAAACCTCATAAACAAAAGCATCTACTTCATTTTAAAATTTTCGGATTAATAGCCAAAGAACAAGTCCAGCCCATCCGCAATTCCTTTTACCATCTGCGCCTGATACTCTGGCGTCTGCATTTTCTGATCTTCCTCTGGATTCGTCATATATCCCATCTCCACAATGGTAGTCGGAACCTGGCTCCAGTTATTTCCACTCATGGTATCCGTCTCCCACACTCCGTCATTCTCGCATCCGGCAGCTTCACAAAACTTCCCGATCACACAGTCTGAAAGTCTTCTACTTTCTCCATAAAGCCCCGGTACATAAGGATTCTGCGGTGTGATGCAGATCGTCATAGCTCCAACCGCGCTCTGATTTTCCGCCCCGTTTGCATGGATCCTGACATATGCGTCTGCTCCCGCCTGATTTGCCACATCCGCTCGCTGCACACAGCTTACCGGCACATCGTTTGACTCCCTTGTCATAAGAACTGTATATCCTCGAAGCTTTAGCTCTTCCCTAAGCTTTAGAGAAACCGACAGCGTCAGCTCGTACTCCGGCACCCCAGTTCTGACTCCCACCGTTCCGGAGGCATCTGCTGCCTTCTGCTCTAAAGAGCCCGGTCCAAGCGGCTCTGTTCCGGCTGCCACCACCTTTGAATGCCCCGGATCAATGACGACCGTCTGCGGTCTCTGCTCTGGTTTCTGTGGTTCTTGTTCCAGTTCTTCTGCCATTTCTTTTTCTTCCTCAGCGTCCTGCGTGTCCTGCTCTTTTTCCAGCATCTCCTGCTGTTCCTGAGACTTTTTTGATGCGTCCTGCTTTTCTTTTTCCTTCTCGCCGCCACATCCCGTCAATAATATTCCAAACAAAAGCGCCGCACATACCAGCGTCCTCATATTTCTTTGTGTCCTCATTGCATTTGCCCCCTATCTTCTATCTTCTATCTTCTTTATTCCTTTTATTTTACCGCAGCAAAACCTCTTTTGTCAGCCAGGAATCCACATGTTGCGCAAAAGATTTGTAATTCTGGAATCATTCTGTTAAAATAAAGGTTAAAAATGAACATCAAACAGGAGGAATCATCATGAGTAAAATTGAAGAAGTAAGAAGCGCCATGGTTGCCGCTATGAAGGCAAAAGACAAAGAAACCAAAGAAACCTTATCCGCCCTTCTGGCAGCGCTGAAGAATAAAGCAATTGACAAACGCGCCGACCTCACAGAGGAAGAAGAGGTTCAGGTTATTATGAAGGAAATCAAACAGACGAAGGAAACATTGGAAATGACACCAGAGGATCGTACCGATATTCTGGAGGAATGCCAAAAACGACTGGCTGTTCTGGAGCAGTACGCACCGAAAATGATGGATGAAACAGAAATCCGATCCGTCATCGATGCAACACTTACTGAGCTTTCCATCGATACTCCAACTGCAAAAGACAAGGGTCGTATTATGAAGGTTCTGATGCCAAAAGTAAAAGGAAAAGCGGACGGAAAACTGGTTAACGAGACTTTGATGTCTTACCTGAACTAGAATTTCTATTTATTGCAATGTACAAAACCCCCGGCAGAAAAATCTGCCGGGGGTTTTATCTCTTTACTCCTGAACACTATCCTTACTTTTGTCTATTGTCCTTCTGCCACATCATCTGTCTGCACCTGGTCAGCATATGGATCTGTCTCCATCATTTTCATGGTTACCTTCAGATCATTAAAGTCAATTTTTCTCCACACATTCTTATGCACTTCAATCTCTGCTTCTTTTCTCCATTTCTTGCAGGTATCGGTGTAAAGTTCATTTTTTCTTTCCTCTACAATACTCTGCTTCTTGCTGTCGGTAGCCGCCTGATCAAAAAGACTGGTTACCTTTGCGACATAACAGCCATCCTCCGTCTCAACAACGCCTGTTGTCTCTCCTTCTGCCAGTGCATCTGCTTCCTTACAGAGATCTGCCGTCGGAACGGTTGCCTCTTTATCAAAAGTGGCCGTGCTTACTTCCAGACTCTGCTCGCCCGCAAAAGTCTCAAAGTCCGCAGCCTTTACTCCTTCTGCAAAGCTTTCTGCCTGCGCTTTCATTGCAGCCTTTTCATCATCAGAAAGTTCCGTTGTATTGCCTTCCTCATCCTTATTCTTGTAAGAAAAGAATACATACTGCATGCTCTTTTGTGCCGCCTCTTCATCAGCGACTTCCGTGTCTGCTCCTGCCTTGATAGCTCCGACCATCTTTTCTCTGATTGCCATAAGTGTAAGCACACGCTCTACCGTCTTTGTATCTGCCCCAGAGACTTTCTCCTTCTCTTCCAGCCCGTTTACCTCATCAAAATCTGCTGCTGCTTTCTTAATTACTGCCTTCTCTTCGTCAGTAAGCGTTACGTCATACTCTTTCATATGCGCTTCCAAGAGAATCATATCTTCCAAATCTTTCTGAACGGAATCCTTAACTGACTCCTCATAAGTCTTGCCTTTCTCGGCTTCGGAATTCCACATATCTTCTCCCAGAATTTCGGCATAATAAGTCTCGTACTGCGCCTGTGTATATCTGGCATAGAAATTAGCTACTCCTGCCGTTACTTCTTCTTTTTCCACAGTCAGTGCTACATCGCTGTCTTTGATTGCGCTGCTGCATCCGGTGAGCGTTCCGATCATCAAGCCGCCCGCCAATGTCAGTGCAAGGAATCTTTTTTTCATGTCTTTTTATGTCCTCCTTCGTACCCGTTAACTGTTTTATTATATCCTGTTTTTACTATTCAATCAATGCTTTCAAACCATTTAACACTTTTTTCACGACTTCCAGACTGTCTTCCGGCTTTTCTTTTCGATTTCGAATCTTCTTCTCATAGATGAAACTTGGATTTTCCGCATCAGCCCGAAAAGCCAGCGTTCCCTTAAAGTTCGCGATCAGCTCCGGAATCTTCTGCGGCTGCACCTTTGCCTTCTCATACATGGTGAAGGTATAGATCTGTCCTTTCTGTTCTACAGACGTTACATAAAGCCTGCGCGCCTGCGCTTTTAAGCTTGCCACCGTCAAAAGCTTCTCCACCTTTTTCGGAATATCTCCAAACCGATCAATCAGCTCTTCGATCATATCTTCTTTCTCTTCCTCATTCTCAATAGCCGCAATCCTCTTATAAATATCCAGCTTCTGATACTCATTGGCAATATAAGAATCCGGAATATACGCATCCACATTCAAATCCATCGTCGTAGCAAAAGTCTCTTCTTCTATTTCTCCTTTCAGCAGCTTTACCGCCTCATTGAGCATCTTACAATACATATCGTATCCAACCGCTTCCATATGCCCATGCTGCTCTGCCCCCAGAAGATTTCCGGCGCCGCGAATTTCAAGATCTCGCATGGCAATCTTAAAACCAGATCCCAAATCGGTAAATTCCCGAATTGCCGCCAGGCGCTTTTCTGCCACTTCCTTTAACATTTTATCTCGTCGGTATAACAAGAACGCATACGCCATCCGATTCGATCTTCCAACTCGGCCTCTTAATTGATAAAGCTGCGACAATCCCAGCCTGTCTGCATCATGGATAATCATCGTATTTGCATTGGAAATATCAAGTCCCGTCTCAATAATGGTCGTAGAAACCAGAACATCGATCCCGCCGTTCATAAAGTCATACATAATCCGTTCCAGCTGATGTTCCTTCATCTGTCCATGCGCGAATTCTACGGTCAGCTCAGGAACCAGCTTCTTGATATGTGCAGTAACCTCCGCAATATCTTCCACTCGATTATAAACATAATATACCTGACCCTGCCTTGCGCATTCCCGCTCAACCGCTTCCCGAACCATCTCGTCATTATATTCCATAATGTAAGTCTGAATCGGCAGCCGATCATTTGGTGCCTCCTCCAGCACACTCATATCCCGGATGCCAATCAAGCTCATGTGAAGTGTTCTCGGAATCGGCGTCGCCGTCAACGTCAGCACATCAACATTTTCCTTTAACTTTTTGATCTTCTCTTTATGCTGCACGCCAAATCGCTGCTCTTCGTCAATAATCAAAAGTCCCAGATCTTTAAATTTGATATCGGATCCCAATACCCGATGAGTTCCAATCACAATATCCACCAGACCACGTTTCAGGTCTTCTACCGTCTTTTTCTGCTGAGCAGGTGTCCGAAACCGGCACATCAGATCAATCCGCACCGGGAAATCCTTCATTCTCTGAACAAAGGTATTATAATGCTGCTGAGCCAGAATCGTTGTCGGTACCAGATAAACGACCTGTTTATCCTCCTGCACCGCCTTAAATGCTGCCCGAATAGCAATCTCTGTCTTCCCATATCCGACATCTCCGCAGATCAGACGGTCCATAATCTTGCTGCTCTGCATATCCTGCTTCACCGCTTCGATCGCCATCATCTGATCCTCCGTCTCCTCAAACGGGAACATCTCTTCAAACTCCCGCTGCCAGACGGTATCTTCCCCGTAGACAAATCCTTCCTGCTCCTGCCTTGCGGCATAAAGTTTTACCAGATCTTTGGCAATCTCCCTTACCGCTCCACGCACACGGCTCTTGGTCTTATTCCATTCCTGGGTTCCCAACTTATTTAACTTCGGTTTCTTCGCATCGGCGCTGGCATACTTCTGAATCAAGTCAAGCTGAGTTGCCGGAATATAAAGATTCCCGCCCTGTGCATAGGAGATCTTCATATAATCCTTGGAGATCTTATCCACTTCAATCTTCTCAATCCCTTGATAAATCCCCAGCCCGTGGTTCTCATGAACCACATAGTCCCCCGGCTTTAACTCTGCAAAACTTGCAATCTTCTGTCCTTCGTACTTTTTTCTCTTCTTCTTTTTTCTAATCTTTCCAAAGATATCCGTCTCCGAGATTACGGTAAACTTCAGCATTGGGTACTCATACCCTTCTGCCACATGCCCATACGCCGTCATAATTTCCTGCGGCTTCACTTCACGATCCATATCTTCGCTGTAAAAACTGCTCAGGTTATAATCTCTTAGATCTTCCGCTAGACGTTTGGCACGCGTCCTTGAACCGGATAAGAGCACCACCCGGTATCCTTCTCTCTTATAGCGCTTCAAATCCTGTGTCAACATCTCAAAACTACTGTTATACGGATTGACACTTCTTGCCTGGAGCCCATAAGTACCGCGCATCACCAATTCTTTGCATCGAATATCCAGCGCAAAAAAGCCGATACTGCTGTAGGTATTTATTTTTTTCAAAATCTCTGCCGCCTGATAGAGACGAACCTCTCCTTCTTTCATCTCATACCCGGCTTCCACCCGTTTCTTCTGAGCTTCCATAAACTCTTCTTCTACGCCGCGGCCTTTTTCCACCAGGCGAACCGGCTCATTTAAAAAGAGAATCGTCTCCTCTTTCGGGAAATAATCCAGAAACGAAACCGCCGTTTCCTCTTCCCTCGGAAATTCCTCTGCCGGACAGATACACACCTCTTCTAAATTTTCTATCGATCTTTGGGTCTCTGGATCAAACGTACGAATGGAATCAATCTCTTCCCCCCACAGTTCGATTCTCACCGGCTGCTCTTCTGTCAGCGGATAGACGTCCAGAATTCCGCCTCTGACCGCAAACTGTCCCGGTCCTTCAATCTGCACCTCCCGGTCATACCCCAGATCTGCAAGTTTTCGTGCAAGCGCATCTAAATCCAGTGTATCGTCCTGTTTGATTCGAATCATCCGTCCTGCAATGACATCTCTTGGAAGCAATGCATCCATAAATGCATCAAAACTTGTCACCACCGTCAGACTTTCTCCTGCCACCACCGACTGCAGCACTTCCATCCGCTCGCGAACCAGTTCTTTACTTCTTAAATCAGCCTGATAAAAAAGAAGATCCTTCGCCGGATAAAAATAAGTCTGCGGATCCAGAAAACGATATTCTTCATAGACCTGTTTTGCCTTCGACTCACCGGCACAAACCACGACTTTATAACGGATATTCTCGCTCAGGGCATACATCATGTGAGTTTTCTGAGAATTTACACACCCCGTTACCCGAAGCATCCCCGGTTCCTTCTTTCGTTCTCTATATAATTCTTCGTATTCTGCCAGTTCCTTAAGCGGCGCAATCAAAGCCTGCATATTTACGTCTCCTTTGGCGTTACTTTTCGGTTATATTCATTCATTGCCTCATCTATACGACCGGTCAGCATCAATTCTACCGCCCGCATTGCATTGTGATAGCCTTCCTCCATTTGCTCCTTTTCACCTTTTGAGAAGTGCCCGAGCACATAGTCTGCGAGATCATATTTCTTTGGTTTCTCTCCTACGCCCACCTTGATCCGTGGAAATATCTGCGTTCCCAGATGTGCAATAATATTTTTTATTCCATTGTGGCCGCCGGCGCTTCCTTTCTTCCGAATCCGGAGCTGTCCCACATCCAGACTCACATCATCATAAATTACTACCAGCTCATTCTCCGGATCAATCTTATAATAATCCACTAACCCACGAATACTCTCTCCACTCAAATTCATATACGTCTGCGGTTTTACCAGAATCACCTTCTGACCTTCGATCATTCCTTTTCCGATGAATGCCCTGCTTTTCCTTACATCCACCGATATATTATATTGCTTTGCAATGACATCTATCACATCAAATCCTACATTGTGGCGTGTTCCTTCATACTGCGCCGTCGGATTTCCAAGTCCTGCTATTATATACATCTTTCTCACCTTCCGTTCTCGTTTTCCTTTCCATTCTACAGGATGGTACGCCTTTTGTCACGCAAAAGAAACGAATAATCCTCCTGCTTCTCACATACATTATAGAAAGCAGAACATATCATATCACATACAGGAGGTCTCTTATGAGTTCCAGAACAAAAATTATCGTATTGCATATGAAGGAGATCATCTACACAGCGGTGTTTGCGGTACTTGGCATTGTACTGATTCTGCTGCTTCTGTTCATGTTCCTTCCCGAACGGGAGAAACACACAGACAAAGAAGCAAAATATACACCTGGGAGCTATACTTCCACCGTTACCCTCGGCAGCAATGCTCTGGAGGTAGAGGTCTCCGTTGATGAATCCCGTATTCATTCTATTCGTTTTTCCAATCTAAACGAATCCGTATCTGCCATGTACCCGCTGATTCAGCCCACTCTGGAAGAACTTGCCGAGCAGATCTACGCCAAACAGTCTCTGGAGAATCTTGAATACTCCTCTGACAGTCCATACACGGCACAGATCATTACTGACGCCATACGGAAAGCATTAAAAAAAGCCGAAACCACCAAATAGTTTCGGCTTTTCTCTTATCCTTCTACGATCAGGTATCTTCCTCCCGGAAGTGCGAACACCTCAGATGCCTCTTCGATCTCTTCCATAGACATTCCGTCTATATCAAGACCCTCTTCTTCCAGAAATTCTTTCACCTCGTCCAGGCTCTCCACCACTGTCGCCATACAGTCTTCCAGGAAAGCTTCTGCTTCCTCCAGTGTCTCTGCCACCGGTTCATCGAATAATTTGGACTGGTCTCTTAAGAACGTCTTCAGACACTCTTCATCATACTCATACATGTTCCTTGTTCCTCCCTTATCACATATTCCTCACTTTATACGAACTGCAACAGTTCCTCCGGTCTGTCAATGATTCTCTCTGCTCCGGCTTCCAAAAGCTCTTTACGCTCCCTGAATCCCCAGGATACGGCAACTGTTGAAACCTGCGCACGGTGTCCCGTCTCAACATCCACCTCGGAATCCCCAATATAAAGACATTCCTCTTTCTTTACTTCCAGCGCTTCCGCTGCCTGGTACACGCCTTCCGGATCCGGCTTTCTCTTAACGCCTTCCTTCTGACCCTGCACAAAATCGAACACACCGTCTCCAAAGATCTCCCGAACCACCTTATCTGCCTGCTTATCTGGCTTATTAGACAGCACTGCAGTCTTGATTCCCCGATCTTTTAAGTTCTTAAGGGTACTGACAATTCCTTCATAAGGTGTTACATGATATGTACAATTCGCGTCAAATATACGTCCATATATCCGCATTCCTTCTTCCAGGCGCTCACACGGATCTGCTCCGGCAGCCTGAAGCGAGAGCTCCATCAGCCGTCTCGCTCCATTCCCCACAAAACTTTTACACTGTTCCTTCGTAATCTTTTGAAGTCCCATCTCCTCTAACGTTAACTGCACCGAATATGCCAGGGACTCCAGCGTATCCGTCAGTGTTCCATCCAGGTCAAATATACAAGCTTTTATCATGACATCTCCTCCATGCAATTATGATAGTATGCACGTATCAAAAATGCAAGAGAAGATTATAGAATTTTATAAGAAACTCTGTCTCTATAAAATCTGTTACCCTTCCAGATACTGCCGCATCACCTTCAAGGCATTTTTTTCCAGACGGCTTACCTGCGCCTGCGAAATATGAATCTCATCAGCCACCTCCATCTGTGTTTTCCCTTCAAAAAAGCGAAGGGTAATAATATGACGTTCCCGTTTATTTAACCGATTCATCGCTGCTTCCAGGGACAGATTTTCTATCCATTTCTCCTCTTTATTCTTAGTATCGCTGATCTGATCCATCACGTAAAGAGCATCTCCACCGTCATTGTAAACCGGCTCCTGCAAGCTCATAGGCACCTGAATAGCGTCCAGGGCAAATACAATATCTTCTTTGGAGATTCCAATCTCAGAAGCAATCTCTTGAATGGTCGGCTCTTTCAAATAACGCTTCACATAATTTTCTTTTGCATAAATCGCCTTATATGCCGTATCCCGCAGTGACCGGCTGACCCGGATAGAATTGTTATCCCTCATATATCTACGGATCTCTCCAACGATCATGGGAACCGCATAGGTCGAAAATTTCACATCCAGCTCTGTATTGAAGTTATTGATCGCCTTAATAAGCCCAATACAGCCAATCTGGAACAGATCGTCAGGATTTTCATTGCTGGCGCCAAACCGTTTGATTACGCTTAATACCAGGCGCAAATTCCCCTTGATATACGTTTCCTTCGCTTCCTCATCGCCAGCCTTAATCCGGACAAACAGCGCTTCCTTTTCTTCTTCCTTCAAGACAGGCAGTCTTGACGTATTGACTCCGCAAATCTCTACTTTTCCCTGTGCCATAAATAAAACCCTCCTACCAGATCCATCGATGTTGTCTAGTAGGAAGGTTCTCCAGATGCTTCTATGTTATTCTGTTTCCCGTGAAAATAAAAAAAGTTTTAGGACTTGACAAACTGCGCATGATAAAGGTCTGCATAAAATCCGTTACGTTCCAATAATTCTCTGTGGTTCCCCTGTTCAATAATCGCACCGTCCTTCATCACCAGAATCTGATCTGCCTCCTGAATGGTAGAAAGACGGTGTGCCACCACAAACGAAGTTCTTCCTTCCATCATATGTGCAAACGCATTCTGAATTTTCAGTTCTGTTCTGGTATCAATGGACGATGTTGCCTCATCAAGAATCAACATCGACGGAAGACAAAGCATCACACGCGCAATACACAAAAGCTGCTTCTGCCCCTGAGACAATATGCTGCCATCCTCTCCCAGCACCGTATCATATCCATTTGGAAGCCGGTTGATAAAACCGTCGCAATAGGCTTCTTTTGCCGCCTTTATAATCTCTTCTCTGGATGCATTCGGGCGTCCGTAAGCAATATTTTCCCAAACGGTGGCAGATTTCAGCCACGTCTCCTGCAGCACCATTCCAAAACTGGCTCGAACGCTGTTTCTCGTCAATTCATCCTGCCGGATTCCATCCAGACGGATCTCTCCCTCATCTACATCATAGAACCGCATCAGAAGATTGATAAGCGTCGATTTTCCACATCCTGTCGGACCCACAATCGCAATTCTCTGCCCTGGCTTCACATGAAGATTCAAATCCTGAATCAGCGGCCGCTCTGGTGTATAGGAAAAAGAGACATGTTCCAGATCTACGTATCCTTCCACATTCTCAAGTTCCCGAACCGTCTCTTTCTCTTCTGGAATCGTCGGCTCGTCAATCAGCGCAAAAACCCGCTCTGCAGACACCAGCGAATTCTGAAGTTCCGTCACCACCCCGGAAATTTCATTGAAAGGTTTCGTATACTGATTGGCATAGTTCAAAAAGCTGGTCAACTGCCCCACAGTAATGGCTCCCCGAATAGCCAGCAGTGCTCCAATGACTCCCACCGCCGCATAGACAATGGAATTTACAAACCGGGTGGATGGATTTACAATCGATGAAAAGAAAGTCGCCTTCATGGAATATCCCGCCAGATTCTCGTTTAATTTCTCGAACCGTTCCCCCGCTTCCTTCTCCTGAGAAAACGCTTTTACCACCTTTAGATTTTCAATCATCTCATCTGTAAACGAAGTCATCTCTCCCCGCGTGCGGGACTGATGCTGGAACATCGAAAAGGTCTTTTTCGCAATAAACCGTGCCACAAAAAAAGAAAGAGGCGTTACCGCTACTACAACTGCGGTAATAACCGGATGAATTCCCAGCATGAACAACAATGTGCCGCCAATGGTCATAACACCGGTGAACAGCTGTGTAAATCCCATCAAAAGACCTTCCGAGAACTGATCTGTGTCTGTGATAATCCGACTTACAATATCCCCAGATGGATGGCTGTCAAGATATCCAGACGGAAGCTTCTGCAGCTGTGCAAACGCCCGTACCCGAATATCTTCTGCCACATAGTATGTTACCTGATTATTAATATGGTTTTTCAGCCATTGAAGGATCGCAATTAGAATCGTCAAAATCCCAATTTTTTTAAGAATCTGCAAAAGTTCCTTAAACTCTACTGCTTCCGCTCCGATAATCTGATCAACGCCCTGACCAATCAGAATGGGAATATAAAGGGTCGCAGCAACCGACACTGCCGCCAACAGAATGGACAAAATTACACGCCCCCGGTACCTGGCAATATACTTCAGAATTCTCCGGATCGTTTGGTTTCTCTTACCGTCCATCTTTCGACACCTCCTCTCCCAGCTGCGACTGGCAGATTTCCCGATAGACACCACATTCTGCCAATAGGCTTTCATGTGTTCCCACCCCTGCAAGCGCACCTTCCTCCAATACCAAGATCTGATCTGCATATCGAACTGCCGATACCCTCTGAGATACCAGGAACACCAAACGCTCTTTATTCTGTTCATTTAAGGACTTCCGAAGCGCTGCATCGGTAGCATAATCAAGCGCGGAAGAAGCGTCATCCAGAATCAGAATCTGCGGTTCCTTCACAAGCGCCCTTGCTATGGTTAGGCGCTGCTTCTGACCTCCGCTTAGATTCCTTCCATTCTGTTCAATTCTAAGATCCAGTCCCTCCTTCTTTTGTTCTACAAATTCTGCTGCCTGCGCAATTTGAAGCGCTTCTTTTAGCTTTGCATCCTTTGCATCCTTCTTTCCCCACTTCAAGTTATCCCGAAGGGTTCCCTGAAAAAGTACCGGATTCTGAGGAACAACTCCTATCATCGCCCGAAGCGCCGCAACATCCATCTGCCAAATCGGAACGCCGTCAATGCGGATCTCTCCCTGCCGGACATCATAAAACCTTGGAATCAGATTGATAAGTGTCGTCTTTCCACTTCCGGTTCCTCCGATAATCCCAATCGTCTGTCCTCTTTCTGCCGAAAATGTCAAATGACTTAAACTTGTACTTTGACTTCCCGGATAAATGAAACTAACATCGTCAAATTCCAGAAAGCCCTTCTTAGCATTTGCGCCTTCTTGTCTCTTCCGGTCCCCCTCCAGATTGGACTCCTCCTTTAAACCTACTGCCTTCTGCTGCTCTGACTCCAATTCAAACACAGCGTTCACTCTTGACAGACAAGCGGACGCCTTCGTCATAAGAATAATCAGATCTGCCAGCTTCATCAGCTCTGCCAAAATCTGCAGCATATAATTCACCAGCGCAACCACTTGTCCCTGCGTCAGACTTCCGGCATCTACGCGGATTCCTCCTGTATAGAGGAGGCCCATCACCGCCAGATTCACTACAATGTACGTCAATGGATTTAAAAGCGCCGAGATCTTTCCTACGAAAACCTGAAAAGCAGCCAGTCGATCCTGCTCCCTCTGAAATTCTTCTTGTTCCTGGCTCTGCCGGTTAAATGCACGGATGACTCTGGCTCCAAGAAGATTCTCTCTGGTCATCAACACCACCCGATCCAATTGCCTCTGCACTTTTTTATAAAGCGGCATGGAACAGAGCATAATAGAAAACACGATGATCGAAAGAACCGGAATCGCCACCGCAAACAGAATCGCCGCCTTCCCATCCACAGTAAACGCCATCGCCATCGCTCCAAAAACAATGAACGGTGAACGCATAAACAGGCGCAGAAACATATTAATTCCATTCTGCACCTGATTGATGTCCGACGTCATCCTTGTAATCAATGTCGAGGTTCCCGACTCGTCAATCTCCGCATAACCAAGACTTAGAATTTTCTGAAACAAATCCCGCCGAAGTCCCGTTCCCACATGAATGGCAACCCGCGCCGCAAAATACTGCGCGGTGATCGAGCACACCAGCCCGATCACCGCTAACAAAAGCAAAACTCCTGCCATTTTTAATACATACGCGGAATCCTCTTCTCGAATTCCGTGATCAATCATGCCTGCAACCACCAGTGGAACCAACAGTTCCAAACATGCCTCCAGGCATTTAAACAGAGGTGCCGTCACCGTCCTTACTTTATAACCTTGAAAATATTTCCCTAAACGCTTCATTTGTTCTTACTCTCGATCCCACTTCTCCGTCAAATTCTGAATCTGGCTTTCTAACTTTGCCAAGTCTTTATTCGCCAGCCCTTCCTGCTTGTAAACCACCTCAAGGAGCCGCTTGGCAGCTGCAACCACACGGTTAAAGGCATGGTCTGCCCGAATTTTAACCGGTTTTTCTGCCGCCTTCTTCGGCATTTTTATACCTTCCGTTACAATCTCGCCCGTTGCCAGATCTACACATCCTCCAGAATACGGCGCAAAGGCCGGACATCCGATCGTTTCCTCTACCAGACCTGCAAAATGATCCGTCACGGTATCTTCTCCATGTACCACAATCACACGATCCGGTTTTTGTTCAAAGCCTTTCAGCCAATCAAGGAGTCCCTTCTGATCCGCATGTCCGCTAATTCCTTTCAAGACTTCAATTTTGGCATTCACGGTAATACTGTCCCCGAAAAGCTTCACCGACTCCGCCCCTTCAATCAACTTGCGTCCCAGCGTTCCAACCGCCTGGTATCCCACAAAACAAACCGTACACTCCGAACGCCACAGATTGTGTTTCAAATGGTGCCTGATTCTTCCCGCTTCACACATGCCGGATGCCGAAATAATCACCTTCGGCTTCTCGTCAAAGTTGATCAGCTTCGACTCCTCACTGGTAATCGTCGTCTTAAGACCCGGAAAAATCAGCGGGTTGATTCCCTGTTCTACTAAGGCCATCGCCTCTTCATCAAAACAGGATTTCACATTTTTATTAAAAACATTCGTTGCTTCAATTGCTAACGGGCTGTCTACATAAACCTCAAATCCCCGAAATTCCGGCAACAGATCTCTCTCTTTGATCTCCCGGATAAAATACAAAAGCTCCTGCGTCCTTCCTACCGCAAAAGACGGAATCACCACATTCCCGCCGCGGAAAAATGTCTCTCGAAGAATCCGCGTAAATTCTCCCACATAATCCGGCCGTTCCTCTCCGTGCGTGCGGTCTCCATAAGTGGATTCAATCACCACATAATCCGCCTCCGACACTTTCCCCGGATCCCGGATAATCGGTTGATTGGTATTTCCCACATCTCCTGAGAACACAATCTTCTTCGTTATGTCCCCTTCTGTTACCCACACTTCAATGCAGGCAGATCCAAGCAGATGACCGATATCGTGAAATTCCACTTCAATGCCTTCACACAGTGTAATCCTCTGCTCATAATCACAGGGAGCCAGAAGCTTAATCGCCGCATCTGCATCCGCCATCGTATACACCGGCTCATACAGTTCGCCTCCGCTTCGTCTCGCCTTTCGATTCCGCCATTCTGCCTCAAATTCCTGAATATGCGCACTGTCACGGAGCATAATATTACAGAGATCTGCCGTAGCAAATGTAGTTACCACTTCTCCCACAAATCCCTGCTTGCAGAGCAGCGGAATATTTCCGGAGTGGTCAATATGCGCATGGGTCAAAAGAATGTAGTCAATATCTCCCGCAGTAACCGGAAGCTGCTGATTCTCATAGAGATCCGGTCCCTGCTCCATTCCGCAGTCGATCAGGATATTCTTTCCACATGCTTCCAGCAGATGACAGCTTCCTGTCACTTCGTGAGCTGCACCATAAAAATTAAGTCTCATATACCCAACCCCTTTTTCTTTTCATTGTAACACCTTTTTCTCATTGTTTCTATGAATACTTTACGATCTCACGTTTTAATCTCTGCATAATCTTTTTTTCCAGTCTTGAAATATAAGACTGCGAAATCCCCAGAAGATCCGCCACCTCTTTTTGCGTCTTCTCTTCTCCGTCCGGCATCCCAAGTCCAAACCGCATCTTAATAATCGTTCGTTCTCTTCCTGACAGCCTCCCGATTGCTCGAAGCAATACTTTCTTCTCTGCTTCCTGCTCTAAATCCCGGTAAATCGTATCCTCCTCCGTTCCCAGAATATCCGACAGCAGAAGTTCATTCCCATCCCAATCCACATTCAGTGGCTCATCGATGGATACCTCCAGCTTCGTCTTATTGTTTCTTCTAAGATACATCAAAATCTCATTTTCAATACAGCGCGACGCATATGTGGCAAGCTTGATATTCTTCTCCGGATTAAACGTATTAATTGCTTTTATTAACCCAATCGTACCAATAGAAATCAAATCCTCTACCCCAACCCCTGTATTATCAAACTTTTTCGCTATGTATACCACCAGCCTCAAATTATGTTCAATCAAAATTTTTTTAGCCAGTTCATCCTCTTCTGATCCCAAATGGCTGATCGCTGTCGCTTCTTCTTCCGCGTTCAAAGGCGCCGGCAAAATATCCGCTCCCCCGATATAGTGAATATCCTTCTTATCCGGGAAAAGAAGCGTCCTAAGATCCGGAACAACTTTGAATTTGAATTGATGAGGTACCGCTACTTTAATTACCATAATTATACTCCTCCTGTAAATATATCAGGATTCAGAATCATCTGGTAATCATCTCCGCTAAGATTTCCTTCTCCAACAGCGGCCAAAGGGTGCTCGATCCAGCATTTTCTTTCCTCTATCCATATCCCATCCAGTTCAAAAAGCGGCATGACTCCCGCCTCTTTTCCGATAGAATGGTATGGAATATAGCGAAACGGCTCTTCCCCCTGCTCCCAAAGCTTCTCTGCCGTCTCCCTGCTAAGTACCGACACCGGTTTCCCGCTCCAGATATCCGTCAACGTATTTCCGGTATCCACAAGAGCCTTCACCTCACACTCCTTCTCTCCTTTCTTCAGACGGATACGCATCCGATTCCGATTCTGCCGGATCTGGCACACCGCCAAATCCCAGAGAGCAGAGACTACCAAATAGCTAAGCACCGCCAACAGAAAGAACAAGCTTCCCATCCGCAGATAGGGCTGGAGCAGCTCCATCACACCGCCAAGAAAGATTCCGCCGATATGGAGAAATATCCACGCCTTCGCCAGCTCTCTTCCCCGATGAATTCCAAGTCCTGTTATGATCATTACAAGACTAACCGGTATGTACAGAAGAGCATACTTCAAAACCGCAGATGGAATCGGAAGAATTACCACCAAACAAGTAAAAACACTTCCCAGAAACGCCCCAAAGCAACGCCGTCCCATAGAAACCTCTCGCTTCAACATTTTCCCCAAAAGCAAAAGTGTCAGATAATCCATCATAAAGTTTACCGTGAAAAACACATCCAGATACAGTTCCATGCACGCATTCACCTTCTTCCGCCTTCGTTATTCACCGGTCAGTCTGATTGTTAAGCAAGACATATTATACGAGCCGTGGCCGAAAGATTTTGTCAGAAGCTGTTGCCTGTTCGGATTTTCGTTCGACAAATTTTCCCTGCGTTTCCGCAAAAATAAATATTAAAAAAACAGAGTCCATCTGCATCTGCAAATGAACCCTGTTTAAATTTTTAAGTATAATAACTGTTAAAACATTCTTATTTCTTAAAGAAATCCGGAATCTTAATAGACTGCTCTTTCACTCTGCTTGTTGGAGTCTTTGGTGTCTCCAATGTCGGAGCGGTTCCGCCTACCGGTCTTCTAGTGGTCGTTCCCGCACCATTTCTAGGTGATGCCATACCAAGATCCAATCCCGCTGAAGATGCTGTTCTAGTACTTGTCTGTCTTGCCGGAGCAGTTCTCGTAGGCTTTGCTGCTGAAGCATTCTGAGTCTGTCTCTCATAATTCTGAGACGCAGATGCAGATGCATGAGGCATAGAAGACATTCTCGAATTCTCCAATCTAGATTTTAACTTTGAAGCGCTTCCTCCTACATTATGCAGACCTGTCGCAATAACCGTAATCGTAGCTTCATCTGCTCTAGAATCGTCGTACATCGCACCGAAAATAATGTTGGCATCTTCTCCTGCCAGCTCCTGTACATATTCTGCCGCATCTGACGCATCCATCAATGTGATATCACCAGATACATTAATAATAACATGGGATGCTCCTGCAATCGTGGTCTCAAGAAGAGGACTTGCTACAGCCTGCTTCACAGCCTCCAGCGCTTTATCATCACCACGGCCCTGACCGATACCGATATGCGCAATACCTTTGTCCGTCATAACCGTCTGTACGTCAGCAAAGTCAAGGTTAATCAAAGAAGGTACATTAATCAGGTCGGTAATACCCTGAATACCCTGCTGCAGAACCTCATCCGCTTTCTTCAGAGCCTCCGGCATGGTTGTACGTCTGTCCACCACTTCCAAAAGCTTGTCATTTGGAATAACAATCAGTGTATCTACACTCTCTTTTAATTTTTCAATTCCAGCAAGAGCATTATTCATACGGGTCTTGGACTCGAAACGGAACGGCTTTGTTACAACGCCAACCGTCAATGCTCCCTGCTCTTTTGCAATCCGTGCAACGACTGGTGTTGCTCCGGTTCCGGTACCTCCACCCATTCCACAGGTAACGAATACCATGTCTGCACCTTTTAATGCAGCGGAAACTTCTTCTGCACTCTCTTCTGCTGCCTTCTCACCAATCTCTGGTCTTGCTCCTGCTCCCAGTCCTTTGGTAATCTTGTCACCAATCTGCATAAGGGTTGGTGCCTTACATAACTGAAGTGCCTGTTTATCTGTATTAATAGCGATAAATTCAACGCCGGCAATCTGTTCGTCAATCATTCGGTTTACAGCGTTATTTCCACCGCCTCCAACTCCAACAACAATAATTTTTGCCGCCGCTTCTGATTCGTTCGTCTTAATTTCTAGCAAGGGTTTCTCCTCCTTTGTTTCCTCATTATATATTATACATCCCATACATAAGCGCTGAAAAAGTTCAGTTTTGCCATATATAACTATATAATATAGACTTTTGTATAAAAGATCAATAGAATTTATTTATTTTTATTAATTTTCTTGCGGAAATTCCCCTTTATCAAAGGTAATTGTCGTACTTGTCTCCGAATAATTTTCCAAATGCAGGGTTCCTTCTTGATCTCCAAGCTTTTCCAAAATCGGACGAATCTGTGCAATCTGCTCTGGAGTAACCGTTTTCCCCAGACCGACGCAGACATTTCCAATGTAAAGATACAGCTCATGGTTGATGCAGACAATTCGGTCCGACGAAAGCTCATGCTTACTGATCTCCTGTGTAGCGTCCAGAATTTCCTCAAAAATCCTGGTATCCTCCGACTTCAGCTGCCCATAGAGGCTGATCCCTTTTACCTCAATGCCTTCCACCCTCGGAATCCCTTCTATGGCCGCGGTAGACTGGGCAACCACCGTTCCCTCTTTGTCAAAATATGCATACTCCTGCCCATTTTGGACATATCCGATAATCGGCTTTTCCTTCACCTTAATTTCCAGCGCCCAAGGTGCTTTCATATGAATCTTTAAGTTCTCCAGGCAGGGAAGCTTCTCACCTTTTCCCAAAGCGTACTTTCCAAGAATATACAGCGTATTTACAGAATACTTATCATTCTTCACCATATCTACAATTTCCTGATCCGTACTGTACTCATTTCCACTGACTTCTATTTCCTGTACATAGAACAGAATCAATATCCCCAAAGCAAGAATCGCCGCCGCCAAAAGAAGTACTACAAACGCATACAATCGGTGCGTCTTTTTCTTCTTGGTCGTTTTCTCTTCCCGCTGTTCTGTTTTTTTCATTTTCTATATTCCTCTTTTCATCGGTGTTTTATTTATCAGTTTATTTTACCAAAGATGATACGCTAAGCACAAGCCCCATTTCCAAAAGCAGGAATACAACTGACGTTCCGCCATAACTGACAAAGGGAAGTGTAATTCCCGTATTCGGAATCGTATTTGTCACTACTGCAATGTTTAGAATCACCTGAATCATCATATGCGCCATGGCACCGCACGCAATCAGCGCACCAAATAAATCTTTGGCATGGGTCGCAATCACGAAAAAGCGCCATATCAGAATTAAAAATAACAGCATCAGAAAACCGGCTCCAAACAATCCGATCTCCTCGCAGATAATCGAGAAAATCATATCGTTTTGTGCCTCCGGCACAAATCCCAGCTTCTGAACGCTCTGCCCCAATCCCCTTCCAAATAGTCCGCCGGAGCCAATGGCATAGAGCCCCTGAAGGGTCTGATACCCCTTTTCATACGCCTCCGGATTTCTCCAAATCGCAAGGCGTTCCAGACGATAGCTTTCCAAGGCAAGAAATACGCCCAAAAATCCTACTCCCGCAAGCCCCATCACCACAAACTGTCCATACTTCGGACTCGCCGTAAAGATCAGGACGCCTCCGATTCCGAGAATGATGATCGCCGTACTTAAGTTGCTGGCTCCCACCAGGCCCACAATAGGAAGAATTAAGAGCATCACCCTTGCCATTGTCCGCATCTTCCCCATCCGTACCGCATCACGGCTGACTATGCAGGCAAGGAAGATGATCACCGCCACCTTCGCATACTCAGAAGGCTGAAAAGAAAAGGGTCCTAAAGACAACCATCTTTTGGACCCATTGTATTCATCTCCCACGAACAGAACCGCCAGCGACAATAAAACAGCCGTCGCATAACCCAGCCACGCAAAGCGTTTCCAGATATGATAATCCATTCTCGCCACCATAAACATTCCTGCTATTCCAAGAAGGGTTGCAAAGATCTGTTTCTTCAGATAGTAGAACGAATCGTGAAACTTTACTTCTCCGTTGTAAGCGCTGGTACTGTAAAGGATGACAAGCCCCATCGCAAGGAGCGCTGCAAGTACAGCAAGCATTACAACATCATATTTTCTTTTTCCCACCTGACTGTCCCTTCGTCCGGTCAATGTACGCCACCTCTTATAAGGAATTTACAATTTCTTTAAACTTCTCTCCGCGTACTTCATAATTCGGAAACATTCCCCAGCTTGCACAGGCCGGTGACAAAAGTACTGCATCTCCGTTCTCAGCCGTCTTCGCCGCCAGAAGAACTGCCTCCTCAAATGTATCTGCAAACACATAGTCATGGAAACCACAGGCATCTGCGTCTCTTGCAATCTTCTCTTTCGTCTCGCCAACCAGGATCAGCTTCTTCACCTTACCGTCAAAGCTTTCTATCCATTCTGTATAGACAGAATCCTTATCGTATCCGCCTCCGATCAGCACGGTCGGACGGTTCATCGCCTGGATTCCCTTGATCGCAGCATCTGGATTGGTACCCTTAGAGTCATTGTAGTAAGCTACACCATTTTTCTCCGTCACGTATTCAATCCGGTGTTCCACGCCGCCAAATACTTTCACACTCTTTCGGATTACATCCATCGGCACACCATACACATAAGCCATAGCTGCCGCCGCCATCACATTTTCATAATTGTGTGTTCCAAGAATCTTCAAATCCTCTACCGCACATACTTCCTGCTTTTTCCCATAAGCCAGGATTATTTTCCCTTCTTCCAGGTAAATCCCCTCTTCTAATGTATGCCGGCTGCTGAAATACAGAACCTTAGCACGAATCTTTTTTCCAAATTCCCGCGTCAATTCATCCTCATAATTCAAAATGCAGAAATCTTCTTCTGTCTGATTCCTGGCGATGTTCTTCTTCGCATTAACATAAGCTTCCATCGTGTGATGCCGATTCAAATGATCCGGCGTAAAATTCAAAATAGCACTGACTTTTGGCCGAAAGCTGTCAATCGTCTCCAACTGAAAACTACTCATTTCTGCCACTGTAATCGTCTGATCAGTCATATCATCTGCCACGATGGTATATGGATTCCCGATATTGCCTACTACATAGACATCATCCTGATAATTCTTCATAATCTCGCCCAGAAGAGACGTTGTTGTTGTCTTCCCATTGGTACCAGTAATTGCCAGCACATCCCCTCTGCCATACTGATAAGCAAGCTCAATCTCTCCAATCACACGTATCTTCTGCGCCTTCATGGCTTCTACAATCGGAAGATCCGTTGGAACGCCAGGGCTTAACACAACCAGATCCAGCTCCGAAAGAAGTTCTTCCGGGAATGTTCCAATCACAACTTCCGCTCTGCTTCCTGGTGTCAGACGTTCTTTTACCTCTTCTGCTTTCAATGCATTGTTCCCATCATAGAGCACAACTTTTGCTCCATGCGTTTCCAAAAGTTTTACCGCACCGATTCCGCTGATCCCAGAACCAAAGACGAGAACCTTCTTTCCTGTTACATCCATCATCTCTATCTCCTTCTCTCCTGCCACGCATTTCTCCATCGTCTTTCCTGACTACATTGCCATCAAAGCAACCAGGCACAGGATAGCCGTAATAATGGAGAATACTGCTACAACTCGAGTCTCTGACCATCCACACAATTCAAAATGGTGATGAATCGGCGCCATTTTGAAAATTCGTTTTCCACCCGTCTTTTTAAAGTAAGTAACCTGAATCATAACAGATAACACTTCTACCATGTAAATCAAACCGACGATAATGATAAAAATCGGCATCTGCAGCATATAAGCGGTCGATGCAACGAATCCGCCAAGAGCCAAAGATCCTGTATCTCCCATAAACACGCTGGCCGGATACACATTAAACAGTAAAAATCCAAGCAGCGCACCCACAACCGCACAGGTCACCGGCTCGATTCCGCTCTTGGTTCCGATCGCCACTACAGTAAAGAAAGTTGCTACCAGAACGGTTACACTAGAAGCCAACCCGTCCAGTCCATCCGTAAAATTCACACCATTTACGGTTCCAATCACTGCGATGAACAACAGCACAATCGCAAACCATCCAAGATCCAGATACTTTCCTCCGGAAAATGGGATCAGCATTTTCAGTGATACATCCGTAAATTTCACCAGATAAAATGCAAAAATCGCCGTCACCACGATCTGAAGCGCCATTTTCTGCTTCGGAAACAACCCGTCAGAACGCTTCATCACAACTTTTAAATAATCATCCAGAAATCCGATCAGACCAAAGCCCAGCGTCACAAACAGAATCGGAATGATCTTTGGATAATCCTTCAGATAAAACACAGAAGTAATGACAATACTCAATAAGATGATCACGCCTCCCATGGTCGGTGTTCCCGCCTTTTTCAGGTGAGACTTCACACCATCTTCCCGCTCTGTCTGTCCCATCTTTAGTTTTCTGAGTACCGGTATAATCAACGGTCCCATAATCACACTCAGTGCAAATGATATCAATACCGGAATAAATACTGTATAATCCATAATCCACCTCTTCGTTTCTTTTGTTATTCTTTCCTTTTACATAGGGGCTTCTCCCTCCCCTAACCTTCCCTAGTATACTGCATTTCCTGTTCTTTTTCAATGCCAAGATAGGGGAATATGCTTTCAAAAATATTACCGATCACAGGCGCTGCTATCGTTCCTCCATAGTAAATCCCTTTCGGATTATCAATCACACACATTCCCAACACTTGCGGATCATCAGCCGGTGCAAACCCTATAAAAGAAGAAATATATTTATTGGCGCTTCGAGGCAGCGTCTGGGATGTCGCCGTCTTTCCCCCGACTGCATAACCTTCAACGTATGCATTCTTTCCGGATCCTTCGGAGACAACACTTTCAAGCAGACGCTGCATGATTTTTGACGTCTCTTCCGATACGATCCGCTCTCCATTTCCATAACCAAACTTCTTTACTTCCTCCCCCTTAAAGTCGCATACCCGGACTCCCAAATGCGGCGTCACCCTTTTCCCTCCGTTAATCAGTGAGCTAACCGTAGCCGCCATTTGAATGGGTGTCACCTGAAAAGACTGCCCAAAGCTCATCGTTGCAAGTTCCACCAGCCCTACATTTTCTTTTTGATGCATAATCGTGGATGCCTCTCCCGGCAAATCAACTCCTGTTGGCTCCATCATCTGAAACTGTTCAAAATATCGATAAAAATGATCCACTCCCAAGCGCTGTCCAATATCGATAAACACCGGATTACAGGAATTCTGAATTCCCTGCACAAAAGTCTCCGTTCCATGACCTCCCGTCTTGTGACAGCGAATTTTACGATCTTCCACCACCCGGTAGCCGGGGCAGGAAAAGGTATCATCTAAGTGTACCGCCCCCTCTTCCAGACACGCGGCTGCTGTAATAATCTTAAATGTGGATCCCGGTTCATAGGTATCATTGATACAGCCATTGCGCCACATCTGATTTAAAGCATCCTGCTTTTCCTCTGCCGTCATCCTTTCTTGTTCTGTCGTTCTTCGTTTAGAACTTTCATTCTCCTTTTCCAGCTCTCCTTCTGTAGGAAGAGTAAAAGGTGCATTCAGATTAAACTCCGGCACATTTACCATAGCGAGAATCTCTCCATTTTGAGGATTCATCAGCAAAATCTCCACCTGATCCGCCTGTTTTTCTTCCATCACCTTTTCTGCCGTCTGCTGTGCATAGGTCTGGATATTATAATCCAGACTGATCTGAAGGGTATGCCCCGGTATCGGCTCCACCCGATTTTCCGCCACAGCTTCCAATTCCATCCCTCTGGCATCTGTGGTCGTTAGAATCCTTCCATTGATTCCTTTCAGATACTCCTCGTACTTTACCTCCAATCCCACAATCCCCTGATTGTCTCCTCCTGTAAATCCAAGCACCTTTGACGCCAATTCCTGATAGGGATAATACCGTTTGAAATCTTCGTCTACTTTTACACCCGGAAGCTCCAAATCACGAATCTTATCCCCCGTCTCCTTATCTACGTTCGTTCGGATCCGCTCCATTGAGGATACCTTCTCCACCCGTTTTCTTACCTCTTCCTCGTCCATTTCAAGCGCCGAAGAAAGCGCTGCCACCACTTCCTCTACATTCTCAATCTGACTGTGGATCACCGAAATCGTACAAACCGTGCGGTTGGTGGCAAGCACTGTTCCGTTCGCATCCACAATCTCCCCTCTGGCGGCTTTGATTTCCCGTTCCCGTTCATGCAGCTCCTGCGCTTTTTGCTGATAATACTTTGCATCAAAAACCATTAGATAGCAAAGCCTTCCCAACAATCCCAAAATCATACAAACTGCACATAAGAACACCACCAGCATCTTCTTTTTGTGATATGTTTTATTTTTTCCCATAAAAAAACCTCACAACAGCCTTTCTATTAATTTATTAGGTCTGTTGTAAGGTTATTCTGCTTAATTTGTCACTGCTCCCTCTGCCGCATCTGCAGGCACTGCTTTCGGGACTCCCAGATACGGGAAGATTTCTTCCATAATATCAGAAGCGAGCTCTGTTGCATACGTGCTGGATGCTTGACCTGCAACATTCGGTTCATCCACAACCACATACACCACCACTTCCGGATTTTCCTGCGGTGCATACCCAATAAATGAAACCAGATATTTGCCATTGCCTCGCGGCAGCTTCTCAGCCGTACCTGTTTTTCCTCCGATATCGTATCCTTCTACACCAGCTGAAGCTCCTGTTCCTTCCTGAACAACGCCCAGCATATAATCTTTGATCAAATCACTGCTTTCCTTGGAAATCGTCTTCTTTAATAAAACCGGATCCTTCGTCTCTGTCACATTTCCATTCTCATCCTGGATCTGTTTTACCACATGAGGCTTGTAATAATCTCCGCCATTAACCAGCGAACAGAACGAAGCAGCCAGCTGAGTCATCGTCACATTAAAGTTCTGACCAAAAGCATTCGTCGCAAGACTGGCGGCATCCATATTTTCCGGCGTATACAAAAGTCCTTCTGTAGAACCTTCTCCCGGAAGATCGATTCCTGTATATTCTCCAAATCCAAACAATTTCTGATAACGGCAGAACTCTTCTGCTCCCAAACTCTCTCCAATCTCCATCAATGCTACATTGCAGGAGTTTTCCAGCGATTGTTTCAATGTCTGAGGTCCATGCCCTTTCCGGTTGCTGCAATGAATATCATGGTCCCCCACATGCAGCACACCTCCGCACATGTAGCCTTCTTCTCCTGTCAGAGTCCCATTTTCCAGCCCCGCAGCAATCGTAAATGGTTTAAACGTGGAGCCAGGTTCATAGGTATCACTGACACAGAAGTTATTCCACAGATTATTCAGCACATCCAGTTTCTCTTCATCACCCATGGCTTCCAGCTCTTCCTCTGTGTAATACGCACTTAAATCTCTTGGATGATTCAGATCATAGTTCGGATAAGAGGCCTCCGCCAGGATCTCTCCATTCTGCGGATTCATCACAACCACCGCCGTATTCTTACTTCCTTCGCCTTCTGCAAATTCATTTTTATGCGCCTCATTAAATGCCAGAACGTGTTTTTCTACAATACTTTGTACCTGCAGATCGATCGTCGAAACGACCGTGCTTCCGTTTTCCGGTTCTTTGACTGTACGCTCAAAAGAGGAACCTGCATCCAGGTAACCATACTCTCGCCCATCCGTACCATTCAGAACCGAATTATAGGATGCTTCTATTCCGTTGCTTCCCACATTTCCATCTACAGTAAACCCAACCACATCACAGGCCAGCGTTTGATAGGGATATGTTCTCACATAATCTTCTTCTAACCAGATTCCCTTTACATCCGAATACTTCTTTTCGTCTTCTTCAATCTCGCGAAACTCCAGCGCCTTTTCATAAGATACGCCCTTCTTCAATACATTATATCTGCCGGAGGAATTTTCTTTTATCAACGTCCGAATCTCTTCTTCGTCAATCTCAAAGCAGCTTTTCAGAACCTCTATCGTCGGCTCCACATAATCCTCATTGCTAAGCATCACTTTTACATCCAAAATGACGTTGTAAACACGCTCGCTGGTAGCAATCTTTGTACCGTTACGGTCTACGATATCACCTCTTTTAAAGGGAATGATCCGACTGTCATACTGCTGCTGATCCAATACTGTCTTCGTATATTTGTCTCCACTTGATGCATTGATATAGGTAATTCTTCCCACCAAGAAAACAAAAGCTAGTATAATTGCCATAAACAACATTACTAGCTTTTTCTGCATCAGTTTGGAAAATTTCTTTTTAAAAAAATTCGTTTTCTTTTTTGCCATAATTCCAACCTATCTTGAAGTCTTATCCGACTGTGCAAGCACACCGTCTTTTGGAATCTCCTCATACTGTTTTACGTAATCGGTTGCCGGGTTTTCATACTCCACAATTTGTTCCGGTGAAGCATAAACCATTCCGAGATCATTCTGAGCACGATCTCTTACTTCATCCAAATTAACCGAATCCATCACAGCATTTTGACGGGTGGTATTCTCTTCCTTCATATCAGCCAATTCTTCCTGCATCATTGTAATATTCTTGGAACGATCGACGATACTGGACTGCAGCCGAACATAGTTCACACATACGATTAATGCAAGCATGGCAGCCACCGCAAGAAACACCACATAGCCCCGACTCATATGCTGTGCTTTCTTCCGGTTCTTTTTCACCTGTCTGCTGACCTTTTTCTTTGGTCTTTCGGGCAACTTTTCCTGGCGGTCCGGATCATAAACCGGTTTGGTCACAACATTTCCATATACATACATCTGCTGCGATGCGCTGTTTCCTCTGTAGTTCTGATTCATTTGTCTGTCTGTATAACGCTGTCTTTCCGCCACGTATAGTCACCCCTTTCACATTAATCTTTTCTTTTTTGCCTTAACTGCGTTCAAAAATCCGAAGTTTCGCACTCTTTGAACGACTGTTGTTCGCCAATTCTTCTTCACTTGGAAGAATTGGTTTTCTAGTAATAATACTCCCCTTGGATTTCTTCCCACATACGCATACAGGAAAATCCGGAGGACAGGTGCAAGGATTCTCGTTTTTCTTAAATGCACTCTTTACAATTCTGTCCTCAAGCGAATGGAAGGTAATAATGCACAATCTTCCACCCGGATTTAACAATTCAATCATATCATCCAATGAATCTCTAAGAACCTCAAGCTCCCTGTTTAGTTCAATGCGAATTGCCTGGAACGTCCGCTTCGCCGGATGCCCAGACTTCTTCTGATACTTCATTGGAATGGCCTGTCTGATAATTTCCGTCAGCTGGCCTGTCGTCTCGATCGGTTCTTTCTCGCGTGCGATTACAATATGTTTTGCAATATTCTTAGCAAACTTATCCTCCCCGTAATCTCTGATCACCCGATAAAGTTCCATCTCACTGTAGTCATTGACGATGTCCCTGGCCGTCATCTTCTGACGTGTATCCATCCGCATATCCAGTGGCGCATCTTCACGATAGGAAAATCCCCGTTCTGCCGTATCTAACTGATAAGATGATACGCCCAGATCAAGGACGATTCCATCGACCTTGTCAATGCCTAATTCCTGGAGCTTTGACTTCATATTGCAATAGTTGCTCCTGACTATTGTAACCTTCTCCCCGAAGTCTTTTAATCGGAACCCGGCCGCTTCAATCGCAGCCTCGTCCTGATCTATTCCTACAATACTCCCCTGTTTTCCAAGGCGCCTGCATACTTCATATGCATGTCCGCCTCCACCAAGTGTTCCGTCCACATAAATTCCGTCCGGCTTGATGTTTAATCCATTTACTGTTTCATCCAGTAATACTGATTTGTGTACGAATTCCATATCTTCTCCCTCTTAGATACTGAATCCACTTGCTTCCATATCAGATGCAATATCTTCAATGTTAAGTTCCACTTCAGCATTCTTTTCTTCCCATCTTTTCTTGTCCCAGATCTCAGCACGCTTCCCCATGCCGACAAACACAACTTCTTTATCAAGATGTGCAAATTCTCTGAGTACGGAAGGGATGAGAGTTCTGCCCTGCTTATCCAGATCGCCATCCGTGGCGCTTCCCTGGAAAAAATATGCAAATGCACGGGCTTTCTTATCGGTGGTTGTTGGCAAAGCGTTCAATTTCTCTTCAAAGGCGTCCCATTCGTTCTCCGGGTATACATACAGACAGTTCTCCATTCCTTTCGTAATGACGAAATGCTCCCCTAAATCGTCACGATACTTGGCTGGAATAATTAATCTGCCTTTTGCGTCAATATTATGACTGTACTCCCCCTTTAACATTAGAACTCACCTTCTCCCACATGGTTCACCACTTGGTCACCACTTCATTCCACTTTTCACCACTTTCTACCACTTGAACCCATTGTAAACTACTTTTTCATCTATTTCAAGAGCTTTTCACGTTTTTTTCACATCATCTATTAAAAAAACGCAGAAAAAAAACGAGCAGAAAATCCTGCTCGCTTCATTTTTATTCTCTTATGATTCTTTTTCTACCACTTTTTTACCACAATCTACCACATGGCTTCCATTTATTGAACCGGTTCCTCCACCTGAACGGCCGCAAGGTTCTGGGACAGCTCATTCACTGCTGTATAATCCACCTGTGCTTCCTGCTGCGGCTGCTTTGCATCATATGTTGTATAAGCGGAATAGCCAATCCATCCGACCAATGCAATTCCCACCAAACCTACGACACATTTTCGGATCACATTACCGAATTTTTCTTTCTTCATGTTTTTTTTGCGGTTTGCTTTTTCCTGTTTATAGCGGTCTACTTTTTCCTGACTCATGATTTTTGTCCCTTCTATCCTGATATCACTTTTTCAACTGAAAAATATTCTACCATATTCCGGCCAATTATACAACCACTATTACACCGCCATCAGATGCATACATACTGCTGATACCAGCCGTGTCTAAAATGATCACATCCCGAAAAGAAGCTTTCTCTTCCAGCATCTTCTTTACCTCTTTGGCTCGTTCCAAACAATTACAGTGCGCAATTGCCAAAATTTTCTGTTCCGAATTCCGAACCTGCACCGTCACTTCTTCCACCATTTTCGCAAGCGCTTTTTTAACTCCCCGAGCTTTTCCTAATTGAACAATGGTTCCTTCCGGTGTTGCTCCCATCACCGGCTTAATATTAAGCGCAGATGCCATTACCGACTTAATTCCCGTTAATCTTCCGTTTTTCCGAAGTGTCTCCAGTGTCTCCAGCACAAAATAGGTATTCTGTTCACAGATATAAGCTTCCACTGTATCAATTACCTGCTCAAATGTCATTCCCTGTTCTTCACATTCCGCAATTTTTAACGCAATCAGTGTTTCTCCCACGGATGCGGACCTGGAATTAAAAACATGAATATCTTTTTCTCCATATTCTTCTTTATACAGACTCTTTCCCAACACAGCGCTATTATAAGATCCACTCAGTTCTGCGGATAATGTCACTGCATAAACATGCTCCTCTTCACAGTGATACCCTTCCATATACCGTTCAGGAGACGGACAAGATGATTTGGCACACTCTTCAGTCTCCGCAACAATCTTCAAAAAAGATGCCTGATCAAACGTCTCATCATCTACGATATGATGTCCTCCTACATCTATATGCAGCGAAGCCGTCTCATAATGGCCGGACGCCTTCATCTCCTCTGTCAGTTCTCCACAACTATCTACAATAATTTTATAACTCATATGCTTCCTCCCGGCACACCAACACTCACACAATCCGGTGTGTCATTCGCTTCCATAATATGTAGTTTTGAATACCACGTCTTTAATCATAGCATATTTATCTGACAAAAGGAAGTCTTTTATTCATGGAATTTAATTTTTCGCGAAACCCCCAACGCGATTCCCATTTCTGCCATTAAAAACAACACCGCCGTACCTCCATAACTGATAAACGGAAGCGTAATTCCGGTGTTCGGAATCAAGTTAATTACTACGGATACATTTAAAATAACCTGCAGTGCAATGTGGCTGAAAATTCCCGTCACAATCAAAGAACCGTACACATCCGGTGCGTTCTGCGCAATAAACAGCAGACGATACAACAGCATTCCAAACAGCACCAGCACAACAATGGCTCCAAATACACCCAATTCCTCACATATTACCGACAGAATCATATCGTTCTGAACTTCCGGAATCACCATTTTCTGGGCGCTGTTTCCAAGACCTTTGCCAAAAAAGCCCCCGGAACCAATCGCATACAATCCCTGCAGTGTCTGATATCCAACTCCTGACGCATACTCTTCCGGCCTTAACCAGGTCAAGATTCTCCGAATACGGAAGTTATCACTGGTGGTTAACGTTGCATTCAAAATCACCACCGTCACCAAAATCAACACCAGGCCGATTACTACAATCGCTACAAACGGCTTTGTCTTTGGATGCACTACAAAAATAATGATGCAGGTAATCCCCATTACAATAATCGCCGTACTTAAGTTATCCGTCAAGAATAATACACATGCCGCAGAAAAACCTCCCCACAGCAACACACGAATCACGCCATTTAGAGTCTTAATTTCTTTACCCATACTGCAGATCAACGCCGGAATAAAAAGAATCACTGCAATCTTTGCTACCTCAGACGGCTGAAGCTGCTGATCAAAAGGCAGACGAATCCACCTCTTTGCACCATTTACCTCCTGTCCAAGCGGAGTCTGCACTAACGCCATCAAAAAAATCGACAGAAAATAAATCGGTTTTGACCACTTAATATAGAAATGATAATCAATATGCATCACAATATACATACCGATAAATCCGGCTATAATAAAGAGCAGCTGACGCACAAAAAAATGCATGCTGTTCCCATATTTTACCAATGCACTATAAGAACTGGTACTATACAGCATCACCAGTCCAAAACAGATCAGAAAAATCAACACTGCCAGCAAACTATAATCAAAATATACTGCTTCTTTCCTTTTCAAAGCACCTTTTTTCTTCATTTTTTCATTCTTTGTTATTCCCATTTTTTACACTCCAATCGTCTTTTATTATACTCATATCTATCCACAAAAACAACCGGAAAAATGTCGCCTTAAAATTGTTCAGATTTTTCAACAATCTTTTTGAATTTTTCTTATAGTTATGCTAAAATATGAATGTATATAGCATTTTATAGATATACCTAATATAAATATAAGAAAAGCAAGGAGGCCCATTCTCATGAAGTGTCCAATATGTGGTCAGGAATTAAAACCGGGAAAAAAAGATCCTAATTATCTGTTATGTTACAACTGTAAGAAAAAATTCAAAGTGCCGGCACAAAAAGCTTCCGGTAAGACTGAAAAAAAAGAAGTGGACGAAGAAGAAATTCACGCACCTAAATATGCCAATATTCCTCCAAAACATGTTCGCGAAAAACGAGAACAGGAAATGCGCCGCGCATACGATGAGATGCTTGCTGTCGGAGATGGTAAGAAAAAGAAAAACAAACCTGCCCGTCGGGTAGAAGAACCTGAGGATGATTTCTACGAGGACGATTACGAGGATGAAAAAATGTCTAAAGCGCCGATTATTATCCTTGCCATTGCTATTCTTATTGTTATAGCAGTGATCGCCTTTCTGCTTCTCCGATAAACGAAAATTTGATCTGACATAAAAATCGCTTAATCTTTCAGGATTAAGCGATTTTCATATTCTGCTCTTCTATTTTACCGGGCAGGAATCAAACGCAGGATTCACTGCATAGAAATTTCGACTGTCTAACTTCTCCTGCGTAAGCCTTAAGCATTCCCCAAATCTTTGATAATGCACAATTTCACGCTCTCTTAAGAAACGAATCGGATCACAGACTTCCGGATCCTTCACCAGACGAAGAATATTATCGTAGGTGGTTCGAGCCTTCTGTTCTGCTGCCATATCCTCGTGGAGATCCGTAATCGGATCGCCCTTCGACTGGAAATATGTTGCTGTCCACGGCGCACCACTTGCCGCCTGCGGCCACAATGCAAGTGTATGATCCACATAGTATTTATCGAAACCAGAACGTTCTAACTCTTCTACACTTAAATTACGTGTTAATTGATGCACAATTGCACAAATCATTTCCATATGAGCCAGCTCTTCCGTTCCGATATCCGTTAATGTTCCCATCACTTCCTTATAAGGCATACTATATCTCTGAGACAGATATCTCATCGAAGCTGCCAATTCTCCATCCGGGCCTCCGAACTGCGTAATAATCACTTGCGCAATTTTCGGGTTTGTATGGGTAATTTTTACCGGATACTGTAATCGCTTTTCATAATTCCACATTCCTTAACATCCCCCTTCCTGCCATGGCCACGGTTCCTGAATCCAACACCAATATTCTTCCGGAGTGTACGCCGTATCCAATGTCAGCGGGCCGTAGTATTTCGCATATTCCTTCAATGCCTCCACACGCTGTTTCTGAAATTCCTCAAAATATTCCAGTGCTTCCTCACATCCGGGATGTGTATCCAAAAAAAGTTTTACATCATCGACCACAAAACTGACCACATTAATCCAATCCATCAGCTCACGTCGGCAAGGCTTATTCTCCATCATCTACAACAACCTCCCATTCCTTTAAATGGTTTATCCAATTCTTGAAAGATTGTTCCTTTCGCAAACCCTTTTTCAGCATCATAAAGATCACACCATTTCTGCCAAGGCACGTAGGCCATCGCAATCGGCATCCCAAAGATCCTGTCTTCTTTTGCACAATCATTTTTTTGAGCCTGCTGAACACACGGTTTTACAGAAGACATTGCCTGGCATCCAGTTTGACACCCAGTTTGGCATCCATATCCGCCGCGCCGCATGGTATCCGAAGTATTATAGCGATAATTCTGCATTCTTGATGCTCCTTTCCCTTTTCATTTACACTACTATTGTATGGGAAAACTGTCATGTTGTGCTTACAAGAGGAGCCGCATCCTTTCTCTTTGGATGCGGCTCCTCTATTTCCTGATCTTTCTATTCTTAATTTTCTGTTTTTTCTTATCTTTCTTCTGCGTTTTGATTTTACTCTCTTAATTTCAGGAGTCCCTCCATCAAAATCTTTACATCATCCAAAATATAATCAAAGGCCCCAGCCTTATAAAGATTCATCAAAATCATTCCGATCGGCACCGCGAAAATCATCGCAATCACACCGCCAATCTTGTATCCTGCATATAAAAACACCAGTGTCAGAAGCGGTTTTAATCCCATACTATCCCCCACCAGCTTCGGCTGGATAAGCTGACGCACCAGCTGTGTCACCCCATAAAGGATCACAAGGCCGATCACCATCTTATAATCTCCCACCATTAATTTATATAGTCCCCACGGTATCAACGCCGTTCCCGTTCCAAAAAACGGGAGAAAATCAAGAAGCGCAATCAAGATCGCCAGTAAGAAGTAGAAATGAACATCTAAAATCACAAAACCCACAATCAGGATCAGGCACACAACGATCATAATCTTAAACTGCGCCTTAAAGTAACCGCCCACTGCATATTTCAGATTATCCATCACCATGCTCATCCGTTCTACCAGTGGATCCGGCGCCACTTTTTTAGCCCAGATAATTACTTCCTCCCGCTCTGCAATGAAAAAATACGAGGAAATAAATGTGACAATAGTCCCAATAAAGATCGATGGAATCCGCTTGGCAAAATTTCCAGCCGCCGCCATTGTCGGCTCACTGATTCTTCCGATCAGATTGCCCATCGTCTGATCCAGATTACTGATCATCGTCTGCCAGCCTTCCTGCACTTCTTCCGGAAGCATTTCAAAAATGCCCTCTAAGTTTTCTCCCACTGTATAGAAGCCACTCTCCAAATCCCGATAAATTCCCGGCATGTTTTCAATCAACGCACGAATCTCCTGCCACAGCTTACTGCCAAGGAAGTAGCAAAGAAGTCCAACTCCGGCCAATACCAGAATAATAATCAGTGCAGATCCCAGCTTTTTCACAATCCTCACCCGTTTTTCCAGCCAATTTACCAGAGGACTTGCCACATAGGCAAGGAACCATCCAATTACAAAAGGCATGAAAAACGCGAGCAGACGATATCCAACGTAAATAAATAAAATTGTTCCAATCAAGCTGACCGCTAAGCTGACGATCACCTTCCAGTAGGGACGTTCATCGTGTAACTGTTCCTTAAAATTGGTCTGCATTTATGATTCCACCTCTTTTTGATCCGGTTCTTCATCAGAACCTTTCCCCAGATACTCTGTTTCCACAAATTCCCAGATTTCATCGCGCCCCTGCTTGGTCACAGATGAAAACGGAATCACTTTGGTTCCGGGAATCAGTCCCAGTCCTTGTTTTACCGCCTTTAAATGTTTTGCCACCTGACTTCGCTTAATCTTATCTAACTTCGTTGCAATAATAATCGGCTCAAATCCCTGCGCTACAATCCAGTCATACATCATTTTGTCATTTGCTGACGGGTCATGTCGGATATCGATCAACAAGAATACCGCTTTCAACTGTTTTGATCCATGCAGATAACGTTCGATCAGCTTTCCCCACCGAATTTTCTCCTGCTCTGAGACCTTCGCATATCCATATCCCGGCAAATCCACCAAATACATTTCATCATTGATATTATAGAAGTTAATGGTCTGTGTTTTTCCGGGAGTTGCCGATATCCTCGCGTAGGATTTGCGATTCATAAGTGCATTGATCAGCGACGATTTTCCAACATTAGACTTTCCCGCAAACGCAATTTCTGGATAACTATTATCCGGAAGCTTACTGGTAATACCACACACCGTCTCTAAATTAATATTTTTGATTATCATCCTTTTCGTCTCTCCTTTTACGCTTTTCATTTACAAAAGTGCAGCCTCTAAGACCTCTTCCATATAACTCACCGGGAGAATCTTAAGCCCACGGGTAATCTCTGCTGAGATTTCTTCCACATCCTTCTCATTTTCCTTTGGTATCACCACTGTATGTATCCCGGCATTCTTAGCTGCCAAAAGCTTCTCCTTTAATCCGCCAATCGGAAGCACTCGACCGCGAAGCGTAATTTCCCCTGTCATTGCCAGATCTGCCCTTACCTTTCGCCCGGTAATTGCAGAGATCATTGCCGTTGCCATAGTAATACCGGCAGACGGCCCGTCTTTAGGAACCGCTCCCTCCGGAATATGAATATGAACGTCATGCTCTTTTAGGAAATTCTCCGAAATCCCATACTCACCGCTCACAGAACGGATATAGCTGATTCCAGTTCTAGCCGACTCCTTCATTACGTCACCTAATTGACCTGTCAGAAGAATCTCACCCTCACCCGGCATCACATTTACTTCAATCTGAAGGGTATCACCTCCGACACTGGTCCATGCCAGACCGCGGACAATTCCAACCTCATCTTCTTTGTTCGCCATCTGATAAGTGTAAACTTCTTTTCCCAGATACTGACAGAGATTGCGTTCTGTCACACGTACAGCCTTCTTCTGGCTTTCCAGAATCTCTCTGGCTGCCTTCCGGCAAATATCTCCGATTTTCCGTTCTAACTGACGCACACCGGCCTCTTTCGTATAATTGCGGGCCATTTTCCACAGTGCATTTTTACTGATCACAAGTTGATCTTCTGTCAGTCCGTGTTTTTCCCGCTGTTTGGGAATCAGATGTCTTGTTGCAATATGCATTTTCTCATTTTCTGTATAACTGCTGATTTCAATAATTTCCATTCGGTCAAGAAGCGGTCTTGGAATCGTCTGAAGCGTATTCGCTGTCGTAATAAACAAGACTTCGGACATATCAATAGGCACCTCCAGATAGTGATCCCGAAATTTGCAGTTTTGCTCACTGTCCAGCACCTCTAAAAGCGCTGAAAAAGTATCCCCTTTATAATCATTGCTGACTTTATCGATCTCATCTAAAAGCATCAGCGGATTCTTCACCCCTGCCTGACGCAAACCTGCGGCAAGCCGTCCCGGCATTGCTCCTACATAAGTCTTTCTGTGTCCGCGAATTTCCGCTTCGTCCCGCACTCCGCCTAAAGAAATGCGGACATAAGGCTTCTTTAACGCACGCGCAAGAGATCTTGCAATGGATGTTTTTCCAGTTCCCGGCGGTCCCACTAGACACAGAATCGGTGCGTCTCCCCGTTTTGTCAAGGCGCGAACTGCCAGAAATTCTAAAATTCTTTCCTTTACTTTTTCCAATCCGTAATGCTCTGCTTCCAATACTTCTTTTGCATAAGCAATATTCTGATGCTCCTCACACATTTTATCCCAGGGCATCTCCAGCATGGTTTCAATATAGGTACGGATAACACCGGTTTCCGCCGGGCTTCCCATCGAATTGCGAAATCGTTTAATCTCTTTATAAAGCTTTTCTTTTACCTCATCTGATGCCTGAAGCTTTTCTGCCGCCTGCTGAAATTCATCCGCATCTGACAAGGTGCTGTCATCACCGAGCTCTTCCCGAATCAGCTTCATCTCTTCTCTTAAAATGTATTCTCTCTGATTTTTATCCACCCGCTCTTTGACCTTCGCCTGCAGTTCTTCTTTTACATTCAGTACCTGAATCATACTTACCAGCTTATATACCAACAGTTCATATCGATCCATCAAATTCTGTTCTTCCAGAAGGAGCTGCGCGTCTTTATACCCAAACGGCACATTTGCCGCAATTACATCCACAAGCTTTTGCAGCTCTTCTGTCTGCTCTACCTGAAAGGCCAGTTCCTTAGAAAGCTTCGGATTTTTCAAGAGATATTCTTTAAAAATATCCTGAAGACCAGAACGCATTGCCTCCACACTAAGCGGATTTTCTTCTTCCCCGTCTGTCTGCACTTCATCCGGGACTTCTGTCACATTCGCACGAAGATACGGATCTTCAAATTCCAGCACATTCAGTCTCGCTCTCGTTTCTCCCACAATCAATACTCTTAGCATCTTCTTAGGAAGCTTAACCACCTGTTTAATGGACGCAATACAGCCGATTCTATATACATCAGCGATCCCGGGATCTTCCGTATCAAGTTCAATCTGAGCAGAAAGAAAAATTTTCTGATCGCCTTCCATTGCCTCCTCGATTGCCTGAATTGATTTCGTTCGGCTTACATCAAAATGCTTCACCATCTCCGGCAGCACTGTAAGCCCTCTAAGCGCTACCATAGGCAGACTTTTTGTCTCTACATTCATATTTTCCACTCCTGTATGATATTTTTGACCTCTATATGAAAACAGGCGGGCACAATCTTTATTCTTGTACCCGCCCATGATAGTTATGCACTCTCAGATCTGACGGATGTGTGTACACACTCCGGTTCTCCGATTCCTTTTACAACGTCTTCCGTAATACGACAAGACTTCAATGTGTCGTCTGACGGAGCTTTATACATAATATCCATCATGATCTTCTCCATAATCGCACGAAGACCTCTTGCTCCTGTCTTTCGCTTCAGCGATGTTTCAGCAATCGCCTCCAATGCCTTATCGTCAAAGATCAATTCTACCCCATCCAGTTCCAGCATTTTCTCATACTGTTTCGTAATGGCATTCTTCGGCTCCGCCAAAATACGCACCAATGCTTCCTTATCCAGCATTTCAAGCGCAACGGTAACCGGCACACGTCCTACCAACTCTGGGATGAGACCGAATTTCACCAAATCCTGCGGAAGCACCTGTTGAAGCAATGCATCCACATCATTTTCATGCTTATCTGCAATTTCTACATTAAATCCAATAGACTTCTGATCGATTCGTTTTTCAATAATCTTATCAATTCCCTCAAATGCACCTCCGCAAATAAAGAGAATATTGGTAGTATCAATCTGAATCAACTCCTGGTGCGGATGCTTTCTTCCTCCCTGCGGCGGAACACTTGCAACAGTTCCCTCAATAATCTTTAAGAGCGCCTGCTGTACACCCTCTCCGGATACGTCTCTGGTAATAGACGGATTCTCAGACTTTCTTGTAATCTTATCAATCTCATCAATATAGATAATTCCATATTCTGCACGTTCAATATCTCCGTCTGCCGCCTGAATAATCTTAAGAAGAATATTTTCCACATCTTCTCCTACATATCCGGCCTCTGTCAGAGCCGTAGCATCTGCAATAGCAAACGGAACATTCAGGATCTTGGCAAGTGTCTGAGCCAGAAGTGTCTTTCCACATCCGGTTGGCCCTAACATTAAAATATTACTTTTATGTAATTCTACTCCCAAATCCTTCTCTGCCATAATTCGTTTATAATGATTGTACACCGCCACAGAAAGGACTTTCTTCGCCTCGTCCTGACCAATCACATAGTCATCAAGGAAATTCTTGATCTCTTCCGGCTTCAACAGATTGATATCCGCAAATGGATTCCACTCTCTTCCATCATCATATACAAATTCTTCTTCCAGTATCTCATTGCAGACCTCAATACACTCATCACAAATATAAGTGCCATTAGGACCCGCAATCAGCTTGCGCACCTGATTCTGCGTCTTATTACAGAACGAACATCTCACCTGATCATCGTTCTTATTTACCATACTTCCACCTCATAATCAGACAGCCATTCCTAGCGGCTTTTAATAACTTCGTCAACCAAGCCATATGCTTTTGCTTCTTCAGCTGACATAAAGTTATCACGTTCCGTATCAATGCTGATAACATTCAGCGGCTGTCCCGTATTTTCTGCCAATATCTGATTTAACTTCTGACGAGTCTTCAGGATGTGCTCAGCCGCAATTTGGATTTCTGTTGCCTGTCCCTGTGCGCCGCCAGATGGCTGGTGAATCATAATCTCCGCATTCGGAAGCGCCAGTCTCTTGCCTTTGGTACCTCCTGCAAGCAGGAAAGATCCCATACTTGCAGCCATACCGATACAAATCGTCTCTACATCGCACTTAATATACTGCATGGTATCATAAATTGCCATACCTGCAGTCACAGATCCTCCCGGACTGTTGATATACAGATGAATATCTTTCTCCGGATCCTCTGCTTCCAGGAACAAAAGCTGCGCTACAATCACGCTTGCTGACGCGTCAGTTACCTCTTCCCCAAGGAAGATAATTCTGTCTTTTAATAATCTTGAATAGATGTCATAGGAGCGTTCCCCACGGCTTGTCTGTTCAATTACATAAGGAATTACACTCATGTATATGCCTCCTTTGACTATACGTTCTTCTTAAAATTCTTATTTTTCAACGGCATTTTCTACAAGGAAGGATACTGCCTCCTGCACTGCCATATCTTCTTTCATCTGTTTCTTTTCGTTCTCACCCATAAACTCTTTCAGCTTATCTGCTTCCATCTTGTAAGCTTCTGCCATCTTGGCGATCTCTTCATCCAGCTTTTCATCGCTGATCTCAATATTCTCAGCCTTTGCAACTGCCTCCAGAACCAGACGTGTCTCAATTCTCTTCACTGCCTGTGGCTTCAGTTCTTCCATCATCTTTTCAGCTGTCATGCCTGTAAACTGGAAGTACTGCTCCATAGTCAATCCCTGAGACTGCATTCTCTGAGCGAACTCATCTGCCATCTGCATTACCTGTGTATCGATCATTGCTTCCGGAATCTCGTAGGATGCATTCTTAATTGCCTGCTCCACTACCTGATCTTCCTGTTTTCTCTTTCCTTCAGAAGCTTTTTCTTCTTTGATCTTCGCTTTTACATCTGCTTTGTACTCATCTAAAGTATCAAATTCTGATACTTCTGCTGCAAACTCATCATCGATTTCTGGCAACTCTTTGGCCTTGATCTCATGGACTGTACATTTGAATACAGCTTCTTTTCCCTTCAGTTCTTCTGCATGATACTCTTCTGGGAATGTCACTTTTACTTCTACTTCTTTCTCTGTCTCTGCGCCTACTAACTGCTCCTCAAATCCAGGAATAAAGGAACCAGAACCAATTGTCAGCGGATAGTTTTCTCCCTTACCGCCTTCAAAAGCCTCTCCGTCAACAAAACCTTCAAAATCAAGGATCACTTCATCGCCGTCCTGTACTGCGCGATCTTCTACAGTGATTGTTCTTGCATTCTTCTCTGCTTCTTCTTGAATCTTGGCATCTACTTCTTTCTGTGTCACACGAGTAGATACTTTGTCTACTTCCAGACCTTTGTACTCTCCAAGTGTCACTTCCGGCTTAGTTGCCACATCAGCAGTAAAAATAAATGCTTTTCCCTTCTCGATCTGTACAACATTGATCTCCGGTCTGGATACGATTTCCAGATCACATTCATCATATGCCTCTGCATATGCCTTTGGAATCAGCTCATTTGCTGCATCATCATAGAAAATTTCTGCTCCGTACATCTTCTCGATCATCTGACGCGGAACTTTTCCTTTACGGAATCCCGGCAAAGAGATTTTGTTTTTCTGCTTCATATATGCACTCTGAAGCGCTTTCTCTAAATCATCGGCTGGAACTTCGATTGTAAGTTTCGCCATGTTTTTTTCTAATTTTTCTACCTGTAAACTCATTTACTATTTTCCTCCTGTTTCTATCCCTGTTCCGGACAGTTTTTCCCGGAAAATGGGCATACTACATTACATTCACCTCAGAAGTATAACACAAACCCTCGCAAATATCTAGCCCCCGATTTCATCTAACTTCAGGATTTTTAGAATCAATGTATTCATGTCATCTTCATCAATAAAATATTCATTCTTTTTATCTGCTCTCACATGCAGAATCACCGTTTCTTCTTCCTGGTATTCCTGATCCTGGAATGCTGCATCCAGAAGTTCATACGAATGATTAATAATGTCTCCCAGCATTTGCTGATTTACTTCTTCCTCTGTACCAACATATCCGCCTTCTCTGACCTTTTCTGCAATCTTAAGCGAATCTGCCACTAACAATTCCTGATACTTTTCAAATAGGTCTGTAGGCCAGATAGAAACCGGAACTTCATATTCCCGCTTCCCACTCTCCTTTGCCTCTTTCACATCATAGCGCATCGTAGTCAGGATCGTCGAAACCAACTGTGCAAAATTCTGCCGCTTCGTCTCCGGAAGCTCCAGTCCGCTGGCAATATTGGTCTCTACAAACTGATCAATAAA
Organism: Dorea sp. ICN-14282; assembly: GCF_037890115.1. NCBI lineage: Bacteria > Bacillati > Bacillota > Clostridia > Lachnospirales > Lachnospiraceae > Dorea > Dorea sp. ICN-14282. The sequence goes on along the minus strand of NZ_JBBKBH010000001.1, from coordinate 88,828 downwards.
CGCCTGATATTGCTGCATCAGATCTTCCTTTGTGACTCCATCCACATATTCCAATGCCCCTGCGGATTCTCCCTGAAAGTTAAGATCTAAAAGCGCCTTCGTATATCCTCTGGCATCAAACTTACTCCCACATCCGCTTAGAAGTCCGGTCATCACCAAACACAGCAGTAAAACCCAGCAAAACGGTCTTCTTTTTTTTCTATTCATAGAGAATTGCCTCGGCAATTTCGGCAGCTTTCTCTGCTTCGGACAACATCTCGATCAGCTTTAATGCAAATGCAATCGCAGTACCTGCACCGCGGCTGGTAATCAGATTGCCATCCACCGTTACATCCGTCCGTGTCATAACCGCTCCCTGAATTTCCTGTTCTACAGACGGATAGCAGCTGACTCTTTTTCCTTTCAGAAGTCCCAGATTACCAAGAATTGTTGGAGCCGCACAGATGGCACCAATGTATTTTCCATCTCGGTTAAATTCTTTCACCACTCGTCTGACACCCTCATGCGCGTTCAGATTAGAGGTTCCCGGCATTCCTCCCGGAAGTACAATCATATCCGATTCGACAAAAGCTACTTCTTCGAATAAATCTTCTGCCTGCACATTAATCCCATGCGCCCCATGAACCGTATAATCATCGGTAATAGAAACGGTTCCCACATAGATTTGTGCCCTTCTCAAAAGATCTACAACAGTCAGGGCTTCAATTTCTTCAAAGCCGTCTGCCAAAATCACACTTACTTTTTTCATTGATATCAGCCTCCTTGATCTTACATTTTATCATTTTAGCATTGTTTACATTTTTTGTATACTCCATTATTATGGTAGCTGTAAGCACCTATATCATGCATACTCTAATTACAGATAAGAAAGGAACCTACTATTATGGAAATCGAACGAAAATATCTCATCCATCAACTTCCAAACGATTTAGAAAGATACCCTTGTCGAATCATCGAACAGGGGTATCTGTGCACAGAACCGGTCATCCGCATCCGTCGTGACAACGATACGTTTGAGTTAACTTACAAATCTTCCGGTCTGATGATCCGAGAAGAGTACAACCTTCCGTTAACCCAGGATGCTTATACCCATCTTCTCTCCAAGGTTGACGGAAGACTCATTCAAAAACGCCGTTATATGATTCCTCTTCCGAATGATCTGACGATCGAGCTGGACCTCTTTGAAGGTGACCTTGCGCCCCTCGCGCTTGCAGAAGTAGAATTTCCAGACGAAGATACTGCCAGACATTTTCAGGCGCCTGACTGGTTTGGTGAAGACGTTACGTTCTCCGGAAAATACCACAACAGCCAATTAAGCAAATCCAATTAGCATCATTTTGTTGCTTTCTTTCTCTTTGTGACGTTTTGTTGCATAGATTTCTATTTATTTGGCAAATTGCTATACTAACAGGAGATATTATTTTCCGGAGGATAGAAGGACATGCCAAATATACAGCTTGCAAACAATTTAAGATACCTTCGCAAACAGTGCGGCCTGACCCAGACCACACTGAGCGACATGCTGAATATTTCCAGACAGGCATATTCCAACTATGAGACAAGCAAACGCACACCAGACCTGGACTCTTTGCTTCTTCTTGCCTCTTTCTACCAGGTTAATCTCGATGCTCTTGTTCTTAAAAATCTTCAGCACAGCGACACCTCCGGCATTCTGTCTGAAGATCCTGCTCCTTACGCGCTTGCATCCGAGAAAAAAACCGGTAATACGATCTATCTCTCAGAAGAGGAAATCGATATGATTATTCAATACCGTACCCTCTCCCATGAGAACCAACAGATTATTACCGGCTTTCTGCGTGCAAATTCTGAAGTTTAATACTGCGGCTTTTAATCCGCCATTCCAAATCCATCATGAACCGCATTCATTGCTTTTTCAATATCATTCTTGGCAACCAATACCGTGATTCGGATCTCAGATGTCGAAATCATATTAATATTAACACGGGAATTATACAATGCCTCGAACATTCTCGCTGCAACTCCCGGATTACTCATCATACCCGCCCCGACAATGGACAATTTTGCAACATCTTCATTATAAGTTACTTTTTGAATCGTCAGTCTTTCTTTATTCGCATCCAATACCTGAAGCGCATTTTCAAGATCTTCTGAAGCAACGGTAAAGGAAATATCTTTTGTTCCTTCTCTTCCCACAGACTGAAGAATAATATCCACATTAATGTAGCTCTTAGCAAGCGTATCAAAAATCTGGAATGCAATTCCCGGTTTGTCATCCACTCCAATTACCGAGATTCTAGCCGTATTACTGTCCGCCGCAACACCCGTCACTAATAATTTTTCCATTTTGGAAGCCTCCTTCACTACGGTTCCCTCTGAACGGTTCAGGCTGGACCGTACTACTAATTCTACATTATATTTCTTTGCCATCTCTACAGACCGATTGTGAAGTACCTTCGCTCCCAGACTGGCAAGCTCCAGCATCTCATCATAGGTAATCGTATCCAGCTTTTTGGCGTTCTTTACGACTCTTGGATCTGCCGTATAGACACCATCCACATCTGTATAGATTTCACAACGATCTGCGTGAAGCGCCGCTGCCAGTGCAACAGCAGTGGTATCAGAACCACCCCGGCCAAGAGTGGTAATATCGTCATATTTATTGACTCCCTGAAATCCAGTCACTATAACGATCTTTCTGGAATCCAGCTCGTGCTGAATCCGTTCAGTATCCACTCGCTTAAATCGGGCATTTCCATACCGTGAGGTAGAATGCATCATCACCTGAAATGCATTTAAAGAAACCGCTGGCACATCCAGCGCCTGCATTGCCATTGCCATCAAAGATACTGACACCTGTTCTCCTGTAGTAAGGAGCATATCCAACTCTCTCTTTTTCGCCTTTGGGTTGATCGTATTGGCCAGCCCAATCAGATGATCCGTAGTATCTCCCATAGCAGAAAGCACCACCACCACATCATTTCCCGCTTTATATTCTTCAATACAACGGTTTGCGACATTAAAGATCCTTTCTTTATCAGCGACCGAACTGCCGCCAAATTTCTTTACTACTAACATAACTCCTCCTGCAGCAGATGTCCGATCAGACGATAACCATCTTTCTCATACCGTCCTGACGTCTCTGCCGTCTTCTCGTTGTAAGCCACAAGTCCGTCCTGTTCCTTCGTGCTGTCATACAGAAGATATGGTACGGGATCTCCCGTATGGGTCCGAACTTCTATCGGTGTCGGGTGATCTGGAAGCAAAAGAAGTCGATAGTCCTCTCCTGCCTGATTCAGTTTCTCTGCCACTGTTCCCAGGACCTCTTTATCGACATGTTCAATGGCCTCAATCTTATGAGCTGCACTTCCCTGATGTCCCATTTCATCCGGGGCTTCCACGTGGATATAAGCAAAATCATATCCGTCTTCTGTCAACGCCTGAACTGCTGCCAGCGCCTTTCCCTTGTAATTGGTATGAAGACCTCCATTTGCACCTTCCACACACACACAGTCCATACCAGCTCCAATGGCAATTCCTTTCAATAAATCTACTGCTGAGATCATCACGCCCTTTTTCCCGGTTCGCTCCTCAAAGGAAGTCAAAGCAGGTTTCGTTCCTGCCCCCCAGAACCAAAGAGAATTGGCTGGTTTCAATCCATTTTTCCTTCGATTTTCATTGATCGGATGATGTTCCAAAATCTCATAACTTTTCTCCATCATCTCCCGTAATACAGGGTCCTTTGGAAGATAAGATCCGATTTTCTTCGTCAAAATATCATGGGGCGGTGTCAGTTCAAGAACCCTTCCCCCCTTCCAGATGAGAAGATGACGATAACTGGTTCCCGTATAAAACTGATAGCCCTCTTTCACAAGTCTTTCTTTTACTGCGCTAAGCAGAACTTCTGCCTCCTGCGTACTGATTTCATCAGAACTGTGATCCAGAATCGTGCGTTCTTCATAAGCGTCCCCTTCTTCTGAAAGAGTCACCAGATTACAACGGAACGAGATATCGGAATCCGCCATATCAACTCCGATACTAAGCGCTTCCAGAGGGGATCTTCCGGTATAATATTTTTTCGGGTCGTATCCCATTACAGCCAGATTCGCTGTATCACTTCCCGGCGCCATTCCCTTTGGTACCATGGAAGTCATTCCAATCTCCGAAACCTTTGCCAGTGTATCCATCACTGGTGTATGAGCCGCTTCTAACGTCGTTCTCCCGGAAAGTTCCGAAAGCGGCCGCCCTGCCATTCCATCACTCAACAATATGATATATTTCATAGGCATCTCCTTTTCTTGCCGTCCTGTTTTCCTAGCCTTCTACACGGATCATATGAAGAATCTGCTCCCGATATAAACGGGCGCGCACCTCATAATCTCCTTCCATCATCACCGGTGTTATAAATCCAAATTCTCCATCCAGTCCCTCTGCCCGGACAACTTCTACGTCCCCAAAGGAATCCTGAATTGCCGGAAGGAGACTTTCCTCTTCTCCTTTTATCCGAACGAAGAAACGACGTTTCGCACCGGCTTTTTCCTCTAACCGAAGCTTCTCTTCCTTCCACATCGTCATAATATTACGGTTCAAATGCTTCGCAGCATCTACGACATCTGCCACTACTGCACTGGCCGTAGGAAGTTTTCCTGCACCACTTCCATAGAACATGGCATCTCCCAGGACATTTCCATGTACAAAAATAGAATTAAACACGCCGTCCACATGGTACAGCGGATGATCCGCCTTCAGAAGGAAGGGCGCTACAATTGCATGAAGCCGGTTGCCAGCATAGCGCTTACTGGACGCCAACAGCTTAATTGTCATCCCCATACCCTTCGCATACTTCATATCTTCAGCTGTGATTTGTGTAATTCCTTCACAGTAGATATCTTCAAAATCCACCTGCTGTCCTGAGATCAGAGAGGACAGGATCGCAATTTTTCTACAAGCATCATATCCTTCCACATCTGCTTCCGGATTCCTCTCCGCGTAGCCTTTCTCCTGTGCCTCTTTCAGCACGTCCTCGTAGTCCGCCCCTTCATAGAACATCCGGGTCAGCATATAGTTGGTCGTCCCGTTCAAAATACCGGTAATTTCCTCAATCTCATCTGCTGTCAGCGAAGAGTTCAAAGGTCTTATAATCGGAATTCCACCTCCGACACTGGCCTCAAACAGAAAATTAATATTCTGCTCTTTTGCAATGGATAACAATTCCGCACCATGCTTGGCTACCAACGCCTTATTGGAAGTCGCCACACTCTTTCCTGCCTGCAAGGATCGCTTGACAAATGTGTATGCCGGTTCAATTCCTCCCATCACTTCCACAACAATCTGAACCTCTTCATCCTCGATAATCGTCTCAAAATCATGGACAATCTTCTCCTGTACCGGATCTCCCGGAAAATCCTTCAAATCCAGCACATACTTAATGTTCAATTCATCTCCGATTCTCTGACTGATCCGGGAGCCATTGGTATTCACAACCTCTACCACACCGGAACCAACCGTTCCATAACCTAATACCGCTATGTTAACCATATGCCCTCCTTATCCGCTGACTGTTTGTTTCAAATATGCATTGATGAACAGATCAATCTCTCCATCCAACACTGCATTCACGTTACTACTCTCCGCATTCGTTCTGTGATCTTTCACCAGTGTATACGGCTGCATCACATAGGAACGGATCTGATTTCCAAATCCAATCTCCTTAACCTCACCCCGAATATCAGAAACCTTCTCTGCCTGTTCCTGCTCCTTCAGCATCTGAAGCTTCACCTTCAGCATCTGCATTGCCTTTTCTTTATTATGGTGCTGAGACCTTTCATTCTGACACTGTACTACAATTCCCGTCGGAAGATGGGTTATCCGAATTGCGGAAGAAGTCTTATTTACATGCTGACCTCCGGCTCCGCTGGCACGGTAAGTATCAATCTTTAACTCATCATCTGCAATCTCGATATCAATCTCATCTTCTATATCCGGCACCACATCACAGGATGCAAAGGATGTCTGACGTTTCCCCGCTGAGTTAAACGGAGAAATTCTAACCAGACGATGCACGCCTTTTTCTGATTTCAGGTACCCGTAAGCATTCTCCCCGTTCACCTCAAAGGTGACGGACTTTGTTCCTGCAATATCTCCTTCCAGATAATCCAGTATCTGAAGTGAAAAACCTTTCCGCTCCGCCCAGCGACTGTACATACGGTAAAGCATTCCTGCCCAGTCACAAGACTCTGTACCGCCTGCTCCCGCATGGATCGTTACAATTGCGTTACACCCATCATATTCACCAGACAGCAGAGTCTGAATCCGAAGTTCCTCAAATAAAGTTTCAAAGGATGCTATCTCCGCCTCAATCTCACGAATCATTTCCGGATCCTCTTCTTCGTATCCCATTTCTATTAACACCTGAATATCCTCATAGGTGCGGTACAGGCTTTGAATCGTCTCCTGAAGCGCCTGTAAATCTTTTAATTCTTTCATCAGCTTTTGGGATTCTTCCGGCTGATCCCAAAAGCCTGGTTCTTCTATCTTACGCTGTAATTCTTCGATCCGTCTCTCCTTGCCGGCCGGGTCAAAGTGAATCCCTCATTTCAGCAAGTGGTTCCTCATAAGAATTCATCAATGTTTTAAACTGATCTAATTCAACCACCTAATCACCTCTTTTTCTGATTATTTCCGTCCACAGCACTGTTTGTATTTCTTACCGCTTCCACATGGGCATGGATCATTTGGATACACCTTTTTCTCCGCCCGCTTCTTCGGCTCTTTTACTGCGCTGTCATCTTTATTGGTTCCGGTCACCTTTGCAACCTGTTCTCTTTCCACCTTCTGTTCCAACTTGATGTGAAGCAGCGTACGAACCGTATCTTCCTCAATACTCTTCGTCATCGCATCAAACATCTCATATCCTAACATCTTATACTCTACCTTTGGATCTCTCTGACCATATGCCTGCAGACCGATTCCCTGACGAAGCTGATCCATATCATCAATATGATCCATCCATTTGGCATCGATCACCTTCAGAAGTACCACTCGCTCCAGTTCGCGGATGTGTTCCGGCTCTGGGAACTCAGATTCTTTCGCCTCATAAGCCTTGGCAGCCCGCTCTTTGAGCATATGCTTCAACTCTTTCTGGCTCATATTCTTAACGTCTTCTTCCGTAATCGGAGCCATTGGAATCGTATTGTGAAGAGCCAGATTCAACTCAGCTAAATTCCACTCTTCCGGATCCTGATCGGAACTGGTCATACGATCCACCAGGTTTTCTACATATTCGTTCATCATATGGAAAATAGAATCCCGCATATTTTCTCCGTCTAACACCCGGCGTCTCTCTTCGTATATAATTTCTCTCTGCTCGTTCATAACCTGGTCGTATTCCAGCAGATTCTTACGGATTCCGAAGTTATTGCTTTCAATCTTCTGCTGTGCCTTCTCGATTGCACTGGAAAGCATCTTATGTTCAATCTGTTCCCCGTCCTGCACGCCAAGTGTATTAAACACATTCATCAGACGCTCGGATCCAAATAAACGCATCAGATCATCTTCCAGAGAAATGTAAAATCTGGATTCACCCGGATCTCCCTGACGTCCGGAACGTCCGCGCAGCTGGTTATCAATTCGTCTGGACTCATGGCGCTCCGTACCGATGATCTTTAAACCGCCGGCCTCTTTCGCCTCATCATCCAGCTTAATATCCGTACCACGTCCCGCCATATTGGTCGCAATGGTAACGGCATCATGGATACCCGCCTGAGCAACAATCTCCGCCTCCATCTCATGGAACTTGGCGTTCAATACATTATGCTGAATACCTCTTCTCTTCAGCATTCCACTTAACAATTCGGATGTTTCAATGGTAATTGTACCTACCAGAACCGGCTGATGTTTCGCATGTGCCCGCTCAATCTCATCACAGACAGCGCGGAACTTTTCTTTCTGGGTCTTATAAACCGCATCCTCTAAATCCTCACGGAGAACCGGTTTGTTGGTCGGAATCTCAACAACGTCCATTCCGTAAATCTCACGGAATTCCTTCTCCTCTGTAAGGGCAGTACCTGTCATACCTGCCTTCTTCTGGAATTTATTAAACAGGTTTTGGAACGTAATCGTTGCAAGTGTCTTGCTCTCCCGTTTTACCTTCACATGCTCCTTCGCCTCAATCGCCTGATGAAGACCGTCAGAGTAACGGCGTCCTGGCATAATACGTCCGGTAAATTCATCTACAATCAGAACTTCGTCATCTTTCACCACATAGTCCTGATCTCTAAACATCAGATTATGTGCGCGAAGCGCCAGAATAATATTGTGCTGAATCTCCAAATTCTCCGGATCTGCAAGGTTATCAATATGGAAGAACTTCTCTACCTTCTTTACACCATCCTCGGTCAGGTTGACATTCTTCTCCTTCTCATTGACAACAAAGTCACCTGTCTCTTCAATATCTTCACCCATAATGGCGTTCATTTTGGTGAATTCTCCGCTTGCCTCTCCACGCTCCAGCTGACGGGCCAGAATATCGCATGCTTCATAAAGCTTCGTAGACTTTCCGCTTTGTCCGGAAATAATAAGCGGAGTACGCGCCTCATCAATCAGAACTGAGTCAACCTCATCAATGATGGCATACTTCAGCCCTCTCTGCACCAGCTGCTCCTTATAAATCACCATATTATCACGCAGATAATCAAATCCCAGCTCATTATTCGTCACATAAGTGATATCACAATTGTAAGCAGCCCGTCTTTCATCATTATCCATACTATTTAATACAACGCCGACTGTCAGCCCCAGGAATTCGTGAACCTGTCCCATCCATTCCGCATCACGCTTTGCAAGATAATCATTGACCGTGACGATATGGACACCCTCTCCTGTTAATGCATTTAAATATGCCGGAAGGGTAGACACCAGTGTCTTACCTTCTCCTGTCTTCATCTCTGCAATACGACCCTGGTGAAGAATAATTCCACCGATTAACTGCACTCGGTAATGCTTCATTCCCATTGTACGGAAAGCTGCTTCTCTGACAACCGCATATGCCTCCGGAAGCAGGTCGTCAAGCGTCTCCCCCTCTGCTAGGCGGTTCTTAAACTCTTTGGTTTTTCCCCTCAATTCTTCATCCGAAAGCTTCTGTATTTCCGGCTCCAATGCCTCGATCGCATCTACGATCGGGTAAATTCTTTTTAATTCATTTTCACTATGTGTTCCAAATATTTTTGTAAATAAACTCATGTGACGTATACTCCTTGTCATGAATTTGGCCTATAAATGACCACTCTATCCTTCCATTCTAGCACCAACACTGTTTCAGTTCAACTAATTTATAAAGTGTTCACACTATCGTTACGATTCGGACATAGTCCCTGCCTTTTTACATACTCATAAGGTATCGAACCGCCAAATAAATCCAACGCACTTCCGATTGTATAGTCCAATCGCCCACCCGACATCTGCCGGAAGGCTTCCAAGTCTTCCATTTTCCCGATCCCCCCTGCGTAAGTAATCGGTATGTTTTCCACGGACCGCAGTATTTGCACCAAATTTTCTTCCACTCCGGAGGCTTTTCCCTCTACATCCACTCCATGTACCAGAAATTCATCGCAGTACGCTGCGAGCTCCTCCATTTTCGCTCTTGTAAGGCGTACATTCGTAAATGTCTGCCACCGATCCGTCACAATATAGTAATCATCGCCTTTTCTGCGGCAGCTGACATCCAGCACCAGATGCTTTCTTCCCACTGCCTTTTCAAGCTCCTTAAGCCTGTCTAAACGGATTTCCCCGTCCTTAAATACATAGGATGTAACAATGACATGACTTGCTCCGGCCTCCAAATACTCTTCTGCATTCTCCGCCGTAATTCCGCCTCCGACCTGCAGCCCTTTCGAATATGCCCGAAGCGCTTTCAGCGCCTGCTCTTTCGTCTTCTCGTAATAAGGAGAAGACGAAGAGTTCAGAAGGATCACATGCCCGCCCGGCAGATCATCCTCCCGGTACATTCTCGCATAATACGCCGCATCCTGATCCGATCTGAAATTTTCAATCGCCTGATCTCCCTGATCTTTCAGGCTTCCTCCCACAATCTGCTTTACCGCTCCATTATGAATATCAATACATGGTCTGAACCGCATAATACTCTCCTTTTTTCATCCGCAATTCTTTGCTTTTCATTGATTCATGTTTCGTGCTTAGTTTATTCTACCATAGGCCGCACTTCTTGAAAAGAGAGCACACTCTATTTCATTTTACATTCAGCCACATTTCCATCAAACAAAAATACCGGGACTTACCAAGCCCCGGCATCACAAATATTCTATCTCACTTTTATCTTGTTGTCTTATCAGGATCATTTTCATCCATCATTTCATTGACTCCGTTTTCGGCATCTTCTTTTATGTCCTTGGCTCCATCTTTGATATCTTTGCCAATTTCATCTGCGACGCCGTCACGATTGCCATCCTCTATGGCATCATTCTTTCCAGCATCATCCATCTTGCCCTCTTCATCATCCGCCATATCTCGATCCTGATCCTTACCTGTAGGATCCTGATCCTGCGTCGCCTCGTTATCCTTTGCATTCTTGTCGCTTCCACAAGCGGTTACACTCATCATCGTCCCTGCACACATCAGAACGAGCATCCATTTTTTCAACTGTTTCATGTCTGTCTCCCTTTCCTGTATCATGGTCTGTTATCAAGCAATACTTGCTACAGATACTATTTGCAGATACCGGAAATTTATACCGCTTTTTCTATGGAATTTTTTTCCTTTTCTTTTGGCTGAAACGTAGTTAAAACATCACATCCGTTCTGCAATCTTTCCACTTCGGTAAGCTGCCAGCAGACGTTCCAGATCCAAAATCTGTTCCTGCAACTCTCGTCCTACATCCGTATCCCCAACCAGCTTACGCTCAACCACCCGTTTAACGATTGTACTGTCCGAATGAATATCACTTTCTTTTTCGATGGCACCTTCCGTAGATTCAAACGGCTCATGGGCGGCCAGAATCAAACCGTAAGAATTATAGATAAGCGTATACCCTGCAATTCCCGTTTCTTTCTGATAAGCTTTGGAAAATCCACCATCAATAACCAGAACTTTTCCACCACATTTCACCGGACTCTCCCCACTTTTACTCTTAACCGGAACATGCCCATTGATAATGTGGCTTCCCTCTTCCGGCAGACCAAACTCCCGCAAAATTCCATTCATTGCCTGCTCATTCTCCAGAAGATGATAGTAGGGATTTTTCTCTTCCTTATGGGTCGCTTTATCTGCAAGAAAATACCGTTCAAACGTCGCCATCTTATCCTTTCCAAAAAGCGGAGAATCTTCTCCCAGCCAGATATACCACATCAAATCCCGACCTTTTTTTCGCTCTTCTTCCTCCATCGCATAAAAGCCTTTTCTCACAGAACTTTCCAGCATCTCGTACAAGCTTTTCCCCTGATATTCTTTCCCATATAAAGAAACTTTCTTCAAGCTCCCATCTTCCGCAAGCGGTACACAGCCATGATACAGAAGATTCTGATTGCAAATCTTATAAAGCCCGCCTTTACTTAGCAGAAACCTCATATGCCGCTGCAGCTTTTCACAATTCTGAAAGGCTCCCGTCAGACGCTCCATAATCTCCTCTTCCTCTTTCGTCAGCGCATAAGGATCTTTCCAATCAACCGTAGGGAAATTCGTATCTAACAGCTCATATGTATGCCCCTGTATCTCTATCGTTCCAGTCTCACAATTCATAAGGTGCAAAAGATTCCTGCTATCCAAATGAAATTCCGGATGCTCTCGGATCAATTGCCCTTCCACCTTAAACTGAATCACAGACATTGCCTTATGCATCTTTATTTCTAAGAGCTTCTCTTCTTTCCCATGCCCGGATTCTCCTTTCAGCTGAAAGCAGGCACAAGAATCCTGCTCATACGTATTCATCGCAAATGTGGCAAGCGGAAGCAGATTAATTCCATATCCATCCTCAAGAATATCTAAATTGCCATACCTTGCGCAAATGCGTATCACATTCGCAATGCACCCTCTCTGACCGGCTGCTGCCCCCATCCACAACACATCATGATTCCCCCACTGGATATCCACAGAATGGTACGCCATTAACTTGTCCATAATAATGTGCGGCCCAGGCCCCCGATCATAAATATCCCCTACAATATGAAGATGATCTACGATCAGCCGCTGGATCAGCTCACTTAGTGCAACAATAAACCGATCTGCACGCCCAATACGGATAATCGTACTCACAATTGCATTATAATAGGATTCTTTATCTATTCCTTCTGCCTTTTCCGTCATCAGTTCTTCGATCACATAGGCAAAATCCGGCGGAAGGGCTTTGCGCACTTTAGAGCGGGTATATTTACTTGCTGCACATTTACACACTTCTATCAGGCGATACAGAGTAATCCGGTACCATTCCTCCATATTTTCTTCTTTCTGTCTGATCCGCTCCATCTTCTCTTCCGGATAATAAATAAGAGTAGCAAGCGTCTGTTTTTCCCTGCTACTCATTGTATTCCCGAATACATCTTCAATTTTACGGCGCACTGATCCCGAACCATTCTTAAGCACATGAGAAAAAGCCTCATATTCCCCATGAATATCCGTAAGAAAATGCTCCGTGCCTTTCGGCAGATTCAGAATTGCCTGCAGATTAATGATCTCCGTTGATGCCTTGGCGATGGTTGGATACAATTCAGAAAGGCGTTCCAGATAACGATCTTCCAATTCTTTCATGCAGTCCTCCTTCTCTTTGCAGACAAGGACAGCAAAATCCGGCTTTTTCGTCCATCTCCTGCTGTCCTTGTTCTGTAAAGTTAAAAATGAATTACATCTGACATATCATAGCGCCCAGCTGGTTTCCCTGCCAGGAACTTCGCAGCTTCCACCGCTCCTTTTCCAAATACAGATTTGGAATACGCGGTGTGCTTAAACTCAATCACCTCATCCACACCGGCAAAAATCACTTCATGGTCTCCCACGATCGTTCCACCACGTACAGCTGAGATTCCAATTTCTTTCTGATCTCTTTTCTGTCTGACCTGGCTTCTGTCATATACATATGTATATTCCTGATCCAAAGCCTCATTGATCGAATCTGCCAAAGCCAGAGCCGTTCCGCTTGGTGCATCTACTTTCTGGTTGTGATGCTTCTCCACCAATTCAATATCGTAACCAGCCGGTCCCAGAACCTTTGCCGCATCCTGAAGGAGCTTCATTAAAAGATTGATTCCCAAAGACATATTGGCAGATTTTAAGACTGCCGTCTTTCCTGCCGCCTCTTCTACCTTCGCAAGCTGCTCTTCGGAAAGTCCCGTTGTACACAGTACAACCGGAAGCGCCTTCTCCACACAGTACTTAAGAAGCGCATCTACTGCCGCCGCATTGGAAAAATCAATCACAACATCTGCTTCCACATCACACTTCTCAATGCTATCAAATACCGGGTAGTCGTTGGTGATTCCCATATACCGATCAATTCCCGCCACAATTTCTATCTGTTCATCTGCTTTTGCAAGACCACTGATCACCTGACCCATCTTGCCATTACAGCCATGCATAATCGCTCTTACCATCTTTTTCTTATCCTCCTGTCACTTCTGCAAAAGCATTTTCGCCATTGTATGTATCACGCCATGCCACTCCTAGACAAGCGCAATCCCGAAATCCTTCATTGCCTTCGCCAGTGATTTCTCATGTTCCGGTGTCAGTTCCGTAAGCGGCATCCGAAGCGGACCACAATCGTATCCCATCAGCTTCATCGCCTTCTTTACCGGAATCGGATTCACTTCGCAGAACAGCTGCTCTACCAATGGAATCGCCTTTAACTGAAGTTCTGTACTGGCCTTTATCTCTCCGTTAAAGAAGAATTCACAGATATCGTGCGTCTCTTTCGGAGCAACATTAGACAATACAGAAATGACTCCCTTTCCGCCCAGTGACAGAATCGGCACAATCTGATCATCATTTCCGGAATAAAGATCAATGTTCCCATCCGTCATTGCCATAATTTTCGCAACCTGGGAAATGTTGCCGGAAGCTTCCTTGACTCCTACAATATTATCTACATTCTTCACCAACTCTGCAACGGTAGCTGGCTCGATGTTACATCCTGTTCGACTTGCAACACTGTACATAATAATCGGAGCTTTTGCTTCTCTGGCAACTGCTGTATAGTGAGCAATCAGTCCCTGCTGGGTTGCCTTATTGTAATACGGAGTCACAACCAGAAGTCCGTCTGCTCCGTTTTCAGCCGCCTCTCTTGACATCTCAACAGCCGTTCTGGTGCAATTTGAACCGGTTCCTGCAATTACCGGAATCCGCTTTTTCGTCCGCTCAATGGCAAACTTCACACACTCCATATGCTCTTCTTCCGTCATCGTGGCTGATTCCCCTGTAGTTCCACATATAATAATACTATCCGTACCATTCTCACAGTGATAGTCAATTAATTCGTCCAGCTTATCATAATTGATCTCTCCATTCTCCTGAAATGGGGTTACGATCGCTACGCCTGCGCCTGTAAAAATAGACATAATATCCTCCTGCCTTTCTATCAACATTCTGAAATACATTCATAATGAAATTCTATCATTATTCAAATATGATGTCAATGAAAAGCCCTTCTCTACTCCATGCACTCAAGTTTGCTGACCGACACCTCGTATGCCACCCGTCTTTCCGTCCTCTCTTCTGTCAGCTTTTTCACATATTCCCGGCTTTGGATTCTCCCTGTAATCTGCACATGTTCTCCAACTTCAAAGGAAGAAGCATACCTGGCATTCCTTCCCCAGCAAATACAAGGTATGTAATCGGATTTTCCATAAGGTCGGTTAACCGCCAAAAGAAGATCTGCAATTTCTCGTCCAAGAGGCGTCTTCCGATACACCGGAAGTTTACAGATATATCCGTCTAACAGGATATTATTTGTCTTCGCTCCATCCAGCTCTTCTTCAACAAATTCAATCTCCCGCGCAAACACAGACAGAACCAGTCTGTTCTTCACCTCGTCATGTCGGTTATAGGACCGAAACTGTCCGCTCACCATAATAAATTCTCCTGTGTAATCCTGTGATACATCAATCAGCCGTTCCGATACCATAACCGGAATCTGATCCTGTGAGTTGCTAAGTCTTCTGACACTTACTTCTACCATATAGAATCCTTCTCCAAACACCTCATGGCTGAATGTAAATGGAGTTACGATTTCTCCCATAATGGTTACCTGGTTGTTTTCAATAATCTTATCTGACATAATTTGAGTTTCTCCCTTCCTCTGCGTCGTATTTCTAGGTCATTAATCAGTCTATGAACGGTTCTGGCATTTTAGAACTACTTTTTTCAAAAAATCAGATATCCGCATCCCGGTACTTGTAAAATCCACAAAATATGATAAACTATTAAAGTTAATGTAAAAAAATGTATTTAATAGGTAGAGAAAAGGAAGGTTCATATGAAAACAAAACGTGAAGATGTTCGTAATATTGCAATCATCGCCCATGTTGACCACGGTAAAACCACCCTGGTGGACGAGCTGTTAAAACAAAGCGGTGTATTCCGTGAAAATCAGGAAGTAGCCGAACGTGTCATGGACTCTAACGATATCGAGAGAGAGCGTGGAATCACCATCCTCTCTAAAAATACTGCCGTCTATTATAAAGGTACGAAAATCAATATCATTGATACACCAGGACACGCTGACTTCGGAGGCGAAGTAGAACGTGTTTTGAAAATGGTCAACGGTGTTATTCTGGTCGTAGACGCATTTGAAGGCGCCATGCCGCAGACCAAATTCGTATTAAGGAAGGCACTGGAATTAGATCTTCCAGTCATCGTCTGCATCAATAAGATCGACCGTCCGGAAGCAAGACCGGAAGAAGTTATTGACGAAGTTCTGGAGCTTCTGATGGATCTGGATGCATCCGACGATCAGCTGGATTGCCCATTCATCTACGCTTCCGCCAAATCCGGAATTGCTGTTTTAGACTTAACAGATGAAGAAAAAGATATGCAGCCGCTGTTCGAGACGATTCTCGACTATATTCCAGCTCCGGAAGGTGATCCGGAAGCCCCGACTCAGATGCTGATCAGCACCATCGACTACAATGAATATGTCGGCCGAATCGGCGTTGGAAAAGTAGACAACGGTACCATTGCCGCCAACCAGGATCTGATCATGGTTAACCACCACGAGCCGGACAAACAGAAGAAAGTAAAAATCAGCAAATTGTATGAATTTGACGGATTAAACAAGGTTGAAGTCAAAGAAGCTTCCATCGGTTCCATCGTTGCCATCTCCGGTATTGCAGATATCTCCATTGGTGACACACTCTGCTCCCCGGAAGATCCGACTCCGATCCCGTTCCAGAAGATTTCTGAACCAACCATCGCAATGCAGTTCATTGTCAATGACAGCCCATTTGCAGGCCAGGAAGGAAAGTACGTTACCTCTCGTCACCTCCGCGACCGTCTGTTCCGTGAGCTGAACACAGACGTCAGCCTTCGAGTGGAGGAATCCGAGAACACCGACAGCTTCCGTGTATCCGGCCGCGGTGAACTTCATCTTTCTGTATTGATCGAAAATATGCGTCGAGAAGGATATGAATTTGCAGTCAGCAAAGCAGAAGTTCTGTATAAAAAAGATGAAAACGGGAAATTATTAGAACCAATGGAAGTCGCTTATATTGATGTACCGGAAGAATTCACCGGAACAGTCATTGATAAATTAAGCCAGAGAAAGGGAGAACTCCAGAATATGGGAACCGCAAGCGGCGGCTACACTCGTCTGGAATTTAAAATCCCATCCAGAGGTCTCATTGGCTACCGCGGAGAATTCCTGACCGACACCAAAGGAAACGGAATTATGAACACCGCATTTGACGGATATGCCCCATACAAAGGCGATATCCAGTACCGCAAACAGGGATCTCTGATTGCATTTGAAACCGGAGAATCCGTAACCTACGGTCTCTACAGCGCCCAGGAACGTGGAATCCTCTTTATCGGCGCCGGCGAGAAAGTTTACTCCGGTATGGTAATCGGCCAGAACGCTAAAACAGACGATATTGAAGTAAACGTCTGCAAAACCAAGCATCTGACTAATACCCGTTCTTCCAGCGCAGACGATGCACTGCGCCTGTCTCCTCCGAAGCTCTTAAGTCTGGAAGAGGCGCTTGATTTCATCGATACCGATGAACTTCTGGAAGTAACACCGGAAAACTTGAGAATCCGCAAAAAAATCTTGGATCCAAAAATGAGAAAACGAGGAAACAGATAATGTCATTCTTATGGTTATTAGAGGGGATTCGTACCCCATTTCTCGATAAACTAATGCAGTTTATCACTTATTTCGGCCAGGAAGTTATCATCATTGCGTTTGTCTGTGCACTATATTGGTGCATAGACAAACGTTTTGCATATCTGCTTGGTTTCACTTACTTTACCGCTGGTCTTTGTGTCCAGACCTTAAAAGTTACCTTCCGCATTCCCCGCCCCTGGGTACTGGATCCCGCTTTCCATGCAGTTGAAAGCGCAGTCCCCGGAGCTACCGGCTACTCTTTTCCCAGCGGACACACCCAGGGAGCCACCTGTCTGTTCTACCCGCTGGCGAAAAAGTCCCAAAAACTCCCCCTCAAAATCCTCTGCGTATTAGCTTTTCTTCTCATTGGATTTTCTCGGATGTACCTGGGCTGCCATACTCCAAAAGACGTGCTGGTATCTATGGGATTGTCTCTTCTTATCGCCACATTCATCTGGCACTTTCAGTCTGCATTTCTTGACGATAACCGTTACCTTAAGCCTATTGCCTTAATACTCTTTCTGACTTCTATAGCTGTTGCACTCTATGCACTATGGCTTATGAAAAACGGAACCATTAGCGCCAAATATGCTTCCGACTGCTGCAAAGCCGCAGGCGCAGGTCTTGGCTTTTCTGTCGGCTGGTACCTAGAGCGAACCCATTTCCATTTTGATCCCCAAATCGGCTCTACTTCCGCAAAGGTAATCCGACTGCTTTTGGGGCTATTTTTCACCGTACTCTTAAAAGAAGGTCTTGGGATGCTGGCACAAAGTTCTATCTTGGCAAAGATGGCGGAATACTTTATACTGGTATTATGGATTTTAATTATCTATCCATGGATCTACCATAAACTAGCCAGGAGGAATTTATGAAACATTTTGCAGAAAAATTTTTACAACGTGTAGCAGTTATCTTGGAATTTTTCATCGCTCTCATGTTATCTGTCGGTATTATTTTACTTTGTCTTCGGATGGCAGGTTCACTGATCTATATTCCAGATCTGCAAGTGTGGCCAAACTATGACGATCTGCTAGAGACATGCTTTAACCTGATTATCGGTGTTGAGCTGATTCGCATGATGTATTACCACACGCCAAACACCGTCTTCGAGGTACTGCTCTTTGCCATTGCAAGACAGGTCATTATCGACCACTCTTCTATTATGGGCAGTCTGATCGGCGTCTGTGCCATCGCAGTCCTGTTTGCTACCAGAAAGTTCTTATTCTGCGAATTCGATATAGCAGAAGAAATCATTTTCCGAGCAAGCACAAAGGCTCATACCGTTAACAAACTTCTCGATATTGATATTCCACATGAAAAAGGGGAAACTCTTCTCGATGTCCTTTCAAAAAAATGTGAAGAGTACGATATCGAAATCGGGGTTGGTGCGAGTGTTTATTTTCCAGACTTTGGTCTTCGTGTAGCCAAAATGCATGACAAAAAAGTTTCAAGAATTCAAGTAATACATGCTATACATTGACGTCAAAACGTGTTATACTACATATATCAGATAGATCGTTGGTATTTATATTAATTATCTGACTATATCTTCTGAAATTATGTCGAAAAGGGGTTGGACAGCATGAAGTATATCATTATTGGAAAAAACATCGATGTAACACCAGGATTAAGGGAGGCAGTTGAACACAAACTCGGAAAATTAGAGCGATATTTTACTCCCGATACGGAAATTCACGTAACTTTGAGTGTTCAGAAAGAACACCAGAAAATTGAAGTCACCATCCCTGTCAAAGGTGGAATCATCCGCTCCGAACAGGTAAGCAGTGACATGTATGTATCGATTGACCTGGTAGAAGAAGTCATTGAACGTCAGCTTCGCAAATATAAAAACAAACTGAATGCAAGACATCAGGAAGACGGCAACTTTAAACAGGAATTCTTTGATGCTGCAGACAGTGTAGACGAGGATAACGAAATCAAGATTGTCCGCACCAAAAAATTCGGATTCAAGCCAATGTATCCGGAAGATGCATGTGTGCAGATGGAATTACTGGGACATGATTTCTATGTATTCTGCAATGCAGAAACAGACGAAGTAAATGTTGTATACCGCCGAAAAAATGGTACCTTTGGATTGATTGAACCAGAATTTTAAGTAAAATTTTATAAAGAGTGGGAGCAAAATCAAAGATTTTGCTCCCACTCTTTCTTACTCTTTAAACAACCTATCCAGCAATTGCTCTCTATGATTCACAAACATTTCCGTCACCTGATAGCTAGAGGTATCTTCATACGCACAAGTATGTACTGCACCTTCGTCAAACGTCCATATCTTGGCTTCTGGAATGGCCAGTAAAATCGGCGAATGCGTTACGATAATAAACTGTGCACCGGCTTTTGCATATCGATGGATTTCCAACATAAGCGTCAACTGCCTGTGCGGTGACAACGCTGCCTCCGGCTCATCCAAGATATAGATGCCATTCGGCTGCATTTGCTGCTGTGCCAATGCCAAAAAACTCTCTCCATGAGATTGCGCATGAAATCTGCTTGATGGATGCCCTGCATCTGCATAATCTTCTTCTTTTGTTGCCACGTTATAAAAACTCTCTGCACGTAGAAAATAACCGTGCTTCGCCTGCCTGAATCCTTTGGACAATCGTATCGCTTCACAAAGATTAGAATGAGAATCATAGGTAGAAAAAGAATAGTTCTTCGTTCCACCCTCCGGGTTAAACCCATAAGCAACCGCAATCGCTTCCAATAACGTAGATTTGCCACTTCCGTTTTCTCCGACAAAAAACGTAATAGGGGTTTCAAACTCTAATTGCTCAACCCCTTTCAGTGCCTCAATGTTTTTCAAATAGCTGTCCCGCTCAATTTTATTCCAATCAATTTCCAATCCACGTATAAATTGCTGATTCATACAATCTATTTTCCCCTTTTGTCCACATAAAAATACACATCACATTTCTTTACTTACATAGGAGTTCCAACTTCTATCAGATTTCCATCCAAATCGTAAAAACGAACCACTTTTTGCCCCCAGCTATGTGTCACAAGCCGATTTACATACTGAATGGAAGGATATAACTTTTCCAGCTTTTCGACAAAGCCTTCTATGTCCTGCTCTTCAAAATACAATTCACAAGAATTATTTCGCGGAATAATATCTTTCTCCAAAAATTTCTTCCAAATATCTTCCTCCTGCAGGACAAGACCTTCTGTTAAAATCACATTGCCTTCATGATCGAGTATCACATCAAGTCCAAACAAGTCATGGTAAAACTTTTTTGATTTTTCAATATCTTTGACAACAATTAAAACATTTTTTAATTTCATTATCTGTATCTCTCCTCTCCAACGCGGAAAACCGGAATTTATTCGTTTACTATTTAACTCTTGCAGATTATAACTGTATTAAAAAGAATACCAATACACTGAGAATTATTATTACCATCCCCACTAAGACGAACATTATGGATGTAAAGCTTCCCGAAATTGGTCTGTCTACATAACATTTTTTAGGATCGTTTGGATTATAAAAAACTGTCACCTTACTGCCGATAGGCCATAGCTGTTCTGCAATCTAATGCAAATTTGCAATAGGTCCGATTTTTATATGTAGCCAACCTTTTTCATCTTCATAAGCTTTTGACTGCACCTTTATGGGGAGTCCAGATATTCTTATTCTCTTTACTCCACGAAATTTTTTCTTCGCTTTATAACAAACCCCATCCACAAAATATTCCACAATTGGATACATTCTTCCATCCCCTGGAAATCCATATTGTATAACAATGCCTTCTGTATGTTGCGTACACAGCTTATTTTGCCTTTCTGCGATAATATTGATGATGACTCCGGCCAACGCTAATATTATGCCAAGACCTCCGACTGTTATCACTTCTAACCATGCAATTTGTAATTCAAACATAGCATTCATCTCCTTAAATAATATACTTGCTCTATAAGCTGGAATTTACACACTTCCCATATCATCTAATGCTAATAATCAAGATTTCTGTTGCAACCAATAACTAGAAATTGCTTCTAACGGAGCATATTTATCATATTCTTTTTCACACTTTTTCAATTCTCTATATTCTCTTTTTTCTTCCTCACTCATGTTCAGCGGATTTTTATACAGCAAATCTTCATACAAATATACACTAATTTCCATATTCATAATCTCATCATGTAATTCACTTATCTCTTCTTCAGATACGTCTAATTTAAGAGAACAAGGAATTTCATCTACAAAACCAAGTTTATATAAATTGTAATCCTCAATAATTATTTCAACTTTCCAATTAGGTTTCAGTTCAGAGAGTAATGACTTATATAATTCAGCTAAAGATTTTGGTATGCTTTCTATAAGCATAATATCAGTTCCCCCTACAACTTCTAATTTAACATTCACACTACAAACTGAGATTTGCATTAGTCATCTAGTGTACACAGGCGCCACTCATTTTCATATAAGACAGCAATTCCATCTGTTACTTTTGCATATGGCATTTCCAATTCTCTGTTGAAGTTTGTTTCGCCATCTTTTTTGGGAAAGGTATCTGTATATGATGATATATGTCCAATGATAGCACGATCGTCAACTTCTTCTACCATTGACTCCGAGACCAAATAATAAACCTCTCCATCCACCATAATAGCAGCCGGATAATCTGTTTTAGACTCCGATGTCGTACAACCAACTGTTCCACACAGACAAATCAATACCAGTACAATTGCTATTGTCTTTCGCATCCTCATCCCCCCAACTTTTAACTTTTACACTTTTCTTATCGGATGTCTAATGACAGTTTTCCACTTTTCCGGAGCAACCTTTCTTGCATCAGACATATAAATCTCATGGTGTAATCTATCCTTGTTTATATCATTAACATATCCATTCTGCTCCAAATATGCATCCATAAGTGCAACGGTTGCGGGTTCATCGTCAAATGCTCCCAAGTGCATTATCTGAACACACAGACCCTCGTCAATGCTCATAAATTCTGCCGATGAGCAATCATTTTTTTCTTTTTGGCTGCGGTTTCAACCGCCCAATCAAAGTCCTTTTGGGTTATAAAGTCAGGCAAACGGATAACAGAAATCCAATTAAATGTGGACTTTTCAGTATAATCCACACCATCCAAATTTTCTTGCCACCAGAATCCTTCAAGCGGAGGAACTACATATTCAAAAAAGCCCTCAATTTTATAGTCGGCTTTATAACTCATTTTCAGCGTGTATGCAACAGCATATAACATACTAATTGCCTGCTTATATGCTCCGCCTTCTTCGTTTGGATTTCCCTTTCCTCTGACTGCAATGTAATTTGCTTTAGGAACATTTACAATCTCTGGCTTATTCTTCGGCATATAAAATTCTTTGTATTCTTTCTTGAAATCAAAAGCCATAGCTACCTCCATAGTTCCTATTTGTTTATCTCTTATTTTTTAAGCACTCTTGTATACCCCAACTAAATTATAAGCTATCTTTTTCTGAATGGCAGCGCCGTTAAATTTCCAAGCGCCGCGATAACACCATATACGATCGCATAAATCCATGCGGTTGAATTATAGAAAATAAATATAGATGGAGTAAATATAAGCGCTGCAAGCAAAGCATACCAAGGGTTAAAACCATTTTTTATTCCATACATAACAGACGTCAAAAAACATATTACAGGGATAATAATTAACAGAATCACGATCCCACTTCCTGTATCTTTTATCCCCCAAGGGATTCCATAAAAAGCTATGCCTAATACAAAATAAAAAATAAGATTTCTTTTTATTCTATCCATAAAATTTTCCCCTCTAAACTGAAAACTGCAGCTCTATTTATGGAGTATCTATATCGTTTTTTCTAACACAAACCATAATCCAATGAAAAACACCACAAATATAATCATACTTAATGTGGTAAAAATTTTGCTATATTGCATTATACTTTCCATCTCTAACAAAGTGTTCAAATTGATAGTTTCGCTTTCTGTTAAAGCATTCACATCTGTATATGGTGTCAATGCCTGATACTTTAAATTGAAAGAAAAGAAAATAATTACATAAACACCTATTAGAAAGCCTAAAATAATCACAAATTTGTTCAAGGATCTATCCCACGTAAATTTTCTTTTTTGTAAAACAAAGAATACAAATAGCATTACCGCACTTCCCAAAAGTAAGAGCCCTATTTCCATTGCAAATGTCAAAAGTATCTGATTATTTGTTTTTCCCACTACTAACATTATAAGTGAATCCATTCCTGTTTTAACACATGAAGCAATTATTCCAAAGATAAGGCCATGAAAACTCGCCTTTATAAGATTGTCGTTCCCGGTATTTGCAATTTTTCCAGCAAAATATAAAGAAGCAGAATAAAGTCCCCATAATATGAATGACATTACAAAATACAGATCAAAATGGCTCAAAGACATATAGGGTATCCCTACGAAGCACTTTGAAATTATCCCAAAAGCAGTTGTTGATATGGTTACAATTATCAAACTCTTATTTTCTTTCATTATTCATATACACCTACTCTATTTCTCTCAACTTTTTGGAAATCATTAAATGAACGATCAGCAATAGTATCACTATACAAGCGAAAATAATGGTTATCCACACAGGCGTCTGCACTTCTGGACGCAGTCCCAAAATTAAGATTCCCATATATATGCTGCCTATAATTTCAATTAACTTCTGTACTTTTTCACGTTCTTCCCGGAGTTGTACCCTGCTCTTTATCTTCTCTAACTTCCATATCCCATAATTAATCTGAACGTCTCTTACATCTTCGTCTGCGATCAATTCATCCATACTCACATCTAATTCCAATGCCAGTTTTTTCGCCGTAATCAGGTCCGGACACCTCGAACCATTTTCCCAACGACATATGGTCTGCCTTGAAACATAAAGTTTGTCGGCAAGCTGCTGTTGTGTAAGATTCTTTTCTTCTCTTAACTTCTTGATATTATCATTTAATGCCATACTGTGTACCTCTCTTTCATTCTTATCATATAATGATAAAACTCAAAAGAAAAGTACCGGTCTGCATTTCCTTTGTTTCCATTTTGGTAACATACGGTCAGATTCTGTAAAACCAAAATTCTACGAGAGTCAATAATATAAAACTATAACAGCCCTGACTCAACAGACAAAGCGGTTATATTCTCAACTCCCTCAACATCGGGGATATCATTATTCTATTTCCAGTTCTTGTCCATGATTTCTCTCGCCTGTTCCTCCGTAAGCTGATATTCCTCTTTTATCTGAGATAGCGTTTCATTATAAGACAGCCCTAATTTCTTACACATCATTATTCCGCCTCTAGTACTTCCGGCAAAATCTGCTTCTCTCAATTCTTCTGAAAATAATTCATTCAATGCGTCACACATCCTTTTTCCTCCTCCATTTGCTTCCAATTCGCTCGCGCAATCAGATTCATCACTGCGGAGTAGTCCTTGGAATGTCTGTTTTTCTCATAGTTCGATACTAAGGTGCGAATTTCTTCTCCTGCCTTTAAGTTCGTTCTAAGAACCTGTAACCAGTAATTTTCATCTTCATCTAATTCTTTCAGGTTCAAATACTGCATCGGAATAGCATCTCCCTGAAGATAATAAATACCTTTACTTTTCTTCTCTATTGTTATGTTTCTCACTTCTTGCAAATGCCGAAACATTTCTCTCGGATAGTGGCTTCCAGCGAATGTAATCGTCATATCTTTCGGGTCGATTTCCCTCACGTGCTCTGTGTTGGACTGATAAAAGCAGGTGTACCCATACACCTTATAAAAATCATTTACACTCAAAACGTCTTCCGGCGACTTATACTCAATAATATTATGCCCCCGGAATATTCTTCCTATCTTCTTCTGTATGACAATCTCTCGTAGTTTCTTGATTGCCAGAATGTCAATCTTGGGTGGCGCTTTACTAAGAAGATATTCCTCCTGCAACTCCAGATATTTCATTTCTTCTGATAAAGTAATCCGAAGTGCCGCTGCGAATGCCGGGTGCCATTGTAACTTATCTTTTCCCATCTTACGCTCCTTCCCGCAGGAAGGTGTGCAAAAGAGAAGATACCTATAATTTTTATTATAAGGATACTAAGACAAATATACAACATCTTTCCTGCCATATCTGATTGTGATTTGAAAATCTTGGAATTCTCTGACCGAATGGTCTGAATCTTATAGAACATGTTCCTTAGAGTTCTTTGATAAGGTTAGTATAGAAGATAGCGAATAGAAAGGCAAGAAAATATTTTAGCAAAATATCAGTTACGCCAGCAAGGTATCCCATACTAATGTTAAGAACAAGGTCTATCTTCTGACATTGTTCAAATGTATCATAGCGTTTTCCATTTTCAACCTTAGAGCAATCACTCTGGTCAATCCCAGTCATATGTTACCTTTTATAGTTTATACAATATACGATTAACCCATGTCACAATGTCCTATTTGCAATAGGGTTAAATCGACCTATTATTGAGTGTAGTACTATAAGAAGAAAGGAATGTGAAATTATGAAAATGAAAAAATTTTTTCGCATAATAACTGTTCTACTTTTATTTACAGCCTTGATGGTTAATTCCAATCAAACTGTGTATGCAGAAGAAAAAGAACCTACTGTAACTTGGAAAATACCTCAGAAAATAAAAATTGGAGAAATTGTTAAGGCAGTTGCAGAAGGGACGAATTTCCCTACAGAACCTCTAAGTGAATGGAAAAATCCTTGGACTGGCGAGATATTTTATTTCCGACCTTTAGCAACATTAACCAAGCCAAATCTGTACGGGGGTCACTCAGATCTTTTTGGAAGTGCAGGATTTGAGTCACATGTTTTTGAGGCATCAGAAGTTGCAGAAGATGGTTCTGTAGAAATTTCTGTGGGGGAAGACGGGGTTTCAGCTTTTAAACCCGTTACAATTACTTTGCAATGTGCAGTAGTTAATTCATCATCAGGAACGATTATAAAAAATATTGCGGAACCATATTCTGTTACAGTAGAAGAACCTGTTATTGAAGATAACGCTCCTCAGGCAGTTAATATTGGAGATACGGAATCACTCTTTATCTTATCCAGTATCTTCCTTGAAAATTCTACAAGTTCCTTTTTATCCGTTTCATCAGGACGACCTGTCGCAAATTGATGCATAATAGAATGTTCTGCAACAGCTGTAATAGCAGCAACACAGTAAAAGCCTTTCTTTGTTAAATAGTCCGCTAATTCTTTCAGCGTGTCTTCATATGCTCTGTTTCCATAAGATACTACTGGAAAAAATATCAGGCGTTTTCTAAAGCATCCGAAAAATTTATCGAAAAGCTAAAACAGCTTTCTTGATTTCACTTCGTTTCATCTCGCTTGATTACGTCACCCCATAAATACCTCAAGCCGAGGAAACTTCCCTGCAAGCAGGTGTTCCCTCGGCTTGAATTATTTGCGCGGCTTACTTTTGAACAATATTTATAATCTTCTTTGGTACATAGATCTCTTTCACAATCGTACCTGTCAGTTTATCTGCAATCGCTTCTTTTCCTGCTGCAATCGCTTCTTCTTTGGAAATATCTGCTGCGATAGAAATGACAGCTCTTGTCTTTCCGTTGATCTGTACCGGGACCTCGATCTCATCATCTTTCATGGCATTCTCGTCATAGGTAGGCCATCCGGCAGTAAATACGCTTCCTTCATGTCCTAACTGCTCCCACACCTCTTCTGCGATATGTGGTGCAAATGGGGACAGAAGCACTGCCATCGTTGACAGCGTCTCTTCATCGATTCCGCCTTCTTTTTTCGCAATCTCAATGAGCTTGTTATTATGCTCCATGAATCCAGAGATTGCAGTATTCAGACTGAAGCTCTCCAGACGGATTGTAATATCCTTCACCAGTCTATGACGTTCTTTAATCATTTCTTTAGAAGCTTTTACGTTTGCTTCCTTGCTGTCCATAACAAGATTCCAGAATCTCTTTAAGAATCTGTTTACACCGTCAATTCCTCTGTCATCCCACTCTGCGTCTAACTCCGGCGGTCCTACGAATAATTCGTACATTCTTAAAGAATCGCATCCGTAATCTCTTACGAGGTCATCCGGAGATACGACATTTCCTTTGGATTTACTCATCTTAATTCCGTTTTTGCCTGTAATCATTCCCTGATTGAAGAGTTTCTGGAATGGCTCATCAAAATCGATTGCTCCGATATCACACAGGAACTTTGTATAGAAACGTGCATACAGAAGATGAAGTACCGCATGCTCTACACCACCGATATACATATCTACCGGAAGCATCTCATCTGCTTTTTCCTTGGAAACCAGTTCATCATTATTGTGATTGTCCACATAACGCAGGAAATACCAGGAAGATCCTGCCCACTGCGGCATTGTATTTGTCTCACGTTTTGCAGGCTGTCCACATACAGGACAAGTACAATTTACCCACTCATCAATAGCTGCAAGTGGAGATTCTCCGGTTCCTGTCGGCTCATAAGATTCTACGTCCGGAAGTTCCAGTGGAAGCTGATCTTCCGGTACCGGTACGTTTCCGCAGTGCGGGCAGTGAATGATCGGGATTGGTTCACCCCAGTAACGCTGGCGGGAGAATACCCAGTCACGCAGCTTGTAATTTACAGTTGCACGTCCAATACCACGTTCTTCGATAATATGTGGGGCTTCTTTTTTAAGGACTGCGGATTCCATTCCATTCCACTCACCGGAGTTAATCATGGTTCCAACTGCCTCTGTGTAAGCCTCTGTCATATTTTCAATTTCTTTTCCGTCTTTTGCAATAACCTGAACAATCGGAATGCCGAATTTCGTTGCAAATTCAAAGTCACGATCGTCGTGAGCCGGTACACACATGATTGCTCCGGTTCCGTAATCTGCAAGTACATAATCAGATAACCAGATCGGTGTCTTCTCTCCATTTAACGGGTTAATCGCATAGCTTCCTGTAAATACACCTGTCTTATCTTTATCCTGCAGACGATCTACATTTGACTTCATAGATGCGTCATAAATATATTTCTCAACAGCTTCTCTTGTCTCATCATTAGCAAGGCTTGCAGCCAGCTCATGTTCTGGAGCAAGTACCATGAAGGTTGCACCATATAAGGTATCTGGTCTGGTCGTATAGACCGTAATCTTCTCGTCCCGTCCATCTACCGGGAAGTCCACCTCTGCTCCATAAGATTTTCCAATCCAGTCGGACTGCATTTTCTTAACCTTTTCCGGCCAGTCAAGCTTATCAAGATCACTTAACAGACGCTCTGCGTAAGCAGTAATCTTTAACATCCACTGACGAAGATTTTTCTTCGTTACTTCTGCTCCGCAGCGCTCACATTTTCCGTTTACCACTTCTTCATTGGCAAGACCTGTTTTACAGGACGGACACCAGTTAATCGGGAACTCCTTCTCATATGCAAGACCTTCTTTAAACATCTTTACGAAGATCCACTGTGTCCACTTGTAGTAATTCGGATCTGTGGTGTTTACTTCGCGATCCCAGTCGTAAAGCGCTGCAATTTCATTAATCTGACGCTTGATATTCTTGATATTTTCCGCTGTAGAAATAGAAGGATGCACTCCCATCTTGATTGCATAGTTCTCAGCCGGAAGACCAAAAGCATCCCATCCCATCGGATGAATGATATAGTATCCCTGCTGTAATTTATATCTGCTCCACACATCAGAGATCACATATCCTCTCCAGTGTCCTACATGCAGACCATTTCCTGACGGATATGGAAACATGTCCAGACAGTAATATTTTTCTCTCTTGCTGCCATCTGCATTTTCCTTGACATTAACCGGGTTCTTCTCCCAGTTTTCACGCCATTTTTTCTCAATTGCCTTATGATTATAAGGGACTTTTGACATGATAAACTTCCTCTCTTTCTTCTTTCATAAAAATCATTTCATAAAAAAACAAAAGCCTTCACATCTCACAAGAGACGAAAAGGCTTATTTTCCGTGGTACCACTCTTCTTCATCCGCAGATTCCTCTGCAAATGCACTCATTGTTTCTATAACGGGAATTCCCGCCGACATCTATACATACACTTTCATTTTCCTCTTTAGAAAAGTAAAAAATCCCGTGTCCTTCAATACCGGAACTCCAAGGCGAGTTCAAAGTTTCCACCCGCTGCCTTGCACCATCCGGCAGTTCTCTGAACGGTTTCTCACTTCTACTGATCCTCTTCATCGCTTTTCTCATATACGTTACTTATTATAGGAAGAATCTTAAAATAAGTCAAGAGGTTTATCTTGGATTCTCATCCCACACATTTCCCCCCTTCATTTTCAAGTGCAAAATATATAATTTTTGTATTGTTTCCGTATATCTTTTAGTGTATAATAAACATAAGTTAATCGTACTGAGGGGGCTCAGTATAATATGATACATAAAGGAGAGTTTGCCATGGTAAATTTATTAACAGGTCCTAAGGGCAGCGGAAAGACACAACAAATGATTGAGCAGGCGAATGCTCAGGCTAAAAAATGTAATGGAAATGTAGTATTTATTAAGAAAACTCACCGTGACACAGCAAGTGTTACCTTCGACATTCGTACAGTATGTATGGATGATTTCCCGGCAATTGAAAATATTGACGAGTATATCGGATTTTTATATGGTATGTACAGTTCCAACCACGATATTGAATGCGTATTTATCGATGGTATTTTGAAACACGCGAATATTTCTCTCGAAAATATTCCTACTTTTATCGAAAGATTGAAAAAGATTTCTGCAGAATGCGGAATTGAATTTTATGTAAGCATCAGCGCAGACAAAGCTGATTTATCTGAAATCAACTCAGAAGGCTGCAACTATCTGAATTAAGAATAACAAAGGAAAATATCAGGCAGTCCCTTACGGGCTGCCTGTTTTATGGTAAAAAAATGAGTGGAATCAAAGACGCCAGAAAACGTCAAAAGAAAAAGAAACAAAAGAAACAACTCCGGGCTCTCATCTGCATTGTCGTGCCTCTCTTCCTCTGTCTGCTGTTGTTCTTCGGCATCCGAAGCATACTGTCAAAGCCAGACAAACAGCCGCCCAAGGAAACTACGCAATCCGTAGACGATAAAGAAAAGGTGGCTAAAAAGCCTGCCAAAAAGGAAAACAAAGAAAACAAAAAAAGCGACAAAACAAAATCTGTTAATACACCAAAACCCCAGGTTGAAAAGCTAAAGCTAGATAAAGAAACGCCAAAAGATTCCGATCAGGGGATTTCGATCACTATAAGTTCCATGGGAGACTGTACACTGGGAACAGATATCAACTTCAATCCCGCAACCAGCCTCAATGCCTACTACAATGCGCAGGGAGCAGATTACTTCTTCCAGTATGTCCGCCCCATATTAGAAAAGGATGATTTATCCATCGTCAATATGGAAGGAACCCTGACAACTGAAGAACAAAGGGAAGCCAAGACCTATGCTTTCAAGGCCGACCCTGAATATTCCAAAATCCTGTCCGGAAGTTCTGTTGAGGCAGCGAATCTTGCCAATAATCACAGCCATGATTACGGAAGCAAGAGTTACACCGACACCATCGAATTCTTGGAAAGTGACAATGTTGCAACCTTCGGATTTGAACGTGTCAAGTTAATAGAGTTAAAAGGTATTAAAATCGGTCTTACCGGTATCTATGAACTTGCAGATCATTTAGATAGAAAAGAACAGGTAAAGGAAAATATTTCCGCACTCAAAAAGGCGGGAGCTCAATTAATTATCGTCAATTTTCATTGGGGAAATGAACGGGAATACGTTCCCAATGAAATCCAGAAAGAGCTTGCTCATCTTGCGATTGACAAAGGCGCTGATCTAGTGATCGGTCATCATCCCCATGTTCTTCAGGGGATTGAAAAATACAAAGATCGTTATATTGCCTACAGTCTTGGCAATTTCTGCTTCGGTGGAAACTCCAATCCCGGAGACAAGGACACGATGATCTTTCAGCAGACCTTTACCTTAAAAGAAGGAAAACTGGAAAAAACGGATGATGTTAACATTATTCCTTGTTCACTTTCTACCGCCAGTGGATACAATGACTATTGTCCGATTCCATTGGAAGGCGATGAAAAACAGCGAGTTCTTGATAAAATTGAAGAATACAGCAATCAAATTCCTTAATCTCTTTCTAAAAAAAGAGTAGATCATCTCAACGAAACGATCCACTCTTTTTTGAGTTCAATTTTTATTT
The DNA here is from genome assembly GCF_037890115.1 of Dorea sp. ICN-14282. Classification (NCBI taxonomy): domain Bacteria; kingdom Bacillati; phylum Bacillota; class Clostridia; order Lachnospirales; family Lachnospiraceae; genus Dorea; species Dorea sp. ICN-14282. The sequence goes on along the minus strand of NZ_JBBKBH010000001.1, from coordinate 57,360 downwards.
TTCTATCCTCTTTCTTTCACTACAACATATAGAGGAACTCATACAACATCACCACTGCCGGCATCGTAATAATGCAAAACAACACGGACATCACATTGATAACGCTTGCATACTGTTCATCCTTATGATAAATCTGTGAAAGCTGTGTAATCATAGCCGCTGCCGGCGCCGATGTAGCAATCAGAGAGACCATCAGAATATATTCTGCATCTTTGTGAATTCCCATGCGTCCCACCCATGCAAACACTGCTGCTGCCAAAACCGGCACCACAATAAGCCGCAGAAAACAAATCAGATAAGGACGCTTTTTCCGAAACACCTGTCCTAATTTCACTTTTCCAATAATCATTCCAATTACCAGCATGCTTGCCGGACTGATCATATCACCAACCCCTTCAATACAGCTTGCCGGTATGGACGGAATCCGAATCTTCGTCAGGAACAAAGTCAATCCAATTGCTGTTGCAATAATATTAGGATTCCTCAAAATCTTACGATAATTCCCTTCTGATTCTCCTCCCAGGAGTCGGACTCCATGTGTCCAAATCAGTATCGTCTGAACCAGAATATAGGCCGTTGTATAAAATACCCACTCTTCTCCCAGAACCACATCCACAAGAGGAATGACCAGATATCCCGCGTTCGAGTAAATCACAGAAGCTTTCTCAATGCTGGTAAGTCCAAGCGGTTTTTCCAGTAGCTTTACCAGTATAATCAGCACCGCATGAACTGCTACTGCCGCTGTCATTGCCAACAGAAGTCCCTGCACTTTATCCGGCGTCATATCAATCTGAAAGGAATTGACAATTACACACGGCGAACAGATATAGACAACCATGTTGGAAATAACCCGGCTGTCTTCCGACCGGAACAATCCCAGCTTTACCACAGCGTATCCAACTGCCATGGTAAGAAACATCACGATGATCTGTTCTGCCAGCAATCCACTAAGCGCCATTACTCTGCCACCTCATCTTCAGAAGCTTCTGCATTTGCAGGCTCTGCCCCGTCAAACGTCAGTGACATCACTGTATTGGCTTTCTCGCCCTTCTTGTATTCCATCGTAATTTCCTGACCCACTTCACATCTGACAACATCGATGAAGTCCACAACCGATGCATCGAAGATCTCTTCAGATCCTTCCACCATCAGATAGTAGTGAGACGTACCATCCAGTACCGCCTGTGCAATTTTCGTAATCTTACCGGAAATCTCAAGTACCTCTCTGGTATCCTTCTCTTCTTCCTTCACTCCATTACTTAACAAAAGTTCCAGATAATTCTCTTCACACTGGCTGACACTATCTCCAATCGCTACAATCTGGTATCTCTGTACATTAACCATCGCATACTTCTTCACCAGACCCGCATCATCCTTCAACGCAATAAAATACGTCGGCTCGCCGGAAATATTCAAAAGCAGCGGGAATGTAGCCGTATATTTCAGGTTCTGTACCTGACCTTCCGCAGAAGACATTGCCGCAGCCTCAGTAGCGCCTTCTACCTCATAGTATCTTGTCTCCATAGTCCGCTGGTTAGAAAGCACGAATCCAACGTTGGACTGATCTCCATTGACAGAGGTTACTCCTGTGTACATCCACACATCATCCTCAAGAGCCAGATAATTATAACCATCCGTCGTCTCTAGACAGTCTTTCTGGCTTAATACACTATTTAAAAATCCATGCTTTAAAGTTCCATAATAATCAAACAGCTGTACCAGCAGATCTGCGGAATAAACACGATCCACCCACTGCGGAACATCCTCTACATCGTAAGTCTTCATCTCTCCTGTTACCGCATTACAGAGTACCACTTTCCCAACTGTCTCACCGCCAAACAAGCCAATATTGTACTTCTTTACCGGTGCAATCCAATAAGGCACTCCCTTTTCGTCAATCTCAAAGCTGAGCTCGCCATAAATGTAAGTCGGATGTGCAAACCGCAGATGACGGTAAATATTTCGATTAAAATGTTCACTCGTTGTATATTTAATTCCTTCATCCAGCTTTACCAGTTCTGTCTCCTGGGTTGCCATATTAATCCGAATATATGCCGGAATTCCTTCTGATCGGTTGGTAAACCATTTAATCAGGCTGGCATACTTCAGTGGAGTCACACGCACCGGATTATCCTGATAGTTGATCTGGCTGTAAATATTGTCTGCATCGAACTGGGATACCATGTCCACCATGCTTCCCATCTTCCGATCTCCTAAAATCTCAGCAGTCTCCTTATCCAGAAGCGGAACCTTATCAAAAGACTGTTCCTCAATATCTTCGGTAAAAGTTCCCTCTTCTACCTTCATCAGCTTCTGATATTTCTTCGCATTGATAATCGGGGAAGACAAAAGCGTACCTGCCAGATAGATAATTCCAAGTCCCAGAACCACAACACCGAAACTCTTCATCATCTTGCTCTGTTTTAATTCCCGAATTCCAATCTGTCCTTTCTTCATGTAGAGAAGCGCAATCACAATCACCAGTGCAATCATAAAGAACCACGTCTCTGAAGAATGAATATTTACTGCCGGCAGCGCCGCATAATAATAAGCAGCTGCCACCAGAATTATAACAATGCTCAAAAGCAGTTTTTTCTTTCCTTTCATAATACCTCCCTGGTCGCTTCCAACCTTTTTCTAGAATTTTCTTCTCCATGCACTTGCCGTAAACAGCATCAGAAATGGAAAGATTTCCAAACGTCCTGCCAACATATCAATACAGAACACCAGCTTAGACAACGGTGAAAAATCGGAAAAATTTCCTGCCGGTCCCACTTCCGCAAGTCCCGGACCAATATTATTTAGTGTCGCAAACACCGATCCTATCGTCGTTGCAAAATCTTTGTTATCTATAGACACAATCAAAATCGATCCTACCATCAGCACTCCGTATGCCATCAAATACACATACAAACTTCTCAGCACATCGGAACCCACCTTCTTATTATTCACACGAATTACATTGACAGACTTCGGATGCGCCATCTGCATAATCTCTCGCTTAATACATTTGAATACCATCAGAAGCCGGGACACCTTAATACCGCCTCCCGTGGAAGATGCACAGGCACCAATCACCATTAATATCAATAGTATCATCTGCGAAAGCAATGGCCACACTACATAATCAGTCGTCGCATACCCCGTCGTCGTAATTATAGAGGCCACCTGGAAAATGGCGTATCGGAACGCGGTCAATGGGTTCGGATAGGACGGACTGATATTCCAGGTAATTAAAAGCGCTGAAACAAGAATAATCCCCAGATATGCCCGAAGCTCTTCATTTTTCCACACCGGCTTAAAATCTCTTAGCAGTAAAAAGAAATAAAGATTAAAGTTGACCCCAAACAGAATCATAAATACCGTGATCACACCGTCAATGTATGCACTGTTAAAGTGTCCAACGCTGGCCGCATAATTAGAAAATCCTCCGGTTCCCGCTGTACCAAAGGAATGGATCAAACTGTCAAAGAGACTCATTCCACCAAATACCAGCAGCACAACCTCCACAATCGTCAGCCCCAGATACATCGCGTACAGAATTCGCGCAGTACTCATAGCCTTAGGCACCAGCTTATCCTTTTCAGGTCCCGGAACTTCCGCCCGCATCAAAAACATCGTATGGTGTTTATCAAGGGATGTCAGCACCATTACAAATACCAATACCCCCATTCCGCCAACCCAATGGGTAAAACTCCTCCAAAAGGTCATACACTGCGGAAGAATTTCCACATCCGGCATAATAGAAGATCCCGTAGTCGTAAATCCTGACACTGTTTCAAAAAATGCGTCCAGATAATTAGGAATATACCCTGACAAGCAAAACGGCAGCGCACCAAACAATGACCACAAAACCCATGCCAAAGCAACAATAATCATTCCTTCTTTTCCATAAATGGTCTGTTCCTTCGGCCGCTTTCTTCCTCCTATCAGATAGAGCACCGCCAAAAGAGCAATCGGAACCAGAAACCAGACTCCGCTCTTTTCTCCGTAAATCACCGCCACAAATGCAGGAAGAAGCAGAAGAAGCGCCTCTACCCCCAGCATCTTGGCCAGTATATATCGTATCATCTTCGTATTCATCATTTATCTCCTATGCAAGTATGTCACTGAAACTATTAATAATGTGATCCTTCGTTACTACAATCACACTGTCGCCTGCTTCCAGATGATCCTCTCCATTCGGGATAATAATTTTTCCCTTTCGGCCAATACATGCAATCAGATGATTTGCTTTTGTCGCAAGATTCTTAAGCGGCACATTCGTAAACTGGCACTCTTCCTTGATAATAAATTCCAAAGCCTCCACTTTTCCGCCAAGCAATCGATATGCAGTTTCGATATTCACGCTGCTGTAAGAATTATTTCTGGCTCTGACATAGCTCATAATCGCATCTGCCGTCGCTCCTTTTGCCGATACGGTACTGTCAATTCCGAGTTCCTCTACAAGCTGTGCACGGGAGTCTTCGTTAACTTTTGCAACAACTTTTCCCACTCCCTGCGTCTTTGCGAACAGGGACATAATAATATTTTCCTCATCCATACCGGTCAGCGCTACAAATGCATCCGCCTCCCGAATTCCTTCTTCTAAAAGGAGATCATGATCTGCCGCGTCTCCATGAATGATCGTCGCCTTCGGCAGGATTTCACAGAGCTGTTCACACCGTTTCTCATCTCGTTCAATAATCTTCACCTGCATTCCTGCCTGAAGAAGCTGCAAAGCCAAATAGAAGCACACATGGCCTCCACCGCCAATCAGCACTTTCTTTACCTTAAGAATCCGTTTTCCAATAGCTTTAAAGAATGCCTCCAACTCTTGGTGGGACGCCGTGATATGAATCTTATCCCCCTGCTGAAGCACAAATTCTCCATCTGGAATGTAAATCTCGTCTCCACGCTTTACTGCACACACCAGAATCTTGATCTGGAATTTCCGATAAATCTCCTTCAGCGGAAGGCCAACAAGCAGTCCGTTTTCCCGAAGCGTAAATTCTACCAGTTCTACTCTGCCTTTCATAAAAGTCTCTACTTTACTGGTCTCCGGAAGCAGTAAAACTCTGGCAATCTCCATAGCTGCCGTTAATTCCGGATTTACCGCCATACTTAAATGAAGATCTTCTTTTAACAATCCCATCTGACGATAGTAAACTGGATTTCTGACACGGGCAATGGTATGCCTTGCCCCCAGGCGTCTCGCCAAAAGGCAGCTTAACATATTAAGTTCATCGGTGGATGCACAGGCAATCACCAAATCTGCATTTTGAACTCCCGCTTCCTTTTGAACATCCGCATCCGCACCATTTCCTGTAATACAGAAAATATCCAGCCGATTCAGAGCTTCCTTTAATTTTCCTTCATTTTGATCAATTAATACAATGTCATAATCTTCTTCGGACAACTGCGCGGTCAACTTATGACCAACCTTTCCATCTCCGATGATTACTATTTTCATCTTTCTTTTCCTCACCATTTTTCTATGTATTTTTTTGATAGCAAGGAGATTATAGCACCTTTATCCTAAGAAAAAAAGCCCTTCCGGGCTTTTCTTCTATTTATTATAGATCCATAAAATTATATTTTTATCTATTCTTCTGCTGCACGCTTTGCAATCTCTGCTGCCTGTACATCAGACGGCGCCTGCTCATACCGGCTAAACTCATAAGAATAAGTACCTCTTCCACCAGTCATAGACCGAAGCGTTGTACAATATCCAAAGAGTCCTGTCATTGGAATATCTGCAACAATCTCCTGACAGCCATTTGCAACAGGATTCATACCAAGGACACGTCCACGTCTCTTGTTCAGATCTCCCATAACATCTCCGGTATAATCATCTGGAACTGTAACCTTTACAGAAGCAATTGGTTCCAAAAGAACCGGTCCGGCTTCCATAAAGCCTTTCTTGAACGCCTGGCTGGTTGCTGTCTTAAATGCCATCTCTGAAGAATCTACCGGATGATAGGATCCATCATAAAGCGTTGCTTTTACTCCAACTACCGGATATCCAGCCAAAGGTCCCTTCACTACAGATTCCTGAAGTCCTTTTTCTACTGCCGGGAAGTAGTTCTTTGGTACAGCTCCGCCAACAACGGTTTCCTCAAATACATACGGTGTCTCCAGATCTCCGGATGGTCCGAATTTCATCTTTACGTGTCCATATTGTCCATGTCCGCCAGACTGTTTCTTATATTTTGTATCTACATCAGACGTTTTCTTGATTGTTTCACGGAATGCTACCTTTGGTGTCTCCAGTGTGATCTCACATTTATATCTGGATGCCAGTTTGCTTGCCACAATCTCCAGATGCTGATCACCCATTCCATAGAGCAGTGTCTGACGGTTTTCGCTGTCATTGACCGTCTTAAGTGTAACGTCTTCCGCCATCATTTTCTGCAATGCCTGAGAAACTTTGTCTTCGTCTCCTTTATTTTTCACAACATACTTCATATATGTATATGGCTTAGAATATTCCGTCTTTCCATAGATGATCGGTGTTCCTTTTGCTGATAAAGTATCCCCTGTCTTGGTTCCGGATAATTTTGCAATAGCTCCTATATCTCCTGCAAAAAGCTCGCTGACTTCAACCGGCTTATTTCCGCACATGGTATACAGCTTGCCAAGTTTCTCTTCCACTTCCGAATCTGAATTATATAAAGTATCTTCTCCCTTCAATACACCAGAGCAAACTTTTACAAAAGAGTATTTTCCAATGAACGGGTCTACCATCGTCTTAAATACATATGCAGATTTTGCTCTCGCAAAATCATAGTTAGCTTCATAAATTTCATTCGTCTTACGGTTAATTCCCGCACACTCTTTGCAGTCAGGGCTTGGGAAGAATCTTACGATATCAGACAAAAGATTCGTAACTCCTTGCGCCTGAAGATTAGAGCCCATCGCAACCGGAACAATACTTCCATTCATTACTTCCGTACGCATTGCAGAACGAATTTCCTCCACGGAAAATTCTTCTCCTGCAAAATACCGCTCCATAAACTCTTCACTGGTCTCAGCAACAGCTTCCAATAATTTTTCTCTGTAAATCTCAAGATTTGGTTTACAGTAATCTGGGATCTCACACTCTTCCCGCTGTCCTAGACTTGTAAAGCGTCTTCCTGCATTTTTAATTACATTCACATAGCCCACAAGCTTCTCGTTTTCACGAATTGGCTGGAAGTGCGGTGCAATAACTTTTCCGTAACGCTCTGTCAGATCCTGAACTACCTGACGGAAACTTGCATCATCTACATCCATCTCTGTTACATAGACCATACGTGGAAGATTGTATTTATCACACAATTCCCAGGCTTTTTCCGTTCCAACTTCTACGCCTGCTTTTCCAGATACAACAATGACCGCTGCATCTGCTGCACTTACCGCTTCTTCTACTTCTCCGACGAAGTCAAAGTAACCTGGTGTGTCAAGCACATTGATTTTCGCTTTCTCCCATTCAATCGGCACCAGCGTTGTGCTGATAGAAAATTCACGTTTCTGTTCTTCTTTATCAAAATCACTAATCGTATTGCCGTCCGCGATCTTTCCCATACGATTCGTTGCTCCTGATACATAAGACATGGCTTCTACAAGACTTGTCTTGCCGCTTCCTCCGTGTCCTAACAGGACCACGTTTCTGATTTCATCCGTTCTGTAAACTTTCATATTAGCTGCCTCCTTGCTTAGTAAAATCTCATGTATATATTGTACTAAGATTTTCATCTAATTACAACTCTTTTGTGCATTATTTATAAGATTTATCATAGCAATCTGACTATCTATTCTACATTTTTCCTATTTTAATGATGTCCTTGTCATAGCTTGCCTCTACCTGGAACCCCGGCGGGACAACGAGGAACTCTTCTTCTGTCCACTCTCCATCTACGAGCCTTTTAAGAATTGTATTTTTCCCTATAATTTCTTCATATTTCCACCCCTTCTCATTCGCACGCTGCTTGATCTTCTCCTCATATTCCGGAAATGGAATAGTATCCCATTTAATATAAGAAAATCCCTGATAAGAAATAGTAAATGATTTTTCAATTTCTACTGCACGCCTTGCTTTCTTCTCGCTCCCCTTATACCGTGACAAGTACGTCTGATAACGCCTTTCCCATACCGCATCGTCATCCGGATATCCAATTTCTACAAATCCCGGAGTATAGTAGAAAAATCCCTTGTGCGTTTCATAGTAATTCGCATACTCTTCCTTACTCCCCATAAAAAGTGTAATGCAGTCGTGCGCCCTCGGTACCACAATCGGATACTTTCTGCTGTGAAGCCCGATCACCGCATTCGAACATAATCCATATCCCAATAGAATTGCATCAAAATCATTTTCTTTTGTATCATTAGAATATTTATGCTCATTACTCTCCAATTGATCAATCTCATTTTGCAGTACCTTGCGCAGATTATCCGGTCTGTCGTGAAGTTTCTGCCGAATCAATGTCACATCAATTACATTTTTACAAGAGTAAACAACACTCGCGATCTCCCTTTCCATAATTTTGCATCCCAATAGCTTATAACGTCCCATAAATCGACTCCTCATCTGATCATTCTACGCGCTGTGTCCTTCTGATTATCATCATACTCCTTCTGTTTTTACATGTCTATTTAATTTCGTACTTTACCCCGGCAGACTTTCTCACTTTAACGCATTGTAGATTGACAAATAAAATGGGGACAGGGTAAAATGGAAATGGGGACGGAGTTTTTTGAAAAAGTACACGTCCCCGAAGCCATTTTAAATCCATTTCAGGAGGTTACTATGAAAGACAAAGTAGGTTTTATCGGCCTGGGACTGATCGGAGGCTCCATTGCTAAAGCGATCCGCCAGTACCATCCCACATACGAGATCGTAGCGTTTGACAAGAATAAGGAAACACTTGCACTGGCTACGCAGGAATCGGTCATCGATGTAGCGGCCACTACAATAGATGATAACTTTCGCAACTGTTCTTACATATTTTTATGCGCACCGGTTTCTTACAACACAGCTTATTTAAAACAGGTGGCCAAATACCTTGAAAAAGAGTGTATTTTAACCGATGTAGGCAGTGTAAAAACAAATATCCATAACGAGGTGGCAGCGCTTGGACTTGGTTCTCATTTTATTGGCGGCCATCCTATGGCCGGCTCAGAAAAAAGCGGCTATCCCAACTCCAAAGCCATGCTGATTGAAAATGCATATTTTGTGTTAACTCCATGTGCAGAAACCAAACAGGAGAATTTGGACCGCTACGCCGCTTTCGTTCAGCAACTGGGTGCCATCCCCGTTATTCTGGAGGCGCATCAACATGACTATATCACTGGTACTATCAGTCATCTTCCTCACATCATTGCTGCAAGTTTGGTGAACTTTGTCCGTGATAATGACACAAAGGAAGAACTGATGAAAAATCTTGCAGCAGGAGGATTCAAGGATATCACCCGGATTGCCTCTTCCTCCCCAACCATGTGGCAACATATTTGTGTAAAAAACAAGGAAAATATTTCTCAAATACTTGCAAATTATATTGAAACGCTTCAACAGGCAAAGGCTCTGGTTGATCAAGGGGATGAGCAGGGATTGTATCAGTTATTTGACACTTCCAGAAACTACCGCAATTCCCTTCCGTCCACATCTGCCGGACCAATCAAAAAAACTTTCGCCGTATATTGTGATATCATCGACGAAGCCGGTGGAATTGCAACGATTGCAACCATTCTGGCGTCAAACAATCTGAATATCAAAAATATTGGCATTGTTCACAACCGGGAATTTGAAGAAGGGGTTCTGCGAATCGAATTCTACGACGAGAATTCATCCAACAAGGCAGCCTTGCTGCTGCAGAAATACAGGTACATAGTCTATGAACGTTAAATCTATTTTTCCGGCATCTTGCGGACTGCGTGGCGCGATTACAATACCCGGAGACAAATCCATCTCTCACCGCAGTGTAATGCTGGGCGCCATTTCCAAAGGTACTACAGAAATCACTGGATTTTTAAATGGAGCCGACTGCCTCTCCACCATTGCATGTTTTCAGAGTATGGGCATTGAGATCGAGGAGATCCCATCGACTGCTTCCTCCAATCCCTTAACAAGTTCCACCGCCTCTTCCGGTCGGATTTTGGTTCACGGCAAAGGTCTACACGGGCTTTCGGCGCCTTCTAAGACCTTAAATACCGGCAACAGCGGAACCACCACCAGGCTTCTTAGCGGTATCTTATCCGGACAGCATTTTTCGTCTCTGCTCTCCGGCGATGCCTCCTTAAATACACGCCCGATGAAACGGATTATGACTCCGTTAAATGCTATGGGCGCTCATATTGAAAGTCTAAATGGTAATGGATGTGCGCCTCTTCTAATTAATCCAGGCAGCCTCCATGGAATCAACTATACCTCTTCTGTTGCTTCCGCACAGGTAAAGTCTGCCATTCTCCTTGCCGGACTCTATGCCAACGACCCTGTCTCTGTCACAGAACCTTCTTTGTCACGGGATCATACAGAACGAATGCTCCAAAGCTTTGGCGCATCTCTTTCTTCCCGAACATTCCCGGATGGGCAAGCCACCGCAACCATCCTCCCTTGCCAGGAATTATATGGACAAGAGATTGCTATCCCCGGAGATATTTCCTCCGCAGCTTACTTTATTGCTGCCGCACTTCTAGTGCCGGACTCCGAACTTCTCATCAAAAACGTAGGCATCAATCCGACACGTGCAGGATTTCTTGCAGTTTGCAAAGCCATGGGAGCCGATTTAACTTATCTAAACCAGAATATCACCGGCGGAGAGGAACATTCTGACATTCTGGTTCGCAGCAGTCAGCTTTACGCCACCACGATAGAGGGTAGTCTGATTCCTACTCTCATTGATGAGCTTCCGATTCTTGCCGTTATGGCTGCCCACGCGGAAGGCACCACCATCATTCGAGACGCTGCCGAACTGAAAGTGAAGGAAACCAACCGTATCGACACTATTACCACCAACCTTCACGCTATGGGATGTGATATCACCCCAACAGAAGATGGTATGATCATTGAAGGCGGACATCGGATCACTAAAGCTCCTCTTCACCCGGCAGTTATTTCCTCGTTTTTAGATCACCGGATTGCCATGGCCTTTTCCATCGCTGCATTACTGGCCAAAAAGACTGCCGCACAGACACAAGAACAATCCGCCACACAGATCCTTGAAAGTCAATGTATTGATGTCTCATATCCCAACTTCTTTTCAACACTGGAAAGTTGCTTCTAATAGTTTTTTATATCTTTTATGCTTTTTCTTAAAAAATCAGCTTCAGCAAGAAAAAAAGTGAAGGTGACCTAATAACAGGTCACCTTTACTTTTTTCCCCATATGCTCAACACATTCCTTTAATTGTTCCACAAGATTCATCCGGACACTTAGATCAAATGGAAGATTAGAATTTTGATGCGCTGTATTCATAGCCTTTCCAACAAACAGATTCAACTCTGTACACTCTTCAATCAAAAGCTTTGCCAACCTTGATGCTCCATTATCTGCATCCAGTTCATCAAAAAACGCCTCATCAAACGCATCCTGTTCATATCGTTTCAGAAGTCCCAGCGCTTTTCCAAGCGTCAATACCCCTTCCGTTACCAGATCCAGCCCGTCAATAGAAGCCGTTGGCGGAACAGAAGGATCTGCGTAATTCAATGATGTCACAATCTCTTTTTTCAAAACTCTTGCCGCAATATTGGCACTGGTTCCTCCACAGACCACTTTTTTTCCTTCCTGACGCATAAAGTCACGGATCGCTCGATCATCATCCTCTTTTTTCTGAGGCGGTCCGGTAAAAATATTTAGAATCCGCCGTTCAATCACGCGCGCAACAGCAATCGTCGTATCATCTCCCGGCTTCTGTCCGTATAGATCATCACATGCCTGACTTAACATAGCAGCAAGTCTGGATGCCGACAACGTCTGCTTGGTACATTTCAACGTATACTCAGCCATACTCTCCCAAGTCCATCCAAAATTCAAAAGCTCTCCGACTCCTGCATAGATTACCCCATCACTCATCAGCACAAAGCAATCTTTTAGTTTCACCTGAAACCTATATTCCCGGATTTTCTTATCCTCTATCATGCGTTCCTGATAGGGATAATCTACAATCTGTCCCTCCCGAATAAACACACATTTGGGATTATCAAATTCTACCAGATAGGCTTCTCCACTATGGAAAATCTGCAAAATACTGAACGTCGCATATGCTATTTCCCGTACTTTACAGACAGGAAGCGTTTTTGCAATGGTTTCCACACAAGCTTCAATCTCCGCCCCTTCCAGAAACATTGTCCCCAAAATCTTAGACGTCAATGTCGCCAGAATATTGGCTTTAACGCCGCTTCCCATCCCATCTGCCAAAATCACAATCTCAGAATCATCTGTTTTCAGCACTTCCACCTTGTCTCCGCAGAGTTCTTCCTGATGCTTGTTCAAACTTTTCCATGCAATATCGATACTTACGCTCATCTCTACTCTTCCTCTTCAAACAGAATCGAATCCCGAAGCCTTGAAAGCGTTACCTTCGTCTCTGCTGTCGTCTCTCCCAAAAGGCCTGCTATTTCCTGCGCCACCATCATTTGCTTATCAATTACCTTCTGCGCCATCTCTACCGTCTCTACTTTCAGATGATAATGCTGCTCCTTGGCTTTCTCCTCTTTGGTAATATCCTGATAGGTCACCAGCACGGATTCCAGACTATCAATATAGATAATCGTCTCTTTCACCGTCATCCCAACCGAGTCCAAATTTAGTTTCTTATGAAACACTTTCCTTTTCGTCGCCAATACTTCTGCAATATCCTTCTCATCCACAAACTCAAAAATGTATCGCTCCAGTGCTTCCTCTCTGGAAACCCCCAGCATCTTCTGTGCTTTTTTATTACACTCCCGAATCCGCATATCCTTATCCACAATCAGAATCATATTCGGCGTCACATCCATCACAATGTTGGACATCGATTCCGCCTGTGCCACCGCATAAGGCAGACACATACTGATCTCTGCCTTCTTTTGATAGACTGCCACTGCCTTAGCACGACAGGTAGGATAACCACAGGCTCCGCAATTTAATTCATCAGTCTGCGTATATTTTCCCATTGCATGCAGGACTTCCTGCATTTCTGCATCCGTCGGTATCCGGTCTTCCACATGCCGATCCCGAAATGTCTTTGCAAGATCAATCTGTCTTCCGTCAATCCCTTCTGCCTCTTCCCTATAGACCGCCTGATCCTCTACATCCATCTTTGCGCGAATCAAAGACTGCTGCCACTTATCCGACGCCGGTCCCTTAATACAGCCGCCTTCACAGACGTTTACTTCAAAAAAGCTGTGAAGAATTTCTCCCTTTTCCAGTTCTTGAAACAGTTCCATACAAGCTTTCAGACCATCAATATGTATCTTATAATAATTATCTTCCACCGAACTGGCACGAATAGACTGAATAATACCACCGCTTACCGGGTAGAGCTGATTGACTTTCGGACTCGGATTACCAAACGGAAGATTTTCACACTTGTCTACCTCGATGCCTTCCGCCTGCCACCATTTCACAATTTCCTCAAAGGTCAGAATCGCATCTACGGCGCCGCTAACTCTTTCATCTCCGATTGCTTCTTCCTTCTTTGCAATACAGGGGCCTAAAAATACCACTTTTACCTCTTCTTTGTAAATGTCTTTGATCAACCTTCCATGCGCAATCATTGGAGACACCACTGGCGCCATCATTGGAACCAAAGATGGATAATACTTTTCAATCAGATCATTCACACTGGGGCAACAGGTAGTAATAATATTTTCCATCTTCCCTTCTTTTAGTAATTTCCAGTATTCCTTTGTCACAAGAGCTGCACCCTCCGCAGTCTCACGTACCTCATAGAACCCAAGCCGCTTCAGCGCATCCACAACCTGACCCGGCTTTTCATAATCCAGCACACCCAGATAAGACGGCGCCAGGGAAATAATCACCTTCATTCCCTGTCCCAAATATCCCTTGACACGCTCCATATCACTGGCAAACGTCTTGGCGTTCTGCGGACAGACCTCTAGACAATGACCACAGTTAATACAGTGATCTACCATAATATGAGCCTGCTCCTGTTCCACCGAAATCGCTTTCACTTCACAGTGGCGTACACACTTATAACAATGCCTGCAGCTTGCATCCTTAAAATCAATTACCCGCACCTTTCTGCCTCCTTTAGAATCACCTCATAAAAGAAATCTTTGGCATCTTCCGGTCTCACATGGTAAATCCTTTCTCCAATCCGAACGCTGACTCCCTTCGAGCAAGCGCCCATACAGAAAGAACCCGCAAGCTCTATTTCCGCCTTTACATGGTTTTCTTTCACCAATCCAGTTAATGTCTCAACGACTTCCTTCGATCCCCTGACATGGCAGGAACTTCCAATACAAATCCAAACCCGCATAACTCTCCTCCTCATATTCATATGATTATTGTATCACAGTTCCCGATCATGGAACAACTCCCAGGATCCGAGGCTTCACCCCGGACTCTGGGAGTCATCTTTTTATGAATTAGTTCACTTTTCTCTTTACATAACTCGTATGTAATGTCTCATGCGCCTTATGGCTTCCCGGTTCTCCCAGATATTCTTCATACAACTTCTTAATCGCTGGATTCTCATGGGACTTACGGATCTTTTTGCCCTCATCGTTCCGATAGAGTGCCTGAGCGCGAATTCCCGCTACATCCGTAAAATTCCGCACATCCGCAGATACTTGAGGCTGTCCGCCGCCGTTTACACATCCTCCTGGACATCCCATGATCTCAATAAAGTGATAATTTGCTTCTCCCGACTTTACCCGCTCCAACAATGTTCTAGCCTTTCCAAGTCCGGATGCTACTGCGACATTTACTTCCATCCCGGCAACCTGATAAGAAGCCTCTTTTATTCCTTCTGTTCCACGAACATCTTCAAATTCCAACTTGCCCAGCTCTTCTCCTGTGAGCACTTCTACTGCCGTCCGAAGAGCCGCTTCCATCACACCGCCAGTTGCGCCAAAGATAACACCGGCTCCCGTAGATTCTCCCATCGGGTCGTCAAACCATTCCTCCGGAAGCATGGTAAAATCAATACCGCAGCGCCGGATCAGCCTTGCAAGTTCTCTGGTGGTAATGGCAATATCTACATCCGGAACCCCTGCCGCCGCCTGATCATCGCGCCCAATTTCAAACTTCTTTGCCGTACATGGCATCACGCTGACAGAAACAATTTTTTTCGGATCAATTCCTTCTTTCTCAGCAAAACAAGTCTTCAACATCGCGCCGAACATCTGCTGCGGAGATTTACAGCTCGAAAGATTCTCCGTCATATCCGGGAAATAATGCTCACAATACTTAATCCATCCCGGTGAACAGGACGTAATAAGAGGAAGTACACCGCCATTTTTGATTCGATCAAGAAGCTCTGTTGCTTCCTCCATAATCGTAAGATCTGCCGCCCAATCTGTATCAAACACTTTATCAAAGCCAATTCTCCGAAGAGCTGCTGCCATCTTGCCTTCTACATCGGTTCCCATTGGATACCCAAATTCTTCTCCCAAGCCAGCCCGTACTGACGGCGCTGTCTGTACTACTACATATTTATCTGGATCTGCAATTGCTTCCAAAATCTGATTCGTATAATCTTTTTCATAAAGTGCGCCCGTCGGACAGACTGCAATACATTGTCCGCATGAAACACAGCTGGTCTCCCCTAAGCCCATTTCAAAAGCCGAACCAATGACGGTATCAAATCCTCGGTTGTTGGCTCCGATCACTCCGATTCCCTGTACCTTTTCACAGACGGCTACGCATCTGCGGCATAAAATACATTTATTATTATCCCGAATCATATGCGCCGCAGAAGTATCCGGCTCATAGTGATTCATAACGCCTTCATAATAGTTCTCATCATCCACTCCATATTCCCGGCAAAGTTGCTGTAATTCACAGTTTCCGCTTCGCACGCAGGAGAGACATTTCTTATCGTGATTGGAAAGCAGAAGCTGCAGTGTCTTCTTTCTGGATTCTATCAATTTTGGTGTATTGCTATACACCTCCATTCCCTCTCCGATCGGATGCACGCAGGCTGCCACCAGATTCCTTGCTCCTTTTACTTCCACCACACACATGCGGCAGGCACCGATCTCATTGATCTCCTTTAGATAACAAAGCGTAGGAATGCGGATTCCCGCCTGGTGTGCTGCCTCAAGAATCGTAGAACCAGCCGGAGCCGATACATCAAGTCCATTAATTTTTAAATGAATAGTTTCCATAGTCTCCGCCCTCCCTTATTCTTTATAGATCGCGCCGAAGCGGCATTTTTCCATACAAGCTCCGCACTTCACACATTTATCCTGATTAATCACATGAGGCTCTTTCACTGAACCGGTAATTGCATCATTTGGACAAGTCCTTGCACAAAGTGTACATCCCTTACATTTATCAGCATCAATCTTATAAGATAGCAGTGCCTTACAGACACCAGCCGGACATTTTTTATCTACAATATGGGAAATATACTCATCCCGGAAGTACCGCAAAGTAGACAGGACCGGATTCGGAGCCGTCTGTCCCAGCGCACATAAGGATCCCGTCTTCAAATGCTCTGCCAGCTCTTCCAATTTATCCAGGTCTTCCATGGTTCCCTGCCCATTCGTAATCTTTTCCAAAATTTCCAGCATTCTTCGGGTTCCCACACGACACGGCGTGCACTTACCACAAGATTCATCTACTGTAAACTCCAGGAAAAACTTGGCAATATCCACCATACAGGTGTCTTCATCCATAACAATGAGTCCGCCTGATCCCATCATAGAACCAATGGCGATTAAGTTATCATAATCAATCGGCTCATCAAAATGTTCAGCCGGAATACAGCCACCGGACGGTCCGCCGGTCTGCGCCGCCTTAAATTTCTTGCCATGCGGGATTCCTCCGCCGATCTCTTCTACAATCTCCCGAAGGGTCGTTCCCATGGGGATCTCTACCAATCCGGTATTCTCTACCTTTCCGCCTAATGCAAATACTTTCGTTCCCTTGGATTTCTCCGTTCCCATGGACGCAAACCACTGAGCTCCATTTAAAATAATCTGCGGAATATTTGCCAGCGTCTCTACGTTATTTAAAATGGTCGGCTTCTGGAACAATCCTTTGAGCGCCGGGAACGGTGGACGCGGACGCGGTTCCCCACGATTTCCTTCAATAGAAGTCATCAGAGCTGTCTCCTCGCCACAGACAAATGCTCCGGCTCCCAGCCGCAGTTCAATGTCAAAATCAAAACCCGTTCCAAAGATATCTTTTCCAAGCAGTCCACAGGCTCTTGCCTGACCGATCGCAATGGTAAGTCTCTCTACTGCAATCGGATATTCGGCACGCACGTAAATATAGCCCTGAGATGCACCGATAGCATAGCCAGCAATGGCCATTGCCTCTAAAACTACGTGCGGATCTCCTTCCAGCACGGATCGATCCATGAAAGCTCCCGGATCTCCTTCATCCGCATTACAGCAGACATATTTCTGATCAGCTTCATTTGCTGCTGCAAATTTCCATTTCATTCCGGTCGGGAAACCGGCTCCGCCTCTTCCTCTTAATCCACTGTCTAAAATGATCTGAATTACATCCTGAGGTTTCATCGTTGTCAGCACTTTCCCAAGCGCTTCATATCCACCTGTTCCTATGTATTCTTCGATCTTCTCCGGACTGATCACGCCGCAGTTACGAAGCGCAACACGATGCTGCTTCTTATAAAATCTGGTTTCCTGAAGCGGCAGAATGCCCTCTCCGTGCTTCACCGTCTCATCATACAGAAGATGCCGAACCACATTTCCTTTTACCAGATGTTCTTCTACAATCTCAGGAATGTCTTCTTCTTTTACCATGGAATAAAAGGCACCTTCCGGATAAACGATCATAATCGGTCCCAATGCGCACAGACCAAAACACCCCGTTTTAATCACACAGATCTCATTTTCCAGTCCATTCCTTTTTAATTCTGCTTCCAGTTTTTCTCGGATTTTCTGGCTTCCGGAAGAGGTACATCCCGTACCTCCACACACCAACACATGCTTACGGTATTGGGAACCATTTTCCAGACCTTCCGCGCTGCCTGCCTGATAATATTCTTCGCGCTCATAGCGGATTTTTAATTCTTCATGCATCCGTTCCCGAATGCTTTTTAATTCTTCAAGCGACTTCATACCCGTCCTCCCTTCTCGTGATCGGTCTATTCATATTTTGCCAGGATATCATCAATATCATCTACCGTCAGCCGTCCGTAAACTTCATCGTTAATCATCATAACCGGCGCCAAACCGCAGGCACCGACACAACGGCATGCATCCAGGGAAAACTTGCCGTCAGGCGTACATTCTCCTCCCACAATCCCAAGTTTTTCCATCAGCTTATTGTAGATATCACCAGAACCTTTTACGTAACAGGCCGTTCCAAGACAGACGGATATACGATATCGTCCTTTTGGATTCAGGTTAAACTGCGCGTAAAATGTAACCACTCCATAGATCTTCTCCAACGGAATTCCGGTCTCGTCAGAGATGATGGTCTGCACTTCGATGGGCAGATATCCATAAATATCCTGCGCTTTTTGCAAGATCGGCATCAGCGCCCCCTTCTCATCTTTCAGTTCATGGATCATGTTTTTTAATTGTTCTTCCTGTTCCTTCGTTCCATGAAACTGAACTGTGGATTTGTTAGAAAGCATTTTTGCATTACCTCCTTTTTCTGTCATATTATGCTCTTAATCACTATCGTAATTCAAATGAAATTATTAAGTATCATAACATAGTATTTTTTGAAATTCTATATATTTTATTATAATTGTTTGTATTTTCTGACTTTTAAAGCATCGGTAGTGCAGAAGCTATTTTCCCCACTGCAGACAGAGACAAAATGACAATAAAATAGGCAGGTTTATCTCTTTTTCAGAAATAAATCCTGCCTGTTTCAGCCAATGAAAACTTCATTTTGGAGTCTAAATCCCACGTAGAATCCGGTCTGCATCTGTCGTATAAAATGCATTATCCTCAAAAAATGTCTGTGCTGACTCCGTTGATAAAATCTCGCCTTCAAATAAAAGGCTGCACACATCCGCATAAGCCGCCGCAAAATCAACATCGTGGGTCACACACAATACCGTGTGCCCCTGACGTACATAAGTCTCCAAATCATCGCCGATCCGCTTTTTTGCCACCCCGTCAAGACCTTTCGTAGGCTCGTCCAACAGAAGAAGATCCGGCTCTTTTGCCAGAACCATGGCAAGCCCCAGCCTCTGCTGCTCTCCTCCGCTCAAATCATAGGGATGCTGTGAAAGAAGCTGCAAAAGCCCCAGAGATTCTGCCAATTTCTCTGTACATCCGGCTTCCTGCAATTCTTCCTCCACAGTATCTCTGGAAAACATGGCCTTGGGATTCTGTGGAAGAAGCGCAATCCTAGGCAGCTTTCGATCCTCTCCCAGCCGAATCTTTCCCCTATTGGCATACAGCCTCTTCCCAAGTATCGATAAAAGCGTTGTCTTCCCACTTCCATTCCCTCCAAGGATCACATGAAATTCTCCCCGCTCAATCCGAAGTTCCAGCCCCTTTAGTACGAATGGCGTCTGCTTTTGATACTGAAACCAAATATGATCAATCAGCAGGCAGACATTCTTGCGGCTTCCTTTTGTTCCACGCTCTTTGACGCTTTCTTTCTTCCGATAACGCTCCTTAATCTTTTCTATTTGTTGATCCCACTGCCCGGTCTCTTTTCCTTCCTCCTTCTTCTTTCCCAGATATTGCCGTCCCTCTCGAACCGTAAGGGGCAGTTTCTCCACTTTCGCCTCTTTTCGTTCCCGCTCCCAGAAACATGCGATCTCTGCCGCTGCCGAAATACCGCTTTCTAATCCATACAACTTCTTTTTCTGTTCCGCCCTTCTCCTTTTCATATATCGTACATACCCCTGGGCGTCTCCTTCATAATGAAATGAACCTGCTTCCATAAAAAGCACCCGATCCGCAAGCGGCAGCATCTCTTCTAAGTGATGTTCACTTAACACAACTGCAATTCCCAACTCACGATTGACCCGTAAAAGCACATCTAAAAAATTTTTTCTGGCAAGAGGATCCAACTGTGAGACTGGCTCATCCAGTAACAGAAGCTTCGGACGCATAGCGATCACAGATGCCAGATTCAAAAGCTGTTTCTGACCTCCGCTGATCTCATAAACAGACGCATCGATCCATTCATCAATTCCAAAAAACAACGCCGTCTCCGCCACACGCCGACGGATTGTCTCCGTCTGAAGACCCATGTTCTCCAACCCAAATGCCAATTCATGGCGCACAGTGTCTGTTACAATCTGGTTCTCTGGATTTTGAAACACATATCCGATCTCTTTTGCCGGAAGGTCACTCATACTTCCCTTCCTCGTTCCCACCGGAGCAATCTGCGCTTTCATACAACGAAGCAGCGTCGTCTTTCCGCATCCTGAAGGTCCGCACAACAGTATAAATTCTCCTTCTGCAATCGTCAAATCTATCGCATGCAATATATTTTTTCCATTTGGATAAGCAAAACTTAAAGCTTTTACATCCAATACACTCATCGTCTTCTTCCTCCCGCACCTATCAATTCCATCCAGCATGGCATTAGCAAAAATCCCGCTTCGCAAAAACATATCAGGACATTCCAGACAAGCATTTCCTGATTCCATGTAAACGTAGGATAGTAGGAAAATGTAATCTTTCCAAGCACCATCCCCATGATCACAGTTCCGCTCAGGCAAAGCATCACGGCCAATGCCCCCAGGTCATACGACGTAAAATGATACCTCTCGTACTGCCCCCTTCTGCCTGCTCCGTAGCCACGAGCTTTCATGGAATCTGCCGTCTCGATACTGTCCTCCATACTCCATTCCAACAGACAAGAAATCTGGCGCATGCCTTTTTTCAATCGTACTTTCAAAGCTTCCTTCTCCTGGAATGCCGAATCATCCTGCGCCATACGAATCTGCGTAATCTTATACTGTGTCTCCGGAAATAATTTCAAAATCATAGACAAAAGAAGCGCTGCCGTCTGAAACCTACGTCCGAAAAGATACAGAAACTTCTGATTGGATAGCACTGCCGAAAAGCAGCGGAACCAGAAAATCACCGCGCAGAGCAGCAATCCGTTTGCCGCACCATAACAAAGGCTCTCCAGCGTATATCTTCGGGTTCTTGTCTGGAACAAAATAATCATTCCCCGGTGGTTGGTCATAAAATTCAATATCATAATCAGCAAGAACAATAGCCAGGTTCCGCGGATTCCCTGCCACACAAACTGCTCTCCCAGATAAAACCACTCCATCACCAGCGCACATCCAAAGGAGACCAGAAGGCACCACGGATTTCCCATACACATCGTCAAGATTGGCGCTCCCAAAGCATAGCCAAGAAGTATCACCGGATGCAGGGTTGAAAACAAGGTATAAGGTCTTATATGCATGATTCTTCTCCCTTCTCTTCTTGCGCTGACAAAATTCCATACTTCATTTTCAAACGGTGAAGCTTCTTGCCCCACGGTTTCTCTAAAAGCATCAAAAACAATACCGTAGAACTGCCATGTACTAGATCAAAACCTAGTCCCGCTGTATAAGTTAGTACAATCGCCTGCCAAGACACCGGACGAATATATCCAATCAGATATTGGAGATTTAAAAACCAATCGAATAAGATCCCCGCCAAAAAGCCTGCAAAATACAATACACCTCTTCGCCGAAACCACTTTCTTTGTCCTGCTATGCCCGACAAAAAACCAATCAGGCCCCACGCATACATCTGCCATGGCGTCCACGGCCCCTGCCCTAAAAACATATTACTGGCAAGGGCTGACAGTGCACCTGTCAAAAAACCTGCCAATGGGCCAAACTGCATTCCGGTAATCATCACAATTGCAGTCGTCGGTTTAAAATTGGGAACTGCTGCAAACAACGCTCTCCCCAGAGATGCAATCACGCTCATCACTGCGATAGGCACCAGATCTCTTGGCCGTGGTTTCTTCTGTTCAAAACAGATAAAAAATGGCAGCAGCGCCAGCAGAATTACTGCAATACTGGCTGCTGCCGCATAGGGATAAGCAGTAACTGCCATCACCGCCAAAAATATCGGCGGCAACAGCAATGCTGCAATTTGAAATGCTATGGATTTAGTACATATACCCATTGAACCGAATCTCCATCCTTTAATACATAATCTGCACAACTCATCATCGGCGCTGACCCATTTACGTAATACTTCCAGCCACTCTTCGCACTGAAATCTTTTTCCCACAGACCGCCAATTTCTTCGATATACCCATATCCTGTATAGGAAAGTCCCGTTGCTGCCAGTGCATCATAAACGGTTGCTCCTTCCGGAAGTGTCATGGCACTTCCATAAGACACTGACCCGTCCGCATTAGAAGAATCTACAGAAAACTGAATCGATACCGTATGCTTTTGGCTGCTATTTCCGGAAGAACCGGTCCCTCCAGAGGCAGCCCCTCCATTTCCCGATGCCGTCTGATTTCCTCCCTGGCTTTTACTTCCAGCCGAAGAATTATCTGCATAAGCGACGCCGTCTTCTTCTGCTTCCGCTTCGTTGTTTCCGTCTACATCTTCCCCTTCCGTCTGCCCCGGAAGAAGCCCCTGTGGAATTTCCTCTTTCTGCGCCTTTTTCTTTTCTTTCTCCTTCGCCTGTTCTTTCTTATCTTTGTTCTGTTCTTCCGTCTGTTTCTTCGTATTCTGTTCCTGAGACGAAGATTCCCCTGTACAGCCGGAAACGCTAATAGAAAGGATCAGGACTGTAAGTATTACCAGCCAACCCCTTCCTTGTTTCCAATGCTTCTTTAATTTTCCCATGTATCTTCCTTCTTTCTGCGTTTTGAGACAACCAATCCTGTTATCGCTGCACCGATTGCCAGTCCTCCCAGCACTGCACTCCCAACCATCAGCCAACTTGGAGTCAGCTTGCTACTTTGTTTTTGGGTTCCTGACGGCATATTAGAGTCCATTGTTTTCGCCATTGCCAACTCAGTCTCATCTTCCTTTTCCGCTTGTGCTGCCAATACATATTTTCCAGGATCTTTCATGGTAAACATCGCATACCCCTTCTGCATCACAACTTCTTCAACCGCACTAAGATCCCGCTCTTTTACTTTGGAAAATTCATACAACTCGAGCATCTCCATATCCCTTAGGTGCTCAGGAAGCTGATATACCACTGTCACAACTCCAGGAAATTCTCCTTCCTGTTCCAATGCAAGCTGCTGATATGCCTGGAACATTTCTGCTTCTTTGTCACTTAGTTCACTCTCCATTTCCACCAATCTGGTGTGTAAGGATGCCGACGGATCTTTTACATCCATCCCTTTTATGCTAAGGGTATAACTTTCACAGTCAAGCACCAGGGAGAACTGTGGATATTCCGCCAAAGTTTCAAACACTTTCGCCTCTAATACTTCCGGTACATTCCGCACAGTTAAAGAAGTTTCTCCTTTTTCTGCATTTCGTTTAATAGCCTCGGCAATATTTTCACTCTGGCTCTTCTTTCCAGCTTCTCCTTTCTTTTGCTTTACATTCTTTACCGGACGAAGGACAGGTTTCTGCTCCCCTTCATTTTCCTGATTTTCTCCAGAAGTTCCCGCTCCCGGATTTGGTGATGGTTCCGGTAAAGGTTCTGGTGATGGCTCCGAATCTGGTGTCACTGGCTTTTCGCCTTGAATTGCAAACAAATAAGAAGAATCATTCCCGTAGTAAATGGTTCCATCCGCTCCAATAACTACATTTGCCATTCCATAATTGGCATCTTCTCCTTCCGGTGTGTACAACGTTTTGATCGTTACTTCATTCTCTGCCGTCACTGTGGCTACATACAGACTTCCCGGTGTCGTATATTCTGTAAAATACACATAAGTATCTTCATATGCCGTTATCACCGTCGGCGTATTTAACTGACTCTTGGTTTCCACTGTCTTTAATTCGTTCAGATTGTCATCATAGACCGACAAGAATCCCTGATTATACATTCCACCTGTAATATACACTTTCCCGTCAGCTACTGCTGCTGATGCATTGGTCTGCATCGGAAGATCTGCCTGTGCGGCCTTCTGAATACTTCCATCTTCTTTCAAATCTAATTTGTAAATTTTCCCTTTTTGTGTTGTCACCCACAGATACCCATCTGCTTCCACAACCGCACTTCTAATTGCTCCTTCTACCGAGAGTTCACCCTTTACCTCACCGTTTTTTGGAGTAATACTGATTACTTTTCCATCATCACCACCAATGACAATATAAGCATTTTCTCCACGTTCTGCCGCTACAGCTCCGGTTCCATAAAATCCTTCACCATTCTGATAATCCCATACAGGATCCACAATCTCTTCCGCATCTTCTTTTACAAGGTCAAGAGTCTCATACGCAGCGACACCTCCCTGACTGGATCCAGGATTTCCACCGTTGGTATAGCCAACATAGATTTTCCCATCTGCATAGCAGACAGAACTCAGTCCCTGATACCCAAGTCCAAGCCCTGGTACACTAGTAACAAATAAAGACTTCAATGTCTGTGCATCAAAACACTGTACACTTCCATCTGCCAGAGGAACAAAAATTTTTCCATCCCCATATGAAATATAGGAATACCAACCGGTCTGCTTCTTTAGCTTCGTACTTTTTACTACTTCGCCGGTTGCCTTATCCAGCATCTGTATTTCTTCGTTTCTCGCCACGTAAACTTTTTCATTTACCAAGATCGGATATCCTGCACTTCCAAAAAATGCATCTCCCTTGTTGCTGCTTTTCCATATAAGATTTGCATCCTTCACCGGAGTTTCCACAGAAATAACGGCATTGTTTCCCTGATTTCCCAAATGCTGTCCCCAGTCATGGGGAAGATCCGGAAGTGGATCCGCCGGATTTCCGCGCTTCACATGAAGCGTAACCGTTCCAGCCACAGCTCCCATGGTTTCTATCACGATATCCTGTGGTGTCAGCTCTGCTCCACTTTGATTCACCAACCAGG
The DNA here is from genome assembly GCF_037890115.1 of Dorea sp. ICN-14282. NCBI lineage: Bacteria > Bacillati > Bacillota > Clostridia > Lachnospirales > Lachnospiraceae > Dorea > Dorea sp. ICN-14282. Next base: position 32,307 of record NZ_JBBKBH010000001.1, on the reverse strand, counting down.
ATTCTTTCTCAAATTTAGGATCTACGACCGCCAATACCGTCTCCGTCTTTTCTTCGCCTTTTTCACCTCGTACTTTCAACTTTACAACACTGACACCCTCTTCAGCTGTTCCGCTAATCGAAAGTTTTTTCACGCCATCCGGCACGTAAAGGGTATATTCTTGAATCCCCTTTTCATAAACCAGCTTCCCATAATCTGTATGAAGCTCTGTAAACAGCGCCGTTCCTATCACCGTTGCCTCAAATTTTTTAGAAGCGACTTCGCTGCCTCTCTTTACTTCTGCTGTCAGAGTCACGATTCGGTCCTCTCCTGTCGGACGGGTCACCTTCCCCGTCTCTCCTTCGATCCGAATACAGGATTCATCCGAGCTCGTCCAGGTAATCTGCGTTCCCTGCTTTCCTGCCAACGGAAGAGTTAAGTCCTTCGTCACCTGGCTAAGATCGCCCAAATTCAAGGCTTCCACCGTCTGTTTAACAGCCTCTGCATCTGTTAGCATCTCTCCCGGCGTCACGGTCAGTGTTCCGTGAGGCGTAACCAGATCCCAGGCATAATTTCCCTTTTTATCATAGTAAGCATTCTGGCGCTTTGCCGTCACCGTATAGCTTCCGGCTTCTGCAACTACCACCGATGCCATTCCATCTGCTCCAGTATTCCCTTCTGCCACAACTTCCTGGTCTGCATTTTTCACCTGAATGGTTGCCCCAGAAGGATTGGAAGCTTCATTCCACATCAGAGGTGTGGTATTTAACTGAATCGCAGCCGGTTCTCCCGCTTCTGCCGTCATATTTTCCTGTGCAAACCACCCATACTGGCCACCAAATGACCAATCACTGCTCGCCCAGATATCCACTACAGAAAGCAGATCCCCTTCCTGTACCATCTGCTCCTGCGCTCCCACCTGTAGACTTTCATGGTTTCTAAGAAACATTAAAGTTGACTCTTCCGGAAGATCAAGGAATCCTGAAACGTATCCCCCGTCTGCCTGAATCAGGTCCGGTGCTGTTCCTTCTCCATATTGCTGTTCACAATATTCCGCCATTACGTGCAGCACCGTATAACCAGGTTCTGCCGGTTCCGGCACTCCTTCCAGACCATAGTCTGCAAAGGTGTGGTATGTATCCGGCATCGTAATCTTCATCCCCTGCTCTACCGTTCGGCCATACCCTTCAATCTGAAGTGTCACCGTCATTCCATAGCCTGTAAGCGTCTGATCACCAGCATGCACACTTCCTGCATTAGCCACGCTTCCCAGCAGCAAAAGTGCTGCAAGGAAAAGGCCTGACAACCTCTTTCTTTTCTCTCTTCTCTTTTTCATTGATTCTCCATTCTACTTTCGTACGAAGAACAGAATTGAGCTGCTTTTCACCCCACAGATTTTCTCTGTAAAGAAAAAAATGGCTGCCTTTCGGCAACCACTACACATCACAAGAATGTCTCTTCTTTCCTATATTTTTAACTGAGACCTCTTCCTTTGCGTATCCTCTTATCCTCACCGAAAGATTTTACAATAATTACAGGCAGGTCTCCTGGCTTGGGTTTCTTATCTACTTGCCACCTTCCCGCCATACGTTATTCTGACAGTGGTCTTTGGCGTTCGCCATCCCTTACAGTAGAGTGAGCTGCTGCGGCTTTTCACCGCATTCCCTTTTCATCTGTAACATACAGAACCTGTATCTTTTTTATTGTATCTTCTTCGGCATCGTCTGTCAAATTCTTTTCTCACTTTTTCATGCCAATTTTCGGCATTTACAAATTCTTCCCATATGTTTTTCGAACAGCTTCTATCCGATCATAGACAGTAACTGAAACAGGAAATTTGCCACAATTCCGGCACATAAACCGCCAATAGTATGACTGACGATCGCCTTTCCTGTCATCTTGCTGACTTTCAGCGAAGACATCATTGCTACATGGGTACTTAAATATCCGCTCCAGCACATACACATTGCGGTAAATACTGCAACGTCATTTGCATGAGCCGCTCCGGAAGCAAGCATATTCGGCACCAGTCCGATGGCTGCCCCAGCTGCTCCAAGTGCAGTAATCGGAACTGCAACCGCAGATGCAGAACTAAATCCAAACAATGGTTTCAGAATAAAATCCAGTTTTTCTCCCAACCACGGAAGCAGTGCAACACCTTCGTAAGCTGCTCCTGTGTATGTCCCGTCTGCAGACGGACCATTCGTCAAAATCATTACAACGGTACAGATTGCAAGCACTCCCGGAATAATCGCAAGGCCGACATCCACACCATTCTTTCCACCTTCCAACATGGATTCTAAAAGGCGCCGTCCAACACCGCCGTCCCGAATTTCTCTCTTATTCAGCAGATCATCCATATTTTCATTCTTATCAAGAGGAATACAATATTCCGTCGTTCCAAATTCCTTCTTTGTAAAGTGCATCATCATTCTGACACTGACAATGCTTCCAATCACTGCAGCGATATTTCCGATCAAAACTGCAAGACCGATCTTCTCTCCATCAGAATTCAGACCAATCATAAATGTTGTGACAATCAGTCCCATTCCAAAAGAAGTCCCTAGATTACAAAGCACCGGAAGCTGAAATTTCTTAAAATACTTTTTAAAATTCCGATCCTCCGCCAAGCTTAAAATCGCCGGGTTATCAGACAGATAAGTCGTCATTACTCCGATTGCCGCTGCACCTGGTAAATTATAAAGTGGCTTCATCAACGGCGAAAGAAGTTTGTTTAAAAGTGCAATCACCCCGAATTCCGAAAAAATTCCGGAAAGCGCTCCGGCAATGACTGCAATTGCCATAATATTAAACACCGTATCCAAAAGAAGTTCATACGCTGTTGCCATCAGGGTTTTCATCATATTTCCGCCCCCCATCGTCATACCGATGGTGGCTGCTCCGACTCCAAACAGAACAAGAAATACAAAAGTTTCTAAACTGACTGCGTTTTTTGTTTTTCTGTTTTCCATATTCTTCCTTTCTGTACTATTTGATTTGCTCGTTAAGAAAATGACGAAAACCATCATAACACAAAAACGAAAAATATACAAATGCCGTTTTAACTTTTTTCCCAGCCCTCAATCTCTCCGCAGGCAATCTTCCTGCCACTTCCTCCGGATGGCTGCGTCCGAAAATCATCAGGACAATCGTGAATGATAATGGTTTTCCCAATAACGTCTTCCGGATAAAACCTTCCTGTATAGACCTCCATCCACGCAATTCCCCGATGACTTAAAAGAGGCGGCAAATCTCCTTGATGCTTCGGATGCGGCTCTTTCTCTGGATTTAAATGTCCTCCTGCAAAGGCGAACGCTTCCTCCGGGCTTCCTGTACAGCTTCCACCTTCGTGAATGTGAAAGCCCAAAAAGCCTCCGCTTTCCTTCTCCACTTCATCTGGAATCCCGAAAATCTCTCCTACCAGTATTGTTCCGTTGTAAACTTCATAAAAATAAACATTTCCCTGAATTGTCTCAAATGTCTCACTTCCCCGGATAACCGCATGGGCCGCCGGCATCTCATGGATCACTCGCAGCATACCAATCATCTCCTACAACTATCCATTTATCTTATGCAGAAGATTTAAAAATGTTTCTTTATATGCTGCAGAATCAGCATTTATAAAATCAGCATTGCATCTCCAAATGAGAAGAATCGATATCTCTGCTGCACAGCTTCTTCATAAGCTGCCAGCACAGGTTCCCGACCTGCCAACGCCGAAACCAACATAATCAATGTGGATTCCGGCAAATGGAAATTCGTAATCAGCCCATCCAGCACCTTAAACTGATACCCCGGATAGATAAAGATCTCCGTCCAGCCACTCTTCGCTTCCAGATGTCCATTTTCATCTGCGGCCGATTCTACCGTTCGACAGCTGGTAGTTCCTACACAAATCACACGCCCCCCCCGTTCCTTGGTACAGTTGATTTTCTCTGCTGCCTCTTCATCAATCTGGAAAAACTCTGAATGCATATGATGATCTGTAATCTCATCCACCTTCACCGGTCGAAACGTTCCCAGACCGACATGGAGAGTCACCCTGGCAATATCCACCCCCATCTCTTCCACCTGACGCAGAAGTTCCGGCGTAAAATGAAGCCCTGCCGTCGGCGCTGCCGCAGAACCTGTATGCGTTGCATAGACCGTCTGATAGCGGTTCTTATCCTCTAATTGGTGAGTAATATATGGCGGAAGCGGCATCTGCCCCAACTGATCTAAAATTTCTTCAAAAATCCCATCATAAGTAAACTGAATCAGACGATTTCCTTCTTCCACAATGTCTACTACCTCTCCGATCAGAAGTCCATCACCGAAGCTGATCTTTGCTCCGACTTTTGCCTTTTTTCCCGGTTTCACCAGCGTCTCCCAGACATTATTTTCTTTCCTTTTCAATAATAATACTTCTATCTTGGCATCTGTTCCCACTTTAGAACCGATTAACCGAGCCGGAATTACTTTCGTGTCATTGATCACCAGGCAGTCGCCCTCTTTCAGATAATCCGTAATTTCCCGAAATGTATGATGGGAAACAGCCCCAGACTGCTTATTTAATACAAGCAGCCTGGAGCTGGAACGATCTTCAAGCGGATCCTGAGCAATCAATTCTTCCGGCAATTCATAGTAAAAATCCTGACGTTTCATTTCTCTTTGAATCCCTTCTATATGATAATCTGTTATTTACGAAGTTCAATTCCCATACCTTCCAATGCCTTTAAGATTCGGTTCATTGCTTCCGTAACCTCTGCATCTTCCAAGGTCTTATCCTGCGCACGGAATACGATGGAGTAGGCAACAGATTTATAACCTTCCTTAATCTGCGCACCCTCATAGATATCGAACAGCGCATAGCTTTCCAGATAAGCACCGCCCTTCTTCTCGATCACGTCTTCTATCTGACCAACTAGAATCTCTTTTGGCATCACCATACTGATATCACGAGTCACTGCCGGGAATCTTGCGATTCCGGTATATTTCCGGTCAAATGTGGCACGTTCTACAATCTCCGGCATGTCAATTACCGCAATATATGCACGGGTACCGATTCCATAAGTATCTGCCACATCTGGATGCACTTCACCTAAATATCCAACCACTACGCCATCATACAGGATATTTGCCTGACGTCCTGGATGTAAATATGGCTTGCCGGAATTCGGATCGTAAACCTCTTTCTTGTGAAGACCAATCTTTTCAAAGAATTCTTCTACCACACCCTTCATGCTGAAGAAATCACCGTCTCCATACATTCCCAGCGTAAACTGCATCCGCTCTTTTGGAAGTTCCGTCAGAGGAAGCGCCTTTGGCAAATAAATATTTCCAAGCTCATAAAGTCTTACATTCTTGTTTCTTCTATTATAGTTGGTTGCAAGAGAGGTCAGCATTCCATTTAGCGGCGTCGTACGCATGATACTGTAATCCTCGCCCAGTGGATTCATAATCTCTACTGCCTGACGAAGGGAAGAATCTTCCGGAATCAAAAGCTTATCGAATACCTTCGGGCTTTCAAAAGAGTATGTCATTCCCTGGCTAAATCCACAGAACTCTGCGATGTCACGTGCAACCTCTTCCACACGAAGCTTAAAGGAAAGTTTTCCTGTCGTTGCTTCTCCTCTAGGAAGTGTAGTCGGAATATTATCATATCCATAGAATCTTGCCACTTCCTCTGCCAAATCTGCCATGCGGAACAAATCGTGACGGAATGTTGGTGTAACCACCTCACCAGAAGCTTCATCGTAAACGATACCGATCTTTTCAAAATATCCAATCATATCTTCCTTAGAGATCTGCGTTCCCAACAGCTCATTAATCGCATCTGGATCAAACGCTACCCGAACCGGCTCTTTCTTTTTGCTATATACATCAACCATGCCGCCTACGACTTCACCTGCTCCCATCTCTTCAATCAACTGACATGCCCTATCAATAGCAGCCTGCGCATTATTTGGATCCAGTCCTTTTTCAAATTTTCCAGAAGCATCTGTACGAAGTCCAACCTTTTTGCTGGATTTTCTGATATTTGTTCCGTCAAAACATGCTGCTTCAAACAACATCGTCTTCACATCATCCGTAATCATGGAGTTCTCTCCTCCCATAATTCCGGCAATTCCTATAGATTTTTCCCCATCGCAGATCATCAGCACGGTCTCATCTAATTCCCGTTCCTGTCCATCAAGCGTCGTAAATTTTTCTCCGTTTTCTGCATTACGTACAACAATCTCTTTGCCCGCAATAGTATCCATATCATACGCATGCATCGGCTGCCCATATTCCTCCATTACATAATTGGTAATATCTACCAGATTATTGATCGGACGAATTCCTACAGACGCCAGACGTCTCTGCATCCATTTCGGAGATGGTCCGATCTTGATATTTTTTACCACACGGGCGCAATATCTCGGACACAGATCCTCGTTTTCCACTCTCACTTTAATGTAAGCATTCACATCCTCGTCATTTCCGGTTGGCGTAACAACCGGAGGATGAAATTCCTTTCCGAATGTCGCCGCAGCTTCTCTTGCAATTCCAACCACGCTGAAACAATCCACTCTGTTGGAGGTAACCTCATACTCAAATACCACATCGTTAAGACCTAAGACTTCCACTGCATTCGCGCCGACTTCTGTCTCTTCCGGGAAAATATAAATTCCTTCTTCCGGTGCCTCCGGATACATTTCCCGATTGGAGCCCAGCTCTTCGATGGAACACATCATTCCAAAGCTTTCTACCCCGCGAAGCTTTCCCTTCTTAATCTTCACGCCGCCTTCCACACGGCTTCCCGGCTCATGTCCGCCTGCTACACGACCGCCATCCAACACGACCGGCACCTTATCGCCCTCATGCACGTTATTGGCTCCTGTAACGATCTGTATTGTCTCAGATCCCACATTAACCTGACAAATAATCAGTTTGTCTGCATCCGGGTGCTTTTCAATCTTGTCGATCTGTCCAACCACGATCTTATGAAGGTCTGCATCCAACACTTCATACCCTTCTACCTTCGTACCGGACAATGTCATTGCATCTGTATATTCCTGTGCAGTTACATTAAGATCAGGAACATATGCTTTTATCCATGATAATGATGTATTCATTATAAATCTCCTTTCAATATGTCTCTTATGCCTCTTTCTTCTATCTTCTATCGATTCATTAGAACTGTTTTAAGAAGCGAATATCGTTCTCATACAGCAGACGCATGTCATCAATTTCATATTTCAAAAGTGCAATACGCTCTAAGCCTACACCGAATGCAAAGCCTGTATATTCATTCGGATCAATGCCGCACATTTCCAACACATGCGGATGCACCATACCACAGCCAAGAATCTCGATCCATCCAGATCCCTTACAGAAACGACATCCTTTTCCGCCGCACTTGAAGCAGCTGACATCAACCTCCGCGCTCGGCTCTGTAAATGGGAAATGATGTGGACGGAATTTTGTCTTTGTATCCGGTCCAAATAATTCCTTCGCAAATACTTCCAGCGTTCCTTTTAAATCGGCAAAAGAAACGTTTTTATCAATAACCAGCCCCTCAATCTGATGGAAAGAAGGAGAATGTGTTGCATCTACTTCATCTGAACGGAATACTCGTCCCGGCGCAATCATACGGATTGGAAGCTTACCCTGCTCCATCACACGCGCCTGAACCGGTGAAGTCTGTGTACGAAGCACAATTTCCTTATTCACATAAAATGTATCCTGCTCATCCTTTGCCGGATGTCCATCCGGAATGTTTAATTTTTCAAAATTGTAAAGGTCATATTCTACTTCCGGTCCCTCTACCACTTCATAACCCATTCCTACGAAAATACGCTCTACTTCTTCCAACGCAATGGTATTTGGATGACGGTGACCTACCATATTTTTCTTAGATGGAAGTGTTACGTCAATGACTTCCTCTTTCATCTTCTCTTCACGGATCGCACGCTCCATCTTCGTTCTGCTCTCTTCCAGCAGTGTTTCAATGGCTGACCGTGTTTCGTTTACCATCTGTCCCACCTTCGGTCTATCCTCAGGCGCTACATCCTTCATACTTTTTAACACCGCCGTAAGTTCACCCTTTTTACCAAGGAACTTGACACGTACATCATTCAGTTTCTCCGGCACATCTGCCGCTTCAATCGCTCTTAGCGCTTCTTCTTTGATGTTTTGTAACTTTTCTTTCATCTCTTTCTTTTCCTTTCTAAATACTTTTTAGCTGCTGCCAGTGACTTTTCCAGAAAAATTTTCTTCTATAATCCATGTCTCTTAACAGAAATTCTCTGACAAATAAAAAAACTCGCCCCTAAAAGGGACGAGACGATTACCCGTGGTACCACCCTGATTCTCATATTCTTCTGAATATGAGCACTCATCTGCTGTGTAACGTACAGCGCTCTACGGCATCTCCTACTATTATTTCAAAGATACGGCTTACGTGGGAAATTCGATCCTCATCTGAACCCAAGAAAACTTTCAGCCCGGTGGTCTTCCCTCTCTGATGGAAAATGATTCTCTACTTACACGGTCATTGCCTTTTTACTATCTTCTGTTCACACTTCCTTATTTTATCATATGAATTTGGGTTGTCAAGTCATTACTTGGGATCTTTTTCTTTCTTCTTACTCTCATTCTCCTGATCCTTTGCACCAAACAGCTTATCGTACATCCGCACATTCAGCTCTCCGCCAAGCAGTGTAATATACATACAAAAATACATCCACAGCATAATAACAACAATTGTTGTAAGACTTCCATACATACTGGAAAAGCCCTTAAATACATCCACATAGATCGAAAAGATCCAGGAAACGATCATCCATCCAATCGCCGCAAATACAGCACCTGGAAGCTGCCTTAACATCTTATCTTTCCGGTTTGGCAAAAACTTGTATATCAGCAGCGAAAACGCAATCATTACAATCAGCGTAATGATCGTTCTAGATGCAATCAATTGATCCGCCAGATTCTCCAAAATCGGTATATGTTCCGCGATAAAAATATTCAATGCATTTCCAAATACAGACAGCACCAGCAGCAAAATAATAACCAGAATAAACATCACTGTATAAATCGTTGCACGGATGCGAAGCACAATATAATTACGGGTCTCAACACATTTATATACACAGTTCAAGCCCGTTGTCACTGCCAGCACGCCCTTGCCCGCAGACCAGAGCGCAACCAAAACCGTAACCGGAATGATTCCCATAGACTGATTGTATACCTGATTTACAATCGATGTAATCATGGAATCCACGGAAGATGGAAACACCTGCAGCACAGCCGTCATTACATCCGCTTTCGTAATCGGCGTATACTGCACCATCGTAAGCAACAGCAAAATAATCGGAATCATACACAGCATAAAGAAATAAGAAGACTGAGCCGCATAGGCTCCAACATGATCCGATGCAACATCTCCGGCAATATTCATCATTTCTCGATAGACTTTTTTTACTCTTTTCATTCTCTTCTCTCCAATTATACGTTCTATATTTTACCTGATTTTTGTCTATTTGTCTATTGAAAAACTTTTCACTGTATTATACTATAGAATTTATACACTATGATACATAAGGAAGGTAGATCCCATGGAACTATTAAAAGAACGAATCTTAAAAGACGGGCTGGTAAAACCCGGTAATGTACTGAAAGTTGACAGCTTTTTGAATCATCAGATGGATATCGATCTTATCAATGAAATTGGTAAAGAATTCCGCCGCCGCTTTCCAAGCGACAAGATCACGAAAATTCTTACAATAGAAGCTTCCGGCATCGGAATTGCCTGCATTGCAGCCCAGTACTTTAATGTACCGGTAGTATTTGCTAAAAAATCGCAAAGTATCAATCTGGATGGAGACATATACTCTACAAAAGTTGAATCTTTTACTCACAAAAAAGTTTATGATGTTATCCTATCCAAGAAGTTCTTAGACTCCAATGACCATGTTCTTGTCATTGACGACTTCCTCGCCAATGGCTGTGCACTGATGGGACTGATTGACCTGATTCACAAAGCCGGCGCGACCATCGAAGGCGCTGGAATTGTTATCGAGAAAGGCTTTCAGCAGGGAGGCGATATGATCCGGGAAAAAGGAATCCACCTGGAATCCCTTGCCATAATTAAATCCATGACGGATACTTCTCTGGAGTTTGAATAATTTAATTGGGGACGGAGTTTTTTGAAAAAAACTCCGTCCCCAATTAAATTTACCCCGTCCCCATTTGTACTTTAGCTCCCCGGAAAAAAAACTCGACAATCTCCTCGTAGGATCTCCCCTCCTTCGCCATTTCATTCGCGCCATTCTGACTCATTCCTATCCCATGACCGTATCCTCCCCCCTTAATCAGGAAGATGCCTGCTCCCTTTTCTACTGTAAAAAAGGCGCTTGGAAGCAATTTTGAACTAGGCACTACGCCTCCATCCTGCTTCTTAATCTCATAACCATTTCCTCCCAAAGCAGCCCGAATTTTATTCTCAGTGTCTACTGTCGCATCTCCATTTTCTCCGATAAGCTTAATCTGAAGCACCACTCCCCCCGGCCCTTTCTTCGTCACCTGAATATCCCGAATCATCCCCAGCCCTTTCCCCAAATTCTGTTCCACCAATGTGGATAAGGTCTGTACTGGTATGGCTGCTTCCCATCGATACCAAGGTAGATCTTTTTCATAATCCCCAACTTTTCCACTTACCTCTACCGCCTGTAAGTATCCATTCTCGTCATTTGCCGGAGTTCCCCACGCTTCCAGGCTCGTCGTTTCTCCACAGGATGTGGAATAATAATAAGTTGTCGCAATCTGTCCGTGATACATGACTACTTCTCCACATGTCGCATTCACGGCTTGTGTCGAACGTTCCTGCGGCTTGGAGTTTCCATATACCTGGTAAGCCGTACTATCATCTATATGTGCTTCATATTCCGGATAACCATAAGAAGCCATCTGACGATAAGCATAGCTTCTTGCACACACTGCCTGAACTTTCAACGCTTCCAGCTCGTAAGACGGCGGCATCTCACTGGGAACAACTTTACACAGATAACGTTCCACCGGTAATTCATTGATCAGTATCAATCCGTTCGTTCCACAACGAATTTCCACTGTTCCTTCATAAGATGGTTTCCCGTATGCGCGATCGATGCTGTTTACCGTGATCTCCCCTCCATCCTTCGCCCACGCCCGAACAATCTTATCCTTGACCCATTCATCCCCCGGTGTAATAGACAAGCTTTGTCCTCCTTCCACTTGCCATCTTTCTTCTCCTGCTTCCAAAATCATCCCCGCTGGCGAAACAAGCTCTGCCTGACTATGCTGCGTTCCCTGATATCCATTTGTCATCAGCAATACTCGAATCACCGGATCTTTCTTTGTTTCTTTGTTCTGCTTGTTCCCCCTATTTGCTTTCTTCTTTCCTTTCGCATCTGAACGTTTCCTTTTCCAACTTTCTTTTTCTCCTCTTTCTGATCCCCAAGGTTCTTTCCCCATAAATCCTCCATCGGCATCGTTCTTCTCCACTTCAAAGCTACTTTTTGCTCCCCCGGGTCCACACCCCAAAACAGCCAGCATTCCAGTCATCACCAACAAATGAAGCCAGATACCTGCACAATAGAGGATATAACGAAAAATCAAAAGAGATCTGCTGCCTCTTCTTGTCATCCACTTCACTCTCACCACTTCAGGCTCCTTGTCCTTCTTGCATCATCTTATGCCCATGGTATTCCAATTATACTTTCCACTTTAAAACGCTACCTTTTCTCAGTTTTTTTGCTAGATCTTTTTCAAACCTTATTTCTCCAATTAATCATAAACACGACAAAAAAGGCAGCTGCCTAAGCAACTGCCCTTTATCTTTTGTATATCCCCAAAATGCCGGTTTCTGTATTTTGACTCCTAGCTGCTGCTAGGTGGGTGTCCGCATCCGCTTTTCTGTCTTCCCCTGCGTAACTGGAGGCCTGACATATTACGGAGATATAAGAGTCCCGTTTAAAGTAATGTAGGTTCAAAATAACAGAAGTTGTCGTGCATCCCAGGTGATCACTGAGATTATTATACCTCATTTACATGGATTTTACAACCCATATATTCAATTCAAAACTGTTCCAATTTTTGCAAAATTTGCTGATTCTTACAGTTCCGGTCCAGCAGAAACAAGTGCCTTTCCAGCTTCATTTCCTTCGTATTTTGCGAAGTTCTTAATAAATCTTCCTGCAAGATCTTTTGCTTTCTCTTCCCACTCTGCAGCATCTGCATAAGTATCACGTGGGTCAAGAATTGCAGGATCAACTCCTGGAAGTTCTGTTGGAACTTCGAAGTTAAAGTGTGGAATCTTCTTAGTCGGAGCATCTTTGATATCTCCGTTTAAGATTGCATCGATAATTCCACGAGTATCTTTAATGGAGATACGTTTTCCTGTTCCATTCCATCCTGTGTTTACAAGATATGCTTTCGCACCATTTGCTTCCATCTTCTTAACAAGCTCTTCTGCATACTTGGTTGGATGCAGCTCTAAGAATGCCTGTCCAAAGCAAGCAGAGAATGTTGGTGTAGGCTCTGTGATTCCACGCTCTGTACCAGCCAATTTTGCTGTAAATCCAGACAGGAAGTAGTACTCTGTCTGCTCTGGTGTCAGCACAGATACTGGAGGAAGTACTCCGAATGCATCTGCGGAAAGGAAGATTACGTTCTTTGCTGCTGGTGCGGCAGATACCGGACGTACAATCTTCTCGATGTGATCGATTGGATAAGATACACGTGTATTCTCTGTTACACTCTTATCATCAAAGTCAATCTTTCCTTCTGCATCTAATGTAACGTTCTCAAGAAGAGCGTTTCGTTTAATTGCATTGTAAATGTCTGGCTCAGATTCTTTATCCAGGTTAATTACCTTTGCATAGCATCCACCTTCAAAGTTGAAGATACCATTGTCATCCCATCCGTGCTCATCATCACCGATCAGAAGACGTTTTGGATCTGTAGAAAGTGTTGTCTTACCAGTTCCGGAAAGACCGAAGAAGATTGCTGTATTTTCGCCGTTCATATCTGTGTTTGCAGAACAGTGCATAGAAGCAATTCCCTTTAATGGAAGGTAATAGTTCATCATAGAGAACATACCCTTCTTCATTTCTCCACCATACCATGTATTCAAAATAACCTGCTCACGGCTTGTGATGTTAAACACTACTGCTGTCTCAGAATTCAATCCTAATTCTTTGTAATTCTCAACTTTTGCTTTAGATGCATTATATACTACGAAATCTGGCTCAAAATTCTCAAGTTCTGCTTCTGTAGGCTGGATAAACATATTTTTTACAAAATGTGCCTGCCATGCAACTTCCATAATGAAACGGATTGCCATACGAGTGTCTGCATTTGCACCGCAGAATGCATCTACTACAAACAATCTCTTATCAGAAAGCTCTTTTAATGCAATCTCTTTGCATGTGTCCCAAGCTTCCTGTGTTGCCGGATGGTTATCGTTCTTATATTCATCAGAAGTCCACCATACAGTATCTTTAGAGTTTTCATCCATAACGATGAATTTATCTTTTGGAGAACGTCCGGTATAAATACCTGTCATTACGTTCACTGCGCCCAGTTCGCTTTCCTGACCTCTTTCAAAACCTTCCAGCTCTGGCTTTGTCTCTTCTTCAAAGAGTACTTCGTAGGAAGGATTATACACAATCTCTGTTGTTCCGGTAATACCATACTTAGTTAAATCGATTTTTGCCATCTTTCATTAACCTCTTTTCTTTCATTCATTTTAATCGCCGCCGCTGATACCTGAACTTTTAGATGCCTATACCTAGTCACGACGACATTTGCTTTATTATCTCATTTTTCTTTAAAAAAGTCAACACTTTAACAAGCTTTTTGTGAAAGTTTATATTCTTTATTATTCATTTATCTTTCCTTTCTTCGGTATCATGGTATAAAAAAACGCGAAAATGCAAGATCGTTAGATCAAACTTGCATTTTCGCGTTTTAAATTACAGAAGCTTTTTATCCCTTTAAAAAATGCTTCTTTTATCTTCTCTTCATCAGAATACTACTTCTTTCTCTGCCTTACTCATTATCGCATCGTGCCTTTAAAAAGTCAATAGTCTTTTTTTTAACAATCTCTTAAATTTTTAAAATTCCCTTGACTGTCTCCTTCATCTTATCCGCATCACACTCCAGTGTATGCAAGATTTTTGCATCCAGAATTTCACGAACTGCCTGAGGCATCTCCACACCTGATACTTTCTCCAGCTCTTCAAGAAGCTTTAACTCTTCCGCCTCACCGTACTTTTCATCAATCGCAGTCAATACGCTCTTAACAAATTTATACGGACTTGCCGTAGATGCTACCAAATATTTTTCTGATTGTTCCTCATTCTTTTCAGTATCCTGATCACACCGATTCGCTTTGCGGTATTTACAACACACATCTGCTGCCACTGCTGTATGTGTGTCAATCACGTATCCTGTCTCTTCATATACATTTCGAATACATTCTGATGTCTCAGCTTCTGTCGCATATCCACCTGCAAATTCTGTTAAACGTTCCTTCATTTCATCTGTAATCGTATAGCTTCCATCCACTGTCAACGCCTCCATAAGTGCTTTTGTTTCCGCGGAATTTTCACCAGAAACCAGATAAATCAAACGCTCTAAATTACTGGAAATCAAAATATCCATAGACGGAGACGTTGTCAGTACAAACTCTCTGTTCCTGTCATACGTTCCCGTCTGAAAGAAATCAAACAGAACTTTATTTTCATTGGATGCGCAGATCAGTTTCCCAATTGGAACTCCCATCCGCTTTGCGTAGTATGCTGCAAGAATATTCCCGAAGTTTCCAGTTGGGACTACAACATTCAGAAGTTCTCCCTCTTCCAGTTCTCCATACTCTAATAATTTTGCATATGCATATACATAATAGACCACCTGCGGAACCAGACGCCCAATGTTAATTGAATTTGCAGAAGAAAACTGGTAGCCATGTTCTGCAAGTTCCTTCGCCAACTCCTGGTCACGAAACATTTCCTTCACACCACTCTGAGCCTGATCAAAATTACCGTGGATTGCCACTACATCTACATTTTCCCCATTCTGGGTCACCATCTGCAGTTCCTGAACCTGGCTGACGCCATCCTTCGGATAGAAAACAATAATTCTGGTTCCTTCCACATCCGCAAATCCTGCCATTGCAGCCTTTCCAGTGTCTCCGGAAGTCGCTGTCAAAATAACAATTTCCTTGTCTGCATGGTTTTTCTTTGCCGCCGTTGTCATCAGATGCGGTAAAATCGACAATGCCATATCTTTAAATGCAATCGTTGCTCCATGGAACAATTCCAAATAATAAGTATTTCCCGCTTTTACCAGCGGCGCAATCTCTTCATTGTCAAACTTACTGTCATAAGCCTTGCTGATACAGGATTTCAATTCTTCTTCTGTAAAATCATCTAGGAACTGTTTCATAACCAAATATGCTGTTTCCTGATAGCTTTTTCCCGCCAGTTCCTTCACCGGAATCGGAAGTACCGGCAACTGTTCCGGAACAAACAAACCACCGTCCGGAGCCAATCCTGTCAAAATCGCCTCAGATGCTGTAACCCGCAACTGAGAATTTCTTGTACTTTTATAATATAGATTCATGTTATTCTCACCCTTCTATCATTATTTTGCTTTTCGGAACAGTATGAATACCACCGCACTAATTGCCATCAAAATTGGATAAAAAAGATATGGCATAATCGCAAATGGCGTCAGACCAGTAAGACTTGCAGCTGACAAAAGCTGCGCTCCATAAGGAATCATTCCCTGTCCGACAGATGTAAAAATGTCGAGAAGCGATGCTGATCTTCTTGGAGAAATCTCAAATTCATCGCTGATTTCTTTTGCAATAGGGCCTGCCATTACGATAGCTACTGTGTTGTTCGCCGTACACATATCTACCAGCAAAGACAATCCGGCAATTCCAACCTCTCCACCCTTTTGTCCTTTGATACTTTTCTTAATCAGATTTAAAATAAACTGGATACCGCCAAATTCCTTTACCAGTGAAACAATACATGCCACTACGATGGAAATCACTGTGATATCATACATTCCCGTTACGCCTTCCCCTACAGCTGAGAACATATCTCCCACTGCAAGGCTTCCCGTTGCCACTCCGACAATCAGTGAAATTACTGTACCGCTAATTAAAACCAAAAACACATTGATTCCAATCAGTGCGCCTACCAAAACCAATACATACGGAAGTACCCGCCAAATATTATAGGACAATTCTTCAGCCAGTTTGAAATCACCATTCCTTGTGATAAAAAAGAAAATCACAATGGTAATAATCGCCGCCGGAAGTACAATGAAAAAGTTTTCTCTAAACTTGTCCTTCATCTGACACCCCTGTGTCTTGACTGCCGCAATCGTTGTATCAGAAATCATGGATAGGTTATCGCCAAACATTGCACCACAAACTACTGCTCCAATACAAACTGCCAGGGAAAATCCAGTCTTTTCACTAATCCCCACTGCAATCGGCGCCAATGCTGCAATTGTTCCCATTGAAGTTCCCATGGACACAGATATAAAACATCCGATCACAAATAATCCCACAACTGCTACCTTCGCCGGCAAAATGGAAAGGCCTAAATTTACCGTACTCTCCACTCCGCCTGCTGCTGTTACGGCACCAGAGAACGCCCCTGCACTTAGGAAGATCAAACTCATGGTGATAATGTTTTCATCGCCCACGCCCTTTGATATTACGGAAATTTTTTCCTCAAAGCTCAATCCGCGATTCTGCAGAAATGCAATCATCAACGCAATCAAAAATGCCACAATTGCCGGCATTGCATAAAAATCTCCGGTAATAATTCCAGATCCTAAAAAAATAACTAAAAACACCCCTATCGGCAGCAATGCCGCCCCATTACCTCTCTCGTTTCCCATTCAGATACCTCTCTTACATCTCTTATATCTTATCTATTTTTCTTACTATTTGTATAATTGACTAATCCGCCTGCCGCAATCAACTTCTGCATAAATGGCGGAAACGGCTGTCCCTGAAACTCCGTTTTCTTCGTCCGATTATAGATTTTTCCACTATCAAAATCGACTTCTACTTCATCACCTGCTTCAATTCCATTGGCTGCTTCTGGGCATTCAATAATAGGAAGTCCGATATTAATCGCATTCCGATAAAAAATTCTGGCAAATGTTTCTGCAATCACGCAGCTCACCCCTGCTGTCTTAAGACACAGCGGCGCATGTTCCCTGGAAGATCCACACCCAAAATTCTTATTCGCCACAATCAGATCGCCTGGCTGCACCTTGCCTGCAAATTCCGGATCAATATCCACCATTGCATGACTTGCCAACTCCTGAGGGTCAAAAGAATTCAAATATCTTGCCGGAATAATAACGTCTGTATCTACATTGTCTCCATACTTAAATACATGTCCCAATGCCTTCATTATCTTTCACCTGCTTTCTCTGGATTTGCAATCTGTCCTGCAATCGCACTTGCTGCCGCCACTTCTGGAGATGCAAGATAGATCAAAGAGTCCACATGACCCATCCGTCCTACAAAATTCCGGTTCGTTGTAGACACACACTTCTCTCCCGCTGCCATAACCCCCATATGACCTCCCATACAAGGTCCACAGCTTGGCGTATTAACTGCGCATCCCGCATCCACAAAGATATCGAGAAGCCCTTCTTCAATACACTGTTTATAAATTTTCTGTGTTGCAGGAACAACCATTACACGCACATCCGGATGTACCGTATGTCCTTTCAGGATTGCTGCTGCCTTTCTCATATCTGAGATTCTTCCATTAGTACAAGACCCGATAACGACCTGATCAATCTTAATTGGCTCCATGGCCTCAATCTCATCGATTGTCTTTGCATTTCCCGGAAGATGTGGGAATGCAACGGTTGGGCGTACTTCTGATAAGTCTATTTCAATCGTCTCTTCATACTCTGCATCAGCGTCTGCCTCATAAACCTGATACTGCTTTTCCGTGTGTGCTTTCAAGTATTCCTCTGTCAACGCATCCACCGGAAAGATCCCGTTCTTCGCCCCCGCTTCAATTGCCATGTTTGCCATAGTAAAGCGGTCATCCATCGTCAGATTCGCAATTCCATCTCCTGTGAACTCCATAGACTTATACAATGCTCCATCCACACCGATCTTTCCGATAATATGAATGATCACATCCTTACCACTGACATATGGAGACAGTTTTCCTTTTAAAACAAATCGAATCGCTCCCGGCACCTTAAACCACAATTCTCCCGTTGCCATCCCGGTTGCAATATCCGTCGTCCCAACACCTGTTGAAAACGCACCAAGCGCACCGTACGTACAGGTATGTGAATCTGCTCCAATAATACATTCTCCTGCTGCCACTACACCTGCCTCCGGAAGAATCGCATGCTCTACTCCAGATTTTCCTTGCTCAAAATACCACTTCAATCCCTGCTCTTTCGAAAATTCACGGATCGCCTTAGAATTTTCCGCTGATTTAATATCCTTGTTCGGTGTAAAATGATCTGGTACAAATACAACCTTATCCTTATCAAATACCGTATCTGACATCTGCTTTAAAATCGGTAGCGCCATCGGCCCGGTAATATCATTCGCCATTACTACATCCAGTTTTGCTTCAATTAATTGTCCTGCCGTCACTGATTCAAGTCCTGCATGCGCAGCTAAAATCTTCTGCGTCATCGTCATTCCCATTGCAACACCCTCCTGTTCTTTTACTTAGTCTTACTCGTTATTTTAACACAGGTAATAATTGCGGTGCAAGAAAGAATCACGAACAGCATAAGAACGATTAAATTCGCTCCATCTCCTGTCTTGATGCTTTCTGCCTTTTCTTGCCTTGGCTGTTGCTCTTGTGGCTTCTGTGGCTCTTGTGGCTTCTGTGGTTCTTCTGGTTTCTGCGGTTTTTCCGGCTCCTTTGGTTTTTCTACTTTCACTTTTTCCTCATCTTCTGCTTCCGGCGCGTTATCTGAACGCACCACCACCTGATTTTCAATCTCTTTTCCAATCAGTTCTTCATCAACGATTACCACCTGATATTCTACGGTATATTTTTCTCCCGCTTCTACACTCTGCAGGAAATCCGCTGTATGAATCGTATAAGAATTGCCTGTTACGGATATCTTTGCCTCTGACACGACATGATGTTCTGCATCCAGCAGAACGATAGAATCTTTTTGAAGTTTGACCCCTTCTGTAAGAATAGTATCTGTGAGAATTACATTTTTGGCGACTGCATCCTGAATCTGCTGCGTCACATCCACCGTATAAGTAATCACATCTCCAACCTGATAGAGCTTGCTTTCCTTGTCTGCATACTTATCTACAAACACTTCCGGCTGTGGGATCCATTTGACATTTAAAGATACTGTAGACGGCTCCACCGTTACCAGATGACCGCTGCCCATATCCTGGCTTCCACCGCCTGTTTTTACAACTAACGTTCTCCACGTTTTATCAATCGTCCCCTGAATCGGCCCACTCTCCCAAAAGGTTCCATTTCCCCAGGCAACATCTGCTGCCAAATAGAACCGTTCCTGACCATACACCTCTACTCTGCCCGTCTGTTCTCTTCCTGTGCCTGCATCCACCAGAGCCACTCCTTCCGGCAGAGAAAAGATCAACGAATTGGAAGGATCGCCTGTGCATGTAACCACTTCGGTGCGCTGGCAGCCTTTCTCTTTATCAAAAAACGCTTTGAGGCTGTCAGCAGAAAGAGAAATATCCGTCTTAGGAATGGCAGGCCAGCTCCCAATCGCATTGGTATACTGTACAACCGCTTTCTTTAAATCCTCATTAAGACCAATAAATCCCGCACTGTTCTGACTGCATCCATCATAAATATAAGACAAAATACAATGGGACAGACAATAGGAACGGTCATTCTGATCCCACCCTCCCGTCAAAGTTGGTTTCATATATGCTTCAAAGCCCGGTCCTCCATAAACATAATACATTGCTTTTGCCAGGAGTTCATCACTTCCCAGCTCCTCAGACGGATAAGACCCACTTCCCGGAGACCTCATATCAGGCTCCAGACAGTACGCCAGATTTCCGTTCACATAATAATAGTGGGTTTCATATCCCATATACTGTACCTTTTCTCCTTTTACCAACTGCACTTCTTCTGCTTTCGCTTCCATTTCTCCAATGCCGCTTAAGCACCATCCCAGCGCCATACCAAGACATACCATCACATTCAAAAAGAGACGGCCTGGTTTCTTTCTTTTCATAATTACAACTCCTTCTTTTACGAATCAAAATTTACAAAAGTAACGCCTTAACTGTCCTCCTTTCCTATATGTTGTTCTTCTCGTTTTGGAATCTGGGAATGAACTTTCCCGCGGGGATGCCCCATTGAATAATAAGATTTCTTAGACGAGTGAGATAATCATAGCTGTATTTTTCCCTTTTGTCAATAGTCGTAAGAAAAAGTTTAGATTTCAAAAAAAGACCGGATTATCTCCGGCCTTTCTTTAGATTTTGTCTGATTTCCTCCAGCAGATCCTGATGTCTTCTGGACTGCATTTTCGGGAACGCCTTTACAAACCGACTTCCCAGATGCGTACTGGTCTTTGCAAGTTCTGTATACTTCTCGCGCAGTTTTTCCGCCCGCTCATGCTGCTCCATAACATTTTCGTAAATATTTTCTCCCAGCTTGTCGGACAACTCCTTCAGCTCTTCTGCCACTCTTTCCATCATATCCAAATGATGATTCATCTTCAATACCCGAAGAGTCGTCACACAGATATCCGCGCAGGTTGCACCCACCAAAACGCACAAGATCACAACACCCGCCGTAATAGGAATCATTCCTACAATTCTTGCAATCAACGGATGAATCACTTTCACAATAAACACGCACGCCACGCCCCAGACTAATGAGAACAGCAGACATACATACCCTCCAATATTCAACGGCATATGAGAGTAATCCCACCATTTGTGATGAAAAATTTTGTCCATCAGATAGCCGGTCAGCCATTCAATAAATGTTACCAAAATCGTGGACAATACATACAGCAGTACAATCCGATCCCGATAATCATATAACAAAAACACTACAATACCAACACCTACACCATAGACCGGGCAAATCGGACCATTTAAGAATCCCCGATTCACAAATTTTCCAGATTTGACTGCGGCAAACGCTACTTCCGTGCACCACCCAAGCAATCCGTAAATAAAGAAACACCATAGAAAATCATATAGCAAAAGCAATTTTTTACTCCTTTCTCATTTCCTTTTCTTGTAATTTTTTGTAAGATTCCCTTGAAAAATTGTATGTTACAGTATACTTCACATTGCCAATTCCGTCAATTAGTGTTATGATATCTTCTGACGTAATAGATAATAATTATCAATAACACTTAAGAGGAGCAACTGGATATGACTTTAAAACAAGGAAAGAATCATCATACCTACCAGGTACAATCCATCAATATAGAACTGGAATTGGAACGCCGCCTGGAGGCTCTTGGCCTTACAGAGGGTTCGCAGATCACGATTCTGAACAATGACAAAAAAGGATCCTTGACCGCCAAATTTCGCGGCACGCGATTTGCACTCGGCAAACGAATTGCAGATCATATCGAAGTAACGGAGGTAACGGAATCATGAGCGATATTATCAAAGTCGGATTCATCGGCAATCCAAACTGTGGAAAAACCACACTTTTTAACGCCTATACAGGCGCTAACTTAAAAGTAGCTAACTGGCCCGGCGTTACTGTGGAGAAAAAAGAAGGGAAAACCACCTATCAGGGACAGGAATTTCAACTCATTGATCTGCCCGGTATCTACAGTCTAACTTCTTATACAATGGAAGAGACTGTATCCCGAGAATGTATTCTAAGCGATGAGGTAGATGTCATTGTGGATGTAGTAGACGCTTCTTGCCTGGAGCGCAACCTCTACCTGACACTCCAGCTTATTGAACTTGGGAAACCCGTTGTAATGGCATTAAATATGATGGATATTGTGGAAGAACGTGGTATGGAAATCGATCTTCACCGTCTGCCGGAAATGCTTGGAATCCCAGCCATTCCCGTATCGGCGCGAAAGAAAACCGGTTTATCTATTCTGATGCATGCGGTAGCACATCACAGTGAATACTCGGCACAGGGGCCATTTATTCACCATCATCCGGGCAAGAAATCTTCTTCCCATGAACACAATCACCACGAAGAATATGCCATGGTTTACAGTGATGAAATCGAAGATAAAATTGACCGGATTATGGAACGGCTTCACGCTCAATATCCGGATATTCAAAATCCTCGCTGGCATGCCATCAAAATGCTGGAAATGGACAAAGCCGTCACTGATAATCACCCGATTGATATCAAAGATATTGCCAATCAAAGCTATGAAAAAGAGATTATCAATCAAAAATATGATTTTATTGAGGAAATCATCTCTGAAATTTTGGTAGGCAAATCAAAGAAAGAAGAAAAGACAGAGAAAATTGACCGTTTCCTTACTCATCGGTATCTAGGACTTCCAATTTTCCTTGCCATTATGGCGCTGGTCTTTTTCTTTACCTTTACCATTGGAGACTGGCTGAAGGGATATTTTGAAATCGGTCTGGAATCTTTTTCCGCACTGGTATCCAGTGGTCTTTCTGCCATAAATGCCAGTCCTATGCTTACTTCACTCATTGTGGACGGTATCATTTCCGGTGTGGGCGGTATCCTGACGTTTTTACCTAACATTTTCATCCTGTTCTTGGCTCTTGCTATCCTGGAGGACAGTGGCTATATGTCCCGTGTTGCCTTCGTAATGGATGATATGATGAGTAAACTCGGACTGTCCGGCCGTGCATTCCTGCCATTACTCCTTGGCTTTGGCTGCACCGTACCTGCCGTCATGGCTTCCCGTGCACTGGAAAATAAAAAGGACCGTTTTAAAACGATCCTGGTAACCCCATTTATGTCCTGCAGCGCAAGACTTCCGATTTATGTATTATTTTCCTCTATGTTCTTCGGAAAATATGCCATGCTGGTCTGTTATTCCATGTATCTTTTGGGAATCGCTGTAGCAATCATAACCACATTTATTCTATCTAAAATAGATGGAAGCAAGGCAGAGCATTCACTGATGATTGAGCTTCCGGAGTATAAATCTCCAAACGCACATACCATCGCTATCTACGTCTGGCAGAAAATCAAGGATTACTTAACCAAAGCCGGTACTGTCATCTTCGTAGCTTCTGTAATTATGTGGATTCTTTTAAATTTTGGTCCGCAAGGTTATGTTACGGATATCAGTCAGAGTTTTGGCTCCATGATCGGGAAAACCATCGTCCCACTCTTCAAACCCACAGGACTTGGCTACTGGCAAATCATCGTTGCTTTAATTGCCGGAATTGCTGCAAAAGAAGTCGTTGTATCCAGCTGCAGCGTACTGTTTGGAATCCAGAATATTACTACCGCTGGAGGTATGAACGCTATGGTCGCTACACTTGGAGCGATAGGCTTCGGCCCAGCCAACGCCTATGCCATGATGGTTTTCTGCCTGCTGTATATTCCTTGTACCGCGACAATCGCAACCATTCACAGAGAATTAAAGAGCTGGAAATCTACATTGGGCATTCTCCTGTTCCAATTGTGTATCGCCTGGCTGCTAAGTGCCTTTGTATATCACATTGGTCTTCTGTTTGTATAACTAACATCCCATATATCAAAAACCTGCAGGACGAAAACTCTCGTCCTGCAGGTTTTTTCTAGTCTCTTTTAACGATTCTTTAAATAAGGAATTTCAATAGGATCGATTGGATCCATTGGATTCTCTACTTGTCCTTTCAGCCTTCTCTTTCGGCGCTTGGACAACTCTCCTGCTTTATTATAAAACCAGAAAGAATAGACCAGCAGTTTATTAGCCTTTCCCATCTTGTCTTTGGTTGTCTTACCGTATAATGTACCACCAGCTTCAATCGGAACCTTTCTCCTAATCAGTGAAATTAGTTCTGTCTCACAGGTTACATACTCCGGAAGTTCCGTATACGCCATGGAAACACACTCCAGCTTATGCGCATCACTTCCACCGATTCCCGGCTTCTTATACTTCCTTGCCAACTTCATGGCACCCTCATTTGATTCCTTCGATTCACAGGCATTAAACGCTTCTATGAAATCAAACCGCTTAACAATCTCCGGTGACTGATAGAACCTTTTACTCTTGGTATAACTTAAATATTTCTCTCCGCACGGATGTGCCGGTCCCAAAATCCCGCCATGACGATGAACAAAATCAATCAATACAGAAACCGGAAGTCCCCTAAGTTCCAAAAGCCTCATCTTCACACCTTCCGGCATAATACAAATAATATGTCCCGCATCACAGGTATCATACTCAATCCCCTTCAATACAACAAAATCCTCGTGCTTCTTGCCCTTCATCGTATTCTTCCAATGTCTGTACCCCTTATAGGTATCATGATCTGTGATCAGCATCCCGTCAAATCCATGTTCTTTCAATTTGGTAATATACTCATCCAGACTCACCTTGCTGTCTATCGATCCTTCCTTTACATGGCAGTGCATATCTATCTTCATAAGGAAGCCTCCTTCGCTCATATCTTACTTATAATTATACCACATTTGCCCTAAAATACAACCAAACCAAACAACAGGATAAGATTCCTTTTCCTCCACCTAAACTATGCTGCATTCTTCCTTCCTGCTATCTCCCGAATCACATATGCACACACCGTCCAGATCAGGATGGAAGGGTATGCAGAAATCTCGCCTTCTGTAAAACTATACATTACCAAAACCACTGCCTGTATCATCCCACATAATACCATTGCCAAAATTCTTACTTTTTTTCCCATAATAAAGCACCTCTCCTTCTATAGCTTTTACTATATCAGAAGAGGTGTTCTATAAAACGGACTCCTTTTTACAAGTCCTCTGTATTCATAATTTCAATATCATCATCGTCGTCATCTATGTCCTGCATATCCTCGTCAGCGTCCTCATCAGCGTCTCCCGCCAACTCGTCATCCAGAACCATTCTCGCTTTTTCGACCTCAGATTCCATCGATACTGCTTCACGAAACTTCTCAGAATGGATCTTTTCTTTTCTTCCCATCTTCCTGGAATGCATCATAAACTGAACCACCATGCCTAGCACTGCCAGCAAAACAGTGATCACCCAGGTCAGCAGTCCTATCCTTCCTTGAATGAACCAAGAAGCTGCACTTCCTGTCATCAAGCCTCCGCTTATTGCCGTAACAGATACTGCAACAAGCTCTTCCTGCTTCACGGCCAAAATTGCAAGAAGCAAACCAACTACCAATCCTGCAATCGAAATCATCAGGAAATAGGATGGTGAAATCAGCAGGCCGATTCCGGAAACAATCTCTGCACTCAGAACCAGTACAGACCAAAAGACTCCCGCCTTTCTGAATATTCCAAACAGAATAGCAAGAAGCAGACCGGTTCCTGCAACACATCCCACAAACGCTCCGCCGGAAAGCCCGAATACAACAGCTGCCACTGTTCCTAAAACAGCTCCCGTCAGAAGTCCTGTCACCACGCCAATCACTCGAATTATCTTCTGACCAAACAGACAGAAAACAACACCGATCACAAGCGCCGCAATCAAAATTATCATCTCCAGCTCTTTGGGAAGCGCCACAAAAACGCTGGTCGGCCCATCTGCACCGCCTGTTAGCGACTCCATTATCAGACTTGCTTCATTCATCATAATTCTTATCTCCTTTACCCCTTATTCGCTGCCTATCTTCCCTTAAGTATGTGCCAATTCTGCCTAAAATGCAACGGATCCGGTGTCTACTCCGTTAATCACATAGTAAATCGCACTTTCCTGAGGCTTGATATAAAGATCCATAGACTTGATCTCACCAACTTTTCTTCCAGATTTTGTCCATGCTTTCTTTACTCTTGCGATCATTTCCTTTTCTTCGACCTGTTTTCCGTCGTGTTCCACAATCGCTCTTACCTTCAGTTCTTTCTTTACAGCTGCCTTTTTTGCCACTGTTTTCTTCGTTGCCTTTTCAGCTGTTTTCTCCTCGGATGTCTTAGCCTCAGCTGTCTTCGTCTCTACTGTCTTTGTCTCTACTGTCTTTGTCTCTACTGTCTTTGTCTCAGGTGTCTTCGTCTCAGGCATTTTCTTTGCTGCTGTTTTTTCTTCTGGAGTCTCAACCTTGACTGCTCCTACTGCAACCGTTTTCTTCTCTAGTTCTGCTTTTTCTGCTGAAACCTCATTTGCCACCGGCGCTGCCTTCTCTTCTGCTGTCTTTACGGATGATGTGGTCTTAACTGGCTCTGCTGCAACCTTTTTTGCAGTCTCCTGTTTCTTAGTTACTCGTGTTACTTTCTTTCTAGCCATCTTAATTCCTCCTCATATATCCTAAGCTCTTCACCTAGTCTTACCTATTATAACACATTCCCATAAAAAAGCAATTTTCAGACGAAAAGATCTATTCCAATACCTGCAGCAATAGAAATACCCAAAAGCATTCCCACAATTTTTAAATTTTCTATACGATTATGATTCATTTTAAACAACACTACGAGTCCCACTCCAGCCCCTGTACAAAGGCCTGCTATCACTGACGCAAACGAAATTGCTCCACTTAAGTACAGCTGTGTTAACAGTACCGATGCTGCACAATTTGGAATCAATCCAATCACAGCAGCTGCCACCGGCTGGAATATGGTATCCCCTAAAAGCATGGTAGAAATTTTCTCCACACCGAGTAATTCAATCGCCCCATGTAAAATACAGGTGAATAGAAATAAATAAACAAAGATCCGAATCGTATGCCACCAGGCTGGAAGGAGAATTCCCACCTGAGGTTCCTGACATCCGCATTCCGTACAGAGCTCTCCCTGTTCCTTAGGAACCATAATCTTATCTTTCAAGAACAGGTCAACCAGATATCCTGCCGACGCACCAATCAGCACTTTCACTGCAAGCAGTGCTCCTACTTCCTTCATGTACCCCGGACTTCCCATAATAATCAGAATTGCCTCATCCGATGTTGCGATAAATACAGACAAAAGCGTCCCCGGAGAAATCACACCTCCGGCATACAGATTGGCTGCCATTACTGAAAAACCACACTGGGGAACACATCCGGCGATCGCCCCTACCAACGGTCCTGCTACTCCCACTTTTTTTAGTATTCGCGCCAAAGCTCCGCCGGAATAGTGCTCTAATCCCTCTATCAACAAAAATGCGGCAAACAGAAACGGTAACATCTTCACACAATCTATACCGCTGTCTAATACCACTTCTTTGAGCGATTCAAATAAATCCATATTTTGTCATCCTTCCTAAACCTGTCAATGATCTCAATGGATCTATTTTAGACTCTGCTCTGAAATTTGGCAAGGAGATTTTTCTAAAACTTTCTTCTTATCTGATCCTTACCAGTTCTTATACATTCCTTCCAGCACATCTACCGTCCGCTCAATACCAAGCCTGCTGACATTTAAAAGAATCTGACGAGATTCTATACTTCCCCACTCCTGACCTGTGTGCGATTCATAATAATATCTTCTCTCACGGTCAATTTTCTTAATCTTATCTGCTGCCTTCCGCTCTGATACATCATACCTCTTTGCGATCCGCCGAATCCGGTCCTCTTTGTCTGCACAGATAAAAATGTGAATACAATTAGGATTCTTTGCCAACACATAGTCTGCACAGCGCCCGACAATCACACATGGTCCACGTTCCGCCAGTTTATGAATAATCTCTGACTGCAGATCATACATCTGCTCTCCCAGTGGCTGCGCACACTCCATAGAATTAGTATACGGCGAATATTCCAATGGCGCCAACACATATCCTGCCAGGAAACTATTTAATGTCGTCTCATCCACTGCCTGCGCCGTCTCTTCACGAATTCCCAGCTTATCTGCTGCCATCCTAACCAAATTGTTGTCATACATAGGAATATCCAGCCTCGTTGCCAGCAAATTTCCAATCTCATGGCCACCGCTTCCAAACTGTCTCCCTATCGTAATAATCTTGTGATCTGTCATCTTACTCCCTCCTTCATCCTACTTCCTTGAAAAAATATGTTTCAAAAATACATACATTACAATTCCAAATGCAATCAGATATCCAAATGCTCCAAGCGCTGGAATTCCCCATATCTTCGGCTTCATATCCGTTGTACAGATAATACTGGAGCTGATCAAAAGCGCCATCACCCAAAGTCCCATCACAATATTGCGTACCAGTCTGCGAAGAAGTCGCTCTAATTCTGTTGATGCATGCAGATCCAGATTCACCTTTGTCTGCCCTTTTAAATGACCTTGCAGAATATCTGAAACCAATGACGGGATACCAATTGCTTTATGAATAGAGCGATATAGTTCCCGCCCTCCTTTTTTCAATTCCTGACTAAAGCTTCGCTCTTCCAATACAATTCCTGCCATATGAGCAGACACAATTCCAACCATATTGATCTGTGGAGCAATTTCTGCCAGCACGCCCTGCATGTGCGTCAATCCCCTCGCCAGCATCGTCATCCCGTGAGGCATAATAATTTTGTTTTCCTTCATCACCTCCATAAGGCTCATCGTAATCTCTGCCAGATCAATCTTTCCAATATGCATAGAACCATATTTCACAAGAAGCCCCCGGATATCTTCATACGACCGGCTCTGATCTGGCTTTTCTTTAAATTCTCCCAACGTCAGCACAACTTCTTCAATCAAGCCCACATCCTGCAATGCAATTCCCTGAATCGCTTTTCCGATCTGTTCCCGATCCGAATCCGTCAGCCGCCCCATCATCCCCATATCAAGCCAGACAATTTTTCCTTCCCGTACTTTCACATTGCCCGGATGTGGATCTGCATGGAAAAAACCATCTTCCATCACCTGCTTAATGTAATGATCGACCAGCTTACTTCCAATCTCTTCCAAATCGTAGCCTTCTGCTTCCAGATGTTCCCGGTCATCAATTGCATACCCTTCTATGTATTCCATCACCAATACCAAATGATTCGTATACACTTGATAAAGCTTTGGAACGCCTACAAAAGCAATCTCTTTATTTCTTCTGGCAAACTCCTCTAGGTTGGCTGCCTCCGTCTGGAAATCCATTTCTTCCTTCGTCACCATCCATAATTCATCCAGCACCATATCAAGATCTACCAAATCCTTAAAGCTTACCGGCGGAAGCAGCTTGACACAGCAATGCAATGAATTTTCATATTTCTCTCTTTGCGTATCCCGCTGAAAATCCCCTCGAATGCATAACCAAAACTCCGATACAAAGGATTCTTTTTTTGCCTGTCCATTTCGTCCACCTTCTCGTCCAAGATTTTCTTATATTATACTACAATTAAGATTAGAAGTATTTATTTTCAGATAGTTTTTATGGAAATTTTCTTTTTCCTATATACTGACAACGTTCAACTTGAAATGCTATAATAAAAATAATTAACTGCTATCATTTTTAGCAATTGCTATATTACTTATACTATAATGGAGGCTTTTTATGAATCATCGAACAATCCTGCAAGAAATCTCAATCTTAGCTCTTCCCGGTCTTCACATCGGGCATGCTCAGAATACTACTGCAAAAACAGGGGTAACCGTTCTGCTCTTTGATCATGGTGCCCGCGTCGGCATCGATATCAGTGGTGGCGGACCGGCTTCCAGAGAAACCCCTCTTGCCAACCCTGAAACCGCCGACAATCCAGTCAATGCCATCGTACTGTCCGGTGGTTCCGCTTACGGTCTCTCCGCTTCAGAGGGTGTCATGCGCTATCTGGAAGAACACGGAATTGGCTACCCTACCGGATTTGCAAATGTTCCCTTAGTGTTACAATCCTGCATTTATGATCTTGGAATTGGCGATGCAAACATCCGACCAGATGCACAAATGGGTTATGACGCATGTGCAAACGCTCAGATTCCCTGCACAGATCCTTCCCTTCTTCAAGGAAATGTAGGCGCTGGAATCGGAGCAACCGTTGGGAAAATCTGTGGAATGGAACGTGCTGATAAATCTGGTATCGGAATTCACGCAGTATCCATCGGTCCCTTAAAAATAGCTGCCATCGTCGTTCTGAATGCTTTGGGAGACATTTTCAATCCAGAAACCGGTCAAAAGATTGCCGGACTGCACAATGAAGATAGAAGCGATTATGTCGACACGCGTGATATCCTCTATCAGATGTTTACCCCTACGGACCTCTTTACTGGAGAAGAAAAGTCCGGTAATCCGGTCCCCCTTCCTTCTACTAATACAACCATTGGCGCAATTATTACCAACGGAAATTTTTCTAAAGCAGAACTTTGCAAACTGGCATCCATGACTCGATGTGCCTATGCAAGATGTATCAATCCGGTAGGTACCATGGCTGACGGCGATTCTATCTATGCTGCATCCATTGGCAAAATTGATGCTGATATTAACATGGTGGGAACCCTTGCCGCTGAAGTTATGGAAAAGGCAATTCAAAAAGCAGTGAGTATTTAACTCACTGCTTCTTCCGCTATTCCAATACATCCATCAGCAATTCGATCCAAATTATATAAAATTTGAGAAAATTCTTTCGTCATGGACACATCACACTCTTTAGCTTTTATACGTTTTAAATGATCCTTCTTCAGCTTCTTCTGCGCTTTTCGAAGCTTGTCCTTAACCCCTATCACTTCCTGTGCGTAATCCTGATTCCCTTCTCTAACCGCTTCCATAGAGCCTTCAAATAAGCTTTGGGAAATACGAATACATTCCCTAAGATCAGAAAGTGCTTTCTCTGACATCTGCTTTCCTTCTTCATTCATCTGTTTACAAATCTCCGAAACCTCTCCACACCGATCCGCAATTCGATCAATGTTGTTGGATACATAAAGATGAACCGCTGCCTGTTCGGATTGTTCTTCTGTCAGATTTCCACTCGAAAATAATCTTGTAATATAATTGTTCAATAAGTCACTTAGTTTTTTCACTGCATGGAAAGATTCATCCAGCTTCTCCTGCCAAAGTCTGTCCTGCTTTTCTGTAATGGCGTCCTTCATCGTTCCCAGCATAGAAGCTGCCAATTCAGAAAGATGATCAACTTCATTTGCAACAAGATAGATCGCAGCAGCCGGCTGACTTACCACTTTATCATCCAGATATTTCGGTTTCCAGAACACGGTAGCTTTCTCGTCATTGCCGCGAACAAGCCATGTAACAATCTTCACCATCAGCGGAATCAATGGAAGCCAAATCAATGTACACACTACATTAAATGTTGTGTGGGCGTTTGCAATCTGTCTAGAAATAATATCAACTTCATTTCCCTTAGGTGAAATAAATTCTACAAACTTAACCAGAACCGGAATAATCCAAATAAATACCATACTTCCCGTAATATTGAATACACTGTGGGCAACCGCTGTCCGTTTCGCATTTTTAGACTGTCCAATGGACGCCAGAAGTGCCGTAATTGTTGTACCAATATTATCTCCCAGCAGAATTGGAATCGCT
This sequence comes from Dorea sp. ICN-14282, assembly GCF_037890115.1. Taxonomy (NCBI): domain Bacteria; kingdom Bacillati; phylum Bacillota; class Clostridia; order Lachnospirales; family Lachnospiraceae; genus Dorea; species Dorea sp. ICN-14282. Next base: position 825 of record NZ_JBBKBH010000001.1, on the reverse strand, counting down.
CCTGCCAGACCAATGACGCTGGTCACACCATCCGGTCCTGCCTGAGCTGCAAAATTCTGAAGCACCGCAATAGTAGCTGAACTGCTCTGTACTACAAGTGTCATCACAAGACCAAGCAAAACACCCAGAACTGGAATCTCTGATACTTTCCCCATCATGTCAATAAAAATCGGACTGTTTGCAAGCGGCTTCATCACACTTCCCATTATTTCAATTCCTTCAAACAGAAGACCAAAAGAAAAAATTACCATACCAATATTTTTGATTTTTTCTTTTTTACTGATGAAATAAATCATAAATCCAATAAATATAATTGGATAAATATAATCACTGATCTTAAACGCAATCAACTGTGCTGTCATTGTGGTTCCGATATTTGCACCAAAGATTACGGAAATCGCTTGCGGAAGTTTCATAAGTCCTGCACTTACAAATCCTATCACCATAACCGTTGTTGCCGAACTACTCTGAAGTACTGCCGTTACGAGCGCCCCTGCAAGAGCACCCATGATAGGGTTCTTTGTAAGAAATTCCAAAATCTTTTTCATACGCTCTCCCGCTGCTTTCTGAAGCGCATCACTCATACTGTTCATTCCATAAAGGAATAACGCCAGGCCTCCTGCCAGGCCAAAAATTACAGAAACATTCTCATTCATCTTTTGTTTTACCTTTCTTTAACTTCTTGTTAAACCAGATAAAACATAACATCCTCAGATCAAATTTTAATAATACCTATGTTAAATCTATGTAAAATTATTTTACAAAACCTGATTTTAGCATAAAAAAAACAACTGGAAATTACCAGTTGTTTCCTATTATATATAT